>NZ_NRRD01000014.1:0-91601 GCF_020023995.1 Rhodobacter sp. TJ_12 | reverse complement strand
GCTGAGGCTGAGGCTGAGGCTGAGGCTGAGGCTGAGGCTGAGGCTGAGGCTGAGGCTGAGGCTGAGGCTGAGGCTGAGGAAACATCGCCAGAGTCGGGGGCAATGCAAGCGCTTTTCGCGCCCGATTGGCCCGAAACCGACCCGATCGACGCTGAAGACACCACCGCCACTGAAGCGGCGGAGCTTGACGAAGACACCGTCGCACAAGCACCCCCCGCGGATCTGCCCGAGGCCGCATCAGAGCCCGCCCCTGACGCCGAAGCGCTTTCTGACGCCGAGACGACCGACGCGGTCGCGGCTGACGCGGAACCCGATGAAGACGCGGCGTCCCAATCGGAAACGGCCCCCGCGCCAGAAGCGGAACCGGAGCCGGAGCCGGAGCAAGATGTGCCGCTGGTCTTTGCGCGCGCGCGCCGGCCCGCGCCCGCCCCTGAACCTGAGCCGGAAGCCCAAGCCCCGGCCTTCATGTTCCGCCGCGCCGCGCCCCCGCAGCCACAGCCTCCCGTGGCGCAAACCGAGGCCGATGCGCCAGAAGTCGAACCGCATCCCCCAGAGGCTCTGGCACCCGACGCGCCGATTGGCGCAGAGACTGAACCGCAAGCCCCGCCCCGTGAAGACGCGGATGAAGCGCCTGTTGCGGAACACGGGACGGACCACGACCCCGAACAGGTGCCCGATAGCCTCTCGGAACCACAGCCCGATGTGGCACAGGCCCCTGCGCCGTGGAGCGAAAGCGACGCGGCCTCAGAACCTGAGACAGACCTCGCGCCAGAGCCAGAACCAGAGCCAGAACCTGAGCCGGAGCCCGAGCCAGAGCCAGAGCCGAAAGACAGCGCCTATTCCTTTGTGGCCCCGCGCGGGCCACGCCATCATCCGGTGGAAGTGCCCACGCCTGCGGCCCCAGCCAGCCTGTCGATGGAACAGGAATGGCATCAGCCTTCGCTTTTTGACTATTTCCCGCCCGCACCCAGCGCCGCGCCCGACCCCGACCCGGTGCCCACGCCTGAGCCTGTGCCAGAGCCCGCGCCGGAACCTCCGGCCCCCGCGCCAGACCCGGACTTGCCGCCCGACGCGCCCCCCGCACCGGGCCCCGATTTGCCGCCGGTTCCCGAACCGGACCCCGCGCCAGAGATCGGGCCCGCGCCCGCGCCAGAGATTGAGCCAGAGCCCGACGCAGAGACAGAAGCGGAAGCTTGGCTTGAGACGGGGGCACAGATGGCGCCCGCGCCCGAACGCCCTGCCCCGCCGCTGGCATTGGACACGGACCCCGTGCCTAAGACGGGCGACGCCGCGCCGCCGTCCAAACCGGTCGCCGGACCGCCCGCGCCCGACCCGCTTGAACGGGTCGTCAGCCTGATCCTGAGCGGCACCGCGCCGCTCAGCCAAGAAATTCCCGCCGCCGGGCAGATCGACCCTACGGTGAATCCGCTCGGCGCGCTGAAAGAGGGGCTGGGGAGCTTTGCCCCGGTTGCGCTGTCGCCGATTGAGCGGATGCGGCTTCTGTCGTCGCATGACCGACTGATGGCCCTGCGTGCCCGGCTGGCACAGCCGCCACGCCCGCCCCCGGCGCGGCGCTGATCATGCGCGCGCGCCCCGCCCCGAAGGCGGCGAACAATTCGCGGGAAAAAGTTGCGTTTTGGCGCTTGCACCCGACCGCGCAATGGCTCTATATGCGCCTCGTCGGGCCGTGGCGCAGCCTGGTTAGCGCGTCCGTCTGGGGGGCGGAAGGTCGAGAGTTCGAATCTCTCCGGCCCGACCATCCGAACAACGCCCACTCCTTCGGGGGTGGGCGTTCGCATATCCGACACCCGATTTGCACGAGGCTTTGACATGCAAGGCGTTCTTCCCGACAGCGCATTGCGCGCGATGATCGAGCGCGGCGAGATCGTCGCCGACGCCCCCGTGACCGCCGAACAGATCCAACCCGCAAGCCTCGATCTGCGTTTGGGCCGCGTGGCCTATCGTATCCGTGCCTCGTTCTTGGCCGGGCGCACCGAACGGGTGGAAACGAAACTGGCCGATTTCGAAATGCACCGGATGGACCTGTCCGACGGCGCGGTTTTGGAAAAGGGCTGCGTCTATCTGGTGCCGTTGATGGAAAGCCTTGCCCTGCCTGCGGGGTTGACGGCGGTGTCAAACGCCAAAAGCTCGACCGGGCGGTTGGATTTGCTGACCCGTGTCATCACCGATGGCGGCACGGAATTTGACCGCATCCCCGAAGGCTATAGCGGCCCGCTTTACGCCGAAATTTGCCCGCGCTCCTTTTCGGTGTTGGTGCGGCCGGGGATGCGGCTGAACCAGATCCGCTTTCGCGCGGGCCAAGCGGCATTGAGCGATGCGGAACTCAAGGCGCTGCACAGCGCCGAGCCTTTGGTGAGCGAAGATGCCGTGATCGACCACGGCTTGGGTTTTTCGGTCGATCTGCGCCCCGCGGCGGGCGATCTGGTCGGCTATCGCGCCAAGCCCCACACCGGGGTGATCGATCTCGACCGGATCGCGCATTATCCGGCCTCTGACTTTTGGGAAGAAGTGCGTACGCGCGAAGGGCGGATCATTCTGGACCCCGGCGCGTTTTACATTCTGGTCAGCCGCGAGGCGGTGGTAATCCCGCCCGATTTTGCCGCTGAAATGGCCCCCTATCTTGCGATGGTGGGCGAGTTCCGGGTGCATTATGCGGGCTTTTTCGACCCCGGCTTTGGCCATGGCGCGGCGGGCGGCGAAGGCGCGCGCGGCGTGTTGGAGGTGCGCTGCCACGAAGCGCCCTTTGTGCTGGAACATGGTCAAGTCGTTGGGCGGCTGGTTTACGAGCGGATGGCGGATCGGCCCGAACGGCTGTACGGCGCGGGCATTGCCTCGAATTACCAAGGCCAAGGGCTGAAGCTTGCCAAGCATTTCCGCAACGGGTGAGGCGCGCCCGTGGCGCCGGTTCAGCCTCTGATCACGACAATGGGCGCGGCCCAAGACCGCGACACATCCTCAGCAGCAAACCGAAAAGGGGCCCCGCGCTAGCAGCGCGGATAGCCCATGGCGATCAGTTGCGCGCCGCGCAGGCTGAAATAGCCCTGCGTCTCGTAACGCGCCTTTTTCATATACCATGAATAGAGCGGCTCGCGGTAATGACGCGCCATTTCGCGCGACCAGCGTTCAAACCGCTCGGGCGAAAGCGGGCGGCCGTGATCGCTCGGCCCGTGAAAGCCCAACACCGCATCCGGCGCGACACAGACATTGGGCAAATCCAGATACATGGTGCAGGCCGACAGGCAGATCCCGCGAATTTCGACCCGCTCGCCTTCGCGGCGCATGCGTTCAATCTCGCGCCCGCGCGCACCGACATATCCCCCCCGGTCGCGTTGCACCACGCGCACCCCGGCGACCGGGATCAACATATCGGAAAACGACAGCCCCTGCGCCCCGGCCCCCGGCGCCCAGGCCGGCTGGGCCATCCACAGGCCCAAGGCCGCCAGCATCCCGCCAAGCCCCCTGTGCCAAAATGATCTGCTCCCCCGCAGACGGGTTTTTTGCAAAGTCATGAAAGACCCCTTTCCCGATTATTCGGGCGCGCGCCAAAGCGCACGACCCCCTTTCACACCCGAGAAAGAGAAAACAGCATAGACCTTAAAGAGTGGTAGACAGGGCCGGTTCGGTCCGAACCAAGCCCTTCAAACTTGAGCCAAATCCGCCAGAGTGCGTGGCACCTGTTAGACCGCGTAATAGGCGCGATACCAATCGACAAAGGCTTTCACGCCTTCGGGCACGCGGGTTTGCGGCGCATAGCCGGTCAGCCGGGTCAAAAGCGTGGCATCGGCCCAAGTGGCGGGCACGTCGCCGGGCTGCATATCCATCAGATTACGCGTCGCCACCTGCCCCGTGGCCGCCTCGATCGCGGCGATGAAATCGGTCAATTGCACGGGTTCGGAATTGCCAATGTTCACCACGCGGAAGGGCGCCACGGGCGACAGGCTATCGCCTTCTTGCACCATGCCATCTTCGGGGCGCACCGGCACGGCTTCTATCAACAGCCGGATCGCGGCGACCAAATCGGTCACATAGGTGAAGTCGCGCTTCATATCGCCGTGGTTATACACGTCGATCGGTTCGCCCGCCAAAATCGCCTTGGTGAATTTGAACAGCGCCATATCGGGGCGCCCCCACGGGCCGTAAACCGTGAAAAAGCGGAACATCGTCACCCGCAGACCGAACAGATGCGCATAGCTATGCGCCATCGATTCCGTGGCCTTTTTCGTGGCAGCGTAAAAGCTCATCTGATGGTCGGCCTTCGCCACCTCGGCATAGGGCATCACGGTGTTCGCGCCATAGGCCGACGAGGTCGAGGCCAAGAGCATATGCGCGGGCGGGAAGGCGCGCGCGGCCTCCAATATCTCAAACGTGCCGGTGATATTGGTGTCGAGATAAGAGCGCGGGTTTTCAATCGAATAACGCACGCCCGCCTGCGCCGCGAGATGGATCACCACATCGGGGCGGTGCGTTTCAAACAGCCCCATCATCACGCCGGGCGTTTGGATGCTGTCATTCACAATCGCAAAGCCGGGGTTTTGGCAAAGCATCGCTTGACGGCGCTCTTTCAGCTGCACGTCATAATAGTCCGACAGGTTGTCGATGCCGATCACCCGCCAGCCTTCATCCAAAAGCGCTTGGCACAGGTGATAGCCGATGAAACCCGCCGCCCCGGTGACAAGCGCCGTGCGTTGTGGCGCCGCGCGCGACGCGCTCATTCCGCTTGGCCCAGCTTTTTCAGCCGCGCTGCGCGCAGCTGCGCGAAATCATCGCCCGCATGGTAGCTGGACCGGGTCAAGGGCGTGGCCGACACCATGCCAAACCCTTTGCCATAGGCGGATTTTTCGTAATCCGCGAATTCCTCGGGCGTCACGAACCGATCCACCGCATGGTGTTTGGGCGTGGGTTGCAGATATTGGCCGATGGTCAGAAAATCGATATCGGCCGAGCGCATATCATCCATCACCTGCAACACTTCTTGGCGGTTTTCGCCAAGGCCGACCATGATGCCCGATTTGGTGAACATGCTTGGGTCAAGTTCTTTCACCCGTTGCAGCAGGCGTAAGCTGTGGAAATAGCGCGCCCCGGGGCGCACATCGGGGTAAAGGCCCGGCACGGTTTCCAGGTTGTGGTTGAATACATCGGGTTTCGCTTCGACAACGATTTCAAGCGCTTTCGGGCCGCATTTAAGAAAGTCCGGCGTCAAAACCTCAATCGTCGTTTCGGGGGCACGGTGGCGCACGGCGCGGATCGTTTGCGCGAAATGCTCGGCCCCGCCGTCTTCCAGATCGTCGCGGTCAACCGAGGTGATGACGACATGCTTCAGCCCCAGCGTTTCGACCGCATGGGCAACGCGGCCCGGCTCGAAGGCATCCAAGGTTTCGGGCTTGCCGGTGGCGACATTGCAAAAGCTGCACCCGCGGGTGCAAATCTCGCCCATGATCATCATCGTGGCGTGGCCATGGCTCCAGCATTCGCCCACATTCGGGCAGCCTGCCTCTTCACAGACCGTGACCAGCTTGTTCGTCTTCAAAATCTCGCGCGTGTCTTTATAGCCTTGCGAGGTGGGTGCCTTGACCCGGATCCAGTTCGGTTTCTTGGGCTGCGCATTGTCGGGGCGATGCGCTTTTTCGGGGTGACGCTGGCCGGGAAGTTTCAAATCGCGCAAGGCTGTGTCCTTTCATCAGGCATGGCGCATAATTAGAGCGAAAGCGCCCCTGCCTCAAGGGGCGTGCCAGACCCCGCGCAAAACGCCCCCAATGCCCCAAGCGGCTTCGCGCCCGGAGGCCCCGCGGCCAGCCCCCGGAAGCCGGCGCGCAGAGAATGGAGCGTGCCTCAACCAATCATCGGCGCGGCCCCGCCATAGGTCTCGTCATAATGGCGCTTAAGCCGCATCAGCGCGATGCGCAGCACAATCTTGCCCGAACGCGCCGACCAGCCCATGCGCTTTTCCGCGGCCTCCAGACCTTCCAGAAAACAGCAGCACCGCAGCACCATATCGCCCAAACCGGGGCCAAGGTCGGAAAGTGCCGCCGCCACGCGTTCGCGCGCGCGCTCTGACCCGCCGGGGCCCCCGGTGCCCAGATCAGGCCGATATTGGCCGCGCGCACCGCCGGTCATGAACCGTTCCCAGTTTTGCGCCACGCGCGGCCCCATTTGCGCCAGTTCGAAATCTTCGCGCAGCCGTTCGCCCGCCGCCACCAGCTCCGGCGTCAAGAAAGGCTTGCCCTTAGCATCGCGCCGCCGCGCCAAAACCCGCAGCGGGCTTTCAGACAGATTGGCCCGCAACCGGCGCGGCTGCCCTTGCGGCTCCGTGTCTTGCGCTTCGGGCGCGGCACGGCTGCCCCAATCGCGGTGCTGATCGCCAAAGGGGGTGGAGGCCGCGCCCGGGTCATCGCCGCGCGCAATCGCCTCTTCGACCAGCATCCGTTTCAGCGTGGCGCGCCCGGCGGCAGTGATGTCATAGCTGGTCACCCGCCCGCTATGTTTGACCGCGATCCAGTCTTTCAAAGCAAAGCCCTGCGCCACGTCGCGTGCGACCACCGCGGTGCGCACCGTGCCACGCAGCACCACCGCCATATCCATCTCTGCCCCAATCACCAAAACCGCGCCCGGCTCGGCCAAGCGGCGCAAAATACGGCGGGCTTCGCGCGCCAAAAGATCGTCGTCAACAGAGCTCCGGGCAGGTCGGATCGGTGCAGTCATCGGTCTCTTTTCCTGTTGCGGCTCGGCAAGCGATGCGGGGGCGACACGGGGCAAATGCGCGCCCAGACGGGCCAGCGCCTCATCGACCAAGGGATCGTCGCGGCGCGCCTCGATCCGGCGCACCCGGCGCAAGATCGTCGAGGCGGCGCAGCCTTCGGCCCGCGCCAATTGGCGGATCGGCACCCCTTCTTCGACATGGCGCAGGTAGATCCTGACGCCGTCTGGCAACCACCTGGGCAGCCCCTCCAAGGCTGTCGGGATTTTGGTCATCTGTGTCCCCAAAGCGCGGCCCGGTCTAAGGGCCCCCGCTTGCTGTCCGAGCGAGTTTGTCTTGGTTACCCGTTCATTAAGAAGCGGGCCGTGTTCGAACCTCCTGTAAAAATTATAAAGACGATTAAATGCAGCGTTCGGTTGTTTTTATAAACACGCAACACCCGCTTAGGTTGTGTTTCGCTTTTCCCGAAACGCGTAGGGAGAGCATTATGACCGATCCGACAGGCCCGCTGGCGCATCTGCGCCGCCCCAAGCTTTTGATCCGCGCCGCACGCTGCGGTTTGCACGATTATGACCGCCGCCGCGCGCTCAAGCGGCTTTTGGCCACCGCCGTGCCGCCCGCGCCCGATGCGGCGGTGCAAGCGCTTCTGGCCAGCGAATCCAAACTGGAAGAGGCACGGCGCAAGGGCACCGCCGCCTATAGTTTCCCCCGCCATGTCGAGGTGTTGATCGCGCTGATGGCTGAGGTGCGGTTAAGCACCCCGCCCGCGCCACCGCCTAGCGCGCCTTGAACAACGAGCCCAAAAGCCCGCGCACGATCTGCTGGCCTGCCTTGGTTGCCAATTGCCGGGCCAGCGATTTTCCGAACACCTCGGCAATGCTGTCGCTGCGCGAGGAACGGCGCGCGGTGGTTTTGCGCGGCGCGGGCGTGGGCTTGATCGGGGTGAACCGGCGCGCGCGGGTGAATTCCAGCTTGGCGCGCGCCTCTGGCGCCTGTGCCGCGTGATCGGCGGCGGCGGCGTCTTCGGCCGCCTTTTGCGCCCGCGCCGCCAAAATTTCCGAGGCGGATTCGCGATCTAGCGGCGTGTCGTATTTCCCCCCGAAGGGCGAGGCCATCAGCACCGCGCGCCGTTCTTCCGCCGTGATCGGGCCAAGACGCGATTGCGGCGGGCGCACCAGCGTGCGTTCGACCACGCCGGGCACGCCCTTAGGCTGCAAAAAAGAGGTCACCGCCTCGCCGGTACCCACCTCCTTGATCGCGGTTTCGGTTTCAAAACGCGGATTGGGGCGATAGTTTTCCGCCGCGCGGCGCAAATCTTTTTGATCCTTGGCGGTAAAGGCGCGCAGGGCATGCTGCACCCGGTTGCCAAGCTGCCCCAAGATCGCTTCGGGCACATCGGCGGGGTTTTGCGTGATGAAATAGACCCCCACGCCTTTGGATCGGATCAGCCGCGCCACCTGTTCCACCTTATCGATCAAAGCCTTGGGCGCATCGTCAAACAGCAGATGCGCTTCATCGAAAAAGAACACAAAACGCGGCTTGTCCGGGTCGCCCACCTCGGGCAGTTCTTCGAACAATTCCGACAGGAGCCACAACAGAAAGGTCGCATAAAGCCGGGGCGAGGACATCAGCTTATCGGCGGCCAGAATGTTGATCTGCCCGCGCCCATCAGGGGCGCAGGTCATCATATCGGCCAGATCCAGCGCGGGCTCGCCGAAGAAATGCGCCGCGCCCTGATTTTCCAACACCAGCAATTGGCGCTGGATCGCGCCCACCGAACGCGACGAAATATTGCCATAGCGCAAAGACAGTGCATCGGCCTGTTCGCCCACGTAAACGAGCATCGCGCGCAGATCCTCCAGATCAAGCAGCGCCAGCCCTTCGGCATCGGCCAGATGGAAGGCAATGTTCAAAACGCCCTCTTGCGCCTCAGACAGATCAAGCAGCCGCGCCAGCAACAGCGGCCCCATATCCGAGATTGTCGTGCGCACCGGGTGGCCCTGCTGGCCGAACATGTCCCAAAAGGTCACCGGATAGGCGCGGTACGTCAGATCGAAGCCGATGGTTTGCGCGCGTTTCAAAAACGGCTCATGCAGCTTGCCCAAGGCCGAACCGGGCATCGCAATGCCGCCCAGATCCCCTTTCACATCCGCCATGAAGACCGGCACCCCGGCGGCCGAGAACCCCTCGGCCAGAATTTGCAGCGTCACGGTCTTGCCGGTGCCGGTGGCGCCCGCGACCAGCCCATGACGGTTGCCGTATTTAAGCGCGAGGTCTTGCGCCACGGCATAGCCCGCGCCACCGCCGCCCACAAACAGGCCTGTCTCGGTCAAAACTCCGGTCATCGCGTCTCTCCGAACGTGCTACGCCACCCCCTGTGACTAAGGGGCACAATACTTGTTTAACCAATTTGTGCCAGATTGAGGATGTTCCGCCTTGGCACCTTTGGCCGCGGAACACTTCCTCCCTGTCGACTGGCCGCGCCCTCGGGCGCGGCTTTTTCCTTTATTTCTGATTTTTCTTTTCACGAACAAAGGTTTGGCAAAGGTGTATTTGACTGTTGACCTGCGCGCGCATCCGCTCTAGCGTTCAGCGCAATGATATAGTCGGCCGGTCCGACAGGGGGATCGAAGGGCTTCGGAAACGGGGCCCTTCGTCTTGTTTTCTGCCAAGCCCTGCGCCGATGACGTGCGTGATCGGGCTCACGCAACTGTCAGTGTTCCCGTGCCTGATCGTGTTTTTTGCGGGCAGATTTGCTAGGGACAGCCGCAACCGGGCATGTTAAATCGGCCTCATCCCCGTGGAGGAAACATTATGATGAAACAAAGCACTTCCCTTGCCCTGATGCTGACCCTTGGCCTTTCCGCCCCGATGGCGGGTGCGCAAGAAACCGCCGCGCCTGCCGCGACGGCGGATGCGCCGCCGGCCGCCTCGGCCGAGGGTCCGGGCACCACCTATGTCAAAGAAACGCACGACGATTGGGAAATTCAGTGCCTGCGCACCGAAAGCGGCAGCGAGCCGTGCGAAATGTTCCAATTGCTCAAGGATAGCGAAGGCACCGGCACGGCCGCGATTTCGATCATGGCGCTGCCCGGCAATGACGATGCAGCCGCCGGGGCGACAATCACCACCCCGCTGGAAACCCTGCTGACCCAAGGCGTGAAGCTCAAGATCGACTCGCAAGAGGCGATTGCCCTGCCCTTCAACGTCTGCTCGCAGGCGGGCTGCTATTCCAACGTGTTCTTGAAAGACAAGGACATCGACCTGTTCAAAAAGGGCAACAAGATCGCCATGACGATCGTGCCCGCCGCCGCGCCCGATACGCCGGTGGAACTGATGATTTCGCTTAAAGGCTTTACCGCCGCCTTTGACGCGCTGCCCAAACCGGCCGCGCAATAAGCGAAGATCGGGCGCCAAGCGCCGGAAATAAAAAGCTTTTGAAAGCGCCGCCCTTCGGGGCGGCGTTAGATTTTGGACAGCACCAAAACCGCGTTCAACCCGCCAAAGGCAAAGGCGTTGGACATCACGGTTTTTACCTGCGCCTCGCGCGCGCTGTTGGGCACCACATCCAACGGGCAATCGGGATCGGGTGCATCATGGTTCACCGTGGGGGCGATCACGCCCTCATTCAGCGCCATCAGGCAGGCAAACATCTCCACCGCGCCGGTGGCGCCGATACAATGGCCATGCATCGCCTTGGTGGAGGAAACAGGCACGACCTTGCCGCGATCTGCGAACACGTCCAAGATCGCCGCCGCCTCGGTGCGGTCATTGGCATTGGTGCCGGTGCCATGGGCATTGATGTAATCCACCTGATCGGCGGCAATCCCGGCATCGGCCAGCGCGCCGCGCATTGCCCGCGCTGCGCCATCGCGCGACGGCATCACAATATCGCCCGCATCGGAGCACATGGCAAAGCCGGTGATTTCGGCCAAGATATTGGCGCCACGCGCCTGCGCGCTATCGAGCGTTTCCAGCACAAAGACGCCCGCGCCTTCGCCCTGCACCATGCCGTTGCGATTGGCGGCAAAGGGGCGGCAGCCATCGGGCGACATCACCCGCAGCCCCTCCCAAGCCTTCAGCCCGCCGAAATTCAGCATCGATTCCGCACCGCCCGCCAACATGCCATCGGCCATGCCCGAACGGATCATCTGATAGGCCAAGCCAATCGCATGGTTGGAGCTGGCACAAGCGGTCGCCACCGCGAAGCTGGGCCCCATCAGCCCCCATGCCATCGAGATATGCGAGGCCGCCGCATTGCCCATCAGCCGCGGCACGGTGAACGGATGGACGCGGTTCTTACCCTCGGCATAAACGGCGCGATAGGCCTCGTTCACCGTGGCATTGCCGCCGCCTGCGGTGCCGATGATCGCGCCCCAGCGGGTCCGATCGCCCGGCACCTCGGTCAGGCCCGCCTGCCCCATCGCCTCACGCGCGGCCAAAAGGCCGAATTGGGTGAACCGGTCATAAAGCGAAAGCTTGTTCTTTTCGAACAGGGTCTCGGGCGCAAAGCCCTTTACCTGCGCGCCGATGCGGATCGTCAGCCGCTCCACATCGGCAAACTCCAAGGCGCCGATGCCACAGCGCCCCGCTTTCATGGCGGCCAGCGTGCCGACAGCATCCGGGGCAAGCGCATTGACCGTTCCGGCCCCGGTAACAACGACACGCCGCATGCGTTAGGCCATTTCCGGTTGCGGCGACGCGATCAACCGTTCCACCGCGCGCACGATGGCCCCCACAGAAGAGATGTCAAAATCGCTTTGCGTCGGCTCATTGGCGTTGAACGGGACCGAAACACCGAAGGTTTCCTCGATCGAGAAGATCATCTCGACCAAGCCGAGGCTGTCGAGCCCCAATTCCTCAAGCGTCATATCGGGGTGCACTTCGGCCGGCTCCATCGCCGCTTCGCGCGCGATGATCGAAAGAATCTGGTCTTGCATGTCGGGCCTCATCTGGCGTTACTCCGTGCCCTTCTTTTGCGAGAGATTTGTAACAGTTTCTCGAAGTTCCGCCATTTGCGCAAAGAGTCGCGGCAGGCGGCGGATATTCTTCCACGCCTCGACATGGGTTTCCATCTTCAGCGCCGGATAGCCCAGCAACACACGGCCCGCAGGCGCGTTGGTAAAGATCTTGGTGGCGCCGCCCGCGATCACATCATCGCCGACAAAGATATTGTCATTCACCCCGCATTGGCCGCCCAGCACCACCCGGTCGCCAATCCGCGACGATCCGGCAATGCCGACCTGCCCGCACAAAAGACAATCGCGCCCGACTTGCACGTTGTGACCAATATGCACAAGGTTATCGAGCTTGGTGCCCGCGCCGATGGAGGTCGCGCGCACCGTGCCCCGGTCAATCGCGACATTGGCGCCAAGTTCCACATCATCGCCGATTTCCACCGTGCCAAGGCTGTGGATCCGGGTCCAACTTTGGTCTTTGAGATCGGCACGCTGGCCCAAGGTTTCGCGCACTTCCTCGACACCGGATTTTTCCGGCGTGACAAAGGAAAACCCGTCCGAACCGATCACCGCGCCCGGCTGGGCGATGAACCGATCCCCGATCACCACACGCGCGCCGATTTTTACCCCATTCAGCACCAGCGCTTGCGCGCCGATCTTGGCATGTTCGGCAATGCTGACATGGGCCGCGATCCGGGCCCCGGGGCCGATCTTCACCCCGCGGCCGATCACCACGAAAGGCCCGATAGCCGCGCCGTCGCCAATTTCGGCGCTGGGGTCGATGACGGCGCTGGGATGGATGCCCGGCGCGATCTCGGGCCCAGGATCAAAGGCTTTTGATAGCCCCGCCATCGCCAGACGCGGGCGCGCGACGAAAATTGCCGCCTTAAGCCCCAAAGCCTGCCAATCGGTGCCTTCGGGCACGATGGCGGCCAGTGCGGACCCTTGCGCCAGACCGGGCAGGTATTTCGCGCTCATCGCCAAGGCGATCTGGCGCGGCCCGGCGGATTGCGGCTCTGACGCGCTGTCGATGGGCAAGCTGAGATCGCCCGCAGCCTGCGCCGCCAATGCCCGTGCGATGGTTTCGACCGTCTGCGCCATAATGTGCTCCTCTGCCCGGCGTGCCGCCGTGGCAGAGATTTAATTCGTCAGCGGCGCCAATGCCACCCCTGCCGTTTCCAGCGCCGCGTAAAGGCGCGCATCGCGGCCATAGACATCGTGGCGGTATTCGATCCGGCCCTGTGCATTGGGATAGGCGGTGTAATAAACCAAGTGCACCGGCACCGGCTGTTCCAGCGGAACACTGGTTTCCGCCCCGGTGCGCAGGATCGACTGGAAATAGGCCTCGGGGTCATCGACCTGCCGCGCCAAAAGCGCATAGGCCAGATCAAAGGGGCGGCCCACGCGGATGCAGCCGTGGCTATAGGCGCGCACATCGCGCTGGAACAGCGACTTCGACGGCGTGTCGTGCAGATAGATATGGTGTTTGTTCGGGAACAGGAATTTCACCAGCCCCAAAGCATTCCCGCGCGAGGGCGGCTGGCGCATCGCAAAGGGGAAGTTGCGCGCATTATAGGCGGCGAAATCCACCGCATCGCGCGATACCGTCCGCCCGCGGCTGTCGATCAGTTGAATATGCCCCGCCGCGCCCGGATTGCGCTTCATCATCGGCAGATATTCTTTCACGGTGATCGAGCGCGGCACCGACCAACTTGGGTTGATCACCATCAGTTCCATCACATCGGAAAATTCCGGTGTGCGCCGGTCGGAGCGGTTCTGCCCCACCACGGTGACGGATTCAAAGCTCATCTTCCCGTCGTCGATGATACGGGCGGTGAAATCGGCGATATTGACCCAGATATGGCGCGCGCCCAGATCGCGGCCATTGAGCCAGCGCTGCCGCTCCAGCGCCACCAGCACGGATTTCAGCCGCTCTTCGGGGGCGGTGTTGATTTCCGCCAATGTGGCTTCGCCCGCCACGCCATCGGCTTTCATCCCAAGGTCGTATTGATAGCTTTGCACCGCCTTTTGCAGCGCGCCATCATAGCTGCCCGAAATCGAACGGCCCAGATAGCCCATCTTCATCAGCCGGTCGCGCAATGCAACAACGGCGGGGCCGCTATCGCCCGGCCCAAGGCGTTTTGCGGGCACCGGCGCGCCCCAGCCGCCTTGGGCGATTTGCTCGGCCAGATGCAGCCGCGCACGCATCAGATTGGCATATTGCGGTGTTTGCGGCGCAAGACCGCGCAGGTAATGCGCGGGCACCGGGGCCGCGACCAAATTATTCAGAAGGTCTTGCGGTTCGGGGCGGATGATGTCGCGCACGATGCCGCTGTCGATCTTTTGCGGCTCCAGCGCGCCCGATGAAATATCGCGCGCCCAGGCCAAATAGGCGAGCGAGACATCAGCCTCCAAAAGGCCGCGTTCGCGCTCTGTCTCGATGCTGGCAAAGCGCGCGCGCAACGCCGCAGCCCCATAGCGCGCCACCGGCAGGCCATGCGCCCCGGCTTGGTCGAGCGCGGCAAAAAAGGCCGCCCGACGCGCGGTCGCCGCGCCATCGGTCCAGATCGGCGCATAGTCGCGGGCCGCGTAAAAGGCCGAAAGGGCGGGATCGGCGGCGGCGGCTTCCGCCACGGCTTGGGCAAAGCCCGGAATGACCGGCCCGGCGGTTTGCGCCTGCACCGGCGCACCCAAGCCCATCGGCCCCAGCGCCGCCGCGCCCAGCATCAACGCCACCAGACCCGAGCGCCCAGCCGCACCCCAGTTCAATCTCGCCATGTCGCCCCACCCTTCAAGAAACCGACATGAAGCATGTGAGAATTCCCCCGCCCTGTCCAGAGCATCGTGAAAAACAAGGGGATTTTGATGCTGCAATGCCGCAAAAGCGCCGCATTCCGTGGCCTGCGCCCGTCAGGGCCGCGGCCGCGGATGACCGATCTGAGCAGAAAATTGCCGAAAGGTATGGAATCCCCCACCAAAGGATAAATGACGATTTGAAACATGATTCTGCATGTGCCATAATTTTGCCACGCTGTAAGGTTATAAAGTGGTTAAAGCCGCACAAGTGGCGGTCAAAAAAAGACCAAGGGACAGGCAACCGATATGAGCATGATCACGACTTCCCGTCGCGGCCTTCTGGCGGCCTTTGCTTCCACGATGGTGGTTGCGGCGCCGACCATGAGCAACGCCTTCGGCCTTTTGCGCGGCGCGGGCGATATCCGACGGATCCGCATGTATTCGGGCCGCACCGGTGAAAGCATCGACACGATCTATTGGATCGAGGGCAACTACATTCCCGAGGCCCTGCGCGAGATCAACCGCTTCATGCGCGACTGGCGCACCGATCAGGTGAAGAACATCGACGCGCGCACCATCGACATTGCCGCTGCCGCGCATAACCTGATGGACACCCGCGAACCCTATATGATGCTGTCGGGCTACCGCTCGCCCAAGACCAATGCGATGCTGCGCGCTCGATCGCGCGGGGTTGCCAAGAATTCGCTTCATATGAAGGGCATGGCCGCCGATCTGCGACTGAAATCCCGTTCGGTGCCGCAAATCTATGCCGCCGCCACGGCGTGCAACGCAGGCGGCGTGGGCAAATACATGCGCTCCAACTTTGTGCATATGGATTGCGGTCAGGTCCGCACCTGGGCGGGCTAAGCCGGTTCAGACCGCTGTGTGAAAGGGCGCTGCATCTGCGGCGCCTTTTGTTTTGGGCGTCCCCAAAAACCATGCGCCCCGGCACTCCTAAAGGCGGTCACTCACTCGGGAAGCCCATCAAACCTTTCAAGGGATGCAAGCCCATCCTCCCAATCTGCGCGACTTGCGTAACAGATATGCGCGTTGGGCTGTATCTTGACCGCGCTATCCAGCGACCCTGCCGGAACGACAAGCACCCCGCCATGCGCTTGCCGGAAGGGCATCGCGGAGCCGCAGGTCGAACAAAAACATTTCTCATGCCGCGAACCGGCAAGCTGGAATTGCGTGCGCTTTTCTTCGCCCGAGAGCCAGGTGATCTGTGCAGTGGATGAAAACAGATTTGCCGAATGGGCAGAACCGCTGTCTTTGCGGCAGCGTGCGCAGTGACACAAAAAGAAACTGTCGAAAGGTCCCGAAATGCGGAATTTCACAGCGCCGCATAAACACTGCCCGGTCGCCAGATCCGTCACTGACCTTCTCCTTCACAAGGCAACCAAAAAGCGCTGGTCGCCACTGAACATGCGCGCTCGGCGTATCGATATGCGGAGCGAAGGTCAATTCGCGCATGACAAGCACGCCTCCGCAACAAAAAGCCCCCGTCACCGGGGGCTTTCTTATGTCTTTCGTCCCGCATCAGTCCTTGTAAAGCGGTGTCGCGCGGACAAGGCCTTTTTGTTCCAGATAGGCCTCTTCTTCCGGGTTCAGATCGATGCGGTCATATCCGGTGATCATTGGCTGCACATGGCGTTTGAACCCATGCCCGATGGTCAACAAATAAAGATGCGCGACCACGAAGGCGGCAATCGCAAAGCCCGCCAGCACATGCAGATTGGCAATGATCGTCAGCCAAAGCCCCTGCCCGTCTGCGCTGTCCCAAAAGCCATAAGACAAATAGGCCAGCCCCGTGACCCAGATGGCCGGGAAAAGCAGCATCTTCAGCGCGAAATAGGACCCGGCTTGCAGCGGGTTGTGGCGGCGTTCCAAGGTTTTGGAATAGGGATGTGCCTCGCCCTTAAACACCCCATAGGCATAAAACCGCGCCACCTGCAAAAAGCCCGTCAGCCGCGGGATGAACTGCTTCCAGCCATGCGTGGTGAACAGCCAGAAGGTGGCAAAGACCCACAGCACCAAAAGCGCCATCGCCACCAACGAATGCACCGTCACCGCCAGACCAAAGGGCATCAGCGCATGCAGCCCCATGATCCGTGCACCGGTGAAGAACAGCAGCATGATCGAGCCCGCTTGAGACCAATGCCAGAGCCGGTTGAACCGGCTGTAAACTTTTACGCAGCGCTCAACCATGGTGATGCCCCCCAGATTTGCGGCCAAACAGACGCAGCACGCCGTGACCGGCCACGCCCAAGGCGGCGAGTACAAGCAAGACTAGGCCCAGCTTGCCACCGATATTCAGACCGCCCGGCACATAGACCCCGGCGATATTGGCCATCCGGCCATCTTGTGCATGGCAGGCCGCACAATCGAGCGCGTCTTCCTTTGGCGCGACTTGGTGGGCAATCGGCCAATACATATAGGTATTCACGAAGTCATAATTGCCCGCATATTCAAGCCCGACATACTCCATCCCGGCCTTGAGCGATTTTTCCCAATCGAAATACGCCCAAAGCGCGGTGCCATCGCCCGGGCCATAGACGTGGTTGAACAACAGCACATTGCGGTCGGTGTCATAGGCTTGCCGCCCTTCCATCCGCTTGAACGGAAAGATGCGGGCATCGGGGGAACCGGGCGCGCCCTGGATCTGGTTGATTTCCACCACTTGGGTCGGGTCGATTTCCGTTTCCGGCAGCGTGTAGCGCATCACCCCGTTTGACCAAGCGTAATGCGGCACGACATTCTCGCCCCATTCGAAATCGCCCTTGGTCGACAGGTAAGTGTGCAGCTCGGCCCCATTGCCTTGGATATAGCCATGTTCCTTGATCGGCTTGCCATTTTCATCCATCCGCCCGGCGGTGGACCAATCCCACGCCGTTTTCGTGGCCACGCCGCCACGTGCGAAAGACGGGATATGGCAGCTTTGGCAGGCCAGCGTATCAGTATGATCGTTGAGCTTCATCGCCAATAGCGGGTTTGGCCCTTTGTGCGGCGCGTCTGTGTGGCACGAGGTGCAGCTTGCCGTGTCACGCGCTGCCCCCGGCATCCGGTCCGCGCCATGCGGGTCGATCACATCACCTTCATAGCGCGAGCCTGCCAAAACGTGCTTGTCCGAGACGTGGCAGCTTTCGCAGGCCATATTCGCGCCGTCTTGCGACATATGCACATCGACCGCGCGCGGCGGGTCAAACAGCACCGACGACAGATCGCCGTGTTTCACATTATCGCCGCCGCCACCGTAAAAGTGGCAATTGCCGCAGTTTTCCCGGCTGGGCTGGCCCACCGATAGCGCGGCCTTGGCCAGATCCACCGGCGTGGCCTTGGCCCCGGTGATGGTTTTCGCCCCCTCTGCCACCGGCGCCAGCGGCGGATGCCCGGCAAGGTTGTCTTGCTTGGCATATTGGCCCGAGCTGTCGTGGCACACCAGACAATCGACCATGGTCGGATCGCTTGGCGCGGCTTCGCGCACATCGTCCCAGCCATAGCCCACGTGGCACGAGGTGCAGCGCACCTCATTCGAGGCCACATTGCCGCAAAAGGCATTCAGCTCATGCGCCTTGCCCAGCGTTTGCCCGGTGGCCGCGTTTTCATAAGTCCAAGTCCAGTGAACCGAATGCATCACCTGATTGGAGGCTTCGGTATGGCAGCTTAGACAGGCGGCCGTGACCTCGGGGCCCGAGGCAAAGGGTCCCTTCAAAATGTCGAATTTGGAATGATCGGCGGTCAGCGCGGCGACCGGATCGGTGATCTGCGCCGCATTGGCGGCGCGCGTCGCCGGATCGGAGTGTGATTGCGCGCCCAGTTCGGGCGCTGCGGCCTCGGGCATCTCTTGCGGGGCAGTCGGGGCGTCTTGCGCCCAGCCCGGCCCCAAAGCAAGCCACGCCGCGGCCACGCGGACGCTGACCCGCAAAGCGGACAGTTTCATAATCCTTCCCTCGTATTTTTTGGATCGTGTTTTTCTTGGAAGGATCGCCCCTTCCCCACTCACATAGTGATACACGCATGCGTGAATGCGACAAAGTGACAGTGTCACACAAGGGGGCGACAACGCGCGCCGAACGACCATCTCCCGCGCCGCACGGATGGTACCCGCGCCGCTGCGCAAAACGCCAAGCCACGCGCCGTAACCGTCAGAAACTGCCTATATGCCATGCGCGTTAGCCCAAAGGGCATGCCGTTTTGCCCACGCCACCGCCGCATAACGCTCGACAGCTGCGGCGGGGAAACTTAGGACAGGGGAAAGATCAGCAGGAACAGGAACAGGACCATGGCACCGAAATTCGGCACAAGCGGCCTGCGCGGCCTTGTCACCGACCTTACGCCCGACCTTGTGGGCGCCCATGTCGCCGCCTTTATCGCCGCCTGCCCCACCGGCAGTGGGCTGTTTGTCGGGCGTGACCTGCGTCCCTCTTCGCCGCGCATCGCCGAGGATGTGACGCGCGCCGCGCGCGCCGCCGGGATTGATGTCACCGATTGCGGCGCGCTGCCGACCCCGGCGCTGGCGCTGGCGGCCATGCGCGCGGGCGCGGCAGCGGTGATGGTCACCGGCAGCCATATCCCGGCTGACCGCAACGGGCTGAAATTCTATCTGCCGACGGGCGAGATTTCAAAGGCCGACGAAGCCGCGATCCTGGCCGCACTGGCCGCACCGGTCGTCCCCACCGCGCAGCCCGGCGCGCTTTCAAGCGCCCCCGATGCCGGGGCCGATTATGTCGCGCGCTATGTCACCGCCTTTGGCGCAGAGGCTTTGGCGGGCCTGCGGCTGGGGCTTTACGAACATTCCTCGGTCGCGCGCGATCTGCTGGCCGATCTGCTGACGGCTTTGGGGGCCGAGGTGGTGCGGCTTGCGCGGTCTGACACGTTCATCCCGGTCGATACCGAGGCGGTCGCACCCGAGACGCGTGCGCAACTGACGCAATGGTGCGCCGATCACCGGCTGGATGCGGTCTTGTCCACAGATGGCGATGCCGACCGCCCGTTGTTGACCGATGCCACGGGCAAGGTGGTGCCGGGCGATGTGCTGGGGGTTTTGACCGCGCAGACGCTGGGGGCCAAGGTCATTTGCACGCCGATCTCCTCCAATTCCATGGTCAAAGAGATCGAGCGCTTTACCGCAGTGCATCTGACAAAGATCGGCTCGCCCTTCGTGATTGCCGCGATGGAGGCGGCACTGGCCGCCGATCCGGGCACGCAGGTCGTGGGGTTCGAGGCGAATGGCGGCTTTTTGCAGGGCTTTACCGCGCAAGGCCCCGCCGGGCCATTGCCCGCGCTGATGACACGCGACGCGGCCCTGCCGATTGTGGCCCCGCTGGCGGCAGCCCGCGCCGCCGGCCAGCCTTTGGCAGACGCTGTCGCCGCCCTGCCCGCGCGCTTTACCGCGGCCGACCGGCTGACCGAAATTCCCACCGCCGCGAGCGCCGCCTTTTTGGCGCGGCTGCGCGACGACGCGGCGGCCCGGGCCGCCTTTCTTGCGCCTTTGGGCCAAGAAACCGCGCAAGACCAGACCGATGGCTTGCGCCTCAGCCTTACCGATGGGCGGGTCGTGCATCTGCGCCCCTCGGGCAATGCGCCCGAATTTCGGGTCTATGCCGAAGCGGAAAGCCCAGAAATCGCGCAAAAATTGCTCGATCAAGCGTTGTCCATAGTTAACCAATCGTTACAGTCGTGATAGTAATTGCGGCATTGCAGCATGTATGGTCCAAATAGCCAAAGGTTTAGGGCGGAGGCGTAAGTGATTTATCCGACAATTCTTTGCGGGGGCTCTGGCACCCGACTGTGGCCGCTGTCGCGCAAAAGCTACCCCAAGCAATTCGTTCCGCTTTTGGGGGCGGAAACGCTGTTTCAAGCCTCGGCCAAACGCCTGACAGGGCCCGATTTTGCTGCGCCTCTGGTGCTGACCAATTCCGATTTCCGCTTTATCGTCACCGAACAGATGGCCGAGATCGGCATCGACCCCGGCCCGATCCTGATCGAACCCGAGGGGCGCAATACCGCCCCCGCAGTGCTGGCCGCCGCGCTGCATCTGCTCGACAAAGACCCCGAAGCGGTGCTTTTGGTGGCGCCCTCCGATCATGCGATCCCCGATGCCGGGGCGTTCCGCGCCGCCGTTTTGCGTGGGCTGACAGCGGTTGAAGCGGGCCAAATCGTGACCTTCGGGATCACGCCGACGCGCCCCGAAACCGGCTATGGCTACCTTGATCTTACGAGCGCCCCCGGCCCCGACGAGGCGCCCGTGGCGCTGCGCCGCTTTGTTGAAAAACCCGATGTCGCCCGCGCCGAAGAAATGCTGGCCGCCGGGCATTACCTTTGGAATGCGGGCATCTTCTTGTTCCGCGCTGCCGATATGGTCGCCGCCTTTGAGCGCCATGCGCCCGAAGTGCTGGCCCCGGTGCGCGCGGCCCTGACAGAGGCGCAGACAGATCTTGGCTTTTTGCGGCTTGCCCCCGGCCCGTGGTCCGAAGCGCCCGATATTTCGCTGGATTACGCGGTGATGGAACGGGCCACCAACCTGTCTGCCGTGCCGTTTTCGGGCGAATGGTCCGATCTGGGCGGCTGGGATGCGGTGCGCGCGGCGGGTGCCGCCGATGCTTCGGGCACCGTCACCACCGGCACGGCCATCGCGATCGATTGCCAAGACAGTCTTCTGCGCTCGGACAGCGACGGGGTGGAACTGGTCGGCATCGGGCTGGAAAACATCATTGCCGTGGCGATGAATGACGCGGTGCTGGTTGCCGATATGAGCCGCGCGCAAGATGTGAAAAAGGCGGTCGAGGCGCTGAAGGCGCGCCAAGCCCCGCAGGCGGTGCAATTCCCCAAAGATCACCGCCCCTGGGGCTGGTTCGAGACGCTGGCCTTGGCGGATCGGTTTCAGGTCAAGCGCATCGTCGTGCATCCGGGCGCGGCCCTCAGCTTGCAAAGCCACCACCACCGGTCGGAACATTGGATCGTGGTGCAAGGCACCGCCAAAGTCACGATCGATGACAAGGTGCAATTGGTGACGGAAAACCAATCCGTCTATATCCCGCTGGGTGCGGTGCACCGGATGGAAAACCCCGGCAAACTGCCGATGGTGCTGATCGAGGTGCAAACCGGGGCCTATTTGGGCGAGGATGACATCATCCGCTATGATGATGTCTATGCAAGGGGCCAAGGGGCCAAAGGATGAAAATCGCGGTCTTCGGTCTGGGCTATGTCGGGCTGTCGATCGCCGTTCTTTTGGCGCGCCACAATAAGGTCCATGCCGTTGACATCTCCGCCGCAAGGGTGGCGCAGGTCAATGCCGGACAAAGCCCCATTCAAGATACCGAGATCGAGGCCGCGCTGAGCGCTGGCGGGCTGGATCTCACCGCCATGACCGCGGCCGAAACGGCCCTGGCCGGGGCGGAGTTCGTGATCGTGGCGACGCCCACGAATTACGATGTGACAACCAACACCTTTGACACCTCCAGCGTCGAAGCGGTGGTGGCGCAGGTGATCGCGGCGAACCCGGGGGCGACCAT
Source organism: Rhodobacter sp. TJ_12 (assembly GCF_020023995.1). Lineage (GTDB taxonomy): Bacteria > Pseudomonadota > Alphaproteobacteria > Rhodobacterales > Rhodobacteraceae > Rhodobacter. The sequence goes on along the minus strand of NZ_NRRD01000014.1, from coordinate 69,618 downwards.
CGTCATCAAATCCACCATTCCGGTGGGCTATACTCGGGCGCTGCGCGCGCAACTGGGCACCGATCAGGTGATCTTTAGTCCCGAATTTCTGCGCGAGGGCAAAGCCTTATACGACAACCTTCATCCGTCACGCATCGTCGTGGGCGAACGGTCCGACCGCGCGCGCCGCTTTGCCGATCTTTTGGTTGAAGGCGCGCTGAGCAAAGACGTGCCGGTGCTGTTCACTGACCCCGATGAGGCCGAGGCGATCAAGCTTTTCGCCAACACCTATCTGGCGATGCGCGTGGCCTTCTTTAACGAGCTTGACAGCTATGCGCTGGCACGCGGCATGGACAGCCGCCAGATCATCGAAGGGGTCGGGCTCGATCCGCGCATCGGCACGCATTACAACAACCCCTCTTTCGGGTATGGCGGCTATTGCCTGCCCAAGGATACCAAGCAGCTTTTGGCCAATTACGATCAGGTGCCGCAAAACCTGATTGCCGCGATTGTCGAGGCGAACCGCACCCGCAAGGATTTTCTGGCCGATCAGATCATTGCGCGCCGCCCGAAGGTGGTGGGGGTGTTCCGGCTGGTGATGAAGGCGGGCTCGGACAATTTCCGCCAAAGCTCGATCCAGGGGATTATGAAACGCATCAAGGCCAAGGGGATCGAGGTGATCGTTTATGAACCCGCCTTGGCAGATGACGCGTTCTTTGGCTCACGCGTGTTGCGCGATCTGGATGCCTTCAAGGCCGAGGCCGACGTGATTGTGGCCAACCGTCATGCGCCCGAGCTTGATGATGTCGCTGCCAAAGTCTTCACCCGTGATTTGTTCGGAGCGGATTAAGCGATGAAGGTCTTGATCCTTGGCATCAATTACGCCCCCGAAATCATCTCGACTGCGGTCTATTCCACGGGTTTGGCCGAACAACTTGCCGCCGAGGGGCACCGGGTCGAGGTTATCACCGCCCTGCCCTATTACCCGGCTTGGCGGGTGTTCGAGGGGTGGCGCGGCTTTCGCTGGCGCCGCGAACAGCCGGCGAACAACCTGCGCGTGACGCATTGCCCGCTTTATGTGCCCGCCAACCCCACCGGCGCAAAGCGGATCGTGCATCACGCCAGTTTCGCCGTGGCGGCGCTGCCGGTCGCCCTTTCGGCGGCGGTGCGGTTTCGACCAGATATTGTTTTTGTGGCGGCGCCCTCGATGGTCTCGGCCCCGGTGGGCTGGCTGGCCGCGAAACTGAGCGGTGCCAAAACATGGCTGCATATTCAGGATTTCGAGGTCGAGGCGGCCTTTGCCACCGGCCTTTTGAAAGCCGAAAGCCGCGTGGGCCGGATCGCGCGCAGTTTTGAATCCTGGGTGTTGGGGCGGTTCGACAAGATCAGCTCGATCTCGGTGCCGATGGTGGCGAAACTGCATGAAAAGGGTGTGCCCGAAGCAAAGACCTACGAGTTTCGCAACTGGGCGAACCTAAGCCGGGTCACCCCGCGCGAGACGCCCTCGCCGCTGCGCGAAGAATTTGGGATCACCACGCCTTATGTCGCGCTTTACTCTGGCAATCTGGCAAACAAACAGGGGCTTGAGATCTTGCCAGAAATGGCACGCGCGCTGGCGCATCGCGATGATCTGACTTTTGTCATTTGCGGCGATGGCCCGATGCGCGCGCCGCTTGTTGCGGCTGCGCAGGGGCTGTCCAATATTCGCTTCTTTCCGTTGCAACCCGTCGAAAAATTAGGCGATCTGGTGACGATGGCGGATGTTCACCTGTTGCCGCAGATCGCCGGGGCAGCCGATCTTGTGCTGCCCTCGAAACTGACGAATATGCTGGCCTCCGGGCGGCCGGTGCTGGCCACGGCCGAGGCCGATACCGCGCTTGGCGCCGAGGTTGAGGGCGCAGGCCTGCTGGTGCCGCCGGGCGATTTCGCCGCCGCCGCGCAAGCGCTTGAGGCGCTGCTCGACGATGCAACACTGCGGGCGCGCCTTGGGGCACAGGCGCGCAAACGCGCAGAAGACCGGTGGGACATGGCGGCGATCTTGCGCCGCTTGCAAGAGCAATTTCATGCGCTTTCGCAGCGCGGCTGAGAACCGAGAGGGCAGATGAAGAAGGCATTGATCACCGGCATCACCGGGCAAGACGGCTCCTATCTGGCGGAATTTCTTCTGGAAAAGGGCTATGAGGTGCATGGCATCAAGCGCCGCGCCTCGCTGTTTAACACCGCCCGCGTCGATCACATCTATGAAGATCCCCATGTCGATAACGCCCGCCTGAAGCTGCATTATGGGGATTTGACCGACACCTCGAACCTGACCCGCATCCTGCGCGAGGTCGAGCCCGACGAGGTTTATAACCTCGGCGCGCAAAGCCATGTCGCCGTCAGCTTCGAAGCGCCGGAATATACCGCCGATGTCGATGGCATTGGCACGCTGCGCCTGCTTGAGGCGATCCGCTTTTTGGGGCTGGAGAAAAAGACCCGCTTCTATCAGGCCTCCACCTCAGAGCTTTACGGTCTGGTGCAAGAAATCCCGCAGCGCGAGACGACGCCGTTTTACCCGCGCAGCCCCTATGCGGTGGCCAAGCTTTACGCCTATTGGATCACGGTCAATTACCGCGAAAGCTATGGCATGTATGCTTGCAACGGGGTGCTGTTCAATCATGAAAGCCCGCGCCGGGGCGAGACCTTCGTGACACGCAAAATCACGCGCGGGCTGTGCAACATCGCCCAAGGGCTGGAGCCGTGCCTTTACATGGGCAATATCGACAGCTTGCGCGATTGGGGGCATGCGAAAGATTACGTGCGCATGCAGTGGATGATGCTGCAACAAGACGCGCCCGAGGATTTCGTGATCGCCACCGGGCTGCAATATTCGGTGCGCGAATTCATCACTTGGACGGCGGCGGAACTGGGGCTGACGCTCGAATTCAGCGGCGAAGGGGTCGAGGAAATCGCCACCGTCACCGCGATTGCGGGCGACAAGGCGCCCGCGCTGAAGGTGGGCGATGTGGTGATGCGGATCGACCCGCGCTATTTCCGCCCCGCCGAGGTGGACACGCTTTTGGGTGATCCGGCCAAGGCAAAGCAGAAACTAGGCTGGGTGCCCGAGATCACCGCGCAAGAAATGTGCGCCGAAATGGTGGTCGAAGATCTGAAAGCTGCACGCCGCCTGCGCCTGCTCAAGGAGCATGGGCTGCAAATCCCCGTCAGCGTGGAGAACGGCTAAGGCAGAAAACCGATCAGCGCATGCAATCAGGTCATGCGGTTGGACAGAGAACATGCCCGCAACAGCGTCTAGATGGCTCCGCTGCCACAAGAGGGAACAAAGAATGACATTTGATCTTCGTCGCAAACGCATCTGGGTCGCCGGGCATCGTGGCATGGTGGGCGGCGCGGTGGTGCGCCGTCTTGCGGCAGAGGAGTGTGAGATCATCACAGCCGGGCGCGATGTGGTCGATCTGGTGGATCAGGCAGCGGTGAAAACATGGCTGACGCAAACGCGCCCGGATGCGATCATTCTGGCGGCGGCCAAGGTGGGCGGGATCAAAGCCAATAATGATTTTCCGGTCGATTTCCTGTATCAAAACCTGATGATCGAGGCGAATATCCTGCAAGCTGCCCATGAAGCCGATGTCGAAAGGGTGCTGTTTCTTGGCTCGTCCTGCATCTATCCGAAATTCGCGCCGCAGCCGATTCCGGAAGATGCGCTGTTGACCGGGCCGCTTGAGCCGACCAACGAATGGTATGCGATCGCCAAGATCGCGGGGATCAAACTGACCCAAGCTTACCGCACGCAATATGGGCGCGACTGGATTTCCGCCATGCCAACCAATCTTTATGGGCCGGGCGACAATTACGACCTGAATTCCAGCCACGTCCTGCCCGCGCTTTTGCGCAAGTTTCATGAGGCCAAGGTCAGCGGCGCGCCCGAAGTGGTGCTTTGGGGCTCGGGCACCCCTTTGCGGGAATTTCTGCATTGCGATGATCTGGCCGATGCGCTCGTCTTTTTGCTCAAAAATTATTCCGGCTACGAGCATGTCAATGTCGGCTCGGGCGTCGAGGTGACGATCCGCGAACTGGCCGAGACCATCGCCGATGTGGTGGGCTATGCGGCTGAGTTGACCTTTGACAGCACCAAGCCCGACGGCACCCCGCGCAAGCTGATGGATTCTAGCCGGTTGAACGCGATGGGCTGGAACCGGGCGCGCCCGCTGCGCGCGGGGATCGCCCAAACCTATGACGACTGGCTGCAACAAACCGGAGCCAAAGCATGATCTGTCAAGCTGCAACATACGACTTTGACACGGCCCCGCGTCCTGACGTGATTGTGGTTGGCGCTGGCGCCGTGGGCATCCCGCTGGCGGTAAAGCTGGCGCGTCGCGGGCTGCGGGTGGCGCTGCTTGAGGCCGGTCCGGGCAAACCGCGTCAGGCCTCGCAGGCGGTGTTCGAACGCGCCCGCGCCATCGGCCATGCACTGCCCGGGCTGCATCTGGGGCGGTTTCGCAATTTGGGCGGCTCGACCGCCTTCTGGGGCGGGCAACTTGTGCCCTTCGAACCCATCGTCTTCGAGGATCGCCCCTGGGTCAGCCCGGCGGGCTGGCCGCTTCGCCATAACGACGTAGCGCGCCATTACGACGAAGCCTTCGACATCATTGGCATGGGCGATGTGATGCGCAGCGATGCGGAGGTGCGCGCGGCGCTGAAGATGCCGCCGCTGGAGGCGACCGACACGATCCAGCCCTTTTTCACCCGCTGGGCGCGCGAGACCAATTTCGCCGTGGCCTTCGCCGAGGATCTGAAAGCGCTGCCCGGTCTTGATGTCCTGATCGAGGCGCAGGTGAACGGCCTTGAAATGGACGGCGCACGCGTCACCGGGGTCAGCCTCGCCCTGCCCGAGGGGCGCCGGGCAGTTCTGCGCGGGGGACAGGTCGTGCTGGCCAATGGCACGGTCGAGATCGCGCGGCTGTTGCAACTGCCCGACACGGCTGGCCATCCCGCCCCTTGGGCCGAGAACCCTTGGCTGGGGCGCTGTTTCATGGATCACGTCGACATTTTTGCGGGCCGGATCGACCCGACCGACCGAAAACGCTTTAGCGATCTTTTTGACAATGCGGTTCTCAGCGGCATCAAATACGCCCCCAAACTGCGGCTGACGGCCGAGGCACAAAAGCGCGATCAGATGGTCGAAATCTCGTCGCATTTCGTTTATGCAAGTTCGATCTCCGAAAGCCTCTCAAACCTCAAGATCCTGGTGAAGGGGCTGCTGCGGGGCCGCGTGGACTGGCGCGCGCTTGGCGATCCGCTGGGCTTGCTGGGCAGTTTGCGCTTTGTCGTGCCGATGGCGCTGCGGTATATCCGCTACCGGCGGGTGATGAACGTGGCCGACCGCGGCATTCTTTTGCGCCTGACCTCCGAACAGCGGCCGCGCCAAGACAGCCGCATTCTTCTGTCGGACACGCGCGATGCCTTTGGCATGCCCGAAGTGCTGGTCGATTGGCGCATCGCCCCCGAGGATCTGGACACGATGCTGGCCTTCGCGCGCCACATCAAAACCTATCTCGAGGAAAAAGGCTTGGCCCGTGTCACGCTGGACCCTGCCCTGATCGCGCGGTCTGAAAGCGTGCTTGCGGCGGCCGACGACGCCAACCATCAGATGGGCGGGGCGCGCATGGCCGAAAGCCCAGAGGGGGGCGTGGTCGATCCCGATTGCCGCGTCTTCGGCAGCGAAAACCTGTTTGTGGCCGGGGCGGCGGTCTATCCCACATCGGGCTTTGCCAACCCGACCTTCACCGCGATCGCACTTGGCATGCGCTTGGCAGACCATCTGATCGAGAAACAAGGCGTAAGTTCCAATGCCCCAACTGCCTAACTGTCCGTTCGAGACCACCAAGATCGGTGTGGGCTGTGCCTATCTGACCGCAGGGAGCCCGACCCGCCATGATCACCGCTTGATCCATGCGGCTTTTGAGGCGGGCGCCCGCCATTTCGATGTTGCACCGATGTATGGCATGGGCACGGCAGAGCGCGTTTTGGGAGCGGCGCTGGCAAAGCGGCGCGCACAGGTCACCATCACCACAAAGGCCGGGCTGCCGGGGCGACCGGCGCCGGGTTACAAACTGATCGCGCGGGCGCTGGCCGCACCGATCCGCGACAAGATCCGCCACAGCCGCGTGCAGCAAAGCTGGCAAAACACCGCTTCGGCGGATATTCCCGTTGCCCGCCCCAAGGGCGATTTCGCGCCGGACAGCATCCGACGCTCTTTGGAAAACAGCCTGCGCGCGCTGCGCACCGATTGGGTCGATGTCTTGGCTTTGCATGAGGCGCGCCCCGAAGATATCACCGACGATCTGATACAATTGCTTTTGGATGCGAAGGCGGCGGGGAAAATCCGCGCCTTGGGGATTGCCAGCACGCGCGCGGATGGGCAGCACATTTTGGCACAATGGCCCAACGTGTTCGAGGTGGTGCAATTTTCGCTGTCGGCGCTGGATGCGCCGATCCCGGCCGCAGATTTCCCCGCGTTCCGGATCACCCATCGTTCGCTGATGCCCGCCTTTCACAAACTCAGCGCGGCAATGGCGCAAGACCCGGCCCTTGGCCGACGGCTGTCGCAGACCGCCGAAGCGGATTTGACCGCGCCGGAGACACTGGCGCGCGGCTTGATCGGCGCAGCGCAAGCGCTGAACCCAGAGGGGATCACGCTCGTCGCCTCCCATAGCATCGCGCGCACACGGCAAAATGTGCAAGACGGGCTTGCGCCGGACACCGCGCTTTTGGGCACGCGCGTGCTGGCGGCCCTTGCGCAACACGGCCGCGTGCTTGACGCCGCCGCACAGCCATGAGCCGGATCGCAGCGCCTATGCGCTGGCTCGCCCAGCACCTGAGGGCCAGCGGCGCCAGGGGGCGTATGATCAGAGGCGTGCTCTCCAATATCTTTGACAAGGGCGCGATCACGATCATCCAACTGTTGATGATCCCGGTCTTGACCTCGGCTTGGGGCGCAGAAGGTTACGGCATCTGGCTGATGCTGATGACAGTGCCCACCTTTATCTTGTTGTCCGATTTCGGCTTTGGCATCGCGGCGGGTGCGGCCATGACGCAGGCGGTGGCATTGCGCGATTTTGCGCGTGCGCGCAACATCTTACACAGCGCTTTTCTGTTCACCTCGATCATGCTGACGATCGCAGGGAGCCTTGGCGTTGCCTTCGCCGCCTATGTCTATCTGCACACCGATCCGGGCGGGGTCTTTTCGGCCCCGCAGATCGCCGGGGCGGTCGCGGTGGTGGTGGCCTATTCCGCGATCAATGCGCTGATGCTGATCATCACGATGGCCTATCGGGCGACGCATGCCTTTGCCTTTGCGATGAGCTATTCCGCGATCGTGATCCTGATCGAGGGGTTTACGACGCTGCTTTTGGTGCATTTTGGAGCGCATATCTTGCAGGTCACCTTGACGACCTTTTGCCTGCGCCTTGTCAGTTTTCCGATCTTTCTCAATCTATTGCGGCGCCGCCAGCCTTGGGTCAGCTTCGGCTTCAGCGCGGCCACGAAAGACACGTTCCGCGCCTTGCTCAAACCCTCGCTTGCCGCACTCGGCTTGACCTTTGCGGCGGCGCTGTTGCTGCAAGGCGTGCTCAGCGGTCTGGGCGCCACAGCCGGGGCGGCGGTGGTGGCGATCTTCGGCCCATCGCGCACGCTGAGCCGGATCCCGTTACAATTCGCCGGGCTGGTGCTGCGCCCTTCCTTGCCCGAACTGACCCATGCACTTAGCACCGGCAATAAGGCGCTCGCGCGGCGGCTTGACCGGCTGAACCTTGGCATCGCCGCAGCGGTGACGATGCCTTTCGCAATCGGCCTGACACTTTGGGGTCCGCAACTGCTGGACTTTATCTCGGCCGGTAATCTGGGCGGGTCGCATGTGCTGTTTTTCTGGCTCAGCCTTGCGGCGGTGTTCAACGCTTTGTGGAATGCGCTCGCCGCAGGGTTGATTGCCATGAACCGTCAGGTAAGCTTTGCCCCCATGGCACTCGCCAGCGCAATCGCGGCCATTCTTGTCACTTTGGTGACCGCAGATGCGACGATTGCCGCAATGGCAATGGCGTTTGCAGAATGCGCGGTGCTGATACGCGTCTTCTGGATACGCCGCAAGGATGGGGGCTGAGGTGATCGCAACCGAGAGACTGCTGGTCTGGCTTATCTCCCTTGTCATTTGCCTTTTGTTTTTTGGCAATCATGCAAGCCTTGGGCGCGAGCTTCAGCTTGCCGCGCTCGGGCTTTTGGGCGCCACGGCGGCGCTGGCACTGATACAAGGGAAGATCCGACAGAAGCCGCTTGGGCTGAATGAATGGGTCTTGGTAAGCCTGTCCTTGATCTCTTTTCTGTCGTCGATGCTCAACAACCTGCCCTATTCGATGCAATATACGGTGCTTTTCACCGTTTCGATCACCGCGATGATCGCCCTGTCGCGCGCCGTGCGCTTTCAGGAGTTGTTCGAAATGGTGGCCCTGAGCTTTGCGGTCATGGTCGGGCTTTCGATCCTGTCCGACCCGCTGAATTACATGGTCGGTCTTTCGGCAGAGACCATCACCGGCGTCGGGCTGTTGCGCTATACCGCATTTGATTTGCACCCGAACCTTGCGGGCTTCATCTATGGCGGCGGCACGATCATTCTTTGGGTCCGCGCGCTGCATCTGACTGGACTGAAGCGCAAACTCTATTTCCTGTTTGCGGCGCTGTCTTTTTCGTTGGTGCTGGCCGCCTCATCGCGCGCGGGTATGGTGGCCACCATCGGGGCCTTTGCCTCGGTCGGGCTAAGCCGGCTGTTCCCGCTGTCGCGCCGCAAGGCGCGGCTGCTCGGCCTTGTCCTGACCGCGACCGTTCTGGCCTTGGTCTTCACCGATTTGGGGGCGAAGGTTGCAGGCTACATCATTAAAGTCAGCGATCTGCAATCCAGCACACGCGGGCTTACTTCGGGCGGCTCGGGGCGCACCGATCTGTGGCTGCAGGGTCTTGAGCTGATTGCAAATCGCGATTTCCTTCTGGCCCTTTTCGGCACTGGCCTGCGCAGTTCAGAGGTTGGGACAATCGGCTTTTCGACGGAAAGCTCTTACATCACCGTCTTGATCGAAAACGGTCTGCTGCCCGGAACCGTCGCATTGGTTTTGCTGCTTTTCAGCATGCCGTATTACCTGCTTCGCGCACGCAAGGGGCATTCGGATGACATGCTGATTGCCATGTTGCTGACCTTTGGCCTGCTCGAATCGATTTTCAACCGCTATCTTTTCGCGATTGGAAATCCACTTTCGCTGTATTATTTGTTCATTTACGGGGCACTGTTGCGCAAAACATATCCATCCCCGCCCGGCGCGCCAGAAAGAGCCGCATCCGCACACCTGTGCTGATTTAAGTGTGGTACAAGGGTATATGGCTCCCGTTTAAGCGCCCAGCATCAAAAAGGATGCGGCTGGCCGCGTGATGAACAGGTCTCGTTTGTTTGGCACTTAGGTCGCGAATAAGGCGTAGCAGCGCAATTTTGTGCACCGCAACCTCTGTTCGAAGTAAGGCAATATGAACAACCAAGCGACACGGCACAACAAACGTAGCCATGAAGACACCCCCATTTCCCCAATGCGCGTGCGCCAAGAGGTGATTGCGCGCGTTCGGAAAAGCTATGAAAGTCCGCGCAAATCTGCGGTCCGGCGGATGGTTTTGCCCTATGTCGCTTGGAAACATGCCGTGAAAGAGCTGGGCGAGGGATTTCACTGGGGCAAGGACATGGGGATCAAAAACGCCCGCATTGGCCGCTTTGCCTATGTCGGGCCCGGCGCGCGGTTCAGTGGCACTGTGGTGGTCGGCGATCTCACCATGATCTCAGCGAATTTCGCCATCATTGGCAATGACCACGAGATAGCATCGCCCGAGACCCCGGCGCGTATCGCCTTCCGAACGTCCCCCCGGCCCGTCACGGTCATTGAATCCGATGTCTGGATCGGACGTGGTGTCATGATGCTGGAGGGGGTGCGCATCGGGCGCGGCAGCGTGATCGGCGCGGGCGCCGTGGTCTGCCACGATGTGCCACGCTATTCCGTTGTCGGGGGCGTTCCGGCGAAATTGATCAAACCGCGCTTTGATCCCGGCGGAATCGAGCGGGCCGAGCGTTACCTTTATGGTGCGGACGGCTAGAGGATGGAGCGGGAAAACCTGCGCAATGCGAATTGGGACAAGATGATCAGCGAGATCTATTTTTGGCAACCGGAACTCAACCCCCATACGATTCCCCTTGCCAATGCCTTTGCAAGGCACGGCTACGCGGCGCGCACGGTATTTATTGCGCAAAACCCGTTGAGTGAGACCCGCGTATCGCAAGGCGTGCCCGGGGATTGGATGCCCGATTGCGAGTTGGTCGTCACACCCTCGCAAGAGGATGTGGCGCAGATGATCGCGCGCTCTGCCACCGATTCCGTGCATGTGTTTTCTGGAATGCATTGGGTGCCGTGTATCATCGAAGGCATCAAGCAAGCCGCGCAGCATAAACGCATGTTCGGCGTGATGAGCGAGCCGCGGGTGCTGACCGGCTGGAAGGGGAAGATGCGCCTGCTGCATTCTTGGACGCGAGAGCAGCGCCACCGCAAACATGCCAGCTTTGTCGCCGCGATCGGGCGGCATGGGCCGATGTGGTTTCGCTTGACCGGCTATGGCGCGCGGGTTTTTCCCTTTGCCTATTTCATCGATCCACCCGCCATCGCCGCCCCGCCCGCGCCACGCCACGACGGGGGGCGCCTGCGTATCGGCTACAGTGGCCGCTTGATCGAAAGCAAGGGGTTTGGCGTGTTCTTGCGATTGATCGAAGCGGCCCAAGGTCGGCACGATTTTTCGATTATCGGGTCGGGCGCGATGGCCGAGGCGGCGCAGGCCGCTGCCGCGCATCATCCAAATGTCACCTATGCCGGGGTCATTCCCATGGCACAGGTGCCCACATGGATGGCCGGGCTGGATGCATTGGTTGTGCCCTCGCTGACCACGGATGACGGCTGGGCGGTGGTGGTGTCCGAGGCGCTTTTCGCTGGCACGTTCGCAGTGATCAACGGTCGTGTCGGGGCGTCGGTGCTGGCCGATGGCGCACAGATCGCACAGCGTATCGACAGCGATGATCCGAAAGCCTACCTTACCGCGCTGGAAACAGCCGCCGCCCGTGGCGCGCTTGCGCCCGGCGCCCGCGCCACCCGCCAAAGCTATGCCCAAACGCATCTGACCGCCGATGTGGGGGCCGCCTATCTGATGGGTATTCTTGATCACCTGCGCGGTGGCGCGACCCCGCGGCCCAAGCCCTATTACCTTTGACCGGAGCCTGCCGATGCCCCAGAGCCTGACCGCCCTGATCCTCACCTTCAACGAGGAAATGCATATCGAACGCTGCATCCGCTCGCTTGAGGGGGTGGCCGAGCGGATTTGCATCGTCGACAGCCATTCGACCGACCGCACGGTGGAGATTGCCCGCAGCCTGGGCGCCGAGGTTTTGCAAAACCCTTGGAAAAACTATGCGACCCAATTCCAGCACGGGCTGGACAGCTTCGGGATCGACAGCGACTGGACGATGCGCATCGATGCCGACGAATATCTGGATGCGCAATTGCGCGCGTCGCTCACCGCTTGGCTGGCCGCACCGCGCCCCGAAATCAACGCCCTTTATCTGCGGCGCAAAATCGTCTTTTTGGGACGCCCCATCCTGCATGGGTTCTTTTACCCCGCGCTGATGCTGCGGGTCTGGCGCACCGGGCAAGGGCGGATCGAAAGCCGCTGGATGGATGAACATATCGTGCTTGATGCCCCCGTCAGCGAAACCCTGACCGGCGATCTGGTCGATCACAATCTCAATGACCTGAGCTGGTGGATCGGCAAGCACAACGGCTATGCCACCCGCGAAGTCTATGACATGGTCGAAATCCTTGAGCGCCGCCACGCTGGCAAGGACCGCGGTATGGAGGCGATGTCCGGTCAGGCCGCGCGCAAGCGCTGGCTCAAGGAAAAAGTCTATACCCGCTTGCCCATCACCCTGCGCTCAAGCCTCTATTTCTTTTATCGCTACGTGATCGGGCGCGGTTTTCTGGATGGGAAAGAGGGGTTCTTTTTTCACTTCCTGCAAGGCTTCTGGTATCGCACGCTGGTCGAGGCCAAGCTTCTGGAACTGCAACAGCAGGCGCAGGCCGAAGGCCTTAGGCCCTATGCGCTTTTGCAGCGGCGCGGCGTGTTCGAGCAAACTTCGGTCGCGCCCAAGACCTAACGGGCAAGCTGCCCCAAAATAGTATCCACCACGGCTTGCGGTTGCCGAAACTTTGCGTTTTCGCAAAGCGCCTCCCGTAGCCTCTCGCGCTGCGCGCTAAGCGCCTCAATCGCCGCAAGCAGTTCCGGCGTCGTGAAAGCGTCAGGGGCAAGAACCGTGCCGCCCACGGCGGGCGCCAGAACCTGCTGGCGCAGACAGGGCAGATCGGTGCAGATCGTTGCGGTGCCGCATCCTGTCGCCTCGGCGATCACCCCGCTGACCCGGAACCGGTAGGTCTGCTCTGGATAGGGCAGCACAAGAATATCCAGATCTTCAAGGAACGCGATGTAATCCGATTGCGCGGTGGTATCGCAAATCTGGGCTTTGGGCCATCTGCTCTGCGCCTCGACAACCCGGTTTGTGCCGACCCGGAACGCGATATCTTCGCGGTCGCGCAGCGCCTCATCTAAATAGGGAATGACCCGATCCAAGCCTTTTTCGGGGCGCGGATCACCGGCCACCCCGACCACGGTTCTGTGTGGCCTCGCGGCTATCGACGCCGCGCTTTGGTTTGACACGGACACAACAGGATGCGGGAAAACGACCGCATCATGCAGACCCAAAACCTGCTGCACCCCGGCGTCGCTTTCAAGGCAGGCAAAGCGCAGCCCCAATCGCGAAACTACCTTCAACAGCTGCTTTTCGATGGGCTTTCGCTCTGCTGATTGCACATTATGCGCGATCAACAGCAAGCATTTACGGCGCAGGGGAAACACAAGCACCAAGGTCAGGAAAAAGAAATAGGTGCTAAATTCGCGCACCAAAATCGTCTGACGCTGCCGCTGCCCCCAGATCCTGAACGCCAATTCAACATATTCGCCAATACGCCGCAGCGGGCCCAGTTTCGACGGCAAAAGGTCTGCAAACCGCCATGCGAAGGCGATGCCCAGACGCGGGTCATTGCGGCGCTGGATTTCTGTCACAAGCGGGTCCAACCCCCGATGCGGATTATGAACCGGCATCGAATTGCCTTTCCTTGATCCGGACCGCGGGGTTGCCTGCATACACTCCCCAAGGCGCAAGCCGCCCATTCACCACTGCACGCGCACCCACGACGCAGCCTTCCGAGACCACCGCACCGGGGCCCACAAAAGCCTCGGCACAGACCCAAGCATGCGGCCCAATCTCGATTGGGCGGGTGACCAGCGGATGGCTGCCCCTGGTGTAATCATGCGTGCCCGCGCACAAGAAGGCGCGCTGCGAGATGATGGTGTTTTCGCGGATGGTGATCGGGGCCATGTTGTAGCAGATCACGCCTTCGGCAAGGACCGTCGCGCGTTCCATGCGCAGCCATGGCGGATACCACACCCGCGCCGACCCGCGCACATCCGTGCGATCGGCCATGCTTGCCCCGAACAGGCGCAGCAAAAAGCGCCGCCAGCGGACCAGTTTCTTGGGCGTCCAGCTTGCGCCGAGCGCCCAGACGATCATCCAGATCAGCCGCAACAGACGATGGCGTAGCGGAAAGCTGGGCGCGCGCGACGGCAGCACGGGGGCGGCGGCGTCCATATCAGGCCTCGACCGGATGCGCGGCCTGCGCCAGGCCCGAGATGACCCCGAGATCGCGCGCATAGAACCCCTGCACGAAGGTTTCGACCTCTTGGTGCTCGGCCTCGGTAAGACCATAGCGTTCCTGCACCGAAAGCCGCGCGCCCGATTGCGGCGTGCCGGCGCTGCGCTGGCGCAATTGCTGCATCGCCCACATGGCGCCCGGCAGCTTGCGCAGCTGTTTCTTGACCGAATTGTTGGCCAGAATGCGCCGCATCGGCAGCGGAAGGTCGAATTGCTCCGATCCGTTCTCGCGCCCGAAATCGACCGTTTCTCCGATGCAGCCGGAAAGTTCCGTAGCAAAGCGCGGTATCTCCTTCAGCCCGAAGGCGCGCAGCCGGATATCCGCCCCCTCGGGCGGCGTGAGATAGATCCATTGCGGGCGAAAATGCGTCAACTCCAGGATATCCATCACCCCTTCTGCCGTCCCCAATGCGCGCAAACGGTCGATCAGCCCGAAAAAGACGTTACGGCGTTCGGCTTGGGCGGCGAAACGGATATCTGTTTCGCCATAGACCCGGCAATATTCATTGACCGAGGACAAGAAACGCGAGAACGGATCACGATAGAGCACATAAAAGGGAAAATCGCGGGTCTGCGCCCAAAGATCTGGGTAATTGGCGGCGAATTCCGCAATGCCGATATGAGCTCGGTCCACACGATGCAGCGGTGCGGTCGGGTTGGGATCTGTTGCAAAGAGATCGACGTCAGGATCACGCCACTTGTCCAATACGGCCCGCACCGAACTTCCCGCAACCTTGGGGTTATGCATGAATACAAAGCCATGGGTGCGGCTAACAATCATCGGCGCTCTCCTGCATCGAAAGGTTTGGGCAGCTTATCTTGTGGGGGCAAAACTTCAATGACGCACCGCCCTGCCCCGCCGTCTGCGGCGCGCCCGTGCCCGGCCTGCCAAGAAAGGCGGCATTGCGCGCGGTTTTGCCTAACTGCAAACCGTTTCCTGTGGCGCGGCGGCCCGCGCGCCACAGGCACACGGGCCGCCGAAATCCCGTTCGAAAATCAGTTGGTGTAATAGCGCATGGCATAGGCGCCATATTTGCCGCCATAGCCGTAGCGCTGCGCCTTTTGCATATCGACTTGGCTTAGGATCAGGCCGCTCACCTTCTGGTTCACCGTTTCAAACATCTGCAAGGCGTCCTGCACTTGGCTGCGGCTGGTGTCGTTCCAGCGCACCGTGAACAGCACAGCATCGGCCTGTTGCGCAATGATCCGCGCATCGGGCACCACCAGAACCGGCGGCGTGTCGATGATGATGTAATCGAAACGCTGACGGATCTCTTCCATCAGGTGCCGATAGGCTTCGGACAGGAACAGATCGGCCGCATTGACCGGGCAGGTTTCCCCGATGATCTTCGTCACCCCCAGTTGGGGATCTTGCACCAGCACCTCATCCAGCGTGGCCCGCCCCGACAGCACCGAAACCAGACCTTTTTTATTCTCGGCCGCTTCGGGGAAATACTGGCCCAGCATGTTGCGCCGGATATCCCCTTCAACCAGAAGAACCGATTTGCCCGTGCCAACCAGATTGATCGCCAGCCCCAAGGCATTGGTGGTCTTGCCCTCGTCGGGCACCGAAGAGGTAATCACAATCACCTGCGGCGGCGCGTCGACATTGGACAGCAAGACAGAGGTGCGCAGGTTGCGAAACGCCTCCATCACCATCGAAGTCGGCTTCGAGGCCATATATCCCAAAACCTCTTGGCGCCGCGCCGCTGGGATCGACGGAATTTGCCCCATCACGCTGATCCCGGTTTCTTCTTCCAATTGCCGGGCGGTGCGCATGCCATTGTTGAGCGCATCGCGCACCAGCACGAAACCGCCCCCGGCAAACAGACCCAAAATCAAGGCAACCACGAGGATCAGGCCTTTGCGCGGCGCCGTGGGCGCGCCGGGGATCACCGCAGACGACAAGATCCGGCTGTCAGCCTGTTGAATGCCCTGCTGCGCCGAGGTTTCCTTGAGCCGCGCCAAGAAATATTCATAAAGGGCACGGCTGGCCTCTGCCTCGCGGGTCAATTGCTGCAAGGTGATCATGTCTTCGCCTTGGCTCGCAATCTGCGCGGTCATGTTTTCAATCGATGCATCCAGCGCAGCCTGCTGATCTTCAAGACGGGCAAGTTCCAGATTTGCATTGGCGATGATCTGCGCATACCGCTGTGCGAACCTGTCTGGATCGGTCTGCGGAATCTGTGAAAGCTGCGGATCTTGCGCCGCCATGCGTTTTTCTTGCGGGCTCTGCGCATCTTGCAACCGGGCATAACGCGCCCGAGCGGCGGTCAATTCCGCGGCGAGTTGTTCGCGCCGCTCGCGCAAATCCTTAAGACCCACTTCCATCGCGGTCAGGGATTCAGGCGAAATAAGTGTGGTTTGCGCGTTGAAAGCTTTTACTTTTTCTTCGGCGGCCTCCAACTCGCTCTTGAGTTCGACAACACGGTTCGCCAGCCATTCGGTCGCCTGTTCCGTGGCTTCGAACTTGGTCTCGATCTGGCTGAGAATATACAGATCGGCCATCTTGTCCGCGATCAGGGCCGCTTTCTCTGGGTCTTCCGATTGCACTGAAATTTCAAAGATATAGCTCGATGAAACATTGGCGACCGAAATGCTCGACAGAAGGTTCGACACGACCGCGGCATGAATGCGGCGCGGGTCGGGCTCCATGTCCTCTCCGGCGGGCAGCAACGCCGAAAACACGCGCTGGGTGAACGAGGGAGGCAGCAAGGTCGGATTGAATTCCGGGTCCTCCATCAGGTTCAGCGCATCAACGGCCTTTTCCGCCAGCCCACGCGACCGCAACACCCCAACTTCGGTGTTCAACTCCGCAGACTCACCGGTGAAATCCCCCATCATCCCCTCAAGATCAACGACCTTGGGCTTGCGGGTATCCAGGACAACAACAGACGTCGCCGTGTAAATCGGCGTCGCCAAAAACAAGGCATAAATCAAAGCGATGATGACCGCCCCGAAAACGGCGCCGACAATCACCTTCCAGTCCGCACGCAAGACGGCGACGATCTGGCGAAGATCAATGATGTCCTCTTCAGCGGGTTGGCTAGCTTTTTGCACGATAACTCCCACAAACGTCTTAAACCGGTAAAGTAACGATGGTGCCCGAAGACAACCATAGGTTTTTCAGAGAAGAAACCAATTCAATATCGAAAACCAATATCGACAAAATGCACAACCTTACATCGGGTTGCGCATTCTTTCACCGCTTCGGGATCCCTGGCGCACGACAACCGTGCAGCGCCGAAAGCAGGTGCGGCCTTCCCGCATCGGTTGTGGTGCATTTCTGGGCAGGCGACAATGAAAAGGTTGCGATTTTAGGTGGAATCTATTCGAAATAGAGTCGAATGGGCCTTGACGGGTCGGTGCGCCCCGAAAACGCACGAAATCGCAAAATGAGAACAACAGGCGCTGAGAGCACAACAGGCGCAGACGTCATCACAACAGGATTTTTCAGTCTTTCATGGCTTTCCGAGATCACTCCTCCCGCTTGCTTTTTTCTGCCCTGCTGTGCACGGCACTGAGCACCGCCGCGCCGGTGCGTGCAGATGGCGTTTCCAGCTATGGCACGCCCGGTTTGATCGACATGCCAAGTGCGACCACGACCAAGGACGGGACCCTGAACTGGACCTCTTCCTTCCTGAACGGGCATACGCGCAACACGCTGCATTTCCAGATCAGCCCACGCCTGTCCGGGGTGTTTCGCTACTCGATCCTGAAGGATTTTTTCAGTGGGGCGTATTCGAACCTTTATGACCGCAGCTTCGACCTTCACTACCAGATCAGCGATGAAACGCGGCGCTTGCCGGCCTTTGCGTTTGGTCTGCGCGACTTTGGTGGCACCGGGATCTTCGGGGCCGAGTATATCGTCGCCTCAAAGCATTTCCTGGGCGACAAGCTGACGGTCACCGGCGGGCTTGGCTGGGGCCGTTTGGCCTCGTTCGGCGGGTTCAGCAACCCGTTGGGTGCGCTTTCAGAATCGTTCAAGCGGCGACCCGTCTTCACCGGCAACATCCTTGAAACCGGCCGCGTCTCATTCGATCGCTTCTTCCGTGGCGATGCGGCCTTTTTCGGCGGGTTGGAATACCAATACAACGACCGGCTGCGGCTGGTGATGGAATATTCCTCGGACGCCTACCGCACCGAAGCCCAGCGAATGGGGTTCGAACATCGCTCGCCCCTGAATTTCGGGCTAAACTACAAGATGCGCGACAACCTGACCTTGAACGCCTTTGTGGTGGGCGGGGCACAGGCGGGTCTTGGCTTTACCTATACGATCGATCCGCGCGCGCCGCGCGCCCCGGGCGGGGTGGAACGCGACACCCCTGTTTTGACGCCGCGCGCCGAGATCGCCGCGCTCGGCTGGGCGGTCGAGGATATCGACGCAAGCCGCAACAGATTGTCGGCGGAACTGAACCAGAACGGGCTGGTGCTCGAAAGCTATGCGCAAAGCGGGACAACCGCGCAAATCGTGATGCAAAACACCCGTTATCGCGCCGATGCCGAAGCCTTGGGGCGGGCGGCGCGGGTGATGGCCAACACCCTGCCGGCCGATCTGGACAGCTTCGAAATCACCTTGGCAAAACAAGGCATGCCGGTGTCGCGCACCACCATCCGCCGCACCGACCTGCATGAACTTGAACATGCTTGGGATGGCGCGTGGCAAAGCTTTGTGCGCGCCGATATTGCGGATGCGACAGAGCGGCTGCGCCCTGACGCTCATGCCTATCCGAGGCTTCAATGGGATCTTCTGCCCTATTTCCGGACGTCGCTGTTCGACCCCGATAGCCCCGTGCGGATGGATCTGGGGTTGGCGGCCAGCGCGGGCTACCACATTGCGCCGGGCTTCTCGATCCATGCGGTGATCCGGCAAAAAGTCGTGGGCACGCTGGATCAATCCACCCGCATCTCGAATTCGGTTTTGCCACATGTGCGTTCCGACGCGCCGCTTTATGACAAATTGCAAGGCCCGCAGGTAGCGCGGCTGACCGCAGATTACCTGTTCCGTCCGGGCAATGACCTTTATGGCCGGGTTTCGGCGGGCTATTTCGAACCGATGTTCGCGGGCATTTCGAGCGAGGTGCTTTGGTATCCACAAGGCAGTCGGCTCGCGCTGGGGGCGGAACTGAACTATGTCTCGCAACGCGATCCCTATTCGCGGATGGGGCTGACCGATTACAACATCGCCACGGGGCACGCCTCGGCCTATTACGATTTCGGCAACAGCTACCGCGGCCAACTTGATGTGGGGCGTTATTTGGCGGGCGATTGGGGGGGCACCCTGACGCTGACGCGCGAATTCGACAACGGTTTCAAGATCGGCGCTTTCATGACCTTGACGGATGTCTCGTTCGCAGAATTCGGCGAAGGGTCGTTTGACAAAGGGCTGATGTTCTCGATTCCGCTGGATTGGATCACCGGCGAGCCGAACCGTACGGGGTTTGGCCAGACGATCCGTCCGATCCAACGCGACGGCGGCGCGCGGCTCTCTGTCGCGAACCGTCTTTATCAAGAGGTCCGCAGCAGCAATGCCAGCGACCTAGAACATCAATGGGGCAAGTTCTGGCGATGACACGGCTTTCGGTATTCTGTCTTGTTGGGGCTGCCGCAGTGCTGCTGGCGGGCTGTTCCTCTGATCCCCAGACGCAACGCCTTATCAATGGCGCAGTGCCCTTTGTCGGCCAGCCTGAGGTGACGGCCAATGCCAATTTCCTTGCCGCTTACGAGGCCGACGCCCCCGGCGTCGCCGTGGTGCGCGACGATACGCCCGACGCTTTGGCCGTAGCCTTGCGGCAAACCCGCTCCGCCCAAAGCGGGGTCGAAACGATGATTGCCGCCGATGGCACACAATTCATGCTGCGCAAGGGTATCTTGGTGGGCACCCGTGGCTTGGGCAATGATCTGATGGCCGCCGAGGTGACGCCGGTCGAACGTCTGGTCTCGGCGCGCGGCAGCGGCGTCGCCACGCGGTTGATGACTTTCATCGATGGCAACGATCACGCCGTCACCCGTGCGTTCAAATGCGATATCTATCCCGGCGGTTTGGAAGACGTCACCGTGGGCACCACGCCCATACAAACACGGCTTATGACCGAATACTGCCGGGGCCCGTTTGGCGAATTTTACAATTATTACTGGGTGGTTCCCGGCTCGGGGGAAATCGTTCAATCGAACCAGTGGGCAGGTCCGCTGACCGGCAAGATATCCTTGCGCAAAGTGCCGAGCGTTCGTAGTTGATGAAGCATTCAGCGCGAGACATGACGATTGGAGATCGATTTGAAACAGTTTCTGACCGCCCTTCTCACGGGGACCATGCTCGTCAGCCCGCTTGCTGGCTGTGGCGTCGCCTATCACAAAACGTCCGTCTCCGCCGGCATTAGCGATGAAGGCAAGGTCAGGGTGCTGCCGCTGACTGCGGAATCGGTGCTGGTGGCCAATGCCGCCCCCTATGAACCGCGCGAGTTGCCCGCCTATTTCCGTCAAAGCGGCGGGCTCGGCGGCACCTTGGCGCGCCCGATCGCGCCGCCAAGCCCCGCCTTTGACCGCGTCAGTCGCCCCGGCGGGCTGGAAACCCGTCTGCCGCCCCCGGCAGAGGCGCCGAACTACCGCATAGGCGTGGGCGATGTGGTGTTGCTGGCCACCCCGAGAACCGGTTCGACCGTGGAACAACTGACCGGCATCTTGGCGGCACAGACCGCGCGGCAAGGCTATACCGTGCAAGATGACGGGTCTATCTCGGTGCCGACCGTGGGGCGCGTGCAGATTGCCGGGCGCACGGTGGAAGATGCCGAGGCGGTGCTTTTTCAGCGGTTCCTCGACAAGCAGATCGACCCGACCTTCTCGCTGGAAATCACCGATTTCAACTCGAAGAAAGTGGCGATCGGCGGCGATGTCACCAATCCCGGCGTCGTTCCGATCACCCTCGCGCCGCTGCATCTTGATGAAGCGCTGGCCGCCGTTGGCGGGGTGTCGTCGGCGGATGTGGATACCGCGCTGGTGCGCCTGTACCGTGACGGAACGCTTTATCAAGTGCCGCTCAAATCGGTTTATGAGCGGCCACAAATTGGCCGCATGACCTTGTTGGCGGGCGACAGTATCTTTGTCGATACCGCCTATGAGCTGGACAAGGCGGCCGCCTATTTCGAGGAACAGATCCGCCTTGCGCAGTTCAAGCAAGGTGAACGGCAAGCCCGGCTGAACGCACTGCAAACCGAAGTTGCGCTGCGCCGCGACGAGCTGAAAGAGCGGCGTGACAACTTTGCCGCCCGCCTCGAACTGGGGGCCGAGGCCCGCGATTATGCCTATCTGACCGGCGAGATCGGTCAGCAAACGCGCTACCCCCTGCCCTTTGATCGCAAGGCCACTTTGGCGGATGCGCTTTATGATGCGGGCACCGGCTTGGATGCGGCGCGCTCCAACCCGAAGGAAATCTACATCCTGCGCGGCTCCGCCGATCCGATGGAATATGAATCGATCACCGCGTGGCATCTGGATGCGCGCAACGCCGCGGCCCTGCTGCTGGCCACCCGGTTCGAACTCCATGCCAATGACGTGATCTTTGTCGCGGCCCAGCCGGTGCGGCATTGGGGGAATGTGGTCAATGCGATCACGCCGTCCCTCATCATATCTTCGGTCAATGCGGCTTCGGACTGATCTGAAAAGGCGTCAAAGCGCGCCCCGCGCGTATTACGAACAACCAAACGCCCCGCGATGCGGGGCGTTTTTCCGATCAGGGGCGAAGACACCGCGCGGCGTTACCGTCCCTTGCCCTATGGGCACCGGATGTCCCGCCCGGCAAGGTTAAACACGCAGCGCCGCGACCCGACCATCCGCCAAAACGGCACAACTCAAGCCGCCGCCCGCATAAGCTCCGGTATCGACCGAAATCACCCCGTTTGCACAAACCAAATCGGGCACGATCGTATGGCCATGGACGATCCACAACCCATCGGTGCGGGCGCGACGGCCAAAATCTGGATGCCCCCATGTCACCGCCTGCGGGGGCTGCATCATCATCGGGTGCCAAGGGTCGGCCCCGGCATGGGTGACCACGACATTGCCACGCTGAACAAACCGCGGGCACGCATGTAGCCACTCCAACAGATCGGGACCAAGCTCGGCCTTTAGCGCCTGTGCAGCCTTGGCAAGCTGCTCGGTCGAGGATCCCTCTGTCAGCCCGCCAATTCCGAAACTGGCGAGGGTCTGCAAACCGCCATAGCGCAGCCACCGGGGCCCCTTGCGCGCGGGCGCCTCCAGAAAGGCAAGCAACATCTCTTCATGATTGCCCAAGATCAGCCCCAAGTGGTCGCGCCGCTGAAATGCCAGCCGCAACACCTGCGCGCTGTCTTCGCCGCGATCGATCAGATCACCAACGCAGATCACCTCGGCCTTGGGGTGTTCGCGCGCCAAGACCTCCAGCAATTGCGTAAAAGGGCCGATCATCCCGTGCACATCCCCGATCACCGCAAGCGGCGCCCCCGGATCTGGTGGCGCGAAGGCCGCCGCAGGCGAAGCCGCGCGCTTGGGCCCGCGCCGCAATCCCCCGGTGATCTTGCGAAACATCGATTTCATCTCATCCTGCCCCGTCTGTGCGCGATGCCCCAGCTTTGTCTGGGGGTTATTGTCTGAGGGCATAAAGCGGCCCGCACGATTCGTCAGCCACCCGCCGCCTGACTGCAAAGGGTCAGGCCATTGTGTCCGAATCGGGGCCGATCTGGCGCGCGGAACCCGATTGTTGCCGCGACGCAGCATCGGCGATCGGTGCATTCATGCGCAGACGCCCTGCCTTTGCAGCGTTAACCACTAACAATGACCAAAAAACAAGCAAAAGGGCATAGGTCCCCCTTTGGTAAACTTGAAAGACGTGTCGTTTCGCCGCTATAGGTTACTAAATTGTTAAAGGGCCCCTTTAGAAGGGAAGCGTCACCAAAACTTCGAGCCAGGCTTGGTGACGATCAAATTGTTCGCTTGAGGCAGAAGGCCTTGTTTGCGTGACTGTTCTGCTGTTTGGAGGGCGAAAATGGCGTTCGACAACACTAATCTTTATATGAAGCTGGCATCCATCGAACTGGCGCCGGTAAAACGTGTCTCGGCGCGCCGCTTCCGGATCTATCAATCCGCGGGCAAACGTGTGCTCGACCTTGTTCTGGCAGTTCTCATGCTGCCCGTTTTGCTGCCGATCATTGCGATCATCTGGCTCGTCGTGCGGGCTGACGGGGGCGCGGCGTTTTTTGTGCAGCCGCGTGTCGGGCGCAATGGCAAAGTCTTTCAGTGTTACAAGTTCCGCAGCATGGTCTTGGACGCCGAAGGCGTTCTGGAGCGAATGATTGCGTCCGATCCGGCGGTCGCCCATGAATGGCACACCTATCAAAAGCTGACCCGTGACCCGCGGATCACGACAATCGGCCGGGTTCTGCGCAAGACCAGCCTTGATGAATTGCCGCAAATCTTCAACGTGCTGAAAGGCGACATGAGCCTTGTGGGCCCGCGCCCCTTTCTGCCCTCGCAAAAAGCCATCTACGATGCGGCCGGGGGCGAAGCTTATTACGATTTGCGGCCGGGCGTCACGGGTCTTTGGCAGGTGGTCGGCCGTCATGACACGACCTTTGCGAACCGCGTGCGCTTTGACGAGGCCTATGGCCGGAGCTGCTCGCTGATGGCGGATCTGTCCTTGATCTTCCGCACGGCGAAGGTCGTGGTGATGCGCACCGGCAATTGATCTATCGCCCATCACCTTGCCAAACTTGACCTGTCACGGTTTGGCATAGCTTCTTTGAGCGCAGGATATGCAACAAAACCAAGGGCGCAGTCACGGACTGCGCCCTGCACGGCCAAAGGCCAATGCCCCGCTTTTGAAACGCAGGGCGAGACCGGTCACCTGACAGCCTTTTCCGCCCCGTATCGCGGCACTGGCACGCAAACCACTTGGTCTTGAGCGCTTACGGATGCCGACCAAAGCCGGCATCCGCTGTGATCCGAAGAGCGCTAAAGATCAGTCTCAGCCGATCCGGTAGTTCGGGCTTTCGCGGGTGATCTGCACGTCGTGGACGTGGCTTTCTTTCAGCCCCGCGCCGGTGATGCGCACGAAATTGCAATTGCCGCGCATCGCCGCCACAGTCGCATGGCCAGTGTAGCCCATCGCCGCGCGCAGACCGCCGACCATCTGGTGCAGCACCGCCGAGACCGGGCCTTTGTAAGGCACCTGCCCCTCGATCCCTTCGGGCACAAGCTTGTCGGAAGCCGCATCCTTTTGGAAATAGCGATCCGCCGAGCCGCGCGCCATCGCGCCAAGTGAGCCCATGCCGCGATAGGATTTATACGACCGGCCTTGATACAAGATCACCTCGCCCGGGCTTTCATCGGTGCCCGCAATGGCAGAGCCCACCATCGCACAGCTGGCCCCCGCCGCGATCGCCTTGGCGAAATCGCCCGAGAATTTGATCCCGCCGTCGGCGATGATCGGCACATCGCCCGCGCCCGCGCAGGCATCCATGATCGCGGTCAATTGCGGCACACCCACGCCCGCGACGATCCGCGTGGTGCAGATCGAGCCGGGGCCGATGCCCACTTTCACCGCATCCGCGCCCGCGCCGATCAGCGCCTTCGTCGCCTCGGTCGTGGCCACGTTGCCCGCCACCACTTGCACCGCGGAATTATAGGCTTTGACGCGTTCGACCGCTTTCGCCACGCCTTCGGAATGGCCATGCGCGGTGTCGATCACGATCAGATCGCATCCCGCATCAATCAGCGCGCAGGAGCGTTCATAGCCCGCATCCCCCACGGTCGAGGCCGCCGCGACGCGCAACCGGCCCTTGTCATCCTTGCACGCCAGCGGGTGCAGCACGGATTGTTCGCTGTCTTTCAGCGTCAAAAGCCCCGTCAGCTTGCCTTCGGCGTTGACGACCAGCAGTTTCTCGATCCGGCGCGCTTTCATCAGGCTCATCGCCTCGTCGCGGTCAGCCGGTTCGCGCAGCATGGCAAGGCCTTCTGCCGTCATCATTGCATGGACCGGGGTCGCATCATCGGTGGCAAAGCGCATGTCGCGGTTTGTCACGATCCCCACGACCTTGCCGGTCGCATCCACCACCGGAAAGCCCGAAACCTTGAACCGTTCGCGCAGGGCCTTGGCATCGGCCAAGGTCTGATCGGGCGTCAGCGTGATCGGGTTGTAGACGATGCCGGATTCGAAGCGTTTGACCCGGCGCACCTCGTCGGATTGCTGATCGACGCTAAGGTTGCGGTGGATCACGCCCATGCCACCCGCTTGCGCCAGCGCAATGGCCATATTCGACTCGGTCACCGTATCCATCGCAGAGGACAGAAGCGGGATATTGAGCCGGATCGATTTGGTCACCTGCGTGGAGACATCAGCCTCCGAAGGCAGCACGCTGGAAGCGGCCGGAACAAGAAGCACGTCATCGAAGGTGAGGGCCTCGCGAATCTGCATGGGGGTCTCCATCGGCAGGGAACGGTTGGCACGTCCCTGTTTCATGGAGTGCGCCCCGATGCAAGCCCTCAGGCAAGGGCAGCGCCGGTTTTCGCCGCCAAGTCACCCTTTGCCCACATTTTGAAGATGCGCAGCGCGATCGGCACAATGGCCAGCGTCGCCGCCACCAGCATCGCCGCGCCGGGCAGCCGCCACAGACCGCCCAAGCTTAGCCATAGGCTGGCCGTGGCCGCCATCGGGAAGGTCAGCGCTCCCCAAAAGGGCGAAAAGCCCGCTTTCAAAAGCCACGGCGCGCGCAGGACAAACACCGCCAGCAAGGCGGCCGACAAAAGCGCAAAGACCTGCGCAATCGCGCTGCCGCCCAAGCCGGCAGCGGTGGTGCCGATCACCGCCGCCGGGGCGAGGTGAATAGCCAATAGCGGGCGCAGCGGCGCGGGCACGCTTTCGCGCGCGAATTGCTGCAACGAAACCGTCCAGATCGCCACGGCAATCACCAGCGCGAGCCAAAAGAGCCCGGTCGCCACGCTGGAAAGCCCCAGCCCCGTGGCCGCCATCGCCGCGACGATCCAGCCCGAAAAGCTCAGATGCCACGCTGGCGTGACCCGGCGTTGTTCAGGCGGGCCGGTGAAAAAGCTGTAAAGCAGCGCGGCGGTCAGCAAAAGATGCGCGCCGATCCCGGCGGCAAAAAGCCCGCGCGCCAGCGCCAAGCCATAGGGGGCCAGCGCCGCGGCCAAAAGATAAAGACACAAGACCGCCGCCGCGAGCCCCGCGCGCCCGGGCAGGATTTTCAAATCCTCAAGCGCCACGGCGGGACGGCGGATCACCTTCCCCAGATAAGCCACCAGCGCAAAAAGAGAAAACAGCGTCACCGCCCCGATCAAGATATCGGGCACCGCCGCCGGCAGATCAAAAGCCGCCGCGCCTTTGCGCCAGGCCAGCGCCAGCCCCAAAAGCCCCAAAGTGGGCGGAAAAATCGCCGGGGGCGTGCGCCGCCACAGCCCCTTGGGCGCGGCATTCGGGGGTATCAGATTGGGCGGAACCGGGGCCATTGTCTTTCCTTCTCCTCACTCCACCGCAGCAACTTGCATTATTTCGCAACAAAGGAAAAGCTCACGCCACCACCACAGGGAACGGAGCCAAAAAATGACAAAACACGGATATGAAACGGGGCGGCTAAACCTGCCCTTTGTCGGCATTTCGACCTTCGGCAAACGGCCTTATGTCGAGGATTGGACGACAATCGCGGCCGATGTTGCCGTGATGGGCGCGCCCTTTGACTTTGGCACCCAGTTTCGCGCGGGCGCCCGCTTTGGCCCGCGTGCGGTGCGCGAGGCCTCGACCCTCTTTTCCTTCGGCCATGCGGGGGCCTATGACCATGAAGACGATGCGACCTACCTGCCCGAAAGCGTGCGGATCGTCGATATTGGCGATGCCGATATCGTTCATACCGATACCGAGCAAAGCCACGCGAATATCGAGGCCGGTGTGCGCGCGATGCTGAAGGCGGGCGCTTTGCCGGTGGTGATTGGCGGGGATCATTCGGTCAACATCCCCTGCATTCGCGCCTTTGACGACCAAGGGCCGATCCATATTTTGCAAATCGATGCGCATCTCGATTTCGTCGATGTGCGCCACGGCGTGCGCCATGGCCACGGCAACCCAATGCGCCGCGCGGCGGAAACCGGCTATGTCAGCGGCATTACCGCGCTTGGCATCCGCAATGTGTCTTCGACCGCGAAAGACGGCTATGACGCCGCGCGCGCAATGGGCGATGATATCTTAAGCGTGCGGCAGGTGCGCAAGCTGGGCACCGAAGGCGTGCTCGCGCGCATCCCCAAAGGTGCGCGGATTTATGTCACCATCGACATTGATGGCTTCTGCCCCTCGATCGCGCCGGGCACGGGCACGCCCTCGCATGGCGGGTTCCTGTATTACGAGGTGCTTGAGATCCTGCAAGGCGTGGCGAAAAACCACGATGTTGTGGGGATCGATCTGGTCGAGGTGGCGCCCGATTATGACCCCTCTGGCGCGACACAAATTCTGGCCGCGCAGGTTTTGTTGAACTTTCTGGGCTTCATCTTCCATGCCCGCGCGCAAAAGGCCGATTAAAAGGGGGGGGGCGCTGCCCCCCTCTTGCCCTCGCGGGCAAGTCTCCCCCCGGGATATTTGCACAAAGTCGAAGGGCAAAGCGGCGCGCGCACGGGGGCGTTCCCGCTGCGGGCGGTTGACCCTTGCGGGCGCATCGTGCAGCGATAAACGGGCCCTGACTTGGCGGAGTTTCGATGACCTTTCGCATTCTGCATGCCTCTGATCTGCATCTTGGCAAGCCCTTTGGCGGCTTTCCCGAGACGATCCGCAACCGGCTGCGCGAGGCGCGGCATGGCGCGCTGGCGCGGCTGGCGGCAGCGGCGCGGGCGCATGGCGCGCGCCATGTGATGCTGGCGGGCGATACTTTCGATGCCGAAACCCCCGCCCCCGAGACCCTGCGCCATGCGCTGGCGGCGATGGCCGAAGAGGCCGATATCGGCTGGCTCTTGCTGCCGGGCAATCATGACAGTCTGGCCGCGACCGAGCTGTGGCGCCGCATCGCGCTGCAAGCGCCCGAAAACCTGCGCGCGCTGACCATGGATGCCCCGGTGCCCTTGGCCCCCGGGGTGAGCCTGTTGCCCGCGCCCTGCACGCAGCGCCGCCCGGGCCGCGATCTGACCGAGGCGATGTCGGCCCCCACGCCCGAGGGCGATCTGCGCATCGGGCTGGGGCATGGCGCGATCACCGATTTCACCGCCCTTGAAAGCGGCGAGGCTGCGGCCAGCGGCATCATCCCGCCCGACCGGGCGGCGCGCTCGGGGCTGGATTATCTGGCCTTGGGCGATTGGCATGGGCGGCTGCAAGTGGGCCCGGCCACATGGTATAGCGGCACGCCCGAACCCGACGGGTTCAAGCATGATCTGGCCGCGGGGGCGCTGCTGGTTACCCTGCCCGGCCCCGGCGCGCCGCCCGAGGTCACGCTATGCGAGACCGGGCAGTTTCGCTGGCACGGGCTGGACCTTGATCTATTGCCGGGCGGCGATGCGCCCGCGCTGTTGCGCGCCGCCCTGCCCGCCGTGAAGCGGCGCGATCATCTGGTGCGGCTTACGCTCAGCGGGCGGCTGACCTTGGCCGAGCGCGCCGCACTGGAAGCCGAGATCGCCCAGCTTGGGCCAGAATTCGGCTGGTGGGCCGCGGATTTATCGCGCCTCGCGGTGGAAGCTTTGCCCGAAGACCTTGACCAGATCGACCGCGCGGGCGCGCTGCGCCAAGCCGCGCAGACGCTTTGGGAAGAAAGCCGCAATCCCGCCTTGGCACAGGCCGAGCGCGATGTGGCCAGCCAAGCGCTGGCGCGGCTTTACGCGCTGGCGCAAGAGGAGCACCCATGAAACTGCGCGCGATTGAACTGGCCAATATCCGCCGTTTCGCGGGCCAGCGCGCGCGGCTTTCGGGGCTGGGCGATGGGCTGACCGTGCTTTCAGAACCCAATGAATTCGGCAAATCGACCTTTTTTGACGCGCTGCATGCGGTGTTTTTCGAACGCCACCGTGCGATGGGCGCGCCGGTCAAGGCTTTGCGCCCCCATGCGGGCGGCGCGCCCGAGGTCACGGTCGAGATTGAGCTGCCCGAAGGCCGGTTTGCGATCTTCAAGCGCTGGCTGTCGCGCCCACAAGCGCGCATCACCGATGCACAGGGCCGGATCGTCGCCCAAGATGACGAGGCCGAGGCTTGGATCGATGCGTTGATGGGCGGGACGGCCGGCGGCGGTCTGGCCGGGCCGTCGGGGCTGGTCTGGGTGCGCCAGGGGCTTTTGGGGCTTGAACCCGAAGGCACGACTGCCGAGGAAAAACGCGCCCGCGAGCGTGGGCTCAACACCCGGCGGGACTTGCTGTCCTCGGTCGCGGGCGAAATCGAGGCGATGACCGGCGGGCGGCGGATGGATGCGGTGGTGGCGCGGGTGTCCACGGCGCTGGCGGTTCTGGCCACCGCGACCGGCAAGCCCAAGGCGGGCGGCGCTTGGGCTGCGGCTTTGGCCGAGGTGGAGGCGCTGGAGCGCGAGATCGCCGCGTTGCGCCCGCGCGCTGAGCGGCTGAGCGGCGATCTGGCCCGGCGCAGCGACGTGCAACGCCAACTGACCCGGCTGACCCACCCCGAAGAGGTCGCCGCCCGCGACAAAGCCCTGAAAACCGCCAAGGCGGCGCAAGAGGCGGCCAAGGCCCATGCGGCGCAATTGGCACAAGCCGAAACTGCCTTGCGTCTGGCCCAAACCGAAGAGCAGGCGGCGCAAACGGCCATCGACCGGCTGGCCGCGTTGGAAGCGCGGCTTGCAGCACTGCGCGACGCGCAAGAGCGGGCGCAAGAAAAGGCACAAGCGGCCCGCGCGCGCGCCGAGGATTTGGGGCAACGCGAATCCGAGGCCCGCAAAACCGCCGAAGCCGCCACCATCGCGGCGCGGGACTTACGGCAGCGGTTGCGCCTGGCGCAAAAGGCCCGGCTGGCGCAAGAGGCCCGTGCGCGCGCAACAACCCTGCGCCAGCAATACAGCCGTGCAGAGACGCTTTCGCAGCAAATCGACGCGTTTAAGGCCAAGCTTGCGCTGATCGGGCTCACGCAAAAGGCGCTTGAGACCGCCGAAGAGGCACAGGCGACGCTGGACCGGCTGACCGCGCAGGCCGAGGCGCAAGCGGTGCAGATCACCCCCCTGCCCGATGGCGCGGCGCAGGCCTTGATCGATGGGCAGCCCTTGGGCCCGGAGCCGCATCCGGTGCTGGCGGCCTGCACGCTGAGCTTGCCGGGCTATGGCGCGCTGCATCTTGATCCGGGCGCGAAGCGCGGGGCGGAAACCGCGCGCGCCCTTGAACAGGCGCAACAGGCGCGCGACCGCGCGCTGGAGGCCTGTGGCGTCGAGAGTGTGGCCGCGATGCGCGCCCTTTGGGGGCAGGCGCAGCAGCACCAAGCGGCCTTGACCCAAAGCGCGGCGCATTTGGCCGATCTGGCCCCCGAGGGGCTAGAGGCGTTGCGCAGCGCCCTTGCCCGCGCCGAGGCCGCGGCAGCGGAGACGCCCGCCGCCCCCGAAGACCCTACCACGCTGGACGCCGAACTGGCCAAAGCCGAGACCGCAGAAAATGCCGCGCAGGCGAACGCCCGCAGCGCGCAAGAATTGGCCAATGCCGCGCGCGAAGCCCGCGCGGGGGCCGAGGCGGAACGGATCGCCGCCCACCGCGCGTTTGAAGCCGCGCAGGCCGAAGCGGGCGATCCGCAAACCCTGGCCGCGCGGCTTGCGGCGGCGCGGGACGCCCTGCCCGCCCGCACCAAGGCCCGCATCGAAAAAGCCGCCGCGCATCAGGCGCTTGCCCAAAATGCGCCCGATCTTGCCACCGCCGAGGCGGCCTTGACCCGGGCGCAAACGGCCGCCGATCAGGCGCGCCAAGAAACCGAGGCGTTGAGCCGAGAACTGACCGAGCTGAACAGCCGGATCGCGGTGATCGCCGAAGAAGGAATTGAGGAAACCCTTGCCGAATTGGAAGGCCGCGCGGCGGAGGCTCAGGACCGCGCAGCGCGCTACGGCACCGAGGTTCAGGCGCTGACGCGCCTGCGTGCGGCGCTTGACGCGGCGCGCAGCGCGGCGCGCGATGCCTATTTCCGCCCGGTGATCCGCGAATTGCAACCGCTTTTGGCGATCTTGCATCCGGGCGCGGTTATCGAGATCGACGATCAAAGCCTTTTGCCCACAGCGCTGACGCGCGACGGGGCGGAGGAATCGCTTGATATCCTGTCCGGTGGCACGCGCGAGCAATTGGCGATCTTGACCCGGCTGGCCTTCGCGCGGCTGTTTGCGCAGGCGGGCCAAGCGGTGCCGGTGATCTTGGACGATGCTTTGGTGATGAGCGATGACGACCGGATCGAGGCGATGTTCACCGCGCTGCACCGGGTGGCGCGCGATCAGCAGATCATCGTCTTTACCTGCCGCCAACGCGCCTTTGCCCAATTGGGCGGGGCGAAAGCGCAGGTGACGGTCGACCCGCTTTAGAAATGGCGCGGCCCGAGGGATCCCCGGGCCGGTGCTTTTAGCCTTTCAACGCAGCCGCATGATGGGCGATGTGATCGCCGATGAAGCTTGCGATGAAATAGTAGCTGTGGTCATAGCCCGGTTGGCGGCGCAGCGTCAGCGGATGGCCCAGACGCTCGGCCTCGGCGGCAAAGATCTCGGGCTTAAGCTGGTTTTCCAAGAACGGGTCCGCCTCGCCTTGGTCAATCAAGACCGGAAGCCGCTCGGAAGCGCCCGCCAAAAGCGCGGTCGCATCCCACGCGGCCCAAGTGGCGCGATCTTCACCCAAATAGGCGGTGAAGGCTTTTTCGCCCCACGGCACTTGGGTGGGCGCCACAATCGGCGAAAAGGCCGAGACGGCGGCATAACGACCGGGGTTTTTCAGCGCGATGGTCAACGCGCCATGCCCGCCCATCGAATGCCCCATGATCGAGCGCTTGTCCGAGGCCGGGAACTCCGCCTCGATCAGCTTGGGCAGTTCTTGGGTGATGTAATCATACATCTTGAAGTGCCGCTCCCAGGGGCCTTGGGTGGCGTTGAGGTAAAACCCCGCGCCTTGGCCCAGATCGTAAGCGTCATCATCGGCCACATCCGCGCCGCGGGGCGAGGTGTCGGGTGCCACCAAAATCACCCCATGCTGGGCGGCAAATTGCTGCGCGCCCGCTTTGGTGATGAAGTTTTGCTCGTTACAGGTCAGCCCCGACAGCCAATAGATCACCGGCAGCCGCTCCCCCGCCGCATGGGCGGGGGTAAAAACGGCAAAGTTCATGTCACAGCCCAGCACCTCGGAGGCGTGCTTCCAGACCGTTTGCGCGCCGCCAAAGCAGGCGTGCGATTCAAGCCGTTCCATCTGCGGACCTCAGAACTTGATGACCGAACGGATCGACTTGCCCTCATGCATCAAATCGAAGGCGGTGTTGATCTCGTCAAGCGGCATGGTGTGGGTAACGAAGGGGGCCAGTTCAATTTCGCCCTTCATCGCATCTTCGACCATGCCCGGCAGTTGCGTGCGGCCCTTCACCCCGCCAAAGGCAGTGCCCATCCATTTGCGGCCCGTCACCAGTTGGAACGGACGGGTGGAGATTTCTTGCCCCGCCCCGGCCACGCCGATGATCACCGATTGGCCCCAGCCGCGATGCGCACATTCGAGCGCCGCGCGCATCACGTTCACATTGCCAATGCATTCAAAGCTGTGGTCCACGCCCCAGCCGGTCATTTCCACAATCACTTGCTGGATCGGCTTGTCATAGTCTTTCGGGTTCACGCAATCGGTGGCGCCGAATTGCTTGGCCAGTTCAAACTTCTCGGGGTTGGTGTCGATGGCGATGATCCGGCCCGCTTTCGCTTGGCGCGCGCCTTGGATCACGGCCAGCCCAATGCCGCCCAAACCAAAGACGGCGACGCTGTCGCCTTCTTCCACCTTGGCGGTGTTGTGCACGGCCCCGATGCCCGTCGTCACGCCGCAGCCCAACAGGCAGACATGTTCGTGGTTCGCCTCTTCGTTGATTTTGGCAAGCGAGACCTCGGCCACAACGGTATATTCCGAGAAGGTCGAGCAGCCCATGTAGTGGTAGATCGGCTCGCCATTGTAGGAAAAGCGGGTCGTGCCATCGGGCATCAGCCCCTTGCCCTGGGTCGCGCGCACGGCGACGCAAAGGTTGGTTTTGCCCGATTTGCAGAATTCGCATTCGCCGCATTCGGCGGTGTAAAGCGGAATGACGTGATCGCCCGGTTTCACCGAGGTGACACCTTCGCCGACCTCAACCACAACGCCCGCGCCTTCATGGCCCAAAACGGCGGGGAAGACGCCTTCCGGGTCGTCGCCCGAGAGGGTGAAGGCATCGGTATGGCACACGCCGGAATCGGTGATGCGGATCAGCACTTCACCTTTTTTCGGCGGAGCAACGTCGATTTCGACGATTTCAAGCGGTTTGCCGGGGGCAAAAGCAACGGCGGCACGAGATTTCATGAGGGGCTCCCTTCGGGTTATTTCAGATAGCTGCGCACAAGGGCGAGCAGTTCCTTGGTTTTCGCGCCCCCCTCTCCCTCGGGGGCGCCGAACTCATCGCGGATATGGGCTTCCAGCACTTCGGCCATCAACCCATTCATCGCGCCACGGGTGGCGGCGATTTGCTGCAAGATCGGCGCGCAGGGCGCACCGCTTTCCAACGCACGTTCAAGCGCCTCGCATTGTCCCTTGATCCGGCGCACCCGCGCAAGAATGCGTTTCTTGTCGTCCGGATTGTTGGGCATGAGGGGCTCCCGTGTCGTATACTCGGGTATAGTATATTTTTGACCGTCACGCGCAACCCGAAAAGCGCGAAAACCGCGCCGCGCACCGGTTCAGGGGCGGTTAACCAAGGCAGGCTATACAGGGGCAACCAGACCAGAGACCTGCATGGCCATATACGCCCTAGAGATCTTTGATATTGCCGATGCCAGCACGACCGCCGCGGGCGGGTTCGTGGACAATGGCGGCTACCAGTTTACCTGGAATGTCGACACCATCACCTTGACGCCCGGCGCCTCGACCACGACGCTGTCGATCACCGATTACACCGATGCGACCTTTGACGACGATGGCGGTGGCGGGCAGATTTTAAACGGCGCCCAGACCATCAACGGCACCACATGGCCCGATGGCACCAATATCGAGGCGGAATATATCGTCCATCTCGAAGACATCCTTGGCAATCCCTACACACTGCAATTCGTCTCGCTCGACAATGACGCCTATAACATTCAAGGCTTTGTCGTGCAGGGGCCTTTGCCCCCTTTTGGCGAGCCGCTGACCGTCGTCAGCACACAAGACCTTGTCACCGGCACCTATAGCTATGCCAGTTCCGCCCCAAGCTGTTTTGCCGCTGAAAGCCGGATCGCGACCCCCTTGGGGGCGGTGCCCGCCGGTCTTTTGCGGCGTGGCCAGCAGGTTTGCTTGGCGGATGGCGGCAGCGCCGAAGTGGCGCTTGTGCTGCGCTCAAGCATTCGCCCCGCGGGTGCGCCACGCCGCATGCCGGTTTCCTTTGCCCCCGATGCGCTGGGGCCCGGATGGCCCGCGCGGCGGCTGATCTTGTCGCGTCAGCACCGGGTGGCCCTGCCCGAGGCCAAGGCCTTGATCGCGGCCCATCTGCTGCTGGACCGGCCCGGCGTGCGGCTTTGCCCCGAGATCACACAGATCGACTATGTGCATATCGTGCTGGCGCGTCACGCGGTGGTGCTGGCCGAGGGGCTGGGCTGCGAAAGCTTCTGGCCCGGCCCGGTGGCGCTGGCGGGATTGCCCACGGCCTTGGCCGCGCGGGTGCGCGCGATCATGGGACCAGCGCCCCAACCTGCCCTGCCCTTTTTGGGGCGCAAGGCTTACGCGCGCAGCCTGCGCCATCTGGCGGTTTGAGCGGGCGCTGAGCGGCCCGTGGGCGAAGCGAAAACGGCGGCCCGAGGGCCGCCGCTTGGTATTTGCTTAGTTCCCGATCGGGGCACCGCCCAATCCCATCGGCGCGGGGATGCCAAGGCTCGCCCCACCGCCCTGCGGCGGCTCTTGCGGGCTGCCCGAGGGCGCCCCAAGACCCGGAGGCGGACCACCAAGGGACGGCGCGCCAAGGCTCAGCCCACCGCCCGGTGCGGCCCGGGGCGCGCCGAGCGGCGGCAGCCCCATGCCGCCGGGCGCCCCAAGCCCGCCATCAAGGCCGCCCCCAAGCCCGGGCATGCTGGGCAGGGTGATTTCGACATTGCTGACATCGACCGGCTTGCCTTTGTAATGCATCACCATCTGCGGGAAAGTGATCACAATGGCGATCATCACGATCTGGATGAAGACGAACGGCACCGCCCCCCAATAAATATGCGAGGTTTTCACCGGCTCGGTCATCAGCCCGGTCACCTTGTCGGCATAGGGCACCTTGGGCGCCACGGACCGCAAGAAGAACAGCGCAAAGCCAAAGGGCGGGTGCATGAACGAGGTCTGCATGTTCACCCCC
Source organism: Rhodobacter sp. TJ_12 (assembly GCF_020023995.1). Classification (GTDB taxonomy): domain Bacteria; phylum Pseudomonadota; class Alphaproteobacteria; order Rhodobacterales; family Rhodobacteraceae; genus Rhodobacter. The sequence goes on along the minus strand of NZ_NRRD01000014.1, from coordinate 34,255 downwards.
AAGATCACCCCGAACCAGATCAGGTCGATCCCCATCGTTTCCGCGGCGGGCGCCAAAAGCGGCACGATGATGAAGGCTAGTTCGAAGAAATCGAGGAAGAAGGCGAGGAAGAACACCAAGAGCGAGACAACGATCAAGAAGCCCATCTCGCCGCCCGGCAGCGACACCAGCAGATGCTCGACCCACAGATGCCCGTTCACCCCGTAGAAGGTGAGCGAGAACACCCGCGCCCCCAGCAGAATGAACATCACGAAAGACGACAGCCGCGTGGTGGCCGCCAGCGCCTCGCGCACCACGGTCAGGTTGAGCCGCTTCTTGACGCCCGACAAGATCAGCGAGCCCACCGCGCCCATCGCGCCCCCCTCGGTCGGCGTTGCGACGCCAAGGAAGATAGTGCCAAGCACAAGGAAGATCAGCGCCAGCGGCGGGATCAGCACGATCACCACCTGCTGCGCCAAACGGCTCATGCGGTTCAAGCCGGTGGATTTGTCGATCAGCGCGATGAGATAAATCACCACCACCGCCAGACCCGAGGCCAGAATGCCCGCATTGGAATTGCGCGCGCCCGGATCATGCAGCCATTGGAAGGCGAGGTAATACGTCACCAGACCGATGGCCAGCACCACAAAAAGCGACATCACGCCCGAACCAAGCGTGCGCGCCTCTTTCGGCAGGGCGGGCATCGAATGCGGGCGGATGATCGACATCACCGCAACATAGCCAAGATAGATGCCGGTCAGCACAAGGCCCGGGATCAGCGCGCCTTTATACATATCGCCCACCGAGCGGCCCAATTGGTCGGCCAGCACGATCAGAACGATCGAGGGCGGGATGATCTGGGCCAGCGTGCCCGAGGCCGCAATCACCCCCGAGGCGATGCGCCGGTCATAGCCGTAGCGCAACATGATCGGCAGCGAAATCAGCCCCATCGCGATCACCGAGGCCGCAACGACGCCCGTGGTCGCCGCCAACAGCGCGCCCACGATTACCACCGCATAGGCCAAACCGCCGCGCACCGGGCCGAACAACTGCCCGATCGTATCCAGCAGGTCTTCGGCCATGCCGGATTTTTCCAGCACGATCCCCATGAAAGTGAAGAACGGAATGGCCAGCAATGTCTCGTTGCTTAAGACGCCCCAAAACCGTTCCGGCATCGCATTCAAAAGCGGCCAGCTGAGGTTGATCGAACCGCCCGACAGCGGCGCAAGCTCCACCCCGATGATGAAGAAAACCAGCCCGTTCGCGGCCAGCGAAAACGCCACCGGATAGCCCAGCAGCAAAAACACGATCAGCGAAACGAACATGATCGGCGCCATGTTCGTGGCAATGAGTTCGAGCAGCATCTTAAAGCCCCTCTTTCTCGGCAATCACCTCGGCGGTGCCGTGGTGCCCGCTATAGGTATGCGGGTCTTCGATCAGCCCGCGCATGATCGCGATTTTCTTGATGATTTCGGAAATCCCTTGCGCAAAGAGCAGCGTAAAACCGATCAGCAACAGCGATTTCGCCGGCCAAATGATCAGCCCGCCCGCATTGGTCGAAACCTCGCCCGATTTCACCGACATCATCACATAGGGAAACAGCATCCACAGCATCAGCGTCAGGAACGGCATCAAGAAGAAGACATGGCCGAACAGGTCAATCCAATGCTGCACCCGGCGCGAAAAGGCGCCATAAACGATATCGATGCGGATATGCTCGTTTTGCTTGAGCGTATAAGCGGCGGCCAGCAAGAAGGCGCCCCCGAACAGATACCATTGTGCCTCAAGCCAGGCGTTCGACGAGGTGTTGAACACCTTACGCACAATGGCATTGGTGGCGGACACCAGCACCGCCACCAGAATGAGCCAGGACACCGATCTGCCGATGACCTCGTTGATGCGGTCGACGGCCCGTGACAGAGCCAGCAAAGCGCCCATCGTCTCCTCCCCTTTCAATGCTCCCACGGCCCCTTGCGAGGCTTCGGTGTTCCTTGCCGGGTGTGAACAGGAAAATCAAGGAACTCGGGCCAATCCGGTCCGAATTCCTGACCAATCCACCGTTACTTTTGTCCTAACCCGGCCCCGCAGCGCCCGTTGCGGCCGCTTTGCCGCCCCATGGTCGCGGTTACGATAGGGATTTTGGCGCTGAAAGGAAGCGCAAACGCAGCGTTTCAAGGCCCGCGACTCGCCCAATGGCCCACCACAGCCCGCCGCGTGCAAATTAAGACGAGTCCGGCCCTTTTTGCCCCCGGAAGACTTGCGAAAATGTCACGCCCGCGCAACTTTGCGCAACTTTCGCAACATTTGAAGGCACTGCGCGACATTATATTCAGCGTTTTGCCGTTGACGCCCCATCGGCCTGCCCCTAATGTCCGCCCGAATGCAACGAAAAGGTGCGGCGATGATCTCGCTTGTCGTTCTGGTAGGGAAAGCGCGCATGGGCCGGTAACGGTTGACCATATTGGTTCCCATGCGCCCTCGCCGATCACGCGGGGGCTTTTTGTTGTGAAACGGGTTGGGGCGCTTGCCCTGTCGAAGCGGGGGCGAAAGCCCCGGAAGGTCGGGGGCGCAGGCCCCGGGAAAGGACGTGAAAGATGTCGCGGCAGATGACCGGCGCAGAAATGGTGGTGCAGGCGCTCAAGGATCAGGGGGTCGATACGATCTTCGGCTACCCCGGCGGCGCGGTATTGCCGATCTATGACGCGATCTTTCAGCAAAACGACATCAAGCATATCCTTGTGCGCCACGAACAGGCCGCCGTGCATATGGCCGAGGGCTATGCCCGCTCGACCGGCAAGCCGGGCTGCGTGCTGGTGACCTCTGGCCCTGGCGCGACGAATGCGGTGACGGGGCTCACCGATGCGCTGATGGACAGCATTCCCTTGGTGGTGTTTTCGGGTCAGGTGCCGACCTTCATGATTGGCACCGATGGCTTCCAAGAGGCCGATACCGTGGGCATCACCCGCGCCTGCACCAAGCATAACTGGCTGGTGAAAGACCCGTCGAAACTGTCGGAAACGATCCACCAGGCCTTCCATGTCGCCACCTCGGGCCGCCCCGGACCGGTGCTGATCGACCTGCCCAAGGATGTGCAATTCGCCTCGGCCGAATATACCGGGCCGAAAACCGCGCGCACCGAACATTACCGCCCCAAGGTGAAAGGCGATCTCGACGCCATCACCAAGCTTGTCGAGATGATGGAAACGGCCGAGCGCCCGATCTTCTACACCGGCGGCGGGGTCATCAACTCGGGCAGTGCGGCCAGCCAGCTTTTGCGCGAACTGGTGGATGCAACGGGCTTCCCGATCACCTCGACGCTGATGGGGCTTGGCGCCTATCCGGCCTCGGGCAAGAACTGGCTGGGCATGCTGGGGATGCACGGGCTTTATGAAGCCAACCTCGCGATGCATGATTGCGATCTGATGATCAACCTTGGCGCGCGGTTTGACGACCGCATCACCGGGCGCGTGGCCGATTTCAGCCCCAATTCGGTGAAGGCGCATGTCGATATCGACGCCTCGTCGATCAACAAGATCATTCAGGTCGATCTGCCGATCTTGGGCGATATCGGCCATGTGCTTGAAGACCTGCTGAAGGTCTGGAAGGCGCGTGGGCGCAAGACCAACAAAGAGGGCCTTGGCAAATGGTGGAGCAAGATCGACGAATGGAAGAAGGTGCGCTGCCTGAGCTACACCAATTCCGACACGATCATTAAGCCGCAATATGCGCTGCAACGGCTTGAAGAATTGACCAAGGGCCGCGACCGCTACATCACCACCGAGGTGGGCCAGCACCAGATGTGGGCGGCGCAATTCCTGGGCTTTGAGGCGCCGAACCGCTGGATGACCTCGGGCGGGCTTGGCACGATGGGCTACGGCTTCCCGGCCTCGATCGGGGTGCAGGTCGCCCATCCCGACGCGCTGGTGATCAACATTGCGGGCGAAGCCTCGTGGCTGATGAACATGCAAGAAATGGGCACCGCGACGCAGTTCCGCGCGCCCGTCAAACAGTTCATCTTGAACAACGAACGGCTGGGCATGGTGCGGCAATGGCAAGACCTTCTGCACGGCGGGCGCTATTCGCAAAGCTGGTCGGAAAGCCTGCCCGATTTCGTGAAGCTGGCCGAAAGCTTCGGCTGGAAGGGCATTGTGGTCAGCGACCCGAAAGAGCTGGATGACGCGATCATGGAGATGATCGAGTATGATGGCCCGGTTCTGTTCGATTGCTTGGTCGAAAAGCACGAAAACTGCTTCCCGATGATCCCGTCGGGCAAGCCGCATAATGATATGCTGCTTTCGGCCGATGCCGAAGCCTTCCGCGGCGGCGCCGCGCTGGTGTGAGAGTGGCCCGGGGGCCCCGCCCCCGGACCCCGGAAACTGTCCGGCAAGATGAAAGACATTCGGAAGGGAGAGGGCATATGGCCGCTCTGAACATCAAGAAAGGCTCGTCGAGCCACTCCGCCTATGACCTGCGCGATTTCCACTCGGAGGTCGAGCGCAGCCACACGCTGGCGGTGATTGTTGAAAACGAACCCGGCGTTCTGGCGCGGGTGATCGGGCTCTTTTCGGGGCGCGGCTATAACATCGACAGCCTGACCGTGGCCGAGATCGACCACAAGGGCCACACCAGCCGCATCACCATTGTCACCCGCGGCACCGAGGCGGTGATCGAACAGATCCGCGCGCAACTGGGCCGCATCGTGCCGGTGCATGAGGTGCATGACCTCACCACCGAAGCGACGGCGGTGGAACGCGAATTGGCGCTGTTCAAAGTGGCAGGCACCGGCGAAAAACGCGTCGAAGCGCTGCGTCTGGCCGATATCTTCCGCGCCAATGTGGTCGATAGCACGCTGGAAAGCTTTGTCTTCGAGATCACCGGCACCTCGGACAAGATCGATGCTTTTGCCGAATTGATGCGCCCCTTGGGGCTTGTGGATGTGGCGCGCACGGGTGTGGCCGCGCTGGCACGCGGGGTCTAAGGCGGTTAGAGCGCCCGTTCAGATCAAAAGAAAAGGGGGCGATGCGCCCCCTTTTTCGTCTCTGGTCACGTGATCCGGGCACGTCGCCCGAGGCCGCGCCTAATGCGGTGCGACGCTGTTTCTGATCCGCCGCAGCGCCAGCCAGACAATCGCCACCACAACGGGCGTCAGCCCCGCGACCGCCATTTCCTTGCTGATGCCGATCTCTTTGGCGACCGGATAAACCGCATAGGCCGCAAGGCTGACGGCGTAATAGCTGATCGCCACGACCGAAAGCCCCTCGACCGTGCGTTGCAGCCGCAACTGCAAGTCGGACCGGCGATCCATGCTTTCAAGCAGTTTTTGGTTTTGCGCCTGACGTGCCACATCGACCCGGGTGCGCAGCAATTCGCCCGCCCGCGCGGCGCGTTCGACCATCGCGTTCAGCCGCACCTCGGCGGATTTCACCGTCCGCATCGCGGGATCATAGCGGCGCATCATGAATTCATTGAACTTTTGCCGCCCGTTAAACCGGCTTTCGCGCAAAACCTCTACCCGGTCATGCACGATAGCCTCATAGGCATTGGTGGCCGAGAACCGGAACGTATGGGTGACAGCCAAACTTTCCAACTCGGTCGAAACCTCCAACAGCCGGTGCAGCGTATCCTCGGCGGGATGTGCGTCATCCTTCATGCTGTCGACAAGCGCGCTAAGTTCCGGCTCCAGATGATTGAGCGTTTGCGTCAGTTGCCGCGCCCGGCCAAGGCCCAGCATCGACACCGCGCGATAGGTCTCGATCTCGCAGATGCGCTGCACGACACGGCCCACGCGCGCCTCTCCGGTGCCCGGGCGCACAAAGACGGCAAAACGCATCAACCCCGCCGGATCAATGCGGAAATCGGTCGCCACGACGGCGGTTTCTTCCAGCACCCAAGAACAGGTCAGGCTTTCGGGCACGAACCAGCTGTCGATGGCGGGCAGGATTTTCATCGGGTCTTCGGGCAATTCCTCGATCCGGATCGAAATCGCCGCGATCCGCCGCCCCGGTGCATTATGCACCCAGCCGGGCGGGAAAATCTCGGCCTCGGCCGGATCAAACGGCCGCTCCGACACGCCCGGCGCATGCGCCAGATAGGTGGTGAATTCGGTGTGGCTTTCCCATTTCAGCGCATGCCGCCCAATCTCGCCGGTGTAATGGGTTGCCCCGGCAGGCGGGATCGCCGCGCCATTGCGGGTCAGCAGATCCACCAGATGGTCGTGATCCTTGGCGCGGTCGCGGTTCGCCGCATCCTTCGGTTGCTTGAAGGCGAAGTAGATCACATGGGCGGGCGCGCCCACCGAGGGAAACGGCCGGGCGTGCAATTCGTTCACCAACGCATAGCGCAGCGGATGGTCGTCGATCGATGTCATTGGGCCTCCGGGGGGCGGCGGGCAGGGCTAAAAGATCACCTAGCCTAGCACGCCCCCGCGACAAGGAAAAAACGCCCTGCACCCCAAGCACTTGCGGCATAGACGCGCAGCACGGCATGAAAAGGCCCCCGCACTGGGCGAGGGCCGGACACGATCTGCAAGCGGCGCGCTTATTCGGGGCGGCAAATCTCGCCGCGCACGATGCCCATCACGGTGCGCCCCACCAGCCCCGCGATCAACAGCACCAAAAGCCCCAAGAAGCCGGTGCCCATATATTGATGCACGACCGACTGGGTCATTTCCGCATAAAGGAAGGTGGCAATGGTCAGCGCCGCAAAGGGGAAGCTGAGCGCCCAGAACGACATCGCAAAGGGCAACCGCAAGATGCGCGGGATCTGCACCGCCACCAGCGCCGCAAAGACATAGGCAAGCGACAACAGGATATGCCCCATCGCATCCACCGCGGCGCCCTCGGTCATCGTCAGGCGCGCCCAGGCGATAAAGGCCACCGCCGGGGGCGCGATCATGATCACCAGCGTCGGCTGCAACCGCCCCGGCAGCGGGTCGTGAAACACCAGCCGGTTAAAGACGAGCGTGAGCAAGATCACCCAAAACATCATCCCCGCAGAGAAGAAGAGCCACGAGATTTCGGTAAAGCCAAGCTGCGCGCCGGCGACCGGCACAATCACATTGCCGACCGCCGGAATGAACCAAGCCGGGTTCAGATGGCCATGCTGGAACGAGCGCGTGCCGATCCAGTTCGTCACCACCGAAATCGTCAAAATGCCCTGCAAGGCCGTGCCAATGCCCCAAAGCAGCGTGGCCGCCGGTTGCGACACCGTCATCAGCCCGATCGACAGCAACAGCATCGACACCGAAATCGTCGGAAAGAACGACAACCGGATCGGGTGGTGCCATTCGCCGTAAACCTCTTTCCAATGCGTCAGCGCCTTGGCCAGATAGAACAGCGAAATCAGCACAAAGGCCGTGGCGGTCACGCCCAGCATCACCTGATAGGGCAGCGGCCCAAGCCCCAGCGGCTTTGCCGCGGCCCGCAAGGCCAGCGTCAGCCCGCCAAAGCCCATGGTGGTGGCGTAGAAGGTGATCGGAAAATGCGCGAGCCGGCTTTCGGTCTGCGGCGCGGCGGTGGGAGAGGCTGTCATGCGAAATCCTTGATACCGTCAGCTGCGGGTCAGCGTGTCTAAAATGGGCCAAGACCCAGGGGATAAAACGTGGAAACCGGGCATGCCCGTCTTTTGCCGCAGCGGGCGTTTTGCCCCCAAAACAGGCCCAAAGCCGCCGCGTCGCAGCACCGTTATAACATTCCAAAATCTGCATACAATAAAAGAAGCATCATGCAGACATATTGACGCAAGGACAGTGTTTCACTGTCTTTTGCCAATCAGTCGTGACATATCTCAATAAAGTATCTGCGACATGCCTTAAACCCTCGGGAATTCGGAGCCAGCATGCGACTGACGACTCGGACCAACCTGGCGATGCGCACTTTGATGTTCTGTGCTGTGAACAGCGACAGGATCGTGCGCAAGCATGAGATCGCCGAGGCGTGCAATGCCTCAGAAAACCACCTTGCGCAGGTGGTCAACACTTTGGCACAGCGCGGCTTTGTCGAAACGCAACGCGGCCGTTCGGGCGGGTTGCGGCTGGCGCGCGACATGGACAAGATCGGTGTGGGCGAGGTGCTGCGCACCTTTGAGGCGTCGCTGCCGTTCGTCGAGTGTTTCGATGCGGAGACCAATTCCTGCCCGCTGGCCGATGCCTGCCGCTTCCGCGACGCGCTCGAAGCCGGGGTCGAGGCGTTCTATTCCGCGATGGACCGCCACACCTTGGGCGACATGGTGCGCGACAATGGCGCGTTGGAACATCTGCTGCATATGTCGGGCCGCCCCAAGGTCTCGCTCTGCGGTGCGCCCGCGCGCAAGCGCAACGGCGACGCGACGCCGCAAACCGCGGGCACGGCGGCCGAATAAGCCACCTTCCACAGATCATCGTGAATCTGCAATTTGGTTAAATTTTTTGGCCAGATGCGCTGTTTTTGCAGGGTTTTCTCGCCTCAAGCGTGACTTTTGCGCATCCCTCACAGGGTGTCACACCGCTGTCATTCATCGTGAATTGACCAAGCTGTCAGTTCGGGCTAGCTGCGTCATAGTGTCGCCACAATCTCAGCGCCCCCTGAAGGGGCAAGGCGATCACGTAACGAGGCGAAAAGATGCAAGACATGGTGCAAATGGGAATGGGCCAAGCCAGCCAGCAGCAAGAGGGCGTGCGGGTCCAGCAATCGACGAAACAGGCTTCCGTGCAGCAGCACGGCGCAAGCAGCGAAAAGCCCGCGCAACCCGGCGTGACCCGGATCACCGACTGGGCCTCGATCTAAGGCGCCCTCCTCTGCCCTTGGGCATGGCCGCTTGTGGCGTGCGCTTCCGGCGCGCGCTTTGATCGGCCCGAGACACTGCCCCGTTCTCGCCCCTCACGAGAGCCAACCCGTCGTGGATCTCTGCTCTGAGATCCGAAACCGGGTGTCTTTCCTGCCATGCGCTTCATGGCCGCCACCGCTCCGGCCCTGTCGGCGCGGTTTTTCTTTGCCATGATCGGCAAAACAAAAGGGCCACCCCGAAGGGCAGCCCCTGAAGCTTTGGTCGAAAAGGCGGCTTAGCCGACCAGTTCGAGACCCGAGAAGAAGAAAGCGATTTCTTCGGCCGCGGTTTCCGGCGCATCCGAGCCGTGGACCGAGTTTTCGCCAACCGACAGGGCGAATTCTTTGCGGATGGTGCCGTCATCGGCATTGGCCGGGTTGGTGGCGCCCATCACTTCGCGGTTTTTCGCAATCGCGCCTTCGCCTTCAAGCACTTGCACGACAACCGGCTCGGACGCCATGAATTCGCACAGTTCGCCGTAGAAGGGGCGCTCTTTGTGGACTTCATAGAATTTGCCGGCCTGTTCCATGGACAGCTTGATGCGTTTTTGCGCGACGATGCGCAGACCGGCTTCCTCGAATTTGGCGTTGATCTTGCCGGTGAGGTTGCGACGGGTGGCATCGGGTTTGATGATCGACAGCGTGCGTTCGATGGCCATGAGGGGAAGCCTCTTTGGTTGGGGACCGGGGCGATTGATCCACCGGTCAGGAAAAGGTCTGGCGCCTGCTAGCATGGGGCAACGAAGTTGAAAAGCCCCGCATGCGTGCCGTTTTGACCAAAGGATGCGACATTTGCACGAAAGCCGCGCATGGCTGTCTCAAAGATGGGCCATTTGGCGGGGGCGGCGACGGGGGCGCCTTTGCCCCCCCTGCGCCGCCCCCTGCCCCATTGACGCCGCGCCCGCGCTCGGGCACAGCCCTTGCATGCTGACACTTGACGCCATCACCTATGCCATCGAAGGCCGCCCACTGTTTGAAGGCGCCTCGGCCCGAATTCCGACCGGCCACAAGGTCGGCCTTGTTGGTGCCAATGGCGCCGGGAAAACCACACTCTTTCGGCTGATCCGGGGCGAGATCGCGCTGGAATCGGGCGAGATCACCCTGCCCGTCCGCGCCCGTATTGGCGGCGTGGCGCAAGAGGTGCCCTCCTCCGCCACCAGCCTGCTTGATACGGTGCTGCAGGCCGATACCGAACGCGCCAGCCTTTTGGCCGAGGCAGAGACCGCAACCGACCCCGGCCGCATTGCCGAGGTGCAAACGCGGCTTGCCGATATTGATGCATGGTCGGCCGAAGCCCGCGCCAGTGCCATTTTGCGCGGCCTTGGTTTTGATACCGAAGCGCAGCAACGCCCCTGTTCGGATTTTTCGGGCGGCTGGCGGATGCGGGTGGCTTTGGCGGGCGTGCTCTTTGCCCAGCCCGATCTGCTGCTCCTCGACGAGCCGACGAACTACCTCGACCTTGAAGGCGCGCTTTGGCTGGAACAATACCTTACGCGCTACCCGCATACGGTGATTATCATCTCCCACGACCGCGGGCTTTTGAACCGCGCGGTGGGCTCGATCCTGCATTTGGAAAACCGCAAACTGACATTGTGGAACGGGCCTTACGACCAATTCGCCCGCCAACGCGCGGCGGCGCGCGCCAATCAGGCGGCGGCGGCGAAAAAGCAAGAAGCGCGGCGCGCGCATCTGCAAAGCTTCGTCGATCGCTTCAAGGCCAAGGCGACCAAGGCCGCGCAGGCGCAGGCCCGCGTGAAGATGCTAGAGAAGATGGAGCCGATCACCGCCCCTGAAGAAGCGGCGAAACAGGTCTTTACCTTCCCCACGCCCGAGCAATTGTCGCCCCCCATCATCACGCTTGATAGCGCGGCGGTGGGCTATGGTGGCAAGCCGATCCTGCGCCGTCTCAATCTGCGCATCGACCAAGATGACCGGATCGCGCTTTTGGGCCGCAACGGCGAGGGGAAATCGACACTTTCCAAACTGCTGGCGGGCAAGCTGGAGGCCTGCGAGGGTAGGATCGCGCGGTCCTCGAAGCTGCGGATCGGCTATTTCGCGCAGCATCAGGTGGATGAATTGGACCTTGGCGCCACGCCTTTGTTGCATCTGCAACGGCTGCGCCCCAAGGAGCACCCCTCCAAATTGCGCGCGCGGCTGGCCGGCTTTGGGCTTTTGGCCGATCAAGCGGAAACCGAAGTGGGCAAGCTTTCGGGTGGGCAAAAGGCGCGGCTCTCGCTGCTTCTGGCCACGCTTGATGCGCCGCATCTGCTCATTCTCGACGAACCGACGAACCACCTTGATATCGAAAGCCGCGAAGCGCTGGTGGAGGCACTCACCGCCTATTCCGGCGCGGTGATCTTGGTCAGCCACGATATGCACCTGTTGGGCCTTGTCGCGGATCGGCTGTGGCTGGTGAAGGGCGGCGCGGTCGCCCCCTATGGCGCCGATCTGGACGCCTACCGGGCGGAATTGCTGGCCGGTGACCCCGACGACAAACCGGCCAAAGCGGCAGAAAAACCGGCCAGGGACAAACCTGCCCAACCCTCGCGCGAGAAAATCTTGGCGCTGCGATCCGAGGCGCGCAAATGCGAAGAACGGGTCGAAAAGCTCAGCGAGATGCTGGCGAAGCTGGATGAAAAGCTGGCCGATCCCGAGCTTTATGACGCCGCGCGCGCGGCCGAGCGTGACAAGTGGCTGCTCAAACACGCCGAGGCGCGCGAGGCAATGGGACGGGCAGAAGAACTGTGGATGGCGGCGCTTGAGGCGCTTGAAACCGCAATGGCGGGCTAACCCCGCCGGTTAGGGTTTACCTGTTCCTATTGGCCCGTCACTGGGCCGCGCTTGCAAAATCGAGCCCATCCAGCCCGATCCGCACGCCGGGCATCGCGGCCATCTGCTCCATTTCGGCGGCGAAACGGCGGCGCAGATCGGCGCGCTCCAGCTCGGAAAAGGCGGCCAGCGGTGCGGTTTGCGGCGCATTGGCATGTTGCGCGGCAAGCCGCGCAGCTTCTTGCGGCGAAACCTGACCCCCTTGACGGTAAAGCCCTTGAAGCATTGCCAGCGCGCGATCGGGAAACACGCCGCGCGCGGGTGCGAAAGATTGCAATCCGACCTCGGGCACCAGCGCGCCCAAAACCTGCGCGCTGGACACCGGCGCGGGCAATACGATCATCTCTTGCGGGGCGAAAGCCTCGATCAATTCGGCCACCACATGGGCCCAGCCCCGCTTGAAGCGGCACAGTTTCGGGCCGATACGATCAAAATCGGGCATCACCTTGCGCCCGGCCTGCTGGCGCCACATCATGGGCCAAGCCTGATCGAGCGGCATCACCGGCACCACGATGCGGCCCACCGGCGCGCGGAGCAACCCGGCAAACGCCTTTGCGCGCGCCCCGGCCAGCGGGAAGAACCCCTTCAGCCCTGCCCCCGCGCGCCCGAATATCGCCTGATCGATGATCACCCCCGCGCCCTCGACCGGGCCCAGTGCCGCCCGCCCCAAACCGGCGCCGACCAGATCGCCCTGCCCCTGCGCCAAAGACCGCGCCACCGCTGTGGCCAAAGTGTCGAAAACCGGGGGGGCGATGAAAAGATGGTGCATCGAAACGGTCATGGGTCTGCCTGTTGCGGCCTTGGGCCATTGCTTTTGTCGGATCTGTGAACCTGCAACACTCGCACCGGGCGCGCGCGGCGCCGTGAAATTTGGTTAACCGTCGAATGTGGCGCGTTTTTGGCGCCATCAAGGCATCTGGACTTCTGCGGTGCAGCCCTACATTTTCGCGCAAAAGGAGTCTCCATGACGCGAAAGATCATTATCGACACCGACCCCGGCCAAGATGATGCCGTGGCGCTGTTATTGGCTTTGGCCAGCCCTGAACTCGACATTTTGGGGATCACCTGTGTGGCGGGCAATGTGCCGCTGGATTTGACGGCGCGCAATGCACGGGTGGTCTGCGAATTGGCTGGGCGCAGCGAGATGAAGGTCTTTGCCGGTTGCGACAAGCCGATGGAACGCGCACTGGTCACTGCCGAATATGTGCATGGAAAGACCGGGCTAGACGGCATCGCGCTGCCGCTGCCCAAGATGAAACTGCAAGAGCAACATGCGGTGGATTTCCTGATCGAGACCCTGCGCAGCGAACCGCCCGGCACGGTGACCCTGTGCCCGCTCGGCCCGCTGACCAATATCGCCACCGCCTTCCAAAAAGCCCCTGATATTGTGGATCGGGTGGCGGAAATTGTGCTGATGGGCGGCGGCTTCTTTGAGGGGGGCAATGTCACCCCGGCGGCCGAATTCAACATTTACGTTGACCCGCAAGCGGCGGATATCGTGTTCAAATCCGGCATTTCTCTGGTGGTGATGCCGCTCGATGTCACGCATAAGGCGCTGACCACCCGCGCCCGGATCGAAGCGTTTCGCAACCTTGGCACGCCGGTCGGTCATGCCGTGGCCAGCTGGACAGATTTCTTTGAGCGGTTCGACATGGCGAAATATGGTTCGGACGGGGCGCCGCTGCATGACCCCTGTGTGATCGCTTATCTTCTTGAGCCTGATCTGTTCACTGGCCGCCATATCAATGTGGCGATTGAAACCCAGTCGGAACTGACGATGGGCATGACGGTGGCCGATTGGTGGCGTGTGAGCCCGCGCAAACCCAATGCGATGTTCATGGGCGATATCGATGCCAAGGGGTTTTATACCCTGCTGACCGAACGCTTGGCGCGGCTTTGACCTTGAAAGCGGGTGCGGCGGCATCAGCTATGGGCGATGCACCTGCCTTTTGAAAATACCTACGCCCGCCTGCCCGAAAAGTTCTTTGCCGCGCTGCCGCCCAGCCCGGTGGAAGATCCCCGCCCGATTGCGGTGAACCACGCCCTAGCCAAGCGGCTGGGGCTGGATTGCGACGCGCTGGAAAGTGCCGAAGGGACGGCGATCTTTGCGGGCAATCTGGTGCCCGAAGGCGCGCGCCCGATTGCCCAAGCCTATGCGGGGCATCAGTTTGGCGGCTTTGTGCCGCAATTGGGCGATGGCCGCGCGATTTTGCTGGGCGAGCTGGTCGCCCCCGATGGCGCGCGGTTTGACCTGACGCTTAAGGGCGCGGGCCGCACGCCCTTTTCGCGCGGCGGCGATGGCCGGGCGTGGCTGGGCCCGGTCTTGCGAGAATATGTGCTAAGCGAGGCGATGGCCGCGCTGGGCCTGCCCACCACCCGCGCGCTGGCTTGCGTCACCACGGGCCAGCCGGTCTATCGTGACGGGGCGCAAAAGCCCGGCGCGGTAATCGCGCGCCTGGCCGCCAGCCATATCCGCGTGGGCACCTTTGAATATTTCGCCGCGCGCGGCGACATGGATGCGCTGGCCACCCTGTGCCGCTACACGCTTGCGCGCCATTATCCCGATGGCGAAACCGCGCGCGACCTGCTGGCCGCCGTGACCGCGGCACAGGCCAAGCTGGTGGCTGGCTGGATGTCTGTTGGCTTCATTCACGGCGTAATGAACACCGACAATTGCGCGCTGTCGGGCGAGACAATCGACTATGGCCCCTGCGCCTTCATGGATGAATATCACCCGAAAAAGGTGTTTTCCTCGATCGATGCGCGGGGCCGCTATGCCTACGCGAACCAGCCGCAAATCGCGCTGTGGAACCTTGCGCAGCTAGGCTCGTGCCTGTTGCCGTTGATGGGCGAAGGTGAGGCCGCGGTGGAGGCCGCGCAGGCAGTTCTGGATGGGTTTGCCCCGACCTATCAGGCCGCATGGCTCAGCCGCATGGGCCGCAAGATCGGGCTGGCCCAGGCCACCGAAGACGACCTGCCCTTGATCGAAAGCCTGCTTAATCGCATGGCGACCGACGCAGCGGATTTCACCCGCACTTTCCGGGGCCTAAGCACCGGCACCGCGCGGGATGAATTCACCGAGCCCCAAGCCTTTGACACATGGGAACCGGGCTGGCGCGCGCGGCTGGAACGCGAGGCCGATCCGGCAGCGGTGATGGCCGCTGCCAACCCAGTGCGCATCCCCCGCAACCACCGGGTGGAGGACATGATCGCCGCAGCCGTCGACGGTGATTTTGCCCCTTTCCACAGGTTGAATGCCGCGCTGGCCGCGCCGTTTACCCCCGACGACAGCTTTGCCGATCTGGAAGCCGCACCAAGCCATGACGAGCGCGTGACCCGCACCTTCTGCGGGACCTGATCCACGATCTTGTGGCGGATACAATCGCGCGCTTTACGCCGCCCGCGCGCTTTGGCAAAGCCGCGCCATGAGCAATGGTGTCGAAAACTTCCAAGGCAGTCTTTTGATGGTCGCGGCGATGGCCGGTTTCGCCATGGAGGACCTTTTTGTCAAAAGCATGAGCCAGCACATGCCGGTGGGCGAGGTGCTGATGCTATTGGGCCTTGGCGGCACGGCGATCTTTGCCGCCTTTGCGCTGAAAAACGGTGACCGGCTGTTTTCGCGCGATCTGCTGGCCCCCGCCGTGATTGGCCGCAACTTTGGCGAGCTTGTGGGCACGCTGGCCTTTGTCTGCGCCATTGCCTTCACGCCGCTCGCCCAAGCCTCGGCGATTTTGCAAGCCACGCCCTTGGCCGTGACGCTGGGGGCTGCGCTTTTCCTTGGCGAGAAAGTCGGCTGGCGGCGCTGGTCGGCCATCATGGTGGGCTTTGCCGGTGTGCTGGTGGTGATCCGCCCCGGCACCGAGGGGTTCTCGATCCTGTCGCTGTTCGCGGTGGTTGCGGTTGTGGGCTTGGCCGCGCGTGATGTGGTCACCCGCCGGGTGCCGCGCACGATTACCTCGATGCAACTGGCCACCTATGGGTTTGCGACCGTCATTCCCGCCGGCGCGGGGCTCATGGTGCTGCAAGGCCCCTTCGTGCCGCCCACCGCGCTCGATTACGCCCAAATCGCCGGCGCGCTGATTTTTGGCACGGCGGGCTATTACGCGCTGATTGCCGCGATGCGCATTGGCGAGGTCGCGGTGATCACCCCGTTTCGCTACACTCGACTGATTTTCGCGCTGATCATCGGCTGGGCGGTCTTTGCCGAAAAACCCGATCTGTGGACACTGGTCGGCGGGGCGATCATCGTGGGCTCTGGCCTTTACACGCTGGCGCGCCAGCGCATCCGGGCCCGCGCCAATGCCGCACCGGCCAAAGCCTGAATTTCGCGCAGGCTTCGACGCTAACACCCAAGTTATCGCTAACAACACCCTTTTCGCAGCGGCGGCAGAAGGCTATAGAGGGGGCGATTTTTCAATCGGAGCACTCCCATGAGCACGATCATCGACATCCACGCGCGTGAAATCCTCGACAGCCGCGGCAACCCCACTGTCGAGGTTGACGTGACCCTCGAAGACGGCACGATGGGCCGCGCGGCGGTTCCCTCGGGCGCCTCGACCGGCGCGCATGAAGCGGTGGAGCGCCGCGACGGCGACAAAGCGCGCTACATGGGCAAAGGCGTTTTGGAAGCCGTGATGGCAGTGAACGGCGAATTGGCCGAAAACCTTGTGGGCGAAGACGTCACCGATCAAGAAGCCATCGACAAGCTGATGATCGAACTTGACGGCACGCCGAACAAAGGCCGCCTTGGCGCGAACGCCATTTTGGGCGTGTCGCTGGCCTGCGCGAAAGCCGCGGCCGATTTCACCGCGCAACCGCTGTATCGCTATGTCGGCGGCACCTCGGCGCGCATCTTGCCGGTGCCGATGATGAACATCATCAACGGCGGCGAACATGCCGACAACCCGATCGACATCCAAGAATTCATGATCATGCCGGTTTCGGCGGGCAATATCCGCGACGCGGTGCGCATGGGGTCTGAAGTCTTTCACACGCTGAAAAAAGAGCTGTCGGGCGCGGGCCTGTCGACCGGTCTGGGCGATGAGGGCGGCTTTGCGCCGATGCTCGCCTCGACCCGCGATGCGCTGGACTTCATTTTGAAATCCATCGAAAAAGCGGGCTACAAGCCGGGCGAAGACATCTATCTGGCGATGGACTGTGCCGCGACCGAATATTTCAAAGACGGCAAGTATGAGATGAAGGGCGAAGGCCTGAGCCTGACCTCGGCGGAAAACGTCGACTATCTGGCGAAGCTTTGCGCCGATTACCCGATCATCTCGATCGAAGATGGCTGCTCGGAAGACGATTGGGACGGCTGGAAACTGCTGACCGACACTTTGGGCGACAAAGTGCAACTGGTGGGCGACGACCTCTTTGTGACCAACCCCGAGCGTCTGGCCCGTGGCATCAAAGAAGGCGTGGCCAACTCGATGCTGGTGAAAGTAAACCAGATCGGCTCGCTGTCGGAAACGCTCAAAGCCGTCGATATGGCGCATCGCGCGCGCTACACCAACGTCATGAGCCACCGCTCGGGCGAAACCGAAGATGCGACGATTGCCGATCTTGCGGTGGCGACGAACTGCGGCCAAATCAAAACCGGCTCGCTTGCGCGCTCGGACCGGCTGGCGAAATACAACCAGCTGATCCGTATTGAAGAGATGCTGGGCGAAACCGCCGAATACATGGGCCGTGGCATCCTGAAATAAGGGTCCCGAAAAGCCACTTCCAAACCCCGCCGGGCCTGCGCCTTGGCGGGGTTTTCTTTTGCGCAGGGACCGTTACTGTGGCGCAAAGGGGGTGCCTATGACCGAAGCCGATCAGATCATCGAAAAGCTGAACCTGACCCCGCATCCCGAGGGCGGCTGGTATCGCCAGACATGGATCGCCGAGGCGCCCGCGGGCAGCCGCGCGGCGGGCACGGCGATCTTGTTTTTGCTCAAGGCCGGGGAAAGCAGCCATTGGCACCGCGTCGATGCCGCAGAGATTTGGCATTATCACGCAGGCGCGCCGCTGGAGTTGCGGATCGCCGAAACCGCCGCTGGCCCCGCGCAAGTGCTGCGCCTTGGCCCCGATGTGCTGGCGAGCGACACTGTGCAAGCCATCGTGCCGGCGCATCACTGGCAAGCGGCGCGCAGCTTGGGAGAATGGACGCTGGTCAGTTGCACCGTCTCCCCCGCCTTCCAGTTTGACGGGTTCGAACTGGCCGCGCCGGGGTTTGATATCCCCGCCTAAGCCGATTAGCGGGGCTTATTCGGTGATCCGGCGCGGGTGCAAAAGCCAAAACGCCAGTTTGAACGCCAGCGGCCCCACGCCAAGCGACAGGACAAAGGCCACCGGCCAAGCCGTGAGCCAATCGCGCAGCCAAATCCAGCCCCAACCGGGCGCGAAATCGGTGCGCAGCGCCTCGGGCAGCACGGCAAAGAAAAAGGTCATCAACAGCGCCATCAGGCAGGAAATGAACACCTGCGCGACAATGATCGTCAGCTTTTCACGTT
Source organism: Rhodobacter sp. TJ_12 (assembly GCF_020023995.1). Lineage (GTDB taxonomy): Bacteria > Pseudomonadota > Alphaproteobacteria > Rhodobacterales > Rhodobacteraceae > Rhodobacter. The sequence goes on along the minus strand of NZ_NRRD01000014.1, from coordinate 16,152 downwards.
TTGGGTTCGGTTTTTCCATCGGTCTCCCTCGAATGCAGCGCCGTGGGTTCGAGATCGACTAACTCCCGCCCTTGCGGCGGTGACCGGGATAACCTGACCGGTCTTACGTTTTTCGGCTTGGGCCGTTTACGGGCGCCAATGACCTTGGTCAAGGGGCCGCAAGTCGCCCCAAAAGCTGCGCTTGAAATAATCGGATGTGTCGGTCAGCCAGTTGGCAGGCGGCAGATCGGCAATCGCCAAAGCGCTCATCGCGCCCACCAACACCAGCGCCAAACCCAATTCGCGCCGGTGACACAGCGCCTGTTCGCGCGCCGACCAGATCAGGTTGCGGATCACCGCCCAATGCAGCCAGATATGCCAGCCAGCGGCGATCAAAAAGAACACGCCCAGCGTTAGATGCAGGCTTTCCCATTGCGCGCGGCTCAGCCCCCAAAGGGTCCAATCCAGTCGCACGGCCAACCGCCCGGCGGGGGCAAAGGCAATCGCCAGCCCAGAGACGGACAGCCCCAGAAAGGTGAAGCCCGCCAGAAAGACGGCACTCGCGCGGTTCGAAAACGGCGGGCAAGGCTTGGAAGCAGAAGTCGTCATGGCATCCTCCTGTCATTCTCTTATGGAACGAAAGGCTGCGCCGTTTCCGTCTTAAAGCCCCTGCGGTTTGGAGACGCGCCCCCCGCCCACAAGCGCCGCCACCCCGGTGGTAAAGGGGCCAGAGGTCGGCAGGCCCCGCGCCACCCGCACCGCCAGATAGGCAAAGGCCTGCGCCTCCAGCATATCGCCATTCAGCCCCAGATCTTCGACCGGGGCCACCGGACAGGGCAAACGGCGCGCCAATTCGGTCATCAGCGCGAGATTGAGCCGCCCGCCCCCCGCCACATAAACTGCGGCGGGCGCGCTGGGGAAATGCTCGAACCCACGCGCCACGGCAGCGGCGGCGCAGGCGGTGAGCGTGGCCACCGCATCGGCATCAGACAGCGCTTCGACACCTTCAAGTGCCTGCGCAAAATCGTTCCTATCCAGAGACTTGGGCGGCATTTTTAAGAAATAACCGTGGTTTAAAAAGCGCGTAACAAAGGCCTCATCCACCCGGCCCGCTTGCGCCAAAGCCCCGCCCGCATCATAGCCCTGCCCAAGCCGTGCCTGCATCAGATCATTGATCGGGGCATTCGCCGGGCCGGTGTCAAAGGCCAAACAGGCGCCCGCCACCTCTGGCCCCGGTTCGCGCGGGTCGACAAAGGTCACATTCCCGACGCCGCCAAGGTTCAAAAACACCACCGGTTCGGTCAGACTGGCCCATTTGGCACAGGCAAAATGAAAAAACGGCGCCAAAGGCGCGCCCTGCCCGCCCAGTTCCACATCCGAGCTGCGAAAATCCCAAACGACCGGGCGATCCAACACCTCGGCCAACAGATCGCCATCGCCCACCTGATGCGTGCGCGGCGCCCCCGTCGCCCCCAACGGATCATGCGCCAGCGTTTGACCGTGAAAGCCCACCAATTCCGCCTCGGGGCAGCGCGTCAAAAGCGCGCTGAGCACCTCGGCATGGGCAGTTTCCACCACCTCTGCTGCCTGCGCCACCCCTTGCGCGCCGGGCCAAGCGCCCAAAACCGCATGAATCGCCGCGCGTTCCTCTGCGCGATACGCCCGGTAAAGCGTGGGGCCAAAGGCCAAAATCTCCACCCCGTCGGTGTGCAGACAGGCCGCATCGACCCCGTCAAGCGAGGTTCCCGACATCGCGCCAAGCGCCCAGACCGGTTGCGCCTTCAACATGACTTCCCCTTTGGAGCTTGCCCCGATATACGCATGCGCAAGCCAAAGGAACAAGCACGATGACCTATCACCCGAAATCGGAATTCCTGCGCGTTATTATCGAGCGCGGCTTCCTCGCCGATTGCACCGATCTGCAAGATCTCGACGCGGCCCTCAGCAAAGGCATGGTGACGGCCTATATCGGCTATGACGCCACGGCCGCCAGTTTGCATGTGGGCCATTTGCTCAACATCATGCTCTTGCGCTGGTTCCAAAAGACCGGCCACCGCCCGATCACGCTGATGGGGGGCGGCACCACGAAAGTGGGCGATCCGAGCTTCCGCTCGGAAGAACGGCCGCTGCTGACGCCCGAGCGGATCGATGAAAACATCGCCGGTATGCAGCGCGTTTTCGCGCGGTATTTGGACTACGGCGATGCGGGCAATGGCGCGATGATGCGCAACAATGCCGAATGGCTTGATGATCTGAACTACCTTGAGTTCCTGCGCGATATCGGGCGGCATTTCTCGGTCAACCGGATGCTCAGCTTTGAATCGGTGAAGTCGCGCCTTGACCGCGAGCAATCGCTCAGCTTCCTCGAATTCAACTATATGATCTTGCAAGCCTATGATTTCCTTGAGCTTAACCGGCGCTATGAGTGCCTGTTGCAGATGGGTGGCTCGGATCAATGGGGCAATATCGTCAACGGGATCGATCTCACGCGCCGCGTCTGCGACCGAGAGATTTTCGGCCTGACGACGCCGCTTTTGACCACTTCGGATGGCCGCAAGATGGGCAAATCGCAAGGTGGCGCGGTTTGGCTGAATGGCGAGATGCTGTCGCCTTACGAATTCTGGCAATTCTGGCGCAACACGACCGATGCCGATGTCGGGCGTTTCCTTAAGCTCTACACCGATCTGCCGGTGGAGGAATGCGACCGTTTGGGCAAGCTGGAAGGGTCCGAGATCAACGGCGCGAAGATCATCCTTGCCAATGAGGTGACGACGCTCTTGCACGGGGCCGAGGCCGCCGCCGCCGCCGAGGCCACCGCGCGCGAAGTGTTTGAAAAAGGCGGCGTGGGCGAGGATCTGCCGACGCTCAGCCTGCCCGCAAGCGAGTTGGGCGACGGTATCAGCTTGGCGCAGCTTGTGGTGCGCTCGGGCTTGGCCAAAACCGGCAAAGACGGCAAGCGGCTGATTGCCGAGGGTGGGCTGAAGGTGAATGACGCGGCCTGCACCGATGCGGGCCGGATGTTCACCGCAGCCGATCTGGCCGAGTCGGTGAAACTGAGCGCGGGCAAAAAACGCCATGCGCTGGTGCAACTGGGCTAAGGGGCTAGGCGCTCTAAGTGACGCTAAAAGGGAAAGGGCGCTCCAAACGGGCGCCCTTTTTGTTTGGCGGCTTCGACTTTGGGCAAATATCCTCGGGGGTGAATGCGGCCCCGCCGCAGAGGGGGCAGATAGCCCCCTGCGCGGTTGGATTTATTCGACCGTCGCTGTCACGATGTAATCGGGGTCTTCCACCAGCCCATTGAGTTGCGGCGCGCCCTTCTTGATCGCGTCGACGACCTCCATCCCTTCGACCACATGGCCGACGATGGTATATTGGCCATCCAGATGCGGGGCCGCCTCAAACATGATGAAGAACTGGCTGTTGGCAGAATCCGGGTCCGACGACCGCGCCATGCCGACCATGCCACGGGTGAAGGAGCGGTTCGAGAATTCAGCCGGAAGATCGCCGTATTTCGACCCGCCCATCCCGGCCATTTGAATATCGCCACCGCGCTTGCCAAATTGCACATCGCCCGTTTGCGCCATGAAGCCGCCGATCACGCGGTGAAACACCACGTCATCATAGGCGTGCTCATTGGCCAATTGGGTGATCCGCTCGACATGCTGGGGCGCGACATCGGGCAGCAGGTCAATGACCACGCGCCCCTCGGTCTCGCCCCCGATCTCCAACACAAGGTTCGGCCCCGGCCCATCGGGCACGGTGGTGCCATCTTGCGCAAAAGCGGTGCTGGCCGCAAAGGCCAGCACGGTCGCGGCCAGAAGCTTACGCATCGGCGGCCACCTTCACCGAGATCATCCGGTCGGGGTTTGCCGGCGGCTCGCCACGGGCGATCTTGTCGACATGCTCCATCCCCTCGATCACGCGGCCATAGACGGTATATTGGCCATTGAGGAAGTGGTTGTCGGAAAAATTGATGAAGAACTGGCTGTTAGCCGAGTTCGGGTTCATCGACCGCGCCGCGCCAAGGGTGCCGCGATCATGCGGCAGCTTGGAAAATTCGGCTTTCAGGTCGGGGTATTGCGACCCACCCGTGCCCGCGCGGCGCGGGTTGTAGTCTTTTTCCATATTGGCGTGTTCCACATCCCCCGTCTGGGCCATGAAACCATCGATCACCCGGTGGAAGGCCACATTGTCATAGGCACCGTCGCGGGCAAGTTGCTTCATCCGCTCGCAATGGCCCGGGGCCACATCGGACAGCAGCTCAATCACCACGGGGCCATCTTTAAGGGTGATGATGATGGTGTTCTCGGGGTCTTTGATATCGGCCATGGAACTCTCCTGATTGGTCTGGGCGCAACTTAAGCGCTGTGTCGGCGGGTGAAAAGGGCAAAGCGCGGGGGGACTTTCACGATCCTGCGGGGCAAAAGCGTGAACGCGGGGCGTTGACGGGGGGGCCGCATCCGGGCAAGTTTGCGCCAGCCGCGGGTGGACGGCCCCCGCCACGCGCAGACATCAGGAGAAATGAGAATGGCTTGGAAAACGCTCGATGAGGTGGATCTGGCGGGCAAGGTGGCGCTGGTACGCGTCGACATCAACGTGCCCGTGGAAAACGGCGTGGTGACCGATGCGACGCGGATCCTCAAGATCGTGCCCACGGTGAAAGACATCCTTGCCAAAGGCGGCAAACCGGTGCTGCTGGCGCATTTTGGCCGCCCCAAAGGCCAGGTGGTGCCAGAGATGAGCCTGCGCCCGCTGGTGCCCGAACTGGCGCAAGCGTTGGGTGTCGAGGTGAAATTCGCCGAAGATTGCATTGGCGGCCCGGCGAAAACCGCCGTTGCCGCGCTGGAAGCCGGTCAGGTGCTGTTGCTGGAAAACACCCGGTTCCATGCGGGCGAAGAAAAGAACGACCCGGAACTGAGCGCGGCGATGGCCGCACTGGGCGAGGTTTACGTCAATGATGCCTTCTCGGCGGCGCACCGCGCGCATAGCTCGACCGAAGGCGTGGCGCATATCCTGCCCGCAGCGGCGGGCCGTTTGATGGAAGCCGAACTCAAGGCGCTGGAAGCCGCATTGGGCAAACCGGTCCGCCCGGTTTGTGCCGTGGTGGGCGGGGCCAAGGTTTCGACCAAGCTCGACCTGCTGGGCAACCTTGTGACCAAGGTCGACCATCTGGTGATCGGTGGCGGCATGGCCAATACCTTCTTGGTGGCCCAAGGCGTTGATGTCGGCAAATCCTTGGCCGAACGCGATATGGCGGAAACCGCGCGCGAGATCTTGGAAAAGGCCAAAGCCGCTGGCTGCGCGATCCATCTGCCCGTTGATGTGGTGGTGGCGCGCGAATTCAAGGCCAATGCCGAGAATGAAACCGTCGCCAATGACGCCTGCCCCGAAGATGCGATGATCTTGGATGCCGGGCCGAAATCGGTCGAGGAGATCGCGGGCGTGTTCGAAGCCTCGAAAACGCTGATCTGGAACGGCCCGCTGGGCGCGTTTGAAATCGCGCCTTTCGATGCGGCGACGAATGCGGCGGCGCAAAAGGCGGCAGAGCTGACGAAAGATGGCAAGCTGACCTCTGTTGCGGGCGGCGGCGATACCGTGGCCGCGCTGAACAAGGCGGGCGCGGCGGAAGATTTCAGCTATATCTCGACTGCGGGCGGCGCCTTCTTGGAATGGATGGAAGGCAAGGAACTGCCCGGCGTCGCGGCGCTGATGAAATAAGCTTGGCCCCAAGGCCAAAGAAAAGGGCGGTCCCGCGGGGCCGCCCTTTTTAATGATGGGAAATGCGCCTTAGCGCCCCAGCACATAGCGCCCGGGCGCCGCACCAAGGTTGCGCCCCAGCGCGGGCGGGGGAATGTCCGCGCCATCGCCTTTGGCGCGCAGCCATGCGCCCCACGCCGCCCACCAAGAGCCCGCGACCTTTTCCACCGCGCCCGCCCACTCTTCGGGCCCCGGATGCGGCTGGCCATGCACATGGGTCAGCAGCCGATATTTGGCGCGCGGGTTGCCCGGCGGGGCAACAATGCCCGTGTTATGCCCGCCAGAAACGAGCGCAAAACTCACCTCGCCGCCCATCAGCCATGTCAGTTTGAACACCGAATGCCACGGCGCGATATGGTCGTTTTCGGTGGCCACGGCAAAGACCGGGCAGCGCACGTCGCGCAACATCACATGCGCGCCGCCCGCCTCCATCCGGCCATCGGCCAGATCATTGTTCAAGAACAGATGGCGCAGATATTCCGAATGCATCTTATAGGGCATGCGGGTGGCATCTTGCGACCAAGCGCCAAGGGCGGACCCCGCATCGCGCTCGCCCAGCATGTAATCATGCACCATTCTCGACCAAACAAGATCTTTCGACTTCAGCATCGAAAAGGTGCCCGCCATTGCGGATTTGTCCAAGAACCCGTCTTGCCACATCATGTCTTCCAGAAGCGCAAGCTGGTCTTCATTGGTAAACAGGCTCAATTCCCCCGCTTCGGTAAAATCGACCTGCGCGGCCAGCATGGTCAGCGAGGCGAGCCGATCATCGCCATCGCGCGCCATCGCGGCAGCGGCGACCGACAACAGCGTGCCGCCCAAGCAATAGCCAAGCCCATGCACCTTGGGCGCGCCGGTGATTTTGCCAATCGCGTCAAGCGCCGCCATCACGCCCAAGTCGCGGTAATCGTCAAACCCCAGATCGCGGTCGTCTTCATCGGGGTTTTTCCAACTGACGCAGAAGACGGTGAAGCCCTGCTCCACCAGCCAGCCGATCAGGCTTTCGGGCGGCGTCAGATCCAAAATGTAATATTTCATGATCCATGCCGGCACGATCATCAGCGGCACCGGATGCACCTTCTCGGTGACAGGCGTGTATTGGATCAACTCGATCAACCGGTTGCGAAACACCACCCGGCCCTCGGTCAGGGCGACCGTTTCTCCGGGGACAAATACGGCGGGATCTTCGTCATGGAACAGCGCATGGCGCATGTCTTCGGCCATATGCTGCCAGCCACGCACAAGGTTCTGCCCGCCCTCTTCTTGGGTGCGGGCGATCAGCGCGGGGTTGGTGGCCAGAAAGTTCGAGGGCGAGACCATATCGAGCATTTGCCGCCCATAGAATTCCACAAGCTGTTCGTGCTTTTTCTCAACGCCTGAAAGCCCAGTGGCCGCTTCTTGCCACCACGCCTGCGTGGCCAAAAAGCCTTGGGCATACAGCGAATAGGGAAAGCTCAGCCAATCTGGGCTGGAAAACCGGCGATCCGCTTTGATCGGCTCAACGCAAGCCGCGCCATCCAGCCGCCCGCCTTTGAGCTGGCATTGCACCTCGGCAGCCAGTTTTTGCGCGCGTGCCATGGCGTTAAAGCCAATTTCGGCCTGTTTGCCCGGGCTCATCGCCATATGCGAGGCCCAATCGGCCCAAGCAAGCCATAAAGAGACTGGTGAAAGTCCCCCCTCGGCCTTGCCCATCAGAGCGTGAATCATGCGGTCGAAACGGCGGAACCCGGCCTCATCCAGCGCCGGTTCCGCCTCGGGGCGGGTCTTCACAGGGGGGGTCATGCAATCCTCGTGCTGCGGGCGGGCGCGCCCGGTATTGCGGGGGGCGGCGCACCGCCCGCCCTTGGTCGTTTTGGGGCCGCCTAATTCGCGGGGGATTTGGTGGCCATGGTCATCAGCGCGGCGCTTTCCTCGGTGGCGCTACGCAGGGCTGTTTCGGCAATCTCGCCCGCATGGGCGGCCAGCTTCGTCGTTTCCACCGAATAATCGGTGAACATCCGGCTCCAGAAATCCTGCCAAAGTTTGGCGGCTTCCATCGGGTCTTTCGCGCGGGCCAATTCGCCCAGCATCGCCTTGTCCCGCTCGAACCGGGCTTTCAAGAAATCGAGCATTTCGATATTCTGGCCCAGCATCGCCTCGGCCATCCGCGCTTGCGGCGCGAAGACCATCGACCATGCATCTAACACCGACGGTTCGGGCTTTCCGATCTTTCCATTGGCTTTCGTCATCGCAGTGCCTCCCCTGTTGCGATGGGTCTACCATAGCATGATGACGCAATTGCAGCATCGCTTTTCGCGCGAGCCAAAGGCGAAGATGGCGGGGCATACGATCAAATTCTGGGCATTTGCCCGGAAATCCACAGCTTTGGGATGAAAAGAGACGCTTTGACATAGCGCCGTCGCCCGTCGCGCCTACAGTCAAGGCAACGACGAGGGACTTTCATGGCGATCCACGCATCCATTCACCACCTGACCCATTACACCTATGACCGGCCTGTGAGCCTTGGCCCGCAGATCATCCGGCTGCGCCCGGCGCCGCATTCGCGCACGCGGGTGATTTCGCACAGCCTGAAGGTCAGCCCCGGCGGGCATTTCGTGAACCACCAGCAAGACCCCTATGGCAACTGGTTGGCGCGGTTCGTGTTTCCCGAACCCGTTACCGAGCTTAAGATCGAGGTCGATCTGGTGGCCGATATGACGGTCTATAACCCGTTTGATTTCTTCTTGGAGGAAAGCGCCGAGCTTTGGCCCTTTGACTACCCTGAAGAGCTGCGCGACGACCTCAGCATCTATCGCACGCCCGAACCCGAGGGCCCGCGGCTCGCGCAATTCATTGGCACGGTGGATTTTACCCAGACCCGCACGGTGGATTTTCTGGTCGCGCTGAATGCCCGGATTGCGAACGAGGTCAACTATACCATCCGGATGGAGCCGGGCGTGCAAACGCCCGATGAAACGCTGGAAAAAGCCTCTGGCTCGTGCCGCGATTCCTCTTGGCTTTTGGTGCAGGTGCTGCGCCATTTGGGCTTTGCGGCGCGCTTTGTCTCGGGCTATCTGATCCAGCTTGCCCCGGATGTGAAGGCGTTGGATGGCCCCTCGGGGACCGAGGTCGATTTCACCGATCTGCACGCTTGGGTCGAGGTATTTCTGCCCGGCGCGGGCTGGGTGGGGCTGGACCCGACCTCGGGACTTTTGGCGGGCGAAAGCCATATTCCACTGGCCGCCACGCCGCATTACCGCAATGCCGCGCCGATTGCGGGCGGCTTTACCGCAGCGGGTGCGCCCGAGGTCAGCTTTGACTTTGACATGCAGGTCAAACGCGTGGCCGAGCATCCGCGCATCACCAAGCCGTTTTCCGATGAATCTTGGGACCGGCTCAACGCGCTGGGCCGTCATGTCGATGAGGTGCTGCAAGCGGGTGACGTGCGGCTGACGATGGGGGGCGAGCCGACCTTTGTTTCTGTCGATGATTTCGAGACCGAGGAATGGAACACCGAAGCCGTTGGCCCGCAAAAACGGGGCCTTGCCGATGATCTGATCCGCCGCTTGCGCCACCGTTTCGCGCCGGGCGGCTTTTTGCATTACGGCCAAGGCAAGTGGTATCCGGGCGAGAGCCTGCCGCGTTGGACCTTTTCGCTATACTGGCGCCGTGATGGCCAGCCGGTTTGGCGCAACCCCGATTTGGTCGCGCGCGAGGCCGCGCCGAAACCCTTGGGGGCCAAGGAAGCGGGCCAATTCATGGCGACATTGGCCGAAAAATTGGGGCTGGACCCGGCCTTTGCCCAACCCGCCTATGAAGACCCCGGCGAGTGGATCTTGAAAGAGGCAAACCTGCCGCCCAATGTGTCGCCGCAGAACTCAAAGCTGAAAAACCCCGAAGATCGGGCACGTTACGCCAAGGTCTTCAACCGCGGACTGACCGAACCCTCGGGCTATGTGCTGCCCATTCAGCCGATGTGGCAAGCCGCCGACAAGCCCGCGCGCTGGCGATCTGAACTATGGAAACCCCGCCGGGGGCATATTTTCCTCATTCCCGGCGATAGCCCGGTGGGCTTTCGGCTGCCCTTGGGGGCGCTGCCCCATGTGCCACCCGCCGCCTATCCCTATTCCTTCCCCGCCGATCCCACGGTGGAGCTTGGCCCCCTGCCCGATTTCCACGCGCAGGTGGAAAGCCGCCGCCGCGCCGTGCAGGCGGACATCGACCGCTTTGCCCAAGAGGAAGCCGAGCGCGAGGCGATGCTGCCCCCCGTCACCCCCGGCCATCATCAAGGCACGGTGCCGGGCGCGGCGGATGCGGCAGAACGCCAAGCGATTCAGCCGCAAGACACGCATCGGGACGCGGGCACCGACCCGTCAACCGGTGCGGTGCGCACCGCACTGTCGCTAGAGCCGCGCGACGGCAAGCTGTGCCTGTTCATGCCGCCATGCGACACGCTGGACGATTATCTGGATCTGATCGCCTGTGCCGAGGTCACGGCAGAGGAATTGAACCTGCCAATCCATATCGAGGGCTATGCCCCGCCGGATGACCCGCGCCTGAATGTGATCCGCGTCGCCCCCGACCCCGGCGTGATCGAGGTGAACATCCACCCCGCGCATAGCTGGGAAGATTGCGTCGCCACCACCGAGGCAATTTATGAAGAGGCGCGCAATGCGCGCCTTGGCGCCGATAAATTCATGATCGATGGCCGCCATACCGGAACGGGGGGCGGCAACCATGTGGTGGTGGGGGGCGCTACGCCGAATGACAGCCCGTTCTTGCGCCGCCCCGATCTGTTGAAATCGCTGATCCTGATCTGGCAGCGCCATCCGTGCCTAAGCTATCTGTTTTCCGGCCTGTTCATCGGCCCCACCTCGCAAGCCCCGCGCATCGACGAGGCGCGGCATGACACGCTTTATGAGCTGGAAATCGCGCTCGCCCAAATTGGCGATCCGGTCAATGGCGGCGCGGTGCCGCCGCCGTGGCTGATCGACCGGCTTTTGCGCAACATGCTGATTGATGTGACTGGCAACACCCACCGCGCCGAGATTTGCATCGACAAGCTTTACTCCCCCGATGGCCCCACCGGGCGGCTGGGGCTGGTGGAGTTTCGCGGGTTTGAGATGCCGCCGCATCCGCGCATGAGCCTTGCCCAGCAACTGCTGCTGCGCGCCCTCATCGCGCGATGCTGGAATGCGCCTGTGAAGGGCCGGCCCGTACGTTGGGGCACAGTGCTGCATGACCGGTTCATGTTGCCGCATTTCCTATGGGAAGACCTGCTGAGTTTGCTTGCGGATCTGCGCCAGCACGGGTTTGACTTCGACCCGATCTGGTTTGAGGCGCAATCCGAATTCCGCTTCCCCTTCTGCGGTCAGGTGGAGGCCGAAGGCGTGCATCTGGAACTGCGCCAAGCGCTTGAACCATGGCATGTGCTGGGCGAGACGGGCGCGATTGGCGGCACGGTGCGCTACACCGATAGCTCGGTCGAGCGGTTGCAGGTGAAGCTCACCTCGCTGCACCAAGACCGCTATAGCGTGATGTGCAACCGCCGCCCGGTGCCGCTGGCGCGCACGCAAACCGCGGGCACCTCGGTCGCGGGGGTGCGGTTCAAAGCGTGGCAACCGCCCGCGGCGTTGCATCCGGTATTGCCGGTCAATACGCCCTTGGTCTTTGACATCTATGATACATGGACGGGCCGGGCATTGGCGGGCTGCACCTATCACGTCGCCCATCCGGGCGGGCGCAGTTATGACACCTTCCCGGTCAATGCCTATGAGGCCGAAGCGCGGCGGCTTGCGCGGTTCGAACCGATGGGCCACACCGCAGGCAGCTATACCCCCGCGCCCGAGGTTCCGCATCCGGAATTTCCCTTGACGCTTGACCTGCGCCGCCCCATCGGGCTTGAGTGAGGCCAAAAGATGTGAGCCATGACCCCAACCCCCACCCCCGATCTGTTTTCTGACTATCGCCTGCGCCCGGGGGTCGCGGATGAGCTTTTCGATGCTGCGGGTCAAATGCGCCCGGTTTGGCGCCGCTTTGTGGAGCGGTTCGCGCGGCTTTCGCCCGAGGAAGTCACCGCCCGGTTTGAACGCGCCGATCAATATCTGCGCGATGCAGGCGTGTTCTTTCGCCATTATTCGAACGAACCGCTCAGCGAACGGGCGTGGCCGCTGTCGCATATCCCGGTCATTTTGCATGAACGCGAATGGGATACGATCTGCGCCGGGCTGACCCAACGCGCCGATCTGCTGGAAGCGGTGGTGGCCGATCTTTACGGCGAGGGGAAACTGGTCAGCGACGGCCATCTGCCCGCCGAATTAATTGCAGGCTCCAGACAATGGCTGCGCCCGATGGTGGGCGTGCGCCCGCGCGGGGGCCATTACCTGCATGTGCTGGCCTTTGAAATCGGTCGCTCGCCCGATGGCGGCTGGTTCGTGCTGGGCGACCGGACCAACGCACCTTCGGGCGCGGGCTTCGCGCTGGAAAACCGCATGGCGACGGGGCGGATTTTCCCCGAACGGTTCCCGCGCGCCTATATCCACCGGCTGGCGGGCTATTTCGGCGCCTTTCGCGCCGCGATGGAGCAAGTTGCCCAAGGCAGCGGCGGGCGCGAACGGGCCGCGGCGATCCTGACGCCCGGCCCCTCGAACGACACCTATTACGAACATACCTATATCGCGCGCTATCTGGGCTTGCCGCTGTTGGAGGGCGAAGACCTTTTGGTGCAAGAGGCGCAAGCCATGGTCCGCACCATCGAAGGGCCGCGCCCGCTGGGCGTTTTGTGGCGGCGCATCGATGCCGCCTTTGCCGATCCGGTGGAGCTTGATGCCACCTCGCGCATCGGCACGCCGGGCATGGTCGAGGCCGTGCGCGCGGGCAATCTGGCCATGGTCAATGCGCTCGGCTCGGGCGTTTTGGAAATGCGCGCCATGCTCGCCTTTTTGCCGCGCATTTGCGAGGTGCTGACCGGCGGGCCGCTCAAACTGCCCAATATCGCCACATGGTGGTGCGGCGGCGCAGCCGAACGCGCCTATGTGCGCGACAATGCCGAAAACATGATGATCGGCTCGGCCTATGCTTGCGATCTGCCCTTTGATCTGGGCGCCACCACAGCTTTGGGCGGCGCGTTTCGCGGTTCGGCCCGCGCCTCGATTGCCGAATGGCTGGAGGCTGAGGGCAATATGCTGGTCGGCCAAGAGGCGGTGACGCTGTCCACCACACCCGCTTGGGTCGATAGCGGCGCGGGCCAAAACCGGATCGAGCCGCGCCCGATGACGGTGCGGGTCTTTGCCGCGCGCGATGCCAATGGCCGCTGGACCTTCATGAAGGGCGGCTATGCCCGCATTGGCCGTTCGGGTGACACGACAGCGCTTGCCATGCAGCGCGGTGGCGCGGTGGCCGATGTCTGGGTCGTGGGCGAGCGCCCGGTGCGCCAAGAATCCCTGCTGCCCCGCCCCTCGCGCGGGGTGCGCCGGGCAGCGCCGGGGATCTTGCCCGCCCGCGCGGCGGATAATCTTTACTGGCTGGGCCGCTATGTGGAACGCACCGAAGATGCGATCCGGCTCATTCGCGCCTATCATTTGCGGCTGGCCGCCACCGACAATGTCGAAGACGCGCGGCTGCGGATGCTGCGCAAATTCCTTGAAGGCTATGGGATCGATCTGAAAAGCCCAGTGCCCGAGGCGCTGATCGACCGGCTGGAGGCGGCGCGGTCTTGTGCCTCTAAGGTGCGCGATAGGTTTTCCACCGATGGCTGGCTGGCGCTGGCCGATCTGTCAAAAACCGCGCGGCAAATGCACCAGACCGCGCGCCCGGGCGATGATGCCGCCCGCGCCATGTCGGTGCTGTTGCGCAAGATCACCGGCTTTTCTGGGCTTGTGCATGAAAATATGTATCGCTTTTCGGGCTGGACGTTCCTGAGCTTTGGGCGCGCGCTGGAACGGGCCGATGCGCTGTCTGGCGTGTTGGCGGCCTTTGCCGATCCCGGAGCCCCCACCGGCGCGCTTGATATCGCCATCGAGGTGGGCGACAGCGTGATCATTCACCAGCGCCGCTACCGCATGGAGCGGTCGCGCGATACGGTGGTGGATCTGCTGGCGCTGGATGGCGACAACCCCCGCTCTTTGCTGTTTCAGGTTGCCAAACTGCGGACATTGGCCGCCGATCTGCCCAATGCGCGCGAAAAAGGGCGGCTGGCCTCGCTGTCGCGGGCCATCGTGCCGGTGGAAAGCCTGCTGTCGGTGGCCAACCCCGACGATCTGACCACCGAGCGCCTGATCGAGATGCGCGGCGAATTCGCCGATATCTCCAATCTCGTCTCACAAAGCTATCTGCGGTGAGCCCCATGCGTTACGATATCCGCCTGAGCATCGATTACAATTACGCCGCCCCCTCGGACCATCTGCGCAACTTGGTGCGGCTTTTGCCCGCCGAATTGCCGGGCCGCCAGCGGGTCTGGACGCGGCGGCTCAGCGTCTCGCCGCAACCGCAAGAACGCCGCGACACGCCCGATTTCTTTGGCAATTGGATGACCTCGCTTGCCTGGCATATCCCGGTGGCCGAGGCGCAGTTTGAACTGAGCGCAAGGGTCGACCGGCTGCCCGCCCCCGAACCGCTGGACCTGTCGCCCCCGCTGCACGATCTGCAAGCGGAAATCGCGGCGGAAATGACGCTCAGCCCTGCGGCGCCGCATCATTTTCTGGGCGCCTCGCCACGCGTAAGCCCCTGCCCCGAAATCACCGCCTTTGCCCGTGCCGCCTGCCCGCGCAATGCCACGGCCGCCAGCGCAGTGACCGCCTTGGGCCATGCACTGCATCACCGCATGACCTTTGATCCGGAGGCGACGACAGTCGACACCCCGCTGCGCGAGGCCTTTGTGAACCGGCGCGGCGTCTGTCAGGATTTTACCCATGTGATGATTGCCGCTTTGCGCGGCATCGGCATTCCGGCGGGCTATGTTTCGGGCTTTTTGCGCACCTATCCGCCGCCCGGTCAGCCCCGGCTGGAAGGCGCAGATGCGATGCATGCCTGGGTGCGCGCCTGGGTCGGGCGCGAAATGGGCTGGATCGAATATGACCCGACCAATGACCAAGGCGCGGGCGAGGATTACATCACCGTCGCCGTGGGGCGCGATTATGACGATGTCGCGCCCGTGCGCGGTGCGCTGCGGTCAGCCGGCGGCGCGGAAAGCCGCCAATCGGTCGATGTGCTGCCGCTTGAGACCTGATGCCCGACGCCGCCCCCGAAATCCTGCCACTTGGGCTTCATGGCCTGCTGGTGCGGTTTGCCACCCGCTATTGCGAGGTGGCGAACCGCGCCGCGCAGGCACTGGCGGCCCAGCTTGCCGCCACGCCCTTGCCCGGTCAGATCGAGGTTGCGCCCGGGCTTGGCTCGGTGCTGTTGCGCTTTGACCGGCGCGCCACCACGCGCGCGGCGGTGCGCACAGCATTGCAAGACCGGCTCAACGCCCCCGCGCCGCCCGCGCCCGCGCCGCGCCGCTGGACCGTGCCAGCCTGTTTCGGCGGCGCGACGGGCGCGCAACTGGCCGAGGTGGCGTATTTGACCGGGCGCCGTGAAAGCGACTTGATTTCAGAGCTTTGCGCGACAGAGTTGCGGGTATTGGCGCTGGGGTTCGCGCCCGGCCAGCCCTATCTGGGCACGCTGCCCGCGCATTGGGACATCCCACGCCAGACCGCGCTGACCCCAACGGTCGCCCCCGGCACGATCACCACCGCGATCCGCCAGATCGTGCTTTTTGCGCAAAGCTCGCCCACCGGCTGGCGCGCGCTGGGGCGCTGCGCGCTGCGCCCCTTTGCCCCCGAGGCCGCGACGCCGATCCTGCTGCGCCCCGGCGATCTGTTGCGCTTTACCCCCGCCAGCGCCGAAGAAATTTCCGCTTTGGAAGCCAATGGCGATCCGATGGGCGGCGCGGTTCAGGGGTTTTCAAAATGACGAATACCCTCGAAGTGCTTGGTGCTGCGTCACAAATCACCGTGCAGGACCTTGGGCGGCCCGGCTATACCGCGCTGGGGCTGGCGCAAGGCGGGGCGGCGGATCGGCTGGCGCTGTGGGAAGCCGCCGCGCTTTTGGGCCAAGACACCCCCTTGGCCGCGCTGGAACTGCCGCTGGCAGGCGGGCGGTTTCGGGTCAACGCCCCCACCCGCATCGCGCTGACCGGGGCACCGATGCGCGCCACTTTGGCGGGCCGCGCGTTGATCTGGAACGCAAGCCATCTGCTGGACCCAGATCAGGTGTTGGAGATTGGCGCCGCAGAGACCGGGGTCTACGGCTATCTGTCCTTTGCGGGCGGGGTGCGAACGCCCCCGCAACTGGGGGCGCGCGCGACTTTGGCCAGTGCGGGGCTGGGCACCGTGGTGCGCGCGCCCCCAGTTGCGGGGGCGTTCGCACCCCGCCCGCAAAGGACAGATAGCCGTAGAC
>NZ_NRRD01000013.1 GCF_020023995.1 Rhodobacter sp. TJ_12 | reverse complement strand
GGGCGGGGCGGGGCCGTGGGCGGATGATTTGCGCCCAAAGCGGCGATCCGGGCTTTGCCAGCGGACAAGAGCCGGGGCCGGAAGAATAGGCTTGAAAATATAAAAGGACGGGCAGATAGCCGAAGAAACCCGGAAATTGGCAGGACTTGGCCCGCTATGGATGAGATCGACAGAAAGATTTGCACTTTGCTCAGCGACGACGCGCGCCGCTCTATGGCGCAGATCGGCGCGCTGGTGGGGCTGTCGAGTTCGGCGGTCAATGACCGGCTGCGGCGGCTGGGCGAGCGGGGCGTGGTGCGGCGCTATCTGGCCGATCTGGCGCCCGAGATGCTGGGCCTGCCGGTAAGCGGCTTTGTCTGGGTGGCGCTGGCCGAAACGGCCGATGAGGCGGAGTTTCGCCGCTTCATCGCCGCGCGCCCCGAGGTCACCGCCTGCCATCATGTGACGGGGCCGTGGTCCTATCTGGTGCAGGTGCGCGTGGCGTCGCTTGCGGCGGTAGAGGACTTTCTGGCGCTGCTGAAAGACGGCGGCTGGATCGCGCGGTCTGAAACGCAATTGGCGCTATCGACCGTGGTCGCGCCGCCGTTTCGCTTGCGGGGCTAAGATGCTGGTCTTTATGCTGTTTTTGAAAGGCTTGGCGATTGGGCTGGCGATTGCCGCGCCGGTGGGGCCGATGGCGGCGCTGTGCATCCAGCGCACCTTGGCGCGCGGCTTTTGGGCGGGGCTGGCGGGCGGTTTGGGCACGGCCTTGGCGGACCTGAGCTTTGCCACGCTGGCGGCGACGGGCTTTGCCGTGTTCGAGGGGGTGGTGGCGCGGATCGCGCTGCCGCTAGGGCTGATCGGGGGCGGCTTTTTGCTGTATCTGGCCTGGAGCGGCTGGCCGCGCGGCGACAGCCACACGCCCAAAGCGGCAAAGGTCCCCGAAACGCGCGGGCTTTTGCGCACCACCGTGGTCACCTATGGGCTGACGATCACCAACCCGCCGACGATCTTGCTGTTTGCCGGGATCTTTGCCGCGCTGGGGCTGGCGCAGGGCACCGCGCCCGTTGCTTTGGCCGCGCTGGTGATCGGGGTCTTTCTGGGCTCGATGCTGTGGTGGGCGTTTCTGGCCGGGCTGGTTGCGGGGCTGCATCACCGCTTGCCGCCGGCCTTCGGGCTATGGACAGCGCGGGTGTCGAGCGTGACCATGGCGGGTTTTGGGATTTGGGCGCTGGCGACGGCCTTTCGCTAGGCGCCCCCTCAATCCGGGGCGATCAACCCCAAACCGCGCAGATAGACGCCGATCCCGCTTTCCAGCAGTTCTTCGGGCGAATAGGGTGATTGCCCGCCCGGCGCGCCGCGCGCATATAGCTCCACGACACCATGGCTTAGCGCGCGGATATGCGCGGCGACCATAGTTGCGGGGGGGCGGCGGTGTTCGGGGATATGGGCCGAAAGTGCTTGTGTCGCGCGCAGCGCGACCGCCTCGGCCCGCGCCGCGCCCGCAGCCAAATCGGGCGAGCGGTTGGGCGACAGCCCGCTTTCGAACATCGCCATGTAATGGCCGGGAAATTTGCGCGCAAAGGCAAGATAGGCGCGCCCGGTCGCGCCAAAAGCGGCGAGCGCCGAGGGCTGGCCGTTGTTCCAGGCATGTTCCATCAGATCGGCAAAGATCGCATAGCCCTGACGCGCGCATTCCGCGATCAGGTCTTCGCGGCCCGCGAAATGGCGATAGACGGCGGCAGGTGTCACGCCTGCGGCCTTGGCCGCCTCGGACAGCGTAAACCCCTGCGGGCCGCGCGCGGCAATCAATTCAAGCGCCGCCGTTACCAGCGCTTGGCGCAGATTGCCGTGATGATAGCCCTGTTTTGCCATGCCTGCCTGCGCCATTTTAGGGTTTAGCCATCGACATGGTCGATGCCTCCGCAGATCAACGGATCGGGGGTGCCGATGGCCTCCATATCCTTGCCGGGGTAATTAAGCGCCATCAGCACCGTTTGAATGGCGGCGATCCGGGCGCGGTTCTTGTCATCGGAGCGGATCACCGTCCAAGGCGCATAAGCCGTGTCTGACCGGCGCAGGGTCTCGGCAATCGCGCCAGTATAGGCATCCCATTTGCGCAGCCCCTCGACATCGATCCAACTGAGCTTCCATTGTTTGAGCGGGTCGCGTTCACGGTCCAAAAAGCGCTTCAATTGCTCGGCCCGGTCGACAGAGAGCCACAGCTTCACCAGCGTGATCCCCTCATCCACGATCATCTTTTCGAATTCGGGCAATTGCGCAAAGAAATGCGTGCGTTGCTCGGGCGTGCAAAAGCCAAACACATGTTCGACCACGCCCCGGTTATACCAAGACCGGTCAAAAAGCGCGATTTCCCCCGCCGCAGGCAGCCGTTCGACATACCGCTGGAAATACCATTGCGTCGCCTCGCGCTCGGTGGGTTTGGGCAGGGCGACGATATTGGCTTGCCGCGGGTTGAGGTTTTCGCGTAGCCGCTCGATCGTGCCGCCTTTGCCCGCCGCGTCGCGCCCCTCAAACAACACCACAAGCCGCCGCCCGGATTGGCGCAGCCCCCAGCTCATTTTCACAAGCTCAACCTGCAAAGGCGCCATCGCAGCCTTGTAATCCTTTTTCGAAAGCTCTTCCCGATAGGGATAGGTTTTCGACAGGATCTCATCCTTTTTGGCGTCTTCGATGGCTTTGCGGACCGCTTCGGGCGCTTCCTCGCGCAGGAATTGCGTGATCTCGCCCACATGCGGGATCTCGATTTCCTCTGCCGCGCCCTTGTGCTTGCCCATGCGATCCTCCGGGGATGTGAAGTGCCTTCACTATAGTGGCGCATGCCTTGGGGGCAAGCGGGGCAGGGGGGAGCCGCCCAGCCTAGCGCCCGATCTGAGAGATGTCGTAGGGCGTCTCTTGATAGATCGCATTGACCCAGTTGCCGTAAAGCAGATGCGCATGGCTGCGCCAGCGGTTCTTGGGCTTTCGGGTCGGATCGTCGTCGGGGTAATAATTGTTGGGCACGTTGATCGCTTTGCCCGCAGCCACATCGCGGTCGTATTCGTCTTTCAGCGTCGTGCTGTCATATTCGAAATGGTTGAACACATAGAGCGCGCGGTGGCAGGTGTCTTCCACCAGACAGGGCCCGGTGCGGCGCGAAGCAATCAGCGTGGTCAGCCCGGCGGCGTCCAACTCGTCTTGTTTCATCTCGGTCCAGCGGCTTACTGGCACCAGAACCTCGTCCGAGAACCCGCGCAAAAACGGCGAGGTCGGGGCCAGATTGCGTTGCCGGAAGCAGCCAAAGGACTTGGCGGGCAACATGTGTTTTTGCACGCCATGGAAATGATAGGCCATCGCCATGCCGCCCCAGCACACGCCGAAGGTGGAAAAGACATGCGTCTGGGTCCAGTCAAAGACGCGTTGCAATTCGTCCCAATAGGTGACCTCTTCAAAGGGCAGATGTTCGATCGGCGCCCCCGTCACGATCAGCCCGTCGAATTTTTCGCCCGCCGCCTCGACCTCGGCAAAGGGGCGGTAAAAGGTTTCCATATGCTCGGCGGCGGTGTTCTTGGTCTGATGCTCGGTCATCCGGATCAGTTGGAAATCGATCTGGATCGGGGTCGCACCGATCAGCCGGGCAAACTGGTTTTCGGTCTGGATCTTCTTCGGCATCAGGTTCAAGAGCGCGATCCGCAGCGGGCGGATTTCTTGCCAAGCGGCGCGTTCCGGGCTCATCACCATGACGCCTTCCTTCGACAGAATATCGAAAGCGGGAAGATTCTCCGGAAGGGTAATGGGCATTTGAATTCCGTTACTTATGCGGCGGTCTTAAGGCGCCGCTTCAGGCAGGCAAAGCCGAGGCTATCAACGATGTAAGGTCTTTCTCGTCGCGCACAAGTGCGACATCTGCGGCGGCAACCTTCACGCCCCAATTGCGCGCCATGGCGGCATAGCGGGGTTGGCGGTGTTCCAACGCTTGGCGATAGGTCCAGCGGATAAAGTCATCGGGGTTGACCTCCTCTTCCTTCAAGCCCCGTTCGACGCGGTATTTCAGCCAAGCTTTTTCCAGAAATTGCGGCTGATAATACATCGGCTTTGGCGCGCGGTCGAAGCGGCGCACCAATTCATCGGTGTGATCGTCATTGCCCTCGATCCAAACCATCAGCAGGTTCGACGATAGTTCCTTCAAGATCGGGTCTTCGCGGTCTTCGGGATCGACCACCTCGCAGATCGAGCCGCCGCTGTCGCAGACGAAATGCGGCAGGCCATAAATCTCGCGCGAGCGGTGGATGAAATAGGTCGTGTCCATCAGCGCCGATTGCTCGGCCTGACGGTGCTGGTTTTGCCGGCGCATATATTCTTCGAACGGCAGGCCGCCTTTCGAATGGCTGCCGGGTTTGCCCAGATAGGTCGACAGCGGTTTGAGATTGTCGAAAGTGATGTTGGAGGCGATATAGACCGAATCCGTCAGCAGCAATTCCGCCAAGAACGGGTTCTTCATCGCCTCGCGCTTGAAGTTATCGGCGATATATTCGCCCATGTAGCAGGTGCCGATGCGGTAATCGACCGAGTAGTGAAACCACCCCGAGGGGGCAGATCGCAGCATCGAAGACACATGGGTTTTGCCCAGCCCCGACATGCCAAAGAACAGCAGCCGCTTGCGGCTTGCCGCCAACCAATCTGCGCGCGTTTCATAGATCATGCCGGGCCTCGTTTCGCCGTCTCGTGTCGCTGCCTTGGGGCAGGTGTAACGCGCCGCGCCGGGCGCGTCACGCGGTTTTGGGGCGCGCGCGGTTGAGCAGCCACAGCCCGGTGGCCAGCACGGCAAAGCCTGCAAGCTCCCGCAGCCCAAGCCGCTCGCCATAAACCGCCCAGCCCGCGACAATTGCCACCGGCGGGATCAGCAAGGTGACCAGCGACAGGTTGCCCGCGCCCGCCAGCGCCAAAATACGGTAATAAATCAGGTAGGCCACCGCCGAACAGCCAAAGGCCAGCCAGCCGATCCCGGCCCAGACCGGCGCGGCATAGGCGAAACTGGGCACCCCCTCGATCAGCAGCATCGCCGGGATCAGCCAGACCATCGCACCGCTAAGCATACCCGCCGCTGCGACCTCGGGCACCAGCCCCTTGATTGCATAACGCGCATAGGCCCCCGCAAAGCCGTATGACAGCGCCGCGCCCACCACCGCCCATTGCCCGGCGGCGGTCAGGGTCAGCCCGCCAAGCGCTTCTGGCCCGATGGCAAGCACGACGCCGGCAAAGCCAATGCCGACGCCCACGCCGCGCGCGAGCGTCAGCCGTTCATCGGCAAAGACCGCCGCGGCGACCAAAACGCCAAACAGCGCGGTCGAGGCATTCAAGATCGCGGCCAAGGCACTGTCGATATGCTGCTGGCCCCAGACAATCAGCGAAAACGGGATCGCGTTGTTCAAAAGCCCCATCACCAGAAACCGCCCCCAATAGCCGCGATGCGGTGGCAGCGGCAGGCGGCGCGCGGCCACATAAAGCCAAAGCGCCAGCGCGCCGCCGGTGACGCGAAAGCTGACCACGGTCAGAAAGCCCGCGCCTTCAAGCGCGGCGCGGTTGGACAAGAATGAGGTGCCCCAGATCAGCGCGAGCGCGCCCAAGAGCAACCAGACAAAGGGGGTAAGGCGCGTCGTGGTCATGGTGGCGCGACGCTAGACGAGCGGCCCACGCCCCGCCACCCGGAACTTGTGCCAAGGACAATGCCGCAGCCAAAGGCAAAAGGCCCCGCCGGGGCGGGGCCTTGCGCTCATGTCAGATCGGATCAGAAGCTGATGCCGACACGCAGCCCTGCACCCCAGCCCGAGTTGCCGGTGAAATTACCGCTTACCGGCGGGTTGGTGGTCGCATTGCCGATATCGACATAGCGCACCGCGCCGGTGATTTTCACCGCCTCGGTTGCCTGATAGGAGGCCGCCAGCGCGATCGAGCGGAACCCGTCGGTCGGGCCAAGGTTACCCGTCGGCGTGCCAGTGTTCTTTTCATAGCCAAGGATCGCCGCGCCGGACCATTTTTCGTTGAACTTACGGCCCAGACCCAGCGTATAGGTGGTGGTGTTTTCGGTGTAATTCACCAACGACCCCTGACCCAGCGTGACGGCGTAATGGCTTGGCGTGATGTCGAATTGCGACCAGTGCACCCAGCGCACCGAGCCAAACAGCAGCGTGTCTTTGGCAATGCCGGTCTGGAATTCAAGATTGACCGATTCCGGGATCGTCACCGTTTCAAAGGTGTTGAGCACCGCGCCGCCGGTCAGCGCACTCGATTCACTATAGGTGAAATTGTGGTCGATCTTGGAATTGTAGGTCAGCGATACCCGCGCCGCGATTTCGGGTTTTTCCCACGCCACGCCGACCAGATAGCCGTAATCGGTTTCCGTGGTGGAATTCATCGCATAGCCCGCAACCGTGGGCAGGGCCACTCTGCCCGAGGTGCGCAGCGCCCGCAAACCGCCAATGACCGAGACATTTTGCGGCATCTTATAGCGCAGCATCGCCGTCAGCGAGGTGTTGGAGATCGTCGCCGTCGAGCCGGAGATCGGATAAAGGGTGCCTGTCGGGTAATTGACATTGGCGCCCAAGGCATTGTCCAGCACGAAGGCGAAATCCAGCTTTTCGGTGATCGCGTGTTTATAGCCCAGGCTATAAGTGCCGAAATCGCCCGCCATATCGCCCGAGGCCACCAGCCCGCCGGCGACCGACCCGCTTACATCGGGTTGAAAGCCGCCCAGGCTGAACTCGGCATAATTGCCTTCTTCGAACAAGATCCCGACCGATTGGTTGGAGCGTTCGATCCCGCCGGCAGTGGCGGTCGTCGCGCCAAGCGCCAGCGCGCTCGCCGTCATCAGAACTTTTTTCATCTTTGTTTATCCCCAGAGTTTATGGAACTCTCTCCTGCGCCCGAGCCTAGCATGTGGCCGGGGCGAATCAATTCTGCGTCGCTTTAACGTCACGTCGGCGTGAGGCTGCGCCCCGGTTCTGTGGCGCAATGGACACGAAAATCACGTAAACTCAACGGTTTGGTTTAGATTTTATGTTTATCCAGTTGGCGTATAGGATCAGCGCGCCACCCGCGACCAGTGTCAGGGCGACCGCCTCGCCATAGATCAGCGTGCCCACCAGCGCCGAAACCGGCAGCCGCGCGAAGTCGAAGGGCGCCACAACCGAGGCGGGTGCCAGGCTTAGCGCACGGGTCAGGCACAGATGCGCGCCCAAGCCCGCCACGCCGATCAGCGCCAAGGGGGCAAGGCTGTGCAGGGTGGGCAGACGGGTTTGGCCATCCCAAAAGACGCACAGAAGCGCAAAGACCAGCTGCATCAGCGTCAGCCAGAACAGAATTTCGACCAAGGGCGCGCGTTTGGTCAGCCCTTTGGTGGCCAAGGCGGAGCCCGCAAAGCCAAAGGCCGCCGCCAGCGCCAGCAAGGTGCCGATGTTGAACGTGGCCCCGGTCCACGGCTGCGCGACAATCACCACGCCCACAAAACCCAAGCTGGCCGCCCCGATACGCCGCGCCGTTAAAACCTCGCCCAACACGAAAGGCGCGGCCAGCGCTACGATCAGCGGAGAGGAAAATTCCAGCGCAAAGACCTGCGCCAGCGGAATAAGCGGCAGCGCCGCCAACCATAGGTTCTGGCCGATGAAATGGCTCAGGTTGCGCGCGCCATGCAGCGCCAGATTGCGGGCCCGGATTTGGCCCAGCCGCCCGGTGACCGTGGCGCCAAGGATCACCAGAGCAACCCCAATCACAGAGCGCCACAGCATGATTTCGAAAGTGTCGTGATAGGGCGCGGCCGCCCGCCCTGCGACGGCCATGGTGGTAAAGCCCGCAATCGCGCCGCACATCCACAGCGCCACGCGCAAGATCGGCACATGCGCCCCCGGAAGCGGTGGCAGCGGCGGCGCAAGATTGGGGCTGTCGGTCACGGCGGGGCGTCACATCAAAGGGCAGGCGCTTTGTCTGTGCGCCATGGCGGCGGGGCTGTCCAGCGGCTTTTGCGCCCCTGTCTCAGCCCAGACCCAGCGCATGGATCAATTGCCACATGGCCAGCGCGGCCAGCCAAAAGCCGGACAAAAGCACCGCCACCAAAAGCGCGGCCCAAAGCGTGTAGCGCGGCGCGGGCACATCCACCGTCGCGGAGCGGCGCGCGCCTTGGCCTGTCGTGGCGCGGAAGGGGGGGGCTGCACGATTCTTTTTATTTTGCATCGACGTCTCCTTGGCGGCATTAACCCTTGTGATGGTAAAAAGTGTTTTAACATGCCTATGGAGCCGCTCACCCTTTCCCCCTTTACCGGAACCGCTGCCGATTGGGCGGCGGGGTTGGCCGCCTTGTCGCCCGAGGCGGCGCTGCAAAACAGCTTCGCCTATGGCGAGATTGGCGCGGCAGCGGGGCGCGGGCTGCGCCGGTATGAGATTTTTCACGGCCGCGCCTGCATTGGCCGGGCGCAGCTTTTGGGCCGGGCCGGGTTGTGGCTGGCAGCGCGCGGGCCGGTCTTCGCGTCCGATCTGCCGATGGAGGTGCAACGGTTTGCGTTGCGGCGGTTGGCGCGGGGGCTGCGCGGGCTGTTCATCGCCACGCCAGAGGGGCCGGTTTCGGGCTTTGGGCTGGTGCCGCTGATCACTGCGCGCCATCAGGCGCATTGGGCGCTGACCGCGCCCGAGGCGGAATTGCGCGCGCGGATGCATGGCAAATGGCGCAATCGGCTGGTGGCGGCGGAAAAAGCCGGGTTGCGGCTGCGCAGCGAGGCCGAGCATGCGTGGCTGGTGGCCGCCGAGGCCAAGCAGCGCGCCGAACGCGGCTACCGCGCCTTGCCGCCCCGGTTTGTCGCGGCTTGGGAAAGGGCTGAACCGGGGGGCGTTCTGTGCCTGTCGGCCAGCGATGCGCAAGGCGTGCGCGTGGCGGGGGTGATGGCGCTGATCGCGGGGCCGGTCGCCAGCTATCATCTGGGGTGGAGCGATCCGCGCGGGCGCGACAGCGGCGCGCATAACCTGCTTTTGTGGCAAATGGCCTTGCGGCTGAAAAAGCGCGGCGTGCACCTGTTCGATCTGGGGGATGTCAATTCCGAGGCCGGGGCGGGGCTGATGCGGTTCAAGATGGGCACCGGCGCTGTGCTGCACAAGCTGGGCGCGACCTGCCTTGTCTTGCCGGGCTAAGGGGTTTAGCTGCCCTCGGCAGGGGTGCCCAGACCGGCGATGGCAAGCCCCAGCAGGCACAACCCCCAATATCCGGCGCGGCGCGCGCCCGTGCTGTGCCGCGCGGCCAGCGCCGATTGCGCGGCATAATAGGCGGCAAAGGCGCGCGAGGCATAGGCGATGATCGCGTAAAGATCCGCGCTCCATGTCAGGGCGATGCCGGCCACCACCAGCACCAGATAGGCTTGGCGCGGCGCGAGCCATCCTTGGCTTAGCTCACCCGTCAGCCCGCCCGCGCCCGAAGTGTCGGCCACCGCCGCCGACAATTGCGCCGCCAGTGCGGCGGCCACCAGCATTGCGGGCAGGATCGGGGAGACCACGCGCATCATGTCGATGATCGCGGTTTCGCCCAAAGCATCGGGGTTGGGCGCGAACAGATAGGACAGCAGCCCGATATAGGCGAGATAGATCAGCGTCGACAGAATCTGTGCCCAGCGCATCGCCGCGATCCGGGTTGGCGCCTCATAGCTTTTGGACAAATAGCGCGCGGTTTCAAACCCCTGCACCGTGACAATCAGGCCAAAGCCCAGCCGCAGCCCGTCCCAAAGTCCGGTGCTTGCCGGGGCAAGGATCAGCGCGCCCGCTTCGGCCTGCCGGGTGAAATAGGCGGCCAGCCCCAAAAGCAACCCGCCGATGATCGCCAGTTTAAGCGCGACAGAGGCATATTCCATCCGCTCCAGCGCCTTGAAGCCCCCCGCAAAGCCCGCGACCCCGATCAGCGCCAGCATCGCCGTGGTGACGAGATTGCCCGCCAAAGGCCCATGCCATGGCGTCAGCGCCACGGCAAAGGCCCCAAACAGGTTCAGGTAATAGGCCACCGAAATCACATAGGCAAAGGCCAGCGTCGCCTGCGCCACGGCTTGCAAGCGCACCACCGCAGGCGTGCGGGGCCGGGATTCAGCGGCAATATTGGTGCGCACCGCCGCGCCAAAGGTCCACGCCAGCCCACATAGCGCCGCCATCACCAAAGGCGCCAGCATCCCGAACCGGGTCTGCAAAATCGGCCCCAAGACCAAAAAGCCTGACCCGATGATCGAGGCCAGCGGCGTGATCATCGCGCGCCAACGCGCCCGGTTGCGCAGGCCCGGCAGGAACATCGCCCCAAGGATCAGGGCCGCAAGGCAGGCAATGGAAATGTCAAGAAACATGCAAGGCGTCCGGGCCGGGGGCTCCGATCACGCTAGCATGGGGCGGGGGCGGTCAAAAGGGGCGCGAAGGACGCGGCCCCCATGGTTTGGGCAGCTTATTCGGCCACCTTCATTTCAAAGCCCTTGCCGATCTGGTCAGAGGGCGCGACCGGATATTCGCCCGAGAAACAGGCATCGCAATATTGCGGGCAGCTATCATTGCGGCCCGCCGTTTCGCCTGCGGCGCGGTAAAGCCCATTGAGCGAGATGAACTTGAGCGAGGTGACCCCGATCCAATCGCGCATCTCTTCTTCGGTCATCTTCGCGGCCAGAAGCTTTTCGCGGTCGGGCGTATCGACACCATAGAAGCACGGCCAAGCGGTCGGCGGGGAGGCGATACGGAAATGCACCTCGGCCGCGCCCGCATCCAAGATCATTTCCTTGATCTTGCGCGAGGTGGTGCCGCGCACGACCGAGTCATCGACCAAGATCACGCGTTTGCCCTTCACGAGCGACTTGTTCACATTGAGCTTGAGCCGCACACCCATGTTGCGGATGTGCTCGGTCGGTTCAATGAAGGTGCGGCCCATATATTGGTTGCGGGTGATGCCCAGTGCGAAAGGAATGCCCGATTCCTGACTATAGCCGATTGCCGCCGGGGTGCCGCTGTCGGGTACCGGGCACACAAGATCGGCATCCACTGGCGCTTCGCGCGCAAGTTCCACGCCGATCTGATGGCGCGTCTCATAGACCGAGCGGCCCCCGATCTGGCTGTCGGGGCGCGAGAAATAGACATGTTCAAAGATGCAAAAGCGCGGCTTGGCATCATGGAAGGGGCGGGTGCTTTCGATCACGCCATCTTGGATGATCACCATTTCACCGGGCGCAACCTCGCGCACGAATTCGGCGCCAATGATGTCCAGCGCACAGGTTTCCGACGACAGCACATAGCCATTGTCGCCGATCCGGCCCAGAACCAGCGGGCGCACGCCCAAGGGATCGCGCACGCCAATCAGCTTGGTGCGGGTCATGGCGATGACGGAAAACGCGCCTTCGACCCGGCGCAACGCATCGGCGATGCGGTCGGCATGGGTTTTTTGGAACGAGCGCGCCATCAGGTGAATGATGCATTCGCTGTCCGAGCCGGATTGGAAGATCGCACCATGTTCGATCAATTCGCGGCGCAGGGATTCGGCATTCGTCAGGTTGCCGTTATGCGCAATCGCGCAGCCGCCCATCGAAAATTCACCGAAGAAGGGCTGAATATCGCGGATCACCGCCGCTTTGGAGCCCGCCGTGGAATAGCGCACATGGCCGATGGCCAGCGGGCCGGGCAATTGCTCCATCAGGCTGGCTTTGGTGAAATTATCGCGCACATAGCCAAAGCGGTGCGCCGAGTTGAAGCCTTTGGCCGGGTCATGGGCAACGATGCCGCCCGCTTCTTGACCTCGGTGTTGCAGCGCGTGCAGGCCAAGCGCGACGAAGTTGGCGGCATCGGACATGCCAATCGCGCCAAAGACGCCGCATTCCTCCTTCAACTTGTCGTCGTCGAACGGATGCGACAGGAAGGTTTTTTCGGCAGCTGTCATGGGAGGGGCTCCAGATCCGGCGGGCTTGGCGGCGCTATAATGCGAAACGGGAGGGCTGTTAAGCCCTCCCGCTCGGAAATCGTCATCTCTGCGTCACGTTTTCGCGCTTGGCGCTCAATTCGCGGTCGCAGCGGGGGCGGCACATTTCGACACAAGGTCTTCATACCGCGCCACGATCCAGCCCGGCGCATCCTCGGGCATGCTTTCATCCATTTGGCCCGAAAGCTTCATGAACACCTTGGCCGAGCGCGAATTATCGACCAGCGGGATCGCCTCGGCGCTGACCAGCCGATCATAGACGACAAATGCCACGCCCACGAGGATCACGCCCCGCAAGACACCAAACAGGAACCCCAGCCCCTGATCGATGCCACCAAGCGCCGAACGCTGCACCGCCGAGGCAAACAGCGGCGTCAGGATTGAAAAGACCACCAGCGCAAAGGCAAAGACCGCCGCAAAGCCGCCGATCGTTGCCAGTTCACAGCTATCGGCCAGGAATTTGTTCAGCACCGGAAGCTGGGCAATCAGCGGGCGCGCGGCATCGGCAAACGTATAGGCCACCACGGCCGCCGCGATCCAGCCGACAATCGCCAGCCCCTCGCGCACGAAGCCACGGCTGTAGGCAAGGATCGCCGACAAGATGATGGTGACCGCCACGATGGCGTCAATGATGGTGAACCCTTCCATGGTCGTGCTGCCCCTGCTTTGTGCCTTTTGGCGCTAGCCTGCGCCGAACATGTCCCCAACGAATGTCACGAGATCGGGCAATTTGCGTGCCGCCATTCCCGCGCCGCCCTCGACCTTGGTGCCGACGGGCAGGATCGCTTGTGAGAAACCAAGTTTCTGGGCTTCTTTCAACCTGTTTTCGGCCTGACCGACCGGGCGCAGCGCCGCAGATAGAGAGATTTCTCCGAAAATGACCATATCTGCGGGCAAGGCCGTGTCTTCGCGTGCACTCAATAAAGCGGCGGCCAAGGCCAGATCGGCGGCGGGTTCAAGCACCTTGAGCCCGCCTGCCACGTTCAAAAACACATCCAACCCGGCAAAGGGAATGCCGCAGCGGCTTTCCAGCACCGCCAAGATGGTGGACACCCGCCCCGAGTCGAGCCCCACCACCGTGCGCCGCGGCGAGGCCAGCGACGAAGGTGCGACCAGCGCCTGAATCTCGGTCAGCACAGGGCGCGTGCCCTCGATCCCCGCAAAAACGGCAGAGCCGGGGGCGGGTTGGCCGCGTTCGCTCAGAAACAGTGCCGAGGGGTTGGCCACTTCGGCCAAGCCGCCGCCGGTCATTTCAAAAACGCCAATTTCGCTGGCCGGTCCGAAGCGGTTTTTGACCGCGCGCAGGATGCGGAACTGGTGCCCCCGCTCGCCTTCGAAATAAAGCACGGTGTCGACCATATGTTCGACCACGCGGGGGCCGGCGATCTGGCCCTCTTTCGTGACATGACCGACAATCACCACCGAGACGCCGCGCGATTTGGCAAAGGTCACCAATTCATGCGCGGCGGCGCGCACTTGGCTGACCGAACCGGGCGCGGCCTCGACCATATCGGCCCACATCGTCTGGATGGAATCGATCACCACCAGATCGGGGCGCTCGGCCTCCAAAGTGGTCAGAATATCGCGCAGGTTCGTTTCGGCCCCCAGATGCACCGGCGCATCGGCCAGCCCCAGACGGGCGGCGCGCATCCGCACTTGGGCCGCGGCTTCCTCGCCCGAAATATACAGGCATTTTAGCCCCTTGCGGGCAAAAGCGGCGACGGCTTGCAACAGAAGCGTCGATTTGCCGATGCCGGGATCGCCGCCCACCAAAATCGCCGAGGCGGGCACAAGACCCCCGCCCAGCACCCGGTCGAATTCGTCCATCCCCGACAGCGTGCGTGGCGGCGGCGCCTCTTCGGTGGCAAGCGTCGTCAGATCGATGCGCTTGCCCTTGGCGCCGCCCAAGCTTTTGCTGGCGGGGCCGGAGCTTGACAGCGGCGTTTCCTCGACAATCGAATTCCACGCGCCGCAAGCGTCGCAGCGCCCCGACCATTTGCGATGCACGGCACCGCATTCGGTGCAGGTGAAGGAAGCGGATGTCTTGGCCATGCGCCCTTGTGGCAGAGCCGCACGCGCGCGGCAAGGCCGCCGCTAGCGCCGCCGCCCCAGATGCGACAGCGCCAGCGAAGCCAGCACGCAGAAGGTGAAGAGATAAAGCCCCCAGCCGGTTTCCAGCCGCCCGATGCCGGTGCCCTTGGCCAGCACGATGTAAAGCGCGACCAGAAAGATATCGGCCATCGCCAGCCGCCCCAAAAACCGCAGCGCGGGCAAAAGGCGCGGCGAGGCCAAGCGAAACTGCACCAGGGCCAGCCCCACCACCTTGGCCATCGGCGCGACCAGCGCAAAGAAGGTCACGACAAGCGCCAAAAACACATCCTTGCCCCAAAGCACCGACAGCCCGGAAAGCACCGAGATTTCTTCAAGCTCGAAAAACGGCAAAAGCCCCGCGCGCAAAAGCGGCGCGACCCAAGCCACGGGGAACAAAACCAAAAGGGCAAGATTGGCGTATTTCAGCATTATTTCTGCGATTTCGGCAGCGACACGACATTGTCCGGCGCCGATGCATCTTCCAACTCATAGCCAAGGCCGGGCAGAACCGCTTTGAGATCGCGCTCCAAAAGTTTGAATTCTTCGGATAATTTGCGCTCTTCGGCTTCCACATCGGTCAGCCATCCGCGCAATTCATCACAGGTGGCCCGGGCGATTTTCAACCGTTCGCTGGCGGTGTCCACCTCGTGCTGGCGCGCGCGCAGAAAATCGCGTGCCCGCGCCACCTTGGCATCGGAATAGATTTGCGCCAAGTCGCGGCTTTGCAGGCTCATTTGCGCGGCCAGTTGCAAAAGCTCGGGCTCCAGATGGCCCAGATCGGGGTGCTGGCGCAGCCAGTCCATCCGTTCGCGCATCGCGTCAAATTCGCCCGACAGCGCAAAGGCGCCCTTGCGGTCGGCGTCATGGACCGCGCGATAGGCGGCGGTCACATCTTCGGTGCCGATGCGGAAATTGCGGTGGCTGCGTTCCAGCGCCAAAACGCGGCGTTGACCGGGCAGATAAAGCACAAGTGCGATGCCCAGCAGCGCCAGCCCCGCCTCCAGCCAGATGCCGGCATGGGGCAGGGGGGTATCGCCAAAGCGCAGATCCACCACAAGCCACGGCGCGATCCCCAAGGCCGAGGCCAAGAACAACAGCAGCGCCGCACAGGAGAAGACGAAGACCGTGCCCGACAGCAGGTTTTGCACCATTTCATGCAGCCGCGCTTGCGCCGCGCGGCCTGCGGTCAGATCAGACATGGCCCAGCCCCCCAGTCAGGCAAAAGAAACAGGCGAAGAAAATTTGCCCCCAACCAGAGTAGTCTCGGGCAGAATCGTGGTGAAAACAATGTCTTTAGCCGCGCCATTGTTGGCGTTTTGGAAACGCGTCGTTCACCGTATCGCGGCAATCGGCCCTTCGGCGCGGCCATGGATGAACTGGCTTACATAGGGGTCGTCGGTCCTGTCCATATCCGCAATTGGGCCGTGCCAGCGGATTTTGCCGTCATGCAGCATCGCCACATGATCAGCGATGGCCCGCACCGAGGACATGTCATGGGTGATGGTGATCGCGGTTGCGCCCATCTCGCGCACCACGGAATTGATCAGATCGTTGATCACGCCCGCCATGATCGGGTCCAGCCCGGTGGTGGGTTCGTCAAAAAAGATCACCGTCGGATCGGTGGCAATGGCGCGGGCAAGACCGACGCGCTTTTGCATGCCGCCCGAAAGCTCGGCCGGGAACAGATCCGCCACCTCGGGGCCAAGCCCGACACGAGCCAGCTTTTCGATTGCCACCTTGCGCGCCGCGTCTTTGGGGCGGCGGTCGGGACCGCGCAACAGCCGAAAGGCCACATTTTGCCAAACGGTGAGGCTGTCAAACAAAGCGGCGCCTTGAAACAGCATGCCAAAGCGCGACAGGAACGCTTCGCGCGTTTGATCGACCGGCGCGCCATTCACCGCAATCGTGCCCGCATCGGGGCGCACCAGCCCCAGGATACATTTGAGCAAAACCGATTTGCCCGTGCCAGATCCGCCGATCACCACCAAGCTTTCGCCGCGCTGCAAATGCAGATCAACGCCGCGCAGCACATGCTTGCTGCCAAAGGATTTTTTCAGCCCCTCAATCTCGATCATGCGGAGAAGAACACCTCTGTCAGCAGATAGTTGGCGGCCAAGATCAAGACCGAGGCGGCGACCACGGCGGATTTGGTGGCGCGCCCCACGCCCTGCGCGCCGCGCCCTGAATTCATGCCGTAATAACAGCCCATCAGCGCCACGATGAAGCCAAAGGCCGCGCCTTTCACAAGGCCCGAGCCCACGTCCCAAATTTCCAGATATTCCCAAGTGTTGCGCAGATAGGTGGCCGAGTTGAAGCCCAGCCGCCCGGTGCCAACCAGCCAGCCGCCCATCACCCCGATCACATCGCCCACGGCCACCAAGATCGGCACCGAAAGCGTGGCGGCCAGCACGCGCGGCACGGCCAGATATTTCAGCGGATTGGTCGAGAGCGTAACCAAAGCGTCGATCTGTTCGGTCACTTTCATCGTGCCGATTTCAGCGGCGATAGAGCTGGCCACCCGCGCCGCGACCATCAACCCGCCCAGCACCGGGCCCAATTCGCGCACCATGCCGATCGCTACAATCGAGGGCACCACGGATTCCGCCGAAAACCGCGCCCCGCCCGCATAGATTTGCAAAGCCAACGCCGCGCCGGTGAAGAGCGCGGTCAGCCCCACCACCGGCAGCGACAGCCAGCCGATCTGCATCAGCGCCACAAAGAATTCGCGCCGGTAAAACGGCGGGCGGAGCAAATGCCCCAGCACCGCGCCGGTGTAAAGCGCGACACGCCCGGTGCCCGCAAGCCCGCCCAAAGTGCCACGCCCCAGCGCGGCAAGGGCGGCAGCGATCACGCCGGCCCCCCGGTGTAGTGGCGGCTGTAGCGCGGGCCGAGCGAGGTGAGAATTTCATAGCCGATCGTGCCGGCGATGTCGGCCAGCACATCGATGCCCTGATGCGGGCAAATCAGATCAAGGCTTTTGGGCACCTCGGTCAGATGGGTGACATCGGCGGTGATCAGATCCATCGAGACGCGGCCCCGCATCGGGCAGTGGGTCGCGCCATGATACAGCATCGCGGCATTCGACAGATGCCGGGTCACGCCATCGGCATAGCCCGCCGCCACAGTGGCGATGCGGCACTCCTGTTCTGCGGTCCAGGTGTTGCCATAGCCCACGGTTTCACCCGCCGCGACATCGCGGATCTGGATCACCGGCAGCGACAGGGTGACGACCGGCGCCGCCTTGGTGAAGGGCGCGCCGCCATACATGCCGATACCGGGGCGGGTGACGTCGAAATGATAATCGGGGCCCAGCAAGATGCCGCCCGTGGCCGAAAGCGAGCGCGGCACCGCGATCCCGTCTGTCATCGCGCGGAAGGCGGCCAGTTGTTGCGCATTCATCGGGTGATCGGGCTCATCCGAGCAGGCCAAATGGCTCATGATCAGTTTCGGGTTTGCGCCCAAAAGCATCGGCGCGACGGCCTGCCATTCGGCGGCCTCCATGCCGAGCCGGTTCATGCCGGTGTCAAGCTGCACACCAAAGGGCGCACCGGGCAGCGCCTCCAGATGGCGGGTGACCTGTTCGACCGAATTGAGCATCGGGATCAGGCCCAGATCGCCGATCATCTCGGTGTCGCCCGCCATATGGCCGGAAAAGACAAAGATTTCGGGGCCTTCGCCCAAGGCTTGGCGGATCGCCGCGCCTTCCTCGGCGACGGCGACGAAGAACTTGCGGCAGCCTGCGCGGGCCAAAAGTCGCGCGACCTGCGCGCCGCCAAGGCCATAGCTGTCAGCCTTTACCACCGCGCCGGATTCGGTCGCGGAAGTGGTCATTGCGTCAAGCGCGCGCCAATTGGCGCGCACGGCGTCGAGGTCGATACGGAGCGATGCAGTAGCCATGCGGTTTTCTGTGGCGCGCGGGCCGCAACGTCAAGCGCAAACATCCGTGATCGGGGCCTTTGGGTGGATCGGGCAGGTGGCGCTGCCCGGTCCGCAGGCGGTGGCCCTCAACGGCCCGCCGGGGGGCGCGCTTAAAACCCGTCCGAGCCGTCGCCCTGCCACGCTTTGGCCAAATCCGAAAAGCGGGTGAAGCGGGATTCGAAGGCCACTTCGACGGTGCCAATCGGGCCGTGGCGCTGCTTGCCCAAGATCACCTCGGCCTTGCCATGCACGCGTTCGGCCTTTTGCATCCATTCGGCGAATTTCGGGTCGTCTTCCGGCGGCTTCATGCGCTCGTGGTAATATTCATCGCGGTAGACGAACATCACGACATCCGCATCTTGCTCAATCGAGCCGGATTCGCGCAGGTCCGACAGTTGCGGGCGCTTGTCTTCGCGGCTTTCCACCGTCCGGCTAAGCTGCGACAGCGCCACCACGGGGATGTTGAGTTCTTTGGCAAGCGCTTTCAGACCCATCGAAATCTCGGCGATTTCTTGCACCCGGTTGTCGGTCCGGCCCGAGCCGCGCAAAAGCTGCAAATAGTCGACAAAGACGACATCGAGTCCATGCGTGCGCTTGAGCCGGCGACAGCGCGCGGCGACCTGCGCGATGGGCAGGGCAGGGGTGTCATCGATGTAAAGCGGGCAGGTTTCCAGCGCTTTCGCGGCTTCGACAAAGCGGCGGAACTCGGCCTCGGTCATATCGCCGCGCCGGATCTGTTCCGAGGGCACCTCGGAGGCTTCCGACAGCACGCGGGCGGCCAATTGCTCGGCGCTCATCTCAAGCGAGAAAAAGCCCACCGCGCCGCCCTCGACCGCGCCTTCGGAGCCATCGGGCCGCAGGCCGCGTTTGTAGGCCTTGGCGATGTTGAAGGCGATATTGGTGGCAAGCGAGGTTTTCCCCATCGAGGGACGACCGGCCAAGATCAAAAGGTCCGACGGGTGCAGACCGCCCAGCTTTTTATCAAGATCGCGCAACCCGGTGGAAATGCCCGCCAGCCCGCCTTCGCGCTGATAGGCGGCATTGGCCGATTGCACGGCCTCTGTCACCGCTTTGAGAAAGCTTACAAACCCCTTTTCGGCGGTGCCGGTTTCGGCCAGCTTGTAAAGAGCGCCCTCGGTTTCGATGATCAGCTCTTCGGGTTCGCGCCCGATCTCCACCTTTTGCGCCGAGGCGGACAGGTCTTTGCCCAGCCGGATCAGTTCGCGCCGCAGCGCAAGGTCATGGATCATCTGCGCATAGTCGCGCGCCGCATAGGCCGAGATGGCCGCGCCCGCAAGCCGCGCCAGATAGGCCGCGCCGCCCAGTG
Organism: Rhodobacter sp. TJ_12; assembly: GCF_020023995.1. Classification (GTDB taxonomy): domain Bacteria; phylum Pseudomonadota; class Alphaproteobacteria; order Rhodobacterales; family Rhodobacteraceae; genus Rhodobacter. The sequence continues at coordinate 74,288 of NZ_NRRD01000013.1, read as the reverse complement.
CCTTCAGACCCTCGTCCTCTTCCAGATAGGCCTTAAGCGTGACGGGCGAGGCGAGCGCGTTTTTCTGAATCCGCGCCACCGCGACCTCGTAGATCGTGCGGTGCACCGGCTCGTAGAAATGTTCCGCCCGCACCACCGAGGCGATGCGGTCGAAAATATCGTTGTTCGTCAGAATCGCGCCCAGCAATTGCTGCTCGGCTTCGATGTTATGCGGCAAAGCCTCTTCTTCGGTGCCCTGGGCACCGTCGGGACGAATAGCGGTTGTTTCGTTCATCTGTGCCTCTTCTCGATCCCGCCTGATAGCCGTTGGCGCGGGGGCGCGGTATCGGGATAAGTTTGGGGATAAACGCCGGGTCGGACTGCAGTTTACAGCATTTCTTGTGGTTGGCGATCGTCAGCCTACTACAAATTGGGGGAATTTGCGAGGCAAACAACCCAAGGCTGAGTCGCCCCAGGTTGCCCCCAAATTGTCCACAGCCCTATTCAGCGCTTATCCCCAGAAATCGGGTCAGCCTTTTTGACGGGCTTCCTGCCACGGGCGCGGCGCTTTCAAAAACGCTTCGACCTCGTCAAGCGTTTCGGCGCTGAACGCGCCTTGCGCGCGCGCTTCGGCCAGAACATCCCACCAGGTGCACAGGTAATGCAGCTTCACACCGTGTTTTTCGAGGTTCGGCTCGGTCTCGGGGAAGATGCCGTAGTAAAAGATGACAGCCGTATGCGCGCAGCTGGCCCCGGTGTCGCGGATCGCATCGACAAAGCTCAGTTTTGAGCCGCCATCGGTGGTCAGATCTTCCACCAAAAGCACCCGCTCGCCCTCTGACATCGCGCCCTCAATCCGGGCATTGCGGCCATAGCCTTTGGGCTTTTTGCGCACATAGGTCATCGGCAGGGCCAGACGTTCGGCCACCATGGCGGCAAAGGGAATGCCCGCCGTTTCGCCGCCAGCGATATTGTCAAAGGCTTCGAACCCCGCGTCGCGCAGCACCGTCACGGCCATGAAATCCATCAAGGTCGAGCGGATGCGCGGGTAAGAGATCAGCTTGCGGCAATCGATATAGGTGGGCGAGGGCAGGCCCGAGGCAAGCGTGAACGGCTCGTCGGCATTGAAATGCACCGCCTTGATTTCCAAAAGCATCCGCGCGGTCAGCCGCGCAATCTCGTCTTTCGCGGGATAGGAAGAGGGGATCATCTGTGTCGTCCTGTTGTCTAGCGTCGCGGGCTGCGGATCAGTGTTTCACATGCCAATAGACCGGGAAGCCCGGATTGAACACCGTCACGGGGCCTGCGCCGGTCAGGATTTTTTCGGGCCATGTGGCAGGGGTGTCGGTCTTGACCAAAGTCAGCGTCTTTTCATTGACCGGCATGCGGTAGAAGGCAGGGCCATTGCGCGAAGCAAAGGCTTCTAGGTTTTCCAGCTTGCCTTCTTCTTCAAACACATGGGCCAGAAGCTGCATCGTGTTCGTGGCGGTAAAACAGCCCGCACAGCCGCAGGCGTTTTCTTTCGCCGCGTCGATATGCGGTGCGGAATCGGTGCCGATGAAGAAACGCGGATCGCCCGAGGTCGCCGCGTCGCGCAGCGCCAAGCGGTGCACTTCGCGCTTGGCCACCGGCAGGCAATAGTAATGCGGCTTGATGCCCCCAACCAAGATATGGTTGCGGTTGATGATCAGGTGATGCGTGGTGATCGTCGCGCCCAAAGTGTCATCTTGGCTGCGTGCGTACTCCACGCCGTCTTTCGTGGTGATATGTTCCATCACCACGCGCAGCCCCGGTGTGGCGCGGCGGATCGGGTCAAGAACCGTTTCAATAAAGACCGCCTCGCGGTCGAAAATATCGACCTCGGGCGTGACCACCTCGCCATGCACACACAGCGGCAGGCCGATCTCGGCCATCATTTCCAGCACACCGCGGACCTTATCAAAGTCACGCACGCCCGCGTTGGAATTGGTGGTGGCGCCTGCCGGGTAAAGCTTCACCGCTTTCACAAGCCCGCTTTGTGCCGCCGCGCGCACATCGGCCGGGTCGGTCGCCTCGGTCAGATAAAGCGTCATCAGCGGGGTGAACTCCGCCCCCTCGGGCAACGCCGCTAGAATGCGGTCACGATAGGCCGTGGCCTCGGCGGCGGTGACCACCGGCGGCACAAGGTTCGGCATCACGATCGCGCGGGCGAAGTGATGCGTGCTTTCGGGCAAAATACCTTGCAGCATCGCGCCGTCGCGCAGGTGCAGGTGCCAATCGTCGGGGCGGGGGAGCGTGATCTCGGTCATGGGGTTCGGTTACACCTTCGCGCGGGTCATTTCCAGTGGCTGCGTCGCGCCAAACCGGCGCGCCTGTGCCACGGGCGCTGGACAGCGGGGGCTGGCTTGCGCCAGTGTGTCCGAAAACGGAAAAAAGGAGCACAGGATGAAGACAGCGTTCATGCCCTTGCTGGCCGGTTTCGCGCTTTTGGGCTGTAACGATCCGGGGTTTCGGGGCGTGCCAGAGGTGCGCGTGGCCACTGCGGAAGAGGTGGCGCAGTGCCGCGCGGTGTCGATCATCACCAATGAGCCGGGGCTTTACGGCCCGGTGATCGGCAAGGAAGCCGAGCTTTACGCGCGCAATAAGATGTTGGAACGCGCGCGCACCGATGGCGCAGATACGGTGGTGTTCGACCCGGTCGACCCGAACCTGCCGGTCGGAGAATTGCGCGCGCGAGCCTATGATTGCTAAACCCCAAGGCGCCCGGCGACGCGGCCCGCCGATGCCGCGTTGCAGAAAATGCAAGGCGGGCTTGTCGGATCGGCAGTTTATGGGGCAACGAATCTGACGTATCTTGAGGCCATGGGGGGAAACGCTCTGCCCAAATGAGGTTTCCATGGCTTACACAGCAACGTTCATCGAAAAAGAAATCAGCCTGTTCAAAGGCTTCGCATCCTATCTTGGCCGCGCGCTCGCGGCAATCGGCACGCGCCTTGTTGAGGTGATGGAGGCCAGCGAACGGATGCGCGAAGTGGTCCGGCTGTCAGAGATGTCCGATGCGGAACTGGCGGTGCATGGCCTGACGCGCGATGACATCGTCAGCCACGTGTTCCGCGACAAATTCTGCTACTAACTGCGACACAGGCGCCCGCGCGGGGGCTTGCGCTGGCGCGCGCGGGGTTCAATACTGCTTGCGGTTAAAAATTCGGCAAGCGGAGTGGCAATGACGCAGGTAACCCTGACCGAGGTGCGCGGTGATCTGGTTCTGGCTGCTTTATGCGTGGGGCAGTTCCGCGCGCCTTGCCAGATCGACAGCGACCGGCTTTTGGTTCGTGCCGACGAGGCGCTGGTGCAGGCGCTGCATGCGCTGGGGCTTGAAACGGCGGCGGTGGTCGAGGATTTCACCCCCGCGCCGATCTTTGCCCCCGATGAGGTGATCTTGGATCAGGCCGCGCGCGGTCTGGCGCGGCGTCAGGTCCAGACACATGTGTTTCGCCCCCATGAAGAAGACGGCAACGACGAAGAGCCCGAGCCCCCGCGGGGCTAAGGGCCTTTGGGCACCGTAAGGGGAGGGCGTGGCCGCTTAGGCCGCATGCCCTTTCCAGATCCAGCCGCCGCCAAAGATTCGGCTGCCTTGCGGATCGTAAAAGACGCAAGCCTGCCCGGGCGAGACACCCTCTTCGGGCTCCATCAACTCCACCTCGGCTTCGGTCGCGCTCAGCGGGCGCACCACAGCGGCGCGCGGCGCGCGGGTTGAACGGATGCGCACCGCCACATGCCATTCGGGCTGGCTGTCAAAGGGCGCATCGCCCAGCCAGTTGATCTCGCGCACCGGCACGATGGCGGTCGACAGCGCCTCTTTCGGGCCCACGATCACCTGCCGGGTGTCCGGGTCCAGCTTCACGACATAAAGCGGGCTGTCGCCCAGACCGCCGATGCCCAGACCCCGGCGCTGCCCGATCGTGTAGTGAATCACCCCGCGATGGGTGCCCAGCACCTTGCCCGACAGATCGACGATCTCGCCCGGCTCTGCCGCGCCGGGGCGCAGCTTTTCGATCACCGAGGCGTAATTGCCCGAAGGCACGAAACAGATGTCTTGGCTGTCGGGCTTGTCGGCCACGACCAACCCATATTTCGCTGCAAGTTTACGGGTTTCGTCTTTGGAGGGCAGGTGGCCAAGCGGGAATCGTAAAAATTCAAGCTGTTCGGCGGTGGTCGAGAACAGGAAATAGCTCTGGTCGCGCCCGGCATCGGCGGCCGAATGCAGCTCTGGCCCGCGCGCGCCGATTTTGCGTTGAATATAGTGTCCCGTCGCCATGCAATCGGCATCCAGATCGCGCGCGGTCTCCAGCAAGTCTTTGAATTTAACCCGTTCATTGCAGCGGATACAGGGCACCGGCGTCGCCCCCGCCAAATAGGCATCGGCGAATTCTTCGATCACGGCTTCGCGGAAAGTGTTTTCATAATCAAGGACATAGTGGGGGAACCCCATGGCTTCGGCGACGCGCCGCGCATCATGGATATCTTGGCCCGCACAGCAGGCCCCCTTTTTCGCCAGCGCCGCGCCATGGTCGTAAAGCTGCAAGGTGACGCCGACCACGTCATAGCCTTCTTCCTTCAGCATCGCCGCCACGACCGAGCTATCCACCCCCCCTGACATGGCGACCACCACACGGGTGTCAGCCGGGGCCTTGGGCAGGCCCAGCGAGTTTAACTCCAGATCTTGCGGCATGAGTGCAGTCCTTTAACCAGAATGACGAAATATAGGAAAATGCGACGCTTTCTCAACCCCGCGCTAAACGCAGCGTTAAGTCCCTGTGGGCAAACTCCCTCCATCGAAGAAGCCGGGGGTGAACCCATGTATCTGAAAAAAGTCGACGGTCCGCGCGCAGTGACCTTGCCCGATGGCACGATCTTGACGCGCGCCGATCTGCCGCCGAAAGAAACGCGTCGTTGGGTGGCGTCGCGCAAAGCAACCATCGTGCAAGCGGTCACCTTCGGGCTGATCACGCGCTCTGAGGTGCTGGAACGCTATGGTTTGTCGGATGAAGAGTTCGACATTTGGACCGATGCGGTCAAAAAGCACGGAATCGCCGGTCTAAAGGTGACTGCGATTCAAAAATATAGACAACTTTAGGTTGCAAATAGGATAAAACGTGTGAGAGTAACTGGGCGTTAACCATTTGCTGCCAAGGTCAAACGTGATCGAGGGATTAATGCGGAGAACCCAGGATGCGGATTTTGTTGGTTGAAGACGATCCAACCACCTCGCGCAGCATCGAGCTGATGCTGACGCATGCCAACCTCAATGTCTATTGCACAGATTTGGGGGAGGAAGGGATCGATCTTGCAAAGCTCTACGATTACGATCTGATCCTGCTCGATCTGAACTTGCCCGATATGAACGGGCTGGACGTGCTGCGCCAGTTGCGCCTTGCGCGGATCGATACGCCGATCCTGATCCTGACCGGTGCGGACGACACCGAGAACAAGATCAAAGGCTTTGGCTTTGGGGCCGATGACTACATGACCAAGCCCTTCCATCGTGAAGAGCTGGTGGCCCGCATCCATGCGATCATCCGCCGGTCCAAAGGCCATTCCCAGTCGATCATCCGCACCGGGAAAATCTCGGTCAATCTGGACGCGAAAACCGTGGAAGTTGCCGGCAAGCCTGTGCATCTGACCGGTAAAGAATACCAGATGTTGGAGCTGTTGAGCCTGCGCAAGGGCACGACGCTGACCAAGGAAATGTTCCTCAACCACCTTTATGGCGGGATGGATGAGCCGGAACTGAAAATCATCGACGTGTTCATTTGTAAGTTGCGCAAGAAGTTGGCTGAAGTCACCGGCGGCGAAAACTACATCGAAACCGTCTGGGGCCGTGGCTATGTGCTGCGTGACCCTGATCAGGGCGATATGGATCGTCGCATCGCGGCCAGCGCCTGATCGCCTGCCCTCGATCCGTGCTCTGCCTCCGCCTTTCGCTGGACGCGTCTCGCGGCTGCCCCTAAATCAGGGGCAGTTTCACCGGGGGACGCTATGAGCGACGCGCACAAAGACGTTGAGCGGCTAAGCCGCGCTGAGGCCGAGGCTGAACTGCCCGGCCTCGTCGCACATTTGGAAACAGCCAATACAGCCTATCACACCGATGACGCGCCCGAGATAGCGGATGCGGAATATGACGCGCTCAAACGCCGTTTGGCGGCGATCGAGGCGCGTTTTCCTGATCTGGCCCGCGCTGACAGCCCCACCCAGCAAGTGGGGGCCGCCCCCGCCGAAGGTTTCGGCAAAGTGCCCCATGCGGTGCGGATGCTCAGCCTTGGCAATGGCTTTTCCGACGAAGATATTGCCGATTTTGTCGAGCGGATGCGCAGTTATTTGGGCTTGGCAACCGAGGCGCCCTTACTCTGCACCGCCGAACCCAAGATCGACGGGTTGTCGCTTTCGCTCCGCTATGAAAACGGGGTTTTGGTGCAGGCGGCCACGCGTGGCGATGGCGCTGTGGGCGAAAATGTTACCGAAAACGCCCGCACCATTGCCGATATCCCGCAAAAACTGACCGGCGCGCCCAAGGTGCTGGAAGTGCGGGGCGAGGTCTATATGAGCCACGAAGATTTCGCGGCTTTGAATGCGCGCCAAGCTGAAAAGGGCGACAAGACCTTTGCCAATCCGCGCAATGCCGCCGCCGGATCATTGCGCCAGCTTGATGCGCGCATCACCGCCGCGCGGCCGCTTCGGTTCTTTGCCTATGCGTGGGGGGTGCTTTCACAGCCGCTGGCCGCCACGCAATTCACCTCAATTGAGCGCCTTAAGGCTTTGGGGTTTCAAGTAAATCCTCTGACAAAGCTTTGCGCCGACCTGACCGAGATGTTGGCCCATTACCGCGCGATCGAGGCGCAGCGGGCCACCTTGGGCTATGATATCGATGGCGTCGTCTACAAAGCCAATGACCTTGCCCTGCAAGCGCGGCTTGGGTTCCGCTCTACCACGCCGCGTTGGGCCTTGGCGCATAAATTCCCTGCCGAACTGGCGTGGACCCGGCTGGAAAAGATCGAGATTCAGGTGGGTCGCACCGGGGCTTTGTCGCCCGTGGCACGGCTGACGCCTGTCACCGTGGGCGGCGTTGTTGTCTCTAACGCGACGCTGCACAATGAAGATTACATCGCCGGGCGCGATTCCAAAGGCGGTGACATTCGCGGTGGCAAAGATATTCGGGAAGGCGATTGGGTGCAGGTCTACCGCGCGGGCGATGTGATCCCGAAAGTGGCGGATGTGGATCTGTCGCGCCGCGATCCGGGCGCCGCCCCCTATGTCTTCCCGCATCTGTGCCCCGAATGCGGCTCGGAAGCGATTCGCGAAGAGGGCGATGCTGTGCGCCGCTGCACCGGGGGGCTGATCTGCCCCGCGCAGGCGGTCGAAAAGCTGAAGCATTTTGTGTCTCGCGCGGCGTTCGACATTGAGGGGCTGGGGGCCAAGCAGGTCGAGGCGTTTTATAAAGACGGCTGGGTGCAAGAACCCGCCGATATTTTTACGCTCGAAAATAACTTTGGTCCCGGCTGCCCTCGGCAGCTCAAAAATCGCGAGGGCTGGGGCGAGAAATCGGCGCAAAACCTGTTTGATGCAATCGCGGAAAAGCGCGCCATTCCGCTGGCCAAACTGATCTTTGCGCTTGGCATCCGCCATGTGGGCGAAAGCTCGGCCCAGCTTTTGGCGACGCATTACCTCGGCTGGGATCGCTTTGTCGATGCGATGACAGCGGCTGGTAACTTCGTTGGCCCCGAATGGGAGGACCTTCTCAGCATCGACGGGGTGGGCGAAACCTTGGGCCGCTCGGTCGTGTCCGCCTTTCACGACGGGCCGGAGCGCGAGGCGATCTTGCGGCTGGCCGCGCATCTTAATGTGCAAGATGCCACGCCGCCTGCGTCCGAAAGCCCGGTTTCTGGCCTGACCGTTGTCTTCACCGGCACGTTGGAACGCATGACACGGGCCGAGGCGAAAGCGCGGGCCGAGGCTTTGGGGGCCAAGGTGGCGGGGTCGGTCTCGGCCAAGACCGATCTTTTGGTTGCCGGGCCGGGCGCGGGCTCAAAAGCCAAGAAAGCTGCCGATCTGGGGGTAAAGGTGATCGATGAAGACGCCTGGCTTGCGATGATTGGCGCAACATGACGGGCCGGCCTGCCGCGCTTTTCCCGCTTTTTGCCGAGGTGGAAACGCTGCCCGGCATCGGCGCGAAAACCGCGAAAAACCTTGAGAACCTGGGCATCACCCGCCCGCGCGATGTGCTGTTCACCCTGCCGCAAGCGCTGGTCGATCGCCGCCCCGTCGCCAGCCTGCGCGAGGTGGTGCCGCCGCTTATCTGCACGCTCAAGGTAGAGGTGATTTCGCATCACGCCTCGCGCAATCGCTCTGGCCCCACGCGGGTGCTGGTGCGCGATGGCGAGGGGGTGGATTTCGCGCTCGTCTTCTTTCATGCGCGCGGCGATTATTTGCAAAAAATCCTGCCCGTTGGGGAGTGTCGTCTTGTTTCGGGAAAACTCGAACTCTTTGACAACACAGCGCAAATGGTCCACCCGGATCACATTTTGCCGCTCGACGAGGCAGGTCAGTTGCCCCGGTTCGAGCCGGTCTATCCGCTCACCGCAGGGGTGACGCAAAAGCTGATGGCCAAAGCGTCAGAGGGGGCTTTGGCACGCCTGCCGGATTTGCCCGAATGGATCGAGCCCACGTTGAAGGCGCGTGAGGGCTGGCCCGATTGGGGCGCGGCGCTGCAGGCCGCGCATCGCCCCGAAACGCAGGCCGAGACCGCCCCCATGGCCCCGGCACGCCAGCGGCTGGCCTATGATGAACTTTTTGCGCATCAGATGACGCTGGCCTTGGCGCGGCGGGAAGCCCGCCATCCGAAAGGGCGCGTGACCAAGGGCACTGGCGATCTGGCGCGCAAGGTGCTGGCGTCGTTGCCGTTCAAACCCACCGGCGCGCAGGTCAGAGCCAGCCAAGAGATTGCCGCCGATATGGCCGAACCGCGCCGGATGAACCGGTTGTTGCAAGGCGATGTGGGCGCGGGCAAGACGCTGGTGGCCTTTCTTGCGCTGCTCAATGCGGTCGAGGCGGGCGGGCAGGGCGTGTTGATGGCGCCCACCGAAATTCTGGCGCGCCAGCATCACGAGGGCTTGGCCGATCTGGCCGCCGCCGCGGGCGTGCGCATCGCCGTTTTGACCGGCCGCGACAAAGGCACAGAGCGCGCCAAGAAGCTGGCCGATCTGGCCGCGGGGCGGATCCACATCTTGCTGGGCACCCATGCGGTCTTTCAAAAGGATGTTTTCTTTCAAGATCTTCGCCTGGTCATCATCGATGAGCAGCACCGCTTTGGCGTGAACCAGCGCCAAGAGTTGGGGGCCAAGGGCGATATGGCCGATGTGTTGGTGATGACGGCCACGCCGATCCCGCGTTCGCTCGCGCTGGCGCAATATGGCGATATGGATGTGAGCGTTCTGGATGAAAAGCCCCCGGGGCGCCAGCCGGTGCAAACCGCGCTGGTCTCGACCTCACGGATTTCAGAGGTGGTGGAGCATCTGAAAAAGGCGGTGGCGGAGGGACGCCAAGCCTATTGGGTCTGCCCCTTGGTGGAAGAAAGCGAGCGGGTGGACCTTGCCTCGGCGCAAGAACGGTTCATCGCGTTGCGCGCCGCCTTGGGCGAGGGTGTGGTGGGGCTTGTGCATGGCCAGCTTCCGCCCGCCGAGAAAGACGCGGCGATGGCCGATTTCGTGGCGGGCCGCACGCGGGTTTTGGTGGCGACCACGGTGATCGAGGTGGGGGTAAATGTGCCCAATGCCTCGATCATGGTGATCGAACGGGCCGAGACCTTTGGCCTTGCGCAACTGCACCAATTGCGCGGGCGTGTGGGGCGCGGCGCGGCAAAATCCACTTGCCTGATGCTGTATCAAGCGCCGCTTTCCGAGGGGGGCGAGCGACGGCTTGCGATCTTGCGCGACAGCGAAGACGGGTTCCGCATTGCCGAGGAAGATTTGGCCTTGCGTGGTGCGGGCGATGTGATCGGCACCGCGCAATCGGGTTTGCCGCGCTTTCGCATTGCCGATCTGGAACATCAGTCCGGGCTGATGGCTTTGGCGCAGCAAGATGCGCGGCTTTTGCTGGAAAAAGATCCCGGTCTGGAAAGTGCGCGCGGGCAGGCGGCGCGGGCGCTTTTGTGGCTGACCGAACAGGACCGGGCGATCCGTCTGATCGAAGTTGGCTAGGATGTTCTCAAAATGTTCTTGACGGCGCGGCGATAAAGTGAGAACAAAAGGGCAACACGAAAGGAGAGACAGATGCGCCACGCCTTGAACACGATTGCCGACCGGAACACCGCCGAATTGGTGCAAGATGCGCTGGGGGCGCTGTCGCTGTGCGTCACCTTTATGGCCGTGCTCTATCTGCCCGGTCTTTTCTGATCCTTTTGCCTTTGTGACGAGTTGCCTGTTCGGGCCGATGTTCTGGCCCACCTGTTCACTGCCTCGCGCTTTGCCGCCGACTGTCCCAACGCTCGCGGCGCCTGTCCCTAGGTTTACCCGAAAGCGCATGCCTGCGCCGCCATCCCCGCGATGGCGGCGTTTTTTTGTTTTGATAAAAGACGTGCGCCGCTGTGGGGCAGGGCGCCACGCGCAGTTTGGGCGCGGCGCTACATTCGATAGGCCAGCCGCAACCCGCCCCAATGCCGCCCGGCAACGAAGATCGGGGCCGACAGGTCTTTCATCAGCGCAAATTCGCCGCCACCCATGTCGCGCCGGTAAATCTGCAACAAGAAGGGCGCGGTCGATTGCCCGGCGCGCAGGCCGACGCGGTCGTTGAAGATCCGCCGGTTGCGGCAGTTGGCGGCGTTCCAGACCGGATCGGCGCTTTGCGGCTGCGAAAATTTCAGGTTGTGCGTCGGCAGATAGCCGTTGCGATCCACCGCCGCGCAGAACACGATATCGGGCGAGAGCGTCAGCATCCGTTCTTGCACCTCGGGCAAAACCGCATCCGTGAACTCGGTGAAGGGGGCCATCACTTGCTCGGGGTCGGTTCCGGCAATCGGCGCATAGCGGCTGTCAAACAGCTTGCCCGTGGTGATTTTGCCGCTGGAAATCGCCTGTTCGAAAATTTGCGCGATTTCGGTCGCGGCCTCCTGTGCGGCGCGGATAAACGTGTCATCGGTGGTGGCGCCACCCAGCTCAACCGCCTCTTGCACGATGGTCTCGCCCGCCAGAATCAGCGCTTGGGTTTTTTCGGCGGCCTGATGCACCTCGGTGGAGGTGCTGCTCATGCTATCGGCCATGCGCTGGAAGGCGGGGGCAAAGGTCGCATTGGCGGTGTTCACCTCGCCTGCGCGCGCGGTGATATCGCTCACCGCTCCGCGCGTCATTTTCAGCCCCTCGACCATGCGCCCCAGCGCGGTATCGGTGCCCGCAGCCCCGGTCAGCACGGCTTCGGCATCGTTGGAAATGGCCCCGGCCTCGTCATGCAGCGCCCCGACCGAGGCACTTAGCCCGCCCACCGCAGTGCCGATCCCATCGGCGGCGGCGGCGGTCTTGTGAGACAACTCATTGATCGCCTCGGCCACAACGGCAAAGCCCTTGCCGGAATCGCCGGCCCGGGCGGCCTCGATTTTTGCGTTGATCGCCAGAATGTTGACCTGTTTCGAGACAGATTTGATCTCGGCGTTTTCGGCCTGCACCTTGATCAGCGTGGCGTTGATTTCCTCCATCCTTGCGATGGCGGCGCGCACCCAGGCGGCAATGGTCTGGGCATGGGTGCTGGTTTCGCGCAATTGCGCCACCGTGCCCTCGACCAGATCCAGCGTCACATCCGCCGAGCGGCTGACCCGTTCGGCGCCATCCATCACCCGGGCATTGGCATCTTGCACCGTTTCGGCAGAGGATTGCGCATCGCGCAACAGGCGCATTTGCGCATCGATGTGTTTTTCAAGCGCATCAAGCGCGCCCGCCACCTCGGCCACATCGCGGCCAAGCAGCAGCGCATCTTGGGCGATGCGGTCGACACGGCCCGCGGTCTGGGCAGAATCGGAAGCGTAAGAGTCGGTCTGGGTCATGAAGGGCTCGCGCAAAGTTGCGTCACCATGGCATGACCACCTTGCGCAAGCGTTAAGCCGTTTCAGGTTGTGCCGCGCAGGGCTTTCAACGTCGCGTCCGGGGCCAGCAGAATCGAGGCATGGCGGTTGGGATAATCGCGCGCGGCCTGTAACACTTCATAGTCGCCAAAGGGCGCGCCGGGCACGGGCCCGCCTTTTAACATGTCGGCCAAAGCTTCGCGTAAAGCCTGCACCTCCTCCGCCGTGCGGCCAATCACCTGACCCGCAAAGATCGCCGCCGAGGCCTGCCCCAAGGCGCAGGCATGCACGCTTTGGCTAAAGGCCGCGATCTTATCGCCCTTCAGCCGCAGCGCCACGGAGATATTCGAGCCGCATAGCGGTGCGCGCGCCGTGGCGTGATGGCTGGGCGCGTCAATCGGATCGGTCAGCGGAATATCGGCTGCCAAGGCCAGCACCCGATCGGCGTAAAGTTTGAACAGGTCGCTCATCGCATCCCCCGGGGTTTTCCTTGGCCGTTTAGGGGGGTAGATAGACCGCAGCCGCCGTGGAGGAAAGCATGGGTTTCGAGACTGCCAGCCTGAAATATGATGCAAACGGGCTGATCCCCGCGATTGCGCAAGATCACGCCACTGGCGCGGTGCTGATGATGGCATGGATGAATGCCGAAAGCCTGGCGCGGACACTGGAAACCGGGCAGGTGACCTATTGGAGCCGCTCGCGCCAAAGCTTCTGGGCCAAGGGCGAAAGCTCGGGCCATGTGCAAAAGCTGGTCGAATTGCGCATCGATTGCGACCGCGATTGCCTGCTGTTGCTGGTCGATCAAATCGGGCCCGCCTGCCACACCAACCGTCGGTCGTGTTTTTATACTGCGGTGCGCGAGGGCCAAGAGGTCGAAATCATGGAGCCGATGGAGGCGTGACCAAGCTGGGGCGGGGCCGCTGCCCCCGGTCTCCTTCGGAGACTCTCTGGGGATATTTCCGCAAAGTCGAAGCATAAGCGCTGCGACGGTTTAAAGACCCACAAGGCGGCGGATGTCTGCGGGGCTGGCCCCTTCGGCGCGGTATTTGGCCAAAGCGCGCGCGTCATCGCGTTTGGCCAGCCGCTTGCCCGCCGCATCGCGGATCAGCCCGTGGTGGTGGAACACCGGCACCGGCAGGCCCAGCAGGTTTTGCAGCGTGACATGGATCGCCGTGGCGTCGAACAGATCTTCGCCGCGCGTGACATGGGTGATGCCTTGGGCGGCATCATCGAGCACCACGGCGAGGTGGTAAGAGGTGCCCATTTCCCGCCGCGCCAGCACCACATCGCCCACGCTGTTTGTCATTTGCGCGGGGGTGATGGGATGCGTGCCGTGGAAAGCGGGGCCGGTTTCCACGAAAGAACAATCGCTTGCCGCCAGATCCATGCGCAGGCGCAGCGCGGCTTTCGGCAGCGGCTGGCCGGGTTTGGGCGCGCCTTTGGCGCGGCAAGTGCCGGGATAAATGATCCCATCGGGGCCAAGTGGCGCGCCTTCTTGGGGTGCGGCGACGGCCGCTTCGATATCGCGGCGCGTGCAGTCGCAGGCGTAAAGCAGGCCCCGGTCCCAAAGCTTTTGCAGCGTCGCGCGATAGGCGGGCAGACGGTCGGATTGGCGCATCACCGCGCCATCCCAGCTGAGCCCGAGCCAGCGCAGATCATCATAAATCTGCGCTTCCCATTCGGGTTTGGACCGCGCCCGGTCGATATCCTCTATCCGCAGCAGAAAGTGCCCGCCCGCCGCCCGCGCCATGTCATGCGCCACAAGCGCAGCATAGGCATGGCCCAGATGCAGCGGGCCGGTGGGCGAAGGGGCAAAGCGGGTGATCATGCCTGCGCGGCAAGCCAAGCGGTGAACACCTCTTTGGCGCGGTCGGTATAGCCTTTGTAACGGTCTTTGCGGCCTTTGCGCCCGCCGCGCGCGGCCTCCAGCGGGGGGAACAGGCCAAAGTTCACATTCATCGGCTGGAAGGTCTTGGCCTCGGCCCCGCCGGTGATGTGATTGACCAGCGCGCCCATCGCTGTTTCAAAGCCCGGCGGGGGCAGGCTTTGCCCCTTGATCTCGGCGGCGGCCATGCGCCCCGCCAGCAAACCCATCGCCGCGCTTTCGACATAGCCTTCCACGCCCGTCACTTGGCCCGCAAAGCGCAGGTTCGGGCGTTGGCGCAGCCGCATCTGACCATCCAGCAGCGTTGGCGAATTCAGGAATGTGTTGCGGTGAATGCCGCCAAGTCGCGCGAAAGACGCATTCTGTAGCCCGGGGATCATTTTAAAAACAGCGGTTTGTGCGCCATACTTCATCTTGGTTTGAAAGCCGACGATGTTGTAAAGCGTGCCCAAGGCATTGTCGCGGCGCAGCTGCACCACCGCATAGGATTTGGTGGCCGGATCATGCGGATTGGTCAGACCCACCGGCTTCATCGGCCCGTGGCGCAGCGTTTCGCGCCCGCGTTCCGCCATCACCTCAATCGGCAGGCAGCCATCGAAATAGCCTGCCGTCTCGCCCTCGTGAAACTCGGTCTTTTCGGCGGCCAAAAGCGCGTCGATGAAGGCCTCGTATTCGTCTCGGGTCATCGGGCAGTTGATATAGGCCTTGCGCTCTTCTTCGGTCTCGCCCTTGTCGTAGCGGCTTTGCCGCCACGCAATATCCATATCGATTGTGTCGGCATGCACGATCGGCGCGATCGCATCGAAAAAGGCGAGACTTTCCGCGCCCGTCACGCTGCGGATGCTGTCGGCCAAGCGCCCCGAGGTCAACGGCCCGGTGGCGACGATCCAAGGCCCGTCTTGGGGCAATTCGGTCACTTCTTCTTCGGAAAAAGACACCAGCGGATGGGCGCGCAGCGCTGCGGTGACCGCGCCCGAAAACGCCTCGCGGTCCACCGCCAGCGCGCCGCCTGCGGGCAGGGCATGGCGGTCCGCCATTTCCATGATCAGCCCACCCGCCGCGCGCATTTCCCAATGCAACAGCCCCACGGCATTGCGCTCGTCATCATCTGAGCGGAAAGAGTTGGAGCAGACCATCTCGGCGCAGTCACCGCTGCTATGCGCGAAGGTTCCCACTTTCGGGCGCATCTCATGCACCACCACGGGCACGCCCGCCTGTGCCGCCTGCCACGCCGCTTCCGAGCCCGCAAGGCCCGCACCAATGATATGAAGTGTCTGTGTCATGGCGCCGATTTAGGGTGCCACGTCACAAAAGGAAAGCCCGCTTAGATCAGCGCGACGCGCTCGCGGCGTTCGGGGTCGGGGAAGGGGCGATAGACCCCAACATGATATGATGCGATCATCCCATGCATCAGTTCGTAATGGCGCATTTCGGTCTCATTGAGCCCGGCCACCGCCTGAAAGGCATCTTCCAGCGCGCCAAGGTCATTCACCTCAATCTCCAGCAGAAACGCTTCGTGCATGGTGCTGGCCAGCCCGAGCTTGCGCCGCATCAACCGCCAGCCGCCAATCAGATTGAGCGCCTTAAGCTCCCCCATCCATTGTTCGACCGAGGCGGCAAAGGCCAGCGCCTTGGCGTCGCTCTTGAGTTCGATCATGCAGTGGTAAAGGTTCATGCTGTCCTCCCGCAGGTAACAGCAAGAAAGCACAAAGGGCTTGAGAAAGCCTTAATTGCAAAGAAACGGGGCAGGGGCCGTGGCCCCCGCCCCAAATCTTATGCCTCGGTGTCGGGCGTTTGCGGCGCGTCGGGCGCGTCCGGCACGGTGGCCTCGGCGGTCTCTGCTGCCTCGGCCCCCTCGTCTTCGCCCGTGTCCGCGACCCGGGCGACCGAAACCACCTCTTCATCCTTGCCGGTGGTAAAGACCTTCACACCACCTGCCGCGCGCGAGCGGAAGGAAATCCCCGCCACCGGGCAGCGGATCGATTGCCCGGTCGAGGTGGCCAGCATGATCTGATCGCTGGGTTCCACCGGGAACGAGGCCACAAGCGGGCCGCCGCGCATCGATTTTTCAAAGGCCGTGACGCCCTGACCACCGCGGCCGCGCACCGGATAGTTGTGCGAAGACGAGATTTTGCCCAAGCCCTTGGCGGTGATCGTCAAAATCAGGTTCTGCGCTTGCAGCATTTCGGCATAGCGCGCTTCGGACAAGGTGCCCTCGGCCTCGACCGCCTCGTCATCGGTGTCGACCTCTGTCTCTTCCTCGCCGCCCAATTCGGCCCGGAACCGTTTGACGAACGCCTCGCGCTCCCACGGCTCGGCCTCGAAATGGCGAATGACGGACATGGACACGACCTTGTCGCCCGGCGCCAGCCGCACGCCGCGCACCCCGGTCGAAGACCGGCCCTTGAACACACGCACTTCGGTGACCGGAAAGCGGATCGCGCGCCCGCCTGCCATCACCAGCATGATGTCATCCTCTTCGGTGCACATGCGGGTATCGACCAAGGTTACGCCCTCGGGCAATTCCATCGCGCGTTTGCCATTGCGCATCACCTTGGCAAAGTCCGACAGCGCATTACGGCGCACGTCGCCCTCGGAGGTGGCGAAGAAGACTTGGTAGTTTTCCCATTCTTCTTCGGGCGCATCGACGGGCATCAGCGAGGCGATGGACACGCCTTGCGGGATCGGCAGGATATTGACGATTGCCTTGCCCTTCGAGGTTCGGCCCGCCAGCGGCAGCCGCCAGCATTTCAGGCTGTAGACCATGCCATCGGTGGTGAAGAACAAAAGCTGGGTGTGGGTGTTCGCCACAAACAGCGTGGTCACCACATCATCTTCTTTGGTGGCCATCGACGACAGCCCCTTGCCGCCGCGGCGTTGCGCGCGGAATTCGGCCAAAGGCGTGCGTTTGATGTAGCCGCCAGAGGTGATCGTCACCACCATATCTTCGCGTTCGATCAGGTCTTCATCGTCCAGATCGCCCGCCCAATCGATAATCTCGGTGCGGCGCGGCACCGCGAATTGCTCTTTCACCTCGCGCAATTCATCCGAGATGATCGCCATGATCCGCTCGCGCGAGGCCAGAATGGCCAGATATTCGCGGATCTTGCCCGCCAGTTCGCCCAGTTCGTCGGTGACCTCTTGCACGCCCATCGCGGTGAGCCGTTGCAGACGCAAATCCAAGATCGCGCGCGCCTGAATTTCCGACAGGTTATAGGTCCCGTCGTCATTCACCGGATGCAGCGGATCATCGATCAGCTTGAGGTATTCCAAAATGTCATGCGCGGGCCAGCGCCGCGTCATCAGTTTTTCGCGCGCCTCGGCCGGGTCTTTCGAGGCGCGGATCGTGGCGACGACTTCATCGACGTTGGAAACGGCGACGGCCAGACCACACAGAATATGGCTGCGTTCGCGCGCCTTGCGCAGTTCATAGGCCGTGCGGCGCGCCACAACTTCTTCGCGGAAGCTGATGAAATGCGTGAGGAAATCGCGCAACGTCAGCTGCTCGGGACGGCCCCCGTTCAGCGCCAGCATGTTGCAGCCAAACGAGGTTTGCAACTGCGTAAAGCGGTAAAGCTGGTTCAATACGACATCGGCGGTGGCATCGCGCTTAAGCTCAATCACCACCCGGACGCCAACGCGGTCGGATTCATCGGCAATGCCCGAAATCCCTTCAAGGCGCTTTTCGCGCACAAGATCGGCGATCTTTTCGATCATCGCGGACTTGTTCACCTGATAGGGGATTTCATCCACGACAATGGCGTAGCGATCCTTGCGGATTTCCTCGACCCGGGTTTTGGCTCGGATGATCACCGAGCCGCGCCCTTCCAAATAGGCTTTGCGGGCCCCGCCGCGCCCCATGATTTGGGCACCGGTCGGGAAGTCGGGGCCGGGGACAATGTCCATCAGCGCCTCGGTCGACATATCGGGGTTGTCGATCAGCGCCAGCGTGGCATCGACCACCTCGCCCAAGTTATGCGGCGGGATGTTGGTCGCCATGCCAACGGCAATCCCGCCCGCGCCATTGACCAGCATGTTCGGGAACCGCGCGGGCAGAACCGTGGGTTCGCGGTCTTTGCCGTCATAGTTGTCTTGGAAATCGACCGTGTCCTTGTCGATATCGGCCAGCAGGAAGGCAGAGGGTTTGTCCATCCGCACCTCGGTGTAGCGCATGGCCGCCGCGCTATCGCCATCCATCGAGCCGAAGTTGCCCTGCCCATCCAGAAGCGGCAGCGACATCGAGAAATCCTGCGCCATCCGCACCAACGCGTCATAGATCGCGGCGTCGCCATGCGGGTGGTATTTCCCCATCACATCGCCCACCGGACGGGCCGATTTGCGATAAGGCTTGTCATGCGTGTTACCGGTTTCGCTCATCGCATAAAGGATGCGCCGGTGCACAGGCTTGAGCCCATCGCGCAGATCGGGGATCGCGCGGCTCACGATCACGCTCATGGCGTAATCGAGATAGGCGGTCTTCATCTCCTCGGCGATGGAAACCACGGGGCCGGAATGGCTGGGCCGTTCCGGGGTTTCGCCAAGGGTATCCGAGCTGTCGGGAGTATCGGTCACGCGCGTCGTCTTCTTCTAGATTTTGTTGTGCCGCTTTATAGCGCATCCCAAGGCTGGGGTGCAATCGGCAAGCTTGCGGCGGGCTGGTCTGACCGCCGTTTTCTGTCAAAAGCCGCCCAAAACGGCCCCAAGCGGCGCTTAGCGGGCCTTGCGGGCCGCCACAAACGCCATCAGCCACAGCCCCGCAAAGGCGAGCGAGAAAAGCGCGTTGAAATTCGGCATCGTCACGCCGAACAAATCCCACACGATCTCATCGCAGCGCACCATCGGGGTTTGCTGGATCTGCGCCAAAAGATCACTGGCCGAGAGCGTCCCGATCGGGTTGGAGGTGCAACTGTCGGGGCCGGCAAAGATCGCCCGCTCAACGCCCGAATGATAAAGACCCAATCCGGCGGAAACGAGCATGATCGCCGCCCCCAAAAGCGACAGGAGGGCGGGCAGGCGCAAAGCCAGCACGACCGCGCCCAAAACCGCAGCCGCCAAATGCGGCCAGCGCTGCAACAGGCACAAATCGCATGGCGCATAGCCCAGCGCCTGAAAGACAAACGCCCCGGCCAAAATCGCGGCAGATCCCAGCGCGGCCAGCGCGATCAGCAGGCGAGGGGGCATAGCAAGGGGCATCACAGGAACCTCAGCGCATAGAAGCCGCCAATCAGCAGCACGACGAAAGCGGTGAACAACAGGCCCAGCCAGCGTTCGATGAAAGCGCGGATCGGCGCGCCGAATTTCCACAACAGCGCCGCCAGCACGAAAAAGCGCAAAGCGCGCGCCAGAACCGATACGCCCATGAACAGCCAAAGGTCCAGATGCGTGGCCCCTGAAAAGATCGTGATCACCTTATAGGGGAAGGGCGTGACCCCGGCGATCAGCACCGCCCAGCCGCCCATTTCATTGAACCGCACGGCCAGATCGTCGAATTTGTCGGCCTTGCCGTAAAACTCCAGAATCGGCTGGCCGATCGCATCCATGAAGCCGTAGCCAATCAAATAGCCCAGCATCCCCCCCGCAACCGAGGCAAGCGTGGCGATGGCCGCAATGCGGAACGCATGCTGGCGCGCCGCCAGCACCATCGGGATGATCAACACATCGGGTGGGATCGGAAAGATCGAGCTTTCGACAAAGGCCACCGCCGCCAATACCCAATAGGCATGCGGCCCCGCCGCCTGCCGCATCGTCCAGTCATAAAGCTTGCGGATCATCTGGCCCCCCGGCTGTGGTCTGCGGCCGCGCATTTTTGCGCCCGATAGCGGTTGTCTCGCCCGTTGCGCGAGGCAGGTCAAGGCGCGTGACGCCCTGTGCCGCGGGAGCCTAGCGGGGGCAGCGCGTTGCGTGAAACGGGCCCGCACGTGCGAAAGGGCATTTTCCGCACGCTTTGGGCCGGATTGCCTCTTGTCAGCGCCGCGCGAGCCCGCTAAACGCACTTTTGCTGGCCCGAGTGGCGGAATGGTAGACGCAGAGGATTCAAAATCCTCCGCCGCAAGGCGTGCGAGTTCGAGTCTCGCCTCGGGCACCAGCTTTCCCTTTTTCGAAATCTTAGTGTGCGGGTCTTTTGGGGCCCGTTTCGGGCGCTTTGTCTCCGGCGGCGCGGGGGCGCTGTTTTCGCCATCCTCCGGACAAAGTTAACAAAAAGGTGATTCGGACCGCTTGCCGTGCATTGGCGAACAAAAGGGCGCAAAAGGTCATTTTGGCTGCAATCTCGGAACAATCGCGCCGCGCCGATTGTTCGCGCCCGGGCGCTAGAGTGATGCGGCATCGGAAACCAGCAGGGCGCAAGATTGTTGCGATCAAGGAAACGATGCACGCCCCGCGCGCGACTGTTTCACCGCGTTTTGCGCGCGGATAATTCGTTAACATACCGTAAATGCTAAAATTTGCACGATCTTGGCGCGGGGCGCTGGTATGGCGCGGGAAACAATCATGCCAGATCCGGGGCGAGATTATGGCCTTCGCGCCACGGTTGCGCAGCGCGCGCGGCAAAATCTTGGCGAGATTGAGGCAAATTCCCGTTCCAACAAAGTGCGTCACTTGGTATCTATAGGATAGCCCGACTGGGGGGCTTTCGACCGTGGGGGCGGTCGCGTGTGTGTGTGCGCCATCCGAAAGGATGTGTGGGAAGGTTGTAGTGGTGCTGCCGTCGGCGAAAGAATTTGCGCTTTCGTCACGTTTACGAACCGTTTTGGGGAAAACCGCCTTTGGGCGGGTTGGTTCGTGCATCCTCAGTCTGGCCTATGCATCCGATAGCCACCGGCACGATCATTGTTCGGCGGGTCTACGACCTGTCGCCGTGTATCGCTGGCGCTGCTAAGGCGCGCCGCTCGTAAGAAAGGCGCGTGGGCCAACGGTCCGCAGGCGGTTGAAGGAGAGGCTGCTATGACTTGGAACTTTTTTAATTCCGATCCGGTCGCAAAAAATGACGGTGCGACAACCGCTTATAACACCGCCGTGACGATTAATGTCTTGGCAAACGATTATGATCCCAATTGCGATAGTTTGAGCATTTACGGCACGCCGACCGCGAGCAATGGCACCGTGACGGTCAATGCCGATGGCACGCTGACCTTCACCCCCTCCGCCGATTACACCGGCATCGCGACGATCACCTATAAGGTGACCGATGGCCATGGCGGCTATGACACCGCCACCGTCACCATCACCGTCGAAGAACCGCCGCTGGATTACATCGTCGAAGGCACCACCGGCGATGACCTGATCGATGTGGCTTATACGGGCGATCCCGAAGGCGACATGATCGATGCGGGCGATTACAAAGGCACCGATGCGGATAAGGTCACCGCAGGCGCGGGCGATGACACTATCCTTTCGGGTAGTGGCAATGACACGGTCTATGGCGAAGACGGCAATGATCTGATCGATGGCGGCGCGGGCGATGACCGGCTTTACGGCAATGCGGGCGACGACACCTTTATCGGTGGCGCGGGCAATGACACATTCACCGGCGGCACCGGGCTCGACATCATCGATTATTCGGCCTCGGACTCCGCGCTGAACATCAACCTTGGCACCGGGCTTTTGCAAGGCGGCGATGCGACGGGCGATTCCATTGCCAGCGGTATCGACGGGATCATCGGCTCGGATTATGGCGACAGCCTCGTGGGCTTTGACCATCAAGGCACCGACCCCGCCGACACCTATACCAATGTCTTCCATGGTATGGGCGGCGATGACACGATTTTGGGCCAAGGGTCGGATGACAGCCTCTATGGCGGGGCCGACAACGATTATATCGAAGGCGGCGCGGGCGCGGATTACATCGAGGGCGATGGCGATCTGACGGCAGCGACCCCCGCGAAAGCGCTGACCGTTGATTGGCAAGCGTTCAATGAAAACTGCGGCGCCATCGTCGATGGGGCGTCCTATGATATGGGCGGTGTGTCGGTCACCTTTGACTTTACCGCGCAAGATTACGGTGCAACGGCAACCTCTTACACCGGGGCGCAATATGTCGAGGCGGGCGACGGGCTTGAGGGCACGGGCGGGCTGCGCCTTTACGGCTGCGGCGGTGAAGGCGGGGTCGATAACACCTCGACCACCACGCTGACCTTTGGCGCCACCGATGCGGCCTATGCCGGAACGGTGAGCGATGTGACCTTCCGCATCAACGATCTCGATATCGGCACCGCCGCCGATTACCACCAAGATATCGTAACCGTTCGCGCCTATGATGCCGATGGCAACCTGCTGGATGTGACCTATACGTTCGAAGGCGGGCAGACCGTTTCGGGCAATACCGTCACCGGGCACGATACCGACAGCGGCACGATCGCGCCCACCACGGCGACCGGTTCGGTTTTGGTCGAGATTTCGGGCGAGGTGGCCCGGATCGAGATCGATTATGACAATGGCGGTGACACCGATCAGGCGATCACGCTGACCGATCTGACCTGTGCCACCGTCTCGGCCGAGGACGCGAGCATCGCAGGCGATGACACGATCCTGGGCGGCGAGGGCGACGACACGATCTTGGCGCAAGGCGGCGATGACAGTGTGACCGGCGATGCGGGCGATGACAGCATCGAGGGTGGCGCGGGCGATGACAGCCTTGCGGGCGGCACCGGCAATGACACGCTTTCGGGCGGCGATGATCGCGACGTGATCTATGGCGCGGCGGGCGACGATGTCGATGGCGGCGCGGGCGGCGACGATTGGGACGTGCTCGACATCACCGGCCAAGGCGATTGGCGCGTGGTCAATGAAACGCCCGACAGCAATGGCAACGGCACCGACGGCACGATCGAGTTCCTTGATACTGATGGCAATGTGACCGGCACGCTCGATTTCACCGAGATCGAGGAAATTCGCGGCGATGATGTGAACCATGCGCCCGATGCCATCGATGACAGCGCCGCCACCGATTTTGAAACTGCGGTGGCGATCCCGGTGCTGGACAATGATAGCGATGTGGATGGCGACACGCTGCGCATCATCTCGGCCAGCAGCCCCGATGGCACGGTCAGCGTCGATCCGACCACGGGCGCGCTGATCTTCACCCCGGCGGATGATTTCTCGGGCGATGCGACGATCACCTACACCGTGACCGATGACAACGGCGGTTTCGACACCGCGACCGTCACCGTGACGGTTGGCCCCGATCTGCGCGATGGGATCGTCGAGGGCACCGATACCGCCGATCTGATCGATTATGATTACACGGGCGACCCCGAAGGTGACATGATCGACCACAGCGATGCGATCTTGCCGGGCGATGCGCCGCAAGATGACCGCGTCGAAGCGGGCGCGGGCAATGATACCGTTCTGTCGGGCGAGGGCGATGATACCGTCTGGGCGGGCGAGGGCGATGACTCGGTCGAGGGCGGCACCGGCGATGACAGCCTGCTGGGCGAGGCGGGCAATGACACGCTGCGCGGCGGCGCGGGCAATGACACGGTTGACGGTGGAATTGGCGACGACAGCCTGATTGGCGGTCTTGGCGATGACAGCCTTTTGGGCGGCGATGGGGCCGACACAATCAGCGGCGTTGGCGGCGATGACACCGTTTATGGCGGCGCGGGCAATGACTCGATCCTCACCGGCGCGGGCAGCGATGCGGTCGATGGCGGCGATGGCGATGATTACATCAACACCCGCAATTCTTCGGCCGCGCCTGATATCGGCTATCCGGGGCTTTACCCCGCGGACACCGATCCGACCGATGATATGGACACGGTCGCGGGCGGTGCGGGCAATGACACGATCCTTACCGGCGATGATGCCGATTACATCATGGGCGGCGACGGCGATGATGTGATTGATGCGGGCGTCGATACCGACTTCGTTCTGGGGGGCGAGGGCAATGATCTGATCACCGCTGGCGAAGGCGATGACTGGATCGAAGGCGGCGCGGGCAATGACACCATCTATGGTGGCCTTGGGCCGAGCTACCCCGATGCGATCAACATCCCCGACGCTACCGACCTTGTGCAAAACAATGGCCGCGACACGATCCTCGCGGGCGACGGCGATGACGTTGTCTATGGCGAAGATGATGACGACCAGATCGCCGGCGGTGCGGGCAACGACTATCTTGATGGCGGCATCGACGAAGACACGATTGCCGGGGACGCGGGCAATGACACGATCATTGGCGGCGCGGGGGCTGACTATGTGATGGGCGGCGACGACCGCGATACTTTCGTGGTGGGCGCCGCGGAAGAAGGTATCGGGGATGTGGTCGACGGCAACGAGGGGGGCGATGATTACGACACGCTCGACCTTACGGGCGCCGGCCCCGTTTCCATTGCCTATGATCCGACGAATCCGGAAAACGGCACCGTCAGCTTTTTGGATACCGATGGCACCGTGCTGGGCACGCTCGATTTCACCAATATCGAGAATGTCATCTTCGACGAAGGCGATGGCTGGGTCGAAGGCACCGAGGACGCCGACCTGATCGATTACGCTTATACGGGCGATCCCGAAGGCGACATGATCGACCACACCGATGCGATCTTGCCGGGCGACGCGCCCAATGACGACCGGGTGCTGGCTGGCGCGGGGGATGACACCGTTTTTGCCGGCGAGGGCGATGACACGGTCTGGTCTGGCGCGGGCGATGATTCCGTGCAGGGCGGTAATGGCGATGACAGCCTGCTGGGCGAGGCCGGGGCCGACACGCTGGAAGGCGGGGATGGCAACGACACGCTGGACGGTGGCGCCGACAATGACCTGCTGGATGGCGGCCAATCCTCTGACACGCTTTCGGGCGGTGAGGGCGATGACACGCTTTTGGGCAGCGAGGGCGAAGACCTTCTGGAGGGCGGCGCGGGCGATGACAGCCTTGAGGGCGGCAATGGCCAAGACACGCTTTACGGCGGCGCGGGGCAAGACACGCTGAATGGCGGCGATGGCGATGACCGGGTCTATGGCGAAGAGGGCGATGACCTGCTGACCGGCGGGCAAGGCCAAGATCTTCTGTCGGGTGGCGCGGGCAGCGATACGCTGATCGGCGGCGCCGGGGTGGATACGCTTTTGGGCGGCGATGATCGCGACTGGTTCGAAGTGCCGCTCGCGGCCGATGGCAACCACGATCTGATCGATGGTAACGAAGGTGGCGACGACTGGGATACGCTGGATCTGCGCGGGGCCGGTGCCTTTGACGTGATCTATGATCCGACCAACAGCGAAAACGGTTCGGTCAATTTCTTGGATGCCAGCGGCAATATCACCGGCTCGCTTGAATTCCGCAACATCGAGGAAATCATCCCCTGCTTTACGCCGGGGACGGTGGTGGCCACCCCGCGCGGCGAGCGTTTGGTCGAAGACCTGCGCGAAGGCGACAAGATCCTGACCCGCGACAACGGCATTCAGGAAATTCGTTGGGTCGGTCGGCGTGACATGACCCGCGACGAGCTGATCGCCGCGCCGCATCTGCGCCCGGTCTTGATCCGCGCGGGCAGCCTTGGCAATGGCCTGCCCGAGCGGGATATGTTGGTGTCGCCCAACCACCGGATGCTGGTCGCCAATGAACGCACCGCGCTTTATTTCGAAGAGCACGAGGTTCTGGTGGCGGCCAAACATCTGGTCGACAACAAGGGTGTGCAATCGGTTCAAACGCTGGGCACCAGCTACATCCACTTCATGTTCGACCGGCACGAGGTTGTTTTGGCCAATGGAGCTTGGACCGAAAGCTTCCAGCCGGGCGATCAGACGCTGGGCGGCATGGGCAATGCCCAACGCGCCGAGATCTTTGCGCTGTTCCCCGAACTGCAAAGCCGCGCCGGGATCGAAAATTACACGGCGGCGCGCAAGACGCTGAAGAAACACGAGGCCGCGTTGCTGCGCGGCTAAGTCAGGGGCTGACGCAAGTCAGTGGGGGCTGTGGGGCGCTCGGGGGAACTCGGGCGCCTTACACATCGCGCCGAACCCGTTGCTCTGCGTGCCGATGGCCTTGATCGTGGCAGCAATCGGGCAAAACCGCGCCAGTTTCACGGCAAGAAACGAACAGTTGTCCCGAACTGTGACAATTCGATGGCCGTTTACCTTTCTTAAAGTGCTGTTTTGCATTATCCTTTTACCTGGGGGCGTTCTGATGACCCGGGCAACCGGGCAGGACGTGGAAAATGGCCGCAGAACAGAACATCGTCACCGCCTCGGGCGGTCTGAACGGCGCGCAGACGGCGGCGGGTGGGGTCTCTTCCCTCGTTGAAACGCGCTTGGTCTATGACCGGTTCGACAGTCATCAGGGGCGTTTCGAAGGGCGCGACGCGGCCGGATCGGCGCTTTTTTGTGCCGATATCGACCAGATGCTTGCCGCCATTCCGTGCTTTACCGCCGAAACGCTTGTCGCCACCGGCGCCGGTCTTGTGCCTGTCGGGTCTCTGACCCCCGGCATGCGCGTGATCACCCGCGACAATGGCATGCAGGAATTGCGCTGGGTCGGCATCCGCCGGTTCGGCTGGCAAGAGTTGGGGCTGAACCCGCTGTTGCGTCCGGTGCGCATTGCCGCGGGCGCGCTGGGCGACGGGTTGCCCGAGCGCGATATGATCGTCTCGCCCAACCACCATTTCCTGACCCGCAAGCAAGGCGCGGGCGAGGGAAGCGAACGGCTGACGATGGCACGCGACCTTTTGGGCCGCGACGGCGTCACGCAAGAGCACGCAACCGGCGTGGATTATTGGCAGATTTTGTTCGACAAGCACCAGCTTGTGCTGTCGGATGGATGTTGGTCTGAAAGCTTCCTGCCCACACCGGACCGGCTTGCCGCGCTTGATGGCGATGGTCGCGACGGGCTGACGCGCGTCATGCCCGAGCTTGCCGCGCAGGCGCTGCCGGGCTTTGACCCTGTGCGCCCCTTTGCCGGGGTTGGCTCCGCCGCCTAAGGTGCGGCCCGGCGCAGCCGCGTCTTTGACACAATGTCGCACGGATATTGCCGTTAACAGGACCTTAATCTGCCATGCCGCGCGGCCATTGTTTCTGCAAGGCGCCCCGCAAAGGGCACGGGCAGGACGACAATGGCAAATATCTACGGCACCAGCGGCAACGATTCCCTTCTTGGCACCCGCTATGACGATCGCATCACCGGTGCGGCGGGCGATGACACGCTTGCGGGCGAGGGCGGCCATGACCGGATCGAAGGCGGCACCGGCAATGATGTGCTGTCGGGGGGCACCGGCAATGACACGCTGATCGGCAATGAAGACAATGATGTGATCGATGGCGGCGCGGGTGACGACCAGATTTATGGCGGCACCGGCGATGATACATTATCTGCCGGGGCGGGCGCGAACACGGTCTATGGCGGGGCGGGCAATGATGTCTGGCTGGGGGGCGACAGCCTCGCCTTTGGCACCGATGCGGTCTATCTCGAAGAAGGGGACGATCTGGCCTATGTCGGCTGGTTCGTCTCGGGCGCGCCCGATACGATTGATGCGGGCACCGGCAATGACACGCTGTCGCTTGAAAATATCCCCGGCGCCTATGACCTTGGCATCACGCTCAATGATACCGGCGCGGCAACCACCAGCGGCTTTGGCTCTGTGGTCAGCGGGTTTGAAAATGTCATCGGCAATGATGGTAACAATGCGCTGACGGGCAATTCCGCGGCCAATATGCTTGATGGCGGTCTGGGCAATGACACGCTGTCGGGCAATGCGGGTGATGACAGCCTTTATGGCGGCGCGGGCGATGATTCCGTGATCGGCGGCACCGGGGCGGATCTGCTGACCGGCGATGCGGGCAGCGATACGCTGGCCGGGGGCGATGGCAATGACACCCTGTCTGGCGGGGCCGAGAACGACCTGCTTTACGGCGATGCCGATGCGGACAGCCTCGATGGCGGCACCGGCGATGACACGCTTGATGGTGGCGCGGGCGATGACACGCTGCATGGCGGGGCGGGGGCGGACCAACTGAACGGCGGCACCGGTATGGATTACGCCGATTATGCCGACAGTGACGCCGGGGTGAATGTCAATCTGGCCAGCGGCACCGGCACCGGCGGCGATGCCGAGGGCGACCGGCTGGGCGGGATCGACGGGATTTATGGCTCGGCCTATGCCGATACGCTGATCGGCTTTGACCTCGCCGATTATTCCGACAGTGAAACTGCGTTCACCAACGTCTTTTACGGCAATGGCGGCGATGACTATATCGACGGGGCCGGGGCCGATGATAGCCTTTATGGCTGCGCCGACGATGACACCGTTCTGGGGGGGGCGGGCAATGATCTGGTCGATGGCGGCACCGGCAATGACAGCCTTGATGGCGGCGATGGCAATGACACGGTGCTGGGGGGCGCCGGCGATGACACGCTATGGGGCGGCGCGGGGGATGATTATCTCGATGCGGGCTCTGGCGCCGCGACGATTGATGGCGGCACGGGCTCGGATACGATCTATGTCCATGCCAATGAAGACAGCACGATCATCGGGTCGGAAGATCCCGGCGACACCGATACCGATGTTTTGATCCTAGAGCGCAACACCGGCGCGACCATCACCTATCGTGAAGATGACCCGGAATCGGGCACGATCTTGTGGGCCAATGGCACCACCACCAACTTTTCCAATATCGAGAATGTGCAATATGTGCCTTGTTTTACGCCGGGCACGCGGGTGGAAACGAAACGCGGCCTTGTCGCGGTGGAACGTCTGAAACGTGGCGACAAGGTGCTGACGCGCGACAATGGCTACCAGCGTATCCGCTGGATCGGGCGGCGCAGCCTTGGCGCGGCGGAATTGGCCGCGGGGCCGCAATTGCAGCCGGTGCGGATCGCGCGGGGCGCGCTGGGGGCGGGGCTGCCTGAAACAGATATGGTCGTCAGCCCGCAGCACCGGATGCTGATTTCCGGGCCGCGCGCCGAATTGCTGTTTGGCGAAGGCGAAGTGCTGGCCGCGGCGCTGCATATGGTGGGCCAGCCCGGCATCACCCGCGAGGCAGTGAATGCGGTCACCTATCTGCATTTGATGTTTGACGCGCATGAGATTATCCGCGCCGATGGCGCTTGGACCGAAAGCTTCCAACCCGGCGACCATACCCTTTCTGCGCTGGAGGCAGCGCAACGCGACGAGCTTTTTGCGCTTTTTCCCGATTTGCGTCAGGCGCGGCGGGGCGGGCGTTGGGCGGCAGCGCGGCTGTCGCTGAAACCACATGAAGTGCGGGTGCTATTGGCTGCCTGACCTTAAGGCCTGATTTTGGGCCCGTGATCTTTGGCGAAGGCGCGTGCGCAAAAGTGCGTTCACACGCGCGTGTCTTGACCGGGCGCGGCTTTCGGCGCATGCGGAAAGCACCGAAACCAAACAAAAATCTCGGGCAGTATCATGGCATATTCCGGTTTGTCCCGCCTTGACGGCGGGTTTGATAGTCTTGCGTTGCGCCGACGCGCGGGCGCAACAGAGATCGTCTATGACGATGGCGTGGCGCGGCGTATGGTCTGGCGGGTGCAGGGCGGGGCAAGCGATCACAGCCTCAGCGCGGCGCTGGCCTCGGCACGGCGTGAATTGCGGGTTTTGCCCGCGCTTTATGCCGAATTGCGCAAGCGCTCGATCGCGATCGAGGCGATCGCGGGCTAATCTTTACAGACGGCCCAAACCCCAAATGTGAAAAAAGGCCGGATGCATGCATCCGGCCCAAGGAAGAGGCCGCGACAGGGGGAAGCGGCGCTCGGGAAAAGGGATCAAAAGCCCGCGAACGTATGCGGCAGGGCCGGCGGATCAAGCCGTTCGTCCAGCCCGATGTCACGGCGCATGCGCGCATCCAGACGGTCCATCGCGCGGGCCGTGGTGCGCAGGGTCATCCAGTCCATAACCAGACGCACAACAGCAGCACCGGGGCGCAGCGCGGCAGGGCGGTGCGACAGCGTGAGGCTCGGATACGACAGGGCGGCGGTAGTGGACAGACCCGACATGGGACACCTTTCAGGACGAAGTTCTGTATTGATACAATCCAGCCTTTGCTGGTATTGACACCCTACAAAAAGCACACAATCGGCGCGAGAGAAACATTGTGACTGATACAAGTTGGCAACCGGACCTGCCTGTCCAATCGGGTCCGAAATATCTTGCGCTGGTGCGCGCCCTGCGCGACGGGGTCCGTCGTGGCGATCTGGCGCCCGGGTCACGCCTGCCAACAGTGCGAGATTTGGCTTGGAAACTGGGGGTTACGCCCGGAACCGTGGCGCGCGCCTATCAATTGGCCACGCAAGAGGGGCTTTTGGAAGCCGCCGTCGGACGTGGAACATTTGTATCAAAACAATCGCGTCGATTCGGCCCGACCGAGTCGCTGTATCAACAGCCGCTGTCGGATCCGGCGGGCGATGGGGTGATTGATCTGCGCTCGCCGCAATTGCCCGATGTGGGACAATCGCAGGCTTTGTCTCAGGCGATGGTCGATGCGGCGGGGGCTTTGGGGGAGCATTACCTTGAATACCCCGGCCTGCGGCGCGACCGCTATTGCCGGGTTGCGGCGCTGGATTGGTTTTCGGGCTGTTCTTTGGAACATATGATCGATGCCGATGATCTGGTGCTGACCCATGGCGGGCAGAACGGGATCAATGTGGTGTTGCAATGCTGCCTGCGCGGCGACCGTCCGGTGGTGTTGTGTGAAGAACTGGCCTATCCGGGCTTTCGCCATGCGGCGCGGCTTGCGCGGGCCGAGGTGGTGCCGGTCAAGCTGGATGAGGAAGGCATGATCCCCGAGGCGCTGGATGCGGCCTGTCGGCGCCATGGCGGGCAGGTGGTCTGTGTCACCCCCGATGCGCAAAACCCGACCACGGGGCGAATGTCGAACGAGCGGCGCCGCGCGCTGGCCGAGGTGGCGCGCCGCCACGATCTGCAAATCATCGAGGACGATTGTTATACCGCGCCGGTCTCGGGGCTGGAGGCCTTGCGCGCCATCGCCCCCGAACGCACATGGCATGTTACCTCGCTGTCCAAGACCATTTCGGCGGGGATGCGCTTTGGCATTGTCATCGCGCCCGAGGGGATGGGCGAGGCCGGGCGGCTGACCGCGCAGCACAGCTATTTCGGCCTGCCGCGCCCGGTGACCGATATCATCACCCGGCTATTCACCAGTGGCGAGGCGATGCGGCTGCGCCATGACGCGCAAGAGGTGATGGCGCGCCGGTTGCAAATGGTGGTGCAGGCCATGGGCGATCACGATATCGCGTGGCAACCGGGGCTAAGTTTCGTCTGGCTGCGCCTGCCGGTGGGGTGGCGCGGTTCGACCTTTGCGCGGGTGGCCGAGGCCGAAGGCGTTCTGGTGCGCTCGGCCGATGAATATGTGCTGGCCGATGGCCATGCGCCCAATGCGGTGCGTTTGGCGCTGTCGGGCGGTGTGCCCGAAGATCGGCTGATGCGCGCCATTGCCAAGCTGCGCGCCCTGCTGGACGACCCGCCGCAGGATTTGCCTGTCTGACCGCGTGATGCACGCCTAGGTTGTGCGTCTCGGGCGGGGCGCTCAAAATTTCGGCATTTGCCGCTTGCTCTGGCGTTTGCGCGCCGGTGCAGGCGGTGCGCCCCCTTTTCTCTGCCGAAGCCTTGTGCGAATTTGACCCAAGCCGCGCGGTGGGTGGCGCGGCGGGCGCCTTCGGGCAGAGGGAGAATATCATGTCGGCATCCCCCTTGCGGCGGTTGGCGCGTTCGGAAACGGCGAATGGCTATCTGATGGTCAGCCCGACGCTGCTTTACGCGATGCTGCTTCTGGCCGCGCCACTGATCACCATCTTTGCCTATTCCTTTTTCAAGGACGGCTATCTGGAGGTGATCCACGAATTCACCTTGTCGAACTATGTCGAGGCATGGAGCGACCCGATCTTTCGTGCGATCTTGCTGCGCTCGGTCATCGTGTCGGGGCTGGTGACCTTTGTCACCGTCGTGCTGGCCTTTCCGATTGCCTATTTCATCTCGTTCAATCTGGCGCCCGCGCACAAGGCGCGCTGGCTTTTTTTGATCACCATCCCGTTTTGGACCTCTTACCTGATCCGGGTGTTTCAGTGGAAGGTGATCCTAAGCTACAACGGGGTGATCAATTCGCTTTTGATGGGCGCGGGGATCATTGATGAGCCGCTGCAAATGCTCAATTCCATCGGCGCGATTGCGGTGACATTGGCCCATGCCTATGCACCCTTTGCGATCTTGCCGATTTTCGTAAGTTTGGAAAAGATCGATCGCTCGCTTCTGGAGGCGGGGCAGGACCTGGGCGAAAGCCGGTTGATGACCTTTTGGCGGGTGACGCTGCCTTTGGCGATGCCCGGCGTGATCGGCGCGGTGATGATCGTTTTCATCCCGACGATCGGCGATTACGTCACCCCGGTCATCATCGGCGGCGGCAAGCTGCCGATGGTGGCGAATATGATCCAGATGGATATGCTGAAGATCGACAACAAGCCCTTGGGCTCGGCTATTGCGGTCTCGTCGATGCTGGTGGTGGCGGCGATTGCGCTGACCTTCCTGTTTCTGAACCGTCGCTTCCTGAGGGGGCCGAAATGAAGCTGTCGGGCCTGCGGCTTTACGCGCTGCTGTATCTGCTGTTCCTCTACGCGCCGATCTTGCTGTTGCCGGTCTTTGCTTTCAATGACGGCACGGTGATCGCATTTCCGCTGCGCGGCCTCACGCTCGAATGGTTCGGGCAGATGCTGTCGAATGACACTTTGGGCGCGGCCTTGGTCAATTCGCTGATCATCGCGCTGTCGACCGCGATTTTGTCCACCACTTTGGGGGTTTTTGCCGCGCGATCTGGCACGCGCTATGCCTACCGTGGCAAGGCGGGGGTATTGGGGCTGATCATGCTGCCCTTGGTCCTGCCCGAGATCATCGTGGCGGTTTCGCTTTTGGTGGTGCTGTTGGGCATGGGGGTGCAGCTTTCGATCTTTACCGTGATCTTGGGCCATGTGCTGATTGCCACACCCTATGCGATTGCGGTGCTGAACGCGGCCTTTTCCACGCTGGATCAATCGCTTGAAGAAGCCGCCTATGATCTGGGCGAAACCAAATGGTCGACCTTTCGGCTGATCATCTTGCCGCTGGTGACGCCGGGGCTGATTTCTTCGGCGCTGATGGCCTTCACCATCTCTTTGGATGAATTCATCATAGCCTTTTTCTTGGCGGGCGAACAGGTGACGCTGCCCACCTATATCTATTCGCAGCTGCGCTTTCCGAAACAGATCCCGATGATCATGGCGCTTGGCACGGTCTTGGTGCTGGCCTCCATCATCTTGCTGACCTTGGCCGAATATTTCCGCCGCCGTGGCCTTGCCAAAACCGGCGCCAAAGATACCGGAGGTTTCCTGTGAACCAACCCGCCCCGAAAGCCGCGCCCACCAAGCCCGCCGCGCCGCCGCTTGAAAACCGCCGCAAGATGATCGAATTCGATCAGGTGCACAAATATTACGGCGATTACCATGCCTTGCGCGGTATTTCTGCGGTGATCCGCGAGGGCGAGTTCTTTTCGCTTCTTGGCCCCTCTGGCTGTGGGAAAACCACGCTTTTGCGCACGATTGCAGGGTTTGAAGATATTTCCTCGGGCGCGGTGCTGATTGACGGCAAGCATATGGAAGATGTGCCGCCGAACAAACGCCCCACCAATATGGTGTTTCAATCCTATGCGATCTTTCCGCATTTGACGGTGGGGGAAAACGTCGGCTTTGGCCTGCGGCGTGACCCGCGCCCGGCGGCACAAAAGGCGCAAGCGGTGGAACAGGCGCTAGAGATGGTGGGGCTGAAGGGCTATGGCGCGCGCGCGGCCCATGCGCTTTCGGGCGGGCAACGCCAACGCGTGGCCTTGGCGCGCGCGCTTATTTTGAAGCCCAAGGTGCTGCTGCTGGATGAGCCGCTGTCCGCGCTCGACAAGAAAATCCGCGAACAGATGCAGGTTGAGCTGATCAAGCTGCAACGCGAGGTGGGCATCACCTTTGTTTTGGTGACCCATGACCAAGAAGAAGCGCTTGTGATGTCGGACCGGATTGCCGTGATGTTCGAGGGTGAAATCGCGCAACTGGCCGACCCTGAAACGCTGTATCGTCGCCCCGCCTCGCGCCGGGTGGCGGATTTCATCGGCGTGATGAACTTCTTGCCCGCGACGGTGCTGGGCGAGGCCAATGGGCAGGTGCAGTTGGATGTGGCGGGGCTGGGTCCGGTCGATGTGACCGCCGATCAGGCACAGGCCGCCCCCACGGGCGAGCCGGCGGCAGTGGGCTTTCGCCCCGAAACGCTGACGATCCTTTATGAAGGCCAGACCGCCCAAGATCGGGAGGCCCCGGGCGTGATCGACGAGGTCGTTTATTACGGCGACATGACCTATTACGACGTCAAGCTGGATGGGGTCGAAAAGCCGGTGCGGATTTCCATGCGCAACGTCTTTGGCCGTCCGGTGCTGGATGTGGGCACGCGCACGCGGGTGGCATGGTCACCCGGTGCGCTGGTGCTGTTTCGGTAAGGGGCCGGTTCGGTAAAGGGCCTGTTCGGTAAAAAGGAGGGGGCTCAGGCGCTCAGCCAGCCCTCGATCTTTGCGGCCTCGGGCAGCCCGCCCGCATGGACCATGGTGCCATCAATTGCAATGCCGGGGGTGGACAGCACACCCGCCATGGCGATTTCGCGCGGGTCGGTGACCTTTTCCACGCTTACCTCAAGCCCCAGTTTCTGGGCGGCCTCTGTCACCATCGCGGCGGTGGTTTCGCAGCGTTTGCAACCAGGGCCGAAGACTTTGATATGTTTCATCGCTTTGCCTTTCAAAAGATCAGGTTGAACAAAAAGCCCACCGCCAGAATGCCGCTGGCCACCACGGCAACGAAAACGGCGATCAGCTTCAGCGTCAGCACTTGGCGCAAGATCACCATCTCGGGCAGGGACAGCGCGATCACGCTCATCATAAAGGCCAGCACGGTGCCAAGCGCAGCACCCTTGCCCAAAAGCGCCTCCACAATCGGGATCACGCCTGCGGCATTGGTATACATTGGAATGCCCATCACCACGGCGGCGGGCACGCTCCACCATGCGCCTGCGCCCATGATCTGCACCATCAAATCTTGCGGCACATAGCCATGGATCAGCGCGCCCATCGCAATGCCCAACAGCACCCAAAGCCAGACTTTCGCGAAAATCTCGCGCAGTGCGGTCCAGCCTTGGCGGTAGCGGTCGATCAGCGTGAGGCGGTTTTGGCCAAGCTCTGGGGCACTGGCGCCGGTGTGGATGTCGCGCACCCAATCTTGCAGCCAGCCCTCTAGCTGCAATTTGCCGATCACCCAGCCCGCACAAATGGCGATGGCGAGCCCAAAGCCAAGGTAGGCCGCTGCCACTTGCCAGCCCACAAGGCCGAACAAAAGCACCAGCGCGACCTCATTCACCATCGGCGCGGCGATCAGAAAGGAAAAGGTCACCCCAAGCGGCACGCCCGCCGAGACAAAGCCAATGAACAAAGGCACCGCCGAGCAGGAACAAAACGGCGTCACGATCCCCAAAAGCGCGGCCAGCAGATTGCCGATGCCGCTGCGTTTGCCCGACAGCAGCGCGCGGGTCTTTTCGGCAGAAAAGAAGCTGCGCACCACGCCCATGGCAAAAACGATCAGCGCCAGCAGCATCAGCACCTTTGGCACATCATAGAGGAAAAAGGCCACCGCCTCGCCCGTGGCGCTGTGGCGATCCACCGGCAAAAGCGCGGTCAGCGCCTCGGACAGCGGCACCAATTGGCGGTAAAGGGCGACCCAAATCCCCAAGGCGAGCACAAGGCCCAGATGCCAAAGCGGTCCGGGCAGGGGGCGGCGGGGCGCGGTCGGGGCAAGGCTCATGCGACTTCCCTTTCGGGTTGCGCGGCGGCGGCCAAAACGGCCTCCACCACGGCGGCGATTTCGGGGGCCATGTCCGGGTTGCGCCGGTAGCGGACCCATTGCGCATCGCGCCGATCCAACACCAGCCCGGCTTGACGCAAGACCTGCATATGGCGCGACATCCGGCTTTGCGTCGCGCCCGCCTTTTGCATCAATTCACAGACGCAATGCTCTGATCCGTCAGCCAAAAGCCGCATCGCGCCAAGCCGCGTGGGCTCGGCAAGGGCGGCAAGAACGCTCAACACCATGGCGCACCTCCTTCATGCGCTTTAGCGCATATGCGGAAGGCCGTGCATTGACGCGGGTCAATTTCGCAAAACAAAGGGCGCCGCAAACGGGCGCCCTTTGTGTCTGTTTCGCAATCTGGGGCCGCGCCCCTTTCCGCTTAGCCTTCGGAACGCGCGGCGCGCTTGCGCTCATGCGGGTCAAGGAAGCGCTTGCGCAGGCGCACGATTTTCGGCGTCACTTCGACCAGTTCATCGTCATCGATGTACGCGATCGCCTCTTCAAGGCTCATTCGCACCGGGGGCGTCAGCCGCACCGCTTCATCGGTGCCAGACGCACGCACGTTGGTCAGCTTCTTGCCCTTGAGCGGGTTCACCTCCAGATCGTTGTCGCGCGAATGCTCGCCAATGATCATGCCGGTGTAAACCTGTTCCTGCGCGCCGATGAAAAGCTTGCCGCGTTCTTCAAGGTTCCACAGCGCATAGGCGACCGAGACGCCGTTCTCCATCGAGATCAGCACGCCTTGGCGACGGCCCGCAATCGGGCCCTTGTAGGGGGCCCAGCCGTGGAAGATGCGGTTGAGCACGCCGTTGCCGCGCGTGTCGGTCATGAACTCGCCTTGGTAGCCGATCAGCCCGCGCGAGGGCACATGGGCGACGATCCGGGTTTTGCCATGGCCCGCCGGGCGCATTTCAACCAAATCGCCCTTGCGCGGCCCGGTCAGCTTTTCGATCACCGCGCCAGAGAATTCATCATCCACATCGACGATGACCTCTTCGATCGGCTCCAGCCGCTCGCCTTCTTCTTCGCGGAAGATCACGCGCGGGCGCGAGATCGACAGTTCGAACCCTTCGCGGCGCATGTTTTCGATCAGCACGCCCATCTGAAGCTCGCCCCGGCCCGAGACCACGAAAGCCTCGCCGCCCGGCGTGTCTTCGACGCGGATTGCGACGTTGGTCTCGGCCTCTTTCATCAGGCGTTCGCGGATCACACGCGATTGCACCTTATTGCCGTCTTTGCCGGCCAAGGGGCTGTCATTGATGCCAAAGGTGACCGAGATCGTCGGCGGGTCAATCGGCTGGGCCGGGATCGGCGCATCGATTTCCAGCGCGCACAGCGTATCGGCCACGGTCGCCTTGGTCATGCCCGCCACGGTCACAATATCGCCCGCTTCGGCCACATCGATGGGCTGCTGCGTCAGGCCGCGGAAGGCCAGAATTTTGGTGCAGCGGAATTGTTCCACCCGCTCGCCGGTGCGCGACAGCGCCTTGAGGCTATCGCCCACCTTAAGCCGGCCCGCTTCGACGCGGCCGGTCAGGATGCGGCCAATGAACGGATCGGCCGAAAGCGTTGTCGCCAGCATCTGGAACGGCTCATCGGCGCGGAATTCCTGTTTCGGCGGCTCGACATGTTTCAAGATCAGGTCGAACAGCGCCGACAGGTCTTGGCGCGGGCCATCCAGCTCCAGATCGGCCCAGCCGCCGATCCCCGAGGCATAGACATGCGGGAAATCAAGCTGCTCGTCGCTGGCGCCAAGGTTGGCAAAGAGGTCGAACACCTCGTTCAGCGCGTTTTCCGGGTCTGCCGCGGGTTTGTCGACCTTGTTCAGCACGACGATGGGCTTGAGCCCCAGCGCCAGCGCCTTGGAGGTCACAAACTTGGTTTGCGGCATCGGGCCTTCGGCAGCATCGACCAGCAGGCAGACACCATCCACCATGCTTAGGATGCGCTCCACCTCGCCGCCGAAATCGGCGTGGCCGGGGGTGTCGACGATATTGATGCGCGTGCCTTTCCATTCGACCGAGGTGCATTTGGCCAAAATGGTGATACCGCGTTCGCGTTCGATATCGTTGCTGTCCATCGCCCGTTCGGCGACAGCTTGGTTTTCACGGAAAGCGCCTGATTGGCTCAGGAGCTTGTCGACAAGAGTGGTCTTGCCGTGGTCGACGTGTGCAATAATCGCAATGTTGCGAAGGT
The DNA here is from genome assembly GCF_020023995.1 of Rhodobacter sp. TJ_12. Classification (GTDB taxonomy): domain Bacteria; phylum Pseudomonadota; class Alphaproteobacteria; order Rhodobacterales; family Rhodobacteraceae; genus Rhodobacter. Next base: position 36,293 of record NZ_NRRD01000013.1, on the reverse strand, counting down.
CCATGGGGTCCGCCTGTTCGAGATTTGAGTGCCGCATAAGCGAAAAGCACCCGTTTGGCCAGCAATAAGCGCGTTACGAATGCCCTGCCGATGAAAACAGGTTGATGACAGCAATCCCCGCAATGATCAGGGAAATGCCAAGAAGGGCCGCCAGATCAAGCTTTTGCCCAAAGATCAGCCAGCCCGACAGTGCAATCAGCACCATACCAACGCCCGACCAAAGCGCATAGGTGATGCCCAGCGGCAAATCGCGCAACACCAGCGTAAAGAACCAAAAGGCCGCGCCAAAGCCCGCAATCACCCCAAGGCTGGGCCAAAACCGGGTGAATTGCTGCGAGGCTTGCAGGCAGGTGGAGCCGAAGGTTTCGAACACCACGGCGATCAAAAGGAACAGATAGGTTTTCATCACGACACGATATACCAGTCGCGACGGTGGTTGAAGGCAATGACGAAGTTCAAAACCAGTGCCCCCAAAAGCGACCAGCCCACCCGGTCAAGCGGCAACAGCCAAGCAGCAATCGCAAATAGGGCCAGATCATGGGCCAGTTGCACCCAGCCCGCGCGCCAGCCCAGCTTGTCTTGCAAGATCAGCGCGACAATCGAGACCCCGCCCAAAGACCCCGAATGCCGAAACAGGCCCAAAAGCCCCACCCCCGCCGCGGCGCCAAACAACAGCGCCGCCGCCGCCGGATGGATGCTTTGCAGCACGACCAAGGGTTTAAGCGCTTCGGCCATGACCGAAACCAGCGTGACCGTGGCCAAGGATTTGACGCAAAAGATCGGCCCGCGCGCCCACCATGCCAGCGCGAAAAAGGGGATGTTCAGCCCAAAGAACAGCGCCGAGAAATTCCACCCCGTCGCGTAAGACAAGATCAGCGCCATGCCCGCCGTGCCGCCGGTGACAAGCCCCGCCGCGCGCAGAAGATGAATGCCCAAGGCCGCCTGGGCCGAGCCGATCACGAGGCCTTGGATATCCTCGAAAAAGGTGTAACGGCGAGATGTGTCAGCTTCCATGACCTAAATATAGGTCAGACAGGTTGTCGCGTCAAATCCGATTGCAGCCGGGACGGGCGCGAAGCTGCGCGCAAAGTCAGGCGATATACCGGTCGCGCCGGTGGTTAAGCCCGATCACCAGATTGACCACCAGCGCCCCAAGCGCCGAGATCACCACCAGATCCCATTCGCGCAAGGTAAAGGCGAGGGCAAACACGCAAGCGTCGAACAAAAGCTGCGTCCAGCCCGCGCGGAAGCCGGTTTTATCTTGCAGATACAATGCCATGATGCCAACCCCGCCAAGGCTGGCCCCATGCCGAAACAGCGCCAGCAGCGCAGAGCCCGTCATCAGCCCAAAGATCACCGCGCCGACAATCGGGTTCACATTGGCAAAGCTGATGTAATCGGGCAGATAGGCCGCGATCAGCGACAAGATCGCGACGGCAGCAAAGGTTTTCAGCACGAACACCAGCCCCATGCGTTTGTAGCCAAACCAGTAAAACGGCAGGTTCAGAACAAAAAACACCGGCCCGAAGCCCCAGCCCGTCGCATAGGAAATCAAGACCGACAGCCCCGCCATTTGCCCCGTTACAAGCCCCAGATGGGTTAGCAGCACGATGCCGAAGGCGGCCATGGTCGTGCCATAGGCAAGGCCCTGCACATCATCAAGCAGGGAATGGCGGGCGGGGTTTTCATTGATGATCTCGGTCATGGCGGGCTTCTGGCACGGGTTTGGGGGCCGGGCAAGGGCCTGTGGCGGCTGGGCCACGCCTTGACGACGCTGCGCCGGGTGTGTGCTCATTTTTCTGGCACGACTCGGGGCGCCGTGCATTCTGCCCACATCCGGCAATTTTCAGACAGGAGGGCGGATCATGATGACCATCGCGACCACTCTCCGAACCGGTGGGTTCCAGACTTCGGCGGCCGTTGCGGCCCCAGCAGGCAAGCGCGCGACGACCCGCGCGTAATCCCGCAAGAACCCCGGTGCGCTTGCACCATTCGTCTGACCTTTGACCGGATCTTCCCCAGTTTCCCGCGCGCCGCGCAGGCCCCTTGGCCGGGTCCGGTCTGTTCTATCCCCAACCAGAGGCCGGTTTCGACCGGGAAAGCGATGACACGGACCGATGATCCGGAGCTTGCGCTCCATCTCCATCTTGAAACGCTGATCGCGCTGCATGGCGCGCGGCGGGTGATGTTGGCTGCCTTGGCGGCCTTGGTGCGGCCACGCATGCGCCCGCCCTTGGCAGAACAATTCGCCGAGCTTGATGATCATATGCGGCGCGACATTGGCTTGCCGCCGCGGGGGCATTCACCGCCGATGCCGCATTGGAGCCATTTCGGCTGGTGAGGTTCTGCCTCTAACAAATTGAAAAGGGCCGGGAAATCCCGGCCCTTTCGACAGGTGCGCGCGGGGCAGCTTAGCCCGCCAGCGCCTTGTTCAGATATTCGTCGACCTTTTCAAGATAGCCCATCGTGGTGAGCCATTTCTGATCGGGGCCCACCAAAAGCGCGAGGTCTTTGGTCATGAACCCGTCTTCGACGGTCTGCACGCAGACTTTTTCCAGCGTTTGCGCGAAATTCGCCAGTTGCTCGTTGCCATCCAGTTTCGCGCGATGCTTCAGACCGCCGGTCCAGGCAAAGATCGAGGCGATCGAGTTGGTCGAGGTTTCCTTGCCGGCCTGGTGCTGGCGGTAGTGGCGGGTCACGGTGCCGTGCGCGGCTTCGGCCTCGACGGTTTTCCCATCGGGCGTCATCAGCACCGAGGTCATCAGGCCAAGCGAGCCAAAGCCCTGCGCCACGGTGTCGGATTGCACGTCGCCATCGTAGTTTTTGCACGCCCAGATATAGCCACCCGACCATTTCAGCGCCGAGGCCACCATGTCATCAATCAGGCGGTGCTCGTAATGGATACCGGCTTTTTTGAACTCGGCCTCGAACTCTTCTTCATAGACCTTTTGGAACAGGTCTTTGAAGCGGCCATCATAGGCTTTGAGGATGGTGTTCTTGGTCGAGAGGTACACCGGCCAACCCTTCAGCAGGCCATAGTTCATCGACGACCGGGCGAAATCGATGATCGACTGATCGAGGTTATACATGCCCATCGCCACACCGGCGGCGGGCGCGTCGAACACGTCGCGCTCGATCACCGTGCCATCTTCGCCAACGAATTTCATCGTCAGCTTGCCTTTGCCCGGGAACAGGAAGTCGGTGGCGCGATATTGGTCGCCAAAGGCGTGACGGCCCACAACAATCGGCTGGGTCCAGCCCGGCACAAGGCGCGGCACGTTTTTGCAGATGATCGGCTCGCGGAAGATCACGCCGCCAAGGATGTTGCGGATCGTGCCGTTGGGCGAGCGCCACATTTGCTTGAGGCCAAACTCTTCCACACGGGCTTCGTCGGGCGTGATGGTGGCGCATTTCACCGCAACGCCAACCTCTTTCGTCTTCATCGCGGAATCGATGGTGATTTGGTCGTTGGTGCGGTCACGCTCTTCGATGCCCAGATCATAGTAGAGCAGATCGACATCGAGATAGGGCAGGATCAGTTTCTTCTTGATGAAATCCCAGATGATCCGGGTCATCTCGTCGCCGTCCATCTCGACGATGGGATTGTCTACCTTGATCTTGGTCATAAGGGCCTCACGGGTTGGTGACTCGTTGCCCGTCTTTTAACCGCTTCTGGATGGCTTGGCTAGTCTTGTATGCGGTTGTATACCGGTTACAGGCCGCGATCCGCGAACCAAGGCCGGATGCGGGCTTTGATCCAATCCCACACCCCCGGCAAACCCCGCGCGATTTTGGAGCCGACGCGGGTCTCTAGCTGGTCCCATGTCACATCATAATCGATCCACGAGCCGCCACCCGACTGGTGGTTGAGCAGCACCGGCTGCGCCCGGTCGAGCGATTTGGCATAGATCGCGGTCGGGGTTTCGGCCGCTTCAAACTCTTCCCAAAGTTCTTGAAATTCGTCTGCCATGTCTTTGGGAAGAAGGCCAAAAATGCGCTTGGCCGCGGCAAGTTCGGTGGCTTGAATATCGGCGGAGCTATGCGCGGTGCCGCCTGCCGAATGGATCGGCACATCGCCCACGTCAATTTCGACAATGTCGTGGATGAGCAGCATCTTGACCGCGCGGAGCGCATCGACGCCGGGGTCTGCTTGATCCGCCAGCACCAGCGCGTAAAGCGCCAGCGTCCAGCTATGTTCGGCGGAATTTTCGGGGCGCGAGGCATCATGGATCGGGGTCGCGCGGGTCACCGATTTGAGCTTTTCGACTTCCCGCAGGAACGCGAATTGCTGCGCGAGCCGGTCGCTCATGTCTCTTTCAGCGCCTTCAGGCGCGCCTCGAAAAACTCGCGCCCGCGGTCGGCCGCCATATGCAACCGGCACGCGGTCATGAAGGCCTCTTGGAACGAAGGCGACGAGGTGCCGATGTGATTGCCCACCTCCATGAACAGCCGGTCGGCTTTGGGGCCCAGTTCCTTTTGGGCCTCCATCACCTCGGTGGCAAGCGCCTCGGCCAGTTCATCGAGCAGCGCCATCTTAGCGCGATCCCTCGGTCAGGCGGCGTTTCACATAAGCCTGCACCGTCTCGATCATCGGTTTCATATGCGCCTCGTCATCCTTGAAGAAGTGATCGGCGCCTTCGATTTCTTCATGGGTGATGGTGATGCCCTTTTGCTCGCGCAATTTGCCCACCAGCGTATGCGTGTCTTTGGGCGGCGCGATCCGGTCGGCGGTGCCGTTGATGATCAACCCTGACGAGGGGCAGGGCGCCAAGAACGAAAAGTCATACATATTGGCGGGCGGCGCGACCGAGATGAAGCCAGTGATCTCGGGGCGGCGCATCAAAAGCTGCATGCCGATCCACGCGCCAAAGGAAAAGCCCGCCACCCAGCAATGCTTGGAATTAGGGTTCATCGCTTGCAGGTAATCCAGCGCCGAGGCCGCATCGGACAATTCGCCCACACCTTGATCGTATTCGCCTTGGCTGCGCCCCACGCCGCGGAAGTTGAACCGCAGCACCGTGAAGCCCATTTTGTGAAAGGCGTAATGCAGGTTGTAAACAACGCGGTTGTTCATCGTGCCGCCATATTGCGGATCGGGATGCAGAAAAATCGCGATCGGCGCATCGGGGGCAGGCTGCGGGTGGTAGCGACCTTCAAGGCGACCTTCGGGACCGGGAAAAATGACTTCGGGCATGCTCACTCGCTTGGGCTTCTGCCGTTTCGGCCCCCGGGTTGCGGCCTCGCGCCAGCTTGACGCTGAAAGCCCAAGACCCTAGGACGAAAACGCCCCGGCACAATGCCGGGTTTCGGATGACCCCGAGTTAAGCGGCCCGGGGCGCGCCGTCAATGCCTGCGCGTTCGCGCCTGCGTTGTGTCGTGCGACTGTGGCCCGTTTACAGTGGGGGGCAAGTCAAGCCATCGGCTGGGCCGGGAGGAACGGATGAAACTGTCCACCAAAGGACGTTACGCGATGGTCGCGCTGGTCGATCTGGCAACGATCGGGCCGGGGCAACGCACCTCTTTGGCAGAAATCTCGAAGCGGCAGGATATTTCGCTGCCCTATCTGGAACAGTTGTTCGTGCGGTTGCGGCGCGCGGGGCTTGTGGCCTCGGTGCGGGGGCCGGGGGGCGGCTACAAGCTGGCCAAAGAGCCCGTTGATATCCGCATATCCGAGGTGTTCGAGGCGGTGGATGAAACGGTGTCCGCTTTGCATGTGGGGGCAGGGGCCTCGGGCGGGATTTCCGGCTCGCGCGCGCAGTCTTTGGCGAACCGGCTTTGGGAAAGCCTTTCGGCGCAGGTCTTTGTGTTTTTGCATCAAACCACGCTGGAAGATGTGGTGAAAAACACGCTCAAACCCTGTCCGGCGGTGCCCAACCTGTTCTCGGTCGTGGACGAGTGACAGCCCGGTTGCAACCGTAAGCGATTTCTCGGACAAGGAGAGAAAGGTCCTTGATGCGCCGGGCGGGCGCCAGCGGGTGCGATGACACGACTTTATCTGGATTGGAATGCCACCACACCGCTGCGGGCCGAGGCGCGCGCGGCCATGGTGCAGGCGATGGAAATCACCGGCAACCCGTCCTCGGTGCATGCCGAAGGGCGCGCGGCGAAAGCGGCGATTGAAACGGCCCGCGCGCAGATCGCCGCCGCTTTGGGGGCCGACGGGGCGGATATCATTTTTACCTCTGGCGCGACCGAGGCTGCGGCGTTGGCGCTGGCCGGGCGCGCGGTCGCCTGTGCCCCTGTCGAACATGATGCGGTTGCGGCTTGGTGCGACAATTCGCTACCGGTCGATGGCTGGGGGCGGGTGACGGTTTCGGACCCCGCGCGCGCCACGTTGCAACTGGCCAATTCCGAAACCGGCGTGGTGCAAAACCTGCCCGACGGGCTTTGGGCGGCGGATCTGACCCAAGGCTTTGGCAAGATTCCCTTTGCCTTCAACTGGCTGGGCATCACTTGCGGTTTCATTTCCGCCCATAAATTGGGCGGACCCAAGGGAATCGGCGCTTTGGTGGTGAAGCGTGGCACGGAAATTGCAGCGCAGTTGCGCGGCGGTGGTCAAGAGATGGGGCGCCGGGCAGGCACCGAAAATCTCATAGGAATTGCGGGTTTTGGCGCTGCAGCGCAGGCTGCGGCGGCGGATTTGGCCCAAGGGCGATGGGATGGGGTCGCGCAAATTAGAAATATTCTAAAAGAGGCTCTGGAATTCCCGACGAAAGAAGTCTATTTTCCGGGCTGGGAGACGCCGCTAGAATGTAAGGCGATGGGAAAAGGCCCCTTGACGGTCCTGCCCAACACGCTTTCGGTGGTCGCACCGGGCTGGAAGGGAGAGACGCAGGTAATGCGGATGGACCTTGCAGGCTATGCGATTTCGGCGGGCTCGGCCTGTTCATCGGGGAAGGTGCGCGCAAGCCGCGTGCTGGCCGCGATGGGATGGGGCGAAGAAGAAGCGGGATCGGCGATACGCATATCGCTGGGCCCGGGAGTGACACGGGACGAAGTGCTGCGCTTTGCCGACACATGGCGCGCAGCCTTGCAAAAGCACCGCGGCAGGCGCTGACGCGGACAAACGCGGAGAGGGAACGATGGCGACGCAGGAAACGGACATCCGCGAGGGCGTGGACCGCGAAACGGTCGAAACCGTCCAGAACATGGGCTCTTACAAATATGGGTGGGAGACCGAGATCGAAATGGAATATGCCCCCAAGGGCATTTCCGAAGAGATCGTGCGGCTGATTTCCAAGAAGAACGATGAGCCCGAATGGATGCTGGAATGGCGTCTTCAGGCCTATCACCGCTGGGTCGAGATGAAAGAGCCCGATTGGGCTTTGCTGGATCTGCCGAAGATCGACTACCAAGACCTGTATTACTATGCGCGCCCCAAAAGCATGGTGGAAAAGCCCAAGTCGCTGGACGAGGTGGACCCCAAGCTTCTGGCCACCTATGAAAAGCTTGGCATTCCGCTCAAGGAACAGATGATCCTTGCCGGCGTTGAAGGGGCCGAGAATATCAACCTTGAAGAACGTCAGGTCGCCGTGGATGCGGTGTTTGATAGCGTCTCGGTTGGCACGACCTTCAAGGAAAAGCTGGCCGAGGCGGGCGTGATCTTTTGCTCGATCTCGGAAGCGATCAAGGATCACCCGGAACTGGTCAAGAAATACCTTGGCTCGGTGGTGCCGCAAACCGACAACTACTTTGCCACGCTCAACAGCGCCTGCTTCTCGGATGGGTCTTTCGTTTACGTGCCGCCGGGCACCCGCTGCCCGATGGAACTGTCCACCTATTTCCGCATCAATGCTGAAAACACCGGCCAGTTTGAGCGCACGCTGATTGTTTGCGACAAGGGCGCCTATGTCAGCTACCTGGAAGGCTGCACTGCGCCGAAGCGCGACACCGCGCAGCTTCATGCCGCCGTGGTGGAAATTGTCATCTTGGAAGATGCCGAGGTGAAATATTCCACGGTGCAAAACTGGTTCCCCGGCGACGAGGAAGGCAAGGGCGGGATCTACAACTTCGTCACCAAACGCGCCGATTGCCGTGAGCCGCGCGCCAAGGTGATGTGGACGCAGGTGGAAACCGGCTCGGCGATCACCTGGAAATATCCGTCGTGCATTTTGCGCGGCGATGACACCTCGGGCGAGTTTTATTCGATCGCGATCGCCAACAACTACCAGCAAGCCGATACCGGCACCAAGATGGTGCATCTGGGCAAAAACACCCGCTCGCGGATTGTGTCCAAGGGCATCTCGGCGGGCCAAGCGCAAAACACCTATCGTGGTCTTGTCTCGATGCACCCGCGCGCCAAAAACTCGCGCAACTATACGCAATGCGACAGCTTGCTGATTGGCGATAAATGCGGCGCCCATACCGTGCCCTATATCGAGGTGAAGAATAACTCCTCGCGCGTCGAGCACGAGGCCACCACCTCCAAGGTCGATGATGATCAACTCTTCTACTGCCGCGCGCGTGGCGTGGGCGAAGAAGAGGCGGTGGCGCTGGTTGTGAACGGCTTCTGCCGCGACGTTTTGCAAGCGCTGCCGATGGAATTTGCCATGGAAGCCCAATCGCTTGTGGCCATTTCGCTTGAAGGGTCGGTGGGCTGATGCCCGCCACCTTGAACCTATCTCTTTCCTGCGCGCGGCCTGCGCACCGCTGACCCCAAGGACAAAAACATGCTTGAAATCAAAAACCTGCACGTCAAACTTGAAGATGAAGACAAGGTGATCCTGAAGGGGATGAACCTGACGGTCGAAACGGGCAAGGTGCATGCGATCATGGGGCCGAACGGCTCTGGCAAATCCACCATGAGCTATGTGCTTTCGGGCCGCGACGGCTATGAGGTCACCGAGGGCTCGGCCACCTTGCAAGGGCAGGAATTGCTGGACCTCGACCCAGAGGCGCGCGCGGCGGCGGGGCTGTTCTTGGCATTCCAATATCCGGTGGAAATTCCGGGCGTGGGCAACATGACGTTTTTGCGCACCGCGCTTAATGCACAGCGCAAAGTGCGCGGCGAAGACGAACTGTCGGCGGGCGAATTCCTCAAGCTGGTGCGGGAAAAAGCCAAGGCGCTGAAAATCGATGCCGAGATGCTTAAGCGTCCGGTCAATGTGGGCTTTTCGGGCGGCGAGAAAAAGCGCAACGAGATCCTGCAAATGGCGATGCTGGAACCCAAGATGTGCATCTTGGATGAAACCGACTCTGGGCTTGATGTCGATGCAATGCGACTGGTGTCGGATGGCGTGAACGCGCTGCGCTCGCCTGACCGGTCTTTCTTGGTGATCACCCACTATCAACGGTTGCTCGATCACATCAAACCCGATGTCGTGCATATCATGGCCGATGGCCGCATCTTGCAAACCGGCGGGCCGGAGCTGGCGCTGGAAGTCGAGAAGAACGGCTATGCCGATATCCTCGCGGCGCACGGGCTGACGGAGGCGAAGTGATGGCGGCGAGCGAAGCAGTCACGGCGCGGCTGTCCGCGCAAGCCCCGGGGCCGGGTTTCGGCGTGGCGCGGGCCGCTGCGGCAGAGCGGCTGTCGGCGATGGGTCTGCCCGGTCGGCGCGACGAATATTGGCGCTGGACCGATCCGGCCGCGCTGAACACGCCCGAGGTCGCCCCGGCGGCCCCGGAACCGGCAGAGGCGCCGCTTTTTGCCGAGGTGAATAGCCTTAAGGTGGTTTTCGTCGATGGCGTTTTCGATGCCGATGCCTCGGACGATCTGGCGATGGCGGGGGTCGAGATTGCGCGTCTGGCGCTGGAAGAACCGGCGTGGGCCACGGGGCTTTACGGCACGCTGGAAGAGGCGGGCCAAACCCCGGTGAAGCGCCCCTTTGGCGCGTTGAACACCGCGCAGGCGACCGATGGGCTTTTGATCCGCGTCACGGCGCAGGCGGAAAAGGCGATTAATCTGGTTTATGTCCATAAATCAGAGGCTTCCGATCCGATCTTGCATCACCTGATCAAGCTTGAAGAAGGCGCGGAGCTGACCGTTTTGGAAACCGGCCCCGCCGGGGCGCGGTTCAACAAGGCGATGGAAGTGGATGTCGCCAAGGGCGCGCGTTTCCACCACATTCGCGTGCAGGGCGCCGAGCAAGACCGCCGGGCCGTGACGCATATTTTTGCCCGCGTCGCCGAAGAGGCTTTGTTCAAAAGCTTCACCCTCACGGTGAATGGCAAGCTGACGCGGAACGAGGCCTATATCGACATTCTGGGCGACGATGCGGTGGCCCATATCGCGGGCGCGGCGCTTGGCGATGGCAAGGATGGACCTTTTCACCATGATGATACGGTCTTTGTGACGCATGCGGGCCTGCGCGGCGAAAGCCGTCAGGTGTTCAAGAAAGTGCTGAAAAACGGGGCCTTGGGCACGTTTCAGGGCAAGATCTGGGTCAAACCCGGCGCGCAAAAGACCGATGGTTATCAAATCAGCCAGTCGTTGCTTTTGGATGACGACAGCCAGTTCCTTGCCAAGCCCGAACTCGAGATTTATGCCGATGACGTGAAATGCTCGCATGGCTCCACGACCGGGGCCATCGACGACACGGCGCTGTTTTACCTGCGCTCGCGCGGCGTGCCGGAAGAGGAAGCCAAGGGCCTGTTGGTGCTAAGCTTCTTGGCCGATGCGATCGACGAGATCGAGGATGAGGCGCTGAAAGAGGAAATCGTCGCGCGGCTTGAAGACTGGCTGGCGCGGCACCGTTAAGGAGCGCCGCATGGCCGCCATTGACGATATCTGGCGCAGCTACCGCAGCCCCCGCAAGGTGGTGCGGCAACATTTGGGACGGGCGCGGTCTGAACCGCGTCTGTTCACGCTTTTGTTCGCGGCGATGGTGGTGATCTTCACCGCGCAATGGCCGCGCCTTGCGCGCGAACAATTCGAAAACCCCGATCTGCCGATGCCCGGGTTGCTGTTGGGCACGGCGATGGCTTTGGCCGCCGTGACGCCCTTCATCTACCTCCTGGCTTGGCTGGTCACGCAGGGCTTGCGGCTTGCCGGCGGGCGGGGCGATGGCTACGGCGGGCGGCTGGCGCTGTTTTGGGCGCTTTTGGCCGTGTCGCCCTTGATGCTGTTGCAAGGGCTGGTGATGGGGATGATCGGGCCGGGCCTTCAGGCCAATGTGATCGGCGGCATCGTCTTTGTCGTCTTCATGGTGTTTTGGGGGGCGGGGCTTAAGGTCACCCAGTTCGAACCGCTTGGCGCCGAGGCCCAGACATGAGCCTTGCGCTGTATCTGTCATTGGTGCGGCAAAGCCTGACCGACCCGCCCGAGGCGGCGCGGCGTGTGATTGCGTTGCTTGATAGCGCCAAGGCGCGCTGGCTGGCGCTGGCCGCGGTGGTCACCGCAGGCGCGGCGCTTGGCACTTTTGGCGAATTGCTGTTTTCGCTTGTCACCGGGGTCGATCTGGGCCCCAGCGCCTCGCCGGTGCGGCTGGGGCTCATTCAAGGCGCGCTGATGATCTATGCGGCTGCGGCGATGGCGGTCTTTGGCCGGCAGGTCGGCGGCAAGGGCGATTTTGCCGGGGCCTTTGCGCTGGTGGTCTGGATCCAGGCGATCATGGTCGGCGCGCAACTTGTCCAGATCGTCGTGATGACGATCTTCCCTCTGATCGGCGTTTTGATGACGCTGACGCTGTTTGTGTTGATGATCTGGCTGCTGGTGCAGTTCACCGCCGCGCTACACGGGTTTGAAAGCCTGATGTGGACATCGGTCGGGGTGCTGGCGGTGTTGTTTGGCTCGGCCATGATGCTGGGCTCGCTCTTCCTTGCCTTGGGCATTGCCCCGCCGTTCATGGCCGAAAGCTGAAAGGTCCGCCGATGTATGATGTCGAAAAGATCCGCGCCGATTTCCCGATCCTGTCGCGGCAGGTGCATGGAAAACCGCTGGTCTATCTCGACAATGGGGCCTCGGCGCAAAAGCCGCTTTGCGTGATCGAGGCGATGGATAAGCTCTATCGCGAAGATTATGCCAATGTGCACCGGGGTTTGCACACGCTGTCCAACATCTCGACCGAGGCCTATGAGGCGGTGCGGGGCAAGGTGGCGCGGTTTTTGAACGTGCCCGATGAGGACGAGATCGTTTTCACCACAGGCTCGACCGAGGGGATCAACCTTGTCTCTTACGCTTGGGCCGCGCCGCGCCTGCAACCGGGCGATGAGATCGTGCTGTCGATCATGGAACACCATGCCAATATCGTGCCGTGGCATTTTTTGCGCGAACGCCAAGGCGTGGTGCTGAAATGGGTCGAGATCGAGCCCGATGGCAGCCTGCCCGCTGAAAAGGTGCTGGAGGCGATTGGCCCGCGCACGAAGCTGGTGGCGATCACGCAAATGTCGAACGTTCTGGGCACGGCGGTGGATGTGAAAACCATCTGCACCGGCGCGCGCGAAAAGGGCGTGCCGGTTTTGGTCGATGGTTCGCAAGGTTCGGTGCATGGCCCGGTCAATGTGGCCGATATTGGTTGTGATTTCTACGCCATCACCGGGCACAAGCTTTACGGGCCCAGCGGCTCGGGCGCGATCTATATCAAGCGCGACCGGATGGAAGAAATGCGCCCCTTCTTGGGCGGCGGCGATATGATCGACACGGTCACGCGCGACACCGTCACCTATGCCAAACCGCCGATGCGGTTTGAGGCGGGCACGCCGGGCATTGTGCAGCAGATCGGGCTGGGCGTGGCGCTGGATTACCTGATGGATCTGGGGATGGAGAATGTCGCCCGGCACGAGGCCGATCTGCGCGCCTATGCCGAGGAAAAGCTTCTGGGCCTCAACTGGCTGCAGGTGCAGGGGCAGGCGGCGCAGAAGGGGGCGATCTTTTCCTTCACGCTGGAAGGTGCGGCCCATGCCCATGATATTTCAACGATTTTGGATCAGCGCGGGGTCGCCGTGCGCGCGGGCAGCCATTGCGCCATGCCGCTGATGCAGCATCTGGGGCTGTCGGCCACGGCGCGCGCCTCGTTCGGGCTTTACAACACCCGGGCCGAGGTCGATGCGCTCGCCTCGGCGCTGGAGCTGTGCCACGATCTTCTGGGCTAGGCCGGAGATCGGTGCGAAAGCCGCGCCGGAAATGATCATTTCGGGGCGCAAGAGCGGTTGCAGGCCCCGAAATTTCAAGCTATCAACCGCGCACGAAGCACCCGTAGCTCAGCTGGATAGAGCGCTGCCCTCCGAAGGCAGAGGCCAGAGGTTCGAATCCTCTCGGGTGCGCCATCTTCCCCAAGGTCAGATGACGCCGCCCTGTTAGCTGCATTCGGGCACGCCCATATTGATGAGCTGCTGGCCCGAGATGATTTGCGGCCCGACGCTGTAGCGGCCTTCGCGCATATACCAGCGGCGCAGCGGCGCCGGATAATGCGCCGCGATCACTTGCGACCAGAATTCAAACTTTTCGGGCGGCAGCGCGGCGCCATAGAAGCTGGGCCGGTGAAACCCAAGCCGGGCATTGCGGTTCACGCAGCTGCCGGGCAGGCCCAGATACATCGTGCAGGCCGAATAGCACGCGCCTTGAATCGCCACCGCTTGACCCGCCGCCGCCATCGCTTGGATCTTGTTGGCGCGTCGGCCCACATCGCCCCCCAAATCGCCGCGCACGGTGATCCGTTTCGCGCCATAGGCCACCGGCACGGCTTGCGCGCTGGCCTTCGTTGCAAAGATAACCTGCGGTGTCCCCAGCGCGGTCGCTAGGGAAACGGCAAGGACAAGCGGACGTAACCGCTGCGCCCGAAGGCGTGCGAAGATAAGTTTCATGTATTTTCACCCCAGTATCGGTCACGCCGAAACGTGACGCGACGGCGCTCCACCAGCACCATCAAGCGCCACTACAGCAGGGCGGACTTAAGAAAGGTTTACGTCGGGCCGGTGCGGGGGCGGGGGAAAAGGGACAGTTTTTCCTAGATTTGAGGGGATCGGCGCGCCGCGCCAATTTGGCCCCGTCCGAGACAGGCGCTGCACGTCAGACGTGCAAAACGGGCAGATAGTGCACGTTTTCCTGTCATCGGACCGGTCGCGCGGGCCTGGGGGCCGCCGGGGGGCATTGGGGCTGACAAAGCACTGTGAAAATGCCCCCAAGCGTGATAAAAGCGGGTCAGACCCCCTCTTAATTGATGTGAGTTTGCCATGAAACGCGCCGTTATCTCCATAACCCTTGCGCTCGCTCTGGGCAGCGCGCCGGCTTTTGCCGAAGTCAATCAATGTCCCAAGGGCCAGTCGCTCAAGGACAACCAATGCGAATGCGATGATCCCAACACCGTCAAAAAGGACGATGGAACCTGTGGTCCGATCGTGCCGTTGCCGGGCGGGCAACTGCCGGTGGGGCAAGCGACCAACATCGTCTTCCTTGCGCCGCTTTTGGCGGGGACCGTGGCCGGTGTGGCCGCATTGGCCGGCGGCGGCGGCGGCGGCGGGAATGCCACCGGCACCACCTCGTCCACCACGGGCGGCGGGTCATGATCCGCAACAAGGTCTGAGGCCGTGTCGCGGTTTCCAAGGCGCCAAAATCCGCAAGGCTTGGCGCCATGGGGAAAGTGAGCAAGGCGCAGCGCTTTGCACCTGAACCGGGGGCAATGGGAAATACTGCAACAGGGCGGCGGGTGAAACCGCCGCTTTTTGCGTGGGGTCGGAGAGAGTCGGCCCGCAAGGCGCTCAAGAACGGTGCTTGACAGGGAATACCGCGGCCCGCGAAATAGCGGCGCGGGCGGGGTTTTTCGACCTGACATCGCTTTTCCCTGACAGCGGTTTCAAGGACCGTGGCCCTTTTGTCCGGACTTGATCCTTTCGCCCGATGCAGGCAAAAGGGCCGCGTGAAACGGTGCCGTCATCGCGGGTCTGTGCCGGTATCGGCTGGTTGCGAAAGCCGTCGAAACCGGCATCAGTTCAAGGCAAATCACAAGAAGTCGGCGCCACGCAACATGCGCGCGATGCGGGGTGAAGAATTTGAGATTGGACGATAAATCGCCCGCGCTTCTGTCGGTGGCGCCGATGATGGATTGGACAGATCGGCATTGCCGAATGTTTCACCGCACCATCTCGCGTCAGGCGCTGCTTTATACCGAAATGGTCACGGCCCCGGCGGTGATCCATGGCAAGCGCGCACAGCTTTTGGATTATAGCCCCGAAGAACATCCTGTGGCGCTACAACTGGGGGGCTCGGACCCGGCGGAATTGGGCGAGGCGACGCGGATCGCCGCCGATTGGGGCTATGATGAGATCAACCTCAATGTCGGCTGCCCGTCGGATCGTGTGCAATCGGGCGCCTTTGGGGCGGTTTTGATGAAAACCCCCGATCTGGTGGCGCGTTGCGTGGAACAAATGATCAAGGCCTCTCCGGTTGAGGTCACGGTGAAATGCCGCATCGCGGTGGATGACCAGATCGCCGCAGAGGTGCTGCCCGCGTTTTTGCGCACTGTCTCCGCCGCCGGTGTGACGCGCTTCACGCTGCATGCCCGCAAGGCGTGGTTGCAAGGGCTTAGCCCCAAGGAAAACCGAGAAATCCCGCCGCTTGATTACCCGCTTGTGCACGCGATGAAACAAGAATTCCCGCATCTGCACCTGAGCCTGAATGGCGGGGTCGCCAATTTGGCGCAGGTGCAAGAACATCTGGCCGCAGGCATGGATGGGGTGATGGTGGGCCGCGCCGCCTATGGCGAGCCGATGGCGGTTTTGGGCGGGGCCGATGCCGCGCTTTGGGGGCAGGGCGCGCCGCGCTCGCCTTTTGACGTGGCCGAAGAGATGAAACCTTATATCGCGGACCATTTGGCGCGCGGCGGGCGGTTGCACCAGATCACGCGGCATATGTTGGGGCTGTTCCATGGCCGTCCCGGCGCGCGCGGCTGGCGGCGGGTTTTGTCCGAAGGGGCCACCCGCGACGGTGCGGGGCTTGCACTTTATGACCTTGCACTGGCAGAAGTGACCCGCGCGCCATAGCGCTTTGCGCTGGCCCGGAGGAGGCCGGCGGCGCGCAATTGGGGGGGAACCGGAATGACGCTTGCGTTTCTGGGGCTGGTGCTGATTGCGGTCGGCGCCTTTGCCGGGCTGATGGCGGGGCTGTTGGGGGTTGGCGGCGGCATCGTGCTGGTGCCCGCGTTTTATTACCTGTTCGAGGGCATGGGCTATGGTGGCGACAACCTGATGCAGGTCTGTCTGGCGACCTCGCTTGCCACAATCATTGTCACGTCGGTGCGCTCGGTTTTGGCGCATCACCGGCGCGGCGCGGTCGATCTCCAGATCTTGCGCGATTGGGCCCCGCCGATTGCGCTGGGGGCCGTGGTGGGGGTGGGTGTGGTCGATCATCTGCCCACACATATCTTGCAAATCATCTTTGGCGTCATGGTGTTGGCGATTGCCGCCTATATGGGCTTTGGCAACAGCAATTGGCGGATTTCGGATCAGCTTCCGGGGTGCCGGTTTCGGCTCAGCTTCGGGCCGCTGATGGGCTTTGTCTCGGTTTTGTTGGGCATCGGCGGCGGCTCGATCGGAACCCCGATGCTAACTTTGCATGGCGTGCCGATCCACCGTGCCGTGGCCACCTCGGCAGGCTTTGGCGCGACCATCGCGCTGCCCTCGGCGCTGGCGTTCTTGTTCACCCCCGTACCCGATGCGCCCCCCTATACGGTGGGGGCGATCAACCTGCCCGCCTTTGGCATCGTGATTGTGATGACGCTGCTCACCGCGCCCTTGGGGGCGGCGCTCGCCCACAAGCTTGATTCGAAGAAATTGCGGGCCGTCTTTGTTGGGTTCTTGGCGCTTGTCGCGCTGAATATGTTGCGTAAAGCCTTGTTTTAAAAGGTCCGGGCTGCTTGCCCGGACCAAGGGCGTTACAGCCCCGCGCGTTTGGCGGCGTTCCAAAGCCCATCCATCTCGGCCAAATCGCTTTGATCGGGATGCTTGCCACCCTTGGCCAGTTCGGATTCGATAAACTCAAACCGGCGGGTGAATTTGGCATTGGCCGCGCGCAAACAGGCTTCGGCATCCAGCCCCAGATGGCGGCCCAAATTCACCATCACAAACAGCATATCACCATATTCCTCGGCGGTTTCTTCGGGCCCCAAAGCGTCGCGCGCTTCCACCAGTTCCTGCGCCTCTTCGACGATCTTTTCGACCACTTCCTTGGTGGAGGGCCAATCGAAGCCGACCCTTGCGGCGCGTTTTTGCAGCTTCAGCGCGCGGGTCAGCGCAGGCAGGCCCATCGCCACGCCATCAAGCACGCCTTTTTCGGCCTTGGCCGCACGCTCGGCGGATTTGATTTTTTCCCAATCTTCCGTCTGTTGCGCGGCGCTTTTGTCACGGCTGTCATCCCCGAACACATGCGGATGGCGCGCAATCATCTTGGCCGAAATCGCCCGCAGCACGGCCAGCAAATCGAAATGCCCCGCCTCTTTGGCCATCTGCGCGTGATAGACGACTTGCAGCGCCAGATCGCCCAATTCGCCCTCTAGCTCATCCCAGGCCGCGCGCTCAATCGCGTCGGCCACCTCATAGGCTTCCTCGATCGTATAGGGCGCGATCGAGGCGAAATCTTGCTCGATATCCCAGGGGCAGCCCGTCTCGCGGTCGCGCAAACACGCCATGATCGCCGCCAGACGGCGCATCTGAACGCCCAAGTCACCACGTTCCTCAAACAGGATCGGATCGGTCGGTTTCACCATTGCCTCTTGCCTCGCTCAGGTCCATCTAGGTCAGTATCTCTTTCGTAACGCCCGAGTCCACCATGCCCGTGATCAACCGTATCGCCGCCCTTGCCCCCGAGATGAAGGAGTGGCGTCACTGGCTGCACCGCCACCCCGAGATCGAGTTCGATCTGCCGCAAACCGCCGCCTTCGTGGCCGCGCGGCTACGCGACTTTGGCGTGGATGCGCTGCACGAGGGCATTGCCACCTCGGGCCTTGTTGCGCTGATCAAGGGGCGCGAAGAGGGGCCGGTGATCGGGCTGCGCGCGGATATGGATGCCCTGCCCATCACCGAGGCGACGGGGGCCGATTATGCCTCTGAACATGAAGGCAAAATGCATGCCTGCGGCCATGACGGGCATACCACGATGCTTTTGGGGGCTGCGAAATATCTGGCCGAGACGCGCAATTTCGCGGGCACGGTGGCGCTGATCTTTCAACCCGCCGAAGAAGATGGCGGCGGCGGCGAGGTGATGGTGCAAGAAGGCGTGATGGAGCGGTTCGGCATTACCGAGGTCTACGGCATCCACAATGCGCCGAACCTGCCCTTTGGCCATTTTCACACCACCCAAGGCCCGCTGATGGCGGCGGTGGATACGGCTTGGGTGACGGTGACGGGGCTTGGTGGCCATGGCGCCACGCCGCATGAATGCGTCGACCCGATCCCGGCGATCACCGCGATGGTGGGATCGCTGCAAACCATCGTCAGCCGCAATCTTTTTCCGATGGATGAGCTGGTCGTATCGGTGACGCAAATCCATGTGGGCTCGGCCAATAACATCATCCCCGAAAGCGGGTGGTTTTGTGCCACGATCCGGTCCTTCACGCCCGATGTCCGCGCGATGGTGGAAAAACGCTTCCGCGAAATCGTCGAAGGCACGGCGGCGGCCTTTGGCGTGACGGTCGAGATCACCTATGACAAGGGCTATCCGCCCACCGTGAACAATGCCGACCGCGCCCGCTTTGCCGCCGATGTGGCGCGCGAAATCTCGGGCCCCGATGCGGTGGAAGACGAGGCCGGGCGCGAAATGGGGGCAGAGGATTTTTCCTACATGCTGGAAGCCCGTCCCGGTGCCTATCTTTTCTTGGGCACCGGACCCGGCGCGGGGCTGCACCATCCGGCCTATGATTTCAACGATGAAGCCGCACCGGTGGGGGCAAGCTTCTTCGCGCGTCTGGTCGAACGCGCCTTGCCGGTGGCCTGACGGGGCAGGGGCATTGCCCGCCCTTGCGCCCCAATCGCGAAACCGCACCAAGCCCCCCCAAAAAATCCATTGTCTTCGACTTTGTGAAAATATCCCGGGGGTGAATTTTGCGGAACGCAAGAGAGGGGGCAGCGCCCCCTTTTCTGGTGGTGTCCTGACAGCCCCGTGATCTGGCGCCGCCCCGGACCTGATTGCCTTGCCAAGCCTTGGGGGCACCGCTAGGGTGCGCGCCGACACCGGGGAGCCTTTGGGCTGCCCAAGCCTGTTCAGACCAAAGGCCCCAACGAGAGGACCAGAAATGTTCATCACTCCCGCTTATGCCCAAGACGCCGGCGCCGAAATGGGTGGCTTCGCCGCCATTGGCCAGTTCTTGCCGCTGATCCTGATCTTCGTGATCATGTATTTCCTGCTGATCCGTCCGCAGCAAAAGAAAGCCAAGGAACACAAGCAGATGGTCGAGGCGCTGCGCCGCGGCGACAGCGTGGTGACCCAAGGCGGCATCATCGGCAAAGTGACCCATGTGCGTGAAGATGGCGAAGTCGAAGTCGAGATCGCCCAAGGCGTGAAGGTGCGCGTGCTGAAGCAAACCATTCTTCAAGTGCTCTCGAAGACCGAACCGGCTTCGAACGATAACTGATCCCAAGAGGCCGCGCCGCCATGCTGCAAATTTCGCTTTGGAAGCGTGTCGTCATCCTGTTGCTGTGTCTGGCAGCATTGGTTTCGGCGGCGCCCAACCTCTTTTATAACCGCGTCGAGGGCCATAACGATGCCGTTATGGCCTTTGAAAAGACCGGCGCGATGACCGAGGCACAGGTCGCCGCGCGCGACGCTTGGCCCGATTGGCTGCCCTCGGGGCTGGTCAATCTGGGGCTTGATCTGCGCGGCGGCGCCCATCTTCTGGCCGAAGTGCATCTGGACGAGGTCTACAAAGGCCGGATGGATGCGCTTTGGCCCGAGGCGCGGCGCGCGCTGGCCGCCGAGCGGGCCACGATCGGCTCGATCCGCCGCGTGCCCTCGCCGCCAGATGTTTTGCGCATCCAGATCGGCAATCCCGATCAGATCGCCAAAGCCGTAGAAGTGGCGCGCACGCTGACCAGCCCCGTCGTTGGGCTGACCGGCGTTGGCCAATCCGATTACGAGGTGACGGGGGAGGGCGATACCATCACCTTCCGGCTGTCCGAAGCTGAAAAGACCGCCACCGATGACCGCACCATGGCGCAATCGCTGGAAATCGTGCGCCGCCGTGTGGATGCCGCAGGCACCCGCGAACCCACGATCATGCGCCAAGGCTCCGACCGGATCTTGATCGAAGTGCCGGGCATCGGCTCGGCGCAGGAACTCAAGGATCTGATCGGCACCACCGCGAAACTGACCTTCCATCAGGTCTATGGGCCGCCGACCGCCAACCCCGACGCCAATCCGGGGCCAAACCGGATGCTGCTGCCCTCGGCCGAGCGCGAAGGCATTTCTTACATCATGGACGATGTGCCGGTGGTCACGGGCGACGAGCTGACCGATGCGCGCCCCGACACCGACCAAAACGGCTATCCGGCGGTGGCTTTCCGCTTCAACCCCACGGGCGCGCGCGCCTTTGGCGATTACACCGCCAGCCATATTGGCGAGCCCTTCGCGATTGTGCTGGATGGCAAGGTGATCTCGGCGCCGACGATCCAAGCCCATATCGCGGGCGGGTCCGGCATCATCACCGGAAACTTCTCGGTTGAAGAGGCCACCAATCTGGCGCTGCTGTTGCGCGCCGGGGCCCTGCCTGCGGGCATGACCTTCTTGGAAGAACGCACCATCGGCCCGGAACTGGGGGCCGACAGTATCGAGGCGGGCAAGAAAGCCGCGATGGTGGGCTTTGGCTTGGTCGTGCTGTGGATGATCGCCTCTTACGGCCTGTTTGGCGTCTTTGCCTCGGTCGCGTTGACGATGAACATCATCATGGTCTTTGGCTTCATGTCGGCGGTGGGCGCCACGCTGACCATGCCTGGGATCGCCGGGATCGTGCTGACCATGGGCACGGCGGTCGATGCCAATGTGCTGGTCTATGAACGCATCCGCGAGGAATTGCGCTCGGCCAAATCCGCCGCACGGGCCATTGAGCTAGGCTATGAAAAGGCGATGTCGGCGATTATCGATGCGAACGTCACCACCTTCCTGACCGGCGTGATCCTGTTCGTGCTGGGCGCGGGCCCGGTGCGCGGTTTCGCGGTCACGCTGATTGTGGGCATTGCCACCTCGGTCTTTACCGCGATCTTCGTCACCCGCCTGATGGTGGTGACATGGTATGCGCGCAAGCGCCCGAAAACCTTCACTGTGTGAGGAACGACCCATGGCTTTCCGTCTTAAACTCGTTCCCGAGCATACCAATATCGACTTCTTCCGCTGGCAGTGGCTGACCTTTGGCCTTTCGGGCGTGGCGCTGGTGGCGGCGCTGGTGGTCACGCTGATCATGGGGCTGAACTTCGGGATCGATTTCCGGGGCGGCACCACGATCCGCACCGAATCCACCCAAGCGCTGGATGTGGCTGTCTATCGCGAAGCGCTGGCGCCGCTGGGGCTTGGCGATGTGTCGATCACCCAAGTCTTCGATCCGACCTTCCGCGAAGATCAGCATGTCGCCTCTATCCGCATTCAGGCGCAAGAGGGGCAAGATGCGATCGCGCCCGAGCAGATGGCATCCATTCAAAGCGCCCTGCAAGAGGTTGATCCGGCTGTCAAATTTGTCTCCACCGAATCCGTGGGGCCGAAAGTGTCGGGCGAATTGATCTGGACTGCGATCTGGTCGGTTTTGGCGGGCGTGGCGGCGATTGTCGTTTACGTCTGGCTGCGGTTCGAATGGCAATATTCGGTCGGCGCGCTGGTGGCGCTTGTCCACGATGTGGGGCTGACGATTGGCTTGTTCGCGCTGTTCCAGATCAAGTTTGACCTTGCCATCATCGCCGCGCTTTTGACGATTTTGGGCTATTCGATCAACGACACTGTGGTTGTGTTCGACCGGCTGCGCGAAAACCTGATCAAATACAAAACCAAGCCGCTCAAAGACGTGATGAACCTGTCAGCCAACGAAACGCTGAGCCGCACGGTGATGACCTCGGGCACCACGCTCATTGCGCTGATTTCGCTTTTGGTTTTGGGCGGTGATGTGATCCGGGGCTTTGTCTTCGCAATGACCTGGGGCGTGGTCGTGGGGACCTATTCCTCGATCTATGTGGCGAAGAACATCGTGTTGTTCCTTGGGCTTGACCGCAACAAGACCCCCAAGGACCCGGCGGCGAAGTTCTTCACCGAAGGCACGCAAGATGCAAATCCGTGAGTCCTCCTTTGGCGGCGCCCTGCCGGTGGATGGCTATGGGCCGGGTTTTTTCCGCGTGGATGGGCAGGTGCATGAAGGCGGGCTGTTGATCCACGCCGAAGCGGCGGGTGATTGGGGCGGGCTGGAAGATCGTGCCCCGCTGCTGGCGCTGTCCGGCAAGGTCGATGTGCTGTTCGTGGGCATGGGGGCCGAAATCGCGCTTTTGCCGCGCGATTTCGTGGCAGAGTTGGAAGCCGTTGGGGTGTTTTGCGAGGCGATGGCCACGCCCTCGGCGGCGCGCAGCTATAATGTGCTGTTGTCCGAAGGCCGCCGGGTTGCCGCTGCGCTTTTGCCCATGCCCGGCGCGGTGCCCACCGCATGAGCCTTTTGTCGGTTGAAAACCTTACCGTCAGCCGGGGCGGCTTGGCCGTGCTGGAGGGGGTGACGTTTTCACTGCACGCGGGGCGCGCGCTGGTGTTGCGCGGCCCGAATGGGATTGGCAAAACCACTTTGTTGCGCACCTTGGCCGGGCTGCAACCGCCGCTGGCGGGCAGCATTTCGATGCCCGGCGAGGCGATGGCTTATGCCGCCCATGCCGATGGGTTGAAGGCCACGCTTTCTGTGCGCGAAAACCTGCGGTTTTGGGCCGCGATTTATGAAACCGACACGATTGACCATGCGCTGGATCAAATGAACCTGCGGGGCCTTGCGGGGCGGGCGGCGCATAGCCTGTCGGCCGGGCAAAAGCGGCGTTTGGGGCTGGCGCGGCTTTTGGTGACGGGCCGCCCGATCTGGGTGCTGGATGAGCCGACGGTGTCGCTCGACGCCGCCTCGGTCGCGCTTTTTGCCTCTGCCGTGCGGGCGCATCTGGCCACCGGCGGCGCGGCGCTGATGGCAACCCATATTGATTTGGGCCTCGAAGAGGCCGAGGTGCTGGACATTGCGCCGTTCAAGGCGCGCCCGCCGGAAGAGGGCGGTCATAAAGGCGCCTTTGACCACGACTTTGATGGAGCCTTCCTGTGATTGCGCTTTTGATGCGAGATCTGCGGCTGGCGATCCGCGCAGGCGGTGGCTTTGGGCTTGGGCTCGCGTTTTTCCTGATTGTGGTCACGCTGGTGCCTTTTGGCGTGGGGCCCGAAGGCGCGATTTTATCACGCATCGCGGCGGGGATTTTGTGGCTCGGCGCGCTGCTTGCCTGCCTTCTGTCGCTCGACCGGATCTTCGCGCTCGACTTCGAGGATGGATCGCTGGATCTTTTGGCGACCGCGCCGATCCCGCTTGAAGCTGTGGTGACGATGAAGGCGCTTGCCCATTGGATCACCACCGGCCTGCCGCTGGTTCTGGCCGCGCCGCTTTTTGCCGTGCTGCTGCATTTGCCGACGCCCGCTTATTTTTGGCTTGAGGTGTCGCTGCTGCTGGGCACGCCGGCGCTGTCGGTGCTGGGCACCTTTGGCGCGGCGCTGACGGTGGGGCTGAAGCGCGGGGGCTTGTTGCTGTCACTTTTGGTTTTGCCGCTTTACGTGCCCACGCTGATTTTCGGGGCCGAACTGGTGCGCCGTGGGGGCGAGGGGATGGCAGTGCAGGTGCCGCTTGCCATGCTTGCGGGTATCACCGCCGCCACCATTGCGCTTGTTCCCTTTGCCTCGGCGGCGGCGATCCGGGTCAATTTACGGTGAGACTTATTCCAAGTTGATGCGCGTCAAACCGGCCTCTGGCATTTCATGGCAAGCCCGGCAAGGATGCGGTAGGAGGATAGCTGACAATGTCGATCTGGGAATATGCAAACCCGGTCAAGTTCATGCAGACATCGGGATGGCTGCTGCCCTGGATCATTGGCGCGACCGTGCTGACGCTGGTGCCGGGGCTGGTGTGGGGCTTTTTCTTCACGCCCTTGGCCGCTGAATTTGGCGCCACGGTGAAGGTGATCTATGTCCATGTGCCCGCCGCGACTTTTGCGATCAATATCTGGGTTATGATGCTGGTCACTTCGCTCATCTGGCTTATTCGTCGCCACCATGTATCCGCGCTTGCCGCGAAGGCCGCCGCCCCGATTGGCATGGTGATGACGCTGATCGCGCTCATTACCGGGGCGTTTTGGGGCCAGCCGATGTGGGGCACATGGTGGGAATGGGACCCGCGTTTGACCTCTTTCCTGATCTTGTTCCTGTTTTACCTCGGCTATATAGCGTTGTGGGAAGCGATCGAAAACCCCGATACCGCCGCCGATCTGACGGGCGTTTTGTGCCTTGTTGGCTCGGTTTTTGCGGTGCTGTCGCGCTATGCGGCGATGTTTTGGAACCAAGGCTTGCATCAAGGCTCGACCCTCAGCCTCGATAAGGAAGAACATATCGCCGATGTCTTTTGGCAGCCCTTGGTGCTGTCGATCATTGGCTTTGGGCTGTTGTTCGTGACGCTGCTGTTGCTGCGCACGCGCACGGAAATTCGCGCCCGGCGGTTAAGCGCGCTGGAACAGCGGGAGCGCATGGCATGATGTTCGATTTCGGCAAATATACCGTCACGATCTTGGGATCCTGGGGCGTGACTTTGGCGCTGCTGGCTGGGTTGATTGTGCTGACCTTGGTCAAGGGCGCGCGGGTGAAACGCGCGCTGGCCGCGCAAGAAGAACGGATGAAGAAGAATGGCTAAGCCACTGATGTTTTTGCCGCTTGTGGTGATTGCAGGTTTTGTCGGGGCGGCCTTTGTGTCGATGGAAACACAAGACCCCAATGACATGCCCACGGCCTTTGCGGGCAAAGAGGCGCCGCCTGTGGCGATCAGTGCGCTTGGCAGCTACCCGCGGTTTGAGGATGCCGATCTGCGCGATGGCACGATCAAGCTGGTGAACTATTGGGCCTCGTGGTGCGCGCCGTGCCGGGTGGAACACCCCAACCTGATCAAGCTGCGCGATGAGGGCGTGGCGGTTTTGGGGGTGAACTGGAAGGACAAACCCGATCAGGCGCTTGGCTTCTTGGACGAGCTGGGAAACCCGTTTGCGAAGCTGGGCCAAGATCCGGAAAACAAGATGGGGCTTGATTGGGGCGTTGCGGGCGTGCCGGAAACCTTTGTGGTCGATGGCGAGGGCCGCATTGTCACCCGGATCGCCGGCCCGCTCACCGATAAAGTGCTGCAAGAGCAAGTCGAACCGCTTCTGGCAGGCGAGGGGGAATAAGGTTTAGCGCTAAACTATTTACAATTTGGGTCCGGGCGATCCGCCCGGGCCGTGCGCGTGCAGGGATTTCCCCCTCTTTGCCGTGTGTTAGGGCCGGGGCACGCGTGGCGGGCGTTCTACCGTTGCCCAATCGGGCCACAGCCCCGCAGCCTCTACCCCCCAAATCACCAACACAGCGGCCAGCACGGCGGCGCCGATCTTCACCTGTGTCAGCGAGGGCGGACGGCGCGCCCATTTTGCCATCCGCATGAACCACAGCGGGTTCATTCCGCCCCATCAAGAAACCGCACCGTGCCGATAAAGGGCAGGTTGCGGTGATTTTGTGCGTAATCCAGCCCGTAGCCCACGACGAATTCATCGGGGATTTCAAAGCCGGTCCAATCCCCCTTCACATCGACTTCGCGGCGCGAGGGTTTGTCCAGCATGGCGCAGCATTTGATCCGCCGCGGCGACCGGGCGCGCAACATCTCCATCACTTTGGAAATCGTATGGCCGGTGTCGATGATATCTTCCACCACCAGCACATCGCGCCCACCGATATTGCCGCGCAAATCCTTCAGCACGCGCACTTCACGGGTGGAGGTGGTGTCATTGCCATAAGAAGAGGCCTCAAGGAAATCCACCTCGCAGGGCACGCCGATTTCACGGATCAGATCGGCAATGAACACGAAAGAGCCGCGCAACAGCCCCACCACCACCAGCCGGTCGGTGTCTTTGAATGCCTCGGTAATTTCGGCGCCCAAAGCTTCGACCCGTGCGGCAATGGCTTTGGCGGAAATCATCTGGTCGATGTCATAACCGGCGGTTGGCATCGGTTTTAGCCCTCTTGGTGCGGCCATCCGGCCCTTGCATTTGCCTCGCTTTATCGCAAGAACGTGGCCGGGAAAAGGGAGACGGACGGCATGCCGCAGCATTCGGAAAAACGCACCATGCCCTATACGGCGGCGCAGATGTATGGGCTGGTGGCCGATGTGGCGCGCTACCCGGAATTTTTGCCGTGGAATTCGGCGGCGCGTATCCGTTCGCGCAAGCCCGGCCCCGAACCGGGAACCGAGGTGATGGAAGCCGATCTGGTGATTTCCTTCAAAGTGTTCCGCGAACGGTTCGGGTCGCGCGTGGTGCTGACGCCCGAAAAGCACCGCGTCGATACGCGCTATCTGGATGGGCCGTTCAAATATATGCACAGCTGGTGGCAGTTCGAAGATCGCCCCGAAGGCGGCTGCAAGGTCGATTTCTTTGTCGATTTCGAATTCAAGAATGCGCTGTTGCAAGGCGTCATCGGGATCGTCTTTGACCAAGCGATGCGGATGATCGTGCAGGCGTTTGAGGATCGCGCGAAGGCGCTTTATGGGCCGGGCAAAGCCTGAGAACCTTTATCATCGCGCAGGGAAAAGGCCGCCCATTGGGGCGGCCTTTCCGTTTGAATACGGGGCCTTGCAATCAGGAGTTGAAATCGTAAGCGCGTTCGCCGTGGGTGGCGAGGTCCAGCCCGTTGGTCTCGCTTTCCTTATCGACCCGCATCGGGAAGACGAGTGCGACCGCCTTGGCCAAAACGTAGGTCAGCACCAGCGTATAGAGGCCCACAATCGCCAGCGCGCCCAGTTGCGCGGTGAAGGTGGCGGCGCCAAAAACGGCGACCATGATGGTGCCGAAGATACCGCCCACGCCGTGCACGGCGAACACATCCAACGAGTCGTCCAGTTTCAGCCGCTCGCGGATCAAGATCACCGCCTCTTGGCAAAGCGCACCGGCCACAAGGCCAATCACCACCGCCTGCCACGGGCTGACAAAGCCCGACGCGGGGGTGATGGAGGCCAGACCCGCGATCGAGCCCGTGACGATCCCCACAAGCGAGGCGCGGCCAAATTTGATCCGCTCCCACACCATCCAGCTAAAGGACGCGGCCGCAGCCGACAGATGCGTGGCGGTGATCGCCATGGCGGCGGTGCCATCGGCGGCAAGCTCAGAGCCCCCGTTGAAGCCAAACCAGCCCACCCACAACAGGCCCGCACCAATGGCGACCATGCCGGGGTTGTGCGGCGGGGTGTGGCGGTTCTTGCGCGGGCCCACCATCACCGCCAGCAAAAGCGCGGCAAGGGCGGCGGTTTCATGGACGACGATGCCGCCCGCGAAATCGCGCGTGCCCGTTTCGCCCCAGATGCCGCCATCGGCCATGAAGCCGCCGCCCCAGATCCAATGGGTGACCGGCGCATAGACCAAAAGCATCCAAAGCGCGGAAAACACCATCACCCAGTAAAAATTCACCCGTTCCACAAAGGCGCCGATGATCAGCGCGGGGGTGATGATCGCAAAGGTCATCTGAAAGGCGAAGAACAGCACCTCGGGCAGGGTGCCTTTGAGCGTGCTGGCATCGATGCCCAGCAGCAGGGCCTTGGACAGGCCGCCCCAAAACCCGTTCGCTTCCCCAAAAGCAATGGAATAGCCCGCCAAAAGCCACAACAGGCTCATCACGGCGGCAAGCGCAAAGCATTGCATGAAGATCGACAGCACGTTGCGGGCCCGCACCAGCCCGCCGTAAAACAGCGCCAGCCCCGGCAATGTCATCAACAGCACAAGCGCGGTGGCCATGCTGACCCAGGCGGTATCTGCGCCATTCATCGCGAATCCTCCATTTTCACGTCTGGAGGGGGCGAGACCATGCTGCGCGCGCCGGGAAAAGGTGCAAAAACGCGCAAGCGGCGCTTAAGGATCGTGCAATTTATAAATGCCCAAGAAATGAGCGTTTAATTGGCATGAAGCTTGCTGTATGGGCGCGTTAAGAAAGGGCGCCCAGCAGCAAAGCCAGCGCATGATCGCGCGATTTCGCCCGCACCATGCCCCGGCCAAGGGCGCCAAACTCTTGCGTTTCGGTGTGAGTCGGGGCGCCTTTACGGGCCAAGCCAAAGCACACGCGGCCTTCGGGCTTGAACTCTGACCCGCCCGGGCCTGCGATGCCGGTGATGGAAACGGCGAGATCGGCGTGGCTGTGGCGCAGCGCGCCTTTTGCCATTTCGCGGGCAATTTCCTCTGACACCGCCCCAAATGCATCGAGCGTGGCTTGCGCCACGCCCAACATCTCGATCTTGGCGGCATTGGAATAGGTAACGAACCCACGCTCCACCACCGCCGACGATCCCGGCACATCGGTCAGCGCCACCGCCACCATGCCCCCGGTGCAGCTTTCGGCGGTGGCGATGCGCCACCCCTTGCCCCGCGCCAGCGCGAGGATCTGATCTACGCTCATTCCTGACCGGTGAAGGGCAGGGCGGGCATATCGGGCAGCATCGCGGTGATCTGCGCCCACAGCGTCGGCCAGTAGTCTTGGCCAAGGTGATAGACCAGTGCGGTCAGAAGCGTGAAGGCCCCGGCATAAACGCCCGCCCAGATGTCATCCATCATCACGCCCATCGCGCCGCCCTTCTTGTCGGCACGGCCAATCACGCCGGGCTTGAAGATGTCGAAGAAGCGGAACCAGAAAAACGCGGCCAGCGGGCCGGGCCAGACCATTTCAGTTTCAAAATAGTAAAACGCCGAGGCCGGGAAGGCGAGCGCGACCCACATGCCCGCCACCTCGTCGATGATGACCTCTTTCGGGTCGTCATGCGGGCGGTCGCGCAATTCTTGTTCCAGCGCCCAAAGGCCGATGATGAAGGCCAGCACCGCCGCAAGGTAAAGCGCGGGCAGGCCGGAAAATTTCACCAAGCCCCAGCCGGCAACGGCGGCCACGGCAGAGCCCCAAGTGCCCGGCGCGGGCACGAGCTTGCCGACAAAGGCAAAAGTGGTGATCGCTTGTAGAATATGGATCGGAACTTCACGTTTGGTCATTTCACGGGGAGGCATTTCAGACTCCTATCAAGGTGACGGTGGCAATAGAGGCGATACCCTCTTCGCGGCCGGTGAACCCAAGCCGTTCAGAGGTGGTGGCCTTTACCGAAATTCGGTCGGCCGGGACGTTCATAATGCGCGCAAGTTCAGCTGCCATTTCAACGGCATGCGGGCCGATCTTCGGGCGCTCGCAGATCAGGGTGACATCGGCATTGCCGATGCGAAAGCCTTTTTCGCGCGCAAGGTTGGCGGCATGTTCCAAGAAAATCCAGCTTGCCGCGCCCTTCCATTGCGGGTCCGACGGCGGGAAATGGCGGCCAATATCGCCTTCGGCCATCGCGCCATAGATCGCATCGGTCAGCGCATGCATGCCGACATCGGCATCGGAATGGCCCAGAAGCGCCTTGGTATGGGGCACTTTGACCCCGCACAGGATCACATGATCCCCCTCCGTAAAGGCATGCACATCATAGCCGTTGCCCAGCCGCACATCCATTCTTGAGCCTTTCCTTTCGCGCAAGATCGCCTCGGCGCGGTGAAAATCCTCCGCATAGGTGATCTTGAGATTGTCTTCATGGCCCGGCACGATCGCCACGGCCAGACCCGCCGCGCGGGCCACTTCCACATCATCTGCCGCATCGCCCGGATAGGCGCGATGCGCGGCCAAAATCTCGGGAAAGCGGAAACCTTGGGGCGTTTGTGCCCGGAACAGACCATTGCGGTCTTGGGTGCCTGCAACAAGGCCGTTTTCGCCGCGCCACAGCGCATCGGTGACCGGCAGCGCGGGCGCAGCCCCGGGATGGGTGTCGAGCGCGTGCAGCACCGCCTGCTGCACCGTTTGCGGAATAAGCGGGCGCGCGCCATCATGAATCAGCACCCGCGTCACATCGCTGCCTTCAAGCGTTTCAAGCGCGTTTTGCACGCTTTCGGCGCGGCTTTTGCCGCCTGCCACCAAGGTCGCAGACCCGCCCAACAGCTCAAGACCGCGGATCATGTCATCGGGATGCAGCACCACGATCACCCGGCCCAAACCGGCGAAAGCCTCGACCGTATGGGCCAGCACCGGACGGCCCGCCAGATCGCGCCACTGCTTGGGCAGCCCCTCGCCTGCGCGGGTGCCTCGTCCCGCTGCCACGATGATCACTGCAACGCTCATCTGGTCTCGCCTATCACTTCCTTGTCAGACAAAGGCTTAGGCCAGTCTGCGCGCGGGCGCAATGTACACAGAGCCGCATGTGATAAGATGAAAAATTAAGCGCTTGCCGAATTTTGACGCCTTTGTGAGGGGGGTAGCTCGTCTTGCGATTGTGATTCCGAAACCAAGCCGCTAATTCCTTGGGCAAATGCTACAGGAACGACCGTGACGATACCCTTGAATTGTATTTCCCTGACGCCGCCGGTGCTGCTGGCCCCAATGGCGGGGATCACTGACCTGCCATTTCGGCGGCTGGTGGCGCGTTTTGGGGCCGGGTTGGTGGTATCGGAAATGGTAGCCTCGGGCGAAATGCTGACCGCGAAACCCTCGGTTCGGGCCAAGGCGCGCAGCGAACTGGGGCTTGATTTGCCGACCTCGGTGCAATTGGCGGGGCGTGAGCCCGAACCGATGGCCGAGGCTGCGAAGATCGTGGCCGATATGGGCGCGAAGATCATCGATATCAACATGGGCTGCCCGGCGAAAAAGGTGACCGGTGGCGCCTCGGGCGCGGCGCTGATGCGCGTCCCCGATCACGCGCTTCGGCTGATCGAGGCGGTGGTGGGCGCGGTCGATCTGCCGGTGACGCTGAAGATGCGCCTTGGCTGGGACAGCGACCAGATCAACGCGCCCGAACTTGCCAAGCGCGCCGAATCCGCCGGGGTGCGGATGATCGTCGTGCACGGGCGCACCCGGATGCAGTTTTATAACGGGCGTGCCGATTGGGGGGCGATTGCCGCCGTTTCCGAGGCGGTCTCGGTGCCGGTGGTGGCCAATGGCGACATTGTTGACGCCGAAAGCGCGCGCGTCGCGCTGCACCGTTCCGGCGCGGCGGGGGTCATGGTGGGTCGGGGCGCGCAAGGGGCGCCGTGGCGGCTCGCGCAGATTGCGGCAGCGCTTTACGGCCGAGCACTGCCCCAATTGCCGCGCGAAGGGGAGTTGGCGGATATGATTTCGGAGCATTACGAGGATATGCTGCGCTTTTACGGCAGCGATGTGGGGCTGCGGCTAGCGCGGAAACATCTGCGGTGGTATGCCGAGGCGGCTGGTGCGCCTTTGGTCGATGAAATGATGCGCACCACCACGCCCGAGGCGACCTTGGCGCTGATCCGGGCCGCTTTTAGCGAAAGAGTTGCCGCATGACGCTGCCCCCGCCCGGAATCATCTGGAATTCCCTGCCGCTGCCCGCGCTGATGATCGATGCCGAGGATAAGGTGATCGAAATCAATCCGGCGGCGGAATTGTTCCTCAACCTGTCGGCGCGTGCGCTGAAGGGGCAGGTGCTGGGGGAGCGGCTGGCGATTGCGGCACCGCTTGAGGAAATCTTTGCCCGCGTGCGCAAGAACCGCTCGGGCCTGTTTGTGAATGATGTCGATCTGACCACGGGCGAACGCGCGCCGGTGCAATGCAACCTGCAAGCCGCGCCGGTGGGCGATGACCCGGAAACCGTGCTGTTGCTGATCTCGCCGCGCGAGATTGCCGACCGGCTGGGGCGCGCAAGCATGGTGAAATCGGCGGCCCGCTCGGCCATTGGTATGGCCGAGATGCTGGCGCATGAAATTAAGAACCCGCTGGCGGGGATCGCTGGGGCGGCGCAACTTTTGTCGATGAACCTGTCGGGCGACGATCTGGAGCTAACCGATCTGATCGTCGATGAAACGCGCCGCGTGGTGAAGCTGCTTGAACAGGTGGAACAGTTCGGCAATGTGCGCCCGCCCGAAATGAAGCCCGTGAATATTCACGATGTGCTGGACCGGGCGCGCAAATCCGCCGCCGTGGGTTTTGGCGCGCATATGCTGATTGTCGAAGATTACGACCCGTCGCTGCCGCCCACGGTGGGCGATGGCGATCAGTTGACGCAAGTCTTTCTGAACCTGCTGAAAAACGCGGCAGAGGCGTCAAAGGGGCAGGGCACGATCCGGCTGCACACCTTTTATGATTATTCTTTGCGCCTGCGCGGCCCCGATGGCAATGGCCAGCGCCTGCCATTGCAGATCGAGGTGATCGACGATGGCCCGGGCATTCCGCCCGATATTGCCGGCGCGCTGTTTGAACCCTTTGTTTCCGGGCGCGAGAACGGCACCGGCCTTGGCCTTGCCCTCGTGTCGAAAATCATTTCCGAGCACAATGGCTGGATCAACGTCGATAGCGTTCCCGGCCGCACCGTTTTTCGCGTTTCCCTCCCCGTCGCCCCGAAGGAGCTTTGACCCATGGATGGCACCGTTCTCGTCGCCGACGACGACCGCACGATCCGCACTGTTTTGACGCAAGCGCTGACCCGCGCGGGCTGCAAGGTCCATGCGACCGCTTCCTTGATGACGCTGATGCGTTGGGTCGAGGAGGGCAAAGGCGATTTGGTGATTTCGGATGTGATGATGCCCGATGGCAATGGGCTGGAGGCGCTGCCGCGCATTTCGCAAGAACGCCCCGGCCTGCCGGTGATTGTGATTTCGGCGCAAAACACCATCATGACCGCGATTCAGGCGGCCGAGGCCGATGCCTATGATTACCTGCCCAAGCCGTTTGACCTGCCCGATTTGATGAAGCGCGCCGCCCGCGCGCTGGAACTCAAGCGCCGCGCGCAGGTGGTGCCCAAGGCGGTGGAGCCGCCCCGGCCGGAAAATTCGGACCTGCCCTTGGTGGGGCGCACGGCGGCGATGCAGGCGCTTTACCGGCTGGTGGCGCGGGTGATGAATGCCGATCTGCCGGTGATGATCATGGGGGAATCGGGCACTGGCAAATCGCTGATCGCGCGGGCGATCCACGATTTTTCCGACCGGCGCACGCTGCCCTTTGTGGTGGCGCAGGCTGCCGATCTGGCCGGGGCCGATGGCCCGTCCAGCCTGATTGCGCGGGTCAAGGGCGGCTCGCTCGTCTTTGACGAGGTGGGCGATTACGACGATGAAACCCAAGGCCGGATCGTGCGTATGCTGGATGCGCTGCCCGATGCGGCGCCACGGGTCATGGCGACGACGCAGGTGGATCTGGCCGCGCTGATGGAGGCGGGGAAATTCCGCCAAGACCTGTTTTACCGGCTGGGCGGTGTGACGCTGGCCGTGCCCGCCTTGCGCGAACGGGTCGAGGATATCCCGCTTTTGACCGAGCATTTCCTGAACCGGTGCGAACGCGACGGTCTGGGCACGCGCCGCTTTTCCAATGATGCGATGGCCTTGGTGCGCGCCTATGCGTGGCCGGGCAATGTGCGGCAGTTGGAAAACACCGTGCGTCGGCTTGTGGTGACCGCAACCGAGGAAGAGATCACCCGCGCCGAGGTGGAATTCGTGCTGGGCAACCAGCCCGCGATCGAGCCGTTGCGTGCGGGTGGCGAGGGCGAGAAACTGTCGGCCGCCATCGCGCGCCACCTGCGGCGCTATTTCGACCTGCATGGCGGCAACCTGCCGCCGCCGGGCCTTTACGACCGGATTTTGGCCGAAATGGAGGCACCGCTCATCGAAATCTCGCTGGATGCGACGGGCGGGAACCAAGCCAGATGTGCGGATTTGCTGGGGATCAACCGCAATACCTTGCGTAAAAAGATCACCGATCTGGATATTCAGGTGACACGCCGCCGCAAGCTGATGTAAATAGGTCACAGGTATTTGTGGCAAATCCGTCCCACGGATTCGCCATGGCTTGGGACCGGGGGCGTCTTGCTTAGCGCGACAAACAGCACCGCTTGGGAGCGGCTGGCGCGGCTGCGGCGGCAGCGCAAACTTCAGAACGGCTTTGTTCTGGGGCTGGCGGTGCTGGGGCCTGCGCTGGCGGTCACCACCTTTGTGGTGCTGGGCCCACTTGGGCAGGGGGCCGACAGCACCGCGCTGCGGCTGACGCTTCTGGCCGATTTTGTCTATTTCCTGACGCTGGGCGGGCTGATCGTGTTGCGGCTGGCGCAGATTTTGGCGGCGCGGCGCGCGCGGGCGACCGGTTCGCGGTTGACCCTGCGGCTGACCGGCGTTTTTGCCGGGATTGCGCTGGTGCCCACGGTTTTGGTGGCCTTGTTTGCCGGGTTGACCGTCAATATCGGGCTGGAGGGGTGGTTTTCGGACCGGGTGCGCATGGTGGTGGGCACCTCGTTGTCGGCCGCCGAAGCCTATCAAGAGGAGCACCGGCGCGATCTGGCGCAGGATGCGCAGGCACTGGCGGGCTTTTTGAACCTGCGCCGCCAAGCGGCGACCTTTGCCACCGATGGCGATTTGCGCGAATGGCTGGTGGTCGGGCAAAAGGGCATCCAGCGTGGGTTGAAAGAGGCTTATGTCATTGATGGCGCGGCAGAAATCGTTGCGCGGGGGGAGCGGTCCTACCTTTTTGACTATGAGCCCCCGGCGCCCGAAAAGGTCGTTTCGGCCAGTAAGGGCGCGACCGAACTGATCGAAGATTGGCCCAATTCGGAATTTCGCGCGCTGATCAAGTTGGATGCCTTTATCGACCGCTATCTTTATGTCTCGCGCACGGTGGATGGCAAAATCCTGTCGCTGCTCGATGACACGCGCGAAACGGTGGATCTCTATCAACAGCTTGAGGCGTCGCGCGGACGGCTATTGTTCGAATTTGGCCTTGTTTACATTGGCTTTGCGCTGATCTTGATCTTGGCTGCGGTCTGGGCCGGGTTGTGGTTCGCCGAGCGGCTGTCGCGCCCGATTGGGCGGTTGGCGGCGGCGGCGGAACGGGTCGGCACCGGCGATCTCGATGCCCATGTGACCGAGGAAGCGGGCGAGGATGAAATCGCCACTTTGGGGCAATCCTTCAACCGAATGACGCGTCAACTTAAACATCAGCGCGAAGAGCTGGTCGCCTCGCATCGCGAAACCGATGAACAGCGGCGGATGTTCGATTCCGTGCTGTCCTCGGTCACGTCGGGGGTGATCGGGCTGGATGCCGATGGCCGGATCGACTTTCTGAACCCGTCGGCCACGCGGCTGTTGATGCTGATGCCCGAGCCGGATACCGGCCGCGCCCTGGCCGAGGCGGTGCCGGAGTTTGAATATCTTTTCAACCGCTTGCGCGACGGTTTTCAGGCTGTGGTGCAAGAAGAGGTGCGGGTATCGCGCGGCGGGCGGCTGGAAAGCCTGTTGGTGCGTATGGCCGAGCGGCGCGGGGCCAGGGGCGCGCGCGAAGGCTATGTGGTGGCCTTTGACGATGTGACCGATCTGGTTTCGGCGCAGCGCATGGCGGCTTGGGGCGATGTGGCGCGCCGCATCGCGCATGAAATCAAGAACCCGCTGACGCCGATCCAGCTTTCGGCAGAGCGGATCAAGCGCAAGTTTTCCAAGCAGGTGGCCCCCGATCAGGTCGAGGCGCTGGATCAACTGACCGGGGTGATCGTGCGGCAAACCGATGACCTGCGCCGCATCGTCGATGAATTTTCCCGCTTCGCCCGGATGCCCGAGCCCGACCGGCGCGACCATGACATTGTGCAACTGGCGCGCGATGCGGTCTTGTTGCAAGAGGGCGCGCTGCATGGCGCGAAACTGACCGCCGATCTGCCCGAAGGGCCCGAGGTGGTCGAATTGGATGCGACGATGGTTTCGCAAGCCTTGGTCAATCTGATCAAGAACGCGGGCGAGGCCATCGAAAGCCTGATCGAAAAAGGGGCGCCCGAAGGCTGGGCACCGCAAGTGCGCGTTGCGATGCGCGCGCATGAAGAACTGATCGAAATTACCATTGCCGATAACGGCATTGGCCTGCCCCCGGATCGCGCGCGTCTGTTTGAACCCTATGTGACGACGCGCGCCAAGGGCACCGGGTTGGGGCTGTCGATCGTCAAGAAGATTATCGAGGAACATGGCGGCACCTTGATGCTGACCGATGCGCCCGCCTTTGCCCCGGAAACCGATGTTGGGGGGCATGTGGGCGCGATGGCGGTGATCCGCCTGCCGCGCGCCCGCGCGGCGCTTCGCGCCATCAAGGACAGCGAGCCGACACCCGCCCCGACGATGCCCCCATC
>NZ_NRRD01000012.1 GCF_020023995.1 Rhodobacter sp. TJ_12 | reverse complement strand
CAGAAGCGCGCCGAGCGCTTGAGCAATCTGAGGGCTCCGCGCTCGGCGCGCTTGCCCAACCTGAACCCGACCACTATCAACCCCAAGGACTCTCGTTATGACTGAGGGACGACCGGGGGGCAGGTCACGAACTCTGATAGTAACTGGCAATCAGACCATCCCAAGTCGTCTTCGAGACGGCAGAAGGCTGCCCACGGCGCAAATGCCAGTATTCTTTCAGAAAGGCTTCACTACCGGGTGCCGCCTTGAGACGCACCCTAGTCTTCCCCTTACGGAAGTAGTGGTAGGTACGCCCCTTCACGGTGATGGTGTCTAGGTACGGCAATTCAAGCTTCTTCATGTTTCGAAGCCTTCCTCAGGAACGGCGCCGGTCAGAATGGCTTCTAGGTCAGATACCCGCCACCGCAGCACCTGCCCAGCGAGTTCGATCGGCTGCGGCAGAGCGCCGAGCTGGACAAGGCGCCTGAACTCGTTCGTGCGCATATCCAGCATCCGCGCCGCGGTCGCTTCTTTGACGGCGAGGAAGGGTGTGCGTCTGGACATGTGTTCCCTCCCTTTCCGGCGGTTGTACTGCGTGAAATCGTCTTGGAAATTTAGCGGGAAGAAGGGTCTAGCGGGATAGGTCAGGCCCGGAGAATGTCTGGAAACATGTGGATTACGCTTTGGAATTACGGAGAATTCCTTCGCTACAGCGGTAAGTGGTAGATCCTGGGTCGACCTTTGCTGGCCGCTGACGTCTGGCAAAGATTTTCCTATGGAGAGTATTCCGTGAATACGTGGACCTTCGCTATGATTGGTGCATGCGGGCGCCCAAGATCTCGCCAACCTAGGCTGTCATACCGTATCCTCCAGCGGATACTACGCGAGGTCGGACGGCGTTCTGCCAAGCCATCGCGAAAGGACTTTGGCGTTCATTTCGCGCCGCTGCATCAGATCGTTCGACACATTCAGAAGAATGCCCTTATTGGATCCAAGAAGCGCGTAAGCCCTACGTTCGGCCTGCTCCAATTTTGCACGCACCCTCTGCTTCTCCTCTTCTGTCAGCCTGTGCATGTCGGTCGGCCCAAGCCAGGCATCGCCATTGCGGCCGAGACCGAGTTCGCGGTCCATCCGCAAGATCAAGCCGGTTGCCAAGGCAAGATCGCTCTCCCTATCTCCACCGGCGCCGCCAGAGATATTGCCCAGCGCCAGCCTCTCGGCGGCACGACCGCTCATGAGGATCAGCAGTTCGGTCTCGATTTCTTCGACCGTAAGTTCGGCGAACGCCGAACGGCGCTCGGTTAAGCCGTTGCTATCGGAGAGGCTGAGCTTGACGACAGATCCCGGCACCAGCAGCTCGGCGGCAAGCGCGTGACCGGCTTCGTGAACGGCGATACGGTGGAGCACCGCTTACCGCTTAGCCGGTGAACAAATCACCCTCCGGTAAACCTGGGGCGGTTCACTTGTCGTCTGTGATGCGCAAGTATCCGTTTATCCGTGATCCGCAGCGACCGCTTGCTAACCACTGGGACGGGCTGCAAACCTTCATGAACGACGGTCGCGTCGAGATCGGCTCTATCCCTGCAATCTTCCGTCGCTCACAGTCTGACGTAGGTAACGTAGAAGCCCTTCGCCATTCGGTGCTCTTGCAATCTATCGCCGAGGTTAAATCCCTCGCGCCGCATGGGTGGCTGGAAGATGTCGAGGCCGCGATCGAGCACGATTTTCCAGCCGGTATCGGTAACGATATCGCGGGCATGGGCGGAGCCTGAGGTGTCGAAGGCCCAGGTGAACTCGACCCCGGTGCCGATGATCGCGCCAGAGATGCTTTCCAGTAGTTCTCTCTGCAACTGGACCTCGCCCTCGTTGGGAGCGGTTACCAGATGCACTGCAACTTGATCCTCCGGCGCCTTGCGCTGGATGACCATTTCGACCAACTCCATCATGTTACGGATCTGATAGGGTTTCCGGATATAAGGATCGGTGACGATGATCCGGCGCGCGCCATCAAGGTAAGGGCCGAAGAGCTTGTTGTAGCTCACGCCCTTGCGGTTTTCGGCAAAGACATGGTGGCCTTCTTCCAATGCGAGTTTCTCGGGCGTTGCTTGAGGGGCGGGCACAGCGGCTGCTTCGCGCTCTAAGACATCGCCATCATCAGCCGGTGCTTCCTGATCCTTGGGGTCTTGCGCTGGCCTGCGGTGATAGAATTGCGGGAATTCTTGCTCCTCTACCGTCTGCACGCGCCGCTTTTGACCATCGCTGCCGAGGTAATGGAAATCGACCTCAGGATAGGTCGCATCGATGCGGAACAACTGATCCTTGACCCGTTTGCGGCTTTCCAGTGCCAGTTGAAGAAGTTCTTCGACATCCGCGGCGCTTTCGCCGCTCGCAGGGAAGATGATCTTGAGCAGGCCCGACATGGTCTTGTAGATCGCGTCGCGGTCGCGGGTGGAGATCTTCTCGCTGATCTTGAAGTGCTGGTCGGGTCTGTTCGAAAAATCCTCCTGACGCAAATGGCGCAGGATCTCGGCCAGATAGTCGACGATGAAGCCATAGCCGCGGGTGAACATCTCACCGCGGATCACATCGACTTCCCAACCAGGTAGATAGGCGTGCAGGCGGTCGATGAAGGCGCTGTCGTGGAATTGCGGGGG
Source organism: Rhodobacter sp. TJ_12 (assembly GCF_020023995.1). GTDB lineage: Bacteria > Pseudomonadota > Alphaproteobacteria > Rhodobacterales > Rhodobacteraceae > Rhodobacter. Next base: position 96,985 of record NZ_NRRD01000012.1, on the reverse strand, counting down.
GAGGGCCTCGAAGAGGTCCGAATTCTTCAGCATGTAGGGCACGTTGTGGTCGGTATTCCCGACGAAGGCAAAGCTCGCCTCGGCGCCCATCGGATTGACCCCACGCGAGAAGGTCTTGTTAGCCATGTAGTTCTTCATGATGTCGACGAGCGCCTTGTTGGCGGTCTTCTCGCGCCCGGCGAATTCATCAAAGGCCACCACATCCCAGTATCCGACCAAACCGATACGGCCGTTGGAGTTGTTCACGAAGAGCTTCGGGATCGTGACCTCGCCGCCTGAGATCAACTGGCCATGGGGCGAAAACTCCGAATAGATATGCGATTTGCCAGTGCCTTTGGGGCCCAGCTCGATGATGTTGTAATTGCGTTCGACAAAGGGGATCAGGCGCATTAACTGCAACAGCTTGCTGCGGCGACCGAAAGCCTCCGGGTTGAAGCCGATCGACTGCATCAGCAGGTCGATCCACTCATCCTTGGTGAATTGCCCGCGCGCCTCTTTGTAGCCTTCGTAATCGACCCGCGCGATCTGGATTGGCTTGATCGTCTCCAGCATCCAAGGCGAGGTGCGGACATCCTCCGAGAATTCGTATTGAACATCCGCGATACACCAGACGCCTGTGACCAACAGCTTGGGATGGGCCTTGATCGTGCCGCTATCGACCGCGACTTTCTTGATCCCGAGGTTGTCGAAGGTCGCCTCGTAGCTGTCGGTCTTTTCGTTCAGCGAAACCGAGATCTGGTCAATGACCTTGTAGCGACCCTTTTCCTTGATCGTGGATTGGATCAGGCCCGCCTCGCTCCGGTGGACATAGTGCTTGCGCAGGATTTCCTTGACCGTCTCAATGCCAGTTTGGATCGAAGCCTCGTCATCGGTCGCGCAATACTGTCCGAGCAAGTATTCCAGCACATAGGTCGGCACGATGGCATTGCCTTTGACCGCCTTTACCAGATCCTTTCGGACGACGAAGCCTGCGAAGTGTTCGTTGATCTTGTCATCGAGGGTGGTCATGGCCTGTCCTTAAAAGTCGAAATCCGTCGCGATCCCGCGGCGAAGCTGGAAGCGATGGCTGGTGTAATCATCGAAATGGCTGGTCTTTCCGCGCTGCTCTTGCAGCTTGAGAAAGACATCCTGATTGTTGAAGTTATCTGCCGCTCGGGACAACAGGAACTTTATCGGCATCTCGCGTTCGCGGGGGTTTTCTGAAGTGTAGTCAAAGGTTAGCATATGCTCGTCGGAGATCAGCGTGCCGTCTTCCGCGTATATGCCCGCTCTTAGCACACGCTGCTGCTGCTTTTCCGAAACCGGTTGAGCTTGATAGAGCGTGACCGCCGTCTGACCGGATGAGATCAGGCTGCGACCGGAGACAACAATCTGCACCTCGACCTTACCGACATCTTCCTCTCGTCGCTTGCCGACGCGCAAGACCGGGATCACCACCTCCTGCAAGGTCGCGCCGCCATGCACAAAGCGGCTGCCGGCACCCTTCACGCGAAGGCGGTTGATCGAATTCGGGATAAGGATGTCGAGATGGCCCGAAAGACCAAGCGCTTCGGGGGCAAACTTCTTCATCCCGGCAGTTTCGTTCAGGCCGCGCCCGATCACGAAACGGCGATTACGGAACAGGATCTCGTCGCCGGTTGGGTCAGCCACCGAAAAATCAGTCTCGTGCAACTCGCGGTGTTGATAAAGGAAGCCGTGATCTGCGGTGATCAGGATGTTTGAGAAATTCGCGCTGGTCAGCTTGCGTACCAGCTTGGTCAGATCCTCGATGGCATCCTCGGCAGCCTCGAAAACCCGCTCCTCGGTGGCCAGCTTGTCGCCCACGACATCGATGCGGTTGTGATAGAGGTAGAGAACATCGTGGTCGCGGAACAGCGCTTTGCCTTCATCGGCGCGCAGATCCATGAACTCACTGGCCTTCATCGCCTTCACGCGATCGCCGGGGCGCCCCAGTCCCAGCACCTTTTCGCGGTTCACGGTGCCTTGGGTCGGCATGCCGAAGGACGTTACGCTGCCGTCGCCCGCAATGGTCAGATCCTTGTTCGGCAGCAGTGCCGCCATCCCGAGTTGGGTATAGCTCGGCAGGGCAGAAATCATCGGCGTCAGCTCGGCGTCGAAACGGTTGAGCTTGCGAATTTCACGCAGGCATTCCTCGGCCACCTCGTAGCGCAGTGCGTCCGATACGATCACGACGACTTTCTGCGGGGTCTTCAGGCGCCGGAACTCGGCGGCCTGATCGAGGTAGAAGTCGCGTTGCTGCGCATGGCCGAGAATATTCCAACTATCGAGCTTGGCGATCTGATCCTGCCAAGCATCGTTCACGGCCAGCAGGAAGCTGGTCGTATAGCGGTTCTCGATGCTCTCAAACAGCGCCCCCAGCAGCGAGGCCTGACCGCTGCGCTGCATGTGGTGGATGAACTTGCGGTACGCTTGGTCGATCTTGAACCACGTCGTCACATAGCGTTTCACCCCGTCGACGGGTGAGGACATCGTCAGATTGGCTTCGGCCAGCGATTGCTGGAACTCGGCGGCATGGGCGATGGCGAGGTAGATATCCTTGTAAGTCGCGTACCAATGGCTCTGGCGCCGTTCGCGAGTGATCTTGACCACCTCCGAGGCCGACACCGTCTGGCTGGCCATCGCATCGACCAGCAGGCGGATGATCTGGCGGTCGGTGGCCTCGAAATGATCGACCGGGCGCAAGGACTTCAGACTGCGGCCCTTCACATCGGCCTCGATCTTCAGCAGGTCCTGATATTCCGCGCTCAACGCGCCAAAGGCTTCGGCGCCAAGGCGGTTGTTCTTCCAACGCTGGAATATCAGCCGCGCTTCGCCGTTCAGTGCGCCGTCTTCGCCCATTGCCATCAGATAACTGGACTGGAACAGCGTGATCGCGAAGTCCTCGAAGTCCGGCGTGTCCGAGGTATAACCATAGGCGTTCTTGATCTGGGTCCAGAAGAACTCGCTCAGGTTCGCCCGTTCGATCAGCTTCAGCCCGTCTTCGCGCCCCGCAGCCAGTTGTCCCAGTAGCTCCTCAACCACCGTATCCAGTTCGCCCTCGGCCCCCACGCACACGGCCAACATCCGGCGCAGCACGTCGGATTTCTGGTCAGCGGGGCGGATCAGGCGCTTCAGGGCCTCGATGCGGGCCGAAGAGCGGTAGAACTCCATATGGTCGCGCACCACGGTTTCGAACTGCGCGGGCAGCCCCAACTCCGCCAGCCAGATCGCCGCTTGGTCGGCCTTAAATACGGCTGTCGCTAGCTGCACGTCCAAAAGCCAGTTGTCCGCCATCGCAGGTTCGGGGCCGTCTTTGAACAGCAAAAACTTCTGCTTCGGTTCCTGCCGCAGCATCCGGTATTTCAGGCCGAACTCGTTATTCGCAATTTCGACCTTCGCGACGCCCGCCAGATCTACGGTCTCGAATTCAGTCCGCATGTCGCCCGCCGCGTCATACCAGAAGACGATCCGGTGCTCCTCGAACAGCCGCTCCAGCCCGGCGTGGATGCGTTCACTCATCCTTGGCCTCCAGCCCCGGGATCTTCTTCAGCGCGGTGCCGAACTTCGGATAATTTGCCTTCACCCCGTCATCGAGGTCGATCTCGATTTTCTGCTGCGCCAATGGGAAGATCACCTCGCGCTCCCAGTCGTTCAGCTCGTCGATCTGTTTCGCCACCGTGGCCGCATCTTTTAGCGCCTTCGTCCGTTGGCCTTGTGTCGCCGTTGGATCGTCGGCGAGCTTTTCGAGCCGCGTACGCTCCCCTTCCAGCTTGGAGATGAACTCGCGCAGGTAGTCGTTGAGCAGCACCGACACCGTGTCGGCGCGGTAGCGGTGCATGTAGATCAGGGCGTTGAACGTCCCCTTGGGGCTGGAGAACATCCAGTAGATCGGGCGCTTCTTGTACCGCTTCACGTGGTCGGCGTAGAAATCCTTGGTGAAATACTTGCGGATGTCCTTGCCGAGGGCGTCTTCGACGTAGCGCAGGTTCTCGCGGAAATGCGCCTCGCCGAAGGTCACGCGCAGGAACAGGCGGAAGCGTTCGGTGATGTCATCGGCGAACCAGTCGCCGTCGAGCACGGGGATCACGTTGTCCGCATCCGGCATGAAGGTCGGTTCCGGGATGCGAGCGAGGTAATCCTCCAGCCGCTCGCCCTGGTTGGCGAGGATCAGGCCCGGCGCGTCGAGGCTGTAGCGCCCGAACATGCAGCCCACGGCATAGCTGAGGAACTCGGCCATGGTGTCGGCGCGCAGGCGGGTTTCGCGGTCCTCCTCGGAGTTCTTCACGCCATAGCGATAGGCGGGGTTGCAGGTGAGGGTGATCTCTTCCAGCGGCACCTCGGGGGTCAGCTCGTCTTGCAGACCATAGGCGTCGATGAAGATGCGGTTGTTCTCTTCCTCGAGGGCCTTCATCTCGTCCGTCATGGACTGCCAATGGGCGCGCAGCGCGGCATAGCTCTCCGCCAGCGTCTCGCCACGATGACCCTCTGAGAGCAGCGGGAGCGTGGTGAAATCCCAGGAGGTTTCGTAGGCGTCCCAGTCGGAGCGGGTAATCGCGATTGCTCTACTTGCCGAAGTGGTTATTGCACCCGCTTCTGGGAGAAAAGGAAGCTTTTTGACGTCGCCACATTTGTAGTCGAGTGTCGGCATGATCGTCTTGGCCAAACTCTGAAAAAGCTTGGTGTTGAACTGGCCAATAATTGGTAGGAATTTCTCTCCCACTGCCACCTGGCCTTTGCTGTCGAACAGATGTCCAGTCGGATAGTATCGAATTCCAAAATAGCCGCTGGTTAGTGCGCTCCAGGTTCCACCCTCTTTGAAATACAAGCCTTTACTCGGTCGGACGTGACCTGACAGTTTTTCCATTGCGTGACGGCTAAAGGAGTCCCAAGCTATAACAAGGTCGTTGTTACCATACCATTTTCTATAGGAACCACCCTTGTTGTAAGGGACCCATTTCCCACGCTCGTCAACGTCTTGATCTGAAGTTGCTCCCAAAACGAATTTTTCGGCGCTGGACTCAAACCAAATTCGCAAGAAACGGTCATTATCACCGGTATGGATACCTTCACGCAAATCTACGACATCATCGGAGGACTGGCCTTTGAATAGTTCAGCGATTTTGTCAGACACCCAATATGCGATGGGTTCGCCCGGCAAGCGTTTGAAGGTTGCGGAGTTGGCCAAGTAGTGTTCGTTGGCAGCCAATTTTTCTCGGAAGACTCTGTGCTTGTCCGCAGACTGAGGCGCGTCATTGAGGTTTACAAATTCGCCGGTTCTATCGTCGCGAGCTGCGCCAAGCACAAACGCCGAGGCCTGAACGACTTTTGAGTTTAGCTCAGGGAAGCTGTTATACCCAATCTGGACCAAATTTCCGAAATAGCACTCGTCCAATATCGCAGAGCGCAATGCCTCAAAAGACGACAGGAACATCCAGTTCTGGATGGTTACCATTCCGATGAAAGACCTGCGAGATGCAAGAGGAATACACCGTTGCATAAACGCTGCGAAGAGATCGTGCTTCCCGGTGACGTGGTTCTTTTCCACCCACGATTTTAGTCCCTTATTCATATTCGAGCGGGTCATATACGGCGGGTTGGTCACCACCACGTGATACTTCGGTGACAGCGCCTCGGCCATGCGCAGCACGGCCACGACGCGCGCCTGCACGTCCTTCAGCAGCAGGTCAGCGCCGAAATCCCGCGCCTCGACCACGCGCAGGGTCTCTGCCGGATCGCGCAGTTTCGGCACGATCAGCGAGCCGAAGTTCTTGGCTTGCTCGAACTGGCCCAGGGTTTCGCGCAACTCATCGGTGAACAGATCCTTGCCCACCACGGCGGCCACGTCCTGCATCTCGGCAGGGGTAAAGCTCACATCCTGCAAGACGCAAATGTCGGGTTTCGCTTCCATGCGCAAGAACCGCCGCCGCCCGAGCTTTGCCGCTGCCTTCATCATCAGCGCAAAGGCCGCCAGGGCGCCTGCGCGGTCGTCGATCTCCACCCCGGTCAGGTTGTGCGTCAGGATCAGCGCGGGGATCTCGGTCGCGTCATAGCCCTCTTCCTCGTAGATGGCGTGGAGCAGGTCGAAGGCATAGGTCAGCATGTGCCCCGAGCCCGCCGCCGGATCGCAGATGCGGATCTCTTCGGGGCGGGTGATCTTCAGGAAATCCGTCTCGGGCTCTTCGGGCGCGATGTAATAGTCCATCCGTTCGGCCAGACGGCTGTCCGGGCGGTTCAGCAGCCAGAGCCGCCCCAGCGAGTTCTCCACCAGGTAGCGGACGATCCAGTGCGGAGTGAAGAGCTGCGTCGCGGCGGGGATGTTCTCGGCGGTGATCTTGACGTTCTTCTTGAGGCCCGCGAAGACCTGGTCCTTCTTCTCCGAGATATAGAACTGGTAGAGCCAGCCGATGATCTCGACATCGCGGCAGGCGTCCTCGGTCATGACCTCGCGCAGGCGGGCGAGGATGGAGGTCTGCGACAGCAGATCCTCGGGCATCAGCAGTTCGGTGTAGTCGTCCAGCTCCTCGAAGAGGAAGGGCATGGGTTTGTGCCAGGTGTTGCAGGCATGGACGAGCAGCAGGCGATAGGCCTCGGATTGTGGATCATGGCTGGGCGTGCGGCCATCGAGAAGGGCGGCGATCTCGGTGGGCGCACCGTCGGGCAGGTTGCCAGCGACGGCCTCGGACAGGATCTCGGGCCGCGTCGCACCCTCAGCAGGCGAGACCACGCGCACTTGGGTGTAGCCGTTCGCATCCATGAAGCGCAGCGCGGTGAAGCGGTTGAACCAGGTGTAGGCGACCTGTTCGATGACCTGTTTGCGGCTGTCGCGCGCAATGGCGTTTTCGAGGTCCTTGACCGCTTTGGGGTGTTCACGCCGCGCAGATGCGCCCTCGGCCAAGACGAGGTCAAGCTTGGCGCTGACCTGATCAATCAGCAGCGTGCGCGCGGATGCTGCGAATTTCTTGAGCGCGTTGGTATCCATCAGACGATCACTTTCTTGCCTGCCTGGATCTCGGCCAGCAGGGTCTTCTTCAATTCGGTTAGGTACTGGTCGACATCGGCCTCATCCGACAGGATCGGCTTGGGTTTATTGACCTTGAGGGTTGACGCTACGACGGTCGCGGGCGGCTGGATGGGCGGCGCGGCCGGTTCATCGAAATCGCCACGCGGTATCGCGGAAGCCGGTTGCGGTTTGGGCTGGGCCAGACGGCTGACCTCGGTCACCAGTTCCGGCAAAAGCTGCGCGCGGGCAGTATGGGCCTTGTCCCGCAGCGATGGGATCAGGGTGACGGTGTCGAGCCCCGCCCGATGCCGGTCGATCCGCGCGCTGATTTGCGCCTTTTGGTCTGCTTCCAGCCCTTGGAATTCCGGCAACTGCGCGATGGTTTCTGTGACGCTGTCGAGTTCGGCCAACACGGCCTTGCGCTCGGCGATGACCTTGAGATCGACCTTGTCCTTGAGCTGATAGAGGCTCGTTTTAAGATCCTGGATCGCCGTGCCCTTGAAACAGTCGGGGTCATCGAGCACCCCGCGCAGACGGCGCAGGGCATCGGGGTCGACATAGTCGATATTGGCACCGTCGCGCATAAGAGTGTCGCGTGCCTCGTCATAGATGCCGCGCTGTGTGCCCCCCATAAAGCTGCGGATCTTGTCGAGCAGATCTTCCTTCGCGTCGAGCAGGTCATCCTCATGCGCGGGGACATCGGAGATATACCAGTTGGCCGGCTTGCCTTTCATCGACCGCAGAAGGGTCTGGAAGGACGCAAGTCGTGCGACGAAGGGATAGGCATGGGCTTGCCGGGTGAGGCTGTCTACCTCGGCTTCCAATGCGTCGATGCTCGCCGCCCATTCGGTGCCAAGGCTACGGGCATCGGTGCCCGCAGCGGGCTGCGAAAACAGTTCTTGATAAAGATCCTTGGCCTTGCGGATCTGACTTGCGGTAAATTCCAGCTGAGGCGTCAACAGGATATTGGCGATAGCTTGGCTGTTGTTCAGCGCCTTGGCGAGCGGCAGGCCTTCAAGCAGCGCGCTGTCCATCCGCGCCTCGATCTTGCCTTTTGCCACAAGCGCACCGGTAATGCAGAGTGCTGCCGTGGCGGGCCAGCCATAGGGCTTTGAGGTCAAGCGTTCGGTCAAATACTTGACCGTCACCTTCATGCCGTTTCGGGCCTGAGCATTGATAATGTTGAGAACCTCGAGTTCGGCCTCTCCAAGGCCTGCGCCCTCCGTGCCGAACAGACCGCTGTCGCCCTGCACCGCTTTCGGAATGTCGGCCTCAGAATAACTTACCCCGCGCAGCATAGATAGGTTCTTGTAAACGCGATCGACAAGAGGCTGGAAGGCCTTGATGATGCGCTCCTGTGGGTCTTCGCCGCCGATTTCCAACTCATCACCTTGCACGAACAGCCGCGCCTCGCTGATCAGCTTGCGCAGGCGCATTTCAAGATCCTTGAGACGCCGGGAATTTTGCTCACCCTTTTCGGATAAAATTCGATCACGGCCCGGCTGTGGCGATCCGGTACGTGATTGCTGCAAGAATTTTTTGGTTTGCTTGTAGAGGAGCAGATCCCGGTAGAAGGCAGTGTTGCCACCGGTGGCAATCGCCAGTTCTTCGCGTGCCATGGTTGCCATACGCACGGCACTGAACTCATCTGCATCGACGTTGAGGGGAGAAATCAGGTTGATCGCCAGTTCATATTCGCGGCCATGCGCGTGGTCATCAAGCTTAGCTGTGAAGGGATACTCGCAGCTGGTGCCTAGATGTTTGACCTTACGCTGTCGCAGGATGGCGCCGAAGGCGAGTGAGCTCAGCTCGTCTGACAGTTCGGCAGGATCAATTTTTAAGCTCTTGATCTCGTCCTCGACATCCTTTTCCTCGTTGGTGAGGAACTCGTAGATCTCGCCGTTGCGCTGAATCAACGTATTGCGTTCCAGCGTCGATAGCGCTTCCTCAATCTGGCGACGCTGCTTCGTCTGGTCGGCGTCAAAATGCGACAGCAGCAGGATACTGATATTACGCACGGATGGCTTGAATTCCTTCACATATTTGACAAGGAACAGCGCCTTCAAGACCCGCACGGCGAAGGGATCGTCGAGGTTTTTCTCTGCGATCTGGATGCTCTGCTGGACTGCGGATTTCAGCGCGGTGCGGATGCCTTCAAACATCAGATCGAAGGTGGCAAGACCGCCGACCTCCTGATCCTTCAGCTTCTTCGAGACTTCCTGAAACACCCCAAGCATCGAACGTTCGCCCACAGAGCTATGCTTGCCCTCAAACGCGTTGTGCTGCGACAGCGACGTGATCGCCATCTGGAACAGGTCATACTGGTAGGGCGGGAAGGGGTAACTAGCGATAAACTGGTCGCGGTCACGATAGTTTTTCAACTTGATCGAGCCATCTGCGAAATCGAACAGGGTCTTAAGGTTGTTCTCCTCCCGATCATGCAAATTGCCAAGCATCGCGCGGCCTTCTTCCGTTTTCGCCAGCAGACGTCGCTGGATGACTTCGGCTACGTCCGCCGAATTCAGCGGCATCCGGTTTGCGAAACGCGCCTGAATCTTGGAAAAGTCATTCTCCTGCTGCTGGGTCATGTCACCGATTACCGATGCCATGTCCTGCTGCGCGGTAACGATGATCCATGCCTGGCCTTTGCATTTGGTGTTCAGGCTCTCAGCGATGGTTTGCAGGTTGGTCATCAGCTTGACGTTGTCGGCGATATATTGGCCGACCTCGTCAACGAAGAAATTCAGCCGGAAGCCTTTCGGCTGCCCTTCGAGCCAGGTCTTCACCGTGGTCGCGAAGTCCTCGATCGAGACTCGGGTGTCCTTGCGATACTGGCTCAGAATGTCCTTGGCAGCTGCTGCATCGCCACCCGTCGCCGCAGCAAAGGCAGCCGCGATGGCCTTGCCCTCAAGCAGCGCCTGTTCGCGACCACGCTCCCAATCCTTGCCAGAGGCTGCCTTGAAGACGTCCTTGAACTCCTCCAGTTGACCGCGTCCTTGCAGGTCGCGCTCGAATTGCGCGATATGGGCCTGCTTGCCGTAGAAGCCGCAGGCTTCGTCGAAGACCTTCTGAAAGACCGACAGAAGCGCGTCGACATCCGTCTTCGAGATGACATCGGCCTTCTGATCGATATTGAACAGGATCGATTTTGAGGGGATCGAGACAGCCTTGTTCAGCGCACCGGCCAGCATCGGTTCGCCCTTGAGTTTCTCGGCAAAGATCTCGTACGCCGTGCGTCCGTCAACATCGCGGTTCTCCAGCAGCAGCGCGAGCATCTTCAACAGGTGCGACTTGCCCGAGCCGAAGAATCCCGAAATCCAGACCCCGTTCGAAGTATCGTAGTTGTTGTAGGCGTCGAGGAACTGTTCCAGCCGCTGGCCGATTTCGCCGGTGATGACATATTCGTCCAGTTCGACCCGAAGGCTGGCCTCGTCATCGGCCTTGATCACCCCGTCGATCGCGCGGTCGATCGGCTTTTCGAAAATATCCTTTAGCAGCAGGGCCATCAGGTCAGACCTCGTAATTCAGAATGTTGAAGGCGCGATAATATTTGTCGTCATGCAGCTCGCCGAACAGGTCGAGCGACGCACCTGTTGCCAAAGCGTGGGTATAGTTGCCGGGAAAAAATAACACGGTCGGCGCATCCTTCGCGGTGCTCTGAAGATTGTTCAAGACATTGTGCGACCGGATATATGGGTAGACCTCGCCGACGCCGGACAGGAAGATCACATCATGATCGGTCGCGACAATGGCCTCGCCGATCTTCGGGATCAGATGCGCCTCCGGATCGAGAACACCTTGCAGCAATTCCTTGATCTCAGCCTTCTCGCTGTCGGCTTCGACCTCGAGGATCTGTTGGAGAATGTCCCGTTCCTTTAGGATCGCGAGTGACAGATCGTAGAGGCTTAGGTCCAGGACCTTGACGCCAGCGTGCGAAATCCTCTCGATCAGATCGCGGCGATCATCGTGCATGCTTAACCCGTCGCGGGCCGGATAGGGGCAGATGAAGAAAGGTACCTCGTTACCTAGACCCTGTTTCGTCAGGAAACGGTCACTGGTGACGACCTTGTACAGGTGATCGGCCCGCTCCCTGCGGTTCATGTCAGGTTTCACATCAACCTCCATTGAACGGGATGCCCGGGAACAGTGCGAGTTCGGACGGGTTCTGGTCTGTTATCATTGCCTTCAGGCGGCCCGAGAGGATCGCGGTCTGGATGCGGTTCGTATCGGAAAGAATACCAGCCTCGCGCATGATCCTGAATGCGACCTGCTGCAATTTCGCGCGCGTGCTTACCTTGATCGCGGCCAGATCTTCGTGCCATTCAGCCTTGGCCTCGAAAAGCTGATCGAAGCTCTCTCGGGGAAGGTCCAACTGGTACGACAGATAGCGCTCCCGCAAGACCTCAAGCGCGAATTCGCGCATGAAACGGTAGGCGCGGCAGGTTGCGAGCCAAAGCAGCGCCTGTTGATCGGCCCGATTTGCGGTCTCGATCAGGAAGTCACGCTCATCCTCTGAAAGCATTCGCAATCTGTTAGTGATTTCGCGGACTGTGCGTTGGTTTGATGCAGCCTTCGGCAAGGTGGTCGCGCCTTCCCTCCGCGCGCGCAGAATGGCCTCGTCCCAACTCCCGCTTTCTGCGTAAAGCCGCGTGATTTCGAGGCTTTCGTTGAGGAACAGCCCGCCCGTCGAGAAGGACATCTTGTAATCTTTGCCCTTGCTCATCTCATGCTGCCTTACCACTCATCTGATGCATCGAAGCGATCCACTCTATCTCCAACCTTACCGTCAACCGACGTTCTCAAGGATCACCGGCTCGTCACCACCAAAAACCTTGATATCCAACTTTTGCAACCTAGCCGCCTGCAACTCCGGCGGAGCACGGAAATCGTGGCGCAGGTCACGGCCCTCGGCGCGCATGCCCCCAAAGCCTTGATCGAAGAGCAACCGATAGCGCCGTCCATCGCCAAGCGCAAATGCCAGTTCCCGGCGATGCGGCAGATCGCTCTTGCGCGCAGCCATCCGCAACCTTGCCTTGGGCAACAGCGCCGCCAAAGTCTGCTGCCGGGTCAGATCATCGTCGTAACTCTCGAAGATCTTGGGGAAATCCCGCAAGCTTCGGCGATCGCCATTCGGGGCAAGATCGATGTGAACCGTCGTGGTTCCCAAACCGGGCATCGCCTTGATCGTCTCGGCCAAAAGGCTGAGCGTGATCGGTGTCAACAGATAGCGATCGGAATAACTGACCTCGGTCACCCCGACGGTTTTCATCGCGCTCACTTCCAGCAGCGCCGTCTTGCCGATCCAGTTCCAGAACCTGCGCCCGAAGCCTGCGACCGGGCCGTCAAGATCGCCCTCGGGGGTGAGCACCCGACCATTGCCGGTGCCGAATTCGAAGAGTTTTTCGATCGAGAGCGAGGACAGCAGCGCCGGCGGCTCCATTGGCCCGATCAGGACTGTTCCCTGCCCGCCCATCGCCCAGCACTCATTCGTCTGCGCCTCTTCGGCGGCCTGAACCGCGACGCCGCGCCAGCCCCCGGCAGCATCGGCCAGCATCGAAACGACCGGCAGCCCCCCGAGATGCGGTGCGGTCTCGACCGCAGATATCCGCACATGTTGCGCGATCCGGTGCAGCGCCAGCTTGATCGAAAGATCGAACCCCGCATGGGTCAATGCGCCGCTCGGCAACCGCAACTCGACAGCAATTCCGGCCGAGGCCAGCATTGCCAGCGATGCCCGCATCGGCCAGCCCTGAAAATCCCATGTGTCGGGCATCCCATGCAGGCAGAAAACGACCTTTGCCAGAGTGCCGCCACGACGAAGTCGATCGATCGCGGGAACCAGCGCACCGCCAAGCGATCGGGTCTGCGGGCCGAACACCCGCAACGCCTCGGGTATCTGCAGCCGCAAGACGAGCGCCTCAGCAAGCCTGCGCGCGCCGCGCCGGTCCAGCCGGATGTCGCGCAGGCTCAGATCGGGTTGCAAGATGCACGAGGGGCAGCCATGCGCACACTCCTCGGGGCAAGCCAGACGTTGCTCCGCCTCCGCCAGCACCGATGAGAACAGATCCACCTCCTGCAGACGCGCCACGAGACCAGCACCACCGGCCGCGCGATCGATGAGCCAGGCCGAGACCTGTCGCGTCGCATCGGCTCCGACCGAGGGACCGCTGGTCAGACCGATCTCGGGGATCTCGACCCCCAGCCGCGCGCAAAGCACCTCGCGCAGCGCAGCCGCAAGCGCCAGCGCCTGCGCCTCGGTCGCGGGGGGCGGAAGTTGCAATTCGAACACATCGGTATGGCTGGTCTGCGCCAGATGCACGTGCTTTTGTAGCCGGTTCGGCAGGGTATATCCGCCGGGGCAATGACCATCAGAGGTCAATCTGGTCGACCGGCTGCGCGCCAACGGGAAATGCCGCCCAATACTCTCGGGCAAAGGGGCAGCAACCCCTTGCACATCTTCCTCCATCGGCGCCGCACGACCGCACTCAAGGCAGATCGCGAAGCCTCCGCCCAGACGACCGCTCGAGCGCGTCACCACCAGCCCGGCGGCGTCATGCCGATAGCGCCCTGCTGCCGGATCGGGCAGAGCGACCCAATCGCCGCCCTGCGCCGAAACACGTGGCGCGACATAGGGGCTGAAGACGAGGGTTTCATATCCGGTGTGGGGCGCCTTTGCAGTGAGGAAGCCGGCAGGGCGCAGGATCTTGCGCGCGGTGATCGCGATCGAACCGCAATCGGGGCAGGTCTCGGGCCGCCCCAGCGCCGAAACGCCGAAAGCATGGCAGGTGCCGCAGTCCCACATCTCCTGAAAATCTTCGAGTTTCGAGCTGTCCTGCTCGCCCCCCCACGCGGGTCTCACCCCCTCGCTTTGATAGACGAGACCATCGATCACCACCTCTGACCCCGGGGCATATTCGCGGATCGCCTGATGCAATTCGCGCGAGGCACCGCCGCGGGCATTGAAACTGATCTCGGTATCGACATCGGAGCGACCAGAAACCAGCGGATCGAAACTGACGACATCGGTGGCAAAGCCATAGGCCGGAGTGAAACCACGCCGCGCAAGATCGCCCAGCAGGAATTCACCGGCCATGCGCCGCGCACGGAATTCGAAAGCTTTGGCGGTGTCTTCATCGGCACCAAGGCTGCGATCGAGAAGAGCGGCATATTCCTGGCGCCAACTCACCGTCAGGCGCTCCATCGCGGCGGCGGTCTGTGCCACCAGCGTGGCGGGCGTCACCGCTTCGAGCGCGGTTCCTCGCACCAGATCGCGCAGAGCCGCTGCAAGCGCCGCTCCCCTGCCCCACTCTCCGGCAAGAGCGCGCAAGAACTGATCGACGGGTGCCTCTGTGGGCGTCGCGTTCTCGATGGAGCCCGGCAGGCCGAGGAACGACCCGGTGTTGGCCTTGATCTTCATCCCGCCATCTTCGGCCAGCCACCGCCCGATCAGCGCGGCATTGACATGGCGCTGCACGAGCGGCGCGCTGTCAAACCAGACCTTCGGCGCTGCGATCTTGCGGGTCAGGAAGGCGGCCGGCTTCAGAAAGGCCTGGCGATCGAGCGGCAGATCGCGACAGAAGGTCAATCCAAAGGCCCAAGGCTCGCGCCGCCGGCCAGCGCGCCCGACGCGCTGGCGATAGTTCGAGAGCGCGGGCGGCACGTTGGCATTGACCACCAGCTGCACCGCTGCCAGATCGACGCCCATTTCCATCGTCGTCGAGCAATTCAGCAGGTTGATTTCACCGGCATTGAACCGGTCTTCATAGGTTTTCAGAACAGGTCGTTCAATCTGCGCCGAATGCTCCTGCGCGCGCAGAAACGCCGGATAGGCGGCAACGCGGTCGGTCATATCGCTCCAAAGCCCGCGGCGACGCAATTCAGCCACCTCCGGGTCGGTCTCGCACCAATGCGACAGGGCTAGCCGCTCGTCGGTCGTCACCCCGACCGCCCGGGCCACAGGCAGACGCGGAAAGATCACCTTGTCCATCTTGCGCTTGCAGTCGAACGGGCTTCGCCCGGCCACCGAATAGCCGAAGGGGCGCCGCGTCACCGGGCAAAGCCAGGCCGCGTCGAGGCGCGTGACGGCGGCTTTCGCAAAATCAAGCTGGTAGACCCCGGGCCCGGCACTTACCAGAACCGTGCGCTTGAGCAAGTTCCACAGTTTTTCAAGCACCTCTCCCGCGAGATCTTGATGTTGCGGATTGGCGGGGTCACCAGCGATCAGGTTATAGACCATCGATTGCAGCCGCATCGGACGGCTCTTCCAGACCGGGCCAGGCCAGCCACGGGTGTTGTTCGGGCGGTCCTCGAAGCGCAACTCGGGCGCGGCGATCATGTTGAGCTTGCCAAAGCGCGGCGAGACGATAGGCACCATCCATTCGGGAATATGCGAAGCGAGATTATCCCGAAACACGAAGTCGATCGCGGCGCGGGCAAGCCCTAGCCACCCCGCAGCGTCGACACCGGCGCACGCAAGTGCCCCCGGCACCGGATCATTCAGCGCCGCGGCATCGAGCTCGGGAAACACGAGTTGCACAAGGCCCATCGTCTCGGGGTTGTTTTGCACCTTCGGGCGGCGGAACAGTTCGCGCAGCAAGAACATCTGCGCCAGATCCGCAGAGTTATCGCCCATCCGCCCGCCAAGCTTGCGCCGACGCCAGACCTCTCCGGCGAAATTGCACAGCTCGTGATGCGCGGCAAAGCGGGCGACCAGATCGGCCCAACGCACCACCGCCCCGGCATCGCCCGTCATCTCGGCGCGCTTGCCTTCGGCATCGGCGATCTCGCGTGCGAACATCTCGGCATCGACAGCTTTCAGCTTGGCGATCTTCGCATCAAGTTCGGCCAGTTGGTGCGGATCGGCCGCGGCCCCACCCTCTTGCACCGCATGATAAAGGAAGGCGCGCGTCAGGCTGCGCTCGGCCTCCTGCTGCAGTTTCGCCGCCAACCGTGCCACACCCTGACGGCTGTCGGAAAAGCTGATCGCGCGCCGACCGCCCGAAGGCAGACCCGAACGATCCTCCGGCGCGGCCAGGTCCTCAAGTGCCTGCGGCAAGGCATTGCCCATGAAAAACGCCGGCCCGAAGCGCATTTCTTGCAGACGCGCTTCGTCAGCCTGATCGCAACATGCGCGTGTTGCAGGTTCTTCGACCAGCGTCACCGGCCATGACATCGTGCCTTCAGGCGGCGCGTTGTCGAAGATGAGCCCGGTGGTCTTTTCCAGATGGACGCATCGCCCCTTGCCCTGCGGACCAGCCAGAAGCACCATAGATGACGCGCCCTCGGCCGCATCTTCTTCGGGTTCGGCATCAAGCGCGAAGTCATCTCCCTCGACCGGATCGGGGGTTTCGAGGCGGGCTTGAGCGCCAGAGATGAGCCGCGCCTGCAGATGCATCGCGCCGCAGCCACCACAAGCTACCACCTCGAAAACAGGCGCTCCGCAGCGACACAGCGGCCGCGGAGCGGTGTAAACCGCGCCGAAGCTCCAGCCGCTTTCGGGGGCGATCAGTTCTGCATCGCGATGCGGGCAGGCCGGATCGACACAGGCATAAACGCCGCCTTGCGCGCGATGGAACAGATGCGCCCGCCACGCCAAGAGCGCGCGACCGTTGCCCTCGGCCCGCGCCACGGCATCAAGCACCTGTTGTGCCGCTTCAGTGCGACCCGGATCGGCAAAGAGCACCCCCGCAATCTGTATCAAGCTGCACGGACCGGCGTTCAACGCCCGATGCAGCGCCTGAATCCGCGGATGCGGTGAAAGCGCGGACCAAAGCTCTGACGGCGTCATCGCGGCAAGGGCAGCGGGGTCAAGCGGCCCATCCGGACCCGGCATCGGCAATTGCGGGTCTTCTTCGACCCCCTCGATCACGGCGACCCGGTCGCGGCCAACCCCGGCCAGAGCCGCAGTGAAATCGGTCAGCTTTTCAAGCGCGTTCTCCTCACCCCCGATCGTCGCCGAGGTGGCCATCAACCGCACATCCTCTGGCGCGACGCCGAAAGCCGCCCGGACCCGGCGCAACAGCAGCGCCATCTCGGCGGCCTGCGAGCCGACATAGGAATGCGCCTCGTCCAGGACGATCCAGCGCAAGGCCCCCTGCGAGGCCTCGAGGATCGCCCGATCCTGCGCGCGCAACAGCAGGTATTCCAGCATCGTGATGTTGGTCACCAGAATGTCGGGCGGATTTTCCCGGATGTCCTTGCGGTTTTTCAGTTCGACGCGCGTCGAGGGGTGTCCTGCCTTGAAGGCCGTCTCGGGCGTGTCGCCATTGTAAAGGGCGAATTTAACCCGCCCGCCCAGACCCTCGGCCCAGTCCGAGAGTCGCTCGCGCTGACTCTCGATCAGCGCGTTGAGCGGATAGAGCAGGATCGCCTGCACCCCGGCCCCCACCCGAACGCGCTTGAGAATGTCGTTGAGCAAAGGGATCAGGAAGCATTCGGTTTTGCCCGAACCAGTCCCCGAAGTCACCAGAACGGATTTCTGCGCCTCGAGTGCCGCGCGCCAGGCTTCCAACTGATGGAAATAGGGCGGACGTTCCTTCGGCAGGAGATATTTCTGCCCTGCACTCAAAGCCTCGACCAACTGCGGCTCGAGCAAGGTGCCCGAAAGCTCGCCCAGGGTCTTGTCGCCCGGTTTCCAGGCTTTTGCCGCCTCGAATACCGGCGCCGCGAGAAGCGCCTCGGGGTGCCCGGGCGCCATTGCGAGGCGACGCAACAGCACCGAATTCAGCGCCGTATTCGACATGCGGGCCCTGGCGACGACGGCGGAGGCAGAGCGACGGGCCATGCGCGACAGGGCGTGGTCGAGATTGGAGTTGGTCAGGGTCATTTCCGCTGTCCCGGATTTGAGAGCGCAATCTGAATCGCCAACGGCAATGCGGTGTCGAACCAGTCCGGATCGACGAGGCGCAGCGCCAGAAGTTCGAGAATGTCGGCAGGCACCGGGTGCTTCGCAAGCCCGGCGGCCACCTCTGCGACGATCAGCGGCGCTTCGAGCGCCGGCGCCACGTCGGGGCAAAAACCCTCTGGTGCCACCAGGTGTTCTGGATGCAACCCGCCGCTGCCTTGCGGCATCATCGGAGAGCGGGCGACCAATTCCGCAGCACTCAGCTTCAAAAGCGCGGGCGTATTCATCACCCGAAGCGAAATCACGTTGCCATCAGGCCCGATCACCTCGGGCGCCAGTCCCAGCCCGCCAAGCGCCTGCGCCACGTGCCCGCTCAATTCCCGCCGCAGCGAGACGACGTGGCCCAGTTGCTGCCGCAGGCGGGTCAGAAACATTTCTTTCGCCTCGGCGGCCGAAAATCCTGCGGCCTCAAGCTTGGGCATGAGCAGATCGCGCAGATGCAACACCGCCCATCTCCAGGCAGAAACGGGTGTGAGGGGCCACCACAGCGGCGCTTCGGTTTCCAGATCGAGGATTTCTGCCGGGGTATTTGTGCGCAACAGCAGCGCAACGGCGCATTCGGGCACCGCTCCCAGCGCCTGGACCTGATCGAGCGCGCCACAATCTCCCCCCGCGCGGCCAAGCCGGATCAGCGCCTCGATCTCCCCCCAGCCCGGATCTGTCGGCCGGCGCATGAGACCCTGAATTTGCGCCACATAGGTTTCGATGCGGGCCTCGCGGGTCGATCGCGGCAAGGGATCGCTCGACCAGGGGAATGGCCGCATCACCCCGCGCGCGGATTGCCCCTGCACAAACCAGATCCCGGGCACATCCGACAACCAACCCGAGAGATCAAGCGGCCCCTCCACCTCTTTCACCCGCAATTCATGGGGCGGCGCAACCGTGAGCGCCGTAAGACGACACGGCTCGGCGCCAAGGTCCGGCGCATCGCCGCGCGGCAATTCCCAGTCATAGCGCCCGATTTCGAGCCGGTTGGTTTCCACCCCGGCAACAAGCCGCAAATTGACCTTGCCATCGGCCCCGGTCATCGCCAGGGCCTGACCCAGCAACGCGCCGTAGCTGGCCAGACGGATCTGCCCCGCTTCAGCGAAGCCGATCGCGTGCGCGGCCTTCGCGATACGCAGTTGCACCGCCGCCCCTTGCTCGGGCAGCACCCCACGCCAACCATGGATCGATCGCAGCGCCAAAACCCGGTTCGACCGCAACCGCTCCCCATCGGGCGAAATCAGCAGTGGCGCACGCGAGGGCCAGGCGCGAACCAGATCGAGCGAAAGGCCGGAGGCGGGGTCATGCAGGGTCAGCACGATATCACCGGGATCGCGCGCGCCGACGTCAAGCCGAGCCTCGGCTCCGAACGGCGTTTGCACGCCCGCTGCGGCAAGGCTCATCCGCCACCCGACCGGCAACCCCTTGGCCCGCGCCTCAACCACCCCAGGGGCAACTTCCCGAGCCTCAATGTGCAGATCGGACGGAAGAACGACACAGCGCAATGCAGCGCACAAGTCTCCCCCGAGATGCCATTGCACGATCCGCCCGCCAAGCACGCGCCGCATCGGGGTTTCGCGGATCTGCCCCTGAAGATCGCGCAAAGGAAGCCCCAGATCCGCCCCAAGGTAACGCATCCGACCTTGATAGACCGGCAGTCTGTCTAAAGCCCGCCACCCCCGGAAAATCTCGCCAAAAGGCAGGATCTGCAACGACTGCGCATCGGTTTCGGCACCGGTTGCGATGCTCGTTCTGATATCCCCGAACCCGATCTGACCAACGCCTGAAAGCTCCCACAACCGCCCATCGGGCGCCACCGCAGACCCTAGGATCGTCACGCCGGCGTCCGGCTCGCACGTCACCCCCTCAGGCGCCAAGACCCAGATCCGATCCGAGCGTGTTCGCGGCTGTGCCGCGGGCTTCAGGCCGCCCTCCTCGCCCGAAACCCAATAGCTGAGGATCTCTTCGGGCTCGGGCAGACCAGACTCAAGCACGACATCGCACAGCGCCCTTCCGTCAAGGTTGACGGTGAAGATTGCCGGTTCGACAAGCGGCATCACTGTGAAGTTGCGACCGACCGGATCCAGTCGCCAGCCGCTAGGTTCGGGATGCGCGCGCAGGATCAACCCCTGTTCCGAGGTCAAGCGCAGGATCTGCCCCCGAGCCGCAGCGGGTATCAGCGCCTCTGGCAGGAAACCTCCGGTGGCCTTGATGATCCCGAGCCAGCCCGCACCATCGGCGCGGGGCCGCAGAGCCCTCAGCAGCGGCGGCCCAATGCTTTCGGAACGCGTGCTTTCGCACCGCAATGCCGGACGCAAGATCGCCGCCCGCGCGGCGTCCGACAATCGGATCGGGAAACGATCAGCCCAGCCTGGCACGGCGCGATCAAGCCAAGGCTCGATCGCGCCCTCGTCGATTTCGGACGGCAGGGCGCGGCGCAACTCGACGATTGCCAAGGCAAGTTCAGCCAGAAGCAAGCTCGAGTCAGTGTGACCGAAGACCTCCGGCAGCCGGTTCAAGGTGCGATCAGCGATGCGCCGAGCCGTTTCAAGATCGGCATCGCCGTGGCGTTCCAATTCCTCCACCGCCGCCAAAACCGCCTTTTGATAGCCGCTTTCGCGGCTCAGGAGCGCGTCGGGAAGCCCTCCCTCTGCCAAGAGCGATTGCAGGTAAAGCGCTGCATTGTCCGATAGACGGCGACGCAACGGCCTCCCCCAGGCTTTCAGGCCCAGCCGCGTGAGGTTGTGTGCCAGCTTCATGTCGACCGACACCCCAAGCCCTCCGAAAACGAGCTCCCAGGAAAGCACGCCTCTAGCGTAGGTTCGGTTGATGTGCTCGGCGGCCCAGAGCACAAACCATTTTGCCGTGCTTTCGAGAACCTGCCCGGAAGCGACCCGCACGAAGAGATTTCGCCTCAGTTCGGCCTTTTCTACGTCGGAGATCCGCCAACCGTGTAGCGGGCGGCCATCGGCTCCCTCCACTCCACGTGACGCAAAGAAACGTTCATCATATGTCATGTTCGCCCCGATGACCAAAGGGAAACAAAAGAAATTCTCAGGTATGGGACAAGTCTGCCCATTCTCTGGAAACAAGCTTTAAGCCCATAAGAAAAAAGGATTCTGCCGAGCAAAGTTTGTACATGCCGGGACGCAGGCGTCAAGGTCGCCGCCCGCACCGTCACCCCCTCCTGAAAGGTCTCGAGCACCGTACCCGATCCCTCTGGATGGACACCAAGATAAGTCGGAGGCATCGAACACGGCACCGCCGCATATGTCGCCGACTTTTCCACCGCCGGTGTCATTGAGTGCAGCAAATACGCGCCATTGCATTTACAGCGCGCGACGTATTGCCCGGTCAGAGGGCCAGTTCGTAGACCATCCGAAAACCGATGCGCATACCTTCGTGCGCCGCCCGTTCAACCTGCGTTTTCTTGAAAGAGGGCCGTGGAGATGTGGGACAACTCCGACGCTCCGGACCGGTTCTGAACCGTTCGGTAATCCCATTGATATGGAGCACCGCGATACTCGCTTTGAAGTAATATTCTCAAGGCGACTCCCCCACCTAATCCAGCCATTTATAGCGGCCCACTTGGGCGATCCCGAGCTGCCTACATGCCGGAGAAGCCAAGGGATGTTCCTAGAAACTAGGTTAGCAGTTTCACTATTCGTTTTTGATATGTTCTGCCAAACCTTTAGGGCATCAACATTGTTTTCATTGGATAATCACCAGATTTAGGTTCTGGCGCCTTTGGCGTGGGGGTTCGAGTCCCTTCACCCGCACCAGCCCCCAAGCGGCCCCAACCGGGGTGCAAAGGGGGGCTTGGCGCCGCGTAGGGCCGGGTCAGGCCCCGCCGCAGTTGCGCGCCAGATACTTCCGCACCCGTTCCAGCTTTTTAAGCTGCATATGCACCCCACCCAGGCCAAGCCCTGCGGCCTTGGATTCGGTGCCAAAGCCGGTATCGGCCGAAACGAACCGCGCTCGCGCGCTGGGCGCGGCTTTCTCGGCGGCCTGTGCCGCCAGATCGGTCACCCGCTTCATTTCGCGGTCAAAAGCAACCGCCACCTGCTTGCATTCGACCGGGTTCGGCTGTTTCGGCAAATCGGCGAAATCGACCTGTTTCGGGCGCCAATCCTGCCCGCCCAGCACCACCGTGGCGCCAATCAAAACCAAAGCGCCGGCAATCATCGAAATTCCTTTATACACACCCGTGCTCCAATAGATCCGCTCAATGTCGCGGATTGTGGCGCGAAGGATGGCAAGAGAATGGCCGTAAAGCGGAAAGAATCGCGCGACAGCGCCCGTTTTCCGCCCCGTTTCGCCTTGCCAGCCAAGCGCCGAATGCCTAGAAGGGCCCCTGAAATTTTTGCCACGCGCGCACATCCGGCGCGCCGGAACCAGAGGAATGTCCATGCAGGTCACCCAGACCCTCAACGAAGGCCTCAAGCGCGGCTACACCTTCACCCTGACGGGCGAGGAGCTCGAGGCGAAAGTCACCGCGAAATTGGCCGAGGCGCAGCCCGAAGTCGAGATCAAGGGCTTCCGCAAGGGCAAGGTGCCGATGCCGATCCTGCGCAAGCAATTCGGCGATCGTCTGCTGGGCGATGTGCTCAATGAAAGCGTCGATGCCGCGCTGAAAGAAATTCTGTCCAGCTCGGGCGACCGTCCGGCGATGGAGCCGAAAATCGAGATGGACAACGGCGAAGCGTGGAAACCGGGCACCGATGCCACGTTCAACGTGTCCTACGAAGCGCTGCCGGAAATTCCGAGCTTTGACCGGGGCGAACTGGAGCTGGAACGCCTTGTCGTGAAAGCCGAAGACGCCGCCGTGACCGAGGCGCTCGAAAACCTCGCCAAATCGGCGCAAAACTTTGAAGACCGCCGCAAAGGCTCGAAAGCGAAAGACGGCGACCAAGTCGTGATCGATTTCGAAGGCTTCTTGGGCGACGAACCGTTCGAAGGCGGCAAAGGCGAAGAATATCCGCTGGTGCTGGGCTCGAACTCCTTCATCCCGGGCTTCGAAGAACAACTCGTCGGCGCGAAAGCGGGCGAAGATGTCGAAGTCAAAGTGACCTTCCCGGCCGAGTATGGCGCGGAACATCTGGCGGGCAAAGAAGCCACCTTCAAATGCCACGTCCATGCGGTCAAAGCCCCGAAAGCGGCGGAAATCGATGACGAGCTGGCCAAGAAATTCGGCGCCGACGATCTGGAAGCGCTGAAAGCCCAAGTGCGCGAGCGTCTGGAATCGGAATATCAAGGCGCGGCGCGCGCGGTGCTCAAGCGTGGTCTGCTCGACGCGCTGGACGGCAAGATGGATTTCGAACTGCCGCCCTCGCTGGTGGAAGCCGAAGCCAACCAGATCGCGCACCAGCTTTGGCACGAAGAAAACCCCGATCACCACGGCCATGACCACGGCGAGATCGAGGCGACCGACGAGCATAAGGCGCTGGCCACCCGCCGCGTCCGGCTTGGCCTCGTGCTGGCCGAAATGGGCCGGGTCGAGAAAATCGAAGTGACCGATGCGGAAATGACCCAAGCGGTGATGAACGCGGCGCGTCAATACCCGGGCCAAGAGCGCGCCTTCTTCGAATTCGTGCAGAAAAACCCGCAGATGCAGCAGCAACTGCGCGCCCCGATCTTCGAAGACAAAGTGATCGACTTCATCGTTTCGGGTGCGAAAGTGACCGAAAAAGAAGTCACCAAAGAAGAGCTTGAAAAAGCGATCGAAGCGCTGGACGAACTCTGATCCAGCCGGTCACCGGACAGTGACGCGAAAGGCCGCCTTCGGGCGGCCTTTTTCATGGTTTGGGGGTCGCCGGTCCGCGCTTGATGCACGCATTGGCCCGCTTAATCGGCCCCGGACCCTGCTCCGGCGGCGGCAAGCACCCCGGCAATGCGCGCGGCAATGGCACGCGAGCCCTTGGGCGAAGGATGGATGCGGTCTTGGGCATAAAAGCTCGTGTCGCCCTTGGGCACCAGATCGGCCAGCGACACGAAGACCACGCCGACATCGGCCTTGGCCATGCGCGCCAGACGGCGGTCCATCTCGTCGCCGGTGCGGCCACATTTCTCGACCGGGCTGTTAAACCCGTTCGAGCGCAAATAACCGACAAACAGCACCCGCGCCCCGGTGGCGCGCAATTGCGCGACCTGATCCGCAATCGCGCCGCCGCGCCCGTCGCGGGTGATCAGCTTGTCCAGAAAACGCGCACAGCGGCCGCAGCCGCAATTCCACAGCACGTCATTGCCGCCGCCGTTGAGCACGACCCAATCCCAATCGCCCTGGCGGTATTGCTTCGGGATCGACATCCCCAACGCCCCGGTGACTGGCAAGGGATAAAGGTAGCTTGCCCCCATTTTGGAGCGGTCGCGCACCACCTCGCCGGGCAGCAGGCGGCGCAACTCCTTGGCGACCGAGCGGCCCTGCAAACCGTTCACCGCAAATAGGGAATCGCCCATCACCAAAATATCGGCGCACAACGCTCCGGGCGCCGCGACGGCGATCATGGTGCCCAAGATCAACGCCCCGAATTTGCGCTGCATGCGCCGCCCCACTCTTTACGCCGTCTGCCGTGCATACCACAGCCAAGGCCGCGCGAAAACGCCCGGTCCAAAACCGGGCCTGTCGGTGGCAAACGATCTGAGGGGGGCCGAGGGGCAACGCCCCCGGCGGATCGCTTCGGCCCCGCGGAAGCGAAAGACCCGGCCTAGCCCTTTGGCTTGGAGGGCAGGCCCTTATCCTTGCGCGCAGTGTGCTTTTTCTTTTCGACGTGTTTCGTCAGCCGCGACGGGATCGATTTCTTACGATCCTTATAGGGGTTCGCACTGCCCTGATCGCGGAAGTAAATCCGGATCGGCGTGCCGGGCATGTCAAAATCGGCGCGCAACCCATTGACCAGATACCGCCCATAGCTTTCGGGGATCTGGTCGGTATGGGTAGATTTGATCACGAACCCCGGCGGGCGGGTTTTGGCTTGGGTGATATAGCGCAGCTTGATGCGGCGCCCGCCCGGCGCGGGCGGCGGATGCGCCTCGGTCATCGCGGTGAGCCATTGGTTCAGCTTCGCGGTCGAAACGCGGCGGTTCCACACCTCATAGGCTTTCAAAATCGCATTGTGCAGCCGGTCCAGCCCCTTGCCGGTTTTCGCCGAAACGGTCACCAAAGGCGCGCCCTTGAGTTGCGGCAAAAGCCGCTCGAAACTGTCGCGCAGCTCTTTCAGCTTTTCGGGCTTGTCTTCCTCAAGATCCCATTTGTTCGCGGCCACCACCACCGCGCGGCCCTCGGTCTCGGCAAAATCCGCAATCCGCAGATCTTGCACCTCGAACGGGATGTTCACATCCAGCAACACCACGACCACCTCGGCAAAGCGCACGGCGCGCAAACCATCGGCCACAGACAGCTTTTCCAGCTTGCCAGAGACCTTGGCCTTTTTGCGCATGCCCGCGGTGTCCCAAATCCGCATCGGCGTGCCCATGAAATCGGCGGTGATCGAGATCGCATCGCGGGTGATGCCTGCCTCTGGCCCGGTCAGCAGCCGGTCTTCGCCCAGAATTTTGTTGATCAGCGTCGATTTACCGGCATTCGGGCGGCCAATCACCGCCAATTGCAGCGGGCGCGACGCCGTGGGCATCCGCAGCGCGCTCTCGTCTTCTGCGGCCTCTTCCTCAGACAGCGTCACATCCACTTCGGGCATTTGCGCGACGTTCTTTTCGGCAAAATCATCGGCCAAGGGGCGCAGCATGTCGTAAAGGTCATCCAGACCCTCGCCATGTTCGGCGGAAATGCGCACGGGCTCGCCAAGGCCAAGGCTCCAAGCCTCCAAAGCGCCGGCATCGCCCGCCGCGCCCTCGGCCTTGTTCGCGGCCAAGATCACATGGGCGTTTTTCTTGCGCAGGATATCGGCAAAAATCTCATCGGCGGGCGTCACGCCCGCCCGCGCGTCGATCAAAAACAGGCAGATATCGGCCTCTTCCACCGCGCGTTCGGTCAGCCGCCGCATGCGGCCTTGCAGGCTGTCATCCTCGGCCAGTTCCAGCCCCGCCGAATCGATCACCACAAACCGCAGATCACCCAGCCGCGCATCGCCTTCGCGCAGATCACGGGTGACGCCGGGCGTATCATCGACCAGCGCCAGCCGCTTGCCGACCAAGCGGTTGAACAGCGTCGATTTTCCCACATTGGGCCGGCC
Source organism: Rhodobacter sp. TJ_12 (assembly GCF_020023995.1). Lineage (GTDB taxonomy): Bacteria > Pseudomonadota > Alphaproteobacteria > Rhodobacterales > Rhodobacteraceae > Rhodobacter. Next base: position 70,911 of record NZ_NRRD01000012.1, on the reverse strand, counting down.
AACGATGGCGAGGGTAAAGCTCATGTCATGCTCCTGTCGCGGCCATAAGCCGCGCGTGAAGCCGCCCGCTTACACGGATTTTGCCTCAACGGAAAGCGTGCAATTGCCCGTTGCGCGAAACGACATAAAGGGTGGACCCGGCAACAATCGCATCGGTCGCCGCCCCACCGGGGATTTCGGCCTGCCCGATCAGGCTGCCAGTGGCGGGATCAAAGCTGCGCAACAGCCCGTCAGAGGAAACAACAAAAAGCTTGCCGCCCGCCAAGACCGGACCAAGGTTCACGTGAATCTCGTTTTGGCGCTTGATCTTGTCTTTGACGAAATAGGGCAGATCTTCGGCCCAGATCGTTTCGCCCGTGCCCGCGTCCAAACGCATCAGCTTGTTTTGATCCGAAATCAAAAAGACAGAGCCGCCCGCCACTTGCACCGGGCTGACCGCGCCCTCATCGGCGCCCCAAAGCCGCTGGCCCGTGGTCGCATCAAAGGCCCCCAGCTTGCCTGCGGACGAGCCCGCATAGACGGTCTTGCCGACCACGACCGGATCGCCGGTGAGGTCAGACACAATGGTATAGCCGCGCCCGGTGCGCCCGCCCACAACCCGCGCCCGCCAGACCGGGGTGCCGGTTGCCCGGTCAACCGCGACCATCTCGCCCGTGGCAAAGGGGAAGATCACCAGCTTGCCCGCAATCGCCGGGGCCGATACGCCCGACATGCCCGCCTTGCCCGGCACGCCGCCCATTTGCCATTGCACCTTGCCATCGGCTGCATCGATGGCCCAAGCCGAGCCATCGCGCGCCAGCACATAGACGGTGCCATCGGCCACCGTCGGCGCGCCGCCGATGCCGGTGTCGAAAGATTGCCGCCAGATGACCTTGCCCGTGGCGGCCTCAAGCGCGACCAGTTCGGCAAAGCCCGTGGTCGCATAGACCCGCCCGCCCGCAACCGCCAAACCGGAGCCCGTCGCGTCATCGGCACGGTCACCCGGCGCGGCGATATCGCTCGCCCAAAGCGTCGCCCCACCGGTCGAGGTGGCGGTCAGTTGGGCCCGGCTGTCGAGGGTGAAAATCTTGCCGCCTGCGGCCACCGGCGCGGCGGCGATCCGGTAGCGCCGCGATTGGCCCTGCCCGATCGGCGCGGACCAAACCGGTGTCAGCCCCTGCCCGATCGCTGCATTCACCAGCCCATGGCTTGCCCCGCCGCCGCGTTGCGGCCAATCGGCATTGGCCACCGCGGAGGGCAGCGTGATCGGACGCGCCGCGGTCAGCGCGGTGGCCGGGTCCGCCCCGCCGCCATCGCCCAAAACCGCGCGCGGATCAAGCCGCTCGCCTTCCAGACGCACCTCACGCTCGCAAGCCGAAAGCGCCATGGCCGCGCCCAGAATGGCAATTCCTGCAATCCGCTTCACGGCACTCTCCCCGCTTTTGTTCTTGCCCGGTCTGCGGCGCATCGGCTCAGGCCGCCGCCGGGTCACCGCCCAGCGCCACAATCAACTCTGTCGCGCGCTGTTGCAAGCCCGAGGTGGCGCCCTCGGCCGCAAGGATTTCGCGCGCCTTGGCAATGGCCGCCGCCGTATCGCCCGCCGCAACCGCCGCCAAAGCCTGTTGCTCCATCGCCAAAAGCCGGAACGGCGCGCCCGGATTGGCCAATTCATCCAACTCGGCGGTGCGTTCCTCGGGGCTCATCAGATCGCCCGCAACCAAAACCGCCTTGAGCCGGGCCAATTGGCGCAGGCTGTCGGGCAGGCTGGCATCCGCCCCCACGGCGCGCAGATCGGCCAGCGCAGCCGCGCGCTTGCCATCTTCGGCGGCCTGCGCGGCGGTCAGCAGCTTCACCAAAGCCTCTTGCGGGCCTGCGGCGGGGATCGCTTGCAGCGCTTCGGCGGGGTTTTCGGTCTGCAGCGCGGCCAAAACGGCATCGCCAAAGGCTTCGGCCTCGGCCTTGGCAGAGGCCTTTTGCCATTCGACATAGGCCGAGCCGCCGACCAGCGCCAAGATCGCGACAACGCCGATCCAGCCATATTTGCGAAACAGCCCCCACAGCCGGTCGCGCCGCACTTCTTCGGTGACTTCGTCGATGAAACTGTCGCTGTCGTGCACGCTTAAGGCTCCCTGATCTTTGCCCTATCTATACGCAAGGGCACGCCATTGCCAAGGGCGGCGGTGGGCTTTGACGCGGGTCGATTTGGGCGGCGCCAGACGGCCCCTGCCCCATCGAACATCCGACCATCATCCGGGCCGGATCATTTTTCCAGCCGCGCGAAGCTGAGCGAAATATGCCCGCGCCGCAGATGCCCGACCGCATCCAGATCGCCCAGCCGTAGCGCCGCCAAAATATCGGCCACCTCGCGGACATAAATTTCGATTTCCTGCATCAGATCGATGCGCGAGGCGGTGACCTGTTGCAGCCAGATCCGCGCGGTGCGGAAATAAAGCCGTTCCGACATTTGCTGCAGCGGTGCATTCGCGGTGGTGTCCAGAAGCGTTAAAAACATATCGCGATCAAGCAACATGAATTCGCGTGCAGAGGGGGCGGATTTCAGCGCCTGCGCGCGCAGGCCCAAGGCCGTGACGCGGGCGACCAACTCGGATGTCGGCGCGACCGGATCAAGGGCGACCTGCAACAGCGCCAAGTCCTTGCGCAGCCGGTAAACCTGCGCCAGTTCCGCCAGATCAAGATCGGTCACCAGCGTGCCAACGCCTTGGACCGCGCGCACCAGCCCCTCATCCTCCAGCCGCGCAAGCACCCGGCGCAACGGCGTGCGCGACACCCCGAATTCGGCGGCGAGCGCGGTTTCCGACAGCTTCAGGCCGGGCGGATAATCCAACAGGCAAATTCGGCTGCGCAGCGTGTCATGCAACCGCGCAAGCCGCTGGCGCGCAGCCGGCACCGCCTCGGCGGGGGGATCACTCAGCGTTGCGGGCACCGTAAATCTCTCCCAGCCGGTCCAGCATCGCCATCGACTGGCGCAACTGGTCCAGCTCGATATATTCATCGGGCTTATGCGCCATCTCGATCGAGCCGGGGCCGCAAATCACCGCCTGCATGCCGATCCCCTGAAACAGCCCCGCTTCGGTGCCAAAGGGCACCAGATCGGCGCGATTGGCCCCGGTCAGCCGAAACACCAGATCACGCGCGGCATTTTCCGCCATCGGCTCCAGCCCCGCCACTTCGCCGATCACCTCGGTCGAGATATCGGCCTGCGCCGCCACCTGCCGCATCTCGGGCAAAAGCACATCGCCCACATAGGCGGCGATCTCGTCTTTGACGAAGGCCAGATCTTCGGCGACCACGGGGCGCATTTCCCATTCCAGCACCGCCTTGCCCGCGATCACGTTATGCGCATGCCCGCCGGTCAGCCCCCCGATATTGAGCGTGGTATAGGGCGGATCGAAGCGCGACCCTGCGGGGCAGCGCGCGATCAGCGCCTGACGCAATTCCAAAAGCCGCCCGATGTAGCGCGCGGCATATTCCACCGCATTCACGCCCTTTTCGGGGGCCGATCCATGCCCCTCGGCCCCGGTGAAGGTCACGGTATATTCGCAGCAGCCCTTGTGCCCTTCGATCACCTGCATCTGCGTGGGCTCTCCAATCAGCGCCATGGCGGGGCGGCACGCGCGATCGCGCAGCACCTCGACCAAAGCGCGCGCGCCCAGACAGCCCACCTCTTCGTCATGGGTGAAGGCGAAATGGATCGGGCGATGGCGCGCCGCAGCCTTGAGCCCGTCGAGTTTGACCAGACAGGTGGCGATGAAACCTTTCATGTCGCAACTGCCACGTCCGTAAAGCCGCCCGTCGCGTTCGACCATGGTGAACGGGTCGCTGCTCCAGGGTTGATCGGCCACCGGCACCACATCGGTATGGCCCGACAACACCAGCCCGCCCGCGCGTTCGGGCCCCAATGTCGCGAAAAGATTGGCCTTTTGCCCGCCCGGATCAGTCATCACCTCGACCCGCGCCCCGGCCGTTTCAAGCCGCTCTGCGATATAGGCGATGGCCGACAGGTTGCTGTAGGCCGAAATCGTCGGAAAGGCGATCAGATCGCCCAGCACATCGCGGCACTGCGCCAGATCGGACATGGATCAGTCTTTCACGAACAGCTTGCGCGGCACATTGCACAGCGGTTCGGCCGGGCCATCTTCGCGGATCAAGATCGTCTCGGTCGTTTCCATGCCCCAGCCATCCATCCACAGCCCCGGCATGAAATGGAAGGTCATGCCCGGTTCCAGCACCGTTTCATCGAAGGCGCGCAGCGATACGGTATGTTCGCCCCAATCGGGCGGATAGGACAGCCCCACCGCATAGCCGCAGCGGTTTTGCCGCTCGATCCCGACCTTGAGCATTTCAGCATCCAACGCGCGGGCAATATCGCAAGCCCGGTTGCCGGGCCGCGCCACCTCGATCCCGGCATTCAGCCCCTCGGTCAGCGCCTCGGCGGCGTCGATCATGAAGCCCGGCGGTTTGCCCAAAAAGATCGTGCGGCACAGCGGCGCGTGATAGCGCCGATAACAGCCCGATTGTTCGACAAAGGTCGCCTCGCCCTTTTTCAGCGCCTCGCCATTCCATGTCAGATGCGGCGCAGAGGCATCTTCGCCCGAGGGCAACAGCGGCACGATGGCCGGGTAATCGCCCCAACTGTCATCTTCGCCCTGCACCGAGGTCTTGAACAATTCCCCCACCAGATCGTGCTTGCGCATCCCCGGCTCGGCCAATTCCATCGCGCGTTCGATCACCAATTCGGAAATTCGCGCCGCGCGACGCATGAAGGCCAATTCTTCCGAAGATTTAATCAACCGGTTCCAGTTCACCAGCGTGCTGGCATCGACCAGTTCCGCCTCGGGCAGCCCCTCGGCCAGCTTCGCATAGGCGCGCGCGGTGAAATAATAGGTTTCCATCTCGACGCCGATGCGCTTGTGCCCATAGCCCATGATGCGCAGATGCGAGGCCAGATCCTCCATCGGGTGAATATCGGGGGCCTGAATGTAGCGATCCGCGTAATAGATGATCTGCTCATGCTCCATCCAAACGGTGCGCTTGGCGCCATTGGCGTCTTGCATCCGCCCCCACCAGATCGGATCGCCCTCCATCGTCAAGATCACGCCTTGGTGCACGTAAAAGGACCAGCCGTCATAGCCGGTCAGCCAATTCTGGTTCGACGGATTGGTGACAAACAGCACATCGATCCCGGCCTCGGCCATCGCGTCACGGGTCAAACGAATGCGCCGATCATATTCGGCATGGGTGAAGGGGGCGTTTTCGATCGGCATGGTCTCTCTCGCGTCTTGTGCACAACCTGCGCTGCTACCAGCGGAACACTGTCCAATAACGCCTTTAAAGGGGGAGTTAATTTCGGTGACCGCCTTGACACCGAAGTGAGTCACTTGGTGTTGTATACATCAGTTGGGCGTCGCGCGCACAACGTCAACCGAAATCAACCGGAGGCCCCGTGCAAGCCGATCTGCCCCCCCGCGCTGCTGCGAACTTCATCACCGCGCCGTGCAAGGCGCGCAGATGAGTGTCGCGCTGACCGATATTTTCGCGGCGGCACAGGTGCTGCGCGGGCAGGCCGATGCGACGCCGCTGATCCCCTCGGCGCTGGCGCCTCGCCTGGGCGGGGCGCTGTGGCTCAAGCTGGAAACCTGCCAGCCAATCGGCGCCTTCAAGCTGCGCGGGGCGATGAGTGCGCTTGCCACTCTGCCCAAAACCACGCCCGGCGTCGTTTGTTGTTCCACCGGCAATCACGGGCGCGGGGTCGCCTATGCGGCAGCCGCGCGCGGGCTGCGGGCGGTGATCTGCATGTCGGAGCTTGTGCCGCAGGCGAAAGTCGATGGCATTCGCGCGCTTGGGGCCGAGGTGCGGATCGCGGGCCGCTCGCAAGATGCGGCGCAGCGCGCCGCGCAGGCCCTTGCCGCGACCGAGGGCTTGGTGGAAATTTCGCCCTTCGACGATCCGCAGGTGATCGCCGGGCAAGGCACCATCGCGCTGGAAATGCTGGCCGCGCGGCCCGCTCTGGACACGCTGTTGATCCCGCTTTCGGGCGGCGGGTTGGCGGCGGGCATGGCGGTGGCCGCGCGCGCGATTTCCCCCAACATTCGGCTGATTGGTGTCAGCATGGATCGCGGCGCGGCGATGCAGGCCTCTTTGCAGGCGGGCCACCCGGTCGAGGTGACCGAAGTGGAAAGCCTTGCCGATAGTCTGGGCGGCGGCATCGGGCTGCAAAACCGGCTGTCCTTTCCGCTGTGCCGCGATTTGCTGGATGCGGTGGTTCTGGTCACCGAGGCCGAAATTTATGCCGCGATGCAGGCCCTTTATCACGAAGACCGGCTGATTGCCGAGGGCGCCTCGGTCGTGGGGATCGCGGCGCTTATGGCGGGCAAGGTCGCGCCCAGCGCGCAGATGGGCACCGTCATCACCGGGCGCAATATGGATATGGCGCAATTCACCAAGGTGATTTCGGGCCAAGACATCGCCTTGGGCGAGATCACCGTGAAAGGGCAGCGCTATGGCTGATATCCGCATCCTGACAGAGGCCGAGTTGCGCCGCCTGATCGCGCTGGACCCTGACACCGTCGATGTGATCGAGGCCGGCTTTCGCGCGCTGGCCGAGGGCGGCGTGGTGATGCCGCCGGTCTTGTCGATGGCGATAGAAGCCCATCACGGCGAGGTGGATGTGAAAACCGCCTATGTGCCGGGGTTCGCGGGCTTCGCGCTAAAGGTTTCGCCCGGTTTTTTCGACAATCCCAAGATCGGGCTGCCCTCGCTGAATGGGTTGATGATCTTGCTCTCGGCGCAAACCGGGCTGGTGCAGGCGGTGTTCTTGGACAATGGCTATCTGACCGATCTGCGCACCGCTGCGGCGGGCGCGGTCGCGGCGCGCCATCTGGCCCCGGCCACGGTCGAAACGGCGGGGGTGATCGGCACCGGGGTGCAGGCGCGGCTGCAACTGCAAGCGGCGCATCTGGTGCGCCCGTTTCAACGCGCGTTGGTCTGGGGGCGCGATGCGCAAAAAGCCGCGGCCTGCGCAAAAGACATTGCCGCAGCGACCGGGGCCGATGTCACCGTGGCGCCGGATATTGCCACGCTGATGGCGCAAAGCCAGTTGGTCGTGACCACCACCCCCGCCACGACGCCATTGATCACCGCAGAGATGCTGCATCCGAGGCTGCATATCACCGCCATGGGCGCCGATCAGGCGGGCAAAACCGAAATCACCCCACACGCGCTTCAGGCCGCCGGGCTTTATGTTTGCGACCGGGTCAGCCAATGCGCGCTTATGGGCGAATTACGCGGCGCGCATGCGCTGGGGCTGATGGCAGACACGCCGCCCGAATTGGGCCAGATCATCGCCGGACAGCTGCCGGGGCGGCACGAGCCCGCCCAGATCACGATCTGCGATCTGACCGGGACCGGCGTGCAAGACACCGCGATCGCCTGCCATGTGGCGCAAAAGCTGGCCCAATCGGGGGATGCAGGCACGGTCATTTCCGCGTAAGCCTAGGGGATGATCAAACTCGATGCCCGCGATTTCGATATTTTGCGCGTTTTGGCGCAAGAGGGGCGGATTTCCAAATCCGCCTTGGCCGAGAAAATCGGCCTGTCGCCCACCCCGGCTTGGGAGCGGCTGAAAAAGCTGGAAGCCGCCGGGCTGATCGAGGGCTATCGCGCCGAGATCAACCTGCGCAAGCTGGGCCCCTCGGTCACCGTGTTCGTGGCGGCGGAACTGGCCGATCACACGCAAGCCTCGTTTCGCACCTTCGAAGCCTCGCTGCAGGCGCATGACGAAATCACCGGCTGCTGGGCCTTGGGGGGCGGCTTCGACTATCTGTTGCAGATCGTCACCCGCGATATCGACGCCTATCAACGGCTGATCGACACGCTTTTGGATGCGCGGATCGGGATCGCGCGGTATTTCACCTATATCGTGACGAAGCAGGTCAAGGGCGGCGGCCCGCCGCCGCTGGGCCTGTTTGCGGAGATGATCGACTAGTCCGATCGGACTGCGCAGGCGGAAATTATGGTCCGCTTTGCCGCCCTGCCCCGCTCCTTTGGTCTCTCTTTCTGCGCAGGCTTGGCATCCTGATGGGGAAAGGAGGCCCGTCATGCTTGATACTGCCATCTCTGCCCGCCCCGAGATCGAGGACAAGCGCCTGTTGCGCGGCTTTGCCTATATCAACGGCCGATGGACCTCTGGGGAAAATGGCGAAAGCTTCGCCGTCACCGATCCGGCAACCGGCGCGCATCTGGGCGATGTCGCCGCGCTAAGCGCCGCACAGGCGCAAAACAGCGTGACCGCGGCGCAGGCGGCCTTTCCCTCTTGGGCGGCGCTGTTGCCGCAAGACCGCGCTGCGCTGTTGCGCCGCTGGTGCACGCTGGTGATGGAGGCGAAAGAAGATCTGGCCCGGATCATGGTGCTGGAACAGGGCAAGCCGCTGTCTGAGGCGCGCGGGGAAATCGATTATGCCGCCTCGTTTCTGGATTTTTATGCCGAAGAGGCGAAACGCCCCAATATCGAGGGCGTCACCTCGCATCTGCCGGATGCGGAAATGGAATTGTGGTATGAGCCAATGGGGGTGGTCGCGCTGATCACGCCATGGAATTTCCCCGCCGCAATGCTGACACGCAAGGCAGCGGCGGCTTTGGCGGCGGGCTGCACGGTGGTGGCCCATCCGGCACAGGAAACGCCCTATTCGGCGCTGGCCTTGGCGGAATTGGCTGAACGCGCGGGCCTGCCGGCGGGGGTGTTCAATGTGGTAACGGGCCATGCGCCCACCATTGTCAAACCCTGGACCGAAGATGCCCGGGTGCGCGCACTGTCTTTCACCGGCTCAACCGAAATCGGGCGGCTGCTTTACGGCCAATGCGCGGGCACGGTGAAAAAGCTGGTGCTGGAACTGGGCGGCCATGCGCCGGTGATCGTCTTCAAGGGCGCCGATCTGGACCGCGCCGTGGCGGAAACGATGAAGGCGAAATTTGCCACCTCCGGGCAAGATTGTCTGGGCGCGAACCGGATTTACATTGAACGCCCGGTCTACAGTGCCTTTTGCGAGAAATTCATCGCCGCCACACAGGCGCTGACGCTGGGCGCGGGGATGAAAGACCCCGATATCGGTCCGCTGATGAATGCGGCCGCCATCGCCAAGCAAGAGGCCCATGTGGCCGACGCGCTGCACAAGGGGGCGACGCTGGCCTGTGGCGGCGCCGTGTCGCCGCTGGGGCCGCTCTTTTACCAGCCCACGGTGCTGACCGATGTGCCCGATAGCGCGCAAATCATGCACGAAGAAACTTTTGGCCCGGTCGCGCCGCTGACCCCCTTTGACACCGAAGACGAGGTCGTGGCGCGCGCGAATGCCTCTGAGTACGGCCTTGTCGCCTATGTCCATTCGCAAGATCCGCGCCGCATCTACCGGCTGTCGCGCGCGCTGCAATATGGGATGGTCGCGGTGAACCGTACCAAGGTCACCGGCGCGCCGATCCCCTTTGGCGGGGTCAAGCAATCGGGCCTTGGCCGCGAGGGCGCCCGGATGGGCATGCAGGAATTCATGGAGGTGAAATACATCTGCCGTGACTGGGCCTAAGGCCCGCCCGAACCGATACAAACGAAAATCCGACATAAGCCGCAAAGGAAAAGATGATGCTGACCAATGACCAGCTTTCGCAATGGGACCGCGAAAATTTCTTTCACCCCTCCACCCATCTGGCCCAGCATGCCCGGGGCGAGGCGCCCGGCCGGGTGATCAAGACCGCGCATCGGGTGCATATCGTGGACCGGGACGGCACCGAATTGCTGGATGCTTTTGCCGGGCTTTACTGTGTGAACGTGGGCTATGGGCGCCATGAAATTGCCGATGCGATTGCCGAACAGGCACGCGAATTGGCCTATTACCATGCCTATGTCGGGCATGGCAGCGAGGCTGCGATCACCTTGGCCAAAATGGTGCTGGACCGCGCGCCCGATCACATGTCCAAGGTCTATTTCGGCCTGTCGGGGTCTGATGCGAATGAAACCAACATCAAGCTGATCTGGTATTACAACAATATTCTGGGCCGCCCCGAGAAGAAGAAGATCATCTCGCGCTGGCGCGGCTATCACGGCTCGGGGTTGATGACGGGCTCGCTGACCGGGCTGGAACTGTTTCACAAGAAGTTCGACCTGCCGCTGGCGCAGGTGGTGCATACCGAAGCGCCCTATTATTTCCGCCGGCCCGATCTGGACATGTCCGAAGAAGCATTTGTCGACCATTGCGTCGCCAAGCTCGAAGAGCTGATCGAACGCGAAGGCGCCGACACGATCGCCGCCTTTATCGGCGAGCCGGTTCTGGGCACCGGCGGGCTGGTGCCGCCGCCTGCGGGCTATTGGGCGGCGATCCAGAAGGTTCTCGACAAGCACGATATCTTGCTGATCGCCGATGAGGTGGTGACCGGCTTTGGCCGTCTGGGCACGATGTTCGGCTCTGAACACTACGGGATGAAGCCCGATCTGATCACCATCGCCAAGGGGCTGACCTCGGCCTATGCCCCGCTTTCGGGCTCTATCGTGTCGGACAAGATGTGGAAGGTGCTGGAACAGGGCACCGATGAAAACGGCCCGATCGGGCATGGCTGGACCTATTCCGCCCATCCGATTGGCGCGGCGGCCGGTGTGGCGAACCTGAAACTGCTTGATGAACTGGCGCTGATCCAGAATGCGGGCACGGTCGGGGCCTATTTCAAATCCGCGATGCAGGCGGCCTTGGGCGATCACCCCCATGTCGGCGACATTCGCGGCGAGGGGATGCTATGCGCGGTGGAATTCGTCAAAGACCGCGACAGCCGCACCTTCTTCGACCCCAGTGACAAGATCGGCTATGGCCTCGCCGGGGCGCTTTTGTCCAATGGGGTGATCGGGCGGGCGATGCCGCAAGGCGATATCTTGGGCTTTGCGCCGCCCTTCTGCCTGACCCAACAGGATGCCGATGTGGTGGTGGACGCCACGGTAAAAGCGGTGAAAGCGGTGCTGGGCTAAGTCCCGCCGCGAAGCCCCCGCGCGAGGCCCCCTGAAACGACAACGGCGCGCCTTTTGGCGCGCCGCATCATTTGGGCCAAACGCGCCCGGATATTATTCGGCGGCTTCCGCCTCGGCCTCTTCTTCGGCCTTTTGCACCGCCCACATGCCCGCATAGCGCCCGCCGCGCGAAAGCAGCTCTTCATGCGTGCCCTCTTCGACGATCACGCCTTTTTCCAGCACCACAATCCGGTCGGCATCGACAATGGTGGAAAGCCGGTGCGCAATCACAATCACCGTGCGGCCCCGCTCCATCGCATCAAGGCTTTCTTGGATGTCGCGTTCGGTCTGGGTATCCAGCGCCGAGGTCGCCTCGTCCAGAAGCAAGATCGGCGGGTCTTTGAGCAGCGTCCGCGCAATGCCCACGCGCTGCTTTTCCCCGCCCGACAGCTTCAAGCCGCGCTCGCCCACTTGGGTGTCATAGCCCTCGGGCAGGCTCATCACAAAATCATGGATCTTGGCCTTTTTCGCGGCGGCCTCGATCTCGTCTTGCGTGGCCTCGGCCTTCCCATAGGCGATGTTGTAGCGGATCGTATCGTTGAACAGCACCGTGTCTTGCGGCACCACGCCAATCGCCTCATGCAGGCTTTCTTGGGTGACCGCGCGCAGATCCTGCCCGTCAATCGTGATCGCCCCGCCCGTCACCTCATAAAAGCGAAACATCAGCCGCCCGATGGTGGATTTGCCCGAGCCCGAGGGGCCAACCAGCGCCACCTTTTGCCCCGCGCCGACCGGCAGCGTCACCCCTTTGAGGATCGGACGATCCGGGTAATAGGCGAAATCAACATTGTCGAAACGGATTTCCCCGCCTGTCACCTGAAGCGGCTTCGCATCCGGCGCGTCTTGAATTTCGGCGGGTTGATGTAGCAGATCGAACATCTCGCCCATATCCACCAGAGCTTGGCGAATTTCACGATACACCGTGCCCAAGAACCCAAGCGGCATGGTGATCTGGATCATATAGGCCTGCACCATGACGAAATCGCCCACGGTGAGCGTGCCCGCCTGCACCTCCAGCCCCGCCATCACCATCACCGCCACAAGGCCCGTGGTGATGATCAGCGCTTGACCCGCGTTGAGCGCGGCAAGGCTTTGGCCGGTTTTCACCGCCGCCTGTTCGTAATGGTGCATCGAGGCGTCATAGCGCGCGGCCTCGCGCTTTTCGGCCCCGAAATACTTCACCGTTTCAAAGTTCAACAGGCTGTCGATCGCCTTTTGGTTGGCGTCGCTATCAGCCTCGTTCATCTTTTTGCGGATCGCCACGCGCCATTCGGTGATCCGGAACGTGTAGGTGACATAGGTCCAGATCGTGCCGACCACGACCAGCGCATAGCGCCAATCAAACAAGAAGGCGAAGATCAGCGTAACCAGCGTCAGTTCCAAAATCAGGGGCCCGACGGAAAACAGCATGAAGCGCAACAGAAAATCGACGCCCTTCACCCCGCGTTCGACAATGCGCGACAGCCCCCCGGTTTTGCGGGTGATGTGGTAGCGCAGCGACAGCGCATGGATGTGCTGAAAGGTTTCGAGCGCCAATTGCCGCAACGCACGCTGCGCCACGCGCACAAAGACCGCATCGCGCAATTCGCCAAAACCGACCGACATCAGCCGCGCCACGCCATAGGCAACCGTCAGCGCAATCGCGCCCAGCGGCAGCAGCCACGCGTCACTAGTGGCCTCGCCCGCCAGCACATCGACGGCAGCCTTGTAAAGAAACGGCGTGCCCACCGCGACCAGCTTGGCCAAGATCAAAAAGCCCATTGCAATCAGAACGCGCTTTTTCACCCAGTCATGTTCGGCGGGCCACAGATAGGGCGCGACAGAGCGGATCGTGCGCCAACCGCGCGCGCGCTCGGATTTGTCCATCTTGCCAGCCTGCGTGATTTGAGAGGGCGGCATCTGCCCCTCCTTCCGAAACAGCTTTAAGGGAGTCGGGGCATGCGGCCCCTTTGCCGGGCAACCTAAAAGCCGTGGCGGGATTGTCCAGTGCCAAGTAGGCGCGCGCAGCCCCGGCACGCTGTTTGCCGGGTGCCGCGTCGCGCGTGCCGCAAGGCGCGGTTAGCGCGGCAGGGCAAAGACCTGACCGGGGTAAATGCGGTCCGGGTCGCGGATCTGATCGCGGTTCGCCTCAAAGATGCGCACATAAAGGAAGGGGTCACCGTAAGTCTCGCGGGCAATTGCCCAAAGCGTGTTGCCCGGTGCAATCGTGACCGCACGGGTGCGCGGCACGGTCCCCGCGTTCGGGGGGGCCGCCCCCCCCGGCGCCGCCTGCGCTGCAACATCGGGCGCGACCGTTTCCGCCGCGGGGGCGGGTTGGTTCGGCCCCTGCGGCGCGGCGGTGTCCTGCTTGGCACGTTCCGCTTCGGCGGCGGCACGCGCGGCGGCCTGCAAATCCGGCGCGGCCACGCCTTCAAACCCCTGTTCGGCGCGCGCCAGCACCTTGCCCGCCGCATCCAGCGCATCGACCCGCAACAGATGGTGGCCCGGCCCCACGGCGGGCAGCCGCATCGACCAATCGCCATGATCGCCCGCCTGTATCAGCCCGGCCTCGGCCGTATCGAGATAGGCACGCAAAAGCGCCCCTTTGGGCGCGCCGCGCCCCGACAGCGTGATTGTGCCATCGGGCGCAAAGGCAAGCGTATCGATTACCAGCCTGCCCGCCTGCCCGGCCAAAACCCGTGCCGCGCCGGTGCCCGCCTCCATCACCAAGGGCTTTTCGGCCAGCACCTGCGCCGCCTCGACCGCATCGGCCACGGTTTCCGGGGCCGCCCCTTGCGCGGTGGCGGCTTGCGCCAGCGCCAACGGGCTGGGCGCCACGGTCAAGCTTTCCTTGGCCAAACGGGCCGTGCCATCGGCCCCGGTGACGCGCAATTGCAGCCCGCGCGGCGCGGCAGAGGGCGCAATATCGGCCAGCGCGGCAAAAGCCCCCTGCGCATTGGCCGTGACCTGCGCGATCACCGCGCCGTCCAGCAGCAGGTCCACCGTGGCCCCGGGCGCAACCTGCCCCGCCAAGGTCAGCGCCCCCTCGGGGGTGACGCGCAAGGCATCATAGCGCACGACGGGCGCGGTCGTTGCAGGCGCGCTTCTGTCCGGTGCCTTGGTTTCAGGCGCGGTTGTTTCGGGGGCGGGCGTTTCAGACACCGTGGGTTCGGCCGCCTTGGCTTCTTTTGCCGTGGTCTCTGGGGCGGTCGTTTCCGGCGCAGCGGCAACTGGTGCCTTGGGGTCGGGGCCCGTCATCGCCGGGGCGGTGCCTTCGGATGCCGAATTTTCTCGGCCAACCGCGCGCGGGGCGGGTTCGGGCGTCACGGCGGGGCGCGCCGCCTCGGGGCGATCCCCCTGTGACGCTGGCTTTGGCACCGCAACCGGGGCCGGCTCACCCTGTGGCACTGGTGCCGTCATGCCTTCAGCGGGGGCTTCCGGCTTCGGCGCCGCGTCCGGCACGGGGGCGGGCGGCGCTGACCACAGCGCCCACCACGCATAGCCCGCCACTGCCAGCGCCAAGGCGGCCCCGCCGCCCAGCACCACCGCGCCCCGATTTCCGCCTTCGGCCATCTTGTTTATCCTTGCCTTGCCCAGCCGGTCCGCGCCGCTTGAGTGCGCCCATCTGACCCGGTATCAAGGGCGAAAGCAACTCCCGCCAAACCCAATTTCCGCCAGAAGGACCGACCGATGAGCGCTTCGAGCCCCGCCGCCCCCCCTGCCCGTTCGGTCTGCGTTTTCTGCGGCTCGCGCCATGGTGCCCGGCCCGCCTATGCCGAGGATGCACGCGCCATCGGGCAGATGCTGGCGGCGCGCAACTGGCGGCTGGTTTACGGCGCGGGCGATGTGGGCCTGATGGGCGAGGTCGCGCGCGCCGCGCAAGAAGCGGGGGCTGAAACCTTTGGCGTGATCCCCGAACATCTGTTTCGCCTCGAAGTGGGCAAGCGCGATCTGAACACCTTTATCGTCACCGAAAACATGCATGAACGCAAAAAGGTCATGCATATGAATTCCGATGCGGTGGTGGTGATGCCGGGCGGCGCGGGCAGTCTGGATGAATTTTACGAGGTGCTGACCTGGCGCCAGATCGGGCTGCATGAAAAGCCGATCTTTTTGTTGAACACCGCAGGCTATTGGGACCCTCTGATCGCGCTGAATGCCCATGTGGTGACCGAGGGTTTTGCCAGCGCCAGCCTTTTGGACATGGTGCAGGTGATCGATACGGTCGCGGAACTGGAAACCGCGCTCGACACGGCCTTTAGCTAAGCGCGTCTTGCAAAGGGTGTGTGGGGCTGCGGCCCCGGCTCTTACCCTTTGCGGCGCAGGCTGGCGGCGGAATAAAGCGCCAAGGCCCCCCAGATCAGCGGGAAGGCAACCGCATGGGCGGCGGTGAACGGCTCGGCAAAAAGCGCCACCGCGACGACAAATTGCAGCGTCGGGTTGAGATATTGCACCAGCCCCAGCGTCGCCATCCGCACACGCCGCGCCGCATAGGAAAACAGCATCAAAGGCCCACCCGTCATTACCCCCGAAAAGGCCAGCATCGCGGAATGGGCCAGATCGCGGCCAAAGGCGCCCGAGCCGGGCATCTGCCCAAACCAGCCGTAATGTTTGGCGGCAAGCCAGGCAATCGCCAAGGGCGCCAAGATCACCACCTCGGCCAAAACCGACACGACCGGGGCTACATCGAGCCGCTTCTTGACCAACCCGTAAAGACCAAAGGTCGTGGCCAGCAAAAGCGCGATCCAAGGGGCCGCGCCCAAGGCCCATGTCAAATAGCCCACCGCCGCTGCGGCCAGCGCCACGGCAAAGCCCTGCGCGCGCCCCATCCGTTCGCCAAAGACCGCCATGCCCAAGGCCACCGCGACCAGCGGGAAGATGTAATAGCCAAGGCTCGCCTCGACCGCATGGCCGTTTTGCACCGACCAAATAAAGCCAAACCAGTTGATGGAAATGACCGTGGCGGAAAGCGCCAGAAAGTGCAGGTTGCGCCCGCGCAGCGCCGCCAACAGCACCGCGCCACGGCCCTGCACCGCGACCACCGCACCTAAAAAGAGGGCCGACCACAAGGTGCGATGCGCCAAAACCTCGGCGGGGGGCACTTCGGAAAGCGCCTTGTAATAGATGCCCGACAGCCCCCAGACCACGCAGGCCGCGACAATCGCCCAAAAGCCTTTCGTGGTCTCTTGCATCTTTTTCTCCTGCGTCCAACGCTTAAGACCTTGCCCGCGCGGCGCCGTCAAGCGCGACTTGACCAAAGCCGCGCCGGGTGGCATTTTCCGCCCCGCAACCCCTTTGGGCGCTGAGCGCGGTCCGGCTATATCCGGGCAACCGCGGCGCTTCGGCCCCATCGTGCGACGGTTGCCACGAATCTGACGGGGTCGATTTCAGGAGCCCCGTGATGAAAACGATCATCGAACCTTTCCGCATCAAATCGGTTGAGCCGATCCGCCTGACCTCGCGCCCCGAACGCGAACGCAAGCTTGCCGAGGTTGGCTATAACCTGTTTGGTCTGCCCTCTGACGATGTGCTGATTGACCTGCTGACCGATTCCGGCACGGGGGCCATGTCTTCGCATCAATGGGCGGCGGTGATGCGCGGCGATGAAAGCTATGCCGGCTCGCCCAGTTTTACCCGCTTTGAGGCGGCGGTTAAGAATCTGATGCCGTTCAAACATGTGATCCCCACCCACCAAGGCCGTGCGGCGGAAGCGATCTTGTTTTCGATCTTTGGGGGCGCGGGCAAATGCATCCCGTCGAACACCCATTTCGACACCACGCGCGGCAATATCGAGGCGTCGGGCGCGCAGGGCGATGACCTTGTGATTGCCGAGGGCAAAGACCCGCAAAGCCTGCACCCGTTCAAAGGCAATATGGATCTGGCAAAGCTCGAAGCTTACCTGCAAGAGCATGGCGATGCCGTGCCGGTGGTGATGCTGACGATCACCAATAATGCGGGGGGCGGCCAACCGGTCAGCCTTGAAAACATTCGCGGCGTGGCGGCGCTGGCGCATCGCTTTGGCAAGCCCTTCGTGATTGATGGCTGCCGTTTTGCCGAAAACGCGTGGTTCATCAAAGAGCGCGAAGAAGGCCAGCAAGAGCGCACCATCCCCGAGATCGTGCGCGATTGCTTTGCCGTGGCCGATGGCATGACGATGTCGGCCAAGAAAGACGCGTTTGGCAATATCGGCGGCTGGCTGGCGCTGAATGACGACGATTTGGCCGAGCAGGCGCGCGGGCATCTGATCCGCACCGAAGGGTTTCCGACCTATGGCGGTCTGGCCGGGCGCGATTTGGATGCACTGGCGCAGGGTCTGAGCGAGATCGTCGAAGAAGATTATCTGCGCTACCGCATCCGCACGAACGAATACATCGTGGAACGGCTCGATGCGATGGGCATTCCGGTGGTGAAACCGGCGGGCGGGCATGCGGTCTTTATCGATGCGCGCGCCTGGCTGAGCCATATCCCGCCGCTGGAATACCCCGGTCAGGCTTTGGCCGTGGCGCTTTATGAAATCGCGGGCATCCGGTCGTGCGAGATTGGCACCGCGATGTTTGGCCGCCAGCCCGACGGGTCGGAAAAGCCCGCCGCGATGGATTTGGTGCGCCTTGCCTTTCCGCGCCGCACCTATACGCAAAGCCATGCCGATTACATCGTCGAAGCCTTTGAAGAGGTGGCAGCCGCGAAAGACAGCCTGCGCGGCTATAAGATCGTGAAAGAGCCGAAGCTGATGCGCCACTTCACCTGCCGGTTCGCAAAGCTTTGAGCGCGGTAACCGGGCCAAGGTTAACATCGCTACACAAAATAAAACCGGCCCCGCTTGGGGCCGGTTTCGTCTTTCCGGAGGGTATTCAAAGGCCTCAGAGACGCGAGGCGACGTTTTCCCAGTTCACCAGCTTGTCGAGGAAGTTCGACAGATACGCCGGGCGCTTGTTGCGGAAGTCGATGTAGTAGCTGTGTTCCCACACATCGCAGCCAAGCAAAGCGGTTTGGCCAAAGCACAGCGGGTTCACGCCGTTTTCGGTTTTGGTGACTTTCAGTGCGCCATCGGTGTCTTTCACCAGCCACGCCCAGCCCGAGCCGAATTGCGCGGCACCGGCGGCGGCGAATTCTTCCTTGAATTTGTCAACCGAGCCGAAGCTTTCGACCAGCGCCTTTTCCAGCTCGCTCGGCATCACCTTGCCGCCCGGCCCCATCATTTCCCAAAACTGGGCGTGGTTCCAATGCTGCGAGGCGTTGTTGAAGATGCCCGATTGCGCCACGGCGCCCGAGACATAGGTGCCTTTGACGATCTCTTCGACCGATTTGCCTTCCCATTCGGTGCCCGCGATCAGCTTGTTGCCATTGTCGACATAGGCCTTGTGGTGCAGGTCGTGGTGGTATTCGAGCGTTTCCGCCGACATGCCAAGACCGGCCAGAGCATCATGGGCATAGGGAAGATCGGGAAGTTCAAAAGCCATTGGTTTCATCCTTTTTTCGTGTCTGTTGCGACTAAAAGAAGCACCAAAAGCGCCGAGGTCAAGGGTATGCGGCGGATAAATTGTGCACAGTCCTTTGACCTTAGGCGCACATCAACCGATCGTGTCGTCTGTGGTCTTGCGCGCGGCCGCGGCGGCCTTCATGCGGGCCAAAAGATCGGCCTTGTCCGCGCCCTTGCCAAAGGGGTTCTTGGCAGACCCTTTGGCATTATGCTCGGCGTGACGCGGCGCATTTTGGCCCGGCTTCACACCGCCCGATTTCGAATAATCCATGAAGCGGCCCTTTCCCGCAGGCGTGATCTTTGCCCTTTCTATCACAGAGGCGGCGGCAAAGAAAAAGGGGGATGGCCAGAATTAAAAAGGCGCCAAGGGGGCCCTTCTCGGTCCAACGCCCGCCCCCTGCTGGGGCCGGGCGTCCAACAAGCGGACGGGGGGCCCGCGCCCCCTGCCCGGGTTAGTAAATCTCGCCGCCTTTGCGCGAAGAGACTTCCAGCAAGCCCATCATATACCCGGCGACCGAACGGAAGCAGATCACGCTCAGTTCTTGCGGACCCGAGCGCCAGACGGCAGCCGCCACTTGCGCCGCGCGCGAGCGGCGCATCTCGCCCGCTTCAAGGGTTTCAAAGTCGATGGGGCAAAGCTTCATCAGCACTTCATCGCCTTTGGCGCCTGAAACGGTGAACATCGCGCGGGCATCCGACACATTGGTGACCAGCGCATGGTCCTTGGCCAGAGCTTTTTCCAGATCGGCGGTGACCTGTGCGGCCTCTTCATAGCCGCACAGAACCAACAGCTCGTCCGGGCTCATCCACGCCACCGAGCGGGCGCCTTCGGTCACGATGGCGCGTTGCGCGGGCACCGTCAGGCCAAGCGCCTTGAGTGCCTTGGCCAAGGCCTTGGAGCTCAGATCGGCGCGCAGCGAAACCATGCCCTTCAGCCCCGCCTCGGTGACAGTGGCAAAGCCGGTGTGGGATTGCCCGTTCAGTGCAGAAACGGCCTTAGACATCGGCTTTCTCCCCTGCTTTGTCGTAGAATACCGGATCGACGATCCGCGCTTGCAGCACCACGCCATTGTCGGCGGGGAAATCAAGCACCTCGCCCATCCGCTCCGGCCCGTGTTTCACCAGACCCATCGCAATGCCCTTTTTCAAGGTGGGCGAGTAATAGGTCGAGGTCACGCGGCCTTGCACGTTGCGCTGGTTGTTCTCGTTCACGC
Source organism: Rhodobacter sp. TJ_12 (assembly GCF_020023995.1). GTDB lineage: Bacteria > Pseudomonadota > Alphaproteobacteria > Rhodobacterales > Rhodobacteraceae > Rhodobacter. The sequence continues at coordinate 51,200 of NZ_NRRD01000012.1, read as the reverse complement.
CTTCATCGACGGCATAGACCCCATCGGGCAGCACCGTGCCATCAAGCGTTTCCAGCCCCACCAGTTTCCAGCGATCCGGATCGGCCATATGGGTGCGCATTTGCGCGCGCTTGCCAAGGAAGTCTTCCTTCTTCTTGGAAATCGCCCAGCCAAGGTTGAGGTCTTGCGGGATCACCGTGCCATCGGTTTCGTCGCCGATCATGATGAAGCCCTTTTCGGCCCGCATCACGTGCAAAGCTTCGGTGCCATAGGGCATCACGCCGAATTCCGCGCCCGCTTCGTGCAGTTTTTCCCAAAGCGCCAGCCCCATATTCGCGGGGACCGCGATTTCATAGGACAACTCGCCCGAGAACGAGATGCGATAGACACGCACCGGGAAGCCCGCCAGCTCGCCGTCCTTGAAGGTCATGAAGGGCATGCCCTCTTTCGAGACATCCATGCCGCCCAGCTTTTCAAGCAGCTTGCGCGCCTTGGGGCCGACCACGGCGATTTGGGCATATTGCTCGGTCAGGTTGGCGGTATAGACCTTCCAATCCCACCATTCGCATTGCAGCCAATCTTCCATATGGCCGTGAATGTGATCGGCACCGCCCGAGGTGGTGTGGCACAGCCAAGTGTCTTCGGCCAAACGCACGACAACACCATCGTCGATCAGGAAGCCGTTGTCCGAGCACATCAGACCGTAGCGGCATTTGCCCACCGGCAGGGTCGACATCATGTTGGTATACATCATGTCGAGGAACTTGCCGGCATCGGGGCCCTTGACCACGATCTTACCCAGCGTCGAGGCATCAAGCAGACCCACATTGGTGCGGGTGTTGACGATCTCGCGGTTGACGCTGTCGCGGTGCCCTTCGCCCTTGCGGGGATAGGTATAGGGGCGACGCCACAGGCCGACCGGTTCCCAATGCACGCCATGGGCTTCGTGCCAGCCATGCATCGGCGTTTTGCGCAACGGCTGGAAGATGTCACCGCGCGCCTCGCCCGTCACCGCGCCGAAGGAAATCGGCGTATAGGGCGGGCGGAAGGTGGTGGTGCCGGTTTGCGGAATGGCTTGGCCCAACGCATCCGACAAGATCGCCAGACCGTTGATATTGCTTAGCTTACCTTGGTCGGTGGCCATGCCCAGCGTGGTGTAACGCTTGGTATGTTCGACCGAGGCATAGCCTTCGCGGGCCGCCAGTTGCACGTCCGAAACCTTCACGTCGTTTTGGTAATCAAGGAAGGCTTTGAACTTCAGATCATTGCCAGCCTTGGCGGGCATGATCCAAACCGGGGTGATCGGGTTTTCCTCTTCCGCGCCACCGGCCACGCCCGCCTCGGCGCAAAGCGCGCTTAGCGTCAGCGCGCCATTGGCTGCGCCCACCACTTCGGCAATCGGCTGGCCCTTGTCGCCCACCGGCGGACGGGCCGGGTCGGGGCGGAACATCGCGCCCGCCTCATCCCACATCACCTTGCCGCCAGAATGCGAATACAGGTGCACGACCGGCGACCAGCCGCCCGACATCGCCACACAATCGCAGCCCAGAACCTCCAGCACGCTGCCGGTGCTGTCTTGGTGGCAGATTTCCACCGCGACGACGCCCGACTTGCCGCGCACTTTCGACACGGCATGGCCTTCAAGAACGCGCACGCCGCGCGCCTTCACAGCTTCGACCAACGGGCCATGCGCCCATTCGCGCGCATCCAGCACGGCGACGACCTTCATCCCCGCATCCAGCGCGCACAGCGCAGTGCGATAGGCGTCGTCGTTGTTCGTCACAACGACGATTTCCTTGCCCGGGCTGACGGCCCAGTTGACGATGTAATCGCGCACCGCCGAGGCCAGCATCACGCCCGGCACATCGTTGCCCGCAAAGGCGAGCGGACGTTCGATCGCGCCCGAGGCCACTTTCGTCAGGCCCGCGCGGACCCGCCACAGACGATGCCGGGGGCGGCCTTCGTCGGGGACGTGATCGCCCACACGTTCGTAAAGGATGGCATAGCCATGGTCATGCAGCCCCGCCACCATGGTGCGGGTCATCAGACGAACATTGTCCATCTTGCCAAGGGCTTCGAGGGTTTTCTTCACCCAAGCCTCGGGCGCCATCCCCTCGATCTCGCCGCCATCGACGGGCGCACGCCCGCCCCAATGCGCGGTTTGTTCGGCCACCAGAACGCGCTTGCCCTCTGCCGCCGCTTTCAGCGCGGCCATCAGCCCCGCCACGCCACCGCCCGCGACCAAAACATCGCAATAGGCATAGGCTTGTTCGTAACGATCGGCATCGGCTTTGGTCGGCGCCGCGCCCAGACCGGCGGCTTGACGCACCACCGGTTCGAACACCTTATGCCACGCCCAGGTGGAGAGCATGAATGTCTTGTAATAAAAGCCCGCCGGCAGCATCCGATAGGCGTAATCGTTGATCGCGCCCACATCGAAGGCCAGCGTCGGCCAGTGGTTCTGGCTCGACGCCACCGCCCCGTCAAACAGCTCGGTCGTGGTGGCGCGCTGATCGGGTTCCAGCCGGTCGCCCTTGCCAAGGTTCACCAGCACGTTCGGCTCTTCCACGCCCGAGGCGACAAGCCCGCGCGCGCGGTGATATTTGAACGAGCGGCCCAACAGCGACTTGCCCGCCCCCAAAAGCGCCGAGGCCAGCGTGTCGCCCGCATAGCCCTTGTAACGGGTGTGGTTAAAGGTGAAGGTCACTTCTTTCGAGCGGTCAATCAGACGGCCGCCCGTTTGCAGACGTTGGCTCATTTGTAGCCCTCCCAACCGGGGCGTTTTTCTTTGATCTTGGCGATCAGCTCGGCGGGGGGTTCGGTCGTTTGCGCCGGATAGGAGCCAAAGACCTCAAGCGTGGCGGTGCAGCGCGCGGTCAAGAACCACTTGCCGCAGCCATAGGCATGGCGCCAACGTTCGAAATGCACGCCCTTGGGGTTTTTGCGGGCGAACATATAGGTTTCAAACTCTTCGTCGGTGGAGCCGGGGCCGAAGCGTTTCAGATGCGCCTCGCCGCCGGGGGCCAGTTCGGTCTCCTCGACGGTCACGCCGCAACAGGGGCAGGTGAGTGTCAGCATATCAGCGGGCCTTCTTGATGACGCGCGCCGGGGTTTGCGCCCCGACAAAAGGGAAGGAAATCAGCGTGTGGCGGGGCATCAATGCGCCACCCCGGCGGCCACGCTTTCGTCGATGAACCGGCCTTCTTTGAAGCGGTCGAGGCCGAAATCGGCCGCCAAGGGCGAATAGTCCTTAGCCACCAGTTCCGCCATCGCATAGCCCGAGCCGGGGATCGCCTTGAACCCGCCGGTGCCCCAGCCGCAGTTGACATAGATGCCGCCCACCGGGGTTTTCGACAGGATCGGCGAGCGGTCGCCGGTCATATCCACGATGCCGCCCCATTGGCGCAACATTTTCAGCCGCGAAATCACCGGGAAGGTTTCGACCAAGGCACGGGTCGTTTGTTCGACATGGTGCCACGAGCCGCGTTGCGTATAGTTGTTGAACCCGTCGGTGCCGCCGCCGATGACCAATTCGCCCTTGTCGGATTGCGACATGTAGCCGTGCACCAAGTTCGCCATCACGACGACGTCGATGGTCGGTTTGATCGGCTCCGACACCCAAGCTTGCAGCGCAGCGGATTCGATCGGCAGACGGAAGCCCGCCATCTCGGCCAGCACGCTCGAATGGCCCGCAACGACCATGGCAAGTTTCGAACAATCGATCTCGCCCTTGGTGGTGTTCACGCCCACGACCTTGCCGCGCGCGGTGCGCACGCCGGTCACTTCGCAGTTTTGGATGATATCCATGCCCATGGCCGAGCATTTACGCGCATAGCCCCAAGCCACCGCATCGTGGCGCGCGGTGCCGCCGCGTTCTTGGTAAAGCGCGCCCAAAACCGGATAGCGCGGCCCCTCGATGTTCAGGATCGGCACAAGGTCTTTCACTTCGCCCGGCGTGATCCAGCGGGTTTCCACGCCTTGCAGGTTGTTGGCATAGACGGTGCGTTTGTAGCCGCGCACCTCATGTTCGGATTGCGCCAGCATCAGCAGGCCGCGCGGGCTGAACATGACGTTGTAGTTGAGATCCGCGCTCAGCCCCTCGTAAAGCGAACGCGCCTTTTCATAGATCGCCGCCGAGGGATCTTGCAGATAGTTCGAGCGGATGATCGTGGTGTTGCGACCCGTGTTGCCGCCGCCCAGCCAGCCCTTTTCGATCACCGCCACATTGGTGATGCCATGCACTTTGCCAAGGTAATAGGCCGTGGCAAGACCATGCCCACCGGCGCCCACGACGATCACGTCATAGCGCTTCTTGGGCTCGGGCGAGGCCCAGGCCTTTTCCCATCCGGCATGGTAGCGCAGCGCCTCGCGCGCCACGGCGAAGATCGAATAACGTCTCATCGGCCCTCTCTGGGTTGGGAAGCGGTGCGAGTCTGCCGCCGCCTTTAGTCTAGATGACGCGAGGCGGTTTTCGATAGCCCCCCTCAAGCGGCATCCGAAGGAAAAAAGCGACATGGCCGCGAAAGCGGCGCACACGAGGCTGTGAGCAAGGCGCGCTAAGGCCTTTCTGGAACCGTTTTAACCGGCTAAGGGAAAGGCGGAGAGAGGAGACTTCATGCTGTTCTGGATCATCTGCGCCACGCTTGTGGCCGCCATCGCCTTTGCCCTTGCGATCACGCTGTTGCGTCCGCGCGGGGCCGAAGTGCCTGCCGCGGTGCAGGACATGCAAGTCTATCGCACGCAACTGGCCGAGGTTGAAAAAGATCTGGCCGCAGGCGTGCTGTCGCCCGAAGAGGCCAGCCGCGCAAAAATCGAAATTTCGCGCCGCCTGCTAGAGGCCGACCGCGCCGTGCAAACCGCGCAGGCCCAGGCCAGCGGGCAAGCCCCGCGCGGGCTGACCGTGGCGATGGCCGCCGGGGTGGTGGCGATGCTGGCCGGGGCGTTTTTCCTGTATGACCGGATCGGCGCGAATGGTCTGCCCGATGCGCCGATGGCCAAGCGGATCGCAGCGGCCAATGAAAGCTATACAAACCGCCCCAGCCAAGAAGAGGCCGAGAAAATGGCGCTGGCCGCGCGCGGCCCGGTGCCCGACATTCCACAAGAATACCAAGAGCTTATGGATCGTTTGCGGCAAGCGGTGCAAGCCCGGCCCAACGATATTCGCGGGCTCGATCTTTTGGCCGTGAATGAAATGAACATGGGCAATTATCGCGCCGGTTGGGAGGCACAGCGCCGGATCATCGCCCTGAAGGGCGCGGCGGCGACCGCCGAAGATTATGCACGGTTGGGCGAATTTCTGTTCGTCGCCGCCGGGCAGCAATTGGTCACCGCCGAAGCCGAGGCGGCCTTTGCCACCGCGCTGGAAAAAGACCGGACCAATCCGCAAGCGCTGTTTTATCTGGGGCTGATGATGGGGCAAAACCAACGCCCCGACCGTGCGTTCCGGCTGTGGGATGCGGCTTTGCGCGTTTCCGCCCCCGAAGACCCTTGGGTGCCGATCATCGTGCAAAATATCGATGCGCTTGCCTGGCTTGCGGGCGAAGATGACTATACCGCGCCAATGCCGGTGCCGCGCGGACCCAGTGCCGAAGATTTGGCCGCCGCCGCAGATATGAGCCCGGCGGATCGCGCGCAAATGGTGCGCGGGATGGTCGCGGCGCTGAATGCCCGGATGGCCAATGAGGGCGGCACGATTGACGATTGGGAAAAGCTGATTTCCTCGCTGCGTCTGCTTGGCGAAGCCGAACGGGCGGAGGCCATCGCAGGCGAAGCGCGCGAGAAATTCGCCAACCGTCCCGACGATCTGGAGCGGATCGAGGCTGCCGCCGCCACACCCTTGGGCGAGACCGTGGAACAAGCGGCCCCCGCCGCCCCGATGATGCCCGGCCCGAGCGCCGAACAAGTGCAAGCCGCAGGCGAGATGAGCGTCGCAGATCGCCAAGCGATGATCGAAGGCATGGTGGAACGTTTGGTGACGCGGCTTAAGGACGAGGGCGGCAGCGTGGACGAATGGACCCGCGCGATTGGCGCGCTGTCCACCATCGGCAAAATGGATGAAGCGCAAAAGATGCTGGAAAAGGCCCGCGCCACCTTTGCCGAAGATACGCAAGCGCTTGCCGCGCTTGACGCCGCCGCCAAAGCTGCCGGGGTGGCCCAATGATCTGCGCCAGCATCGAAGACTTCGCCACCGCCCTGCCTTGCATCGGGGCCGTGGCGGGGCTCGATCTGGGCACCAAGACTTTGGGGGTTTCGATCTCGGACGGGCTGCGCTCAATCTCTACGCCCTTGCGCACGATCCGGCGGCAGAAATTCACGCTTGATGCCGCGGAATTGCTCAAGATCGTGGCCGAGCGCGAGATTGTCGGGCTGGTGCTGGGCCTGCCGATGAATATGGACGGATCAGAGGGGCCGCGCGCGCAATCCACCCGCGCCTTTGCCCGCAATCTGGAAAAGCTCACGCCCCTGCCGATTGGCTTTTGGGATGAGCGTTTGTCGACCGTCGCCGCCGAACGCGCGATGTTGGAGGCGGATTTATCGCGCAAACGGCGCGCCGAATTGGTGGACCATGTGGCGGCGGGCTTTATCTTGCAAGGGGCGCTTGACCGGCTTGGGCACCTTCGGAGGCAGGATAATGACGGATGAGGTCTGGAAACGCGACGAGATCGAAAGCCCCTGTGTGAAGCTGTGCCAGATCCACCGCGAGGAACGGATCTGCATCGGCTGCTACCGCAGCTTGGACGAAATCGGCCAATGGTCGGTGCTGTCGCCCGAAGACCGCCGCAAGATCATGGCAGAGCTGCCCGCGCGCGCCACACGGCTGAAAAAACGCCGGGGCGGACGCGCGGCGCGCCAGGCCGAATAAGGCCGCTCAACCGCCCGGCACGATCTGATAAAGATCGAAACTGTGGCCCAAACGGCCCGAATGCACCTTATCGCCAAGCTGTGCTTTGGGCGCGGGGCCCTGATAGGTTTCAAGCATCAAGGCGTTGAAATCCCAATCGGCAAAATGGCTTGCCCCGATCTGGGCCAGATAGTCGCCCAGCCGATCGGCCCCAATTGCCTCTTTCGCCGCGTGGTTCACCACCCCGTCAAGGTTCACGACACGAATCTGCTTTTGTGCATAAGGGGCACTGCCAGCCCACCACCCCAAGGCGCCCGATTGCATCGCCACCAAAACGGCCTGTGCGGGAAGCGCTTGCAGAACCGGCTGCACCTGTCGGCTATAGCCGCGATCTGCGCGCAGGGGCATCGGGTCAGACAGCGCGCGCAAGTGGGTCAGGGCCGTGGCCGTCAGCAGCACCGCCGCCAGCGCAAGCGCCGCCACGGCCCGCGGCGGCTTGCCCCTCACTTGGGCGGCAAAGCCCAAGACCAGCAAGATCGCCGCAAACAGCAAGACCGGATTCAGGTACCGATCAAAGAACCAAAAGGCCGGCAGATACAGCAGGTAAAAGCCGATATAGAGCAGACCTGAAAGGGCCAGCACACCACAAAGCGTAATCTTGCGGGCCCGCCACATCTGCACCAATCCCATCAGCAAGCTGCCAAGCACCAGCAAGATACCAATGAGCATTGCACCGTGCGACAGCAGCGCCCCCAGCGCGAGACCGAGCGGGGGCAGCACATCGCGCAGACCCAGATTTTCAATATCTGCATGAAAGGCCACGATCTGGCGCACAGCCGCCCCGCTTTCGGGAACGGGGGCGCCAAAGCGCAGGCAATAAAGCACCCAAGGCAGCACAACCACTGCGGCCACCAGCGCCACCAAGGCCGTGCGCAACACCCCCAGCCGCGACAGGCCCCAAAGCCCGGCAGGCAGCAACAAAAGCACGCTGTCAATCCGCGCCAACAGCGCCGCCCCCGCAACGCCGCCAATGACGGCGGCACGCATAAATGACCCGCGCCCATCCGTGCCCTGCACCAGCCAAAGCACCCAAAGCATCAACGCCGCCGCAAGAGAGGTTTCAAGCCCGTTGAGCGCATTGCCAGACAGGCCGGGCGAAAGCGCGACACAGGCCGCCGTCACAAGGCCCGGCCCAAGGGCCCGACTTTCCCGCGCGACAAGCATCCCCGCCAAGGCCGCACTCAGCGCGCCAAAAATAGCCGAAACGGACACCGCCCCAAGCACCAGCGCCTTCGGGTCCGAAAACAGCAAAAACAGCGGCAGTTCAAACAGCACGATCAGCGGCTGCAGACCAGAGGTTTGAATGATGCCATCCGTGCTAAGCCCCCGGCCTTCGAACAGGTTGCGCGCGATCGACAGCGTGTAATAGGTATCATCGGGCAGAAAGCGCCCATCGATCTGCGCAAAGCCAAGCCGCAGATAGGCGATGCTCAGCGCAAGCGACAAAAGCGCGCCAAAAGCCCCAACGAAAACAATCTGAGCAGGTTTCATACCGAAATCGCCTGTAAAAACCGGGTTTTCTTCGGTTTGACGGGCGATCGTGGAGTTTTCAAGACAAAGACGCGGCCCGTTCAAGACCGCGTCCAACATCTGTGCAAAGCGCGCCGCGCGGCCAGGCCGCGATCTGGGGCTTACAGCGTCTGGTTCGCCGCGCCGCCATCGACCAAGATATTTTGCCCCACGATATAGCCCGCCTGCGCCGAGCATAAAAACGCGCAGATCGCGCCGAAATCGGCGGGCGATCCATAGCGCCCCGCCGGGATCGTGGCGGCGCGTTTGGCGGCAGCCGCTTCAAGGCTGATGCCTTCGGCTTTCGCCACCGGGCCATCAAGCGTCACCATCCGGTCGGTCGCGTGAATGCCGGGCAACAGGTTGTTCACCGTCACGCCCGAGCCGGCCACCTGCCGGGCCATCCCCGCGACAAAGCCCGTCAGCCCGGTGCGCGCGGTATTCGACAGCCCCAGTTGGGCGATTGGTGCCTTGACCGCCGCCGAGGTGATATTGACCACCCGGCCCCAGCCGCGGTCCTGCATGCCGGGCACCAGCGCCTGCATCAGTGCGATGGGGGCCAGCATATTCGCCTCGATCGCGGCCAGAAAATCGGCATGATGCCACTCGGTCCAAACGCCCGCAGGCGGGCCACCCGCGTTATTGACCAAGATATCCACCGCCGCCGCGACCTCCAACACCTTGGTGCGGCCCTCCACGGTGGTGATATCTGCCGCCACCGGCGTGACCGGGACGCCATGCGCCGCGGCAAGCTCGGCAGCGGTCTGTTCCAGCGCCTCGGCCCCGCGCGCATTCAGCACAATCTCTGCCCCTGCGGCCGCCAAAGCCTCGGCGCAGCCGCGCCCAAGCCCCTTGGACCCCGCGCAGACCAGCGCCCGTTTGCCACTCAATCCCAGATCCATCATCGCCTCCTTGCTTACGCCCAAGCTAACCTGCCCCGCGCCGCCGTCCAGCCCCAAAGCCTTGCGGGGCGCGGGTTTGTCTTGACCTATGGGCACCCGCCCCTTAACCGACACAGGATAGATCCCGCGATTAACGCACCGCCTGATGTGCTGGAGCCCCGATGACGTCCACGCCCCACCTGCCGCCGCAGGTCGTCCATGTCTATGAGGCAGACCTGATCTGGGTCACCTCGGGGGCCAATCATGGCGATGGGCTGGATGTGGCCGCGCTCAGCCAGCCGGGCGATGTGTATCAACTGGACCGCGAGGCCAAACCGCTGCGGCTTTTGCTGTCGGCGGACCCGGAGGCGGGGCAGATCATCTGCCCGGGCTCAGAGGTGGGCCAAGCGGGCGATCACATTCGCTTGGCCGCGCGGCATGTGATGATCACGCCCGAGGGCGATACGGTCGATATCTTGCTGATCCACCTAGAGGAAGCGCAGCAGTTTTTCGCCCTGCCGCTGTCCCCGATCATCCCGCGGGTGGATTATACCCTGCTTGAGGCGACCGATGATCCGGGCAATGTGCGGCTGTCTGACCTTGTCTGCATTGCCTTTACCACCGGCACGCTGATCACCATGGCGGGCGGCGCGCAGCGCCCGATTGAAACGCTCACCCCGGGCGAGCGGGTGCTGACCCGCGACAACGGCCCGCAACCGGTGCGGCTTGTGGCCAAAACCACGCTTCGCGCTTTGGGCAGCTTTGCGCCGGTGGTGATTTCGGCGGGCACGTTGGGCAATGAAAGCGATCTGGTCGTCGCCCCGCATCACCGGGTGTTTCTGTATCGGCGCGGCGAGCGGCGGCTGGGCGATACCGCCGAAATTTTGGTGCAGGCAAAACACCTTGTCGATGGCGAGCATGTCTGGCGGCGCGAGGGCGGCTATGTCGATTACTATGCGCTGGTCTTTGACCATCACGAGATCGTCTATGCCGAGGGTGTGCCGGTGGAAAGCCTGCAGGTGAGCGAGGCGACGCTGAGCCTGATGCCCGAAGAGCTGACCGCCGAAATCCGCGCCCGCCTGCCCGATCTGACCCACACGCCCCATTTTGGCACCGAGGCAGGCAAAGACCTGCTGGATATGGTGGGCCGCGAGGCGCTGTTTCGCAAAAAAGACTAGGGGCGGGCGTTAGAGCCAAGAGCCGCGCCTGACCCGGGGCGGGCGCTTTGCAGCAGGTGTTTTGGGCACTTTATGGGGCCAACAACTGGGCCGTCAGTTCTGTTTGAAACGGAGAGATGCGCCCGTCTCGACCCAGCGTCTTGACGCAACCGAGGGCCGCGACCGACCCGGGGTGGGCGCTTTGGAACAGGTTTGCTGGGCACTTTATGGCGCCAACACTTTGAGCGCTGGTTCTGTGTCTGACGGCGCAATGCGCCCGCCCATGGGGCGGGTCGGGCGCGGCCCGGGCTGGTCGCCCGCGCCATTATCCCCCAGCGTAGCGCGCAAGCGCTTCGGCAAAAGTGCGGACTGCATCATCAAGGCCGAGCATTTTCGTTGCGAATGAGCCGGCTCCGATCCGAACCGCCCATTTCACACTGGAGGAGCCAACTTCCTCTGCCGCCTTCTGCAAAGCCTTGTCGCCAAGCTGGCCACAATACCTCGCAATCTCAATGCTCGCATCCAGTAGAACCTTGGCCAATTGCTGCAAACGAGGCTTGCTCGGCCGACGTGTTTCAAGTTCCCTCTCAGTCTCGTCTAGCGTTTCCCAGATGATCAAGACGGGCTTCGCGGGAACGGCCTCTTCCAAGGCCTCAGGCGGATTATTGTGTCCGATCTGTGCTGGTGAAATTTCAGCCACAACCGGGGCAAGTTCGCCCTTCAAACGCCGAGTCTCGGCGAGCAACCGATAGCGTTCCTCAATCTCAGCAATCAGCGCCGCGACATGCTCCGCGCCCTGTTTCCAATCCTCATCAGGGATCAGCGCAATATCGCTCAAAAGCTGCGCATGGCTTTCCCAATCCCCCGTCAGCGGGCGGCCAGCAAGCGCGGCTTCATACCAGCGGAGCCAAAACTCATAACCGGGATGTGTGCGAAACCAACCCGCCGCAGCACGCCACTCACGGAAAAACCAACCCGGCAATTTCTCGGTAAACTGTGCCCGGTTCAGAGGATTCGAATTTACACCTAGTGCCCTTTCCCAAAGTGGGGAACGTAGTGGTGCGCGTCGCTCCTCGATTGATATCAGATCGTTTCGAATGCTGTCCCAAAACTCCGAAAGGGAAACACTAATACCGACGTCCCACTGCGCCGCGGCGGTTCCAATCGCGGCAACAGAAGCGGAAATACCTGTAGCTAAATGTTTTTCGATCTCGTGAGGAAAGTGAGTTATTACCGAAGAAAATGCACAATTTGCACTACGAACTGCATTCTGCGCAGCTACGTCACCGAAAGTTTCAAGATTGATTTGTTTACGCGGATTTGCGCTCCAGTGACGCGGCATGGTCAGAGCCGCTCCGTTCCTATCTACGACCATTTTACCGTAAATAGTCAGAGCGGCCTGTGCCTCAGTCACCTCCGGAATACCTGACACCAACAGTCCTTGGAGAATGCTAAGACCCGCAACGGCATTCGACCCAGGCCAATCAACTCTCTGCCTTGAAATCCATATTGGCAAAACCCGCATCGCCGCGCGATGGGCAAGCGTTACAGCCTCGCGCTGCCGCGTGTCTTCTGGCCGCGCGTCCAGCCACGCCTGCAGCGTTTCTTCGTTTTTAATCTCACTCGCTTGCACCATGCGCCCGCCCCTTGCCGCTTGGGTCAAGTTTGGCGGGGCTTGGGCTTTGGGGCAAGCGGGGCATTACATCGAGAACGAAATGCCACAGCCGCAAGAACTTGTCGCATTCGGGTTTTGCACCACGAAGCGCGCGCCGATCAGTTCTTGCGTGTAATCAATCACCGCATCTTGCAAAAACGGCAGGCTGACCGGGTCGATCAGCACTTTTTGCGCGGCGAAATCGCCCTCGCCCGCAATCACCAGATCTTCCTCGGCCGCTGTGGCCTCTAGTTTCAGATCATATTGAAAGCCAGAGCAGCCGCCGCCCTCCACCGCCACGCGCAAAGCTTTGGGCGCGGGCTCTTTGGCATTGATGGCGGCAAGGCGTTCAAAGGCGCGGGGGGTCACTTTGGGGGGCAAAAGCATGGGCTGGAACCTGTCGTTGGGCTGATGATAAGTATAGGAAGGACATGGGCCCACGACAAGGCGAGGTGAAGGATGCTGCAACCCTATGCGTGCCAACCGGAAGCAAGCCGGGGGCGGCTGCATGATGAAAGCTATTCGACCTTTCGCACCCCGTTTCAGCGCGACCGGGACCGGATCATCCATTCCTCGGCATTTCGTCGGCTCAAGCATAAAACCCAAGTCTTTGTGGAACATGAGGGCGATTATTACCGCACCCGGCTGACCCATACGATTGAGGTCGCGCAGGTGGCGCGCACGATTGCGGGGGCGTTGGGGCTGAACACCGATTTGGCCGAGGCGGTGGCTTTGGCGCATGATTTGGGCCATCCGCCCTTTGGCCATACCGGCGAAGATGCTTTGGCGCTTTTGATGGAGCCCTATGGCGGTTTTGATCACAATGCCCAAGCTTTACGCATTGTGACAAAGCTGGAGCGCCATTACGCCGATTTCGACGGGCTGAACCTGACATGGGAAACGCTGGAGGGCATCGCCAAACACAATGGCCCTGTGGAGCCGCCGTGGAACTATGCGTTGGCGGGCGTGAACGGGATGTGGGATCTGGAGCTTGGCACCAATGCTTCGGCCGAGGCGCAGGTGGCGGCGGTGGCCGATGATTGCGCCTACAACCACCACGACCTGCATGATGGCCTGCGCGCGGGGCTTTTTACCGAAGCCGATCTGTGCGAACTGCCGGTGCTGGGCGAATGCTTCGCCACGGTCGATAAGCTTTACCCCGGTCTTGACCCGATGCGGCGGCGGCACGAGGCCCTGCGGCGCGTTTTTGGCGTGATGGTGGAAGATGTGATCGCGGTGGCGCGCAACCGGCTGGAGGCACTGCAGCCGCAATCGGTCGAGGACATCCGCAACATGCAAGGGCCGATCATCCGGTTTTCCAAACCGCTTTATCAAAACATCAAAGCGATCAAGAGCTTCCTTTTCACCCGCATGTATCGCGCGCCCACCGTGGTGGTGGAACGCAAACGGGTTACGGGGATGGTCAATGCGCTCTTCCCGCTGTTTCTAGACCGCCCCGAACTGCTGCCCGACGACTGGCAAGACGATGTGGCAAAGGCGCTTGCCAAAGGCAACGAAGAAGGCCGGACCGAGATTGCCCGCGTGGTGCTGGATTACGTCGCGGGCATGACAGACCGCTTTGCCATTCAGGAATATAATCGGCTGGTGGGAAACTCTTGAAAGCTAATTCTTCGCTATCTGACGATAGGTTTCCCGAAGTGCACCAAGGTCGAGTAGCCCCCAACACTTCCGCGAAAGTTCATTTCCCTTCGGAGGGAAACAACCATGGATTACCTTGATGCCTTTAGTTTGCAGGAATTCTGCAACCGGGACAAAGTCTCGATCGGCTGAGACGAGCAGTGCAATGTCGTAAGCATCAATCCACGCAAGACTGATCATGTCAGTTACGATCTTGGTGTCTACACCCTTTTCTTCTGTACCACGCATGTCTCCTTCACATGAAGGGCATTTCATAACTTCTTCTTGGCAGTGTGGGCACTTGGGATAGCCGCGTTTCTTCTGGCGCTCAGCAAGCGTCACGTGCACTCCCGGCATCCTATCAAGAGTATTCAGGAACCAGTTTTTTAGCTTAACATCACTCGTTTTATGCGGATCATAAGAACCATAAACATGCATCGCCTCGTATACATATGGCTGTCCAGGAACAACAAGAGCAGCAACCTCCGCGCTGAAACTGGGGCCTACATTAGACCAATCCATCATGAAACCGGGCTCAATATCTCTCGCAGACAAAGAGAAATTCCAGAAATCAACGAAAATCCGGATTCGGACACGCCCATCAGCCAACGACATATCAATGTCCCCAAGCAAACGTACAAATGAATACGGGGACGCAAGCGTCCCCGGGGTCATTAATGCTAGCGCTTTATGCGCTAGCGGGTCTTTTCCAACCGATACATCCTAAACCCGACCTTGTCAAGTTTACTGCATCATTTCCTTCGTCGCGCTCAGCGTCACGCCTTCATAATCGCGCACGACGCGATCGATGTCCCATTGCAGGCGGGTCAAAAAGACGGTGTCGCCATCATGGTCATGGGCGATGTGCTGCTTGTTCACGTTCACCAGCTTGTCGACCAAATCCTTCGGCCCCTGCACCCAGCGCGCCGAGGTGAATTGGCTCGGCTCAAACCGCACCGGGATGCCGTATTCCAGCTCGATCCGGCTGGCGAGCACGTCAAATTGCAAAGCGCCGACCACGCCGACAATAAAGCCCGAGCCGATGGCGGGTTTGAACACTTTCGCCGCGCCCTCTTCGGCGAATTGCATCAGTGCTTTTTCCAGATGCTTGCCCTTCATCGGGTCGGTCGAGCGGACCGATTGCAAGAGTTCGGGCGCAAAGGACGGGATGCCGGTGAAGCGCAGCTTCTCCCCTTCGGTCAGGGCGTCGCCAATGCGCAATTGCCCGTGGTTCGGAATGCCGATGATATCGCCCGCCCATGCCTCTTCGGCCAATTCGCGGTCTGCGGCCAGAAACAGCACCGGGTTCGACACTGCCATCGGCTTGCCTGAACGCACATGCAAAAGCTTCATACCGCGGTTGAAATGCCCCGAGGCAAGGCGCACAAAGGCGACCCGGTCGCGGTGCTTGGGGTCCATGTTCGCCTGAACCTTGAACACAAAACCCGCGACCTTCTTTTCATCGGCGGAAATCTGGCGCTCGGCGGCGCGTTGCGGCTGCGGCTCGGGGCCATATTCGCCCATGCCATCCATCAACTCTTTCACGCCAAAGCTGTTGATGGCCGAGCCAAACCAGATCGGCGTCAAATGCCCCTCAAGGAAGCTTTGCCGGTCGAATTTGGGTAGCAGTTCTCGCGCCATTTCCAATTCTTCGCGCAACTGCTCCAATTGTTCGGCGGGCACATGCTCGGCCAATTTGGGGTCATCCAGCCCCTCGATCTTGATGCTTTCAGCGACCTTGTTGCGGTCGGCCCGGTCCATCAATTCCAGACGGTCGTGCAAAATGTCATAGCAGCCCAAGAAATCGCGCCCCTGCCCAATCGGCCAGCTTGCGGGCGCCACATCGATGGCAAGGTTTTCTTGGATCTCGTCGATGATCTCGAACGTGTCGCGGCTTTCGCGGTCCATCTTGTTACAGAAGGTCAAGATCGGCAGATCGCGCAGACGGCAGACCTCAAAGAGCTTGCGCGTCTGGCTTTCCACCCCCTTCGCCCCGTCAATCACCATGATCGCTGCATCCACCGCGGTCAGCGTGCGATAGGTATCTTCGGAAAAGTCGCTGTGGCCGGGGGTGTCCACAAGGTTGAAGCGATAGTTGCGGAATTCAAAGCTCATCGCCGAGGCCGAAACCGAGATGCCCCGGTCTTGTTCCAGCTTCATAAAGTCCGAGCGCGTGCGCCGCGCCTCGCCCTTGGCTCGCACCTGACCCGCCATTTGGATCGCGCCCCCGAAAAGCAGGAACTTTTCGGTCAGCGTGGTCTTGCCTGCGTCGGGGTGCGAGATGATCGCGAAGGTCCGACGACGGGCGATTTCGGGCGGGAGGACGGGTGCGTTGCTCATGGCGCGCCTTTACCGCAAGGCCGCGCGCGGGGCAATGGGGCCAATGTCCACCGCGCCGCGACCGGCACCGGGCGCAAGACGGCAGCGCGCGGCCGTGACACCTGCGAAAAGGGCACATTGATCCGGATCATGGATTTATTAATAATATTGTTCCAGAATGAAACGTATTGGCCCGGCGCGCTTGGAGGAACGCGTTGTGGCGAAGGGACGCGGGCCGCAAGGTTGCGCCTCCGAAACAGGAGTGTGCCATGGGAAGGGCCGAGACTGCCGCGAAGACCACTGCCGCCACAAAAGGCGAAACCGTTCTTTGCCCCTATTGCGGGGTGCCTCTGTTTACCGCGCGCGACCGCGCCAAACATCTCGACATAAAGGATTGTTGCGCCGAAGGCGCGAATGGCTGGGATTGCGCCGATCTGACCGATCCGCATGACCGCTGCTGCCGCCGCGCGGCGACCCGCAGCCGCGCGCTGCCCCGCCGCGCCTCCTGATCGCGCGCTCTCTTTTCTTCTGCCGCCCCGCCTTCTATCAAGGCGGAAAGGGAGACGCGCATGAAAATCGCCAGTTTCAACATCAATGGAATCAAGGCGCGCGCGCAGGCGCTGCCCGCATGGTTGAAGGCAGCCGAGCCCGATGTGGTGGCGCTGCAAGAGATCAAATCGACCGATGACGCCTTCCCGCATGAGGTGCTGGATGGTCTGGGCTATCAGGTCGTCACCCATGGGCAGAAAAGCTTTAACGGGGTGGCGCTGTTGAGCCGCTTTCTGCTGGAAGATGTGACCTGTGGCCTGCCCGGCGATGACAGCGACGCACAGGCCCGCTGGATCGAGGCGACGGTGGTGGGCAGTCGCGCGGTGCGGATTTGCGGGCTTTACCTGCCCAATGGCAACCCCGCGCCGGGGCCGAAATATGACTACAAACTGGCATGGATGGCGCGGATGCACGCGCGGGTGCAAGCGCTGCTCGCCACCGAAGAGCCGCTGGTGTTCTTGGGCGATTACAATGTGATCCCGCAAGATGAAGATGCCGCCAAGCCCGAAGCCTGGCGCGACGATGCGCTGGCTTTGCCCGAAACCCGCGCGGCGTTTCGGCGGCTGTTGCATCTGGGGCTGACCGATGCGTTCCGCGCCCGCGTCGCCGGGCCGGGGCATTATACGTTTTGGGATTACCAAGCTGGCGCGTGGCAACGCAATAACGGCATTCGCATCGATCATCTGTTGCTGAGCCCGCAAGCGGCGGATTTGCTGCGCGAGGTTGGCATCGACAAGGATGTGCGCGGGGGCGAGAAACCCTCGGACCATGTGCCGATCTGGATCGATCTGGACGCGTAATCACATCCCGAACCGGCGCAGGGCCCGGCTGGTGGCCAAGTTGAGCACCAGCGTCATGGCCACGATCACGATCAGCGCGGCAAACATCAGTTCGGTGCGCATCCGGGCATTGGCCATCAACATCAGATAGCCCAACCCCTTCGACGCGCCGACCCATTCGCCGATCACCGCGCCGGTGGGCGCATAGGTCACCGCGATGCGCAGCCCCGCCCCCAAATGCGGCAAGGCATGGGGCAGCCGCAGCCAAATGAGCGCGCGCAACGGATGGGCGCGGGTGATGCGTGCCAAATCGCGCACCGGCTCGGGCGTGGCGCACAGCCCATCATAAAGGCCCGAGGCGACCGGGAAGACCACCAGCAAAACCACCATCGCCACCTTGGGCCCGAGGCCATAGCCCAGCCACAGCGTCAGCACCGGCGCCAACACAAAGACCGGCAGCGCTTGGCTGGCGCTGAGAAGCGGCCCCAAAAGCCGCGACAGAAACGATGACAGCGCCATGGCCACGGCAAGGCTGACGCCCAAGGCCAGCCCAAGCGCCAGCCCCGTCAGCACCTCGCGCAGCGTCACCCCCGCATGCGGAACAATCACCGCCGCCTCGGTCCAAAGCACGCGCGCCACATCAACCGGCGCGGGCAAGATGAAGGGGGCGACCAGCCCCAGCCCCGTCAGCGCCTGCCACAGGGCCAGCGGCAGCAAAAAGGCCAAAATCCGGCTCATGCCGCCGCCCCCCGCATCTGCGCCACCAGCGCCGCCGCCGCACGCGCCAGCGCCGGATCGGCCAAATCCACGGGGTGCGGACCGGGCAGCGCGGGCAGATGGACCACCTCGCCCCCGCGTAAAGCCAAAATCTGCGCGCCCAGCCGCAACGCTTCTTGCGGGTCATGGGTCACCATCACCACCGCCCGGCCCGCCAGCCGCGCATGGGCAAGCTCGTGCATCATCGCGCGGGTGGGGACATCCAGCGCGGAAAAGGGTTCATCCAAGGCCACAAGCGGCGCCTCTTCGGAAAGCGTGCGGGCAAGCGCAAGCCGCTGCCGCTCGCCGCCCGATAAATCCGCCGGGGACGCCGCACCCCGCCCCGCCAGCCCGACCTCGGCCAAAAGCGCCTCGGCGCGGGGGGCGGACAGGGTTTCCCCGCGCAGCCGCGCCATCAGCCGCAAATTGCCCAAGACCGAAAGCCTTGGCTGCAACAGATCGCTTTGCGCCATCCAGCCGATGCGGTCGGGCGCAACGCGCGCGCCCTCTAGCCGCGCCGCCGTGGGCAGCCCGGCCAAAAGCCGCAACAGCGTGGATTTCCCCGCGCCCGAGGCCCCCAGCAAACAGGTCCACCCCGGCGCAAGGCGCAGATCGAGCCCCGACACCAAAACCCGATCCGCCAAGATCACCCGGCCTTGCAGGCGCGCCACGCTCATTGTGCGATGGCATCCACCGCAGGCGCCGCCGCGATCAGCCCGCTTTCGGCCAGAAACGCGCCAAAGGCAGCATAGCGGTCGCGGTCCAGCGCCGCCGGATCAAGCGCGAAATGCGGCCAGCTATCCACCCAGGCCTTGGCATTGAGCGGGTCTTCCAATTCGGCGGCATAGCCTTTGAAATCCGCCCAGCCCTGCGCCGGATCGGCGGCAATCTCGGTTGCTGCGCGCGCCGTGGCGGCCAGAAATCGGGCGATCCGGTCATCGCCCGCCGCATCGGCGCGCGCGACATAGATCAGCTCGTCATAAGGCGGCACACCGTTTTCTTCGGGCAAGAAGCAGTGCCCTTCATGACCTGCCGCCGCCATCTGATGCAGTTCGAAATTGCGAAATGCGCCCGAAACAGCTTCGACCTGCCCCGCCACCAAGGCCGGGGTCAGCGCGAAATTGACATTGATCTGCGTGGTCTGACTCGGTTCGACCCCGTTGAAGCGCAGCATCCGGTGCAGCAAAGCCTCTTCGATGCCCGCCAGCGAAAAGCCGATGGTGCGCCCCTTCAGATCCGCCATTGTCTGCACCGGCCCGGCGGCATCGACCATCACGCAATAAAGCGGGCTGTCGATCAGCGTGCCCACGCGTTTGAGATCAAGCCCCGCGTCATGGGCCAAGTAAAGCTGCGGCTGGTAGCTGACGGCAATATCCACCTGACCGGCAGCGGCCATCTTCGGCGGATCGGCGGGATCTGCGGGCGAGATGATCGTCACATCCAGCCCGGCATCGGTGAAATAGCCCCGCTCTTGCGCGACGATGATCGGGCCATGATCGGGGTTCACGAACCAATCCAACATCACCGACAGCGGTGCCTCGGCCCGCGCGGGCATGGCCACAGTGGCCAAAAGCGAAAAAAGAAGAAAGGTTTTCATATCAGCCTCTTGCAGCAAAGAAATGATCCAGCGGGCCATGACCATGGCCGACCGACAGCCCATCGGCTGCGGCAATCGCGCGGTGGGTATAGGCGCGCGCGGCTTGCGCGGCGGTGCGCAAGTTGGGGGTGCGGGCCAATTGGGTGGCCAGCGCCGAAGACAGGGTGCAGCCCGTGCCATGGGTGTTCGCCGTGGCATGGCGCGCGCCTTCAAACCATGTCTCGCCATCGCCATCGAGCAGCAGATCGGGGCTGTCTGTGCCGCCCAGATGCCCGCCTTTCAGATAGACCGCCCGCGCCCCCATCACCCGCAGCCCGCGCGCCTGATCGCGCATCTCAGACCGGCTTTGCGCCACCGCGCAGCCCAGCAGATCGGCGGCTTCCGGCAGGTTGGGGGTGATCACGGCGGCGCGCGGCACCATCCCCTTGCGCAAGGCAGTCACCGCCTCTGCTGCCAAAAGCCGGTCGCCGCCCTTGGCCACCATCACCGGATCGAGCACCACCGGCACCGAAAGGCCCGCCAGCGCCGCAACCACGGCGGCAATCAGATCGGCACTGCCCAGCATGCCGATTTTGACTGCATCGATGCGGATATCTTCCCGGATCGCGGCGATTTGCGCCGTGACCATTTCGGGCCGGATCAGATCGACCGCGCGCACGCCTTTTGTATTTTGCGCAGTGAGCGCTGTCAGCGCCGCCATCGCATAGCCGCCATTGGCCGAAATCGCCTTCAGATCGGCCTGAATACCGGCGCCGCCCGAAGGGTCCGACCCGGCGATGGACAAGATATTGGGGATCATCTCTGGCTCCAGTCTTGCACAAGCGCTTGGGTGGCGGCGGTGGGATCGGGCGCGCGGGTAATGGCCGAAACCACCGCCATCCCGGCCGCGCCAGCCGATTTCAGCGCCGCGATATCGCCGCGCCCCAACCCGCCAATGGCGTAACAGGGCACTGGCACGGCACGCGCGATTTCGGCCAAGCCGTCAAAGCCGATAGGGGCGGCGGCGTCGGGTTTGGTCGCCGTGGCGCGCACGGGCCCCGCGCCGATGTAATCGACCCCTTTGGGCAAAGCGCGCGCCTGCGCCAGCGTTTCGATGGACAGCCCCAAGATCCGATCGGGGCCGATCCGGGCACGGATCGCCTGCGGATCACCGTCGCCCTGCCCGATATGCAGCCCGTCCGCCCCGGCGGCAATCGCAACGGCGATCCGGTCATTGATGACAAGCTTCGCGCCCAGTGCGCGCATTTCGGGCAACAAGAGGCGCGCCAAATCCAGCAGATCGGCATCGCTCGCCGTCTTGTCTCGCAATTGCACCCACCCCGCGCCGCCGCGCGCCGCCGCGCGGGCTTGGCCGGCCACATCCAAGGGCGCGCCCGGATCGGTGATCATATAGATCGGCCCGCTCATGCCAGATCGACCTTGGCGCCTGCGGTGACCGCCTCGGGCGTGAGCGCGGCCAAAGCATCCAAAAAGGCGGGCTGAAAACTGCCCGGCCCCTGTGCCACGGCACCCGCTTGTTCGCCCGCCAGCCCGTAATAGGCCAGCGCCGCCACCGTGGCCTCGAACACCGGCTGGCCCACAAGAAAGGCCCCGATCACCCCGTTCAGCGAACAGCCCAGCACCGTGACGCGTGGCATCAGCGCATGGCCATTGGCGATATGCGCCGCGCGCGTGCCATCGGTGACGAAATCAACCGGGCCGGACACGGCGACCACGCCGCCCGTGCGCCCTGCCAGCACGCGCGCCGCCGCCTCGGCTGCGGCCACCGCATCGCCCGCATCCACGCCGCGCGCCTGCCCGCCCTGCCCGGCCAGCGCCAGAATTTCCGACGCATTGCCCCGGATCACACTGGGATTAAGCGCCACCAGCCCGGCGCATAGCTCTTTGCGATAGGCCGTTGCGCCGACGCCCACGGGGTCCAGCACCCAAGGCCGCTTGCGCCGCACCATCACCTGCGCCGCGCGCATCATCCCCGCCGCCCAAGCGCCATCGGCGGTGCCGATATTGACCGTCAGCGCGGGCGCAAGCTCTGCGAATTCCTCTACCTCTTCAAGGGCATGCACCATCGCTGGCGACGCCCCCGCCGCCAGTTGCACATTCGCCATCACATTCATCGCCACGAAATTGGTGATGTTGTGCACAAGCGGCGCCGTCGCGCGCATCTGGGCAAGATAGTGCCCCCAGTCTTTCGGGTCGCTTTGGGTCATCCGGTCCTCTCGTGACGTGAGAGGCCGCACCGGCAGCGCGACACGACAGGGCCGCGGGCCGGTGGACGGACTCCCTACGCCAGCATGATCTGGTTCAGGTTCAAAGGGTGCTTCTCAGCCCGGTTGCCCGGACGCCCCTGTCGCAACGCCACACTATGCACGCCGCGCGGGGCTTGTCCAGCGCGCGCAAACACGATAGGCGCCGGGGCTTTGGTTCGGAGGGATGCATGCAACAGACATTGGCCGTGGATTTCGGCACCTCGAACTCCGCCGTCGCGGTGTGGGACGCGGGGGCCGTGCGCCGCATACCGCTTGAAGACGGGGGCGATGTGCTGCCGACGGCGGTGTTTTTTCCCGCCGACAAGGGGCCAATGCTGATCGGCAGCGCCGCCGCAACCGCGCTGACCGAGGGCGAAGAGGGCCGCTATATGCGGGCGCTGAAATCGGTTCTGGGAACGCGGCTGTTTCATGACGCGCGGCTTGTGGGCGGCAAACGCCGCACGCTGGCCCAAGTTGTCACCGAATTCCTACGCACGGTAAAAACCCGCGCCGAAACTGCAACCGGGCAGCACTTCACCCGCGCGCTTTCGGGGCGGCCCGTGCATTTTCACGCCGATCCCGCCCGCGATGCGCAGGCCGAGGCGGATTTGCGCGCCTGCTACCTTGGGGCCGGATTTGACGCGGTGGATTTTCTGTTTGAGCCAGAGGCCGCCGCGCGCGCCAACCCCGCCCTGCCGGCGGGGGCGCTGGGGCTGATTGTCGATATTGGCGGCGGCACCTCGGATTTTTCGTTGTTTCGCAGCACGCAAACCGGGGTGGAGATCGTCGCGAGCCACGGCATCCGGCTGGGCGGGACCGATTTCGACCGCGCCATTGCGCTCGATCATGCGATGCCGCTTTTGGGCCAAGGCGGGCAGTTGCGCCGCGAATTCGGCCCCGAATTGCTGCCCGTTCCCGCCGATCTTTACGTCGATCTGGCAAGTTGGGCGAAGATCCCCTTTCTTTACACCCGCGAAACGCGCACCGCCGTGGCCAAAATGGTGAAGCTGGCCGTCGATCCGCGCGCGGTGGGGCGGCTGGCAACGGTGTTAGAGCATGAGTTGGGGCACGATCTGGCCTTCGCGGTGGAGCGCGGCAAGATCGAGGCGAACCGGGGCAAAGCCGGTGCGATGATCCGCATGGGCAAGATCGAGCGCGGGCTTTATGCCGATATCGATGCCAGCTCGATGGCGGCGTCTTTGGCGCGCGCGCGGGCCCAACTGACCGAGGCGGTGCAGGACACCTTGCACAAGGGCGGCGTGGCGCCCGACCAAGTGGGCACGGTGGTGCTGGTGGGGGGCTCCAGCCTGATGGGGCTGGTGGCCGAGGCGGCCCATGCCATATGCCCCGCGGCGCAGCATGAAACCGGCGCGGCCTTCACCGCGGTGATCGACGGGCTGGCAAAAGCGATCGGCGAAGGCTGAGCGCCAGCCGGTCCTCAGGTCGCGCCCCTAAATTTCCGTGGTCACATCGTGACCATGCACCCAGTCATAGCGGTTGAGCACCTGCCCCGGCGCCACCAGCGAGGCCACCCGCAAGGCGGCATGGCCCAAGGTGCGCTGGAACCCCGACAGGTGGTAATTGCGGGCGTTTTCATTCGCGGCCTCGACAATCGCCTTGCAGCGGCGCGCGCGCATCGATTGATAGACGCCCAGCGCCACCTCGTCATTGTCGTGTTTGGCCAGCGCCTGAGCCAAAACCCAAGCATCTTCCAGCGCCATCACCGCGCCCTGCGCCAAAAACGGCAAGGTGGGATGCGCCGCATCGCCCATGATCACCGCGCCCCGGCCTTGCCAGACGCGCGCGACCGGATGGCGGAAAAGCCCCCAAAGCCAGGGTTCCTTCACCGCCTCCAGCCAGTCTTGCACCTTCGGGCAGAATTCTTCGAACGCGGCCAGAAGGGTCAGCGGATCATCGCGCAGGTTCCAGCTTTCTTCGACCCAGCGCCAGCGCTCCTCGACCGCCACGATATTGCGCAGCCCCCGGCCCAGCGGATAGGTGACAAGGTGCTTACCCGCACCGAGGAACACCTGCGCCACCTTCGGCTCATTATCGTCGCACGGCACCAGCGCGCGCCACGCCACCTGATGGGTAAAGAACGGGCGCGACTCGCCATTGAGCGCGCGGCGCACCCGCGAATGCAGCCCATCGGCGCCGATCAAAAGGCCAGGTTCAAGCGTTTCCCCCCGCGCGGTCAGCAGCTTGGGCTTGCCCGAGGACAAGTCGACATCCTCGACCTTGCACCCAAGGGTAATCTCGACCCCCGCCTCGCGCGCGCCCTGCGCCAAAATCTCGATCAGCCTTGCGCGATGCACCAGACGGTATTCCGCCCCGGGGCGCAGCTTGCCCAGATCCAGCCGGATCACCCGGCTGCCGGTCTCGCCATCCAGCATTTCAATCGCTTCGGTGCGCGGCCCGGTGGTTTCCAGCGCATCGCCCAGCCCCAGCGCGCGCAACACCCGCGCCCCATTGGGCGAGACCTGAATGCCAGCGCCCACTTCGCGGATCGCATCGGCTTGTTCCAAAACGGTGACCTGCGCACCGCGCAGCGCCAAGGCCCGCGCCACCGCAAGCCCAGCAATCCCCGCCCCCATCACTGTTACGCGTCGTCCGATCAGCACCGCCCGCGTCCTTTCCATATGAATTCACCGGCGCCTTGCGGTCACCGGTGAAGCCTATGTCTGCGCAGTTTGCTGATCAGGCCTCACCCGGGCCCGTCGGTCCGGCTTCAGTCGTCGCGATGCACACGTTCGCGGCGCTCGTGCTTTTCTTGCGCTTCGAGCGTCATCGTGGCGATCGGGCGCGCATCAAGACGTTTCAGAGAGATAGGTTCTCCGGTCATTTCGCAATAGCCATATTCGCCATTTTCGATGCGACGGAGTGCCGCGTCGATCTTGGTGACCAGTTTGCGCTGCCGGTCGCGGGTGCGCAATTCCAGCGCCCGGTCGGTCTCTTCGGAGGCGCGATCCGCCAAATCCGGCACGTTGCGCGCCGATTCGGCGAGCCCGTCGAGCGTCTCTTGCGATTGCTCCAGCAACTCGGCCTTCCACGCTTGCAATTTGCGGCGGAAATATTCGAGCTGACGATCGTTCATGAACGGCTCGTCTTCGGCGGGCCGGTAATCGTCGGGAAGGAAGGTCTCGGCTTTCATCGCTTCACTCAATTTAATGCCCTCGGTCGTAAAAGGGGGCGTCACCCCCCCGGCGCCGCTTGGGCGCTCCATTAACGCAGTCGGGACGAGTTGTCACGCCCCTTTGCCCCCCGTTTTGCACCTGCGGCATATTTCCTGCGCGGCGCGCAGCGTCACAACCGGGCTGGCGCTTGCGGGGCTTTCAGCGCGCCGCTACGGTGCGGTTTCGCGATGATGGAGGCGCCCGTGCAGACCGGATCAGTGCAATTCACCTCGACCGACAGCTATGTGGCCCCGCCCGACCTTGTGGTGGCGGTGAATGCCGCCGTGGCGCTGGAACGCCCGCTTTTGGTCAAGGGCGAACCGGGCACCGGCAAGACCGAACTGGCCCGGCAAGTCGCGCAAGCATTGGGGTTGCCGATGTTGGAGTGGGCGATCAAATCCACCACCAAGGCGCAACAGGGGCTTTACGAATACGATGCCGTCTCGCGCCTGCGCGACAGCCAATTGGGCGATGCGCGGGTCAATGACGTGCGCAATTACATCCGCAAGGGCAAGCTGTGGCAGGCGTTCGAAGCCCCGGGCAAGGTGGTGCTGCTGATCGACGAGATCGACAAGGCGGATATCGAATTTCCGAACGATCTGTTGCAAGAGCTCGATAAGATGGCGTTTCACGTTTACGAGACCGGCGAGACGATCCAGGCCGCGCATCGCCCGATTGTCATCATCACCTCGAACAACGAAAAAGAACTGCCCGATGCTTTCTTGCGCCGGTGTTTCTTTCATTACATCCGCTTTCCCGATGCCGAGACGCTCAAACAGATCGTCGCGGTGCATTTCCCGCAGATCAAAGAACAGCTTTTGTCGGCGGCGCTGACCCGGTTTTACGAGATCCGCGAAACTCCGGGGCTGAAGAAGAAACCCTCCACCTCGGAGGTACTGGACTGGCTGAAGCTGCTCTTGGCCGAGGATCTGCGGCCCGAGGATTTGCAAGCCGAGCCGGGGCAAATGCTGCCGAAACTGCATGGTGCGCTGCTGAAGAACGAGCAAGATGTGCATTTGTTCGAACGGCTGGCCTTCATGGCCCGCCGGCAAGGGCGTTAGCCCCGCGCGAAAGCTTTTGCGGGTGGGCGCAGGCGATTTGGGGGCTTTGGCGGCCCCTGCCCGGCAGATCGCCGCGCGAGATGGCGAAAAGCTGCGGCGCGCGGTCGCAGCCGGGCTTTGCCTTCGCCCAGCCCTGCCCTAGAACGAAAGGCGCAACAAGGAGCGCGACGATGTCGGACGATGCATTGGTGATTTTCACGCCTTCGGGCAAGCGTGGCCGGGTGGCCAAGGGCACGCCGGTTCTGACCGCGGCGCGGGCCTTGGGGGTGGATCTTGATTCCGTTTGCGGCGGGCGGGGCATCTGTTCGAAATGCCAAGTCGCGCCGGGCTATGGCGATTTTCCCAAACACGGGCTGCATGTCGGCCCCGAGGCGCTCAGCCCCGTCAACGCGGTCGAGGAACGCTATGACCGCATCCGGGGGCTGAAACCGGGGCGGCGGCTGGGCTGTCAGGCGCGGATCGAAGGCGATGTGGTGATTGATGTGCCCGCCGAAAGCCAAGTGCACCGGCAGGTGATCCGCAAAAGCGCCTCGGAACGGGTGATGGTGATGGACCCGGCCACCCGCCCGCTCTACGTCGAAGTGGCCGAACCCGATATGCACGAACCGTCGGGCGATTTTGAACGGCTTGCCGCTGCGCTAGAAAAATCATTCGGCATCAAGGGGCTGCACGCCGATCTTGCAGTGCTGTCGGGACTGCAAACCACGTTACGCAAGGGCGGCTGGCGCGTCACCGCCGCCGTGCATGAGGCGGGCGACGGCAGCGCCCCGCGTTTGGTTGCGCTTTATCCCGGTTTGCGTGAGGCGCCGCTCTACGGGCTGGCCATCGATCTGGGATCGACCACCATCGCGGGGCATCTGGTGGCGTTGGACGACGGGCGGGTGCTGGCCTCGTCCGGCCTGATGAACCCGCAAATCCGCTTTGGCGAAGACCTGATGAGCCGGGTGTCCTATGCGATGATGAACCCCGGCGGTGCGCAGGAAATGACCGAGGCCGTGCGCGGCGCAATGGCCGGGCTCGCCGCCGCTTTGGCCGAAGAAGCGGGGGTGGACGCCGCCGCCGTGGTCGAGGCGGTGGTGGTGTGCAACCCGGTGATGCACCACCTTCTGCTGGGCCTTGATCCGGTCGAGCTGGGTCAGGCCCCCTTTGCGCTGGCCAGTGGCGACGCGCTGCATCTGCAGGCCGCCGAGATCGGCCTTGCCCCGCTCGCCCCCGGGGCGCGCGCCTATATCCTGCCGCTGATCGCGGGTCATGTGGGCGCCGATTGCGCCGCGGTCGCGCTGTCTGAGGCACCCGAGACGCGCGAAGATCTTTCGCTCATCGTCGATGTGGGCACCAATGCCGAGATTCTTTTGGGCAATAAGACCCGGGTGCTGGCCTGTTCCTCCCCCACCGGTCCCGCCTTTGAAGGCGCCCAAATCTCCTCTGGGCAGCGTGCGGCCCCGGGCGCGATTGAACGTATCGAGATCGATCCGGTCACGAAAGAACCGCGCTTTCGCATCATCGGCAATGACCATTGGTCGGATGATCCCGCCTTTGGCACGCCCACGATCACTGGCATCTGCGGGTCGGGCATCATCGAGGCGGTGGCCGAAATGCGCATCGCGGGCATTATGGACCCGTCCGGGCTGATTGGCTCGGCCGAACAGGTGGGCACGCCGCGCTGTGTGGCCACCGGACGCACGCATGAATATGTGATCCATGACGCCAGCCCCGACGGGCCGCGCGTGACCGTGACCCAAGGCGATATCCGCGCGATCCAGCTTGCGAAATCGGCACTTTATGCCGGGGCGCGGCTCTTGATGGATGAAATGGGTGTCGATCAGGTGGACCGGGTGGTTCTGGCCGGGGCCTTTGGCGCGCATATCAGC
Source organism: Rhodobacter sp. TJ_12 (assembly GCF_020023995.1). Taxonomy (GTDB): domain Bacteria; phylum Pseudomonadota; class Alphaproteobacteria; order Rhodobacterales; family Rhodobacteraceae; genus Rhodobacter. The sequence goes on along the minus strand of NZ_NRRD01000012.1, from coordinate 23,130 downwards.
CCCAAACATGCGATGGTGCTGGGGATGATCCCCGATGTGGCGCTTGAAGCGGTGACCTCGGCGGGCAATGCGGCGGGCACCGGCGCACGTATGGCCTTGTGCGCGCGTAGCGCACGCCGTGCGATCGAGGCGCAGGTAAAACGGATCGTGAAGATCGAAACCGCGATCGAGCCGCGCTTTCAGGAACATTTCGTCGCCGCCAATGCGATCCCGCATGCGACCGCCGCTTTTGCCGAACTGGCCAAAGTCGTCACCCTGCCGCCGGTCAGTTTTAACGCGGGCGGCGCGCCCGAGGGCGGTGGGCGGCGCAGACGGCGCGGATAGCGTGCAAGAGCGCTTGACGCGCCCGGATGCATCGCATATCTGGGCGCTCATGCGGGTGTAGCTCAATGGTAGAGCCGCAGCTTCCCAAGCTGAAGACGAGGGTTCGATTCCCTTCACCCGCTCCAATCTTCCTGACATTTCCGGATATTGCGGGCCGCGCGTCTTGTTGCGGCGGATTTTGCCCCTATATCTTTGGGCACAGCGCTGCGGCGATACGAAGGCCCGCCCTTATCGCAAAGACGCGTGCCCCCACAGGTTTTGCAAAATGCTACAGCCTGGCCCAAATTTCGGCGGGCCGTGCCTCTGCGATCCGCAGTCCGCTCATCTCAAAAAAACTGAACACAGAAAGGCGCACGGGGGTTGGCGCGGGCAGAAATTTATTGTATTGAATACAATGTCCGGTTGATGAATTTCCCACCGGATTCGCTTTTTGCAAGATGTGTTGAAACTGCCGCTTCTAGATGTCCTTTTCCTCGCCCCCCTTGGGGCGTCCGTTCGCAGCTTGGGGCTTTGCCCTTGATGCGAAGCGCCTATCGGGCATTTACCTGCGCGCAGCTTCAACCAGACGAATAGGCTGTGCCGACCCGGACCAAGGCCCGGGGCGGCGGCTCTCGAGGCGTGTGGGTTACCAGTGCCTTGTTCGTCCCGTTCCCCGCAAGGGGGCGGCCATACGGCCCCGCGCCGTTATGGGGTGGTGAGCCTCGCACCACTGACGGGCAAGGGCGTTTGGGCCTTCCACTGCCCCCAAAGGCCGCCCGACAAGGGCGGTGCCTGCGCGCCTTTTTAGTGTCTTCCCGAGCGTCTTGCCCCCGGCACCCCGCGCTGGCTAAGGTGCGCTGGCGTGACTCCGCTCTCGGACAAGAGCCTCCCGATCAGAAAAGGAAAAACAATGCCTTCCAAAGCGTTCAACAGGCTGGCTGCGGGCTTTGTGGGTTTTGCGCTGGGGGCACCCGCCGCCTGGGCCAACCCGGCAGCCGAGGCGGCCTTTGCCACGGGCGTCGATCTGTGCCTGCGCTTTGGACAATCCGCTTGGTTTGCGACCGACCGCTTTGAAAAAGTGGGCTGGCGGTCACACTATGATGCTGATTATGGGCGCGCGGTGATGATCAGCCCCGATGGTGCGGTGATCGCGCTTTTGCCCACCAGCGATCGTTACCCCTTGCGGTGCAGCATTGTCAGCGGACAGGTGCCCTATACGGTCGCGCAGCGTAGCGTGGCAACGGCGCTCGAAGGTCTGGGCGGTGCGCCCTGGAAAGCGGTCGAGGTCGATGGCTGTCCGGCCTATGAAGGCGGCACCGCCGATGTGCTGGTACACATACGCAATGACGGCAATGACGATCTGTGCAATGCGCCCGACAGTGCACGCGTGGAGGTGATCGCGCGGCGCAATCCGCTGGCCGGGCCATAGCGTCTCATTCCCCAACCGCAGATCCGGCACCGTGCTCGCGCGCGTCAGGGCAGCCGAGCAAGGCACGATAACCCTGCGGCATAATTCACCTTGGGTTCCCGCAAAGCCGGGCCTAAGCTTGCCCTATTGGGATTTTCACCAATAGGAGGTTGGCACGATGTTCAAACATCTCCGCTCCGCCGTCCTCGGCAGCGTTTTGGCCGGGCTCGTCGCAGCTCCCGCCGCCACACCCGTGGCCGCGCAGGAAATCGTGGGCGCCTATGTCGCCTATATCGGCACCGATGACCTGTTTAATTCGCGCGGCCAACGGCTGAGCGCACCGTGGCAAGTTCTGCGCCAAGATCGGGCGAATTTCCACAAATTCGGCATTTCGCAACCCGGCGACGAATGGGACCCGTTCTTTGGTGATTTTAACAACCGCGCCACGATGGAGCGCATGGTGATGAATGGCTCGATCGAGCCAGCCGCCGCGCGCAAGATCATGGCGGGCGGGGCCACCGTTTTCGTGCGCATTTTTGGTTATGGCAAGCGCGGCGATTATGTCCGCGTTACCGTGACCCGCTAAAGCGCCCCAACAGCCCCCAGGATAGCCCATAGCGCAAGGCATACCACAGGCTGGCCACCGCTTCGCGCGCGGCCAGCTTGAGATATTGGTGCCACGCCAGATCCGGCGCAGGCGGGCAAGACAGGCGCAGCGACAACCCCAAGCCACCTGCGGCCAGCCGCGCGCGCCGCGCATGATAGCGATCTGTCACCACGACCAGCGCGGTCTCTGCCCCCAGCAAAGGCCGGGCGCAGGTGAAATTCTCGCGCGTGTTGCGCGCTTTGGGCTCTTGGATCAAGGCGGCCGCGGGCAGCCCGGCGGCGCGGCACAGATCGGCCATCACCGTGGCTTCCGCAGGCGCGCCATCAAACGCCCCACCGCTAAGGATCAGCCGCCCCACCTGCCCCGCCTGATACAAGCTTATCGCATGCGCCACCCGGCGCCGCAGCGCCGCCGAGGGTGTGCCATCGGGCGCCACACGCGCGCCCAGAACAAGCGCGATGCGCGGGGTCATTTGCGCTTCAAGCGGCCTGCCAGCGCGATCACCGGGTCCACCACATACATCGCCAGCGGAATCAGCGCAAAGCCGTAAAGCAGGCCCAAAATGCCATCAAAGGTGGCGCCAATGGTCCACCCGACCGCGCTGGCGAACGCCTCGGGCCCCAGATGCGCGCCCGCCTCGGCCAGATGGTGGATGGCGTCATAGGGCGCGGCAAAGCCAAGTTCGGCCAGCCCATGCAGCACGATAGAGCCGCCCACCCACAGCATCGCCGCCGTGCCGACGATCATCAACAGCTTCATGAAGCCGGGCATCACCGCAACGACCGCCCGCCCAAAGGCGCGCGTGAGCCACAACCGCCCCGCCCGCGCAAGATAAAGCCCCATATCGTCGGCCTTCACGATCAGCGCGACCCCGCCATAGACCAAGGCGGTGATCCCCAGCGCCACCAGCACCAGCGCCATGGCCTGCATCCAGATCGGGTTGTCGGTGGGCAGCGACGCCAGCGCGATGGTCATGATCTCGGCCGACAAGATGAAATCGGTCTTCACCGCGCCCGAGACCTTTTCCTCTTCCAGCGTCATCGGATCACCCGCGGGATTGCCGCCGGGATCTTGATGCCCATCGGCATGCGGGGCGTGGGGCACCAGCAGGTGAAACACCTTTTCCGCCCCCTCAAAACACAGATAGCTGCCCCCCAGCATCAAAAGCGGCGTGATCGCGCCGGGCCAGAAGCTCGACAGCAAAAGCGCCAGCGGCAAAAGCACCACCAGCTTGTTGCGAATGGACCCCAGCGCGATCTTGCCCACAATCGGCAATTCGCGCTCGGCACCGAAGCCGTGTAGATATTTGGGGGTGACAGCCGCATCGTCGATCAGGGCGGCTGCGGTTTTAGACCCCGCCTGCGCCGCCTGCCCCGCCACATCATCCACCGAGGCGGCCGCAACCTTGGCCAGGCCCGCCACGTCATCCAAAAGCGCAAGAAGGCCGCTCATAGGGTTCTCCGAATGGGTTTTGGAAAAGGTAGGCGCGGAAAGACGCCGGGGCAAGGCCCGCCCTCTGGGCCAGCCCCCCCAAATCAAAAGGCGCCCCGCGGGGCGCCTTTCGTTTTAAAAACCAAGCTTCTTGGCGACGATTTCGTTTACCGCTTTGGGGTTGGCCTTGCCGCCCGAGGCTTTGATCACCTGCCCCACGAACCAGCCCGCCAATTTGGGGTTGGCTTTCGCCTTCTCCACCTGTGCGGGGTTGGCCGCGATCACCTCATCCACCGCCGCTTCAATCGCGCCGGTATCGGTGACTTGGATCATGCCGCGTTCTTCGACGATCTTTTCCGGATCGCCGCCTTCGGTATAGACGATCTCGAACAGGTCCTTGCCGATCTTGCCCGAGATTTTGTCGGATTTGATCAGCCGGATGATCGCGCCAAGCTGTGCCGGGCTGACCGGGCTTGCGCCGATCTCATGGCCTTCTTTCTTCAAGCGGCCAAACAGCTCGTTGATGACCCAATTCGCGGCCAGCTTGCCATCTTCGGCCACGGCCACCACGGCCTCAAAATAATCGGCGTTTTCGACCTCGGCGGTCAGAACCGATGCGTCATATTCGCTCAAGCCAAGGTCTTTGACGAAGCGGGCTTTCTTCTCATCGGGCAGTTCGGGCATGGCCGCGCCGATGTCATCGACCCAATCTTGCTCGATCTCCAGCGGCAGCAGGTCCGGGCACGGGAAGTAGCGGTAATCATGCGCCTCTTCCTTCGAACGCATGCTGCGCGTCTCGCCCTTATCTGGGTCATAAAGCCGGGTTTCTTGCACGATCTCGCCACCATCTTCCAAAATGGCGATCTGGCGGCGGGCTTCGTAATCAATCGCCGCTTGGATGAAACGCATCGAGTTCATGTTCTTGATTTCGCAGCGCGTGCCAAGATGGCTGAAATCTTGCGTTTCTTGGTATTTCTCATATTGGCCCGGACGACAGACCGACACGTTCACATCGGCGCGCAGGTTGCCGTTTTGCATATTGCCATCGCAGGTGCCGATGTAGCGCAGGATCTGGCGCAGCTTGGCGATATAGGCCGCCGCTTCCTCGGGCCCGCGAATGTCGGGGCGGCTTACGATTTCCATCAGCGCAACGCCGGTGCGGTTCAGGTCCACGAAAGACATATTCGGGTCCATGTCGTGGATCGACTTACCCGCATCTTGCTCAAGGTGGATGCGTTCCACCCGCACCTTGCGCGCCACCCCCGGCCCCATATCGACGATGATTTCGCCCTCGCCCACGATCGGGTGGTAAAGCTGCGAAATCTGGTAGCCCTGCGGCAGGTCCGGGTAGAAATAGTTCTTGCGGTCAAAGGCCGAACGCAGATTGATCCCGGCTTTGAGCGCAAGGCCGGTGCGCACCGCTTGGGCCACGCAAAATTCGTTGATTACCGGCAGCATACCGGGCATCGCGGCATCAACAAAGGCGACGTTCGAATTGGGCTCTGCCCCGAAGGTGGTGGACGCGCCCGAGAACAGCTTGGCCTTCGAGGCCACCTGCGCATGCACCTCCATGCCGATGACAAGTTCCCAGTCGCTTTGCGCGCCGGCAATGACTTTCGGCTCGGGGGCGGTGAAGGCAAGGTGATCGAGCATCGCATGTTCCCTTTTTGGCTTGCGCTCTTCTAAGACAGGCGCGCGCGGGGGGCAAGATGGGGGCGCAGGCAAAGGGGGCGCGGTCGGCGCCCCCTTGGAAGGCCGGTCACTCCAAAAGTCGGCCCACCATTTCCGAAAGATCACGGCTAAGCCCCGGCGCCCCGGCAATGCGTTTTAGCGCCGCTTGCGCATGGGTTTGGCGGGTTGCGTCATAGCGCCGCCATGTCTCAAAGGCCGTGGACATCCGCGCCGCGGTTTGCGGGTTGAGCGGATCAAGCTTGATCAGCCAATCGGCATAAAGCGCATAGCCCGCCCCATCGGCGCGGTGAAAACCCGCGTGGTTGGCGGCAAACCCACCCAGAAGCGAGCGGAACCGGTTCGGGTTTTTCCACTCGAACGCGCCGCTCTCGGCAATGGCCGTGACCACCTCCACCGCCGCTTCGGGCGGGCTGAGCATCGCTTGCACAGAGCGCCATTTGTCCATCACCAGAGGCTCACTTGCCCAACGCGCGGCAAAGGCGTCCAATTCCGCTTGCCCCGTGCCTTGCGCCACCAAAAGCCCCAGCGCGCCGATGCTTTCGGTCATATTCGTCGCGTCCGAAAACAGTGCCTTGGCACGCGCGCCCGCATCAAGCGTGCTAAGCAACGCCAGCGTGGCCAGCCGCAGCGCCCGCTGTCCGGCGGGGCCCGCATCCGGGCTATAGGGGCCGGGGACGGCATGGGCCTCATAGGCGGCGACAAGGGCCGCTTCATGGGTTTGCGCCAAGGCTTTCATCAGATCGCGCCGCGCAGCGCGGATCGCATCGGGGTCGGGCACCACGCCATTGGCCGCAAGCGCCGAGGCGATTTCATCTTCACCGGGCAGGCGCAGGCACGCGGCGCGGAACGCTGGCATCGCGGTCGCATCGCCCAACATCTGCCCCACCGCCGCAATATAATCGGGTGCGGGCGCGCCGCCTTGCGCCATGGCGATCAGCGTATCGCGGGCCAGATTGCGCCCCGCTTCCCAGCGGTTGAACGGATCGGTGTCATGGGCCAGCAAAAAGGCTTGCTCGGCGGGCGTCGTATCGCGTTCCAGCACCACCGGCGCGGAAAAGCCCCGCAGGATCGAGGGGACAGGCTTGGCCGCCAGCCCCGAAAAACTGAAACTTTGCCGCCCTTGGGTCATTTCCAACACTTGGGTCGGCACCACCTCGTCGCCGTTTGGCCCCAACAGCCCCACCGCAATCGGAATATGGCGCGGCGGCTTTTCCGGCTCGCCCGGCGTCGGCGCGGTCACCTGCTCAAAGTCGAGCGTATAGGTGCCGTTTTCGAACCGCTCCGACACGCTTAGATGCGGCGTGCCCGCTTGGGTATACCAAAGCTTGAACTGGCTCAGATCGCGGCCCGAGGCATCTTCGAACACCTTGATCCAATCCTCGATCGTGCAGGCTTGCCCGTCGTGGCGGTCAAAATAAAGATCAAGCGCCTTGCGATAGCCCTCGCCCCCCAAAAGCGTGGCCAGCATGCCCACCACCTCAGCGCCTTTTTCGTAGACGGTGGCGGTGTAGAAGTTGTTGATCTCGCGATAGCTGGACGGACGCGGCGGATGCGCGAGCGGCCCCGCATCCTCGCGGAACTGGCGCGCGCGCAGGCTGGCCACATCGTCGATGCGCTTAAGCGCACCGAGCCGCACATCGCGGGTAAAGCTTTGGTCGCGGTAGACCGTCAGCCCCTCTTTCAGACACAGTTGGAACCAGTCGCGGCAGGTGATCCGGTTGCCGGTCCAATTGTGAAAATACTCATGCGCGATCACCGCCTCGATCCGTTCGTAATCAAGATCGGTCGCGGTTTCGGGCGAGGCAAGCACCAGCTTGGAGTTGAAGATATTCAGCCCCTTGTTCTCCATCGCGCCCATGTTGAAATCATCGACCGCCACGATGTTGAACAGATCGAGGTCATATTCGCGCCCGTAAGCCTGTTCATCCCATTTCATCGACCGTTGCAGCGCGCCAAGCGCAAAATCGCAACGCGCCTCATCGCCCGGGCGCACCCAGATATTAAGATCGACCTTGCGCCCCGAAGCAGTGGTGAAAGTCCCCGAGGTGGCGCGCAAATCGCCCGCCACCAGCGCGAACAGATAGGCAGGCTTCGGCCAAGGGTCATCCCATTCGGCAAAGCCCGCCCCCTGCGCCGCCGGATTGCCGTTCGACAACAGCACCGGCAGATCGCTTTCGATCCGCACATGGAACCGCGCCATCACATCGGGGCGGTCGGGGTAAAAGGTGATCTTGCGGAACCCCTCGGCCTCGCATTGCGTGCAATACATGCCGTTGGACATGTAAAGCCCTTCAAGTGCTGTGTTTTTGGCGGGCGCGATCTCTACCTCGGTTTGCAGTTCAAACGGCCCTGCGGGCAGGGCACCCGCCGCGATGGTCAGCCCGGTTTCCGTCACGCGATAGGCCTCGGGCGCAAGCGGGGCCCCGTCGATGGCAATCGAGACAAGGCGCAACTCTTCCCCGTCCAGATGCACATCCGCCGCCCCGGCCCGCGGGGTCAGCGCCAGCGTGCTGCGCACCCGCGTCGCGTCTGGTGCGAGGTGGAACACCATGGAAACTTTTTCGATTTCAAAAGGATAAGGTTGATAGTCTGAAAGAAGGGTCACGCCGTCCATTGGGTCCTCGTGCTGCGGTTCCTTCATAGCTAGGCGTCCAAGTGCGCACCGGCAAGACCTTGCGACAGGCGCGCGCGTCGCGGCGCGGCAATGCGGTTTTCGCTGGACAGAGGCGGCTTGAAGCACAAGATACCGCCCAAGAACGATCAGGGAGGGCAGAATGACAGAACGCGTTGAGCGCGAAGGTTTGCAAGTCGCCACGACATTGGCCGACTTCATCGAAACCGAGGCGCTGCCCGGCTCTGGCGTGACCCCTGCGCGGTTTTGGGCGGGTCTGTCCGAACTGATCCACGATTTCGGCCCCAAAAACCGCGCGCTTTTGGAAAAGCGCGAGGCGATGCAGGCGCGCATCGACGATTGGCATTTGCACCATCGCGGCAAGGGCCATGACGCCCGCGCCTATCGCGCCTTTTTGCAAGAGATCGGCTATCTGGTCCCCGAAGGCCCCGATTTCACCATCGAGACGCCCGAGACCGACCCCGAGATTGCCACCGTTTGCGGCCCGCAACTGGTCGTGCCGATCACCAATGCGCGCTATGCGCTCAATGCCGCCAATGCGCGTTGGGGCAGCCTTTATGATGCGCTTTATGGCACCGATGCGTTGGGCGAGGCGCCGCAGTCGAAAGGCTATAACCCCTCGCGCGGGGCGAAGGTGATCGCTTGGGCGAAGAAATTTCTGGATGACGCCTGCCCGCTGGTGGCGGGTTCTTGGGCGGGCGCGTCGAAACTGCGCCTGCACGATGGCGGGCTCTTTGCAGAAGTGGCCGGCGAGGAAACCGGGCTTGCCAATCCGGCGCAGCTTGCAGGCTATACCGGCACGCCCGAGGCACCGGCGGAAATTTTGCTCAAGCACAATGGCCTGCATATCATTCTGGTGATCGATGCCGCCCATCCGATTGGCGCGGCGGACCCGGCGGGCATTGCCGATATGAAGCTGGAATCGGCCGTGTCCTCGATCATGGATTGCGAGGATTCGGTGGCCACCGTCGATGCGCCTGACAAGGTCCATGCCTATCGCAACTGGTTGGGGCTGATGCAGGGCACGCTGAGCGAAACCGTGACCAAGGGCGATCAGACCTTCACCCGCGCGCTGGCCCCGGATCTGACCTTTACCGCCCCCGATGGCGGCACGCTTACGCTGAAGGGGCGCGCGCTGATGCTGGTGCGCAATGTGGGCCATCTGATGCCGAACCCGGCGATCCGCTGCCGCAACGGGCGCGAGGTCTGCGAAGGGCTGCTGGATGCGATGGTCACCACGCTGTGCGCCTTGCACGACCTGCGCAAAGAAACGGGGCTGCGCAATTCCACCACCGGCTCGGTCTATGTGGTGAAACCGAAGATGCATGGTCCCGAAGAGGTCGCCTTTACCGATGCGGTCTTTTCCCATGTGGAAGAGGTGCTGGGCCTGCCCGCCTATACCGTCAAGATCGGCATCATGGATGAAGAACGGCGCACCTCGGTCAATCTCAAGGAATGCATCCGCGCCGCCAAACACCGCATCGCCTTCATCAACACCGGCTTCCTTGATCGCACCGGCGACGAGATTTACACCTCGATGGAAGCGGGCGCGATGCTGCGCAAGGGCGAGATGAAATCCCAGCCGTGGATTTCGGCCTACGAAGATCGCAACGTCGATATCGGGCTGAAATGCGGGCTTGCCGGGCGCGCGCAGATCGGCAAAGGCATGTGGGCCGCGCCCGACAATATGGCCGAGATGCTGGCGCAGAAAATCGCCCATCCGATGGCGGGGGCGAATTGCGCTTGGGTGCCCTCCCCCACCGCCGCGACACTGCATGCCACGCATTACCACCGCATCGATGTGAAGGCGCGCCAGCGCGAGATTGCCGCGCTTGCCCGCCCCGAGCGGCTGGATGATCTGCTGACAATCCCGCTGGCCGCCGGGCGGAACTATTCCGAAGACGAGATCACCGCCGAGATCGAAAACAACGCCCAAGGCATTCTGGGCTATGTGGTGCGCTGGGTCGATCAGGGGATCGGCTGTTCCAAAGTGCCCGATATCCATGACGTGGGGCTAATGGAAGACCGCGCGACCTTGCGCATCAGTGCGCAGGCGCTTGCCAATTGGCTGCATCACGGCGTGGTCACCGAAGGCCGGGTGATGGAGGCTTTGCGCAAGATGGCCAAGGTGGTGGATCGGCAAAACGCGCAGGATCCCGCCTACAGGCCGATGGCGCCCAATTACGACGGGCTGGCCTTTCAGGCGGCCTGCGATCTGGTCTTCCTCGCACGCATCCAGTCCTCGGGCTATACCGAGCCGGTGCTGCACCAGCGCCGCGCGCAGGTGAAGAAAGAGACCAAGGCGCAGGGCTAGACCGCCCCCAGAAACACACACCCGAACAGACAAGGGCGCCCACGGGCGCCCTTTGCTTTTGCGTCTTCAACTGTGCGCAAATATCTCCACGGATAAAGCCGCTCAGCCGTGGGGGCAGACAGCCCCGGCCCGACCCGCCGCCCTTATTTGAAGTTGCGGCTGTCCTTGACCTGATCCCACGCCCAGACGACCTGCTGCAGCAATTCTTCCTGAGACCGGTCGCCGCCATTCATATCCGGGTGCAGCACCTTGATCAGCGCCTTGTAGCACTTGCGGATCTCGGTCTTGGTCATCGTATCCTTGGCGTCCAGAATTTCCAGCGCGCGCCGCTCGGTCGGCGGCAACTTGCGCCCCACCACCGCACGGCCCGGGTTTTGCGTGGCGTTCTGGCCCAAAAGCTCCATCGGGTCGGAAATGCCATGCCGCGCCCAGCCCATCTCCTCTTTCGAGCGGCCAAAGGGCTTGGTCGGGCGTTCCCAGACATTCCCCTCAAGGAATTGCTGGAATTCCTCTTCGCTTTGGCCCTGGAAATAGTTCCACTTCAGATTGTATTCGCGCACATGTTCCTTGCAGAACCAGAAATAGTCATCCAGCACCTTGGGGCTTTTGGGCGCGCGATATTTGCCCGGCTCGTTGCAGTCGGGATGGTCGCATTTGCGCGTCGAGGTTTCGAACGCGCCCGACATGCCACGCTTGCCCTTGGTGCGGCGCTGCTTGTCGGCGGCGGCAGAGATGTTGAAGCCGAAGGGATCGGTTTTGCTCATGGGGCCTCGCAAATTCACTTCCTCGGCGCGGCTCTTGTGGCGGCTGACCGACTCGGGGGGAGCAGGATAGAGCATTTCCCCCGAAGGCCAAGGGGCAAAGCGCTGCCAACATGCCACAGGGGTCGATATGGCAGCAGGAAGCCCCGCCCGAAAGCCCGCACAGGCCGCTTCGCGCCCCGGCCCCCTTCGACTTTGTGCAAATATCCCGGGGGTTAATTGGCCAAAGGCCAAGAGGGGGCAGTGCCCCCGGCGGGTCGCCTCGGCCGCGCCGAGGTGAAAAGGATCAAAGCTTGCGCCGCATAAGAAAACGGGCCCCGAAGGGCCCGCTTATAAGGGGAATTTAGGCGCGGAGGGCGCTTAGGCGGCGCGGCCCAGCAGCACCTCATCGACCTTTTTGGCGGCGCCCGCCTCGTCGGTGCCCGAAACGGCGGCCACTTCACGGGTCAGGCGCTCCAGCGCGGCTTCGTAAAGCTGACGCTCGGAATAGGATTGTTCGCGCTGATCGTCGGCGCGGTGCAGATCGCGCACCACCTCGGCAATCGACAAAAGATCGCCCGAATTGATCTTTTGCTCATATTCCTGCGCGCGGCGCGACCACATCGCCCGCTTGACCTTGGCCTTACCCTTCAGCGTTTCCAGCGCCTTGGTCACCACATCGGGGGTGGACAGGCCACGCATCCCGACATCGGCGGCCTTGTGCGTGGGCACGCGCAGGGTCATCTTGTCTTTTTCAAAGGAAATCACGAACAACTCGAGCCGCAGCCCGGCGATTTCCTGTTCCTCGATCGACATGATCTTGCCGACGCCATGGGCGGGATAGACAACGAAATCATCGGGGCGGAACTCGGTTTTTTTCATCTTGGTCATTCAGTCGCTTCCTTGCAGCCGGGCTGCCCCCGATTCAGCGCATAAAGCACCCCCGGCACCGTTAAGCGCCGTGATGGGTGGTCTTGCATTGTATAGTCCCGCAGACGAGCAGTTCTGCCGGGGGCGTGCTCCTTTGTAACGGGAGTGTAGCATAAAAACGGCCCGAATCATAGCATCGCCGCGCAGCACAAGCCCGTGAAAGCAGCGATTCTGACAGTAACCTTGCCGAATCATGACGGCCATTTTGTCGCAGCGGACGGTTTGGCCTTGATGGCAAACGGGGGCCGCTTGGGCCCCCGTTGCAGATTCGCACGCCTGTCAGGCGCAAAGGCGCATTACGCCGCGCCCGATCGCTTCGCCGCTCAATCCCCGGCGCCGGGGTTCGGCGAGAAGTATTTCTCGCGCTTGCCGGTTTCGCCGTCGTGTTTCTCGGCGTCGGGCAGCGCGTCCTTCTTGATCGTGATCACCGGCCAGATTTCCGCATACTGGCGGTTGAACTCCACCCAGTCTTCCATCCCCGGTTCGGTATCCGGGCGGATCGCATCGGCGGGGCATTCCGGCTCACACACACCGCAATCGATGCATTCATCCGGATGGATCACCAGCGTATTCTCGCCCTCGTAGAAGCAATCCACCGGGCAAACCTCGACACAGTCGGTGTATTTGCAGGCGATGCAGTTGTCGGTGACGACATAGGTCATTTCGTTACCCCAATCTTCGACGCTGGATTTACCTAGCCGCCGAAACAGCCGCAATCAAGGGAAAGAGATACATAAAAAACAAACTGCGGCGATCTGGCAGAGGCGGCACAGGCGCGTCGGCCCAAAGCTTGCTGGATCACACGGTTTCCTGGTCCGGCCGGTCACCTTCCAGCAATTCGTAAAGCGTGGCGGCCTCGGTCGCGGGGCCGCGCCGGGTGCCGCAGGCAAGGATGCGCAGCACCCTGACCTGACCATGCGCGGCAAAGGTCAGCACATCGCCCGGGCCGACCGCGCGGCCCGGTTTGGTGACCTTTTGCCCATTCACCCGCAGATGCCCGCCGCTGACCAGCGCAACCGCGACCGGGCGGCTTTTGCAGAATCGCGCCTGCCAAAGCCACTTGTCGATGCGAAGCCGGTCGCGGGTATCGACCACGGGATCAGAGCTTGCCCTTGAGCCCCATCAGCGCGGCGGCGAAGGGGTTATCAGGGTCGATCTTTTTCTCTTTCTTCGGCGGATGCGCCTCGAAGCCACGGCCACCGGGCTTGCCCTCGCCCGGCTTACCACCGTGCTTGCCGCCGGGCTTGCCACCATGTTTGCCGCCGGGTTTGCCCCCGCCCTCGTGACGGCGCGGCTTGCCCCCGCCCTCGCCACGCTTCTCGCCGCGATGCCCGCCACCCGGTTTGCCCTCGCCGCCGCGGCGCGGGCCACGGTCGCCGCGCGGACGCGGGGCCCAAGCAAAGGTGTAGAAGGTTTCCAGCTCGGCCTCCGCCTCGGCTTTGGCCGCGGCTTCCGCCTCTGCCTCGGCCACCGGAGAGCTTTCCTCGGGGATCGGGTTTTCCGGCACAGCCGGAGCCTCGGCCGCGGGCGCGCCCTCGGTCGGCGTCTCGGACGCCTCGGCCTTTTTGTCCTCGGCGGCGGGGCGCGCTTTCGGACGCTCGCCCTTTTCCGCCTTATAGCCCAGCCCCGCCATCAGATCGGCGAATTGTTCGAGCGTCATGCCGGTGATCGACAGCATGTCGGGCGTGGCTTCAAAGCCGCCCTTGCTGTCTTGCGTGCGCAAAATATCGGCCAGACGTTCCAGCATATCGATACGGATCGCACGCGAGCCCGCGGGCCGATAGCCCGACAGCGTATAGGCCGAAGCCGGCACTTCTGAGATATTCGGGATCGTCACCAGACCCGGCGGCGGGCTTTCAGGAAATTCCGACAGGCCTTCCCACAGCGACATCAGCACCAGCCGCAGCCGCGTCGGCGCGGGTTTCAGCAGCGCTTGCTGGAAGATCGTGTATTGGCCAAAGCGCACGCCATGTTTGCGCAGGCTGCCGCGCGCCTCTTGGTCCAGTTCCTTGACCTCGGCGGCCACGCCTTCGCGCGGGACAATCCCCATGCCTTCGACCAAACGGAAGGCAAAGCCGCGCGCCAGCCCGGTCAGCGCCTCGTCACGGCTCATGCCCAGCAGCGGCTCGAACAAAGCCGCAACCTTGCGGTCGATGAAATGCTGCAACCGGCGGCGGACTTTTTCCACCACCTCGGGCCCGGCTTCCTCGTCGACAAAGGCCTCGACCGTGGGTTTGAGCGGTTCGCTCCCTTTGACAAGCTTGCCCACGGCAATCTCGCCCCACATCAAGCCACCTTGCTCGGTGAAATCCATCTCGGTGTCCGGCGCATTATAGAACCGGTCCGAGCGCAGGCTGAATTCGGGCTTGAGCGCCTCGTATGCCGCGCGCGCCAACATCTTCGCCTCGTCGGGCGAGGACGTGCCGTCCTGCCGGAAACGGAACCCCTCAAGTCTGCCGGCGAATTCGCCTTCGACCGTCACTTCGCCCTTGTCGTTCACCTCGGCCACGAGGGTCTCCTTCTGCTTGAGCCGGCGCAAAAGCACAGATGTGCGCCGGTCCACAAATCGTTGGGTCAGCGCGCCATGCAACGCATCTGACAGACGGTCTTCTACAGCGCGTGTTTCCCCGCGCCAATGGGTTTCATCATCCACCCAGCCTTTGCGCTGCGCAACATAGGTCCATGTGCGGATGAAGGCGAGACGTTTCGACAATGTGTCGATATCTCCGGTGGTGCGGTCGATCCGCGCAATCTGCCCAGCCAACCAATCAGAGGGCACCCCCTTGCCGGTTTGCAAAAAGCCAAAGATGCGCGCCAAAAGCGTGGCATGTTCGGTTTCAGAAATCGAGCGAAAGTCGGGGATGCGGCACACATCCCACAACAGCCGCACATCGGCGGGGGCGCGCACCTTGTCGCGGATCTCGGGAAATTCCGAGAGCGTCTTGAGCGCCAAAAGGTCATCGGCCTCGCGCCCTTTGGTCAACCATGGGTTTTGTGGGTTTTCTTCCAGCGCGCGGATCAGCCGCGCCACGGTGCCAAATTCGAGCCGTGGATTGCGCCATTGCAGCCGCTGAATCGGCGCAAAGCGATGTTCTTCAATGGCTTCGATCATATCTTCGGGCAGGGCCTGCGCCTCGCCAGTCACGCCAAAGGTGCCATCTTGCGTGTGCCGCCCGGCCCGCCCCGCGATCTGCCCCAGTTCATGCGGGAACAGATGCCGCATCCGGCGGCCATCGAATTTTGCCGTGGCGGAAAAGGCGACATGCTCGATATCGAGGTTGAGCCCCATCCCGATGGCATCTGTGGCGACAAGGTAATCCACATCGCCGTTTTGATACATATCGACCTGTGCATTGCGGGTGCGGGGCGACAGCGCCCCCATCACCACCGCCGCACCGCCCTTTTGGCGGCGCAGAAGTTCGGCAATCGCATAGACATTATCGACCGAGAACCCGACAATCGCCGCGCGCGGCTTCATGCGCGAAATTTTCTTCGACCCTGCCCAAGACAATTTGGAGAATCGCTCGCGGCGGGTGAATTGCACCTTGGGCACCAGCGCCGCAATCGCGCCTTTCATGCTTTCAGAGCCTAAAAACAGCGTTTCATGCAGCCCGCGCATATACAACAACCGGTCGGTGAAAACATGGCCCCGCTCGGGGTCGGCGCAAAGCTGGATTTCGTCAATCGCCACGAAATCGGCACCCAGTGCGGGCATCGCCTCGGTGGTGCAAACCCAATATTGCGCGCGTTCGGGCACGATACGTTCTTCGCCTGTGACCAGCGCCACGACCGAGGGGCCGCGCGCCGCGACGATCCGGTCATAAACCTCGCGCGCCAAAAGCCTCAAAGGCAGCCCAATGACCCCGGTGCGATGCGCCAGCATCCGCTCGATGGCGTAATGGGTCTTGCCGGTGTTGGTCGGCCCAAGGACCGCGGTGATCCGCCCTGTCATTTTTTGGCCGTCATCGCATTCTCAAGCGGCCATCAGAGACTGACGCCCGCAAGCTCCTTTTCCAAGCGCGCAATCGCGTCTTTCACATCCTGCTGGTGCGGGTTCAAGGCAAAAGAGGCACGCAAGACCTTTAGCGCCCGCTCTTGATCGCCAATATCGGCATAGATCATCCCCAACCCCGCCAGCGCGCCCCAATGGCGCGGCTCCAACCGCAGCACCTGCGCAATATCGGCAATCGCGGGGCCATAAAGGCCCGCCAGAAAATAAGCCGTGGCGCGCGCGTTCCAGCCTTCGGCAAAATCGGGGGCATGATCGGTCAGCGCGGTTAGATGTTCGATGGCGGCGGGAATATCGCCCACATCCAGCGCCTCTTCCCCCCGCTTAAGCAACAAATCCATCGCCGGGGAGCCCGAGCGCGACCAAGACCGGCGAATATCCGATTCGGCGCGTTCCCAGCCCGCGTAATCCGGATCGGCCAATTCTTCAAATGCACGCTCTAAACCTGTGGTCTCGGCACGTGCGACACCACAGAAGTTGACGAAGACGGCAACTGCCGCGACGATACATTTGTTTCGGAGCGCAAGGACCTTCATATAAAGAAATGTAAGCCATTCGTCGCGAAATGCGAGAGGCACAAACCACATTCGGAGGGAACATGAGCATCGTCATCGAAAAGGCAGTGGAACAACTGTCGGAAAAGCTGCCCAACGGCTTTTCGTCCACGGCGAAATTCATTATCGAAGGCGAAGGCTCTATCATCGCCGACCCTGACGGCGTGCGCGAAGGCGATGACGACGCCGAAGTGACGCTGACCGCCGACACCGACACGTTTCGCGGCATGCTTTCGGGCGATGTGAACCCGACCATGGCTTTCATGCAAGGCAAGCTGAAGATCGACGGCTCGATGGGGCTGGCGATGCAGCTTGGCGCGGCGCTTTCGTGATCGAAGAGGCCCCGCTTCATAATGATCTGGCGCGCGGCCCCGAGGGCGGCACCGCATGGTGGCTTAATACTGCCGATGGGGTGCGCATCCGGTTGGGCGTCTGGTCCAAAGCGGGGTCAAAGGGCACGGTCTTTTTGCTGCCCGGGCGCACCGAATATATCGAGAAATACGGCCCCGCCGCGCAGGAATTCCTGAGCCGGGGCTATGCGATGCTGGCGGTGGACTGGCGCGGCCAGGGGCTGGCCGACCGGCTTTGCGCCGATCCGGTGAAGGGCCATGTCGCGGCATTTGGTGATTACCAGCGCGATTTTGACGTGGTGCTGGATGCGGCGGCGCGGTTTTGCCTGCCGCGCCCATGGTTCGTGCTGGGCCATTCGATGGGCGGCGCGATTGGCCTGCGCCGCCTGATGGGCACGCATCCTTTCACCGCGGCGGCCTTTTCCGCGCCGATGTGGTCGATTGGTCTGCCCACGCTTTTGCAACCCAGTGGCCCGGCGCTGGCGCAGATGCTCAAAGGATCGTTGCTGTCGATGCGCTATGCGCCCGGCTTCAGCGACCAGACCTATGTGTTTCGCGCCCCGTTTCACGACAACAAGCTGACCACCGATGCGGGAATGTGGGCCTTTATGGTCCATCACCTGCATGCATTGCCTGCGGTGACTTTGGCCGGGCCCAGCCTGCAATGGGTGGCCGAAGGGATTTTGGAATGCGAAGATCTGGACGAACATCCCTCGCCGGATCTGCCGTGTTACTGCGCGCTTGGCTCAAATGAACGGATCATCGAGACCAAGGCGGTTTTCGACCGAATGCAGCGCTGGCCGAAGGGGCGGCTTGAGGTTTTCGAAGGCGCCGAGCATGAATTGATGATGGAAAGCGAAGAACGCCGCCGCCGGTTTTACGATGGCTGCGTGGCTTGTTTTTCCGGCGCGACCGAGCATTTCCACGCCACCGGATAGTGCCGCATCATAGTGACGTGTCGCAAAACGCAACGCCACCCGCGTGCCCGTCCACAAAGGCGCGGGCCATGCCGGGACGCGTGTCACGGCACGGCAGCGATCTATGCGCCGGTTCGCTTAAAGCTTGATCTTGGAAAACCCTTGGCACAGGGTCTCGGACCAATCTTGCGACATCTGCGCGAATTGCGGATCGTCTTTTTCGATCCGGCGCTTCATCGTCACCCGGCAATCGTCGCGGGCGATCACCGCCAGATCAAGCGGCATCCCCACCGACAGGTTGGAGCGCAGCGTCGAATCCATCGACAAAAGCACCGCCTTTTGCGCCTCTTCCAGCGTGGTCGCCACACGCACCACGCGGTCCAAAATCGGCTTACCGTATTTATGTTCACCGATCTGCAAGAACGGCGTGTCCTCGGTCGCCTCGATAAAATTGCCCTCGGGATAGACCAGGAACAAGCGCATTGTGCCGCCCCTGCGCTGCCCCGCCACGATCATCGAGGCCGAGACGGACACTTTTGAGGCATTCATCTTATGCTCGATATCCTCGCGCACCCCGGCCAGCGTGTTGCCGATGATTTCGGCCACCTTCAGCATGGTGGGCGCGCGCATGATCGAGGTGTCTTCGCCCGCCTCGGGGTGATCAATCGCCTCGCGCAGCCGCGCCAGCGTGGTTTGTGTCACCGACAATGATCCGGCGGTCAGAATGGTGATCACCCGCTCGCCCGGGTCTTCGAAGATGAACATCTTGCGATAGGTCGCAATATTATCGAGCCCGGCATTGGTGCGGGTGTCGCTCAGCAGCACCATGCCCTCGTCCAGCAGAAGGCCTACGCAATAAGTCATGTGTTGTTCCCTGCCCCCCGGCACAGCGCCGCTGGCACCCTATTGCTGGACCTGTTCCAAGGCAACCGTTACCTCTAGCCGCTCGGTGCCCTCGCCTTGGGCTACGCCCTTGATCGGCGCCGCCTCGCGCGCATCCAAGCCAGAGCCCAGCCGAATGAACCGCGCATCCGGGCAGCAGCGGTTTGCCGGGTCAAAACCGATCCAGCCGATGCTTTCGATCCAGATTTCCGCCCAAGCATGTGCGGCCTCATGCGGGGCGCCCTCTTCACTGGCCAACAGATAGCCCGACACATAGCGCGCGGGCATGCCCAGCGCGCGGGCGCAAGCAATCAGCGCATGAGCGTGGTCCTGGCAGACGCCTTCGCCCTGCGCCAAAGCCTCGGCCGCCGTGGTATGGGCATGGGTGACACCCGGGCGATAGGCGATCGCCTCGGCCACCGCGGTCGAAAGCCGGTGCGCGCGATCCAGTGCATCTTCGGTCTCGCCCACCGCATCGCGCGCCAAATCGCGGATTTCGGCGCTTTGCCATGTGGCCGTGGTTTCGCGCATATAAGCGAGCGGCGAAACGGTTTCACGATGGCCGCGCAGCACGCCGGCCGTGTCGGTGGTTTCAACCTGCCCCACGACCGAAATCGTGACTTCGCTCACCGGACCGCGCAGCGACCAGCCCTCGACCTTGTCGCCCGCCCCGTCGCGGAAGCTGCCGCCGCGCGTGCCGCCTTGCACCTCGACATCCCAGCGGATCGTGCGCTGCCCATCGAACCGCGACGGAAACAGCCGCAGCGATTGCACCGCCCCGCGCATCGGCGCGTCATAATCATAGGTGGTGACATGATTGACCGTCAGGATCATCGCGCTTCTCCGCTCAGATAGGCCCCTTGCACCATTTCCGTCAGTTCACCGACATCGCGGATGAACCGGGTCAGGAATTCGTGCAGCCCTTCGTCGAAAATCTCTTCGACCCGGGTTTCGGCGATCTCGCCGACCAAGGCGCGGGCGCGCATCTGCGCGGGGCCGGATTTGTTATACCCCCGCGACAGCGCGTCCAGATGTTCCATCGCCATCGTCACCGCCGTGATCAGCGAACGCGGTGATTGCGGGTTCAAGATCAGGAAATGCGCGATCTTGGCGGCTGTAATTTCACCGCCATAGGCCCAGTGAAAGGCGCGATGCGCCGACAGCGCGCGCAAAAGCGTTTGCCACTGGTAGTTATCAAGCCCAGAGCCCACAAAATCGACCGAGGGCAGCAGCACGAAATATTTCACATCAAGCAGCCGCGCGGTGTTGTCGGCGCGTTCGAGTGCAAAGCCAAGGTTCAGGAAACTGTAACCGTCATTGCGCAATAGCGTGGCATCCATCGCCCCGCGCACCAAAGCCGCCTGCCGGTTCACCCATTCGGCCAGTTCGGTCACTTCCAGTTCCGAACGCGGCATCCGCTCTAACCGCCGCATCTCTTGAAACGCGCCATTGAGCGCATCCCACACCTGAGAGGTCAGCGCGGTGCGCACGATGCGCGCATTTTCCCGCGCCCGTTCAAAGCAACTGACCACCGAAGAGGGGTTATCGCGGTCAAAGAACAGATAGCTTTCGATGTTGCGCTGCACCGGGTCGCCATATTTGGCCGAGAACCCTTCGGCCGTGCCCGAGGCTTGCAGAATGCTTTCCCATTCGCTGCGGTAGCCATGCCCGGCCGAAGGCATCAGCGCGATCCGCGCGCCCACTTCCAAAAGGCGCGCCATGGTTTCTGCCCGCTCGATATAGCGCGCAATCCAAAACAGGTTTTCAGCGGTCCGGCTCAACATGATCTTACTCCGCCAAAACCCAAGTGTCTTTCACGCCGCCCCCTTGCGAGGAGTTCACGACAAGCGAGCCCTCCTTGAGCGCGACACGGGTCAGCCCGCCGGGCACAAGCTCGATCTTTTCGCCAACCAAGCAATAGGGGCGCAAATCGACATGGCGCGGGGCGATCCCCTCTTGCACGAAAGTCGGTGTGGCCGACAGCGCCAGCGTTGGCTGGGCGATGTAGTTTTCGGGATGCGCCTCGACCTTTTGGCGAAACGCCTCGATCTGCTCTGTGGTCGATTTCGGGCCCACCAACATCCCGTAGCCGCCCGAGCCATGCACTTCCTTCACCACCAGATCGGCCATGTTTTCCAGCACATATTTGTAATCATCGGGCTTGGCGCATTGCCATGTGGGCACGTTGTTCAAAAGCGGCTCTTCGCCAAGGTAAAAGCGCACCATTTCGGGCACAAAGGTATAGACCGCCTTATCATCGGCCACGCCCGCACCGGGGGCCGAACAAATGCTGACCCCACCGGAACGATAGACATCCATCAAGCCCGGAATACCCAGCATGGAATCGGGGCGGAAGCACAACGGATCAAGGAAGGCGTCATCGATGCGCCGATAGATCACATCAAGCTTTTTCGGCCCTTCGGTGGTGCGCATCCAACAAAAGCCACCTTCGACGAACAGATCCTGCCCCTCGACCAGCTCCACCCCCATCAGATCGGCCAAGAAGCTGTGTTCGTAATAGGCCGAATTGTAATGGCCCGGCGTCAAGATGCCGATATTGGGTTCGCGGTCGCATTTCGCGGGCGCCACGCTGGCCAGCGTGCGGCGCAGCGCATCGGAATAGCCATCCACCGGTTCGATCCGGTTTTCACGGAACAGTTGCGGGAACATCCGCATCATGATCTCGCGGTTTTCCAGCATGTAGGACACGCCCGAGGGGGTGCGGCAATTGTCTTCCAGCACAAAGAATTCGTCTGGCCCGGTGCGGACAATGTCGATGCCCACAATATGGCTGTAAATCCCGCGCGGCGGGGTGAAGCCCGTCACCGCGCGTTCAAACGCCTCGTTTTGAAACACCAAGCGGCCCGGAATTTTGCCCGCCCGCACAATCTCGGCGCGGCCATAGACATCAAGCAAAAACGCATTAAGCGCACGGGCGCGTTGTTTGATCCCGCGTTCCAGCTTGCGCCATTCGTTTTGCGTGAAAACGCGGGGGAACATGTCAAACGGGATCAAGCGGTCCGGGTCGCCGCCCTCGCCGTAAACAGCAAACGTGATGCCGATGCGGCGAAACAGGGCCTCGGCCTCGGCCTGTTTCATCGCGCGCAGCTCAGTTGGCATGGCATTTGTCCAGTCTTCCAGCCGCTTATAGGGCTCCCGGACTTTGCCGCCGTCATACATTTCGTTGAAATTATCCACCATGCGCGTGATTCCTCCGGCCTTGACCAAGTCTTAGGCAGAGGTGCAGGCCAGTGAAAGGGCATAGCCCGGCAGTTTCCGCCCAAACCCCTACGAACTGCCCATTTTGCCGTCTTACGCTGAAAAATCAGGCAATTCAGCTTTTCTGAAGCCGCCCGATCACCCCGCGCATCAGATCGAGGAAATGCGCCTGTTCGGCCGGATCAAGCCCGGCCAGCGCGCGCGCATTCACCGCCTGCGCCGCTTCGGTGGCGGGCCCCTGCAACGCCCGGGCCCGTTCGGTCAAATGCAGCGTCTGGGCGCGCCGGTCGTTCGGATGCGGGCGCCGCTCGATCAAGCCGTCCCGCTCCATACGCGCCAAGGTGCCCGCCATCGTGGCCTGTTCCACCGCCAGCCGCGCCACCAATTCGGCCTGTGTCAGACCCTCTTCCGCCCAAAGCTCCAACAGCGTCATAAACTGCGCCGGCGCAAGGCCCAACGGGCGGATGGCGGCGGCCAAGCGGTTTTCAAACAAGCGCGCCATCAGGTTGGCCAAAAAGCCAGCCGAGACGGATTTATCGAAAGGCGGGGGGGAAGCGGGCGTCTGCATGCGCTTCGATAGCAGTTGCATAGCATCCAATTCAATCGCATATTCCATAGCATCCTATCCATAAGGAGCGATTCGATGCCTCCCCTTCCCAAGATCCACGCCGCCGCAGGCGCGGTGGCGATGCTGTTGATTGCCGGGCTGCAACTGACCCTCTTGCGCCATGAGCTTGCGGGCTTGCCCACCGAAACCGCGCCGCTGCGCGCTGGTATCCTTTGGGTCGTCATCCTTGGGCTTTTGCCCGCCATGGCTGTGGCGGGTGGCTCGGGTGCGAAACTCGCCCGCGGGGCCCTAAGCCCATGGGTCGCGCGCAAAATGGCCCGGATGAAACGCATCGCCGCGCTTGGCCTTGGCCTTTTGGTGCCGCTTGCGGTTCTTCTTGCGTGGCTTGCCGCCCAAGGGCGCATCGGCGCGGGCTTCGTGGCGCTGACGCAACTGGAGCGGCTCGCCGCGCTGACAAACCTCGTGCTTTTGGGGCTGAACATGCGCGACGGGCTTGGGCGCGCGCGCAGCCGCGCGGCGGCAAGCCGCTGACGGGCCCACCCTTGCACCTGCCCCCCCCCAACCCCTATCTGTG
>NZ_NRRD01000011.1 GCF_020023995.1 Rhodobacter sp. TJ_12 | reverse complement strand
GCCCCATCCCCCGCGCCCCCTGTCATCGCGCCACGCATGAGGTTTCCATGAGCCTGCGCCCGCTTGTCCCTTGCCTGCTTTCGCTGCTTGCCCTTACGGCCTGTGGCAGCGATGACATGCGCCTTTATCCGCTTTCAGGGCCGATTGCGGTTGCAAACCCGGCCACGGTGATCCCGGTGACGCTGCGCAGTGAGACCAAGACCTCGGGGCAGATCAGCTTTCGCCTGCCCAAGCCGAACCGCACCAAATGCACCGGCACATGGACCTCGGTCGCGCCGCGCGTGACCACGCATGAACGCGGGCTGTCGCTTGGGCTGCGCAACATCGGCGGACGCTACACCAATGCAACCTCTGACGTGGGCGGGGTGAACAGCGGTGAAGTTTACGCCGTGTGCAAGGATGGCACCCGGCTTGAGGGCACCTTCATCATGGGGTCGGGCACGCAAAGCGGCACCGGCACGGCCAGCGATACCAAGGGCAATAGCTACAAGCTTTTGTTCTAGAACGCCCTTACCGGATCAGGTGCCAACCCCAAGGCCGCCGCGCAGGCTTTGCGGTCCAGCGGTCGGCTCCACAGATAGCCCTGCCCGATTTCAAAGCCCAAAGCCCGCATCCGCTCGGCGGTCAACTCGTCTTCGACGCCTTCGACGACGGTCGGCAGCCCCAAGGCCCGGGCCAAGCCGCGCATCGATTCAAGAATCGCCTCGCAGGCCGCACAAGACCCCAGACCATGGACGAAGCTCTTGTCGATCTTGAGCTTTTGCACCGGATGACGTGCCAGAGATGCCAAAGACGCATAGCCCGTGCCGAAATCATCCAGCACCAGCGCCACCCCCAGTGCCCGCAAGGCCTCTAGCAATTCGGCCGCCCCGGCGTGGGTCGAAAGTGCGGTATTCTCGGTGATCTCGATTTCCAAAAGCGCGGGGTCGAGCCCGGTTTCCACCAGCGCATCGCGCACCAGCCCCGGCAAGATTGCCCCGTCAAACTGACGCGGGAAGATATTGACCGCAATCGTCAGCGGACGCGAAAGATGGCGGTTCCACGCCGCGACCTGACGGCAGGCCTCGCGCAGCACCCAAGCGCCCACCGGCACGGAAAGCTCGCTCGCGGCCAGCACATCGACGAATTCCGCCGGGCTGAGCAAGCCCCAGTCCGGGTGCTGCCAGCGCAGCAGCGCCTCCAGCGCGATTACCTCGCCCGTGGCAAGGTCAACCTGCGGCTGGTAATGCAGTACGAACTGCCCCTCTTCCAGCGCATGGCGCAGATGGAGCAACACCCGGTTGCGGTGTTCCACCCGGCTGCGCAATTCGGGTGTATAGGCGGTGGGGCGATTGTGATTTTCGCGCGAGGCATTCAGCGCAAGCGCGGCATTGGCCAAAAGCGCCTCTGCTTCGATCGGCGCATCGCCAAGCGCCGTTGCATGGCCCACCACGGCTTCCAGATGCAGAAGACTGGCCCCCAGTTGCAAAGGGTCCACCAGCGCGGCAGACAGATCCGCAAGCGGCGCCTCAAGCGAGTCTTCGGCCCCAGAAAGCGGAACAAGAAGCGCAAACCGGTTGTCCCCGGCGCGGTAAAGCCGACACTGCGGCCCTTGCACCCCGCGCAGCCGCGTCGCGCAGGCCAATGCCAGCATTTCGGCATGGCGCGACATTTCCGTTGCGCGATAATGCGCCAATTGGGTGATCTCTGCCAAAATAACGCCAACCCGCCCCACACGGGCACGCCCCGCCGTCAAATGCGCTGTCAGATCGCGGCGCAAGGCGCTGGGGCCCGGTAAATGTGTGGCATCACGCGGCAAGGCGGGGCTTTCGCCCAATGCTGCCGTTTCTTCAACTGGCTGCATGAAGGCAAAAATCCGCCCCGATTCGCCGTTGCGGCGCAAGGTCACCTGCATTGGGAAATCATGCCCGTCGCGGTGGCGGCCACGCACCAAACGCAGCTTGCCCGCGCCAAAGCTGAACCCGTGATTGCCGCCAAGAACCGACCGACGCAGGTTTGCATGACGATCAACCGTGTTCGGAGGCACAAGCGTCTCTACAAACTGGCCGAGAAGCGCATCTTCGAGATAGCCGAACATCGCCGCAGCCGCAGCATTCGCATAGTCTATTCGACCATACGCATCTATACCGAGCACGCCATCGACTGACGCACCACGGAGGGGCGGAGTGAAATCCATCGCATATCCGTTCAGGCGTTCGGGGAGTGGACCGAAAGCACTCGATAATGCACCCTAGAGTTGTGCCTTGATCCAAGCCACAAAGCAACCATCAATAGCGTTAAACATGCAGGCATGCTGTCGCAGCCACACTGCACGCCATGGCCAAATCCCCAAAAGACTCTGGCCTCAGGGCCTGATGCGCTGTAAATGGCGGCAAATCCGGCTCTGCGGGTCCCGATCCGCGGGCCGCATCCGCAGACACGAAGCAACGGCAAGGGTCATGGCGCGACATCTCATTACATCGGCGATTCCCTATATCAACGGCATTAAGCATCTGGGCAACCTTGTGGGCAGCCAGTTGCCAGCCGACCTTTACGCACGCTATTTGCGCGGGCGTGGCCATGAGGTGATGTTCATCTGCGCCACTGATGAACATGGCACACCGGCCGAACTGGCCGCCGCCAAAGCGGGCAAACCTGTGGCCGACTATTGCGCGGAAATGCATGATGTGCAGGCGGAAATCGCAGCGGGTTTCCGGCTAAGCTTTGATCACTTTGGCCGGTCTTCCAGCGCGGAAAACCGGGCGCTGACCCAGCATTTCGCAAAAGTGCTGGCCGAGCAGGGCCTGATCCGCGAAGTGACCGAGCAGCAAATGTATTCCAAAGCCGATGGCCGTTTCCTGCCCGACCGCTACATCGAGGGCACCTGCCCGAACTGCGGCTACGAATCGGCGCGCGGCGACCAATGCGACAACTGCACCAAGCAGTTGGACCCGGTTGACCTGATCGACCCGCGCTCGGTGATTTCGGGCTCGACCGATCTGGAAATGCGCGAAACCAAGCATTTGTTCCTGCGCCAATCGGCAATGAAAGACCGGCTTGCGGCTTGGATCGACAGTAAAGCCGACTGGCCGGTGCTGACGACCTCGATTGCGAAGAAATGGCTGTTTGACGGCGACGGGCTGCAAGATCGCGGCATCACCCGTGATTTGTCTTGGGGCGTGCCCGCGCAATTCGACGGCGCGCCTTGGGCGGGCATGGATGGCAAGGTCTTCTATGTCTGGTTCGATGCGCCGATCGAATATATCGCGGCGACGCAAGAACTTAGCGCGCAAGACGGCACAGATTGGGCGCGCTGGTGGCGCACCGATGCGGGCGCCGAAGACGTGACCTATACCCAATTCATGGGCAAGGATAACGTGCCGTTCCACACGATTGGCTTTCCCGCCACGATCTTGGGCGTGAACGGGGCCGAGGGCGAGAACTGGAAGCTGGTCGATTACATCAAATCGTTCAACTACCTGAACTATGATGGCGGCCAATTCTCCACCTCGCGCGGGCGCGGCGTGTTCATGGATCAGGCGCTGAGCCTTTTGCCCGCCGATTACTGGCGCTGGTGGCTTTTGAGCCATGCGCCCGAAAGCGCGGATGCTGAATTCACTTGGGAAAACTTCCAAACCTCGGTGAACAAGGATTTGGCCGATGTTTTGGGCAATCTGGTCAGCCGCGTCACCAAATTCTGCAATTCCAAATTCGGCACCGAAGTCCCCGCCGAGGTTGTGCTCACCGAACGCGAAGAGGCGCTGCTGGCGCAATTCCGCGAGGGGCTGGCCGCTTACGAAAAGGCGATGGATGCGATTCAAGTGCGCCGCTCGGCCGAAGAGTTGCGCGCGCTTTGGGTGCTGGGCAACGAATATCTGCAAGCCGCAGCGCCCTGGAGCGTGGTCAAAACCGACGCGGACGCCGCGCGCGCGATCATCGCTTTCGCGCTGAACTTGATCCGCATTTACGCGGTGCTGTCGCGCCCGTTCATCCCCGATGCGGCGCAAGCGATCATGACCGCGCTCGATTGCGAAGATTGGTCTTGGCCCGACGATCTGGACACGGCCATCCGCACCCTGCCCGCAGGCCATGCCTTCACCGTGCCGGAAAACCTGTTCCGCAAGGTCACAGATGACGAACGCGACGACTGGGCCCAACGCTTCGCCGGGCGGCGCGACTAACATCGGGGGGCGCTGCCCCCCTTTTCTTTGGCCTGCCCCCGCCTAGCTATGCCCAAAGGAGAGTGCCATGCGCCAAACCTGCATCCTGATCGGGGCGCCCGTGGACAGTGGCCAGAAACGGGCCGGGTGCCTGATGGGGCCAGCGGCCTATCGCGTCGCCGGTCTGGGGGACGCGCTTACGGCTCTTGGCCATAAGGTGATCGACCGGGGCGATGTAACGCCGGTGCCGCATCCGCCGATGGCGCACCCGAACCCCGCCGTGCACCACTTGGCCGAAACCCTTGGCTGGACCGAGGCTTTGGCCGAGGCGGGGCAGGCGGCGGGCGCGTTGGGATTTCCGATCTTTCTGGGCGGCGATCATTCACTGTCGCTCGGCTCGGTCGCCGGGATGGCGACACGCGCGCAAGCCCTTGGGCGGCCCCTGTTCTTGTTGTGGCTTGATGCGCATACTGATTTTCACACCCCCGAGACCACGCAATCGGGCAATCTGCATGGCACGCCGGTCGCCTATATCGCCGGACGCACGGGGTTTGAGATGTTTCCGCCCTTCCCCGTGCCAGTGCCGGGCCACCGGATCTGCATGTTGGGCATCCGCTCGGTCGACCCCGAAGAACATGCCGCACTGCTCCCCGAAGAGATCGAGATTGCCGATATGCGGGTGCTCGATGAACGCGGCATTGGCGCGCCTTTGCGCGATTTTCTGGACCGGGTGCGGGCGGAAAACGGCATGCTGCATGTCTCGCTCGATGTCGATTTTCTGGACCCGTCGATTGCACCCGCCGTGGGCACCACCGTGCCCGGGGGCACCACCTTCCGCGAAGCGCATCTGGTGATGGAGCTTTTGCACGAATCCGGGCTTGTAACCTCGCTCGACCTTGTGGAATTGAACCCCTATCTTGATGAACGCGGGCGCACCGCCCGGCTGATGGTCGAGCTGGTCGCCTCGCTGATGGGCCGTAAAGTGTTTGACCGGCCCACCCGCCAGTATTGATCAGCCCGCAGCTTTGCCCAGCAATTCCGACAGCGCCGGATTGGCCACGGCCGCCGCTTCCGGTTTCGGGGCCGGGGGCGTAGGGGGACGGCGGCGCAGATAATGCGCCTCGCGCGCGCCAAAATAAAACCCGACAATTGCCCCCAAAAGCCACCACAGCGGCTCTGGCACATGGGTTAGCCCCACCATGCGCTGCGCAAAGCCTATCGGATCGACCATCGCATAGACAAACAGCCCCAAGGTGCCCAGCGCCAGCATCGGGCGCGGCAGACGATTGAGCCCATCCACAAATCGGTCAAAGCCCCCCGTTCGGGCCTGCGCAAATTCCGCCCCATGTTCGGCCAAGGCGGCCTGATAGGCAGCGTTTTCCAGTTCAAGCTGTTTCGTGGCATGGGGGGTAAAAGTCTCGGCGACCGAGGTGACCGCCGCGCCCAGCGCCCGCGTGCCGCCCGCGCCGCCCAAGATCTTGCCGATCAGCCCCATTTTGCCACCTTGGCCCGGTGTTCTGCCGTGCTGAGGTGAAAACGCGGCGAGATAAATGCCTCAGCCCGGCGTATCCAGCCGCCCTTGGTGCCGCGCCGCGTGGTGGCGAATTTCCGGCTTGCCGGACGGCGCTCGGCCAGATCGTAATAATAGTTGCGCCGCGCGATCCCATAGGCATCGGCAAACAGCCCCGGATCGGGTGCGGCGGCGGCTTGCGCGGCGGCAATCGTTTGCGGCCCAACGACACCATCGACCGTCACCGGATGCCCCATCTGCCCCAGCAACTCTTGCAAAATGCGGATCGCATTCGCCCCGGCGTTCACTTGCATATCAAAGACCGAAGGTTGCACCACCTTGGGCAAACGGTCGATCTGTGGGCGCGCATAGTAATGGCGCAGGAATATCTGCACCGCCTGCGCGCGGCTGAGCAGCTTCACATCGCGCGGGGTGACGGTGCCATCCTTGTCGAGATCAAGCCCCAACCGGCGCATCGTCCCGATGGCCACCCCCCATTTCGTGGCGCCCCCCGGATCGTCGGGGTCGTTTACATAGCCGCCCTCGCGGGTGACAATTTCCTTTGCAAGGTCTTCAACCGATTTCATGCGCTCCCCCTTGGCTGCGCAACCAAGGGTGGGGACATCGGGTTAACAGATCGAAACGGGACCGATCAGCTGTTCGGGTCGCGATAGACGCCCTGTTCCTTCAGCGCGTCGGTCACTTCTTTGGGCATGTAATTTTCGTCATGCTTGGCAAGGATTTCACGCGCCATAAAGACGCCATCCACCATCGTGCCGGTGCCCACCATACCTTTGTCTTCGCCGAAAAGATCGGGCAAAACGCCGGTGAATTTCACAGGAATCGACGCCCCGCCATCGGTCACAGCAAAGGTGATCTCTTCGCCCTGACCGCGCACCAAAGTGCCGGTCTCGACCAAACCGCCCAGGCGGAACACTTCGCCTGCCGCAGGCGGCGCGGCTACGATCTCGGAGGGGGAGCGGAAGAAATTGATCCCGTCTTTAAAACCAAAGCCGATCAGCCCGGTTGCCAAAACCAGCGACACCCCTGCCGCGGCCAACACCTGAATGCGCCGCTTCTTCTTGAGGTTTTTCATCGCCCTGCCTCCCGTTCCGGCGTGCCTGTGCAAAGACACATGCGCGATAGATATTCGCTGACAGGGCCTATGGGAAGACCGGAGCGAGCATCAGCCCCATGGTTTCGGGCAGCCCCAGCATCAAATTGGCGTTTTGGATCGCTTGACCCGAAGAGCCTTTGGTCAGGTTATCGATCGCCACCGTGACAATGGCACGCCCCGGCAGCCGGTCGCCCGTCACGCCCAGATGCACGAAATTCGACCCCGCAACCGAGCGGGTCGAGGCCAGCGCCCCAAAGGGCAGCACCTCAAGGAACACCTCATCGGCATAGCGTGCGGCCAGCGCTGCATGAATTTCCTCAGCATTTCCACGCACATAGACCGTTCCCAAAATGCCCCGATTAAAGGGCATCAGATGCGGCGTGAACTGCACCAAAACCGGGCGCCCCGCGATTTTGGAAAACTCTTGGTCAAACTCGCCCAAGTGCCGGTGCTTGCCGCCCGCCGAATAGGGCATGGTCCCGCCCGACAATTCCGCATGCAGAAGGTTCTCTTTCAGACTGCGCCCCGCGCCAGACACGCCCGCCTTCAGGTCGATCACGATCTCGTCAAGGTCGATCACGCCCGCCTCGATCAGCGGGCGGATCGCATATTGCCCCGCCGCCGCATTGCAGCCGGTGCCCGCACACAGCCGCGCTTGCCGAATCTCATCGCGATAAAACTCGGTCAGCCCGTAGACGGCTTCTTTTTGCAGATCGACCGCGCTGTGCGGTTTGCCATACCATTTTTCATATTCCGCCGGATCGCGCAGCCGGAAGTCGGCCGACAGATCCACCACCTTTTGATCGCGCGGCAATTGCGCAATCACCGCCTGCGAAGTGGCGTGCGGCAGCGCGCAAAACGCCAGATCGACGCCCGCGAAATCGATTTCCTCGATCTTGCACAGATCGGGTAGCCCAAGGTGACGCAGATGCGGAAAGACCTCGCCCATCTTCATGCCCGCCTTTCGGTCCCCCGACAGCGCCACAATCTCCATCTCGGGATGGGTTGCGATGATCCGGGCAAGCTCGGCGCCGGTGTAGCCCGAGGCCCCGAGAATGGCGATTTTCTGGGTCATGATGGTCTCCGCAGTTGTGGCCCTGTGTTGCCTCAGGCTAAGTTGCCGCGCAAGCAAAGTTTGCAAAAGACCGACGGCACGAGGGTTTCAGATGACAAAAGCGTGGCATTACGCGTGGCAAGGCAAATCCGAGGGCCCGGTAGATGCCGCGATGATGGGCGATCTGATCCGCGCCGGACGGGTGCGGGCCGACACTTTGGTCTGGTCCGAAGGGATGGGCGATTGGGAACGCGCAGATGCGCACTTTCCCTTTGCGCCCGCGCAGCCCGCGCCAACATCTTTTGCCCCGCCCCAACCCGAGGGGCCGCCGCCGCTTGGCCGCGACAGCGCCTTTGCCCCCTATGAGGGGGCGCCGCCGCGCGACTTCATCGAGGCGATCAAGGTCTGCTTTCGCAAATATGCCACCTTCAAGGGCCGCGCGAGCCGGTCGGAATTTTGGTGGTTTCAGGTGTTCATCATCGGCGGCTCGATCGTGACGGGGGTGCTCGAAAACGCGATGGGCAGCGATGGCGCCGTCCTCAACGGATTGTTTTCACTCGCCACCTTCCTGCCCGCGCTGTCGGTGCAGGTGCGCCGGCTGCACGATACCGACCGTTCGGGCTGGTGGATCGGCGGGTTCTACCTTGCGCTGATCCCGGCACTCACCCTGCTTGGCCTGATGGCCGGGGTGGTCGAAGCCCAAGGCGGCAGCGAATTCGCCTTGGGGGCCGCGGCTATTGCCATGGTGGTTACGCTGATCGGCTATACCATCGCCATGCTGGTCTTCTTGGTCAGCCGTGGCACGCCGGGGGCCAACCGCTTCGGTTAAGCCGCCTCGAACTGGATCGACTGGCGCAGGAATTGCGTCGCATGCACCGAGACAGAGGCAGGATCGCCGGTGGTCAGGTATTTCGACACCGTGCCCGCCCCGCGAAACGCCGGTCGCCGCTCCAGATAGTCGGCCAAGCTTTCCGCCACGAGGCTGGCTTGGCTATACACCTTTACCTGCGGCCCCAACGCTTGCTGAAACGCGTCTTGCATCAGTGGGTAATGCGTGCAGCCCAAAATCGCGGCTTCAGGGTGCGGCATGCGCCGCTTCAGCGCCTCGACATGGCTTTTTACCAAAGCCTCGGCCAGAATTTCGTCGCCCGCTTCGATCGCATCGACCACGCCGCCACAGGGCTGCGCCTCAACATCCACGCCAATCGCGCGATAGGCCAGTTCGCGCTGAAACGCACGGCTCGCCACCGTTGCGGGGGTGGCAAAAAGCGCCACATGCTTCACCGCAACTTCGCGCGGCGGGGAATTGTCGCCCCATTGCCGTTCGGTCAGTGCCTCAATCAATGGCACGAACACGCCCAGAACGCGTTTATCCTTCGGAATCCAGGTTTCTTGCATCCGCTTAAGCGCGGCCGCCGAGGCCGTGTTACAGGCCAAGATCACCAGATCGCAGCCCTCGTCCCACAACCGCTCGACCCCTTTGCAGGTCAGGTTGAAGATATCTTCGGCATCACGCACCCCATAGGGTGCGTGCTCATTATCGCCGTAATAGACAAAAGCCATATCGGGCAACCGCTTGCTGACCGCACGATGCACGGTCAAGCCACCCAGACCACTGTCGAACACACCCACTGCCATGCCTGCCTCCACGCCTGCCGCCCCTGCCTCTGGCGGCCTTTCTTTTGTTCTATGCCTCTCCTTGGCGGAAATAAACGCCTATTGCGGGCTGCCGTGCCCCCTTGCTGGGCAATGCGATGCAGATATGCCCCGCTCGCAAAAAAGTTTGGGCGCTAACATCGCTTTTGAGCGAAAGTCATTTGTTAACAGCAAGTGAGTTAGTTATGCAGCGGATGCAAGACTGCTATGAACGAAAGAGCGCGTGCACGGGATGGACTGGGACAAGCTGAGAATATTTCACGCGGTGGCCGATGCGGGGTCACTGACCCATGCCGGGGACGCGCTGCACCTGTCGCAATCGGCTGTGAGCCGCCAGATTCGCGCACTTGAGGATTCGCTTGGCACGACCCTGTTTCACCGCCATGCGCGCGGGCTGATCCTGACCGAACAGGGCGAACTGTTGTTCGATGCCACCTCGACCATGGCGAAAAAGCTCGATTCCGCCGCTGCGCGCATTCGCGACAGCGAAGAGGAAGTCTTCGGCGAATTGCGCGTCACCGCCACGGTGGGCTTTGGCACGATGTGGCTCGCGCCGCGTCTGGTAAAGCTTTACGAGCGCTATCCCGAACTCAAGATCGACCTTCTGCTGGAAGAGCGTGTGCTGGATCTGCCGATGCGCGAGGCCGATGTGGCGATCCGGATGAAGGAACCGGCGCAAGCCGATCTGGTGCGCAAACGCTTGCTTAATATCCGCATGCGGCTTTACGCGACCCCCGATTATCTCGACCGCGCAGGCCGCCCCGGCCGCATTGAGGATATGGGCCAGCATCGGCTGATCTGCCAAAACCCGACCACACCGCAAGTTCAGGCGGGGGCGCAACTGACCCAAAGTGTGATGGTGCATGGTGTGCATTCGACGCTGATGGTGAACAACTATTTCGGCGTTTTGCAGGGCGTTTTGAACCATGTCGGCATTGGTGTGCTGCCCGATTATCTGACCGCAGATTTTCCGCTGCTGGAGCGGGTCTTGCCGGATATCGAGTCGGTCGAAGTGCCGGTGTTCCTTGCTTACCCCGAGGAATTGCGCTCATCGCGCCGGGTCAATGCGTTCCGCGACTTCGTGCAAGAGGAAATCCTTGCCTATCGTCGCGCGCAAAGCGGCGAGGCCGCGGTCGATTGAACCGGCCTTTGCGCGTTTGAAAAGCCCCGACAGACCCGCGCCCGCGAGACATGCCTGCAACGCATAGCGGCCATGCTGCAACCGCAGCATGATTCTCCTTGATCGGTTCACATTCTGCCCATAAATCAGGCGCAGAAGGGTTGGATACGCGGAAACGTGCATCACCTTCTACCTCCCTGTTGGACTAAGGCCGAGCTTGTCTCGGCCATTTTTTTATCTCGGGGTAAAATCCCCGCCCCTCGCGCGGGCACGTTCTTCCGTTCCTCCAAAATCCGCGACGGACCACCCCGGACCGCCGACCTCTGCCGCGCGAAAGTTCCCTCACCTTGCATCACATCGTCTCACGCATTTGCGTTTGAACCGTTCGGCTGTGGGCGACGTTTCCTTCCCGTGAACCAACACGGTGCAGCGCAGGGCAGACCTGCCCGGCGCCCTTCGGAAAGGAGACTATGATGAAACGCATTCATACCCCCCTCGCCAGCCTCGTTTTTGCCGGTGTCGTGGCCGCGCCGATGAGCGCCTTTGCCAACAGCGGTGATGATCCGCACGGTCTGATCGACTACAAGATGGGGATTGCGCAAATGGAATCCACATCGCCCGCCAGCCAGACCGATCTGGTGATCGATGACCAATATGGTATCGCGGATGCCAAGACCGGGGCGATCCCGCCCTATGAAACCTCGTCGAACCATGACTCGCGTCCGGTGTCGAACCTGCTGGCCGATGAAGCCGGGATCGCGCTGAACAAAACCCGGGCGCAAGCGAAAGGCGCCGTGGTGACCGCCGATGGCGGCGCGGTTGGCATGATCGAGCGCGTGGTGCCGGGCGAGACCGCCGATACCGTCTATGTCCGCGTTTCGCAGGATGTCAAAAACCGGACGGTTTCGACCTTTAAGATCAACGTGCCCAAAGGCGCGCTTAACAATGGCCAATTGCATCTGCAAATGACCATGGCCGAACTGCTCGAGGATCTTGACGCCCAAGGGTAACCTGGGCGCGGGCATGACCCGACGGCTTTGCGAAGGGGTGGCTTTTGCCACCCCTTTTGCCATCTGTGCCCTTTTCGCATGGCGCCCCCTTTTCCCGCAGGCGCACATGCACTAAGGGAAACGCAACGTGCCGATGCCGGAGGAACCGATGACCGAGCCGCAAATCACCCCCGACCTGATTGCCGCCCACGGCCTCAAGCCCGACGAGTATCAGCGCATTTTGGAGATCATCGGCCGCGAGCCCACATTCACCGAGCTGGGCATCTTCTCGGCGATGTGGAACGAGCATTGTTCCTACAAGTCGTCGAAACTTTGGCTGCGCACGCTGCACACCGAAGGCGAACAGGTGATCTGTGGGCCGGGCGAAAACGCGGGCGTCGTCGATATTGGCGACGGGCAGGCCATCGTCTTCAAGATGGAAAGCCACAACCACCCCAGTTACATCGAACCGCATCAAGGTGCGGCCACCGGCGTGGGTGGCATTTTGCGCGATGTCTTCACCATGGGCGCGCGCCCAATTGCGGCGATGGACAGCTTGTCCTTTGGTGTGCCCAGCCATCCCAAAACCCCGCATCTGGTCAAAGGTGTGGTCGAAGGCGTGGGCGGCTATGGCAATTGCTTTGGCGTGCCGAATGTGGGCGGCGAAGTGCGCTTCCATGCGTCCTACAACGGCAATTGTCTTGTGAACGCCTTTGCGGCGGGCCTCGCGCAGACCGACAACATCTTTTACTGCGCCGCTTCGGGCATTGGCATGCCGGTGGTTTACCTTGGGGCCAAGACCGGCCGCGATGGCGTCGGCGGGGCAACGATGGCCAGCGCCGAGTTCGACGATACGATCGAGGAAAAACGCCCGACCGTGCAAGTCGGCGACCCCTTCGTAGAAAAATGCCTGATGGAAGCCTGCATGGAACTGATGCAGACCGATTCCGTCATCTCGATCCAAGATATGGGTGCGGCGGGTCTGACTTGCTCCGCCGTGGAAATGGGCGACAAAGGCGGCCTTGGCATCAAACTCAACCTCGATGCGGTTCCGCAGCGCGAAGAGCGGATGACCGCTTACGAGATGATGCTGTCGGAAAGCCAAGAGCGGATGCTCATGGTGCTGAAGCCCGAAAAAGAGGCCGAAGCCCGCGCGATCTTTGAAAAATGGGATCTTGATTTTGCGATCGTCGGCGAAACCATCGCCGAGGACCGCTTTATCATCCTGCATGGCAACGAGGTGAAGGCGGATATCCCGCTGTCGAAACTGTCCTCTGCCGCGCCCGAATATGACCGCCCCTGGGTGCCGACCCCGGCGGCGCAGCCGCTTGAAAGCCTGCCCGAAATCACTCCGCTTGCGGCACTCAAGGCGCTGATCGGCTCGCCCAACTATGCGGCGAAGAACTGGGTGTTCGAACAATATGACACCCAAGTGATGGCCGATACCGTGCGCCGCCCCGGTCTGGGCGCTGGGGTCGTGCGGGTGCATGGCACCAACAAGGCGGTGGCGTTCACCTCGGATGTGACGCCGCGCTATGTGAAGGCCAACCCGGTTGAAGGCGGTAAGCAGGCGGTGGCCGAAGCTTATCGCAACCTGTGCGCCGTGGGCGCGCTGCCGCTGGCGACCACCGACAACATGAACTTCGGCAACCCGGAAAAGCCCGAAATCATGGGCCAATTCGTGGGCGCGATCAAAGGCATCAGCGAAGCTTGCAAAGTGCTCGATTTCCCGATCGTCTCGGGCAACGTCTCGCTTTATAATGAAACCGATGGCTCGGGCATTCTGCCCACCCCGACGATTGGCGCGGTGGGGCTTTTGAAATCGCTTGATGATCTGATCGGCGGGCTGCCCGAAGACGGCGATATCGCGCTGTTGATCGGCACCACGCAGGGCCATCTGGGTCAATCGGCGCTGGCCGCCGAAGCCTTTGGGATCGAAGAGGGCGATGCCCCGCCGGTCGATCTGGCAGCAGAACGCAAACATGGCGAATTCATCCGTGCCAATGGCAAACTGCTGAAAGCAGCCAGCGATCTGGCCGATGGCGGGCTGGCGCTGGCCGCCTTTGAAATGGCCGAGGGCGCAGGCATTGGCGTGCAGCTTGATGAAGCTGCGATCCCCCGGCTTTATGGCGAAGATCAAGGGCGTTACCTTGTGGCCTGTGACGAAGCCGGGGCCGAGGCGTTGGAAGCCGCCGCCGAAGCGGCGGGGGTGGCGCTGGAACGCGTCGGCGTCTTTGGCGGGGCCGAGGTGATCTTTGGCACCGACCGTGCCCCGATGGCCGATCTGTCGCATCTCTATCGCACCGCCTTTGCGGCGGCCGTCGAAGGTTGACGGGGGCGGGCGTGGCGCGGCTGCCTTCAATCGCGCTGCTAGCCGGCGCCCACAAGACAGCCTCGACACATCTGCAAGCCACGATCCTTGCGGCGCGCGAACGTCTGGCCGCCGAAGGCGTGGGCGTGATCGGCCCGCAAGAAGTACGCGCCCATTTGCGCCCCGCGATCCTGCCGGACAATCGCAGCCCCGCCGAGGTGATGGCCTTGGCGCGCGCGACGCTTGATCACCTCTGCCCCGGCGCGCGCCATGTGGTGATCATGGAAGAAAACATCCTTGGCAACACCGGGCGCAATATGCTTTTGGGCAAGGGGGGCCTGATCTACCCCTTTGCCACGCGGCGGCTCCGCGATGCGCTGGCGGCCTTTGCCGGGGCCGAGGTCCGGGTCGGCATGGCGATCCGCAATCCGGCACGGTTTTTGGTGTCTTGCTGGAGCGAACAACTGGCTTTTGGACCATGGCAGCCGTTTCGCAGCTTTGTCGCAGGCACGCCGCCCGATATGCCGCGCTGGCGGTGGCTCGCCAATCGGATGCAAAAAGCCACCGATACGGTAACGATCTGGACCTATGAAGACTATCCCGCCGTGCTGCCCCAGATCATCGATTGGGCGACCGGGCTGCGCGGCTTTGGCGCCACTGTCACCCCCTATGAAATGCAACTGCGTCCGGGGCTAAGCCAACGCGCCGCCGATTTTCTGCATGCCAAGATGCTGGCCGATCCAAACCGCGATCACAAACTGGTGCTGCGTCGCGCGCGCAAGGCCGCGCCGGTCGAGGGCGGCTATCCCAAATTCCAGCCTTGGAGCGCCGAAGAACAGGCCCGTTTCGATGATATCTATGCCGATGACCTGCTGGATCTGGCCACCGCCGAGCGGATCAACTGGTTGACCCCCGCGCTGGCCTGACCCTTGGCCACACCGCACGGCACGGAGCTTGCGCCTTGGCCCAAACCGCACAGGATCGTGGTCCCGTGACCCCTTGCCGCAGACCCCGCTGCCGCCTAGATTGACCCCATAACAAGGAGTGCCTCATGCCGATGGAAGCGACCGACATCGAAGCCCTGATCCGCGCCGGGTTCCCCGATGCCAAGATCACCATCACCGACCTTGCTGGCGATGGAAATCACTGGGGGGCCGAGGTGATCGATGCCTCTTTCAAGGGGATGAACCGGGTGCAGCAACAACGTGCCGTCTTCGCCGCGCTCAAAGGCGCGATGGATGGCCCCGATGCGCCGTTGCACGCGCTGGCCTTGACCACCAAGGCGCCCGACTGACCGCCCTTGGCGTGGTGTTGCGCGGCGTCCGAACCGGGCCAGAACCGCGTTAGGCATCACGCCCACGCTTTCCGCTTCGGCCTCTTTGGCCTTTGCGGCCTTCGATAAAAGGAACGATCCCATGACCGCAATCGACCAGATCAAAGCCGACATCGAAAGCAATGATGTCGTGCTTTACATGAAAGGCACCCGCGAGATGCCGCAATGCGGGTTTTCGAGCCGCGTGGCCGGGGTGCTGAACTATCTTGGTGTGGCCTATAAGGACGTGAACGTTCTGGCCGATGCCGATGTGCGCCAAGGAATCAAAGATTTCTCTGACTGGCCGACAATCCCGCAGCTTTACGTGAAGGGCGAATTCGTCGGCGGCTGCGATATTGTCACGGAAATGACCCTGTCGGGCGAACTGGACAAGCTGTTCGAGGATAAGGGCATCGAATATGACAAAAGCCGTGCGGATCAGATCCGCGCAGCCAACGCCTAAACGCCTGCCGAAGGTTTGCGCTCAAAGGCCCCGCAAGCGGGGCCTTTTTCATGGCACACCCCCGCATGGCCGCGAACGCCACTCCCGCCAGTCGATTGCGCAAAGCCAAAGTGTGCTTGCCGTTTTAATCAGATCGATTGGCCCTTAAAGGCGGGCAAAGAAGGGATCAATGTCCCAATAGGCGATCAGGTCTTGGGCCTTGTCGCATTTCATGTCGAGCAATTGCATCGCATAGACATCCATCGAGATAAGCGCCGCAAGCCGATAGCCCTGCATCGCCGCATCACGCACCGGGCTGGATTTGGTGAAAGAGCTTTCAATCGCAGAGGCGGCCGAAACCAGCGCGAACCCTAGTTCAAGCGGCGCCTCATCAGGCCAGCGGTCAACCATTTCCCGCACGAGACCACGCCACGCGTCATCGCTGCGCATCAAGCGCTCGATGGCAAAGGCCACCCTTTCCTCGATTCGCAAAGACATTACGGTCATCGTCACCTCGAACGATCCCACCAAGCGCACTTTCGGCCTCGCCGCAATGCCTTTGGCGCAGTTTTCCCCAACTTTCGAAACCGCGATCGGGGGCTCGGCAAGCCTTTGCCGAGCGTGAACCCGTTGAAGCCCCCTGCCGCAACGGCTAGCCTGCCCGCACACAAGCACAGGCTGGCCATGACGCACCCCCAAACTCGTAACCCCGGCACCGCCCTTACCCCCTCGTGGTTCGAGGACGTGGCCGTGAACACGCCTGCAGCCGAAGCACGTGCCACAAAGCTAACCGCCAACCGGCCCCTTAAAGGGACATGGCAGGCCGCTTGGCTCGTCAATGCGATCCGGTGCATGGACCTGACCACCCTTGCAGGCGACGACACCGAGGCACGGGTTGCGCGGCTTTGCGCCAAGGCCCGCCGTCCGATCGCAGAGCCTATCCTTTCCGCGCTGGGGCTCGACCATCTGACGACCGGCGCCGTCTGTGTTTACCCTAACATGGTTCGTTCGGCTGTGCGCGCGCTCGATGGGTCAGGCATTCCTGTCGCTTCGGTGGCAACCAGCTTCCCCACAGGGCTAACACCCCTAGCCTTAAGGCTACAGGAAATTCACTACGCAGTTGCGGAAGGTGCTGCCGAGATCGACATTGTGATCACCCGTGCCCATGTTTTGCGCGGTGACTGGGCGGCGCTTTACGATGAAATCGCCGCGATGCGCGAAGCTTGCGGCGACGCGCATATGAAAGCGATCTTGGCGACGGGCGATCTGCAGACGCTGACGAATGTCTATAAAGCCGCGATGGTGGCGATGCAGGCGGGGGCTGATTTCATCAAGACCTCAACCGGGAAAGAGGGGGTAAATGCCACCCTGCCCGTTTCGCTCACCATGGTGCGGGCGCTGCGCGACTATGGCGACCGCACGGGGGCGCGCGTGGGCTTCAAACCCGCAGGCGGCATGAAAACCGCGCAAGATGCGCTGGATTGGCAGATCTTGATGAAGGAAGAGCTCGGCAATGATTGGCTTCAGCCGGACTTGTTCCGGCTTGGGGCCTCGTCGATGCTGGGCAATATCGAATTGGCGCTAAGCCAGCATGTCACCGGGCGCCTTGCCGCCAGCCACCGCCACGCCATTGCCTGAGGGAAAGATGCCTTCCGTGACCGAGATCCTTGAGATGATGGACTATGGCGCCGCCCCCGTAAGTAATCGGCCCGCCCAAGACTGGCTTCAGGCGCATAGCCCCTTGGGCCATTTTATGGGGGGTGCTTTCAGCAAAGCGACGAATGTCGAACCTCTGTTAAATCCCGCAACCGGGAAAGAGCTTGCACAGGTGGCCCAAGGCAGCGCCGATGACGTAACGCGCGCGGTCGCCGCCGCCCGTGCGGCAGCCCCCGGTTGGGCCGCCCTCCCTCCGCATGAGCGCGCCGAGCATCTTACCAAGCTCGCCGCCCTTTTGCGCAAACGGCAAGAGCTGCTTGCCCAACTTGCGACGCTGGAGAGCGGGCGCGCGATCCACACCACAACCGCGACCGACATGCCGGAGGCGATTGCGCAATTCCCCTATTTTGCCCATCGCGCCGACCTTCTGGACGAGACCTTCCCCGGACGCGCCCCGCATGGCGTTGTGGGGATCATCTTGCCCGCGCCGCGCGCCTTTGTGACCTTGGCCGCCAAAGTGGCCCCAGCGCTTGCCGCAGGCAACACGGTCGTTTTGAAACCCTCCGCAGAAGCCCCACTGACCGTGCTGGCCTTTGCAGCGATTTGCGCCGAGGCGGGTCTGCCTGCCGGGGTGATCAATGTGATCACCGGCGGGGCAGAACTGGATCAGGTCCTTGCCGGGGCCGAGATCGATCTGCTGTCCTTCACCGGCCCAACCGAGACGGGCCGCGCCTTGCGCATTGCTACGGCGGGGTCCGGCAAAGCCTTGGCTTTGGAACTCGGTGGCAGGCCGCCCCATCTGGTTTTTGCCGATGCAGACCTGGATGCTGCGGTCGAAGGCGTGGTGAGCGCGCTGGAAAGCAGCCCCCGGGTTTTGGTCGCCGAGGCGGTACTTGAGCGGTTTACACAAAAACTCACCCGGCGGTTCGAAACGCTGCGTATGGGCGACCCGCTCGACAAGGGCACCGATCTTGGGATCACCGTGCCGCCCTCGCACTTGGCGGAAATCCGCGCCCGTATCGCGCAAGGCGTCGAAGCCGGGGCGCAGTTGGTACAGCCAAGCTTGAGCGTCCACCTGCCGGCAAACGGGCATTTTTGTCTCCCCAGCTTGCTCCTTCAGGTCTTCCCCGCCAACCCGTGTTTTGATGCAGAAACCTTGGGGCCGACTGCGACGCTCACCAGCTTCCGCACCCCAGCCGAGGCGGTGGAGCTTGCCAATAACAGCCGTTTCGGGCGCGCTGCGGCGGTCTGGTCCGAAAATATCACGCTTGCAACCGATATTGCGGCGCAGATCGAAACCGGCACGGTTTGGATCAACAGTAGCGAATTGAGCGCCCCCGGCGCACCGCAAGGCGGCATGCGCGAAAGCGGTGTCGCTCAGTCGGGGCTTGCGGCCTATCTCGCCCCAAGCGCTGTGCCTGCCCTGCCAGAGCCCCCTGCCGCAATGATTCCAGAAAGTGTTCTGGGGGAAGGGGATGTCGCCAAGGCGGTGGCACAGGCGGAAAAAGCAGCCGGCTGGGGCCAGAAGACCGGCGCTGACCGGGCGCAGGTCTTGCACGCCTTTGGCGCAGAGATTTCACTGCAGAAAGCGCAGATCGCTGAGCGCTTGCGAAGCCTTGGCCATGACCCGCAAGAGGCGGCAGAGGCGATCCGCTTGGCCTATCGCTGCGCTGCCCATGCGGGAACGGGGGCAGATCGGGTGCTTCGCGCCGCCCCCAAAACCTTGGCCCTTGCCCAAAGCGTACCGTGGGGGGTGTTGGGCGTCGCCTGCCCGGTGACGCAGCCGCTTTTGGGTTTTGTCGCGCTGGTGCTGCCTGCGCTGGCGACGGGCAATCGGGTGGTGGCGATCCCGGCCCCTTCGTTGGCACAGATCCTGCCGGATCTGGCGCAGATGCTCACCAAAGCGGGGCTACCACACGGCGTGCTTACCCTCGTCAACGGTCCGCGCGACACTTGGGTTCAAACGCTTGCCCGCCATGACGGGGTGGCCGCGCTTTGGTACGCGGGCAGTGCAGAGGGCGCGGCGGTGGTGGAACGCCAAAGCGCGGGCAATCTGAAAGCCACATGGTGCCCGACAGAACGCGATTGGTCCGCCCAGCCCTTGGCCGAGACACTGGCCCGCGCCAGCCAAAGC
Organism: Rhodobacter sp. TJ_12; assembly: GCF_020023995.1. GTDB lineage: Bacteria > Pseudomonadota > Alphaproteobacteria > Rhodobacterales > Rhodobacteraceae > Rhodobacter. The sequence continues at coordinate 81,982 of NZ_NRRD01000011.1, read as the reverse complement.
AAAACCATCTGGTTGCCCTACGGCGCATGAAAAACCGCGCCCCAAGGGGGGCGCGGCGTCAGTCACTTGGACAGGTGGTCTTAGAACCGGTCGGTCACATCTTCGATCGTATCGGCCATATCTTCCAGCACCGGATCGATCGAGCGGCGGCGGAATTGAATCCAAAGCGCCCGGATCGTCAGCACCAGCATGATGAACAGCGTCAGGAAGATGATATTGAACCACGGGATCACCGTCGTTTCCTTGCTGTCCACGGCTTTGATCGCCACGGCATTGGGGAAGATCGACAGGATCTCACTACGCCAACCGTAATGGGTCACGACCGCCCATTTCGGGTTTTCTGGGCTCGATTTCAGGTCATCCGCCTCGGTTTGCAGGTTGGCGGTGTCGAATTTGAAATAGGGCGGCCAGCCCCAGCCGGTGTCTTCGTTGCGAAACACCACCGGCTTGCCCTCGACCGTCACCGTCGAGATGAATTGCACATCCCGGTTGGCCAACCCATCGGATTGGTCTTCGGGGCTGGACCAGAAGATCCGAGTCCAGTCGCCCAGATCCTGCCGTTCTTGGTAGGTGTTCACCACCCGCACCACATCGTGCTGCGGCAGCGTGTAGTGCAGGAAGGCGCCGACGAACGCCGTCACCAGCAGCCAGAAAGTCCATTTCACATATGTCATTGCAGCCTCTCAGTTCACGAAATAGATCAGCGCACCCACCACGAGATAGGGCACCAACACGACGAGCCACAGGCTTCGCCGCAGCCAACTTTGTTCAAACGCCTTCATCTCAACGTCGATAAAGGGTTCGCGTTCCATTGCCCCACCCGCTTCGCCCCGGTCCCAAGCGTTTTCCAGTGCTTCGCGCTTGCGTGAGGTGATGTAAAGACGAAGCGCCCAATAGGTCACAAAGGCCAATGCCGCTTCAATCAGCAGTAGTCTTGAAAATCCGATCATCTCCGCCCCCTCAACACGGCTCCCCAAGGTCCGACAAGATCAATCGGGTCGCGGTGTGGCAGCGGCGGCGGCGTGCGGCGCGCACTGCCCCAGGGCCCCTCGCGCGGCGGTGCAGACGCTCGGTCAGACTGAGGGGCAGCCTCCGCTGTCGCCTCTGGCTCGCTCGCCTCTTGCATGCCCGGCTCCGGCCCGAACAGCCGTTTGCGCGCACCGGCTTTGTCGATCTGATACTCCCTTTCAAGGAATTCTGCCACCCAAGCCTTTTTCGCCTCGGGCCAGCCCGCATAAAGCCGATAGAATAGTTCTTTGTGACAGATGAACAATTGCCGCACATCCAGCGGGCTCAGCTCGGCCAAAAGCCGGTTCACCAGATCGCGCAACGGGCCGGGGCGCGCCCGCAGCGTGTAAAAATAGGCAGGATGCGCGCTGTCGATCTCGGGCCACGGCGCCCCCGCCTCGACCCAGCGCAAAAGGGCTGCCAGCGCCTCGAACTCGGTCGGAAGCGCGCTGCCCAATTGCCCCGCCACCCCACGCAAGGCCCGGCGATCCCCGGCCCCGATGGGCAAGCCCCATTCGGCCGCGGCAGAGACCAGAATAAAATCCATCTTCTGGCGCAAAATCGCGCCCGCATTCGCGCCGCGCGCCTGCACGATGGGTTCGACAAGGCCATTGCGGTCCAAAAACTGCGCGATCGCATTGCGCTCCTGCGCACCGATCATGTCATGGGGGAGCCCGCTAAGCTCTTCCCCCATGCCGATCACCGCCTTGTAGCGCGGCGTTCGAAACATATAGACCCCGCCGAAATGCGCAGTCCAGAAATCGGGCGCGTCGAACTGGGTCTTGTCCAGCTTCACCGGATGGCGCGTGACATCGCCGGTCTTGCCGGCCAAGGCGATCATCTGGGCGATCAGCGCATCGTCATACCAGCCATCGGGATCGGTGCGAAACCGGGTGATCAGGCCCGCCAACTTTTCGGCCTCGGCCACATGATTGCCGGTCGTATCCGCCGCAACGGTGAAATAGCGCAGCCCCAAAAGCTGCGCGGGCGTATCGAGGCTATAGACCGTATCTTCCAACTCGCCCAAAACCGCATCGCGCGCGGTCAGCGAAAAAAGCTGCGCCGCATTCGCTTCGATGAACGCACGCAAGATCGCGCGTTCGGTGGAAAAGGTCGCCTCCAGCAGCGGCGCAGTTTTCTGCTCGGGGCTCAGCAGGATGAACTGGCGATTGACCCCATTGGGGTTGAGATAGCGGGTATCGCCCAATTCATCGCCAACCTCGGGGCTATAGCCCGAAATGTCGATGTGAAAGGCGTCAAGCGCCGTGGTCTTTCCCGCCAGCTTGTGCAACGCGCGGTTATAGCGTTCGACAAGGGCAGGGCTATCGACCCGGATCAGGTTGCCGAACATCAGCCCCTTGTCGATCAGCCGTTTCATCGGCCTAGCCCCACAATTTGGCCAAGATCACGCGGCCCGTCTTGACGATCACGCTGGCCCCCAAAACGGCGATGATGCCGAACACAAAATAGGCGGCAAAGATCCGGTAAGGCTCGCCCGGCACGGTGCAGCTATCGGTGACGGTCAGCCGGATCACGAAATCCGCCCCACACATTGTGCCGGTGCCAAAATAGGCAGGCACCAGCGCACCAAAGGGCACCAAGGCCAGCATTTTCACCCAACCCGCGCGGGACAGGAAGAACGCAACCAACAGCGCCACAAGGCCAAAATAGAGTGCGAACATCGTCATTGTTTTTCCTCCAGATAGCGCCGCTTGGCCGCATCGGCGCGCTTCATATCGCGGACCATCGTGTCGATGGCCATCTCGTCGGATTTGTCGGCATAGCGGAATTCGCTATCAGCGTAGCGGTTGATTTCTTGCACCACCATCTCGGCGGTGATCGGGCGGCGCAATTCGGCAATCATCTCGGCCTTGCGCTCATAGGGCTGGAACAGGAAAAGATCGGGGGTTTCCATCCACTCGTCGGGCAGTTCAAAATCCATCGCCCGCACTTTGACCGCATCGGTGATGTTCTTGATCGCCCGACCGGTAAAGCGCGGATCGGCCTCTTGGATCGCCTTGAGGTAAGCGCCCAGTTTTTCCAGCGTATCAAGGGGGCCCAGTTTCTCGCTCACCTGTGCGAACACGCTTTGCAGCCCCGGTTCTGCGGGGCGGTTGTGGCGCGCAAAACTTTCGGCCACGGCGCGCTGAATTTCCTGCGCAGCATAAAGGTCGTGATCGCCCAGCGGGATCGTGTGTTTGTTTCCCAAAAGCAGCGTCAGAATATCGATGTAATCGGCGCGCGTTTGCGGACCATCGACCAAGAACCGCGCCCCCGCGCGCTGGCGCAAAGCATCATCGACATTTTCGGGGAAGTTTGAAAACATCCCAAAGGTGCAATTGCCGCGCACCACGGTATTGGCCCCGGCAAAAGCCTCCATCAGCACGGCGGTCACCTCTTGCTGGCCCGCCGAAGATTGCCGGCCCCCCCGTTTGCCCGCGATTTGGTCGATGTCATCAACCGTGCCAAAGCCGATAACCGTCGGGTCCATGATTTCCGAAATGAACGCCTTGGCATTTTGCCCGGATTTGCCCTGATAGCTGTCGATATTGTCGATGCCGAAATTGCGATAGCGGAACGGATAACCCGCGACCTTGCAATAATCGTTCAAAAGCCCCGCCATCATCTGAATAAGCGTGGTCTTGCCCGTGCCCGGCGCCCCATCCCCCATGAAGGTAAAGATAAACCCGCCCAATTCGGCAAAAGGGTTCAGCTTGCGCTCAAAATCATAGGCCATCAGCATTTTGGCCAGCCGCATCGCCTGATATTTCGCGATATGGTTGCCCACGACCTCTTCGGGGCGCTTGAATTGCATCACCAGCGTGGCGCTGCGCGCCTTGCGCGGCGGCGCGAAACCGGAAATCGGCAGATCATCGGCCGCGACCCGCCAATTCGCCCCGGTGAACGCCGCGATCCGCGGGGCTGCGGCGCCGCGCGCCGCCGCTTTGGCCGAAAGCTCTTCGGCAAAGGCCAAAACGGTGGCGATCAGCTTGCCGCCGTCGGTGGCATGGGTGGCAATGTCTTGGTCCAACTCCCATAGCGCGCCATGCAACGCCAAAATCGGATTGTCGCTCAACACTTCTTCCAGCGCGCCGATCTCGACCACTTCTTCCCCCGCCTGATCGGCCAAAAGAAAGGACAGCGCATTGGCAAAGGTCGCCAGAACCGCGAAGCTTTCTGCCGCCAGAAGTTCAGAAAACTCCGCCCGGCGCGGCTGCGGCAGGCGACCTTCCAGATTGGCTTTCTTCAACTCCTGAAGCCCGGTCACCGTGGCAAAGCTTTCACCGATGGCCAGCGCGATCGCCAAGGCGCGGCGCAGGTCTTGCACCACGGTCGCGGCGGCGGGGGTGGGCAGCGCATCGCCTGTGGCCTCGGCGATCCGGTCCAAAAGCCGCACACCTTCGGCACGCGCGGTCGAGCGGGTCACCAGCCCCGGCGTGGTCGAGCGAAACCGGCGCAGGCCGGTCACCACGCCCGCCGAGCGTTCCTGCCCCAGTTCCTGCCCCACAGGCGCACGCGCCTTGGCCAGACGGGGCACATGGTCAAACCCCTCCAGCATCGCCTCGGCGGTCGGGTAATGCGCGCGGATCGCCGCTTCGCGCAGTTCCATTTCGTCGCGTTGCCCGCTCATGGCGTTTGCCCTTCCCCATCGCCGCTCATTCGGTCACCACCACCTGATCGCCCACGCCCACCACGAATTTACGCACATCGGCAAACCCGGGCGGGTTCAATTCGGCCAAGGCTTGATAGGGCCGCTGCGGTAAGATCAAAGCACGCCGCATTCTTGTGGCCCCACGCTCGGCCCCTACGCCCGACAGCGGGTCAAGCTGGAACACCTCGCGCTCGCTGCGCGAAAACCAGCCCTTTTCAATTTCGGCCCGTGCGCTTTCCAGTTCCTCGACCGTCCACGCCAGCGCCCAATCGTCCCCTTCGGGGGCATTGGCCATTTCCAACACCCGGCGGATCGGCCCGATCTGCAAGGTATAGGCATGCGAATACATCGGCCCCAGATGAATGCGCAAAAGCCGCTTGGGGTGCAGATCGGCGAAATCTTCATCCAGCCCCTTGGCAATAGTGACCAGTTTCAGATCGGTGATTGCCTGCGCCAAAAGATGCGTTTCCAGCCGCGCGCGCCGCCCTGCATCGCGCGCCAGAGGCGTGCGGCCGCTGTCTTCCAGTTCCAGCACATAGATCACCGGCAGGTTCATCTGGCTGTCATAAACCGCCCAATGCAGCCGCAGCCGGGCCCGCCCACCGACATCGCCCAAAGTGTCGATCTCGACCGGCATCTGTGTCCAAAACAGGCCGCCCTCTCCCAACGCCTCCAGATAAAGCCGTTGGCTCAGCGCATATTGCAGATCGGTCGGCACCTCGCGCTTGGACACGATCCGGCTGATCATCTGTTCTTTCAGCGTGGCGACACTGTCCATCCGCGCAAGCTGGCTTTGTGCCTGCGCGGCGTCATTGGCCATGGTCAGGATTTCTTGAAAGACCGGAAAGCCGCTTTCATGCAGATCAATCGTCAAATGCCGGTTGGCCAGCCCCGCAAGCCGCGCCGACACCCGATATTTGAGCGACAGCGCCCGAAAGCTGGCCGATAGCGCCTGTGCATAATCGACAAGGATCGCACTTTCCGATGGCGCAAAGCCGCCTCCGGCCTCCATCTCGCGCACCACGCCTTGCAAGATCGTGGTGATCCGCTCGAATTTCACGAAATAGCGCCGCGCGGCCGCCTCGTCTTCCAGCGCCCTGTGATCGCGGGTCAGATCCGTCTCGACCACTTAGCCCCCATACAGGTTCTTGTCGTGCTTCTCGACAATGGCCGCAAAGCGGCGCGCGAAACGCTCATCCGCCTTTGCCTTGTCTTCCAGCACTTTGCGCGCGAAAATCATCTGATCGCCATGGGCTTCCAGCATCTCGGCCATGCGCCGGTTGGTGGCTGCACCAATCCCCGCCATCGCCGCCTGCGCCTCTTGGTCGGTTTTCACGCCGATTTCATTGATGCGGTGGGCAACATCCTGCTGCTGCGCGGTTTTCAGCGATTTCGTCAGCGCATCATATAGCACCACGCGCTGCTTGGTATCGGTCATCAGCTTGTTGATCAGCACCATCTGGGTGGCCGCCTGATTGGTCAGGCTGTCGACCCAAGTCTTGCCCTGTTCGATATAGCGTTCAAGTGTCTGGCTTTTGGCCAGCCGCACCTGTTCGTCTTGGACCAGCGTGTTGTAACGCAGGTTCAAATCGGCCAGTTCCGTTTCAAGCCGGGTGCGCGCGGCGGCATCTTGTTCCACCGCGATCTTGTTTTCCAACTCGATGATCTTGGGATCCAGCGCAAGGATCTCGGCGCGGGTCTGTTCCAACTCGCCCACGGTGGCTTCGCGCTCATCCAAGGTCAGCTTCAGATTTGTCTCGACCTTGCCTTTTTGCTCGTTGAGAATGGCCAACTGCCCCTCAAGCAAGGTCACGATCACATCGGATTTCGCGATCAGATCTTGCAGCTTAGCATCGATAGAGGCGGCGCGCAGCCGTTCGGCCCGCATCGATTCCGCCTTGGTCTTGGAGAAAAGGCCCACCAAGCTTTCAAGACCGGAGCGCGAGCGTAACCCATCGAATTCCTTGGAAAAGCCAGAGGTGACATCGTCAAGCCCCATAATCAGCTCGGCGATATTGGCATTCATCGCATCGGTATGGGCCTGCACATCGGCCAAAGTTGCGGTTTCGATATCCAGCGCCTGCCCCGGTTCGGTGCGCGCTTGCGATATCTGCGCGGTGACTGCGGAAATCTTTGCCTGCGCTTGCGCGACCTGCTGCTTGCTTTGTGCGATCTGCGCGTCCAGCCCGCTCATCCGGCCCTCCAATGTTAATCACATTTACAAAATGGGACGCCCCCTTCCCTTTGTGAAGGCCCTGCGGCAAAAACGCCAGAGATTTCCCGGAATGCACCGGGGCAGCGCCTTAATCGAGGCGAAACACCTTGTCGCGGGCCGTTTCCCCCCGGATCAGCGTCAACCGGCTTTTCGCCACGCCCAAGCTTTTGGCCAAAAGCTTCACCACCGCCGCATTGGCTTTGCCATTCTCGGGCACCACGGTCACATAGGCGCGCAAGCCCTCCTCGCCCGCAACAATCTGGTTGCGCGAGGCTTTGGGGGTCACCCGCAGCGCGATTTCCGCGCCCGGCGTGGCACGATGGCGGAGGTCAGTCATGCCCTTTGCATAGCGCGCCACCGCCCGGAACGAAACCGCCCAACCGCTTGCAATTGGCCGCGACGCGCCCGATATCGACCCCAACAGGAGGCTTGCAATGGATTTCTCCCCCGGCACCATCAACCCCGCCAAACGCAATGAAGATGCGCTGACATTTCTGGCCACGCGCCGATCGCGCCCGCCCAAGATGCTGGCGCCCCCCGCCCCGGATCGGGCCGCGCTGATTGAGCTTTTGACAATCGCCGCGCGCGCCCCCGATCATGGCAAGCTGGAACCCTGGCGCTTCGTGGTTTTGGAAAAGCCCGCGCTGGATCGGCTGGCCGAGGAAGCCGCCGTCTTCGCCGCCACCCACAACCTGCCCGAGGACAAGGCCAACAAAGGCGTGACCCAATTCGCACAAAGCCCGCTGTGCGTCGCGCTGGTGGCTGTGCCGCGCCCCACCGACAAGGTGCCGGAAATCGAACAGACCCTGTCGGTCGGCGCCGTCGGCATGCAACTGATCAACGCCGCCCTAGCGGCGGGCTGGGGGGCCTCGTGGCTGACCGGTTGGGTCGCGCTGGACACGCGCTTCACCGGCCCGGCCTTTGGGCTGCAAGACGGCGAATGGGTCGCCGGGCTGATCCATATCGGCACCGAGGCGCATCAGCCGCCCGAACGCCCCCGCCCCAATATTGACGCCATCACCACATGGGTAGAGGCATGATTTTTGACGTTTTCCTGCGCGGATGGGCCGATCTGGCCCGTCCCGGCGCGCTGAAGGTTTTGCTCAAGGGCATCGGCTTGGCGATCTTGCTTCTGTTCGGGGTCTGGTTTGGCCTGTTCGAACTGATTAGCTGGTTTGTGCCCGACACGATCACCCTGCCCTGGGTCGGCCCGGTGGGCTGGATCGACCCGGCTTTGTCGATTGCCTCTATCGGGGTGATGCTGATCGCCTCGATCTTCCTGATGGTCCCGGTCGCCTCGGTCTTTACCGGGTTCTTTCTGGATGAGGTGGCCGAGGTGGTGGAAGACGCCCATTACCCGGGCCTGCCGCCGGTGCGCAGCCTAAGCTTGGCCGAAAGCCTTGGCGACAGCTTGCGCTTTTTCGGCGTGGTGCTGGCGGCCAACTTCGTCGCGCTGTTTTTCTATTTCTTCGTCGGTCCGCTGGCCCCGCTTTTGTTCTTTGGGCTCAACGGGTACTTGCTTGGGCGCGAATATTTTCAAATGGCCGCCGTGCGCCGGATGAGCCGCCCCGAAGTGGCCGCACTTTATGGACAAAACAAGATGACGGTCTGGCTTGCGGGTGCGCTGATGGCGCTGCCGCTGACGGTGCCGGTTCTGAACCTTGCGGTGCCGGTGGTGGGGGCAGCCGCCTTCACCCACCTGTTTCACCGGCTGGCGCGGGAATAACCGCGCCAGCGCTGGATCTTAGACCTGCTCCAGCTCGATCAGGCAACCGTTGAAATCTTTCGGGTGCAGAAACAGCACAGGCTTGCCATGCGCGCCGATCTTCGGCTCGCCGGTGCCCAGAACGCGCGCGCCTTCGGCTTTCAGCTTGTCGCGCGCGGCCAAAATATCTTCGACCTCATAGCACATGTGGTGAATGCCGCCCGAGGGGTTCTTATCCAAAAATCCTTGGATCGGGCTGTTTTCGCCCAGCGGATAAAGCAGTTCGATCTTGGTATTCGGCAGTTCGATGAACACCACGGTCACGCCGTGATCGGGCTCGTCTTGCGGCGGGTTCACCTTTGCCCCAAGCGTATTTTCATATTGCGCCGCCGCGGCCGCGAGGTCGGGCACGGCAATGGCGACATGGTTCAAACGTCCAATCATTTGGGCCTCCCTAAAGCTAAAACCGGCATAGGGGGGGGATTTGAGCGATGCAAGCGTGCGATTCACCGTTTGCGTTAACCCTTCGTTAGTCAAAGTTGCCCTTAATGAATGGTGTAGCGATTCCTGCGCCAAGGTGACGCAATATGTCTGACGATCTGAGTAAGTTTCTCGCAACCCGTCCCGCTTCGGCGGAACGTCCCCTTCTGGGCCTGACGGTCCTGTTGGTGGAAGATAGCCGATTTGCCTCTGAGGCGGTGCGGCTTTTGTGCCTGCGCTCCGGCGCGCGCATCCGACGCGCCGATTGCCTGCGCTCGGCGCATCGCCACTTGGCGACCTATCGCCCGGGGGTGGTGATCGTAGATATGGGCCTGCCCGATGGATCGGGGGCCGATCTGATCCGCCAGATCAAGCAATCCGGGCCCAGCGCGCCTGCGGTCTTGGGGCTTTCGGGTGATCCGGGCAAGGAAGGTGAGGCGCTGGCCGCCGGCGCCGATGCGTTCATGCCCAAGCCGCTTGAATCCCTTGCGATGTTCCAGCAGGCCGTGCTGGCCGTGCTGCCCCCCGAAGAACGCCCCTTGGGCCTGCGCGTGGTCGCGGATGAAACCGTTGCGCCCGACCCGCTGGCGCTGCGCGACGACCTCACCCATGTGGCCGAAGTTTTGGCCGCCAAACCGGACCGGGCCGCGCTGGACTATATTGCGCATTTCCTCGCCGGGATCGCACGTTCGTCGCATGACGAAGCGCTTGAGGCCGCCGCCGAACCTTTGGGCCGTGCCGAAACACCCAGCTCTTCGGACCTGACGAAGCTTTCGGGCATCGTGCAAGCCCGACTTGAGGCCGCCTCCGGGTTCTAAACGCCTAGAGCCGCGCCAACACCGGATCTGACGCTACGCGCACCAGCCGCGTCAGATCGGACAGACTTTCCCTTTGCCGCCCCTCGGCATCGAAATTCGTGGGCGCGAGCCACGCCTCATAGGCGGCTTGCAGGCTGGGCCAATCGCCATCGGTGGCGGCAAACCATGCCGTATCGCGGTTGCGCCCTTTCACGATGCTAGCTTGGCGAAACGTGCCCTCGTAGCTCAATCCCAAGCGCTGCGCCGCGCGGCGCGACGGGATGTTGAGCGCATCGCATTTCCATTCGAACCGCCGATACCCCGCGCGAAAGGCCCAGTCGATCATCAAGATCATCGCCTCGCTCGCCGCCGTCGTGCGCGACAGCCGCGGTGACAGGTTGATATGCCCCAGTTCGATCACCCCCACATCAGGCGTGATCCGTAGATAAGACATCACCCCCGCCGCCAAGCCCGTGTCGCGCGAGATCACCGCGTAAAACAGCGGATCGGTCGCGGCCGCCATCTCTGCCACCCAGCGGATATAACCAGCTTCGGACGGGAACGGCCCATAGGGCAAGTAATCCCAAATCGCATCGTCTTCGCCATTCGCGCGAAACAGCGCGTCGGCATGGCGCTCTGTCAGCCGTTCCAACCGGCACCATCGCCCCTCGATCACCTGTGCATCGGGAAACCGTGGCGCCTGCCACCCCACGACCGGTGCCCCAAACCGCTTGCCCGCCATGATTTCCTCCCGTTTTCAAGAAGGTTAGCGCAGCAAAAACCATCGCGCAATTGCCGTGCAAAGGCACGATTGCTTCCCCTTTCCTGCCGCAATTGGCGGCAAGATTTGGCGCATCCCCCTGCCAGAGGATCGCCCGAGGATAGTATGAAAGATCACGCCCTGCGCCTGCTTGCCAACGAACGCCTGATTGAAGCCACCCATTGGACCGTGTTCAGCCTTGGTGTGCTGAGCCTGACCGTGGCCGTCGGCGGCACCGCTTATACCGCTTTCTTCGCCTAAGCTTCAGGCAAGACTGTCTCGCCAAAGAAAAAGGGCGCCGCGGGTTTCGCGACGCCCTTTTGTGTGTCTGACTGCCCGGATCAGTCTTCTTTCGGCAGCACCCGCAGGCGCAATTCGCGCAGCTGTTCGTTGGTGGGCTCCGACGGGGCGCCCATCATCAGATCTTCGGCGCGTTGGTTCATCGGGAACATGATGACCTCGCGGATGTTGGCGGTATCGGCCAAAAGCATCACAATCCGGTCGATCCCCGCGGCGCAGCCGCCGTGGGGCGGCGCGCCAAAGCGGAACGCCTTGACCATCCCGCCGAAGCGTTTTTCCACTTCTTCCTTCGGGTAGCCCGCCAGTTCAAAGGCTTTGAACATGATGTCGGGGCGGTGGTTCCGAATGCCGCCCGAAACCAGTTCATAGCCGTTACAAGCAAGGTCATATTGATAGGCCAAAACCTCGAGCGGGTCGCCCATCAGCGCGTCAAGCCCGCCTTGCGGCATCGAGAACGGGTTATGCGAGAAGTCGATCCGCCCCTCGTCGTCTTTTTCATACATCGGGAAATCGACGACCCAGGCGAAGCGGAAGCTGTCGGTGTCCGTCAGGCCCAATTCGCGGCCGATCTCGTTGCGCGCGCGGCCCGCCACACCTTCGAATTGTTCAGCTTTGCCACCCAAGAAGAAGACGGCATCGCCTTCGTTCAGATCAAGCTGGGCGCGGATGGCTTCGGTCCGTTCCGGGCCAAGGGCCTTGGCGATCGGGCCAGCGGCTTCCATCGCACCCGCCTCGCCCTTACGCCAGAAGATATAGCCCATCCCCGGCAGGCCATTTTGTTGCGCAAAGGCATTCATCCGGTCGCAGAATTTGCGCGACCCGCCGGTGGGCGCAGGAATGGCACGCACTTCGGTGCCTTCGTTTTCCAGCAGTTTGGCAAAGATGCCAAAGCCCGAGCCACGGAAATGTTCCGAGACATCGGCCATCTTGATCGGGTTGCGCAGGTCGGGCTTGTCCGAACCATACCACAGCATCGCATCTTTATAGGCGATGCGCGGCCACTCCGGGTCCACCCGCTTGCCGCCGCCGAATTCCTCAAAGAGGCCCTGAATCACCGGCTGCACAGCCGCGAAAACCTCTTCTTGCTCGACAAAGCTCATTTCGATGTCGAGCTGATAGAAGTCGGTCGGGCTGCGGTCGGCGCGCGGGTCTTCGTCGCGGAAGCACGGCGCGATCTGGAAGTAGCGGTCGAAGCCCGCCACCATAATCAACTGTTTGAACTGCTGCGGCGCTTGCGGCAGCGCGTAGAACTTACCCGGATGCAGACGCGAGGGCACCAAGAAGTCGCGCGCGCCTTCGGGCGACGAGGCGGTGATGATCGGCGTTTGGTATTCGGTAAAGCCCGTGTCCCACATGCGATTGCGCAAGGACCGCACCACGTTCGAGCGCAGCATCATATTGTTATGCAAGCTTTCGCGCCGCAGATCGAGGAAGCGATAGGTCAGCCGCGTTTCCTCGGGGTATTCCGGCTCGCCGAACACTTGCACCGGCAGATCGCCTTCGACCGCGCCCAGCACTTCGACATCGCGGACATAGACTTCAATCTCGCCGGTGGGGATTTTCGGGTTGATCAGGCTTTCGTCGCGCAGCTTCACGCTGCCATCGATGCGGATCACCCATTCCGCGCGGACCTTTTCGAGCGCGGCAAAGGCGGGGCTGTCGCCATCGCACAAAACTTGCGTGATGCCGTAATGGTCGCGCAAATCGATGAAAAGCACACCACCGTGGTCGCGCACCCGATGCACCCAGCCCGACAGGCGAACATCTTTGCCGGCATCGGCGGCGCTCAGATCTGCGCAGGTATGGCTGCGATAGGCGTGCATCATTCTCCCCTTTCGACGGGCTTTGTGTCGCGCCCGATCAACAGCGCCCGCGCGGTAAAGTCAAGCACCTGAGGGCATACGGGCGGCAATGACGCGCAGAGCCGTTGATGCAAGGGGTGCAACAATCGCCCCATTTCAGCCCTATTCGCGCGCTATCGCGGGGCAAATGTCGTATGAAGTCCAGACCATTCCAGTGATGCCCGCCTTAAAAACCGCATCGCCGTCCGCCGCTTTTGGAGGGCGCGCGCTACTTCTTGCCATCGCGCTGGGTTTGGGCGCGGCGCTTTTGCTCGGTCCGGTGGCGCCCGCGCGCGACCTGATGGCGTTGTGGCTGGCCGCGCAAGAGGTGGCGGCGGGGCAGCCCGACGCGATCTATCCGCCGCTGGCCCCGGTCTTTGAGATGCGCCCGCCCCTTTCATGGTATGACGCGGCGGCAAAGCTGGGGCGCCCCGGCACGGTTTACCCCTATTTATACCCGCCGCTTTGGGCGCATCTCTTGGCCCCCGTCACCGGCTGGATCGGGTTTGACAGCTTTGCGCGCGCCGTTTTGGGGCTGCATGTCGCGCTGCTGGCCCTTTTGCCGCTGATCGCGGCGCATTTTACGCTGGCGCGGGCGCCCACAGCGGCGGAAGCACGGCTTTGGGTTGGCGCGGCAGTTGCGGCCCTGATTCTGTCGCATGGGGTGCCGGTGGCACTGTTGCAGGGCCAGCCACAAATTCTTGTCGCCTTCCTCACGCTTTACGGGCTTGACCGCGCGGCGCAGGGGCGCCCGGTTCCCGGCGGGCTGGCGCTGGGGCTGGCCATCGCGCTTAAACTCGCGCCGCTGCCGCTGGCCCTTTTGTGGCTGCTTACCGGGCAAAGCCGCGCCGCGCTGGTTGCCCTAGGGGTTACCGGAGCGCTGGGGCTGGTCTCTATCGCACTGGCAGGCTGGCCCGCGCATGCCGAGTTTTGGGCGCAGCTGCGCGTAATCGACCACACCGCGCTGATGTCCACTAGCACAGCCGCATTCGATACGCTGTGGGGCAAGCTCTGTTGCCTTGATCAAACGCAGTTCATCCCCGCTTTGCCGCCCGAGATTGGCACCGCAGGCTCCGGCTGGCATGTGCTTGCAAAGCCCGCGCCCTGGGCCAGCGCGCAAAAGCTGGCGCTTTTGGGGCTGCTCTTGGCGCTGGCCGTGCCATTGCGCCGTGCCCCCACATCCGCGCGCCGCGCCGCGCTATGGGGGCTGGCCTGCACCTGTCTGGCCTTCCTTGGACCAATTGGCTGGATTTATTACTATATCGTGCCACTTGCGCTGATCGCTGCCTTGCCGCACAGCCTTGGCCGGGCGGGATGGGCGCTGACGATTGGCACCATCGCGCTTTTGGCCGCGCATCGCTTTATGGGCTTTGCTGGGATCGATTTGCCCTATGCCGGGCTCCTGCCCAGCCTTGGCGTCTTGCCCCTTGCCGCTGGCTTCGCATGGGCCGCTTTGCCTCCCGCCCCGGAAAACAGCAACGCATAGGCCAAACGGCGCTTGCGCCGCGCCGCGACCTGACTATAACCCCCATCAATTTGCGCACTGCCCTTTGGCCGGTGCGTCTTGTCGCGCCAGATACCAAGAGGTCCCCAATGCCGAAGAGAACCGACATCAAGTCCATCCTCATCATCGGCGCCGGGCCCATCATCATCGGGCAGGCCTGCGAGTTTGACTATTCGGGCGCCCAAGCCTGTAAAGCGCTGCGCGAAGAGGGCTATCGGGTCATCTTGGTCAACTCCAACCCGGCCACGATCATGACCGACCCGGAGATGGCCGACGCAACCTATATCGAGCCGATCACCCCCGAAGTGGTGGCCAAGATCATCGAGACCGAACGCCCCGATGCGCTACTGCCCACGATGGGCGGGCAGACCGGCCTCAACACCTCGCTCGCGCTTGCCGATATGGGCGTGCTTGAGAAATTCGGGGTCGAACTGATCGGTGCGAATCGCGAGGCCATTGAAATGGCCGAAGACCGCAAATTGTTCCGCGAAGCGATGGACCGGATCGGGCTGGAAAACCCGAAAGCCACCATCGTCTCGGCGCCGAAGCTGGCAAACGGCAAATACGACATCAATGAAGGCGTGCGCCAAGCGCTGGTGGAGCTGGAGCATATCGGCCTGCCCGCGATCATCCGGCCCGCCTTTACGCTGGGCGGCACCGGCGGCGGCGTGGCCTATAACCGCGATGATTACGAAGCGATCTGCCGGTCGGGTCTTGATGCCTCGCCGGTCGCCCAGATTTTGGTCGACGAAAGCCTCTTGGGCTGGAAAGAATACGAGATGGAGGTCGTCCGCGACAAAGCGGATAACGCGATTATCGTTTGCTCCATCGAAAACGTGGACCCGATGGGCGTGCACACCGGCGACAGCATCACCGTGGCGCCCGCGCTGACGCTGACCGACAAAGAATACCAAATCATGCGCAACGGCTCGATCGCCGTTTTGCGCGAGATCGGCGTGGAAACCGGCGGCTCGAACGTGCAATGGGCGATCAACCCCGCCGATGGCCGGATGGTCGTGATTGAAATGAACCCGCGCGTGTCGCGCTCGTCTGCGCTCGCCTCGAAGGCCACCGGCTTCCCGATTGCGAAAATCGCCGCGAAGCTGGCCGTGGGTTACACGCTCGACGAGCTGGACAACGACATCACCAAAGTCACGCCCGCCAGCTTCGAGCCGACCATCGACTATGTCGTGACGAAGATCCCGCGCTTTGCGTTTGAGAAATTCCCCGGCTCCAAGCCCGAACTCACCACCGCGATGAAATCCGTGGGCGAGGCGATGGCGATTGGCCGGACCTTCCACGAATCGCTGCAAAAGGCGCTGGCCTCGATGGAAACCGGCCTGTCGGGCTTCGACGAAATCACCATTGATGGCGCTCCCGACAAGGCGGCGGTCATCAAGGCGATTTCGCAACAAACGCCGGACCGGCTGCGGCTCATCGCCCAAGCCATGCGCCACGGGCTGAGCGATGAGGAAATCGTCACCGCCACCGCGTTTGACCCGTGGTTCCTCGCCCGTATCCGCGAGATCATCGAGGCCGAAGCCGCGATCCGCAAAGCGGGTCTGCCGCTGGATGAAGCCGGGCTGCGCAAGCTCAAGATGATGGGCTTCACGGATGCGCGCCTGGCCAAGCTGACGGGCCGCGACGAAGCGCAAGTGCGCCGTGCGCGCCGCAACCTTGGCGTGACGGCGGTGTTCAAACGCATCGACACTTGCGCCGCCGAATTCGAGGCGCAAACCCCCTATATGTATTCCACCTATGAAGCCCCGGCGATGGGCGATGTGGAATGCGAAGCCCGCCCGTCTGACCGCACGAAAGTGGTGATCTTGGGCGGTGGCCCGAACCGGATCGGCCAAGGGATCGAGTTTGACTATTGCTGCTGTCATGCCTGTTTCGCCCTGACCAAGGCCGGGTTTGAAACGATCATGATCAACTGCAACCCCGAGACGGTCTCGACCGACTATGACACCTCGGACCGGCTCTATTTCGAACCGCTGACGCTGGAACATGTGCTCGAAATCCTGCGAGTGGAGCAAGAAAACGGCACCCTGCACGGGGTGATCGTGCAGTTCGGCGGCCAGACGCCCTTGAAGCTTGCCAATGCGCTGGAGGCAGAGGGCATCCCGATTCTGGGCACCACGCCCGACGCGATTGACTTGGCCGAAGACCGCGAGCGGTTCCAAAAACTGCTCAACGATCTGGACCTGAAACAGCCGATTAACGGCATCGCAAGCTCCGACGCTGAAGCGTTCGAAATTGCGGGCCGCGTGGGCTATCCGCTGGTCATTCGCCCGTCTTACGTTCTGGGCGGGCGCGCCATGGAAATCGTGCGCGATCTCGAAAGCCTCAAGCGCTACATCTCTAGCGCGGTGGTCGTGTCGGGCGACAGCCCGGTGCTGCTCGACAGCTATTTGTCGGGCGCGATCGAGGTGGATGTGGATGCGCTTTGCGACGGCAAAACCGTCCATGTCGCCGGCATCATGCAACATATCGAAGAAGCGGGCGTGCACTCGGGCGACAGCGCCTGTTCGCTGCCGCCCTATTCGCTGGATGCGGCGACGGTGGCCGAGCTCAAGGTGCAAACCGAAAAGATGGCGCTCGCGCTGGGTGTCGTGGGCCTGATGAACGTGCAATTCGCCATCAAGGACGGTGTGATCTATGTGCTTGAGGTGAACCCGCGGGCCTCGCGCACCGTGCCTTTCGTCGCCAAGGCCACCGATTCGGCGATTGCCTCGATTGCCGCGCGTCTGATGGCGGGCGAACCGATGGAAAACTTCCCCGAGCGTGCCCCCTACCCCGAAGGGGTTGGACCGGAAACGCCGCTGCCCTTTGCCGATCCGCTGACGCTGGCCGACCCGAACACGCCATGGTTCTCGGTCAAGGAGGCGGTGCTGCCGTTTGCGCGCTTCCCGGGGGTCGATACGCTGTTGGGACCGGAAATGCGCTCCACCGGCGAGGTGATGGGCTGGGATCGCAACTTCCCCCGCGCCTTCCTCAAGGCGCAAATGGGGGCCAGCACGCATCTGCCCGAAACCGGCCGCGTCTTCATCTCGATCAAGGATGCGGACAAATCCGACGAACTGGCCGAAGCGGCACGCGATCTGATCACCATGGGTTTTGGCCTCGTGGCGACCCGTGGCACCGGCGCATGGCTGAAAGAACGCGGGATTGATGCGGAAATCGTCAACAAGGTCTATGAAGGCCGCCCGAATATCGTCGACCGGCTGAAGAACGGCGACATCGGGCTGGTGCTGAACACGACCGAGGGCAATCAGGCGATCTCTGACAGCCGCGAAATTCGCGCCGTCGCGCTTTATGACAAGATCCCCTATTTCACCACCGCAGCCGCCTCGGTGGCCGCCGTCGCGGCGATGAAAAGCCGCGCCGAAGGCGAAATCGGCGTGCGCTCGCTGCAAGACTGAGCCGGATCTAATCGGCGCTTCAAGGCGCGCCCTCGGGCGCGCCTTTGACGTTTACAGGAACGCATAATACGCGATCCGGTGCCAACAGACGCCCAGCAAAAAGGCGGACATCTGTCGCCTTTGCCTGCGGCGCTCAATCACTCTTTTCTTCGCCGCAGCACAGGTCTAGCGTGCGCCCATGCAAAACGATTTCCTCATTCTCGGCGGTGGTATCGCCGGGCTTTCCGCCGCCGCCCAGCTTGCACCGCTGGGCCGTTTGACCGTGCTTGAGGGCGAGGATCATCTTGCCCATCATGCCTCGTCACGATCCGCCGCACTTTATGAGCCGCGCTATGGCAACCCGGCTGTGGTCGCCCTGTCGCTTGCCTCGGGGGATTTTTACCACGGGTCGGACCTGCTTAGCCCGCGCGGCTTTATGGTCGTGGACGGGCCCGAGCACGAAACCCGGTTCCGCCAAGCGCTGAAGAATTTCGATCTGGTGGAACTGTCGATGACCGAGGCGCGGGATCTGTTCCCGATCCTTAATCCCGAAACCATTGCTTTTGCCTCCTATGCCGAACATGCATGGGATATCGATACCGATGCGCTTGTGCAGCGCTATGCCCGCGAAGCGCGCGCGGCGGGGGCCGAGATTCGCACCAAGGCAAAAGCCACCCGCATCACCCGGATTGAGGGCGGCTGGGAGGTCGAATCCGCGGGCGAGACCTACACCGCAAAATTGCTGATCAATGCCGCGGGGGCTTGGGTCGATGAGGTCGCGCAAATGGCGGGCATCCCCCCCTTGGGGTTCAAGGCCTTGCGCCGGTCGATGGCGCGCATTCCCGCCCCCGGCAACCACGATGTCAGCCGCTGGCCGATGGTGATTGGTGGCGCCGAAGATTGGTATTGCAAACCCGATGCGGGCGCGATGATCGTCTCCCCGGCCGAAGAAGACCCGGTGGACCCGCATGATGCATGGGCCGATGACATGGTGCTGGCCGAGGGTTTGGCGCGCTATGAAGAGGCGGTGACCGAACCCGTCACCCGGCTGTTGGCGAATTGGGCGGGGTTGCGCACCTTTGCGCCCGACCGCGCTCCGGTGATTGGCTTTGACAGCCGCGACCCGGCCTTTTTCTGGCTGGCGGGGCAAGGTGGCTACGGCTTCCAAAGTGCGCCTGCGGCTGCCGAATTGGTGGCCGATCTGATCGCCGGGCGGGACCCGGTGCCCGAGCGCGCCATTCTGTCCGCGCTGGATCCGGCGCGTTTCAATTGACATTCCGACCTCTGAATATATTTGTGGCGCGAAAAGGAGATTTCCCATGAGCTACAAACAGAAGATGGAAGACCAGCGCGCCGAATTGCGTGTGATGAGCAAGGCGATCCCCGAGGCGATGCGCGGCTTTGGCGCGATGGAAAAGGCGATCACCGAAAACGGCACGCTGGATAAGAAGCAAAAAGAATGGCTGGCCGTGGCGATGGGCATTGTGATCCGCTGTGAGCCTTGCGTGAATTTCCACGTTTCGGCGCTGATGCGGGCGGGCGGCACGCGCGAAGAACTGTCTGATATTTGCGCAGTGGCGATCCAAATGGGCGGGGGCCCGGCGATGATGTATGCGGCCCATGCGCTGGCATGCTGGGATGAACTGGCCGCCGAGGGCTGAGCCCCGGCCTCACTTCACTATGATCCAGCCAAGCCCGCGACGGAAGTTGCGGGCTTGCGCGTTTTTCAGGCAATCTGGGAACGAAAGGATCGTCCGATGAAACGCCTGTTCACCTTCACCGCCACCCTTGCACTTGTGGCCGGTTCGTTGCCCGCCGTGGCGCAAACGGCGCCCACGACTGTCGTGCCGGGTCAGCAATTCATGCAGATGTGGGATCTTGATAGCGATGGCAAGGTCACCCGCGCCGAAGCGCGCGAACATCGCGACGATCTCTTTTACATGTTCGATAGTGACGAGAACGGTAGCTTCTCGCCCGATGAACTCAGGGCGATTGATGATTTCAAACTGGCCCAGCTTGATGCCGGAATGGGCCCGGGCCACCAACGCCCTGACGGGATGCAACCCGGCCAGGGCAGGCGCGCCCAGCAAGGCATGGCACAAGGCCAGCAGATGCAGCCGCGCCGCGGGATGGGGCAAGGGCAGCCCGGCATGCAACCGCAGGGCCGTGGCATGGGCCCCGGCAAGGGGCAGGGCATGATGGCGCAACAAGGGCAAGGCATGCGCGGACAAGGCATGCAGGGCCAAGGGATGCGAGCGCAAGCGATGCAAGGCCAAGGGATGCAAGGTCAGGGCATGCGCGGTCAGGGCATGAACGGACAAGGGATGGGTATGGGCCCGGGGGCGGGCATGCAGGGATCGGGCTTTTTCGCCTCGGCCCAAGACGAAATGATGCGTTTTGATCGCAATCGCGATGCCAAGGTGACGCGGCTCGAATTCGTCGAGGGCACCGATAGCTGGTTTGCAATGCGCGACACCAACCGCGATGGGGTGCTGACACCCGAGGATTTCGGCCCCCGTCGCTGATCGCGCAACGCAGATCACGTCGCCTTGAGAACCGCCTATGCGCCCGGCAGCCGCGTGACAGCCGGGCGCTTTTGCGTCACCCTTGAAGAAATGCAGCAAGGGAGGGGCGGCAATGCGGTTTGGTTGGGTATCCGTAACGGGCGTGGTGTGTTTGGCCTTGTGGGGCTGTGGCCCCGGCTCCGGCCCGGTGCGCACCGAATTGATGGCCCCCGAACCGCTGGCCGCCGCCGATTACCGCGCGCCGGGCTTGCCTGCGCAGTTTGGCGATACCAAGCCCCATCCGTGGGAAGGCCGCCCCCCCGCAAGCTATCCGGTGCATGGGATCGATGCCGCGCGCTACCAAGGCAAGATCGACTGGCCCAAGGCGCGCGCCGCCGGGGTGGAATTTGCGTGGCTCAAGGCGACCGAGGGCGGCGATCACATCGACCCGGGCTATGGCGCTAATGCCGCGCGTGCACGTGCTGCGGGCGTCGCGGTGGGGGCCTATCATTTCTATTACTTCTGCCGCCCGGCGATCGAGCAGGCCGATTGGTTCATCCGCACTGTGCCCGCGCGCAAGGGCGATTTGCCGCCGGTGCTGGACATCGAATGGAACCATACCTCGCCCAGTTGCCAGTTGCGCCCGCCCGCCGCCAAGGTCCGCGCGGAAATGCGCATCTTCCTCAATGCGCTAGAAGCGCATTACGGCACCCAGCCGGTGGTCTACACCGACCCCAAATTCTATGAAGACAATGACCTTGGCCGGATGGCGGGGGTAGAGTTTTGGCTGCGCTCGGTCTCGGCCCATCCGTCCGAGAAATACCCCAATGAACGCTGGAGCTTTTGGCAATACTCCGGCACCGGCGTGGTTCCCGGCATTGGCGGCACGGTGGATCTGAACGCCTTTGGCGGTTCGCGCACGGGCTGGGAGAATTGGCTGTCTGGCCGCGCGCAATGAGACCCGCCCAAGAATAAGGGGCGGAGGTTTCCCCCGCCCCTTTGGTCTTGAAGGCTTTTGCGCTTAGCCGTCAATGCGGATGCGCGCGTTGGTCGGGTCATGCGGGCTGTCCTCGGCCACAACCGCATCCCATTCTTGCAGCAGCATCTTCACTTTTAGCTTGGTGCCCACCTCAGCCAGATCGGGGCGGACATAGCCCATGCCGATCTGCTTGCCGAAGGCAACCGACCAGCCGCCCGAGGTCAGACGCCCGACCTTTTCGCCATCGACCAGAAGCGCTTCTTTGCCCCACGGGTCGCAATCTTCCGGCCCATCGATGAGCAGCGTGACGCATTTCGCACGGATGCCGGTGTCCAACATCGCTTGCTTGCCGCGGAACTCTTTGCCCAAGTCGATGAAACGGTCGAGACCGGCTTCCATCGGCGTCGCATCGCGGCCCAATTCGTTGCCAAAGGCGCGGTAGGATTTTTCCTGACGCAGCCAGTTTTGCGCCCGCGCGCCCACCGGTTTGAGCCCGTGCTTTTCACCGACCGACCAGATCAGATCCCACAGGTAGCGGCCAAATTCGACCGGGAAATGCAGCTCCCAGCCCAATTCGCCGGTATAGGCCACGCGCACCGCACGCACCGGGCACATGCCCAGTTCGATATCGCGGTAGCTCAGCCACGGGAAGCGCTTGTTGCTCAGCACCGTTTCGGGCGCCGCGTCTTTGACGATTTCATTGAGCAGCGCGCGCGCATTCGGGCCTGCCAGTGCATAAACGCCCCATTGCGTCGTCACATCGTGGATGTCGATGTAGCCGCCACCATTGGCGATGAAATCCTCGGCCGATTGTTTGAGGAAATCGGCATCATAAGCCGTCCAAGCCCCTGCCGAGATCAGGTAGTATTCATCCTCGGCGATCCGCACGATCGTATATTCGGTGCGCACCGTGCCCGCATCGGTCAGCGCATAGGTCAGGTTGATGCGCCCCACTTTCGGCAGCTTGTTGCAGGTGAAGTGATCCAAGAACGCCGTCGCGCCGGGGCCGCGCACAAGGTGCTTGGTGAAGGCCGAGGCATCAATGATCCCGCAGGTTTCACGCAGGGCTTCGGCTTCGGCTTTGGCATATTGCCACCATGCGCCACGGCGGAAGCTGCGCGACTTGTGGTCAAAATCCGCCGGCGCATCGACCGGACCGTAGTAGTTGGGGCGTTCCCACCCGTTCACCTGACCCATTTGCGCGCCCAGCGCGAGTTGGCGGTCATAGGCGGGCGCGGTGCGCAGCGGACGGCAGGCTTCGCGCTCTTCGTCCGGGTGGTGCAAAATGAAGACGTGCTCGTAGCATTCTTCGTTTTTGCGCGCCGCATATTCGGTGGTCATCCAATTGCCGTAGCGCTTGGGATCAAGGCTGGCCATGTCGATCTCGGCTTCGCCCTCGACCATCATCTGGGCAAGATAGTAGCCGGTGCCGCCCGCCGCGGTGATGCCGAAGCTGAAGCCTTCGGCCAGCCACATGTTGCGCAGGCCCGGCGCCGGGCCGACCAGCGGGTTGCCATCGGGCGTGTAGCAGATCGGGCCGTTGAAATCGTCTTTCAGACCCACGGTTTCCGAGGTCGGCAGACGGTGGATCATCGACATATATTCTTCTTCGATCCGCTCCAGATCGAGCGGGAAGAGGTCAGCGCGGAAGGTTTCCGGCACGTCATACAGGAACCGCGCGGGCGCGTTGCGCTCATAGGGGCCCAAGATCCAGCCGCCGCGCTCTTCGCGCACATACCATTTCGAATCCGAATCGCGCAGCACCGGGTGTTCGGGGTTGCCCTCGGCGCGCCACTTGACCAGCGCCGGATCGGGCTCGGTGACGATGAATTGGTGCTCTACCGGGATCGCCGGGATTTTGATGCCCAAAAGCCGCGCGGTGCGCTGCGCGTGGTTGCCCGTCGCGGTCACGACATGTTCGGCATGCACGTCGATCATCTCGCCCGAGCCCACAAGGTTGCCGCCCTTCTCGGTCATCTTTTCGAGCGTGACGATCCATTCCGAGCCGGTCCATTTGTAGGCGTTCACCTGCAACTTGCGGACAATGTCCACGCCACGTTGACGCGCCCCCTTGGCCATCGCCTGGGTCACATCGGCGGGGTTGATGTAGCCATCTTGCGGATGGAACAGCGCGCCGCGCAGATCTTCGGTGTTCAGAAGTGGCCAACGCTCTTTCATTTGCGCGGGCGTCAGGAATTCGTGGTAGACACCCGCCGTTTCGGCGACCGACGAATAGAGCATATATTCGTCCATACGCTCTTGCGTTTGCGCCATACGCAGGTTGCCGCAGATCGAAAAGCCCGCATTCAGACCGGTTTCCGCTTCCAGCGTTTTGTAGAAATCGACCGAGTATTTGTGGATGTGGGTGGTCGCATAGCTCATGTTGAACAGCGGCAGCAGACCGGCGGCGTGCCACGTGGAGCCCGAGGTCAGCTCGTCACGCTCGACCAGCATCGTCTCCCAGCCAGCCTTGGCAAGGTGATAGGCAACCGAGCAGCCGACGGCACCGCCGCCGACGACCAAAGCTTTGACATGGGTTTTCATCGGACTCTCCTGAAGGGTGTTTTGCTCCGTTTTGGCAGGTTGGCCGCAGTTCGGACAAGCGTGCCCGACATTTGGCGGCGAAAAGCGACATCCTCTCGCGCCGGTGAAACCGCTCGGCCCCTTGTTTGCGATGGGTTTACCAATTCGTAAGCTTTGGCGTGAACCGGCGAGCCCGGCGCGGTATGAACAATTTGACACAATTCCCAGCGAGTCCCGCAATGTCCATTCTCGGCTATGTTTCCGCACTTTTGCAGGTGATTTTATCCGGGCAGGGCTTTGGCCAAGGCCAGAACGCGCAGTCTTCAGCCTCGACACAAAGTCCGGCGCAGAGCACCCCCTCCGCCACAACCGAACCGCCCCCCCCTGCCCCGCAAACCGAAGGTCTGGGCCAAGTGGGTTTGACGGTCGAATCGATGCTGTCGGGGCAAAGCGGCGCCAGCGAAACCGCCACGCAGGCCGGGGGGCAACAGGCCGCCGCCACTTCGAACACCGGGGCCGGCGCATCGGCGCAGAACGCCAGCACGACGACCGCAGGGCAAGGCGCGGGCGCGGCACAAGCGGGGCTTGAGACCGGGCAATCGCGTGTCACCAATGCGAATGCACAATCGGTGCTGGAAGCGCTGATCGGGCGGCTTGTCGAAGCCGGGACGGCCAGCCAAGGTGATACGGTTATCGACCTGAGCAGCCTCTTTGATGCAGACAGTCAGGGGGGGACCGAATCTGATGCCCGCCGCCTTGCTGAAATGCGCGTCGATGCAAACCGCCGCGAAGCGATTTTGGAAAGCATCGCCTCGGCCGCCAATCCGGTCGATTCTGCGGCCGCAGGTGTTGTCGAGGCGGACAGGGGCCGCGATGCGATGGAATCGCTTATGTCACAAATGACTGGGATGAGCGTCACGCAGGGGGCTTACTCCACTTTCTCTTTGGCTTTGGTTGGACACGAGGCGCAAAAGGGGCACAGCATCCGCCTGACGCTCTGACGCAGCCGCGCGCTTCGGGCCCGCAGTTTACCAATTCGCAAGCTCTGGCGTGAAACGCGGGGCCGTTTGCAGTATCTATAGCCTGAAACCTTCGCCAAAACCTGTGTATCGGATTTGTCATGCGCCTCGATGGACAAATTTCTAACTCTGCTGCTGCCGCCAGTTCGGTCAGTGCAGCCATGGCGAGCCGGGCCGCGCCTACAGCCGCGATGGCCGCCCCGCAAAACGCGGCACCCCCTGAAAATAGTGCCAGCAAACGCGCCTCGCCCACCGACGTCGCGCGGATGGGGCGTTCCATGCCGACGAATGCCGCCGCCGAAACGCTTGTGCGGGCCGCAGCCGAAGCAAAAACGCAAAAGACCGGCGCCTTGGCGATGACCAAAGAGATCAGCGCCGAAAACCTTGCCGAGATGAAGCAGCGCGATCCGACCCCGGTTGAACAAATCCGCAAGCAGCAGGCCGGCGGCGAACCGGGCACGACGGTCACGGAACTTGCCGAGTCAATCGCGCAATCGACCGAGCCGGGCAAGGTGGACCTGTCGCAAAGCCGCCCCGATGTCACCGAGCAGCTTGCCCAGCAGCGCAGCATAACCGAGCAAAGTATCGAAGCGTCGAACGCAGAGGCGAAGGCCAATTCTCGCGTCAATCTTGCGCAAAAGATGGAACAGCTCATGGCCGAGGCCAATGCGGAAAACAGCTATTCCAACAACGCTGCGGCGGCGGCGAGCGCGCAAGGCAAAGGCGGCAGCGTCCAAGTTCGGATGTGACCCCGAGACACAGCACAAAAGAAAACCGGCGCACCCCTAGGGCCGCCGGTTTTTTCGGTTAGGGCACAGCGTCAAAGAACGCCCGGCACCACCAGATCTGGCGGTCGGTGGCCATCGGCGAAAGTCTTGATGTTCAAGATCACTTTCTCGCCCATCTCGATGCGCCCTTCGAGCGTGGCCGAGCCCATATGGGGCAAAAGCACGACATTGGGCATTTCGCGTAGCACCGGGTTAAACTCGGTCCCGTGCTCAAACACATCAAGCCCGGCACCCGCCAACTCCCCGGCCTTCAGTGCCCGCGTCAGCGCGTTTTCATCGATCACTTCGCCGCGCGAGGTGTTCACGATCACCGCCGAGGGCTTCATCAGCTTGAGCCGCCGCGCATTCAGCAAATGGAACGTCGAGGGCGTATGCGGGCAGTTGACCGAGACCACATCCATCCGCGCGACCATCTGATCAAGGCTTTCCCAATAGGTCGCTTGCAAGTCCGCCTCGGTTTCGGGGCGCAACCGGCGGCGGTTGTGATAGTGGATCTGCATGCCAAAAGCCGCCGCGCGCCGCGCCACCGCCTGACCAATCCGCCCCATGCCGATGATGCCCAGCCGGCGCCCGCCGATGCGGCCCCCCAAAAGGGCCGTGGGCGAAAAGCCCTGCCATTCGCCACGATTAATCAGCGCCAGCCCCTCGGGCACGCGCCGGGTCACGCCAAGGATCAGCGACATCACCATATCGGCGGTATCTTCGGTCACCACCCCCGGCGTGTTGGACACCAGCACATTGCGCGAGCGCGCAGAGGCCACATCGATATGATCCACCCCGGCCCCGAAATTGGCAATCAACCGCAGCCGGTCGCCCGCCTGCGCCAGCATATTGGCGTCGATATGATCGGTCAGCGTCGGCACAAGCACATCGGCATCATGCATCGCGGCCACCAGCTCCTCCCGGCTCATCCGCGCATCGGTTTCACGCAGTTCGACATCGAACAGCTCTTTCATCCGGGTCTCGACGACTTCGGGCAACCGTCGCGTCACGACAACACTTAGCCGCGGTGCGGGCATGGTTGGCTCTCCTCTCTTCCAATAGGTCCGGCTTGGGTGCAAATTGACCGTCAAAGGGGCAAGTTACAAGGCCCGGAGAGAGCAGAAATGACGTTTTTTGGACTTTCGACGCAATTTTCTTGCGCAACCATTGCTGCGCTGCGCAGTCACTGGGCAGGTTTTGCCCCCGCCGCAGGCTTTGCCATCGCTTTTGCCCTTGCTGTTTCTAACCCCATTACCCCGGCCCAAGCCGACACCACGGCCAATTCTCCGCGCCGTGGCCCCGTCACCAACCTGCCGCTGCCGCGATTTGTTTCGCTTAAGGGAGACGAGGGCAACGCCCGGCGCGGGCCGTCGCTGTCGCACCGCATCGATTGGGTGTTCAAACATGCTGGCATGCCGCTGCGCATCACGGCAGAGCACGGCCATTGGCGGCGCGTCGAAGACCGTGACGGGGCGGGCGGCTGGGTCCATTATTCGCTTTTATCGGGGGTGCGCATGGTGATTGTCGAAGACGATATGACCGAATTGCACGCCCGTCCCGAGGTGCAATCGCCGGTGGTGGCGCTGGCCGAGATGGGCGCGCTAGCGCGGCTGGGGGATTGCACCCGCACTTGGTGCGAAATTTCCGCAGAGGATGCCGATGGCTGGGTGCCCAAAGAAAAAATCTGGGGGGTGACCCCCGATGAAATCCGTGACTGAGCCGCGCGGATCGGCTAGGCAGAGCGCCCGTTGCCCCGCCAAGAGACCTCGATGCCCCATAGTCACGCCACGCAAAAGCTGAACCTGTCCGCCGGGCTTGCCTCGGTTTGTGTCGCCACGCTGTTGGTTTGTCTTAAGCTTTGGGCGCTTTGGGCCACCGGGGCGCTGTCGATTGCCGCCTCTTTGGCCGATTCGGCGATGGATCTTCTGATCTCGGCGGCTGGGTTGATTGCAATCATCTATGCCGCCCGCCCCGCCGATGACGATCATTCCTTTGGGCATACCTCGGTCGAGGATCTGGTCTCGCTGGGGCAAGCCGTTTTCGTCGCCGCCTCGGGCGCGGCGATTCTTTGGGCCGGGGTGGACCGGCTGATCGCCGCGCGCCCGCCAGTTTTGGCAGATGAGGGCGCGGGCATCGCGGTGATGGCGCTTTCTGCCGTGCTGACCGGCGCGCTGGTGCTGTGGCAACGTCGGGTGGCCGCACGCACCGGCAACAAGGTCGTGGCCGCCGATATGCTGCATTATCTGGGCGATCTTTTGCCCACGCTGGGCGCGATGCTGGCACTGTGGCTCTCGGCCCGGTTTGGGTGGACCCGCGCCGATAGCGTGATTGCCATCATCGCCGCCGCGATCATGCTGCGTGGCGCGGCGCGCATCTTTGTGGCCAGTTGGCACGCGCTGATGGACCGCGCCGCCCCAGAGGACGTGGTGCAAAGCATCGCCGAGATTGCCGAGATCTGGCCCGGGGTGCGCGGCTATCACGACCTCAAGACTCGCACCGCAGGCGCGAAACTTTTCGTGCAATTGCATATCGAACTGGATGGCGACCAATCGCTTGAGGCCGCCCATGCAATTGCGCGCAGTCTCAAACGCGCGATCTTGGACGCCCATCCGCAGGCCGATGTGATCATTCATATGGATGTCTGGCAGGGCTGAACGGAACCTTTTGGCGAGATCTGCGTTTGGTCTGTGAAACGCAACCACGCACAGGAGGTTTTCATGGCCAGCGCCCAACCGCTTTCGAAGTCGAACGGCAAGGTCCCCGCCGAGGTCGCGCAACTGGAAAAACAGATCGAACAGCTGAGCGCTGAATTGGCCAAGCTGAGCCGCGAGGCCAAGGATTACGGCGCGACCCGTGCAGAGCAACTGGCCGATCAGGCCCGTGACATGCGCGATGAAATCGCCGCGCGCTCGGCCGAAGCTGCCGAAGTGGCCCGCGAACGTCTGGTGGAGGCCGAAGGCGCGGTCGAAGATCGCGTGCGCTCCAACCCGATGGCCGCGCTTGGCGTTGCCGCCGGGGTCGGCTTTCTGGCCGCGCTGCTGATGAAGCGGTAACGCCATGAACGATCTGGCGCAGATCGCTCTGGGGCTTTTGGGCGGGATCGGCCCGCCCGTCGCCAAGGCGCGCCGCACAGCGGTCAGCACCGCGCTGATCGTGGTCTTTGCGGTCACCGCTTACATTGCGCTGGCCGCCGCGCTATGGCTCTCGCTCGTGCCCGTAATCGGCCCGGCCTATGCCGCACTGGTTCTGGCAGGCATTGCGATTGTGGCAGCCCTTGTTGTCTGGGCGGTGACGGTGATCCTCGACGCGCGAGCCAAGGCGCGCGCCGAGGCGCAGCGCAGCGCCGCCTTGCAAGCCGCGCTAAGCGATACCGCCCTGCAAACCCTACCCAAGCTCGTGTCGGATCATCCGATGGCCGCGATGGCTGTGGCCGCCGGTCTTGTCTTTGCCCTCACCCCGCGTGGTGACGGCTGATCCATTGCAATCGAATTTAAGGCTCCCCCGAAGCGCTTATCGCTTCGACCTACGGGCCCAAGGCCCGGTTGCGCCCGCCCCGCTCTCCGGTGCGGGCGCTTTTTTCTTTAGGCTGCCTCGGTCAGGCCACGCCCCTTGAGCAATGCCTCGACCCCGGGCTTTTGACCGCGAAATGCCATCCAAGCCGCATCCGCCGGCACAGAGCCGCCCACCGACAGGATACACGCTTCCAGCCGCTGCGCGGTGGCTGGGTCGAACGGCCCGCCCGCCTCTTCAAACGCAGCAAACGCATCGGCATCCATCACCTCGGACCACATGTAGCTGTAATAGCCCGAGGAATAGCCGTCGCCCGAGAAGACATGGCCGAAATGCGGGGTCGCATGGCGCATGCGGATCGCCTTGGGCAAACCGATTTCGGCCAGCACGTCGGCCTGTTTCGCCATCGGGTCTTTCGGTGCCGCACCTTCGTGGAAGGCAAGGTCCACCAAAGCTGAGGCGATGAATTCCACCGTGGCGAAGCCCTGATCATAGGTGCCCGCAGCCAGCAGTTTTTCGCGCAAATCCGCGGGCATCGCCGCGCCCGTCTGCCAATGCCGGGCGTGTTTTTCCAGCACCTCGGGCACTTCGAGCCAATGTTCCAAAAGCTGGCTGGGCAGTTCCACAAAATCGCGCGCGACCGAGGTGCCCGAGACGAATTGATAGGTCACATCGGACAACATCTGATGCAGCGCGTGGCCAAATTCATGGAACAACGTCCGCGCATCGTCATAGCTCAGCAGGCAAGGGTCACCCTTGGCGAAGTTGCACACATTGACAACGATCGGACGCACCTCGCCGCCAAGCTTCGATTGTGAGCGCATCGCCGAGCACCACGCGCCCGAGCGTTTGGACGAACGCGCGAAGTAATCCCCCAAAAACACCGCGATATGTTTGCCGCCCCGCGTCACCTCCCAACCGCGCACATCCGGGTGGTAAAACGGCCCGTCGAGCGGTTTGAACTCCAACCTAAACAGCCGGTTGGCCGTGTCGAACACCGCCCCCAGAATTGCATCGAGCGAAAGATAGGGCTTCAATGCGGCTTCATCGAAATCATGCTCGGCCACGCGGCGTTTTTCGGAATAATAGCGCCAGTCCCACGCCTCCAGATCACCATTGATACCATCTGCGTGCATCATTTCGGTGAGCTTGGCCGCATCCGCCTCTGCCGCCGCTTTTGCGGGGCCCCAGACGCGCATCAACAAGTCGCGCACCTGCGCAGGCTCCTTGGCCATTTCCGGTTCCAGCTTGTAGGCCGCGAAGCTGTCATAGCCCAAAAGCTTCGCGCGTTCTTCGCGCAAGGCCAGAATTTCCGCCGCAATCGCGCGGTTGTCGGTTTCGCCGCCATTCGCCCCACGCGCCGTCCACGCTTCATAGGCCAACTCGCGCAGATCCCGGCGCGGCGAAAATTGCAAAAACGGCACGATGAGCGAACGCGACAATGTCAACACCGGGCCGTCTTGGCCACGTTCTGCCCCCGCCGCTTTTGCCGCCTCAATCACAAACTCAGGCAGGCCTTCCAACTCGTCTTCCGCCAAGGGGCGGAACCAGTCGCGTTCATCGGCCAAAAGGTTTTGCGAAAACTGCGTCGACAGCACCGCAAGCCGCGCCTTGATCTCGGTCATCCGCGCGGCTTCTGCGCCCGTCAGCGCCGCACCCGAGCGCACGAACATCTTGTAGTAAAGCTCCAAAACCCGCGCCTGTTCGCCCGTCAAATCTAGTGTATCGCGCGCCTGCCACAGCGCCTCGATCCGCGCAAAAAGCGGCCGGTTCATCGTGACCTCAGAGGCGAAAGCGGCCATTTTCGGGGCCAGATCGCGCATCAGCGCCTCGCGCGCGGGGGTGCTGTCGGCCCCCGACAGATTGTAAAAAACGCCCGCCACCCGGTCGAGCGTGCCCTCAGCCAGCTCCAGCGCCTCGATGGTATTGGCAAAGCTGGGCGCGTCGGGGTTTTCGGCAATCGCGGCAATATTCGCGCGTGCCTCGCTCAATGCGGTGTCGAAGGCGGGGGCGAAATCCTCATCGGTGATGGCGGCAAAATCGGGCAAGGCAAAGGGGCCCTTGCCCGGTGCCAAAAGCGGATTGGTCATGCGATATCTCCTTTGGCCACAAGCTAGGCTGCAGGGGCGCAAAGGAAAAGGGGCGGCGCCCGTAGCACCGCCCCTTTCGCCGGGTTCTTAAGCTCAGGCCGCTGCCGCCGCCTGCCCGCCGCCAAAGCGGGCGTAGAAACTATCGCCCTTATCGGCAATATCGCGCAGAAGCGCCGGTGCATTGAAGCGCGGCCCGTGTGTGGCCTCCAACGCTTCGCAAATCTCCACCGCACGGGGCGCGCCGATGATATCAAGCCAGGCGAATGGCCCGCCCGACCACGGCGCAAACCCCCAGCCCAAGATCGCGCCGACATCGCCTTCGCGGATATCGGTCAGCACACCTTGTTCAAAGGCCCGCACGGCTTCCAGCACCTGCGCCATCAACAAACGATGCTGCACTTCATGCAATTCCGGCTGCGCCTCGGCCTGCGGGTAGTGATCGGCCAGGCCGTCCCACAGCCCCGCACGCTTGCCCCCCGCATAGGTATAAAAGCCCGCATCGGCCTTTTTGCCCAAACGGCCCTGATCGGCCATCCAGAAAATCACCTCATCCACCGCACCATCGGGGTAAGCATCGCCCATCGCCGCGCGGGTCGCCTTGGCGATTTTCACCCCCAGATCGATCGAGGTTTCATCGACCAATTGCAACGGGCCGAGCGGCATCCCCACCAGCTTCGCGGCGTTTTCCACCAACACCGGGTTCACCCCCTCAGCCACCATGCGGATACCCTCGTTGATGTAGGGAATGATGCAGCGGTTGGCGTAGAAAAAGCGCGCATCATTCACAACGATCGGCGTCTTACGAATGGCGCGGACGAAATCGAGCGCCTTCGCCACGGCGACATCGCCCGTCTGTTCCCCCTTGATGATCTCGACCAAGAGCATCTTATCGACGGGCGAGAAGAAATGGATGCCGATGAACTGCTCGGGCCGTTTGGAGGCTTTGGCAAGGCTGGAGATTGGCAAGGTAGAGGTATTGGTCGCAAAAATCGCGGTTTCCGGGATCACGGCTTCCGCTTTGGCGGTGACTTCGGCCTTCACGCCCGGGTCTTCGAATACCGCTTCCACGATCAGATCGCAGCCTTCAAGCGCGGTATAATCGGTGGTGGCGGTGATCCGGGCCAGCACCTCGGCCTTTTTCTCTTCCGTCACCTTCTTGCGCTGGATGCCTTTATCCAGAATGCCGGTCGAATAGCTTTTGCCACGATCCGCGGCCTCTTGGCTGGCGTCGATCAGCACCACCTCAATGCCCGCATTGGCCGAGACATAGGCGATGCCCGCGCCCATCATGCCCGCGCCCAAAATGCCGACTTTCTTGACCGATTGATCTTCGACCTGCGGGCGGTTCGCGCCTTTTTCCAGAGCCTCTTTATTGATGAAGAGCGAACGGATCATCGCGAAAGAGGACGGGTTCAGCAAAAGATTGGTGAACCAACGCGCCTCGATCTTCAGCGCGGTATCAAAGGGCACCAGCGCGCCTTCATAAACGGCGGACAACAGCGCCTTGGCAGCGGGGTAAACCCCCATCGTCTTGCCATGCACCATTGCCGAGGCGCCCAAGAAGGTCATGAACCCCGCCGGATGATAGGGCGCGCCGCCGGGCATTTTATACCCCTTGGCATCCCACGGCTTGACCAGATCGGCGTCTTTCACACTCAAAACCCAGTCGCGCGCGGCGGCCATCGGGTCTTCGCAAACCTCGTCGATCAGCCCCGCCGATTTGGCGGCTTTCGGGTTCGAGAGCTTTCCTTCCAGCAAGAAGGGCGCGGCCGCCATTGCCCCCATTTTGCGCACCAGCCGCGTGGTGCCGCCACCACCGGGGAAGATGCCCACCATAATCTCGGGCAGGCCAATCTTGGCCTTCGGATTGTCTGCCGCAAAGATGCGATGCGTCGCCAGCGGCAGTTCCAACCCAATGCCGAGCGCGGTGCCCGGCAGCACCGTCACAATCGGCTTGCCGCCTTTGAGCGTTTTCGGGTCCATCCCCGCACGTTCGATTTTGCGCAGCACGCCATGCAACTGCATCACGCCCTCGAAAACCGTCTGTGCCCCGCCCGCGCGCATCTGCGCGATGACGTTGAGATCCATTCCGCCCGCGAAATCTTTCTTGGCCGAGGTGATGATCACGCCCTTGCAGGCCTCATCCGCCAAGGCTTGATCAATAAGTTGATCAAGCAAGATCAACCCTTCCGTGCTCATCACGTTCATCGATTTGGCGGCCACATCCCAGGTGATCACGGCCACGCCATCGGCGCCAAGCTCATAGGTGAAATCGGTCATGGTTTCCTCCCTCAGACGCGTTCGATGATGGTGGCCGCGCCCATGCCCGAGGCGATGCACAGCGTGGCAAGGCCGGTCGACAGATCGCGCCGCTCCATTTCATCCAAAAGCGTGCCGATGATAATGGCGCCGGTCGCGCCAAGCGGGTGGCCCATCGCCATCGCGCCGCCGTTCACATTCACCTTGTCGGGGCTGACGTCGAACGCCTGCATGAAGCGCAGCACCACGGCCGCGAAAGCCTCGTTCACTTCAAACAGATCAATATCCGAAATGTTCATACCGCTGTCGCGCAGGATCTTTTCCGTCACCGGCACCGGGCCGGTCAGCATGATGGTGGGGTCGGTGCCAATTTTCGCGGTGGCGCGAATGCGCGCGCGGGGCTTGAGCCCATGCGCAATACCGAATTCCTTGGAGCCCACCAGCACCGCCGCCGCACCATCCACAATGCCCGACGAGTTGCCCGCATGGTGGATATGCTCGATCTTTTCCAGATGCGGGTATTTGAGCAGCGCGACCTTATCAAAGCCCGGCATCACCTCGCCCATATCCTTGAAGCTGGCCTTGAGCTTGCCGAGGTCTTCCATCGTGGTGCCCGGACGCATATATTCATCGCGGTCCAAAATCGTCAGCCCGCTTTGATCGGTCACCGGAACGATCGATTTTGCAAAACGGTTTTCGGCCCAAGCCTCGGCCGCGCGCCGCTGGCTTTCCACGGCCAAAGCATCCGCCTGCGCGCGCGTAAAACCATATTCTGTGGCGATCAGATCGGCGGAAATGCCTTGCGGCACGAAATAGCTTTTCAGCGCCAGCGCCGGGTCCACAGCAATCGCCGCCCCGTCCGAGCCCATGGCGACGCGGCCCATCATCTCGACCCCGCCCGCGATATAGGCTTGGCCGGCGCCGCCCTTTACTTGGTTGGCGGCCAAATTCACCGCCTCCATGCCCGAGGCGCAAAAGCGGTTGATCGAAAGCCCCGGGATCGCTTCATCCAGATCGGACATCAGCACCGCCGAGCGCGCAAGGCAGCCGCCTTGTTCGCCCACTTGGGTGACATTGCCCCAGATCACATCCTCCACCGCATGGCCCGACAAGCCATTGCGCTCCTTCACCGCGTTCAGAAGCCGCGCCGACAGCGCCAGCGAGGTTACCTCGTGCAGGCTGCCATCGCGGCGGCCCTTGCCGCGCGGCGTGCGGCAGGCATCGTAAATATAGGCTTCGGTCATTGGTCCTCCTTAGACCCGCGCGGCACCTATGCCTGCCGCCGGGCCTCCTCTGTCCGGGCGTGCGATCGGGGGCAGCCGGGCCACCCCGCTCCGGTCCCATATTGCAACGAATTGACGCGAACGTAAGGGGGCGCGCCGGAATGTTGCGCAACGTCACGACCGGGATGCGCCAATGATGGGGCAAAAGGGCCGTTTGCCAAGGGGCTTGGGCGCAGGCGCCGCGGCGGGCTTAGGCCTTGCGCGCCTCCAATTCCGCTTTGAAAAGCCGCAGCCGCGCCGTCAGGTTTTCGGCATTGGTCACCGAATTGAAATGCTCGAACAAAAAGCACAGCGCCTCATCGGGCGTGATCTCGGCCTCTGCCGCAAAGCGGTGCAAGCGGCGATAGGCGTCATTGGTCATCGCAACCGGAAAGCGGCGGGTCATGCGCAGGCGTTTGGGCATCGGGCGGTCCTTGCTTTGCGCCAAGGCTAAGGGCCCCAAAGCGCGAAGACCAGAGCGAATGCGCCGCCCATCTTCGCCATAAGGCCGCTGTTTTCTTGTATGAAGACCAAGGCCGTGCTTTCAAATGGGGCAGTGCAGAAGCAAAATGCGAGCCAGACCATGATCCAGATGCGCCGGAATATCCGTTTTGTCCCGCTTGCCGGGGCGCTCCTGCTCAGCCTGATCTCCGCGATCTTGTGGCTGAGTTGGTCGGCATGGATGCTGCCGGTTTTCCTCGTCTTTGCCGCACTGGCCGCGATTGGCATTCATGATCTGCGTCAGCCCCGGCATACGATCTTACGCAATTATCCGATCATCGGTCATCTGCGCTACATGATCGAAAGCGTCGGCCCAGAGTTCCGGCAGTATTTCTTTGAATCCGACCGTGACGAGGTGCCGTTCAGCCGCGAAATTCGGGGGCTGGTCTATCAGCGCGCCAAGGGGGTGGAAGACAAACGCCCCTTCGGCACGGTGGAATCGGTCTATGCCTCGGGCTTCAACTGGTTGACCCATTCGATCATGCCCAAGGTCATCAAGGATTGCGATTTCCGCGTGCGCATCGGCGGGCCGGACTGCACGCAGCCCTATGATGCCTCGGTTTACAATATCTCGGCGATGAGCTTTGGCGCCCTGTCAGCCAATGCGATCTCGGCGCTCAATCGCGGGGCCAAGGCGGGCGGCTTTGCCCATGACACAGGCGAAGGCGGCATCAGCCGCTATCACCGGCAAGGCGGGGGCGATCTGATCTATCAAATCGCCTCGGGCTATTTTGGCTGCCGCAATGATGATGGCAGCTTTTCACCCGAAAAATTCGCCACGCAGGCCAGCGACCCGCAGGTAAAAATGATCGAGGTGAAGCTAAGCCAAGGTGCAAAACCGGGCCATGGCGGGATGCTGCCCGCCTCGAAAATCAGCCCCGAAATCGCTGAGGCGCGCGGCATTCCGATGGGGCAAGACTGCGTCTCCCCGGCGGCGCATTCGGCCTTTTCCACGCCGCGCGAATTCGTCCAATTCATCGCGCAATTGCGCAGCCTGTCGGGCGGCAAGCCGGTCGGGTTCAAGCTGTGCATCGGGCATCGGCGCGAATTCATGTGCCTTGTCAAAGCGATGGTGGAAACCGGCATCGCCCCCGATTTTATCGTTGTCGATGGCAAGGAAGGTGGCACCGGGGCCGGGCCTTTGGAATTTGTCAACCGCGTCGGCATGCCAATGCTCGAAGGGCTGAATTTCGTACACAACACGCTGCGCGGGGCGGGCCTGCGCCGCCGCATCAAGATCGGGGCGGCGGGCAAGATCGTTTCGGCCTATGATATTGCCCGCGCGATGGCCTTGGGCGCGGATTGGTGCAATTCGGCGCGCGGCTATATGTTCGCGATTGGTTGTATTCAGGCGCAATCGTGCCACACCAACCGCTGCCCGGCGGGCATTGCCACTCAAGATCCCCGGCGCATGGCCGCGCTGGATGTGGGCGACAAAAGCGCCCGCGTCGCGCGGTTTCACAAGAATACGCTGCATGCTTTGGGCGAATTGGTCGGCGCGGCGGGGCTTTCGCACCCGTCGGCCTTTCTGCCCTATCACTTCATGTTCCGCAGCAAGAACAACGAATTTCTGGACGGGAATGAAGCGTTTGAGGATTTGCCCGAAGGCTTCTTGATCGAAGGCGCCGACCATCCAGAGCTGCATTCTTGGATCGACCGCTGGAACCGCGCCAGCGCGGAAACCTTTTTGGCCGACCGGATGCCGCAAAGCCGCTTTGCAAGTTAAGCCCGGGGCTGGTCACGCCCCGCCTTCGCGGGGCGAAACCGTCTGATCCGCCCGAAAGGCCGCGCCTTTTGGGTTAGAATTGATCCGCCGTCAGCGTCATCACCGGATCGGCACCGCTTTCGATCCGGGCCAGATGCATCGCGCAGGCGGGCATTTGGCGCGCCATATAATAGCGCCCGGTGGCAATCTTGCCTTCATAAAACGCCACATCCGTCGCCCCGCCATCCAGCGCCGCATAGGCCGCCTTGGCCATTCGCGTCCACATCAGCCCAAGGCAGACATGCCCCATCAGATGCATGAAGTCATAGCTGCCCGCCAGCGCCGCATTGGGGTTTTTCATGCCGTTTTGCATGAAGAACATCCCCGCCGCCTGAAGCTGTTTTGACGCGGTTTTCAGCGCCTCGGTGAACGGTTGCATCCGCGCATCCCCCTCATGCGCCTTGCATTCGGCCTTCACCATCTCAAAGAACGCCATCAAGGGTTTGCCGCCATCGGCTGCAAGCTTGCGCCCCACAAGGTCAAGCGCCTGCACCCCATTCGCGCCTTCATAGATCATTGTGATCCGGGCATCGCGGGTGAACTGGCTCATGCCTTGTTCTTCGATATAGCCATGCCCGCCATAGACCTGTTGCGCCTGCACGCAGGCCTCAAACCCCTTGTCGGTCAGGAACCCCTTAATCACCGGCGTCAGCAGTGAAATCAGCGCTTCGGCCTCGTGGTCTTGCGCCAGATGGGCGCGATCAATCAGCGTCGCCCCCCAATAGGTAAAGGCCCGCGCCCCCTCCAGAAAGCTCTTTTGATCCAGCAGCGCGCGCCGAATATCAGGATGCACAATCAGCGGATCGGCGGCCCCTTGCGGGTTTTCCGCCCCGGTCACGGCACGGCCTTGCAACCGATCCTTGGCATAGGCCACGGCGTTTTGATAGGCGCCTTCGGCCACCGCATAGCCTTGCAGCCCCACACCCAGACGCGCCTCGTTCATCATCGTGAACATCGCGCGCATGCCCTTGTGCAGATCGCCCAAAAGGTAACCCGTCGCGCCATCATAGTTCATCACACAAGTGGCCGAGCCGTGAATGCCCATCTTGTGCTCGATCTTGCCCGCGCTCACCGCATTGCGTGCGCCCAAGCTGCCATCTTCCTGCACAAGGAATTTCGGCACGATGAAAAGCGAAATGCCCTTTGTGCCCTCGCCACCGCCCGGGGCCTTGGCCAGCACAAGGTGGATGATGTTTTCGGCCAGATCGTGCTCGCCCGCCGAGATGAAAATCTTGGTCCCGGTGATCTTGTAGCTGCCATCCTCTTGCGGTTCCGCCTTGGTGCGCAACAGCCCCAGATCGGTGCCGCAGTGCGGCTCGGTCAGGTTCATCGTGCCGGTCCAGTCGCAGGCGATCATCTTCGGCAGATAGGTCGCCTTCTGCGCCTCGGAGCCATGCGCCTCGATCGCGGAAACCGCGCCATGCGTCAGCCCTTGATACATGTTGAAGGCCATGTTCGACGACACAAACATCTCGCCCACCGCGCAGTTAAGCACATAGGGCATGCCCTGCCCGCCATAATCGGGGTTGCAGTCGAGCGCGGTCCAGCCGCCCTCTTTCATCGCGGCAAAGGCAGCATCAAACCCCTTGGGCGTGCGCACCACGCTGTTTTCCAGCGTGCAGCCCTCGTGATCGCCCACCGCATTAAGCGGGGCCAGCACCTCAGAGGACACTTTGCCCGCCGCATCCAAAACGGCCTCGGTGAATTCGCGCTCCAGATCGGCATAGCCCGGCACCTCTTGCCCGGCCACATTCAGCACGTCATGCAGCACGAATTGCATGTCACGCACATTGGCGGTGTAACTGGTCATGATCCTCTCCCTTCTCCCGACCCGGGGAAGGATCACTCGGCCGTGCTGGCCAACTTCTCCTCGCCCCAGGCAATTTGTGCCGCCAGCTCGTCGATCGCCTGACCGAGTTCGTCGCGCTGACGTTCCATCTCCTCCAGCCGCTGACGCGCCATTTTCAGCGTCTCGGCCAATTGTGTGCGCTGCTGGTCCCCCATGTCGTAAAGGTCCAGCAACTGACGAATATCTTCGAGGCTGAACCCAAAGCGCTTGCCGCGCAAAATCAGCTTCAACCGCGCCCGATCCCGCCGGGTGAACAGCCGTTTCTGTCCGTCACGCAGCGGAAAGAGCAGTTCTTTCGCCTCGTAGAACCGCAAGGTGCGCGGCGTCACCTCGAAGGCGTCGCACATCTCGCGGATCGTCATCAGATCGTCACTCATCGTGCCGCCCCTTGCTTTCCTTAGCGTAATCTAGGGCGGCTGATCGAATTTCCGACCCCATATTACAAGTGAAGTTGACGTTCGCGTCACCGTAACGTCGCGTCACGATGACGTTGACGTAATGTCAGGTAGAGAACGGCAGGAAAATGGAAATTCCGTTACGAAACGCAACCGCGTCACCACGTCGCCCGGGGCCGAAAACCGGCCCGGCCCAACAGCACGCCACGCCTGCGCAGATCAGGTTTCGAGCGTTTCAGCCACGTCGTCGCGCAATTGCCGCAAATCGGCAATCGCGGCCTGCAAATCCTCAAGCTGGGTGGTCAAAACCCCCAATTGCCGATCCGCCAATTCGATCCACGCGCGATTTTGCGCCTCGGTCCCCTGATGATCATAGATCAACAGCCATTGGCGCAATTCCTCAAGGCTGAAGCCAAAGCGGCGCCCCCGCAAGATCAAGGTCATCCGCGCCACTTCGCGCGGGCCATAGAACCGCGCCCGCCCCTCCTTTTGTGGCGAAAGCAGTTCGATATATTCGTAATAGCGCAAGGTGCGCGGCGTCACATCGAAACGCGCGCACATCTCTTTGAAGCTTAGCACATCGGCCATGGTCTCCCCCCTCCCCCGGGCGATCCCTACAGTCTTGGGCCAGAAGCTAACGCGCACGGCAGCCTGCTTCAACTCCCCTCGCGCGCGCGCTGCCTCTGTGTCGCTTGCGCTTGGCGCGGACACACGGCATCGTTTGCCAAACGGAGGGCGGCATGAACGCGGATAAACTTACGCTGGCACGACAGTTCATCGAAGCGATCCCGCATGCGCAGGCGCTTCAGATGCAGTTTGAATCCTTAGGGGATGGCCGGGCGGAACTGTCGATGCCATGGCGCGAAGACTTGGTGGGCGATCCGCGCACCGGGGTGATCCATGGCGGGGCGGTTTCCGCGCTGATGGACACCTGCTGCGGTGCGGCGGTGATCAGCCACCCAGAGGCCCCGGCGGGCACCGCCACCATCGATCTGCGGATCGATTACATGCGCACCGCCACGCCGCGCCAGCGCATCACCGCGCGCGCCGAGGTCTATCATATCACCCGCACCGTGGCCTTTTTGCGCGCCACCGCGCACGACGAGGAAGACGGGCTGCCCGTCGCCACCGCCACCGGCGCCTTTACCGTCGAACGCCCCAAAGGGGGTGCGCAATGAGCCGCGCGAAACCCGAACCCGTGCAGGTGGTCAAACAACGCCGCGACGCGGCGCTTCGCGCGCTGGTCTCTGGCGTGCCCTATATCCGCTTTTTGGGGATTGAATTCGAACGCCGCGGCGATGAGCTGACTGCGGTTTTGAACTATGACGACAAGCTGATCGGCAATCCGCTGCTGCCCGCGCTGCATGGCGGCGTGACGGCGGCTTTCATGGAAGTGGCCGCGATCATGGAGCTGAGCTGGTCCACGCTTTGGGAAGATATCGAAGCCGGGCGGATTGATCTGACGGCGCCCGATCCGGTGCTGCCGCGCCTGCCCAAGACGATCGATTTCACGGTGGATTATCTGCGCTCGGGCCTGCCGCGCGATGCCTATGCCCGCGCGCGGGTGAACCGCTCGGGCCGCCGCTATGCCTCCGTGCATGTGGAAGCGTGGCAAGACAACCGCGCCAAGCTTTTTGCCCAGGCCACCGGGCATTTTCTGATGCCGGAACGGACGGGGGATGACTGACATCACCCATCGCCGCGTTTTAAAAATCGCGGGCCCGATTGTGATCTCGAATGCCACCGTGCCGCTTTTGGGCGCGGTGGATACCGGCGTTGTGGGGCAGATGGGGGCCGCCGCGCCAATCGGCGCGGTGGGCATTGGCGCGGTGATCCTCGCCTCGGTCTATTGGATCTTTGGTTTCTTGCGCATGGGCACCACGGGGCTCGTGGCGCAAGCCAAGGGCGAGGGGGATGCGCTGGAGATCGCTGCCGGGCTGTTGCGCGCGCTTTTGATCGCCGGGGCCGCCGGGCTGGGGCTGATCTTGCTGCAAGCGCCGCTGTTCTGGGCCGCCTTTCAGATCGCCCCCGCGTCAGAAGAGGTGGAGGCGCTGGCGCGCGACTATCTGGCGATCCGCATTTGGGGCGCGCCGGCCACCATTGCGCTTTACGCCTTTACGGGCTGGTTGATCGCGCTGGAACGCACCCGCGCGGTGCTGCTGTTGCAGGTGGCGATGAACGGTCTGAATGTCGGGCTCGATCTGCTTTTTGTGCTTGGCTTTGGCTGGGGCGTGCAAGGCGTCGCCGGGGCCACCTTAATCTCAGAACTCACCGGGCTCGCCTTGGCTTTGTGGCTCACCCGTTCGGCGTTTGCCGCCGGACTTAGCCGGGCTGCGCTTTTCTCGGCTGCACCGCTCAAGCAAATGGCGCGGGTCAACACCGATATCATGATCCGTTCGGTGATCTTGCAAGGCAGCTTCACCACCTTCCTGTTCCTTGGCGCGGGGCAAGGCGATGTGAAACTGGCCGCCAATCAGGTGCTTTTGCAGTTTTTGCAAATCACCGCCTTCGCGCTGGATGGCTTTGCCTTTGCTGCCGAAAGCCTTGTCGGCCAAGCCGTGGGCGCACGGGCCCCCGCACGGCTGCGGCGCGCGGCGATCGTTTCGGCGCAATGGGGCGTGGGGGGCGCGCTGGCGCTTGGGGTGGTGTTCACGCTCTTTGGGGGGCCGATCATTGATCTGATGACCACCGCGCCGATGGTGCGCGAAGTCGCGCGCGATTTCCTGCCTTGGCTCATCGCCGCGCCGCTGATTGGCATCGCCTCTTGGATGTTTGACGGCATCTTTATCGGTGCGACGCTCACGCGCGAAATGCGCAATGCGATGATCTTTTCGGTCAGCATTTACATTGCGGCGCTTTTTGTGCTGGTGCCCACTTTTGGCAACCATGGGCTTTGGGCGGCGCTGATGGTTCTCAATGCCGCGCGCGGCGTGGCGATGGGGCGGCTTTACCCGCGTGCCGAATTGAAAGCGGCCCCCAGATCGCTCTAGGGGCCGCGAAATCATACCTTCGACTTTGTCGAAATATCCCGGGGGTCCGGGGGCAGCGCCCCCGGCCTTTGGCTTAGCGCGAGCGGATCATCCCCATGATCTCCAGCGTTTTCGCCAAGATCGGCTGGGCAATCGCATCAGCCTTCGCTGCGCCTTCGCCCAAGATCCGGTCAATCTCGGCAGGGTCGTTCATCAACCGGCTCATTTCGGTGCTGATCGGCTCCAGTTTGGACACCGCCAAATCGGCCAAAGCCGGTTTGAACGCACCAAAGCCCTGCCCGCCATATTCGCCCAGCACCTGCGCGGGCGTCATATCGGCGAGCGCCGCATAGATGTTCACAAGGTTGCGCGCCTCGGCCCGGCCCTCAAGCCCTTCAACCGTTTCCGGCAGCGGCTCGGGGTCGGTCACCGCCTTCTTGAACTTCTTGGCGATCGTATCGGCATCATCGGTCAGATTGATGCGACTTGCATCCGACGGGTCCGATTTCGACATTTTCTTCGACCCATCGCGCAGGCTCATCACCCGTGTGGCGGCCCCTTCGATCAGCGGCAGCGGCGCGGGGAAGAAATCGACCCCATAGTCATGGTTGAACTTCGCAGCGATGTCGCGCGTCAGCTCCACATGCTGTTTTTGGTCTTCGCCCACCGGCACCATGGTCGCGTGATAGACCAAAATATCCGCCGCCATCAGAGAAGGGTAAGCAAAGAGGCCAAGCGACTGCTTTTCGGCATTTTTGCCCGCCTTGTCTTTCCACTGCGTCATGCGGTTCATCCAGCCCATCCGCGCGACACAGTTAAGAGCCCAGCCCAGCTCTGCATGGGCCGACACTTGGCTTTGGTTGAACAAGATCGACCGCGCCGGATCGATTCCCGAGGCGAGAAAGGCCGCCGCTGCCTCGCGCGTTTGTTTTTTCAGCGCTTCCGGGTCTTGCCAGACGGTGATCGCATGCAGATCGACCAGGCAATAGATCGTCTCGACGCCCTCATCTTGCTTTTGTGCAAACCGTCTCAGCGCCCCAAGGTAATTGCCCAGCGTCAAGTTGCCCGAGGGCTGGATGCCGGAAAAAATGCGCGGCGTGAACTTGGCGTTGATATCTTCAGGCGTTTCTTGGGGTTTGGCAGTCATGATCGGGCTCCGGGCTGGAAATACGGACCATCAGCGCTTATCGCTAAAGGGCGCGCGGCGCAATGTTGCGCCCGAAGGGAGAGACAATGCATCACGGCTATAACGAAAAACCAGTCAACCCGCTGCCCACGGTTGTCTGGATTCTGGTCGCGCCGATGATCGTGACCGAGATCATCTTCGCGCTGGCGAATACGGGCGTTTTGGGCGCGGCGGCGATTGGCTGGCGCTATGAGATTTTGGGCCAGTTGGGCTTTGACCCCGACGGGTTCCGGCGCATGATCGCGCTGCAAGACTGGTCGATCCGCCCCATCGCAACGCTGATTGGCTATGCATTCGTGCATCTCAGCTTGACCCATGCCGCCTTTGTCGTGGTGTTCACCCTCGCCATGGGGAAATTCGTGGGCGAGGTGTTTGCCGGATGGGCGGTGGCCGCCGTGTTTTTGGGGGCTTCGATCCTTGGCGGGCTTGTCTATGCGCTGATGCCTTTCACCCAAGGCTATCTGGTCGGCGGCTATCCCGGGGCCTATGGGCTGATTGGGGCCTTCACCTGGCTTTTGTGGATGAAACTTGGCCCGGGCGATCCAAACAGAATGCGGGCGTTTTCGCTGATCGGCATGCTGGCCGGGCTACAACTGGTGTTCGGCGCACTTTTCGGCGCGCGGCCCGATTGGATCGCGCAATTCGCAGGCTTTGGCGTGGGCTTTTTGCTGAGCTTCCTGGTCGCGCCGGGCGGCTGGCAACACCTGCTGCGCAAGCTGCGTAAACGCTAAAAATGGCGGGGGCCGTTACCGGCCCCGCCGCACCGCCGATTTGAAATCGCTCAGCCGGAACGCCCCGATCACCGCACCGGACCCGAAATAGCTGACAATCCCAATGCCAATCAGCCCGGCCAACGCAAGGTAGCGCCAACTGGCCAGATGCAGCGCCGGGCCAAGGTAGAGATTACCAAGCCACAGACACAGCCCCATCACCGCAGAGGCAATGGCGATGCGCGGCGCACGCTTGCGCAGCCCTTCATCCAGCATGACACTGTCGCCCATCGCGCGGCTGCCCAGCCAAAGCTGCACGACCATCACCCAAGCGGCAAGCGTCGTGGCCAAGGCGGCGGCGATATAGCCCACCCAAAACGCCAACCCCACCGCCAGCACTGCATTCACCACCATCGCCACCAGCGCATAGCGGAACGGGCTGCGGGTGTCTTCGCGCGCGAAGAACAGGGGTTGCAGCACCTTTTGCAAAACGAACGCGGGCAGGCCCACACCATAAACCGCCACCGCCACCGCCGTCGCGGCGG
The DNA here is from genome assembly GCF_020023995.1 of Rhodobacter sp. TJ_12. Lineage (GTDB taxonomy): Bacteria > Pseudomonadota > Alphaproteobacteria > Rhodobacterales > Rhodobacteraceae > Rhodobacter. The sequence goes on along the minus strand of NZ_NRRD01000011.1, from coordinate 37,483 downwards.
TGTCTTCGGGGCCAAAGCGGCCGCGTTCGAACAGCACAGAGGTCAGCGGCTCGGCAATCACCATCAGCGCCACGGCGGCCGGAAGCGTCAGCGCAAGGCAAAACTCGGTCGCGCGGTTGAAACTATGCCGCGCGCCTGCCGCATCGCCGTTTTGCAACCGCCGCGACAGATCGGGCAGCAGCACCACACCAATCGCAATCGCCACCACCCCAAGCGGCAATTGATACAGCCGGTCGGCGTTATAAAGCCACGCCACCGCCTCATCGAAATAGCTCGACACTTGCCGCCCAACGAGCAGGTTGATCTGCACCACGCCGCCCGCCAGCATCGCCGGCGCGGCAACCATGGCCAGCCGCTTCATATCGGGCGACAATCGGGGCGGGCGCGGCACCAACCGCACCCCGGCCCGCCGCGCGGCCTCCCACACCAAGGCGAATTGGGCGATCCCGGCAACCGGCACCGCCCAGGTCAGCGCCAGCCCCGGATCAAGCCCCAGCCGTGGCGCGGCCCAAAGCGTGGCCAGAAAGACCACATTGAGCAGCACCGGGGCAGCGGCAGCGGCGGCAAAGCGCCCCGTGGCGTTCAGCACGCCCGAGGCCAAAGCCGCCAACGAGATGAACAGGATATAGGGGAAGGCGATGCGCGCAAACGTCACCGTCAGGTCGAACTTTTCGCCGCTGAAGCCCGAGGCCATCGCATAGACGAGCCCCGGCATGAACAGTTGCGCAATCAGCGTCAGCGCCAGCACGACCGAGGCAAGACCCGCCAGTGCCTCGCGCGCAAAATCTTCGGCCCCGGCGCCGCCTTCCAGCTTTTTGGAAAACATCGGCACAAAGGCGGTATTGAACGCACCCTCGGCAAAGAAGCGGCGGAACATATTGGGCAACGAAAAGGCCACGATAAAAGCCTGCGCCGCAGGGCCCGTGCCCAGAACGGCGGCAATCCAAGCATCGCGGACAAAGCCAAGGATGCGGCTGGCCATCGTCCAGCCGCCCACGGTGAAGAAACCGCGCACCAGGCGGATCGGCGTCATGAGTTTTCCGCCGCCCGTTCGGCCCCGCGCGTGATCGCCTCGCGCAGCCGTTTTTCCAACGCCTCACGGCGCGCTTTCGAATGAAGTTTCAGCCCGAACATGTCCTTGACGTAGAAACTGTCGACCACCTGCGCGCCATAGGTCGCGATCACGGCGGAGGCGATGTAGATATTCGACGCCGCCAAGGCCCGCGTCAAATCATACAGCAGGCCGGGCCGGTCGCGGGTATCCACCTCGACGATCGTGTAGATATCCGAGCCCTCGTTGTCGATCATGACATGGGTAGGGAACTTGAACTCGCGTTCGCGTTTCTTCAGCTTGTCGCGGTCCTTAAGCGCGTCGCGCGCCACCACCTCGCCTTTCAGCGTGCGTTCGATCATCTTGCGCAGGCGCGGCAGGCGCGACGCCTCATAGGGGTGCCCCTCGGCATCCTGGATCCAGAAGACCGCCGTGGCATAGCCGTCTTTGGAGGTATAGGTGCGCGCATCGACGACATTCGCCCCCACCAGCGCCAAGGCCCCAGCCAGCCGCGAAAAGATCCCGGGGTGATCGCCCAGCGCGAAAGAAGCGCGCGTCGCATCGTGATCGGGGTCCGGATGCAGATCGATGCGGATTTCATTGTCATCCAGCCCGCGCAGCAGTTTGGCCAGATCGGCATGGGTGCCGGTGGTCAGCCCCTGCCAATAGGGGTCGTAATGGCGGGCCAGTTCGGCGCGCAGCGCTTTCGGCTCCCAATCGGCCAGCGCTTCGCGCAGCGCTTTTTTCGCCGCATCGGAACGTTGCGCGCGGTTCACCGCCTCCAGCCCGTGTTCAAGCGCCCGCGCGGTTTCCGAATGGAGCCGACGCAGAAGCGAGGCTTTCCAGTTGTTCCACACATTCGGGCCAACACCGCGAATATCGCACACCGTCAGCACCGTCAGCAGATCCAGCCGCTTGCGGGTCTTCACCCGTTTGGCGAAATCGCGGATCGTGCGCGGGTCGGACAGGTCACGTTTTTGCGCCACATCCGACATCAGCAGGTGGTTGCGAATAAGCCATTCGACGGTTTCGCAATCATCCGCATTCAACCCCAGCCGCGGCGCCACCTTACGCGCGATTTGCGCCCCCAAGATCGAGTGATCTTCGGGCCGGCCCTTGCCGATGTCATGAAGCAACAGCGCCACATAAAGGACGCGCCGGTTCACCCCCTCGTCAAGGATGTTCGACGAAAGCGGCAAATCCTCGGTCAGCTCGCCGCGCTCGATCTGCGCCAGCGTCGAGATCACCTGAATCGTATGCTCGTCCACCGTGTAGCTGTGATACATATTGAACTGCATCATCGCCACGATCGGCTCGAATTCCGGGATGAAGGCGGCCAGAACGCCCATTTCGTTCATGCGCCGCAGCGCACGTTCGGGGTTGCCATGTTTAATCAGCAAATCAAGGAAGATCCGCGCCGCTTCCTTGTCTTCGCGCATCTTGTCGTCAATGCGGCGCAGGTTGGCCGAAATCAGCCGCATCGCATCGGGGTGGATCAACATACCCGTGCGCAAAGCCTCTTCGAAGATGCGCAGGAAATTGAGCGGGTCCGACAAGAAAGCATCGCGGTCGGAAATATTGATCCGGCCAATGTCGTCGATGAACGGCGCCATCAACGGGCGACGGCGGCGGAACAGCCGCTTGAGCACCGGCGCGGGCTTGGCATGCTGTTGTTCCAGCACCGTCAAGAAGACCCGCGTCACCTCACCCACCTGCGTGGCGTGGCGGAAATAGTGCTGCATGAACACCTCGACCCCGCGTCGGCCCGCCATATCCTTGAAGCCCATGCGCCGCGCCACCTCGACCTGCGCATCGAAAGACAACTGATCCGAGGCGCGGTTCGCAATCAGGTGCAAATGGCAGCGCACCGCCCAAAGGAAGTCTTCCGCCTCCTGAAAGGCGCGGAATTCCTCGGCGGTGAAGACCCCAAGTCCCACCAGATCGGCGGTATCATTCACGCCGTGGATATATTTGGCGATCCAGTAAAGCGTTTGCAGATCGCGCAGCCCGCCCTTGCCCTCTTTCACGTTGGGCTCAAGCACATAGCGCTGCCCGCCTTGACGGCGGTGCCGTTCAGCCCGTTCGGCCAGCTTCGCCTCGATGAATTCGGGCCCGGTGGATTTGAACAGATCGTTGCGCAGCGTCTGGTCAAGTTTCTCGGCCAAGGGGGCATCGCCGCAGATATGACGGTTTTCCAAAAGCGCGGTGCGGATCGTGATGTCCTCGCGCCCCAGCCGCAGGCAATCATCCACCGTGCGGGATGAATGGCCGACCTTCAGCTTCAGATCCCACAGCATGTAGAGCATGCTTTCGATCACGCTTTCCGCCCATGGGGTGATCTTGTAGGGCGTCAGGAACAGCAGATCGACATCGGAAAAGGGCGCCATTTCCGCCCGGCCATAGCCGCCCACCGCCAGCACCGAGATGTTTTCCGCCGAAGTGCGGGATTGCACCGGGTGCAGCCGGGTGGTGGCAATATGAAAGACCGCCCGCACCAGCCCATCGGTCATCGTGGCGTAATCTTGCACCGTATCTTCCGCGCTGCGCGGATGGCGTTCGAATTGCGCGACGATATGGGGCAAGGCCGCTTCGCGCGCTTCGCATAGGAATTTCACCGTCTCGGCGCGCAACCCGCGCGCATCGGCGGCGCTTAAATGCGCGTCCAGCGCCGCCAGCAGCGCGTCGGTCTCGAAAAGCAAGGGCGCCCCGGCAGGAGCCGGGGCGATGGTGGTTGTGTCACTCACGTGAGCCTCATGTCCCTATTGGCCTCGCGGCACGGGTTTGGGCGGTCGGCTTAGAAGCCAAACCCGCCAAAGGAGCGCGGGGCGGCATCGATCACGACGACCTGCCCGTTGCGGATTTCGGCCACGGCAAGGCCGCGTTCATTGGTGCCATCGGGGCGCAGCCGGAAGATACCGTTCACCCCCACAAAGCCCGAATCTTGCGTCAGCGCGGTGCGGCTGAGCGCATCGTCGCGGCGCGATTTCACCAGCGCGCCGATGGCGGCAATACCATCATAGGCCAACCCCGCAATCGGATGCGGCGCCCCGCCGTAAGCGGTTTGATACCGGTCGCGGAATCGGTCGTTCAGGTTCGGATCAGGCAGCGCGAACCAGCCGCCTTGCAGCCCCGGCAGCGCCATTGCGGCAGGCGGCGTATCCCAGCGCGTCAGGCCGATGAATTTGGTCACCGCAGGGTTCACCCCCTGCTCGGGCAGCATCTGCGCCAAAAGCGGCAGCGCCCCCCCGGCATCGGAGGTGATGAACAAAGCATCGACGCCGCCCGCTTTCACGCGGTCCGCGATTTGCGGCACGGCATTGACCACATCGGTCTGCGAATAGGGAAAGCTGACCTCGCCCGCGACGGCGCCGCCAAACCGCGCCACCGCCGTTTTGATTGCCGCCGCGCCGACCTGACCGGCCAGCGTCTGTTCGCTGACCACCATGATCCGGCGTTTGCCCTGCGACACCGCGTAAGAGGCCATCCGGTTCGCCGTATTCGGGAAGGTCGGCCCCAAAACGAACAGGTTGCCCCCGGCGATATCGGTGTTGTTCGAGAATGCGAGCACATTCACGCCCCGGTCGGCCACCGCCACCGCCGCCGCATTGGCCGAGCCCGAATAAACCGGGCCAAGAATGATCTTCGCGCCTTCATCCACCGCCTTGGTCGCCATTGCGGCGGCTTGGGCGGGCTGGCCTGCGGTGTTGTAGATGCGCAGATCGATCTGCACCCCGTTCAGATCGGAAATCGCCAATTGCGCGGCTTGGCGCAACGAAGAGGCCAAAAGCTCGTCATTGGTCTCGCCGGTGCCCGAGGGCACCAAAAGCGCGACCGGCACCGCCTCGCCCGCACCAAGGCGCGGGCCACCGCCGCCACCGGGAATCGGCTGACAAGCCGCCAGCCACAAGGCCGAGAACAGAATGAAGAGCCGCAACAGGGGGTTGCGGGCGCTGCGCAAAGTGGCGAACATGAAATTGGCCTCCGGATCGGCGGGGGTGTAACTGGGGCGGGAGCCTAAGCGTTTCGCCTTCATAAGTAAACTTGGCTTGGCAGCGGGGCGCAGATCCATGGCAGCGGACGACAGCATGGGCGAAAGCGCGCCGATGACGGCACAGGCTTTCGGCGGCGGGGCGCGCAAACCGGCCCCGGGGCTGCATTTTCTGGCCACGCCCATCGGCGCGGCGCGCGACATCACGTTGCGCGCGCTCGACATCTTGCAAATGGCCGATGTGCTGGCCGCCGAAGACACGCGCACGCTACGCCATTTAATGGAAATTCATGGCATCGCGCTGAACGGGCGCCCGCTGATCGCCTATCACGATCACAATGGCGAGCAGGCCCGCCCCAGGCTGCTGGCCGCACTGGCCGAGGGCAAGGTGGTTGGCTACGCCTCGGAAGCGGGCACGCCCTTGGTCGCGGACCCGGGGTTTCAATTGGGACGCGCTGCGATTGCGGCGGGGCATCCGGTCTTTGCCGCGCCCGGTCCCTCGGCCGTTCTCGCGGCGCTGACGGTTTCGGGCCTGCCGTCGGACCGGTTCTTGTTCGCGGGCTTTCCGCCCAACACCCAAACTGCGCGGCGCAAATGGCTTTCTGAAATGGCCGATCTGCAAGCCACGGTGATCTTTTACGAATCCCCCAAGCGGGTCGCGGCGATGCTGGCCGATCTGGCCGAGACCTTCGGCCCCGACCGCCCCGCCGTCTTGTGCCGCGAACTGACCAAACGGTTCGAAGAAGTCCGGCGCGGCAGCGTTGCCGAATTGATCGAAGGGCTGCAAACCGCCCCCATCAAGGGCGAGATCGTGGTGCTTTTGGATCGCCCGCACGGGCCGCGCGTGGGCCCCGAGGATATCGATACCGCCTTGCGCGACCGGCTCAGCCGGATGCGCGTCAAAGATGCGGCCACCGAGGTGGCGCAAGCCTTCGGCCTGCCCCGGCGCGATGTCTATCAGCGCGCGCTTGCGCTTGATCACGATGACGACTGATCGCCGCCTGCGCGGGAAAATGGCGCATCATGCCGGGGCCGCGGCAGAAGATCAGGTCGCCTTGCGCTATGAACGCGCGGGGTTCGCGGTGCTGGCCCGGCGCTGGCGCGGCCAATATGGCGGCGAGATTGACCTGATCGCGCACCACGGCAAGGTGCTGGTTTTCGTCGAGGTCAAACACTCCGCAACCCATGGCCGCGCCGCCGAGCATCTGTTGCCCCGCCAGCTTCAGCGCATCGCCCTGTCGGCCGAGGAATTCGCCGCCCAGCGCCCCGATCTGGCCGTTACCGAGATGCGTTTCGATCTTGCGCTTGTTGATCGCGGCGGCGTCATCGAAATTGTCGAAAACGCACATATATTCGGCTGAAGCCTCACGGGCTGTTCACCTCGTGGCGGATTGCATCGCCTCCCCGCGCGGGGCATCAAGAGATCAACGAAAGGGGGCGTCATGGCCTTGAGAGTAGCGTTGCAAATGGACCCGATCGCCGGGATCGACATCGCCGGTGACAGCACGTTCCGGATCGCGCTGGAGGCGCAGGCGCGGGGGCATAGCCTGTTTTACTATACGCCCGACCGGATGTTCTACCGCGAGGGCAAGGTTTTGGCGCGCGGCTGGCCGGTGGACTTGCGCCGCGAAAAGGGCAACCATTTCACCTTGGGCGACGAAACCGAGGTTGATCTGGGCAGCTTTGACGTGGTTTGGCTGCGCCAAGACCCGCCCTTTGACATGGGCTATATCACCACCACCCACCTTTTGGACCGCATCCACCCCGGCACTTTGGTCGTCAATGATCCGTTTTGGGTGCGCAATTACCCCGAAAAGCTGTTGGTGCTGAATTTCCCGACGCTGACGCCCCCCACGCTGGTGGCGCGCGACTTGCAGGTGATCCGTGATTTCAAGGCGGTGCATGGCGATGTGATCCTCAAGCCGCTTTACGGCAATGGTGGCGCGGGGGTGTTCCGGCTGGATGCCAATGACCGCAATCTGGCCTCGCTGCATGAGCTGTTCACCGGCATCAACCGTGAACCCTTGATCGTGCAGAAATACCTGCCCGCCGTGACCCAAGGCGACAAACGTATCTTGCTGGTCGATGGCGAGCCGGTGGGCGCGATCAACCGCGTGCCCGCTGCGGGCGAAACCCGCTCCAACATGCATGTGGGCGGGCGCGCCGAACCCACCAAGCTTACGGATCGTGAATTGGAAATCTGTGCCGCCATCGGGCCGCTTTTGCGCGAAAAAGGGCAGATTTTCGTCGGCATCGACGTGATCGGCGATTGGCTGACCGAAATCAACGTCACCTCGCCCACCGGCATTCAGGAATTGGAACGCTTTGACGGCACCAATGTTGCCAAGCGGATCTGGGAAGTCATCGAAACGAAACGGGGGGCGCAATGAGCCTGCAACTGATCTGTCTCAATGCTGTTTTGCGGGCCAGCGCCAAGCCTTATATGCGCCGCGTGGCCGCGCCGGAACAATTGCGCAAGGACATGGAACGCTGGTCGCGGCTGTTTTTGCGCGATGCGCCCTCGACCGTGGCGCTGCCGCTGACCTTGGGCGACCGGCCCGCGCTGTCGGTGCGCTCGGGCAAAATCACACCGGATGTGGCGATCTTGCACCTGCATGGCGGGGCCTTTGTCGCGGGCAGCCCCACGACCCACAAAGGCATGCTGTCGCGGCTGTCGCGGTTGGCCGCGGTCGAGGTGTTTGCCCCCGATTACCGGCTGGCGCCCGAACATCCGTTCCCGGCAGGGCTGAACGATGCCGAGGCCGCCTTTGCCGATTTGGTGGCCAAGGGCTATGCGCCGGGCCGGATCGTGCTGTCGGGTGACAGTGCCGGGGCCGGGCTTGCGCTGTCGCTGCTTGCGCGGCTGTGCAAGGCGGGCACGCCGCCCGCTGGGCTGATTGCCATGTCGCCTTGGACTGACCTGACCGGAGCCTCGCCCTCGATCGTGCTGATCGAAGAGCGCGACCCGATGCTGGCGGCGGAGCGGATGGAAGAAGTGACAGGCTATTACCTGAACGGGCACCGCGCCGATGACCCTGCCGTGTCGCCGCTTTACGCCAGCTACCCCGATTGCCCGCCGGTGCTTCTGCAAACCTCGGAACGCGATATTCTGCGCGACGATGCGATGCGGCTGGAACACAAGCTGCGCGATGCAAAGGTCGATGTCACGTTGCAACTTTTCCCCGATGCGCCGCATGCATGGCAAATGTTCGACGGTCTGATCCCAGAGGCACGCGCGGCGCTGCGCGATGCGGGCGATTTCGCGCGCAGATGCCTTAGCCTGCCTGCGCGTAACTGATCCGGTAACTGACAGCCTCGGCCAGATGGGGGGCGCGCACATCCGCCGCCCCCTCCAGATCGGCAATTGTGCGCGCGCTGCGCAAGACGCGGTGATAGCCGCGCGCAGTCAGCCCGAAGCGCTCCGAGACCTTGCCCAGCAGATCGCGCCCCTCGGCATCAAGCGGCGCGATGTCTTCTAAGACCGCGCCCTCGGCCTCGGCATTGACGCGCAGATAGGGGTGCCCTGCGAACCGCGCGGCCTGCACATCGCGTGCCTGTGCCACCCGCTGCGCCACGGTCGCGGAACTGTCTCCTGCCGCAGGCAAATCCAACTCGCGCCAATCCACCCCCGGCACTTCGATGCGCAGATCGAAGCGATCCATCAGCGGCCCCGAAACTCGGCCCAGATAATCCGCCCCGCATTGCGGCACCCGGGCACAGGCCCGCGCCGGATCGCCCAGATAGCCGCACCGGCACGGGTTCGCCGCCGCGACCAGCAAGAACCGGCACGGGTAGCGCACATGGGCATTGGCCCGCGCCACCACCACCTCGCCGGTTTCAATCGGCTGGCGCAAGGTTTCCAGCACGGCGCGCGGAAATTCGGGAAACTCATCCATGAACAAAACGCCGTTATGGGCAAGGCTGACTTCGCCGGGGCGGGCCCCGCGCCCGCCGCCGATCATCGCCGCCATAGACGCCGTGTGATGCGGTTCGCGAAATGGGCGGATGCGCGAAATGCCCCCCTCGCTCAGCAGCCCCGACAGCGAATGCACCATCGAGGTTTCCAGCGCCTCGCGCGCAGACAGCGGCGGCAAGATGCCGGGCAACCGCGCCGCCAGCATAGATTTGCCCGCGCCGGGCGGGCCAACCATGAACAAATGATGCCGCCCCGCCGCCGCGATTTCGAGCGCGCGCTTCGCGCGCTCCTGCCCCTTCACATCGCGAAGGTCGCGCGGGTTTTGCGCGGCCACCACCTCGCCCGGTTGCGCCGGGGCTAAAGGTTGTTGCCCGCTTAGGTGGCGCAAGGCCTCTGTGAGGGTCGCGGGGGCAAAGACATCCGTCGCGCCGACCCAAGCGGCCTCGGCCCCACAGGCTTGCGGACAGATCAGCGCCTTATCCTCGGCCGCGGCCGCCATTGCGGCGGGCAGCGCCCCCACCACCGGCACCACCCGGCCATCTAGCGCCAATTCGCCAATCGCCACCATGCTCTCTACCTCTTCGCGCGGCACGATGTCGATGGCCGCCAACAACGCCAGCGCAATGGGCAGGTCGAAATGAGAGCCCTCCTTGGGCAGATCGGCGGGCGAAAGGTTCACCGTGATGCGCCGCATCGGCAGGGCGATCGACAAGGCCGCCAGTGCCGCGCGCACCCGCTCTTTCGCCTCGCTCACTGCTTTGTCGGGCAATCCGACGATCGAGAACGCAGGCATGCCAGTCGCCAAAGCGCATTGCACTTCGACCGGGCGGGCCTCCACCCCTTCGAATGCCACCGTATAGGTTCTGGCCACCATCTTGCGTTACCCACATACCCACCAAAGAACGGCTTCAGCATGGCGGGCAAGCGCCCCGGCGATCAAGGGATTTCCGCCCCGCACGCGACTCGCCTCACCGCGTTTAGGGCGGTTTTTTCGACCGGCAAGACTTGCCTGCGCGAGGAAAAATCTAAGCTGGACCCGCTTAAAACAACCATAGGGGGAATTTTTTGGATCGATTCCAACAGGTTGTGATAGCGCATTGGCGCACATTGAATTTTTTGTGACGCACAGTGCAACCAAAAGACAAGGCTGTGCGTTTCTGTCACAGTGACCGCAGGGAGAAAGCCAACAGCGGGTCGCGAAAACTCGGGGAGACTGTGACATGGCACTCGACGGATTTACTGACGACACCTTGGCGCGCCAAGCGATGCGCGCCGAATATCTGGATGCAGAGACAGAGGCCGAATTGGCCCGCGCATGGCGCGACCATCGTGATGAGGTCGCCTTGCATCGGTTGGTCAGCGCTTACATGCGGCTGGCGGTTTCGATGGCCTCCAAATTCCGCCGCTACGGCGCGCCGATGAACGATCTCATTCAAGAAGCCTCTTTGGGACTGATGAAAGCGGCCGACAAGTTCGACCCCGATCGCGGCGTGCGCTTTTCGACCTATGCGGTGTGGTGGATCAAAGCTTCGATCCAAGAATTCGTGATGCGCAACTGGTCGATGGTGCGCACCGGCTCGACCTCGTCGCAAAAGGCACTGTTTTTCAATATGCGCCGGGTGCAGGCACAGATCATTCGTGAGGCCCAAGCCGAAGGCGAAGATTTGGACGGGGCGCAACTGCGCCAACGCGTCGCCACCAGCATTGGCGTGCCGTTGGCCGATGTCGAAATGATGGAGGGCCGGCTTGCGGGCTCTGACTTTTCGCTCAACGCACCGCAATCTTCGGATGAAGAAGGGCGCGAATGGGTCGATGCGCTGGAAGATGATGGCGCGGGCCCCGAAACCCGCGTGACCGAAGCGCATGACGGCGCGCTGATGCGCAACTGGCTGGGCGAGGCGATGGATAACCTTTCGGGGCGGGAGCGTTACATCGTGATACAGCGCCGCCTGATCGATGCGCCGCGCACGCTTGAAAGTCTGGGCGAAGAACTGGGCCTTTCGAAAGAGCGCATCCGCCAGCTTGAAGCCCAAGCCTTTGGCAAGATGCGCAAAAGCCTTGAAAGCCGCGGCCCGGAGGTTGCCCATTTCTTCGCATGAAATTCGCATTCCTTGCCTTGATGCTGACCGCAGCGCCGCTGTGCGCTGCGGAAATCACCGCCGCTGATTTACCGGCAAAAGTCGCCAAAGCAGCGCCTGCGGTGCTTGTTTTGGGCGAGTTGCACGACAATGCCGAACATCATCGCAATCAGGCGCTGGCGGTCGAGACACTTTCCCCAAAAGCCTTGGTGTTTGAAATGCTAAGCCCCGAGCAGGCCGCGCGGGTCACGCCAGAGTTGATTGCCCAACCCGAAACCTTGGGCGAGACGCTGGGATGGGAAGCCGCGGGCTGGCCCGATTTCGCACTTTATGCGCCGATCTTCGCCGCCGCCCCGCAAGCGCGCATTTACGGCGCGGCGCTGCCGCGCGCGACGGTGCGGCAGGCGATGGGGGCGCCGCTTGCCGATCTGTGGCCCGAGGCGGTGCGCTTCGGCATCGATCAACCCTATCCCACCGATCTGCAAGCCTCGCTTGAGGCCAGCGCGCAAAAAGATCATTGCAACGCCCTGCCCCCCGAGATGCTGCCCGGCATGGTCGCGGCACAACGGTTGCGCGATGGGGCTTTTGCCGCCACCACCCTCAAGGCGCTTGCCGAAACCGGCGGTCCCGTCGCGCTGATCACCGGATCGGGTCATGCCCGCACGGACCGCGCCGTGCCCGCGTTGATTGCCCATGCAGATCGCTCGGTCCGTGTTATCTCGCTGGGCCAATTGGAGCGGCCCGAAACCGGAACGCTGGGCCCCGACCAGCCCTTCGATTGGTGGATCGTCACCGACCGGGCAGAGCGCGAAGACCCCTGCCTGGCCTTCCAATAACTTGCGCCGCCGCCGCCGCCGCCCTACAGCTTGAGCAAGAACGGAGGCGCGCATGTTGCATGGCAAACGGATCCTGCTCATCATTGGCGGCGGCATCGCGGCGGTGAAATGCCCCGAATTGGTGCGCCTGTTGCGCGCCGAAGGGGCGGCAGTGACGCCGGTGCTGACCAAGGCCGGGACGGAATTCGTGACCCCGATAGCGATTTCGGCCTTGGCGGGCGAAGCGGCGCATAGCACCCTTTTCGATCTGACGCAGGAAGCGGAAATCGGCCATATTCAACTCAGCCGCGCCGCCGATCTGGTGGTGGTGGCGCCGGCCACGGCCGATTTGATGGCGAAAATGGCACAGGGTTTGGCGGGCGATCTGGCCAGCACCTTGTTGCTGGCAACCGACAAAAAGGTGCTGATAGCCCCCTCGATGAATGTGCGGATGTGGCACCACCCGGCCACCCAACGCAACTTGGCGCAATTGCGCGCCGATGGCGTTTTGACCGTTGGCCCCAACGAAGGCGACATGGCTTGCGGCGAATATGGGCTGGGCCGGATGGCCGAGCCCGCCGAGATTGTGACCGCAATCCGCGCCGCAATGGCCCGCGGCCCGCTTGCGGGCAAACATGTGCTGGTCACTTCTGGCCCGACGCATGAACCTATCGACCCCGTGCGCTATATCGCCAACCGCTCTTCTGGCGCGCAGGGCACCGCGCTGGCCGCCGCGCTGCGCGATCTGGGCGCGCAGGTCACCTTTGTGACCGGCCCCGCCAGCGTGCCCCCGCCCGAAGGGGTCACGGTTGTGCGGGTGGACACGGCGCGCGAAATGCTGGGGGCCGTGCAAACCGCGCTGCCCGCCGATGCCGCGGTTTTTGCGGCTGCAGTGGCGGATTGGCATGTGGCGAATGCGGCCGATCAAAAGATGAAAAAGGATGCCACTGGCACCGCCCCCAGGCTGGACTTTGCCGAGAACCCCGACATTCTGGCCACCGTCGCGCAGATGGAAGCGGGGCGCCCGCAGCTTGTGGTGGGCTTTGCTGCCGAAACCGAGAATGTCCAAGCCCATGCCACCGCCAAACGTGCCCGCAAGGGCTGTGACTGGATCGTGGCGAATGATGTCAGCCCCGAAAGCGGGGTCATGGGCGGGGCCGACAACACCGTGACAATCATCGATGACAGCGGCGCCGAGGAATGGACGCAAATGCCCAAACCTTTGGTGGCCGCGCGGCTTGCCGCGCGCATCGCGGCCACCCTGACAGGAAAGGCCTGACCATGACCCCGATCATCAAGGTCCTGCGCGAGGACTGGGCCGACCCGGAAGTGGCGCTGCCCCGCTATGAAACCCCCGGCTCCGCCGGGGCCGACATTCGTGCCAATCTGCCGCCCGATATCCGCGATGCGGGGGTCACCTTGGCCCCGATGGCGCGGGCCATTGTGCCGACCGGGCTTGTGGTCGAAATTCCGCAAGGGTTCGAAATGCAGATTCGCCCGCGTTCTGGGCTCGCGCTCAAACACGGGCTCAGCCTGCCCAATACACCGGGCACGATTGACAGCGACTATCGCGGCCCCTTGGGCGTTTTGATGATCAATCTGGGAAATGTCGCCTATACGATTCACCATGGCGACCGGATCGCGCAGGCAGTCATTGCCCCCGTCGTGCAGGCAGGCTATGCGCTCGCCGATACGCTTAGCGCTACCAGTCGGGGCGCGGGCGGCTTTGGCTCGACGGGAAGGACATAAGCCATGCAGGGTATCTTTGTGCTGGTGATCGTGGGGATCTTGGGCAAGGCGATGAAAGCGCCGCCAAAGGTGATCGGGATCATTATGGCGCTCATCTGGGCGGGCTTCACGGCGGGCCATGCGTTTCTTGACGACCCCGAGGCGCCGCTGCGCGCGATCTCGGGCGGGTCGCTGACGCTTTGGCTTGCGGTCGGCGCGGTCGGCGTTCTGGGCTTTGGCGCCTGGACGATGCTGCGCAAGCGCGGCTAACCGGGGCCCGCGATGACCGGGCTGTTCCTGCTTTTCCTGCTCTCGGCACTGGGGCTTGCGCTCAAAGTGCCGCGCCGGTTGATCTGGGGCATATTGGCTGTGGTCTGGGCCGCTTTCGTGGCGGCCCATGCCCTGTTTGCGGATCCAACGCATCCGCTGCGCAGCATGATCGGCGGCTCTTTGGCGGGCTGGGTCGGACTTGGCGTCGTTGCTGCGATCGTGCTGGCTTATCGCTGGGGGCTGTCGAAACTGCGCGCCCGCGCCGCGCAACCGGCCCCCCAAAAGCCGCAAGCCCCGTTTTCCGACGCCGAATTGAACCGCTACGCGCGTCATATCCTGCTGCGGGAGGTGGGCGGACCGGGGCAGAAACGGCTGAAAGCCGCGCGCGTCTTGGTGGTGGGGGCTGGCGGGCTAGGCTCGCCCGCGCTGCTTTACCTTGCCGCAGCGGGCGTGGGCACGATTGGCGTGATCGATCCGGATACGGTCTCCGCGTCGAACTTGCAGCGCCAAGTGCTTTTCCGCGACGCCGATCTTGGCAAGCCCAAAGTGTTCGCCGCCGAGGCCGCGCTGAAAGCGCAAAACCCGTTTATCACGATCCGCCCCTATCACCGCGCCTTCCGCACCGAGATCGCCGCCGATCTTCTGGCCGATTATGATCTCGTGCTGGATGGTTGCGATGATTTCGACACCCGCCAAGCGGTGAACCGCGCCTGTGTGGCGGCGGGAAAACCGCTGATTTCGGGCGCGATTGCGCAATGGGAGGGGCAGATCAGCCTTTTTCATCCGGCCTCTGGCGCACCGTGTCTGGCCTGTCTTTTCCCCACCGCCCCGGCCCCCGGGCTCGCCCCCGATTGTGCCGAAGCCGGGGTGATGGGCGCGCTGCCCGGCATTATTGGCGCGATGATGGCGTCAGAGGCGATCAAGGAAATCGTGCAGGCCGGCCAAAGCCTGCGCGGAACGCTGTTGATCCATGACGCGCTTTGGGCCGAAAGCCGCCGCATCAATGTGCAAAGGGGCGCCGATTGCCCGGTCTGTGGCCCGCCCGCGCAATAACAAAACGCCGCGGGGGCACCGCGGCGTTTCACCAGATCAAGGCGGCGCGCGCCCGGCCGTTCTGGCCTGGCCGACTTAGTCTTGCGCGTCGAGCGCGATCATCTGGGCCACGATCTCTTGTGCCATATCCATCGGCAGCACGGCATAGCCCGTGGGCTCATCCATCATCGCACCGATCGAAGTGCCATAGACCGATGCGCAATGGATCATACCGGTGCCATTGGCGTAGATCACTTCGTCTTCGTCGAATTGCAAGGTAACGATCTCGATGCGCTGATGCGGGGTGATCCGGTCAATGCCGCGATAGCCTTCCAGCGCAGCTGCCGGGATCAACGCAAAAGGATCGCCCAAAACCGCCTCGGCCAGATCGCTTTCGACCAGCACATTTTGTTCGGGCAAAAGCAACATCGGCGCGGCATTGCCCAGCGCGGCTTCCGGCACCGCCAGCGGCATCATTCGGCGCGGGCATTGGGCGCGGCCCGCAAAAAGCTGGGTGCGATGCACAGCACGCACCGGGCGCAGACCATGATCGAAGGTCATCACCAGATCGCATGCGGCAATCGCCTCGACCGGGCGCCAGCCCATCGTGGTGGCAATGCGGGTGCCGGCCACGATCCCTTCGGATTGGCCAAAATGCGAGCGCGTCTCGACCCCTTGGGGGGCGAAGAAGCAGGCAAGACCCTCGGCCTCGTCCCCGTAATCGGCACGTTTGCCGGTCATGAACCCGAACATCGCGTCTTCCCCCTGTTGCTGACCGGGCGGCTCCGGACGTTTCGATGGGACCATTCCGGGAGGTTCGAAGGAAGTTTCCGGGGCACCTTTGCGGCGCAAAGATGGCACTGTTGCCGCAAGGCAGAATAATCGTACCGGCGCACAGGAATCGTCGCCCAGCGGCGCGACAATCCGGGGAGGGCATCGCGGTAACTTACCCGAAAGAATAGTGAAACCGCGCGATATCGGCGGCGGCGAATCGAGCCACCGCCTCGGCCGCGGTATCGCTGTAATAGCCGCGCCAGTCGCGCGCCCGGATCGAGGCATTGATGCGCGGCAGTGGCCCCAGCGCAAAGCCCAGATGCGCCTCAAGCGGGGCGGCATCTTCGGCAAAATGCTCCAGCCGCAAAAAGGCCGAGGCGGTTTCTTGCCCATCGGGCAGCCGCAAATAGCTGCCATAAGGGGCCCCTCCGATCGCGGCGCAGGTCTGCGGATGGGTGACGAAGGCGGTGAAATCGAGGTTTTGCGCCAAGGTGACCGCCGGATGGGCAAAGCTTTGCCCGCGCAGCCAGTGGTAATAGCTCACCATCCTGTCCCATGGGTTGCGCACAAGGGTGAAGGTGAACCAATCCCGCGCCTGATCTTCGGTATAAAGCCCCACCCCCTCGGCCAAGCTGCTATGCTTCCAAAGCCGCCCGGCGGTTTGCACCCCCTTCAACCGGCGCTTGCGGCGCCGCGCCTTAGGTGTATCGCCAATCAAAAGATCATCGGCCATGGCACGCGCTTCCAACACCTCGGCCAGTGCGGTGCCGCCGGTCTTGGGGATGTGAACAAAGATATAGCGCCGACCCGGAGAAACGATCATCGCGCCAGATTAGCGCCCCCGCGCCACGATGGCGAGGCCCGCCAACCAGATCAGCCCCATGCCCGCCCAAGCGCGCGGGCCGGGCACCTCGCCCCAAAGGGCAAACCCCCAAAGCGCGGCGGCGGGCAGAAGGATGTATTCAAAAACGGCCACCCGCGATGGCTCGGCCAGTTGATAGCCCCTGACCAAAAGCGCCACGCCCACAAGCGAGCCGAGCGCCTGCACAAAGACCCAAAACAGGGTCTCCGGATCGGGCAGGACCGGGCCGCGCAGCAAAAATCCCGCCGATCCGGTGGCGTCAAAAGCGAAAAGACTAACCGCAAGCAAGCCCAGCGCGCCGAAAAGCCCCAAGGCAACAAAGAAGCCCGCCGCCAGCGTCACGGCGCTTTCGCCCGGGCACCAGCGCTGCGTGGCGATATTGGCCAACGCGTAAAGCGCACCGCCAAGCGCAGGCACAGCCGCTGCGGGTCCGAGCCGCGCCGCCTCGGGCCCCAGCACTAGCAAAATCCCGGCAAAGCCTGTGGCCACCGCCAGAATGCGGACCGGGCCGACCCGCTCGCGATACAAAAAACGGGTAAACAGCAAAACGAAGATCGGCGCGGTGAACAGACCCGCCGCCACCTGTGGCACCGGCAAAAACCCAAGTCCGGCAAAATAGCACAACATCGCCGCGCCATGCACCACCGAGCGCGCCACCACCGCACGCGGATTTAGGGGCCGCCAGCGCAGCCGCAACAGCGGCACCGCTAGGGCAAGCAGCCCCACCACCATCGCCGTGCGCAACGCATGGAACTGCCATAGGCCGATCTGCGCATAGATCACGCGCATGTAATTGTCGGTAAATCCGATGATCACCGCAAAGGCGCTGACGGCCGCTGCGGCGGCAAGGGTGTGGTTTTGGGCTGTCATGGCGGCTCCTATCGGCTTTGCCCTAGCCCGGTGCCGCAGCGCCGCGCGCGCCCGATAGCGACACCGAAAGCGACACGCCCCCCACACGGCTGGCCGCGCGCGCTGGCCTATCGCACGATTGACCCCGGGGCGGCATAAGCTATGCTTTGTGTTTAACGCGCAGCCAGACCCAACTTATTGCATGACCGCCCTGCCCCAATACGAACGGCTTGAAGCCCCCGGCCTGTGGCGCGAAACGCCGCAAGCGCAGCGGCGCGAGGTGATCGTGTCGTTCGGTGACACCTCTTTGGTGATTGCCGATGACCGGTCCGCGACGGCGCTAACGCATTGGTCGCTTGCGGCCTTGGTGCGGCGCAACCCCGGCGGGCGGCCTGCCGTTTTCGCCCCCTCCGAAGAGCCGGGCGAAGATCTTGAAATCGACGACGAGACGATGGTCGAGGCGATCGAAAAGGTGCAAGCCGCGCTTGAGGCGCGGCGTCCGCATCCGGGGCGGCTGCGCCGGATCGGCTGGATCAGCGCGGTCGCGGCCTTGGCCGTTGGCACGGTTATTTGGCTGCCCGGCGCGTTGATTGATCAGGCGGCGCGGGTGGTCCCCATGGCCAAGCGCGCCGATATCGGGCGAATGATGCTGGCTGATCTGGAGCGCAGCACCGGCGTTGCCTGCCACTCGACCGAAGGGGACAAGGCGCTTGAAATACTGGCCGAGCGGCTAGATGGCGTCGCCGAAATCGCGGTGCTGCCGCGCGCCTTGACCGGGGCTCGGATTTTGGCGGGCGGGGTCGTGGCCTTGGGGCAAGATACGCTGATCGGCCCCGATACGCCCGAGGTTGCCGCCGGGGCGATATTGACCGCCCAGTTCGCGCAGGCGGGCGAAATGCCGGTGCATGCGCTGTTGGACTGGGCGGGCGCGGGGGCGGCCTTTAGCCTACTGACCACCGGTGATCTGCCCGCACGCCAGATCGCGGGCTATGGCGCCGCGCTTCTGGCCACGCCCGTCGCCCCGCCCACAAAACAGGCAAAGATGGACCAGCTTCTGGCCGCGTTCAAAGCGGCAGGTGTGGCTTCTAGCCCCTATGCCTACGCGCTTGATCCGACTGGCGAAACGGTTCTGGGCCTGATCGAAGCGGACCCGTTTCGCGGTGCCCCAGCGCCGCAGCCTGTGCTGGCCGATGCCGAATGGCTGGCGCTGAAAGACATCTGCTTGTAACGCAAAAGGCGGCCCGTCGGGCCGCCCATGTCACGTGTCGGGTTCTGACCGAGACGCGGCTCAGCGCAAGATAACATCGGAAAAGCCCGCCGCGCGCACCTGCCCCAACAGGGCACGCGCATCGGCAAATGGCCCGGCAAACACAATCGTCCAGCCGCGCGAGGTGGTGGAGCTGGCCACCGGCAACCCGGCCTGCTCCAGCCGCGCTTTCACCGCCGTCGCATTTCCGGCCACAGCAAAGGTGCCAACTTGCACAAAGCGCGGCGCCGCAGAGGGGGAAGCCTTGGCCGGTCGTGGCGCAGGACTGGCGGCCGCAATACGCGTTTTCGCCGGGGGGGCCGATTTCGTGGACAGCCGCGCTTGCGTTTCGGGCTCGGGCGGCACGATCAACAAACGCGCCGGGGTCTTATCCGTCACCAACCGCGCGGGCACCTGATTGGTCCAGATCATGCCTTGCTGGGCATCGCCCCGCACTGTGCGCGGCCCCCTGAACGGGTTCAGCCGCCCATCGTGAAACGCGGGCTTATAGCCGGTTGCCCTGCTTTTCGATGCGACAATCACCGGTGCCAAGGTGGTGTGGCCCGAGGCGCTGCGCACCGTCACGGCCTCCGGGGTCTGCGGGGCCGACGCGGCATAGCCCGTGCCCCCCACCAGCGGCGCGGTGGCGGGCACCGCCCCAGTCACATCACGCACGCCGTAGCCTGTGCCCCCAACCAACGGGGCAGAAACGGTCGCACCGGCAACGGCGGTTGCGGCATAGCCCGTGCCGCCCACAAGCGGGGCGGGCGCCGTTGCAGCGCCGCGGGTCACGGCCCCCGACACATAGGGCGACACATAGCCCGAACGGGGGGCAGTGCCGACCACGAGCCCGGGCACCGACGCCTGATTGATAAAGGCGGCGGGGTTTTCCACCTGCGTGCCGCACCGCACAACGCTGCGCCCATCCGAAAGCGTATAGCGTTGCGCCGCGCCGGTTCCCGGCGGACAGGCGGTGCCGGTGGCGGCAACGGTTTCGCTTGCCACGATCACCGCCGGGGCCGTTCGCGCCGCCCCCCCCGGCAGGGGCACCGTGTTGTGATATTTGACCGTCGTCGCACCATTGGCCCCGGACACATAGGGCGAAACATAGCCCGCGCGCGTGGCCTTTGGCGCGGGTGGGGCAGGTTTCGCGGCAGGCGCGGGCGCGGTTTGAGCAACGCGCCCGATACGCGGCGGGGTCTGCGTTTCGGCAATCGTCGCCATCGGGCGCCCGGCAAAGGGCGTGCGTTCAAAGGGCGAGGGCGCGCGGCGCGCCGCGACGGCGGGCGCTGGCGCTGCGGCAGCGGGCTGCGCCGCCGGTCTCGGCGCGGCGGGCTTCCCAGCGGGGGCGGCCACGGCGGCTGGCGCGGGTTTCGCAGCCGGTGCCGGTTTCGCGGCCGCGGCGGGGTCCGAGGCTGGTGCAGGCTTGGCGTCGGGCGCCGGTTCCGGCGCGACCCGGGCCACATCCAAGACCGGTTCGCCATTTTGGAAGGTGGGCTTATAGCCGCAAAGCTGCTTTTTGTTGCGCCCGACGCGCGGCACCCAGTTCACCGTGCCGCCATAGCCCGCGCGCACGAACACGCAGCCCGCGCTATCGACATATTGCCGCCCCTTATACGAACTGGGCGGCACTTCCATCGGGCCGTTGATGCGCAATTCGGCAAAAGCCGCTGTTGCGCCCGAAACGGCGGCAAGAGCTGTCGCCGCCAGAACCATACCATACCGCCGCATTGTCATCCCCGATGATCTTTTCGGAAAAATGCAGCAGGATTGTACCTGAGTAAAGGAAAAAGCGGACGCGAATCGGCTTATTTGGTGCCGAACATCCGATCACCCGCATCCCCTAGTCCCGGCACGATATAGCCGTGATCGTTGAGATGATCGTCGATCGAGGCCGTCACGATCGGCACATCGGGGTGCGCCTCGCGCATCCGCGCCACCCCTTCGGGCGCCGCCAAAAGGCACAAAAAGCGGATATTCTTGGCGCCTTGATCCTTCATCAACTGCACCGCCGCGGCCGAGGAATTGCCCGTGGCCAGCATCGGATCGACCACGATCACGGTGCGGTCTTCCAACTCAGACGGCACTTTGCAGTAATATTGCACCGGTTGCAGCGTCTCCGGGTCTCGGTAAAGCCCCACAAAACCCACCCGCGCCGCCGGGATCAGTTCCAAGATGCCATCCAGCAACCCGTTGCCCGCGCGCAGGATCGAAATAAGTGCAAGCTTCTTCCCCTCAAGGATCGGGGCCTCCATCTCGCACAGCGGCGTGTCGATGCGTTTGGTGGTCAGATCCAGCCCGCGCGTGACCTCATAGGCCAAAAGCAAGCTGATCTCGCGTAGCAACTGCCGGAACGAGGCGGTCGAGGTATCCTTCGCGCGCATCAGGGTCAGCTTGTGCTGCACCAAAGGGTGATCGACGACGGTGACCTGTTCATCCATATGTCTGTCCTCTTAGAGAAAGCTTTTGCCCGGGCCTTGCGCGGGCACGCCCAGATGCGCGGCAACCGAAGCGCCGATATCGGCGTACCCCACCTGCCCCACGGCCCGCAAGCCGATCCCGCAGCCTAAAACCGGCACACGCTCCCGCGTGTGGTCTGTGCCGCGCCATGTCGGGTCATTGCCATGATCGGCGGTGAAAAGCGCCAGATCGCCCGGGCGCAACTTCGGCAGAAAGCGTGCCAGCGCCGCATCGAACTCTTCAAGTGCACGCGCATAGCCCGCCACATCGCGCCGGTGGCCATAAAGGCTGTCGAATTCGACGAAATTGGCAAAGGTCAGGCTGCCCGGTTCCGCCGTATCGCCAAGGGCGATCAGATGCGCCATCAGATCGGCATCGTTCTTGCCCTTGTGCAGATGCGTGACACCGCGATGGGAAAAGATATCACCAATCTTGCCGATGGCATGGGTCACGCGCCCCGCATCTTGCACCCAATCCAACAGCGTCGGCGCAGGCGGCTCAATGGCGAAATCGCGCCGGTTCGGTGTGCGGGTAAAGGCGCCGGGGGCGCCGATGAACGGCCGCGCAATGACCCGGCCAACCTTCATCTGGTGCAAACGGGGCGCAATCGCGCGGCACAGTTCCAGCAAACGGTCGAGGCCGAATGCCTCTTCATGCGCGGCGATCTGGAAAACGCTGTCGGCAGACGTATAGCAAATCGGCCAGCCCGTGCGCAGATGCTCGGCCCCCAACCGCTCGATGATCGCGGTGCCGGGGGCGTGACAATTGCCCAAAATCCCCGTGGTGCCCGCCGCTTGCGCCACGAAATCGACCAGATCGGGGGGGAAGCTGTTTTCCACCTCTTTGAAATAGTGCCAGTCCCATGGCACCGGCACACCGGCCAGTTCCCAATGGCCCGAGGGCGTATCCTTACCGCGCGAGACTTCGCTTGCCGCGCCCCACAGCCCTTGCGGCACCGCACCAAGGCCGGACAGCGTGGCCCCCGATGCCAGCTCCACCGCCGCCGAAAGACCTAAGGCGTCCAGATGCGGCAACTTTAATGGGCCCGCGCGCCCCGCGTCAGCGCGCCCTTCGGCGCAAGCCTGCGCGATATGGGCCAGCGTATTGGCCCCGGTATCGGGCACCCCGTCATTGAAAAAGGCGTCTGCATCCGGCGCGCCGCCAATTCCCACCGAATCCATCACAATCAAAAAGGCGCGCGGGCTCATGCCAAATCCTCCGGCCCAAGGCGCGCATGAAGCAAGGGCGGCTCTTCGGGAGCATCCTCCGAAATCTCATAGGCGGCTTGCACGGCGGCAATTGCACGTTCCGCCCGGTCGGCATTCGGGGCATGGACAAGGCACAAGACCTCGCCCGGGCCCAATTCCTCGCCAATCATCGCCAGTCCGCTGAGCCCGACAGAGGGGTTGATCCGGTCGCCTGCCACCAAACGCCCGCCACCCAGCCGCACCACGGTTTCGCCCAGCGCGCGGCCATTGACCTTGGCAACATAGCCCCGGCGCGGCGCGGGTACCGGCAAGATCACCGAAGCCGCAGGCAACCTGTCCGGAAAGCGTTCGACAAAATCGAACGGCCCGCCCAGCGCCGCCACCATGCGGCCAAAGCATTCCGCCGCGCGACCCGATTCAATCGCCGCATCGATCTGTTCGGCCCCGTCATCTAGATTGGCCGCCTTGCCCGCCAACGTCAGCACCTCGCCCCCCAAGGCCGAGGTCACATCCCACAACGCCTCGTTCACCGAGGAACCGGTGAGCGTTTCCATCACCTCCAGCACCTCAAGCGCATTGCCCGCCGAATGGCCAAGGCTTTGATCCATATCGGTCATCAAGGCCGCAGTTTTGCACCCCGCCTCATTGGCGGTGCGCACAAGGCTTTGGGCCAGCGCCTGCGCCTCTTCAAGCGTGGCCATGAAGGCCCCAGAGCCCACTTTTACATCCAGCACTAGCGCCTCCAGCCCGGCGGCCAGCTTTTTCGACAGGATCGAGGCGGTGATCAGATCAAGGCTTTCCACGGTGCCCGAAATATCGCGAATACTATAAAGACGCCGATCCGCCGGGGCGATTTCTTCCGTGGCGCCAACGATGGCGCAGCCCACATCGGCCACCACCTTTTGCAGCACCGCCGTGCCCGGCAGCGCCTTGTAACCGGGGATCGATTCCATTTTGTCGAGCGTGCCGCCGGTATGGCCCAGCCCGCGCCCCGAGATCATCGGCACATAAACCCCGCAAGCGGCCAGCGCCGGGGCTAGCAACAACGAGACGGAATCGCCAATGCCGCCGGTGGAATGTTTATCGACCACGGGCCCGGGCAGATCCCAGCGCAATTGCTGGCCGGATCGGCGCATCGCTTCGGTCAGTGCGACACGTCCTTCATCGCTCAAGCCACGGCACAACACCGCCATGGCAAAAGCCCCCGCCTGCGCATCCGAAACGGTGCCATCGGCCAAGCCGCGCGCAAACCAGACCGCGGCCTCGGGCGTCAGCTCCTGCCCGTCACGCACCGCCATGATGATGGAGCGAGCCTCCATCAGCTTTTGTCCATATGGCTGGCCTCGAACCGGCCCGGCAACAAGGCGCCGACGGTTGTCTCCAGTCGCTCGCCCGCGGTCGTGGCCAGCACCACCGGCACATCGCCGCGGCCAAATTCAGCAAGCTTTTGCCGACACCCGCCACAAGGCGGCACCGGGCTGGGGCTGTCGGCGATCACGGCAACCTCGGTCAGTTCGGTTTCCCCTGCCGCGACCATCGCGGCAATGGCTCCCGCTTCGGCGCAGGTGCCCTCGGGGTAGGCCACATTCTCGACATTGACCCCGCGATAAACCGTGCCAGAGGCCCCGCGCACCGCTGCGCCCACTTTGAATTTGGAATAGGGGGCATAGGCATTTTCGCGCACCGCGCGCGCGGCATCGAGCAGGGACATCGGGCAACCTCCGGCCTTAAAATGTCTGCCGATCCTGCGCCGGGGCGCGGGGCGGCGCAAGGGGGCCAGACACGACCAGATCGGCCCCCGTAGCCGCGCGTACCAGATTGGCTAGAGCAAGCCCCCCGGGGGGGGGCGACTCGCCTCCTGCGCGAACCTGTCCCTCAAGCGTGGCAAAGAGCTGCAAAGTCGGCAAACTTTGCAAAGTCTAAAAAATCATGCACATCTGTAAATATTTTAACCCGGTTTGCAAAAGTTTGCGGGCGAAAATCGGGCCAGTTCTGCAAATTTTCGTGTGCTCCCTGCACCTGCGGCGGTAACAATCTTGCAGAAATCTTTCCGTTTGCATAACAAGCTTACAAACGTGGAGGAGGGATACCATGGGATACAATGAGGTTTACGGTGCTTGGAAAGCCGATCCGGAAGCATTCTGGATGGAGGCCGCGAAGGGAATCGATTGGGACGAAGCGCCCTCGAAAGCCTTTTTCCAGCAAGGTCCGGCCGGGGAATGGTTCGCCGATGCAAAGGTGAACACCTGCTGGAACGCCGTTGACCGTCATGTTGAAGCGGGCCGCGGCGACCAAATCGCGATTATGCATGAAAGCCCGATCACCCATTCGACCAAGGGCATCACCTATAAAGAACTGCAAGAGCGCGTCGCCAGCCTTGCGGGCGCGCTACGCATGCGCGGCGTCGAAAAGGGCGACCGCGTCATTATCTATATGCCGATGATCCCCGAGGCACTGGAAGCGATGCTGGCCTGTGCCCGGATCGGCGCGATCCACTCGGTCGTGTTCGGCGGCTTTGCGGCGCATGAGCTTGCGGTGCGGATCGACGATTGCACGCCCAAGGCGATCATCGCGGCCTCTTGCGGGCTCGAACCGAACCGCGTCGTGCATTACAAACCGCTTCTGGATGATGCGATCGACCAAGCCAAGCACAAGCCGGAATTCTGCGTTATTTTCCAGCGCGAGCAAGAGGTGGCGAAGCTGGTCGACGGCCGCGACTTCAGCTGGCACGGCTTCCAATATGGCGTGAAACCGGCCGAATGTGTGCCGGTGGACGGCAACCACCCCGCCTATATCCTTTACACCTCGGGCACGACCGGCCAGCCCAAGGGCGTGATCCGCGCGACCGCCGGGCATCTGGTGGCGCTGCACTGGTCGATGAAGGCGATCTACAATATCGATCCGGGGGATCGGTTCTGGGCCGCTTCGGACGTGGGCTGGGTCGTGGGGCACAGCTATATTTGCTATGGGCCGCTGCTGGCGGGCGCCACCACTGTGGTGTTTGAGGGCAAACCGGTGGGCACCCCGCATGCGGGCGTGTTCTGGCGGATCATCCAAAACCACCGCATCAAGAGCTTCTTCACCGCACCGACCGCGCTGCGCGCGATCCGCCGCGAAGACCCCGATGGGGAATTCATCAAGCGCTACAAGCTGCATGAAATGCAGGCGTTGTTCCTCGCGGGCGAGCGGGCCGACCCCGATACCGTCAAATGGGCCCAAGACCACCTTGGCGTGCCGGTGATCGATCACTGGTGGCAAACCGAAACCGGCTGGGCGATTGCAGGCAACCCGCTGGGCATCGAATTGATGCCAGTCAAGATGGGCTCGCCGACCAAACCGATGCCGGGCTATGACGTGCAAATTCTGGACGAAGGGGGCCATCCGGTGCCGCCCAATACCTTGGGCGCGATCGCAATCAAACTGCCGCTGCCGCCGGGCACCTTGCCCACCCTTTGGAACGCCGAAGAACGCTTCAAGAAAAGCTATCTGGAGCATTTCCCGGGCTATTACGAAACCGGCGACGCGGGCTATCTGGATGAAGATGGCTATGTCTACATCATGTCGCGCACCGATGACGTGATCAACGTTGCGGGCCACCGCTTGTCCACCGGCGCGATGGAAGAGGTGATCGCCTCGCACCCGGATGTGGCGGAATGCGCGGTGATCGGTGTTTCGGACCCGCTCAAGGGGCAATTGCCGATGGGCTTCCTGTGCCTGTCGAAAGGCTGCACCAAATCGCAAGCCGAAGTGATCAAGGAATGCGTCACCCTTGTGCGCGACCAGATCGGCCCGGTTGCGGCCTTCAAACTGGCCGTCGTGGTGGATCGCCTGCCCAAGACCCGCTCGGGCAAAATCCTGCGCGGCACGATGGTCAAAATCGCCGACGGCGAAGACTTCAAAATGCCTGCCACCATCGATGATCCGGCGATTCTCGACGAGATCGCCATGGTGCTGAAATCGGCAGGCTTCCCGGCCGCCGCTTAAGGCCACCCAATCGCGTCATGCGGGCGAAGTCCGATAGGGCTTCGCCCGTTGTCCCGTGCCGCGCCCTTTCGTCACCCTGACCAAAGGAGCACTTGATCTTCGTCACAGTTGTCCCAATGATCCGACCGGGGCAACTTGATGAATAAAATCTTACCTGATTCCGGACTCAAAGGCGGCAGTGTCGAGCCGCCGGAAAAAGCGCGACTGGGTCGAGTCATGCTTTTGGGTCACGATCTGCGTGCCGCTGTCTCTGATATTTTGGGTGGATTGCGGCTTTTAAGCGATGCCGAGCTGCCCCCCGCCACCCGCTTGCAACTGGAACGGATGCGCGCGGCGGGCGAGGATATGGCGCGGCTGATCGAAGAAGGTCTGGAGATCGTCACCGACCAGACGGTGGGCCCTTTGCGCCAGACCGTGCAACTGACCCGGCTTGTCTATGATATCGAGATGCGCTGGAGCGGGCGCGCGCAGGAAAAGGGGCTGCGGTTTCATGTCGCGATCGCCCCCGACGTGCCCATGGTGGTGCGGCTGGACCGGATCGCGCTGGAACGGGTCTTGTCGAACCTGCTGTCCAATGCCGTGAAATATACCGACCGCGGCACCGTGCGGCTGATGCTGGACATCGAGGCGGATCGGCTGCGGATCGCCGTGCTCGATGATGGGCCGGGCTTTCCCGAAGCGCTCAGCAAACGGCTCTTTGCCCCGGGCTGGCGCGGCGAGACCAGCAAGGCGGGCAATGGGCTTGGTCTTTTCATCTCGCGCGATATGGCGCAACGCCTGGATGGCCGGATCGAGATCACCAATCGTGCCGAAGGCGGTGCCTGCGTGGCGCTGTCGCTACCGGTGCAGGGGCTGCTCCCCCCCGAGGTCGCCCCTGGCCAAGCCCTGCCAGACCTTGGCCGCATGCGCGTGCTTGTGGCCGAAGATTCCGCGCTGAGCCAAGCGGTTATAAGCCATATGCTCTCGAGTATGGGGGCGCATTGCGACACCGCCACCGATGGGATCGCCGCGCTCCAATTGCTGGAAAACGGCAGCTACGATCTGGCGGTGATCGACGTGGAAATGCCACGCCTGACGGGGATCGAACTGGTCCGGACCCTACGCACCAGCGGCGGGCGCCATGCCCAGATTCCGGTGGTGGCCTGCACCGCCTATGTGCTGCGCGCCAATCGCGATGCGATTTTCGCGGCGGGCGCGGATGCGATTGTCTCGAAGCCTTTGGCGACGATTGACCCTTTGGCAGAGGCCATCGCGCAGGCGCTCGACCGCACCAGCAAGACGTTGCCGTTGCTTGATGAAGACACGTTCGAGGCCTTGCTACAGATCACCGGCCCCGAGGGCCGGCGCATGCTGTTGGAACGGGTGATCGACGATCTGCACCGGGTCGAACGCGGGCTGGTCGCGGGCCTGTCGGAGCGCAACCTGAAAACGATCCGCGCCGATGCGCATGTGCTGATCTCGGTGGCGGGGTCGGTCGGGGCCGCGCCCTTGCGCGCCTTGGCCGAAGACTTGATCGATGCGGCACGCGACGCCGATGACGCCGCGATTGAACTGATCGGCAAGACGGTCCTGGCCCAGACCGACCGATTGATTGCCCATGCAACCCAACGCCTGATGCACAGCGTGGAAGATCTCCAAGATGACGCTTGAGACGCCCTCCTTGACCGATGCGCAAACCGCGCCCGAGGCGGAGCCGCAAACGCCGCAGGTCGATATCTTGATCGTCGAGGATACCGCCTCGATGCGCACGATCTACGAATCGCATATGCGCCGCGCTGGCTATCGCACGCTCTCTACCGGCACGGCGGGCGAAGGGCTTGAACTGTTTCGCTCCCACGCGGTGGGCGTGGTGTTGCTGGATCTGATGCTGCCCGACCGCGACGGGCTCGATCTGCTGGTCGATATGCTGGAATTGCGGCCCGAAACGTCGGTCGTGGTGGTCGCGGCGGAACGCTCCACCGACCGCACAGTGACGGCGATCCGGCGCGGCGCGTTGGATTATCTGGTCAAACCGGTCAGCGAGACCCGGCTGATGGAAGCGGTCGAGGCCGCACGGCGTGCCACCAGCTTGGCCTATCCGCCCCATTCGGCCCAAGCACGCCTGCCGGTGGGCGATTTTCTGGGCCGCTCAGCCCCGATGCGCGACGCCTATGACCGCATACGCGCCTGCGCGCGTTCGATGGCGCCGGTTTGCATCTGGGGCGAAAATGGCACCGGCAAGGAAATGGCCGCGCAGGCGATCCACCGTCTCTCAGATCGCGCCCAAGGGCCTTTCATCACGCTCGACTGCGGGGCCCTTGCCGCCGAACGGTTTGAATCCGATGTCTTCGGGCACCGCCGGGGCGCCTTTGCCGGGGCGGTCAATGACCGGCTGGGGGCGGCGGAACTGGCCGATGGTGGCACGCTCTTTTTAGACGAGATCTGCGATTTGCCCATCGCCTTGCAACCTAAGCTGCTACGCCTGCTGCACACCGGCTTGGTGCATCCCATCGGCGCCGAGGCGGCGCGCCGGGTGAACCTGCGCATTCTGGCCGCGACAAGCGAGCCCCCCGATGAGGCGATGCGCGCCGGGCGGCTGCGCGCCGATCTTTACTACCGGCTGATGGTGGTCCCTTTGCACATGCCGCCGCTGCGCGACCGGCCCGAGGATATTGCGCTGCTGGCCGATACCTTCCTGCGCCGGTTCTCTGCGTTGGAGGGGCGCGCCTTTCGCGATATCGCCCCCGAGACGATGGCGCTGTTACAGACCTATGACTGGCCCGGCAATGTGCGCGAATTGTCCAACCTGATCCGCGCGGTCACCGTTTTGCATGACGGCCCGCAGCTAACCTCCGATATGCTGCCCGAGACATTGCGCGGCACGGCGCAAAGTGCAACAGGTCCGCGGACCGGCCCCTCTTTCGACGGGATGACACTTGCCGAAGTGGAACGCGCGGCGATCGAAACCGCGCTCGGGCGCCATGATGGCGTGGTGCAACGGGCCGCCGCCGATCTGGGCGTTGCACCTTCGACGCTCTATCGCAAGCTAGATAGTTGGCGGCAGGATTAACCCTGCCCGTCAAACCCGCCCCTCAGGCGAATTGTTCGCGCATCAGCCGCTCTTCCAGCCCGTGGCCGGGATTGAACAAAATGCGATGCGTCACCTTGGGTTCGGATCGCACCTCGACCCACAGCACCGGCTTGACCGAACGACTGTCAGCATCGGCCATCACCGGGCGTTTTTCCGGCTCCAGCACGTCAAACCGCACCAGCGCAGACGAAGGCAGGATCGCCCCTTGCCAGCGGCGCGGGCGAAACGGCGCGATGCCGGTCAGCGCCAGCACATCCGAGCCAATCGGCAGGATCGGCCCTTGCGCCGAATAGTTATAGGCGGTCGATCCCGCTGGGGTGGAGATGATCGCGCCATCGGAAATCAGCTCTGGCATCCGCACCCGCCCATTCACCGAAATGCGCAGTTTTGCGGCTTGCGGACCTGCGCGCAGAAGCGAGACCTCGTTGATCGCAAGGGCCGTGTGCAATGTGCCATCGGCGGTTTCGGTGCGCATCGCCAGTGGGTTAATCTCGGCCACTTCGGCGGCCGCGAGCCGTTCGGGCAGGTTTTCAGCCGCATAATCGTTCATCAAAAAACCGACCGAGCCGCGGTTCATGCCATAGACCGGCAACCCGCGATCCGCGTGCAGGCATTGCAGCATGAACCCATCGCCGCCCAGCGCCACGATCACATCCGCCTGTTCCGCCGACGCTTGCCCGTAAAGGCCGATCAGTTCCGCACAGGCCTCTTGCGCGCTATCCGCCGAGGAGGCCGCGAAATGGATATGATTGGGCCGGTTCATACCCGCCTCCGTCTGGCATCGCGCTTTGCCCCAGATGTGGCAAGCCGGGGCGGGAAACACAAGGCCGATCGGGCGCAAGCCGGTTTTGCGACGCGCCAAATTGCCCTTAAGTCGCTTTGAGCGCTTTCAGGGGCAGAATTTCTGCGATAAACCACGCACAACATTCCCAGCAGGAGATGCCCATGACCGCCCAACGCGACGCCGGCTTCTTTACCGAGAGCCTTTCCTCCCGTGACCCCGACCTGTTCGGCGCGATCCGCAACGAGCTTGGCCGCCAGCGCGACGAGATCGAATTGATCGCCTCGGAAAACATCGTCTCGGCCGCCGTGATGGAAGCGCAAGGCTCGGTGATGACGAACAAATACGCCGAGGGCTATCCGGCGAAGCGCTACTATGGCGGCTGCCAGTATGTAGACGTTGCCGAACAACTGGCGATCGAGCGTGCCTGCGCCCTTTTCGATTGCGAATTCGCCAATGTGCAGCCCAACTCGGGCAGCCAAGCGAACCAAGGCGTATTCACCGCGCTGATCAAGCCCGGCGATACGATCTTGGGGATGAACCTTGCCTCGGGCGGTCACCTGACCCATGGCGCGGCGCCCAACCAATCGGGCAAATGGTTCAACGCGGTGCAATATGGCGTGCGCGAAGACGACAACCTGATCGACTATGATCAAGTCGCGGCGCTGGCCAAAGAGCATCAGCCGAAACTGATCATCGCCGGTGGCTCGGCCATTCCGCGCCAGATCGACTTCGCCAAATTCCGCGAAATCGCCGACAGCGTCGGGGCCTATCTGATGGTCGATATGGCGCACTTTGCCGGGCTTGTGGCGGGCGGCGCCCATCCTTCGCCCTTCCCGCATGCCGATGTGGCGACCACCACGACCCACAAAACCCTGCGCGGTCCGCGCGGCGGCATGATCCTGACCAATAACCCCGAGATTGCCAAGAAAGTGAATTCGGCGATCTTCCCGGGCATTCAGGGCGGTCCGCTGATGCATGTGATCGCGGCGAAAGCCGTGGCCTTCGGCGAGGCGCTGCGTCCCGAATTCAAGGTCTACGCCAAGCAGGTGATCGCCAATGCGCAAGCGCTGGCCGATGAACTGGTCAAAGGCGGTCTGGCCATTGTGACCGGCGGCACCGACACCCATGTGATGCTGGTCGATCTGCGCCCCAAAGGCGTGAAGGGCAATGCAACCGACAAAGCACTGGGCCGCGCCCATATCACCTGCAACAAGAACGGTATCCCGTTCGACCCGGAAAAGCCCACCGTGACCTCGGGCATTCGCTTGGGGACGCCTGCGGGCACCACCCGCGGCTTTGGCGAGGAAGAGTTCCGCCAGATCGCGCGAATGATCATCAAGGTGGTCGATGGCCTTGCCGCCAATGGCGAAGAAGGCAATGAGGCGGTCGAGGCCGAAGTGCGTGCCGAAGTGGCCGAGCTTTGCGCCAAGTTCCCGCTTTATCCGAACCTGTGATCTGGTGAAAACCGATGCGAAGGCCCCCCAAGCGGGGGCCTTTTGCTTTGGGGTTACAGCACGAAGGCGAACCCGATCCCGCCCATGACGACCAGCCCCAAGACCACGGTGGTCACCACCTCGACGAAACGCCGGCCCAGCCGCATCGGCGCGCCCAAAGGCTCCAGATACTGCACGCAGGTCTGGTAAGACCGGGTCAGCCCATCGTGGTCAAGCTGACGGACCAGCTTGGGGGCCCCCAGTTTCGCCTCGGCGTCGGCAAGGCTGCGCGCCGCCTGGCGCACTTTGCGCGGCAATGTGCGGTGGCGGCTCGCGATCCGATCCGAAAGCGTATGCCCCCGCGCCCCCAGGCGTTCCGCCAAGAGCTGCGAGACGCGCCCGCACATACGCTGAACTTCACTTGGATCCATCGAACTCCCCTAAGCGCGCGAGACTACGCCCGCCCCTTCTTTCGCGCAACGGCGCTCTGGTCGCACCCCGCGCGTTGCGCTAAATGTCGCTAATGCTGACCGTCACCGCCCATGGCCCCGACACCGCCCTGCCGCCGCTTGTGATTGCCCCCGGCCTGTTTGGCTCGGGTCGCAACTGGGGGGTGATTGCAAAGAACCTCAGCAAAGAACGGCGTGTGCTGGCGCTTGATTTGCGCAACCACGGCGACAGTTTTTGGGATGAAAGCCACACCTATCCCGATATGGCCGCCGATATCGCGCAGGTGATCGAGGCCGAGGGGCGCGCCTGCGATATGCTGGGCCATTCGATGGGGGGCAAGGCCGCGATGATGCTGGCGCTGACCCATCCCGGCCTTGTGGACCGTCTGGTGGTGGCGGATATAGCGCCCATCGCCTATAGCCATGGCGCAACCCATGAAGGCCTGATTGACGCCATGCAGGGGCTGAAGATCGATGATCTGACCAGCCGGACCGAGGCCGACCGGCGGCTTGCTGAAACCGTGCGCGACAAGGGCACCCGCGCCTTTTTGCTGCAATCGCTGGAGCTGCGCGACGGGCCCGTGCGCTGGAAGCTGAACCTTGCCGCGCTCAAGGCCAATCTGCCCGCCATCCTTGGCTGGCCCGATCTGCCCGCTGAGGCGCAGCCCTTTGCCGGGCCAAGCCTGTTTTTGTCGGGCGCGCTGTCGAACTATTTGCAGGCCGAAGCGCATGAAAAAATCCGCGCGCTGTTCCCGCACGCGGATTTTCAGGTGATCGAGGGCGCGGGCCATTGGCTGCATGCCGAACGCCCGCGGCAGGTGGAGGCCGCGATTGCGGCCTTCCTTGCGCGACAGCTTTAGTCAGCGGCCTTCATCATCCGCGCAATCACGCCGGTCTTTTCGACGAATTGCTGTTTCACCGCACCGGCGACGTGGATCAGGATCAAAAGCGCCAGCACAAGGGCCAGCGCGCCATGCACACCGGCGGCAAATCCGACGCCGCCGAACCGGGCCATACCGCCGCTGACGACCATCAAAATCAGCACCAGATACATCGTATGCTGCACGCTGGCGGCGATTTTCGTCATCATCGGGTTCGCGGTCGGCACCGGGGCCGGCGCCCCACGCGAGAAACGCAACACCATGCGCCAGATCACAATCACGAGGATCGCGACACCGGTGATGATGTGCAGCGGCGCGGCGGCATTAAAGGCGATCGGCTCTGCGTTTTGCGCGGCATGGAACGCGGCACCGATGGCATCATTGAAAAGAAATTGCGGAATGATCAGCACGGCGACGATCCAGTGCAGGGCGATCTGGGCGCGGCTGTATCCTTGCGGAGCGGACATGGAATCCTCCTCAGAGTGCATGAAAGAAACGCGGGGCAGGAAAGGCTTGCATAGCCCTTCCTGCCCCGCAAGCGGATAGATCAGCGCAGCCCCGGTTCCCTTCCCATCCCCGAAACGCGCATGATCTTTCCGATCAGGTTATGATCTTGCCCAACGCAAGGGCCCAAAATCAGCAGGATATCACGCGGATTAGGCGTTTTCCTTGATCTGCTTTGCAACGACCCATGCAATCGGCAGCGCGACGATGAACCCGATCGCGGCGGCATAGATCATGGCCTTGGTGTTGATCATATTCATGGTCAGCGCAGCAGTGATGAGGATGCCGGCCAGCGTGGGCCCGGCAAGGGCATAAATAATGCCAAAAAGGCGTGTCATGAGATCCTCCGAAGCAGCGCGTTTCATGTAAATCTCAATCACCTTTTCTTGGCGCAAGAATTGATCTGCGTCATATTGCGATACTTGCGCGCCTTGCCCCGTATGTGGCGCGATGTCGCATCGCGCACCGCCATGGCTTAGCAATCAAGCCGGAACCGCGCCTCGCCGGTATCGCCGGGCAAAGAAGGGGAGCGCCACAGCCCGCGCGCCGGGCCCGCGACCCGGCAGCCCGAGGCGATTTCCGCCGCCTGCACCATCTGCGCCGGAATTGGGTCACGCGCGGCGCGGGGCAGATAGCCCAACCGCACCACCTCGGCATGGCCGTCCTTGACGAACACCGTAAACCGCTGGCCTGAAAACGAGATATCATGGCGGGCAGCGCCAAAGAACACCGGCGCAGGGGACGCATCGCAGCCCGCCAGCATCGCGATCGTCACCAAAAGCAACATGGCCACAGCCAAAGGCATCGCGGCTCTCCACTCATAAACACAACACAAGCAACACCGTTATCTTGCGCGCGGATGGTTAATGACGGGTTAAGCAGCGCCATCTGGGGCCGATGCCTTGCCTTTCGCGCCGCGCGCCCACATGTTGCGCACCATGATTGCCTGCCGTCTTGCGACGGGCCTTTTTCGGCGCGCCCTGCCCGACCGACATCCTATCGGAGCCATCCATGATAAAACGCCTGCTTATCGCCTTTGTCGCCCTTGTCATCGTTGCGGGTGGGATCATCGGCTACAATCTGTTCGTCGGGCAGATGATTGCCTCGATCTTCGCCAATATGAAATCGCCGCCGGTGCCGGTCTCGGTCAGCACGGTCAAGACCGGAAGCTGGGAACCGGGGATCGAGGCGATCGGCACCGCCTCGGCTGTGCGCGGCACCGATCTTGCGGTCGAAGCCGCGGGGATCGTGCGCGAAATCCGCTTTGCCGCGAATGACGTGGTGAAAAAAGGGCAGATTCTGGTGCAGATCGACGACCGGCAAGAGCGGGCCGATCTCGACTCGGCCAAGGCAGCACTGGATCTGGCAGAAACCGCGCTGCGCCGCGCCCGCGAATTGCGCGACAAGGGGGTATCGGCGGTTTCGACACTTGATGCTGCCGAGGCGACGGCGATTGAAGCCCGCGCCACCGTGGCAAAGATCGAAGCGGCGCTCTCCACCAAGCAACTGACCGCACCGTTTGATGGCACGATCGGGATTCCGCAAATTGAAACCGGCGCCTTTGTTGCCGCGGGCACCACCTATGCCACGCTGCAAGACCGCTCGCGCATGCGGGTGGATTTCGCGCTGACCGAACAACAGGCCGCGCAAGTGCAACCGGGAATGGCCGTCAGCCTGACATCGGAATCCGAAGGCGTCACCGTGCGCGGCACGATCTCGGGGATTGAGCCGAAGATCGACCCGAATTCACGGCTTGTGACGATGCGCGCAGAAGTGTCCGAAGCAGAGGCCAAGGCCCTGACCCCGGGGCAATTTTTGCACGTGCGCGTCGCGCTGCCGGTCGAAGAAGATATCATCGCGCTGCCGCAGACCATCGTCACATCCAGCCTTTATGGCGACAGTGTCTTTGTGGTGCGCGACGTGCCCGCCACCAAGGACGACGAGGCCAAGCTGCAAGCCAAGCAAGTCTTTGTGAAAGTGGGCCGCCACGCCGGGGACCGGGTCGAAATCCTGTCTGGCCTTGAGGTCGGCGACAGGGTGGTGAATGCCGGGCAAAACCGGCTGACCTCGGGCGCGACGGTGATCATCGATCAATCGCAAAGCCTTGACGCTGTGGCCGACGCGCCCGCAGCGGCCAATTAAGGGGGCGGGGATGCATTTTTCCGAAATCTTCATCCGCCGCCCCGTCTTGTCGACGGTGCTGGCCGCCTTCATGCTGCTGCTCGGCATTCAGGCGTTTTTCAACCTGCCGGTGCGGCAGTACCCAAAGGTGGATGAAACGGTTGTCACGATCACCACCACCTATCCCGGGGCCGCGCCCGAACTGATCCAAGGTTTCATCACCGCGCCGATCTCGGCTGCGGTGGCGACGACCGAGGGGATCGATTATGTCACCTCGTCCTCGATGCCCTCGATCTCGCAGGTGTCGGTGAACATGAAGCTGGGCTCGGACCCCGATACCGCGCTGACCGAAGTGCTGGCGAAAGTGCAGCAGGTGCGGGGCGAGTTGCCCTCGGATGCGGAAGACCCGGTGATCGTAAAGGGCGACGGGCGCACCTTCGCGCTAATGTATCTGGCGGTTTTGAACCCCAATATGACGCCCGAACAACTGACCGAATATCTGGAACGGGTGATCCGGCCGCGCATGTCCACCATTGAGGGCGTGGCGGAAATCGAGGTGATTGGGGCCTCGAATTACGCGATGCGGGTCTGGCTTGACCCGCTGAAGCTGGCCGCGCGCAATGTGACCGCAGCCGAAGTTCTGGCCGCCATTCGCGCCTCGAACTTCCTTGCCGCTCCGGGCAAAACGGAAAACGAATATGTCACCCAATCGATCACGCTGAAATCTACACTGCAAACCCCCGAGGCTTTTGGCGCACTGCCAATCCGCGCCGATGGCAACGAAGTGGTGCGGCTGCGCGATCTGGCCACGGTGGAACTGGCTTCGGATGACAGCGGCGAGATTGTGACCTTTGATGGCGCCCGCGGCACCTTCATCGGCATTTCGCCCACCCCGTCGGCGAACCCGCTCGACACCGCCGCCGCCGTGCGCGCGGAACTGCCCAAGATTGCCGAGACCCTGCCCGAGGGCATGACGATCGAACTGGTCTATGACACGACCGAGCAAATCTCGGCCTCGATTGTCGAAGTGTTCAAAACGATCGCCGAGGCGGTGGCCATCGTGGTCGTGGTGATCTTGCTGTTCCTTGGCTCGATCCGCTCGGTTTTGATGCCGATCATCACCATCCCACTATCGCTGATTGGGGTGATGGCGGTGCTTTTGGCGCTTGGCTATTCGATCAACCTGCTGACGCTTTTGGCAATGGTTCTGGCGATTGGGCTGGTGGTGGATGACGCGATCGTGGTGGTCGAAAACATTCACCGCCATATGGAAGAAGAGGGGATGAAGGCGATCCCCGCCGCCGTGCAAAGCATGAAGGAAATCTCCGGCGCGGTCGTTGCCATGACGATCACTTTGGCCGCGGTGCTTGCCCCCTTGGCCTTCACCGGGGGGCTGACCGGTTCGCTTTTCACCGAATTTGCCTTCACGCTGGCGGGATCGGTGATCTTGTCGGGGATCATCGCGCTGACAATCACCCCCACCATGTCGGGCCGGGTGCTGAAAGAGGGGCATGCTACCGGCTTTGCCGCCTTTGTCGACCGAACCTTTGAACGTTTTGCGGGCTGGTATGAGCGGCGCGTGTCTGGTTCGCTGGATTACCGGCCCGTTACGCTGATGATCGTGGTCGTTCTGGTGGGAACCATGGGGTTCATGTTCCCGCGTACCCAGACCGAGCTTGCCCCCGAAGAGGATCAGGGCGCGGTGATCGCCATGGTGCAAGCGCCGCGGTATGCGACCTCGGATTACACCGCGCATTACATCGATGCGCTCAGCGAACAGACCAGCCAGATCCCCGAGGTGAAAACCGCCTTTTCCATCGCCGGCTTTGGCGGCTCCGACAGCATGGGGATTGCGATCTGGGCGCTGGAAGACTGGGCCGACCGCGACCGCAGCCAAAAAGAAGTCCAAGCCGATGTGCAGGCGGGCATTGATGCCTCGACTGGGTTGCAAGGCTTTGCCTTTGCCCCGCCCACCCTGCC
>NZ_NRRD01000010.1 GCF_020023995.1 Rhodobacter sp. TJ_12 | reverse complement strand
GGCGGCGGGGCTGGCGGCGGTGCTGGGCGGCACGCCCGAGCAGATCGAAAACGCCGCCGAAATCGCGCTTGAGCACCACCTTGGCATGACCTGCGACCCGGTCAAAGGGTTGGTGCAGGTGCCCTGTATCGAGCGCAACGGGCTTGGCGCGATCAAGGCAATCTCGGCGGCATCGCTGGCCCTGCGCGGTGATGGCACGCATTTCGTGCCGCTGGATGCGGCGATTGAAACGATGCGCCAAACGGGCCGCGACATGCATGAACACTACAAGGAAACGAGCCTTGGCGGGTTGGCGGTGAACGTGCCCAACTGCTAAGCGGGAAAATTTGAGGGGCGCTGCCCCTCTTTGCCTTTCAGGCGAATTCACCCCGAGATATTTTCGCAAAGTCGAAGGCAAGATAGCTGCGCCTTCGATGTTGTGATCAAATTCTCCGAAGGGCGGGGGCAGGCAATCCCCCGGCGGGGCTCGCGCTTATAGCGCGCGCCAGCCGATATCGCGGCGGAAGAATCCTTCGGGCCAGTCGATCTGATTGACCATCTCATAGGCGCGGGTTTGCGCCTCTTGCAGCGTGGCGCCGCGCGCGGTGACATTGAGCACCCGCCCCCCGGCGGCGCGGATCTGGCCCTCTTTCGCGGTGGTGCCCGCGTGAAAGACCATTTGCGACGCAGTCTCGGGGAGCGCTTCAAGCCCGTTGATCACGCTGCCCTTTTCATAGCCGCCCGGATAGCCCTTGGCGGCCATCACCACGGTCAGGGCGTGATCCTCGGCCCAAGTGGCCTGCATCTGGTCCAGCCGCCCTTCGGCGCAGGCCTGCATCAGATCCAGCGCCTGCGCGCCCAGCCGCAGCATCAGCACCTGACATTCCGGATCGCCAAAGCGGACATTGTATTCCACCAGCCGCGCCTGACCGTTTTCGATCATCAGCCCGGCGTAAAGCACCCCCTGAAACGGCGTGCCGCGCGCAGCCATTTCCGCGACGGTGGGGCGAATGATCTGGTCAAGCACTTGGTCTTGCAGCGTCTCGGTCAGCACTGGTGCGGGGGAATAGGCGCCCATGCCACCCGTATTGGGGCCGGTATCGCCCTCGCCCACGCGCTTGTGGTCTTGCGCGGTGCCGATGGGCAGCACGTTCACCCCGTCCGACAGCACGAAGAAGCTGGCCTCTTCACCGGCCATGAATTCTTCGACCACCACTTCGGCCCCGGCTTCGCCAAAGGCGCCGCCGAAAATCTCGCGCAGGCCAGCCTCGGCCTCTTCGAGCGTCATCGCCACGATCACGCCTTTGCCTGCCGCCAAACCATCGGCCTTGACCACAATCGGCGCACCTTGGGCGCGCACATAATCCAAGGCGGGGTCAAGCGCGTCAAAGCGGGCATAGGCGGCGGTGGGGGCGCCGCAGGCATCGCAGATTTCCTTGGTGAAGGCTTTCGAGGCCTCAAGCTGTGCGGCCGCGGCCGAGGGGCCAAAGGTCAAGATGCCCGCCGCGCGCAGGGCATCGCCCACCCCGGCGGCCAAGGGCGCTTCGGGGCCGATGATCACGAAATCGATCGCATTTTCTTCGACACAGGCCAGAACCGCCGAGGTTGAACACGGATCAATCGCCGCGAGTTCCGCCACCTGCCCGATCCCGGCATTGCCCGGCGCCACGATCAACCGGTCGCATTTCGGGTTTTGCTTCACCGCCCAGGCCAGCGCATGTTCGCGCCCGCCGCTGCCCAAGATCAGAATGTTCATGCGCTTGCTCCTCTTGGCTCTTGGCCTCGGCTTTCCGGCCTTCTAAAGTTTCGCCAACCCACAGGCAAGGCAACATGGACCTGATCGACGACAGCCCCGGGGGCGATGGCCATTCGAACGCGCATGATTACACCGTGTCGGAAATTTCCGGCGCGGTGAAACGGGTGATCGAGGGAGAATTTGGCCGGGTGCGGGTGCGCGGCGAGGTGGGGCGGGTCAGCCGCCCGTCGTCGGGGCATATGTATTTCGACCTCAAAGACGCCAATGCCGTGATCTCTGCCGTTAGCTGGAAGGGGCAGGTCGCGCGGATGCAGATCCGCCCCGAAGAGGGGATGGAGGTGATTGCGACGGGCAAGCTGACCACTTTCCCGGGCCAATCGCGCTATCAGTTGATTGTCGACACCATCGAACCGGCGGGCGCGGGCGCCTTGATGGCGATGCTAGAGGCGCGGCGCAAGCAACTGGCCGCAGAGGGGCTGTTTGACCCCGCGCGCAAACGTGCGCTGCCCTATCTGCCAGAGGTGATCGGGGTGGTGACCTCCCCCTCGGGGGCGGTCATTCGCGATATTTTGCACCGGCTGCGTGACCGGTTCCCGCGTCGGGTGATCATTTGGCCGGTGGCGGTGCAGGGCCAAGCCTGCGCACCCGAGGTTGCCGCCGCCATTCGTGGCTTTAACGCGTTGGCGCCGGATGGGGCGATCCCGCGCCCCGATCTGTTGATTGTCGCGCGCGGCGGCGGTTCGCTTGAAGACCTGTGGGGCTTCAACGAAGAGGTTGTGGTGCGCGCCGCTGCGGAGAGCCAGATCCCGCTGATTTCCGCCGTGGGCCATGAAACCGATACGACCTTGATCGATTATGCCGCCGATCGGCGCGCGCCCACGCCCACGGCGGCGGCGGAAATCGCCGTGCCAGTGCGCGCGGAACTGGCCGCAAGGCTTAATGAGATGGAGGCGCGCTCAAGACGTGCGTTGTTGCACCGGCTTGAGGTGCGCCGCCAAAGGCTGGCCGATCTGGCGCGGGGCTTGGGGCGGCCCGAGACATTGCTGCGCCCGAAACG
Source organism: Rhodobacter sp. TJ_12 (assembly GCF_020023995.1). Lineage (GTDB taxonomy): Bacteria > Pseudomonadota > Alphaproteobacteria > Rhodobacterales > Rhodobacteraceae > Rhodobacter. Next base: position 98,998 of record NZ_NRRD01000010.1, on the reverse strand, counting down.
GCAGCGGTTTGATCTGACGGCGGATCGGCTGTTGCCGGCGCTGGATCGGTTGGTGGTGAAGAAACGCGCGGCTTTCGCGCCTTTGGCCGCCCGCGTCTCGCCCCGGCTCTTGCAAAGCTACATGCGGCATGAGGGGCAGAAACTGGCCGGGCTGGCCGAGCGGCTGGAACAAGCGCAGAAAACGCGCTTGGCCAATGCTCATGAACGGCTGGCGCGACTGGAGCGGTTGCGTCAGACCTTGGGCTATACCGAGACCTTGCGGCGCGGCTATGCGGTGGTGCGGGGGCCGGGCGACAGTATTTTGAAAACAAAAGAAGCTGCCGCGCGGGCGGTTACGTTCGAGGTGGAATTCGCCGATGGCCGCTTGGGGGTCAGCGCGGGGGGCGCCCCGGCGGCCAAGCCCGCCGACCCCGCCGCGCGGCAAGAACCTGCGCCAAAATCGCGCGCTCCGAAAAAACACACCAAGAAAAAGAACACACCGCCCGAACAGGGGTCGTTGTTCTAAGCCGTGTTTCGGTAACGCTGCAAATGCGGGGGCGCCTCAAACGCCGATTTCGGGGCCCGGGCAGTTAAGCGGCGCGGGGCTTTCGCGCAGCGACACCAGCGGCTCGCCCGCCCGGTCGCCCTCAAACCAAGCGACCAGATCATCGCCGCGTTGGTGGAAGGTCCAGCATTGCAGGCCCACCTCGGGCATGTGGTAATCAAAGCAGATCTGATCGCCCATGGCGAACCAGTCCCCCTCTTGGCAATTCCCCTCGGAAAAGGCCCAAACGACGCGGCGCCCGGGGCGATATTCCTCGATCCCATAGACCGCGCCATCGGCGGAATAGGTGATGGTTTTGCCAAGGGTCAGCGCGTCGAATTGCTCGGCGCTGAGGGGGGGGCCAATGTCGTCGGCCGCTGTGGTCAGCGGCACGAGGCATAGGGCAAGGGCAATCAGGCGAGAACGCATGCGGGTGTCTCCTTTGCGCCCAAATTGCCCTAAAACGGGCGCGCGGCAAAGCCACGGCTCCGTGAATTTTAGCGATCTTGGGAGGCCATGCGCAGCGTGGGGGCATTGTCCGCAGCCGCCTTGCGCAGCGCCAAAACGCGATGATCCATCGTCGCGCCCCATTTGCCGGGCAGCAGCGCCAGTGCCGACATCACCCGCAGGCTGCGCGGCAGGATCGGGCGGCCGGGGCTGTCCAGATCGCCCAGTTGCAGCGCCGGATAGGGGCGCGCCGGGTGGGCATGGTGGTCGGAATGGCGCGGCGCGTTCAGCATCATCAGCGACGAGGCGGTTTCGGTCGCATCCCAGCTATGGGTTTCGTTCACCGGCTCATAATGGCCCGGTGCGGTTTCTTTGCGGATCATCCCGTAATGCTGGACGTAATCGCTCAGCAGCAATTGCATTTGCGCCAGCACACAAAGCGCCAGATAGGCCAGCAAACCGCCCCAGCCAAAGAACAAAAGCGCCCCGATCACGAACCACGATCCGCCCAGAACGTAAATCACATAGGGGTTAAGCGCACGCAGGCGTTGCTTTAGCCCCGGTTTCGGCCCCAGCGCATCGCGCCGTTTCGCGTCGCGCGCCTTTTCCTCGGCCAGGCCCGTCTGAAATCCACCGATCCACGCACGCGGCGCATAGGCCCAGAAGCTTTCGCCCAGCGTCGCGGTGGCCGGGTCGGCAGGGGTGGCAACGGCGGCATGGTGCACCAGCCGATGCGCGGAAACATGATGGCCGTAAAGCAGCGAGATATAGACCCATTTGCCCAGCGCAAAAAGCTTCCGCTCCCCGCGGTGGATCAGCTCATGCGCATTGGCATTCGAGACCTGACCAAACCACAACCCTGCCGCCAAGAGCACCGCGATCCGGGCAGGCCAGCCGATCCCGGCAAAGCCCGCAACCGCACCAACGACCACCACCAGCAGCCCGAAATGGCTGATCGCCAGCGCGGTCGAAAGCGTATCGGTGGCGGGAAAGGCGCGGCCCTCGGGCGCATCGGGCGCAGGGTGCGGCAGGCGGCGGTCCAGCACATCAACGCCGATGAAGATCCACGCCAGCGCCAGCCAAGGCCAGATCCCGCCAAACAGCGCCCCCAGAACGATCAGCGCGAACGGCGCAAAGGCCATCAGCGCGAAAGAGCCGATCTCGGGGATGTCGCGGCCCAGCTTGCGCAGCCCGCGCAGGGCCTCGGTGAACGTGGCAAAGGGCAATTCCTTGGGGGTCTCGGACATATGCGGTTTCTCCGGTGCGGAAGGGGCCGACTTTTGCCTTTGCTTAGCGGCAAAAAGATCGGGCAGGGGGGGTGACGACTTGCCGCGTCCGGGCTTTTGTGGCCTTTTGCGGCCATGAATGCCGTTCATTTGCTCGCCTTGCCGTTTTTCTGTGCTGCGCTTGGCCTTGCGCTTTGGCATGGCGTGGCCTTTGCCGGGGCGCCGGTGTCTTGGCGGCGATCCTTCATCAAGACGGGGTCGGTCTTGGCGCTGGCCGTGGGGCTGGCGCTGTTTGCCCCGATCGGGCCGGGCCTGTGGATTTTGGCCGGTTTGATCCTTGGCGCGGTGGGGGATTTCTGCCTGTCGCGGCCCGGGCGGGGGATGTTTCTGGCGGGCATGGCGGTCTTTGGGGCCGGCCATCTGGCCTATGCTTGGGCGTTTTTCGTGCTGGGCAGTGGCGGCCCCTTGCCGCTGCCCGCGCTGGCCGCCTGCGCTGTGGCATTTGGGGCGTTGCTCTTTATCGCGCCGCGCGCAGGAGCGCTCAAGCGGCCCGTGCAGCTTTATATCGGGGTGATCCTTGCGATGGTGCTTCTGGCGTTGCGCGGCCCCGATCCGCGCATCTTGTGGGGCGCGGTTTTGTTCATGATCGCGGATTTTCTGTTGGCACTTGAACTTTTCGTTCTGCCCGAAGGGGCGGGGCGTCGGGCTGTCAGCCGGGCGGTTTGGGCGCTTTACTGGCCCGCGCAGGCACTGATTGCGGCAGCGGCGCTGGCCTGAGCGGGCTTCGCCCTTCCCTCATCCGCCCCGATCCGCTAGGGGTTTGCAAAACGGAGGCCCCGATGTCGTTCTTCAACAAGCTCAAATCGCGGCTCACCCGCTCTTCCTCGAAGCTGGAGGAAGGGCTTGACGCGATCATCGCAGAGGCGCCCGCGCCGGAGCCGCAAGAGGATCAGGCGGCAGAGCCCGTTGTGCAGCCGCCGCCGGAGCCTGCGCCCGAAAGCGCCCCTGCCGAACCGCCGCCGCTGCCTGAGCCGGCTTTAGAGGCGCCCCCTGCAGAGGAGTCGCCCGCAGAGGCGCCAACAGAGGACACGACGCCGGTGCCGGAGGCAGAGCCTGCGCGCACGGAACCGCCCGCACCCGAAGCCGCACCCGAAGCGACGCTGGAGGGGGCGCCTGAACCAGACCCGGTGACGCCGGAGGCCGCGGAACCGGTGGGTGAAGAGCCGATCGTGTCAGAACCGGTTGCCCCGCCGCCGCCGATGCCCGATCCGCTTCCTGAGCCTGAGCCTGAGCCTGAGCCTGAGCCTGAGCCTGAGCCTGAGCCTGAGCCTGAGCCTGAGCCTGAGCCTGAGCCTGAGCCCACTCCGACGCCCGAACCTGAAAAGCGCGGCTTCTTTGGCCGCCTGATTGGCCGTGGTGGCGCGGACCCGGCGCCCGAGCCTGCACCGGAGGCCGCCCCGGAACCGGAGCCGCCATCCGCGCCTGACCCGGTGCCAGCGGCTTCCGCCGAAGCCGCGAAACCCGGCTTCTTCGGTCGTTTGGCTGCACGCAACGACGTGCCCCGCCGGGTGCTGGATGATGACATGCTCGAAAGCCTCGAGGAGTTGCTCATCACCGCCGATATGGGGGTGGAAACCGCGCTGCGCGTCACCGCCAACCTGGCCGAGGGGCGGATGGGGCGCAAACTGTCGGTGCCTGAGTTGAAAGAGCTTCTGGCCGCCGAGATCGCCCGGATCATGGAGCCGGTGGCCAAACCCCTGCCGCTTTATGCGCGACGCCCGCAGGTGGTGCTGGTCGTCGGTGTGAACGGGTCAGGCAAGACCACAACCATCGGCAAGCTGGCGAGCCAATTCCGCGCAGCGGGCAAAAAGGTGGTGATCGCGGCGGGCGATACGTTCCGCGCCGCAGCCGTCGAACAGCTGAAGGTCTGGGGGGATCGCGCCGGTGTGCCGGTGCTGACAGCGCCCGAAGGCTCAGACCCGGCGGCGCTGGCCTATGATGCGCTGAAGCGCGCGACCGAGGACGGCGCCGATCTGTTGATGATCGACACTGCCGGGCGGCTGCAAAACCGCGCTGATTTGATGGAAGAATTGGCCAAGATCGTGCGGGTGATCCGCAAGCTTGATGACAGCGCGCCGCATAACACGCTTTTGGTGCTGGATGCGACCACGGGGCAAAATGCGGTCACGCAGGTCGATGTGTTCCGCAAAATCTCGGATGTGTCGGGGTTGGTGATGACCAAGCTCGACGGCACCGCCAAGGGCGGCGTTCTGGTCGCGCTGGCGGACCGCTTCGGCCTGCCCATTCACGCGATCGGGCTGGGCGAGCAGATCGACGATTTGTCGCCTTTCGATCCCGAAGAATTTGCCGCAGCGCTTGTGGGGATTGAAACAGAGTAAGAGGGGGCGCACGCCCCGCTGGCCCGCCATCTTTGCCCACATATTTCGGCGCGGTCGAAGCCAATGAACCGTCTGGCTTCGACTTTGTCCAAATATCCCGGGGGTGAATTTGGCAAAGCCAAAGAGGGGGCGGCGCCCCCTTTTCTTTCGATAAAGAAGATCTGACGTGATCGATACGATTAACGCGATTTCCGGCACGCCCACCGGGCATAATGTGGCAATTGCACTGGCGCTGATGGCGGCGTTTTTGCATGCCCTTTTTGGCGCTTTGCAAAAGGGGCGGCATGACCCTTGGCTGAGCCGCGCGGTGATTGATGCGTCTTACGGGCTTATCGCTGCGCCAGTTGCACTGTTTGTCGTGCCTTGGCCCGAGCCGCATATGTGGCCGATCTTCGCGCTCGTCGTGGTGATCCATATTGGCTACAAGCTGGCGCAGGCGGCAAGCTACACGCGCGGGGCCTATACGGTCGTTTACCCCGTGGTGCGCGGCACGGGGCCACTTTTTACGGTGATCGGGGCGGGACTTCTGTTTTCCGAACATTTCACGCCCGGCCAATGGGCCGGTGTGGCGCTTTTGGTCAGCGGTATTTGGGGGCTTGCGCTTTACAACCTGCGCACGCTGACCGTGGGGCGCGAAACGATGGTCTCGGCGCTTGCCCTTGCGGTGCTGACCGGGGGCTTTGTTGCGGCTTATACAACGGTCGATGCGTATGGCATCCGCGCCACGGCGAACCCTTTCACCTTCCTGGCGTGGTTTTTCTTTCTGGATGGTTGGTTCATGCCGCTGTTGACCTTGCGGCGTTGGGGGCACATTCCGAAAACCGAAATCCTGCCCCTGGTCAAAAGGGGTGTCACCGGCGCGATCGTCGCCTATTTCTCTTTCGGGGCGGTGATGATGGCCACGCGCATCGACCGGGTCGGCGAAGCGGCGGTGCTGCGCGAAACCTCGACCGTCTTTGCCGCGCTGATCGGGTGGCTGGTCTTGGGTGAAAAGGTCGGGCCGCGCCGGACGGGCTTGATGGCGCTGATTGCCCTTGGCGCTGTTGTGGTGGAATTTGCGGGCAACCGATAGGGAGAGCCGGATGGCACAAAAGAAAGAGATTTCCGCCGGGCTGAAAGCTGCGCTCGATTTCGGGCCGCTTTTGGTCTTCTTTGTCGCCTTTTTCCTGTTCAAGGATCATCCGGTCGAGCTTTGGGGGCAAAGCTATGGCGGGTTCGTTCTGGCCACGGCGATTTTTGTGCCGGTGCTGGTGGCCGCGATGGCGGTGCTTTGGCTGCTGACCGGGCATTTGGCGGCGATGCAGATTGCTACGCTGGTTCTGGTCGTGGTTTTTGGCGGGCTGTCGATCTGGTTCAACGATCCGCGCTTTTTCAAAATGAAGCCGACGCTGATCTATCTGCTCTTTGCCGCGATCCTTGGTTTTGGGCTGTGGCGCGGCAAGCCATGGCTACAATTGGTGATGGATGGCGCGATCCCGATGAAGCCAGAGGGGTGGGGGATTTTGACGAAACGGCTTGTGGTGTTTTTCCTTTGCCTTGCCGTGGCAAACGAGGTGATCTGGCGCAGCTTTTCGGACACCGTCTGGGTCAATTTTAAAACCTTCGGGCTGACGATCCTGCTGATGGGGTTCTTTGCCGCGCAGGCGCCGCTTTTTTCGCGCTACGGCACCGGAGACGCGCAGGACGACAAGAAAGGCTAAGCTCGCCAGCCTCGCGCCCCGGTTTGACCGGGGCGTATATGGCGGGAAAGGGTGGCGGAAACCGCAGCGACCGTGGGGGCGAAATTTCCCGAGAGCCTGACGAATCAGGTGGGCGCCAGGTACCAAGGCCAGGGCCATGGCAGAGCCAGCTCCCTCAGGAATGGTTATCGGCCACTGGAAAAAGGCCCCGTTTACGCGAAGAGCAGTAACCGCCACGCCCAGAGATAGGGGCGGGGATGGCGCTCGGCAAGGGGGATCTTCGGCGCAAATGCACCAGCGCTAAAGCCGGGCGATCACAATTCTTCCCAGCGGCTGAGTCCCTTGCCGCACCAGCGCCGCCGCTCCAAAAGCCCCATGAACAGCGTGTAAAGCGGGATGCCCAACAGCGTCGAAGCCAAAAACTGCGACGGGTCTTGCAAGATGCCGCGCCAGCCGAACAGCGCATTGACGACGATCCAGACCACGCCGAAGGGCACGCCATAAGCCAGCAACCGCAGATGCAAGGGGAGATAAGGCCAAGGGCGCGGGTCATGCCCGGCCATGCGCAGCAACCGGGCCGTTGTGGGGCCTGGCACCTGCGCCTTGAGGCCCAGTCCATCCAGTTCTGCCTGCGCCGCGGCAAGGCGGCGTTCGTAGTCCGACATCATGGGCACCTTTAGGCCACTCATACCGCGCGGACCCTCGCGCGTGGCGCGCGCGGGGTCAAAATGGCGCGATGCCGCACTCGACAAATGTTCTTCTTTCGTTCATCATTCGGGAATGGTGAAGGAACTTGCCCCCGGTCAAAACCTGGCGCGCGGCGTGGCCCGCTGTTTGATGGATCATGGTTTTGCCTGCCTGCCCGAGGTGGTGCCCAAACCGGGCCTGCGCGTTGATGTGATGGCGCTGGGCCGCAAGGGGGAGATTTGGGTGGTGGAGTGCAAATCGTCGCGGGCCGATTTTACGTCGGACCGCAAGTGGCAAGGCTATCTGGCGTTTGCAGACCGATTCTTTTGGGCTGTGGGGCCAGATTTTCCGACCGAAATCTTACCGGCGGACAGCGGTTTGATCCTGGCGGATCGGTTCGGGGCAGAAATTTTGCGCATGGGGCCAGAGACGAAGCTGCCCGCTGCGCGGCGCAAGCTGATGACGCAGGTCTTTGCGCGCACAGCAGCCTTTCGGCTGGCCGGGCGCGATGAGGCTGCGGCGGGGCACGGCGGGCCGGCCCCGGCTGCCTTGCCCGGTGGGCTTACCTTTTTCCCTTAGGTTTTTTGGATTTGGCGCCAGCGGCGATCTCGCGCGCGGCTTCGGCGGCGGCGCGCAATTCTTCGGCGATTTCCTCGGCTTCTTCCGGGTCGAAATCGAAGGGAAATTCGAACCCCTCGCCCGACAGAAAGATTCGCACCATGCCCTGATCGGTGGGGCCGATCTGCAAATCCCCGGCCATTTCGTTTTCGTCGTTGATCCCCATCTGTGCCTCCGATGCGGTTTGCTGAACCCGGCCTAGCCAAAGCACGCCCGGGGGGCAAGCGCTTCGCGTTTTCGTCGCATAAATTGGCGGCCGGTTCCCTCTTGCAATCCCCCGCGTCAGCCGCTAAACGCCCCCTCAGTGCCGCCTTAGCTCAGTTGGTTAGAGCGCTGGATTGTGGATCCAGAGGTCCCCCGTTCGAGCCGGGGAGGCGGTACCATCCTCCCCGAGATCGTGAAACGTTGAAGCGCTGGGCATTTGCTTTGCGCGCGCGATGACCCATCGTCGCAGGCGTGGCCTTGCGCCCTTTTCAATTGTCATTTGGGTTTGACATCTGCCTGTGCGGAGGGGAATCCTGCCGCCGATTTGGCGCAGGAGGCAGGCATGAAGATCGACGGAACCCATTATCGCACGATCTGGCAAGATGACGCGGGCGTGGTGCAAGTGATCGACCAGCGCTGGCTGCCGCATGAATTGCGCATCGTGCCGCTGAAAACGCGCGCCGATTTCGCCGTGGCGATCCGCGATATGTGGGTGCGTGGTGCGCCGTTGATCGGGGCGGCTGCTGCGTGGGGCGTGGCGGTGGCGATGCAAGAAGATCCGTCGGATGCGGGGCTGTCGGAAACTTGGCAGGTGCTGAACGAAACGCGACCCACCGCGATCAACCTGCGTTGGGCGCTCGATGAAATGGAGCGGGTGCTGCGCCCGCTTGCCCCGTCAGAACGCGCCGCCGCTGCCGCCAAACGCGCTTCTGATATTTGCGATGAAGATGTCGAGATCAACCGTAATATCGGCCTGCATGGGCTGGACATCATCAAGCAGATCGCCGCTAAAAAGCCCGGTCAAACCGTCAATATTCTGACCCATTGCAACGCCGGTTGGCTTGCCACGGTGGATTGGGGCACCGCCACCTCGCCCATTTATCACGCGCATGAGGCGGGGATCCCGGTGCATGTGTTTGTGGATGAAACGCGCCCCCGCAACCAAGGCGCGCAGCTGACCGCGTGGGAGCTTAATCACCACGGCATTCCGCATTCTTTGATTGTCGACAATGCGGGGGGCCATCTGATGCAGCATGGCGAAGTGGATATGGTGATTGTCGGCACCGACCGCACCACCGCGCGCGGCGATGTGTGCAACAAGATCGGCACCTATCTGAAAGCGCTGGCCGCCAAGGCCAATGGCGTGCCGTTTTATGTGGCGCTGCCCTCGCCCACGATCGATTGGCGCGTCGATGACGGGGTGAAAGAAATCCCGATCGAAGAGCGCAATCAAGAAGAGGTGACGCTGGTGCAGGGGCGCGGCGCCGATGGTCAGATCGCGTTGGTGCAAATTTCCCCCGATGGCACGCCTGCGCGCAACCCGGCTTTTGACGTGACGCCCGCCGAATTGGTGACGGGGCTTTTGACCGAGCGGGGCCTGTGCCCTGCGGACACCACCGAAATGGAAAAGATGTTTTCCGATCTGAAAGCGGCGATGTTGGCCGACTAAGCGGTTTCCGGCTGTGCCCGGGGCGCCCGGGCGCGTCACGCGTTTAGGATTGCAATAGCGCCTCGGCTACGCGGGTCGAGGTGGCAAGATGGGTGACATAGCCGCCCCGGATTGCGGCCAAGCTGGGGGCAAGCTTGTCGAGCCCGGGCGCGACCAAAATCCCCATTTCAAGCCCGACCAGATGCGGCAAGGCAATGCCGATCATGCGGTCTTCGGCCGGGCTTGCCACGGCCTGACCTTGCGCATCGACAAAGCGCCCGCAGATCACGCCCACCGCGCCGCGCGCGACATGATCGGCCAGATCTTCCGGGCTGGCGAGCCCGCTTTCGACCACATGGCTTTGCGCGCTGACCGTCCCCGCCGAAAAGAGCAGCTTGTTCACGCCCTTCAGCGCGTTCAGTTGCCGTTCCAAGATCGGCTCGGCGCGCAATTCCGCCGCCAGTTCGGCCCGGCTCAGGAGCGCAGGGGCATGCAGGTTCAGGCAGCGCGCCCCCAGCCGCTGCGCCAGCCGGGTCGAGCAGGCCTCGGCGGTGAAACCATAAGGCGTTGCCATTGATCCGACCAATTGTAGCACGGTCAGATCCTCAATCTGTTGCGGCTCGATCTGTTCGGCCAATTCATAGACGGTGCGCCCCCAGGCCACGCCCAGCCGGTCACCGGGGGCAAGCAGGTCCGGCAGCCATTGCGCCGCGCCGCGCACCACGCGGGTGAAACTGTCCTCGGGGGGCAGCCCCTCGTCCGGCACCACCCATGCGCCCGCAAGCCCGAATTTCTCGCGCAACTCCAAGGCCAGCCGATGCGTGGTAAAGGCGGGCGCGGCCAAGGTGATGCGAATAAGGCCGGTTTCGCGCGCCGCTTGCAGGTAATTCACCACCGTTGCGCGCGAAATGCCCAGACGCTCGGCGATCTCCTGCTGGTTGCGGCCATCGTGGTAATACAGCCACGCAACCTCGATCACGGCGTTTTCGCCACTGACCCGCCCTAGACTGCGTCGTTTCGCGCCTGCTGCCATGGTCGCCCTCCGGTCTCGCCGTTTGACATAGATAGGTGACAAAAGTAAAGAAATCCAGCCGGTAGACCGTGAAAACAGGAGCCCCCCGATGATCCGCAATCTTTGGAGCGACGAGGCCGCGCTCGCGGCGGGTGACAGCGATCTGGCGCAGCGGGTCTATAGCTCGCGGCTGATCGGGGCAGACCCGGATCTGGTGCTGCATGGGGGGGGCAACACCTCGGTCAAGACCATGGGCACCGATTTGTTTGGCGATCCGCTTGAGGTGCTGCACATCAAAGGCTCGGGCCATGATCTGGCGACGATCACGGCCGATGGCTTGCCCGCGGTGCGGCTGGCCCCGATGCTGGAGTTGAAGGCGCGCGACGCGCTGGCAGATGAGCCGTTGGTCAAGCTGCAACGGCTGAACCTTCTGGACCCCGGCGCGCCGAACCCCTCGGTCGAGATGCTGTTGCATGCTTGGGTGCCGCATAAATTCGTCGATCATACCCATGCGACGCCCTTCCTTGTTCTGGCGAACCTGCCCGAGGTGGAAGCGGTTTTGCGTGAACTTTTTGGCGATCGGATTGCGCTGGTGCCCTTTGTCAAACCGGGTTTTGGCCTGGCGAAAGCGGCAGCCGCAGCTTTTGACGCGCACCCGGATTGCGAGGGGCTTTTGCTGCACAATCATGGCCATTTCACTTGGGGGCCGGATGCGAAATCCAGCTATGACCGGGTGATTGCGCATGCCAATACGGTCGAGGCCTGGCTGCAAGACCGCCGTCCCGCGCCGCTCAAACCCGCTGCCGCGCTGCCGGTGGCAGAGGTTGCACCGGTGCTGTCCGCGTTGCGCGGGGCGCTGGCCACGGCATTGCCCGATGATGCGGCGCTGCCGGTGCTTGATCTGCGCGATGATGAGGATACCCGCGCGTTTTGCGAACGGCCTGATCTGGAAGAAATGGCTGATTTGGGGGTGGCAACGCCCGACCATGTCATTCGCACCAAGGAAGAGGTGCTGGTGCTGCGCCGCGATGCCCAAACGCCCGAGGCAATGCGCGACGCGGTCGCCGCTTGGGTCACCCGTTACCGGGCCTATTTCGAGGCGAACAAAGCCCGTTTCGGCGGCCCGGTCGAGATGCTGACCCCGCTGCCGGGGCTGTGCTGGCTTGAGGGCATTGGTGCCGTGGGGGTGGGGCGTGATGCCAAGGCCGCACGGATTGCGGCGGATATCGGCGACCAATCGCGCCGGGTGAAAGCCGATGGCGCGGCGGCGGGCGGCTTTGCCTCTGTCACGCCCGGTGATTTGTTCGACATGGAATATTGGCCGCTGGAGCTGGCCAAGTTGGGCACCGCCAAACCCAAACCGCTTGCAGGCCGGGTGGTGTTGGTGACGGGCGGCGCGGGCGCGATTGGCATGGCCACGGCAGAGGCTTTTGCCGCCGAGGGGGCCGCGATCTTCATCGTCGACCGCCCCGGCGCGGTGCTGGATCAGGCGGTGGCAAACCTTGGCCGCGATGCGGGCGGCTATGGCTGTGATATCACCCAACCCGGCGCGGCAGCCGAGGCCGTCGCCGCCTGCGCCAAGCGCTTTGGCGGGCTGGATATTCTTGTGTCAAACGCGGGGGCGGCGATCAACGGTGATATTGCCACGCTCGATGATGCGGTCCTGCGCGGCAGTTTCGAGTTGAACTTCTTCTCGCATCTGGCCTTTGCACAGGCCGCCATCGCGCTTTACCGCGCGCAGGTGGGCACGCGTGGCTGCCGGGGGGCGGAACCGGGGCAGATCCTGTTCAATGTCTCCAAGCAGGCGGTGAACCCGGGCAAGGGCTTTGCCGCTTATGGCTTGCCCAAAGCCACGCTGTTCTTCTTGCTCAAGCAATTGACGCTTGAACATGGGGGCGAGGGCATTCGCGTGAATGGCATCAATGCCGACCGCATCCGCTCGGGCCTGCTGACGCCTGAAATGATTGCGGCGCGCTCTGCCGCGCGGGGGCTGGATGAGGGCAGCTACATGGCCGGCAACCTGCTGAAAGCCGAGGTCGAGGCGCGCCATGTGGCCGAGGCTTTCGTGATGCTGGCAAAGGCCGAGCGCACGACCGGCCATGTGATGACGGTGGATGGCGGCAATATCGAGGCGTCGCTACGCTAAGCGTGGCGGCCCTCAGGTGGCGATCAGAAGTTCGATCCCGCGGGCTTCAAATTCCTTGGCGTCTTTGTCGGAAATCCCGTCATCGGTGATGAAGGAATGGACCACCTCCAGCGCGCCGAGGCGCGTGAAAGAGCTTTTGTTGATCTTGGTGCTGTCGGCCACAAGATAGACGTGGGAGGCCGCGCGGATCATCGCTTCTTTCAGTTGCAGATCGGCAAAGCTGGGATAGGTCAGCCCGGCATCCAGCGCGACGCCTGCGGTGGCCAAAAACAGCTTGCCCGCGAAGATATTGCGGAAATATTCGACCGATTTATCCCCCGAAAGCGACAGCGTCGGCGCCTTGAACTGGCCGCCCGGCATATGCACCGCCGTGCCCGGCACCGAGCCCAAGATGATCGCAATATTCAGCGCGTTGGTGATCACCGTCAAGTTGCGCCGTTGCACAAGGCGCGTGGCAACCTCTGTCGTGGTGGTGCCCGCGTCCAAGATGATCGTCTCGCCATCGCGCACAAGACCTGCGGCCAGCGCGCCGATGCGGCGTTTCTTGTCCATGTTCTCTTGATGATGCAGCACCAGCCCTTCGGCGGGCGAGGTGGGGGCATTCAAAAACGCCCCGCCATGTTCTCGCGTGATGAACCCATCGGTTTCGAGCTTTTCGAGATCTTGGCGGATCGTCGCTTCCGAGACTTGAAACGCTCCGGCCAGATCGCGCACCCGGGCCGACCCCTCTTCTTCGATCCATTCCAGAATGCGACGCCGCCGCGGTTCGGACAAAAGGCCCGTATTGCTGTCTTCGCGGGTCGGGGTGGGTTTGGTGGCCACGGAAGCGCCTTTGGAGGTTATAGCTATAAGGATTGGGTCGGTCCTAGCCCTAAGCGGGAAGGGCCGACCCGGTCAACGGGGCGTATCAGCGCCCCGCCGCCGCTTCTTGTTGAAGCGCCACGCGCGCTTGCAGCTTGCTTTGCGCTTGGTCGATCACCACGGCGGCGACAATCACCAGCCCCTTGATGACGGTTTGCCAGAAGGACGAGACGCCCATCATCACCAGACCATCGACCAAGATCGAGATTACAAAAGCCCCGACAATCGTGCCCGAGATTTTGCCGCGCCCGCCGGAAAGCGAGGTGCCCCCCAGAACGGCGGCGGCGATGGCGTTAAGCTCGAACATCTCGCCCGTGGCGGGGTGCGAAGCCTTGAGTTGCGAGGCAATGATAAGCCCCACAAGCGCCGCACAAAAGCCCGAGAACATGTAGACAAAAATCTTCACCCGGTCGACTTTCACGCCCGACAGCGCCGCGCCGCGTTCATTACCGCCCACCGCATAGATATGGCGGCCCAAAGGCGTGCGTTTGGCAATATAGGCCGCGATCAGCCCCACCACGATCAGCATCCAGATCAGGATCGGCAGCCCCAAAAAGGTGCCTGCGCCGATCATCGGGAAGGTATGAGAGCCATATTCGGGGTTGCCCGACAGGTTCGGGAAGGTGCGCCCGCCCGAGGACAACAGCGCCACGCCCCGTGCGATATACAGCATCCCAAGTGTGGCGATGAATGGTGCCACATTTAGCTTTGTGACCAATATCCCGTTTATCCAGCCGACAAACATGCCCACACACATCACCAAAAGGGCAATTTCAACGGTATTGAACTGGATCGACCAGCCTAGGCCGGGGTCGATGCCGTACAAGATCAGCCAGCCAGAGACCATGCCTGTCAGCCCGACGGTGGAGCCGACCGACAGGTCGATCCCGCCGGTGATGATGACAAAGGTCATGCCAATGGCCAACAGCGCGGTCAGTGCGGCGTGTTTGGCCACGATCACCGTATTGGCGACCGACAGGAAATTCGGCGCCATGATCGCGAAATAGCCAAACACCAAGATCAGCGCCACATAGGTGCGGGCTTGCAAGAACGTCAGCAGGATCGACGATCCTTGCGCGGCTTTCGGGGCGGGAACGGCGGTCATTCGGCGGCTTCCTTCGGAACTTGCGCATTGGGCGTGGTGGCGGAAATCACCTGCGCGGCATCGGTGCCCGCAGGGAATTCGCCTGTCACACGGCCTTGCGCCATGACAATGATACGGTCGGACAGGGCAAGCACCTCATCAAGGTCAGAGGTGACGAACAAAATGCCCAAGCCCTCGGCGGCAAGGCGGCGCATGGTGCGGAAGACCTCGGCCTTGGCGCCAATGTCGATGCCCCGCGAGGGTTCATCCATCAATAGCACCTTCGGCCCGGTCATCAGCGCCTTGCCGATCACCACCTTTTGCTGGTTGCCGCCCGACAGCGACGAAACCGGGTTTTCCGGGCTGGCAACTTTGATCGTCAGGCGTTTGATAAAGTCGCGCGCCCGCTCCGCCTCTTGTTTGAGGTTGAGGTGGAACAGCTTGGTGAAGGCGGGCAGCGAGGACAGCGTCAGGTTTTCGCGGATCGCCATGATCTGGATAAGCCCGTCGCGTTTGCGATCTTCGGGGATCAGGGCGATGCCACGCGCAATCCGGCCCGGCACATCCCGTTCGACAAGCGGCTTGCCCTCGACCCAGAATTTGCCGGTCGAATGCGGGTGCTGCGCCATCACGCATTCCAGAAACTCTGACCGGCCCGCGCCCATCAGCCCGTAAAGCCCGACAATCTCGCCCGCGCGGATCGACAGCGACACATGGTCGACCGTGTAGCCGCCGCCGGTGCGGGGTAGCGTGATGTCTTCGGCGCGGAAAATCTCGGGGCCGAATTCGGTCACTTCGGTCCGGCCATATTCTTTCGACGACGAGCCGATCATCGCCTGCACGATCCACGGAATATCCACGCCCTCCATCGAGCGCGCGCCGGTGATCGTGCCGTCACGCAGCACGGTGATGTAATCGCCCACCCGGATCAGTTCTTCGAGCCGGTGCGAGATATAAACGATCCCCACGCCTTGGGCTTTCAACTCATCAATCACCCGAAACAGCACCTCGACCTCGGCGGCCGATAGCGCCGAGGTGGGCTCATCCAAGATCAGGATTTTCGCCTCAAGCGCCAGCGCCTTGGCAATTTCGACAATCTGCTGCTGGCCGATGCGCAAAGTGCCCAAGATCGTATCGGGATCGATGGGCTGTTCCAAACGCTCCATCAGCTTGCGGGCTTCTTCGCGCTGGGTGTCGGTATCGATATCGATGCCCGCGCGGGTGCGTTCATGGCCGATAAAGATATTTTCCGCCACGCTTAGGTTGGGAAACAGGTTCAACTCCTGAAACACGATGCCAATGCCCGCCGCGACCGCATCGGCCTTGTCGCGGAAATGCATTTCGCGGCCATTCATGGTGATGACGCCCTCGGTCATCTCTTCCACGCCCGCGATCAGTTTCATCAGGGTCGATTTGCCGGCACCATTTTCGCCCACCAGCACATTGACCGCGCCCATGCGCAGGTCGAAGTCCACGCCTTTAAGCGCGCGGGTGCCCGGGTAAACCTTGACGCCGCCCCGGATCGACAGCCCGATCGGGTGCGCCTCTGTCATGGCGTCACCTCAATCGCAACCGGCGTCACAAGCCATTTGTCCTTGGCGGATTTCAGCGGCACAACCCCGGTAAAGCCAACCGTGGCGCCCATCAGATCGCCTTCGGGGATCACAAGGCCGCCCGAGGCGCGGTCATTGAGCGCGCGGCCCAGTTTCGCAAATTCGATCTGGTCGCGGAACGAGGTGAAGTCGTAAAGCTGCGGCGCCACATCGCGCAGTGCAGAGCCGCGCACCACGGGGCCAAGCTGCAACACGACATCCGCCGTGCCATCGGCATCGACATCCAGATCCAGCGTGCGGGCGCGGCTGTCCAATTTGGTGGCGACCACAGTGCCGGTATCGGCAAGCGCAAAGTTCACCGGCGCACCGGCCCCCGCGCCCGAGGCGCCATGTTCGGCGGCAGCCGCAGCAAAATCAGCGGCAAGCTGGCCGCGCAAGCTGGTGACCGATTGCGCCTTGGCGGTGATATGCGGCAGCAGCTTGGCGTCGTAGCTTGCGGCCAAAAGGGTTTCGATCCGCGCCGCGTCGCCGCTGGCATCGGCCGCGGGGGTGGCATCGTCTTCAGCCGTGTCAGGCACGATCTTGCAGCCCGAAAGTGCCATGGCTGACGCCAGGCACAGGGCTGTCACGGTAACAAATTTCATGGCCTTGGTCCCGGTAGACTCCGGCGCGCCAAGGGGTTGGCGCGCCGGTCGTTTCAGCGGATCACTCGGAAATCGCGAAGGTTTCGAGCTGCGCGGCATTGTCGGCGTTGATCAGCACGCAGTCCATCAACTGCTTTTCATCCACGCCGGTCGAGCCAGTTTTCAGATAGGCATCGGCTTGTTCCACCGCCATCTGCGCTTGCGCATAGGCCGGTTGCAGCACGGTCGCCTTGATGCCGCCCGCCAAGATCGAGTCGCGCACGTCGTTCGAGCCATCAAAGCCCACCACGATCACATCGGTGCGGCCCGCCGCTTCCAAAGCGGCCCAAGCGCCCATCGCCATGGTGTCGTTGCCCGAGATCACACCCTTGATTTCCGGGTGCGCCTGCAACATCGATTCCATCACGGTGAAAGCTTCGGTCTGCGACCAGTTCGCGGTTTGCTGGGCGACCAGTTCCAGATCGGGATATTGGTCGATCACATCATGGTAGCCTTGCGAGCGGATCCCGGCATTGGTGTCGGATTCCTTGCCCAGCAATTCGGCATATTTGCCTTCTTCGCCCATCAGCGTGACGAATTCCTCGCCACCAAGTTGCGCGCCTTGGTAGTTGTTCGACACGATCTGGCTGATGGCAATCCCCGAAACGGTGATTTCGCGGTCGATCAGGAAAGACGGAATGCCCGCATCTTTCGCCTTTTGTACGGCGGCCACGGTGGCATCGGCCCCCGCATTATCAAGGATGATCGCCGAAACGCCTGCCGCAATCGCGCTGTCGAACAGTTCGGATTGCTTGTTGGCATCGTCGTCATGCACCAAAACCATGGTGTCATAGCCCAGTTCCGCCGCTTTCGCCGCCGCGCCATCGGCTTCGGCTTTGAAGAACGGGTTGTCATGGCTGGGCGTGATGATGGCGATCGTGTCCGCCGCCGCGGCAAAGCTCGGCATCAGACCGGTCATGGCGACGGCCATGGCCGACACCAGAAGGCGTCTTTTGAAGTTCATGGGTTCCTCCTTGTCGTCGCTCCCGATCGTGGGGCGACTCCCCTGTTGATCCTGCGCCCGGCTCTCGTTTGTCGTCAAGTATTTTCGTTTAGTCGCGCTTTCTTGCGGTTTTCGCCCTAAAAATTGATCTGCCGTAAATGCGTGATTTTGCATGTTAGCGAGCAATGCGGCGCTGCGGCGCGAAATGCTGCGATTGCAGCCGATTCTGTCGGGCGCCCAAATGCGGTGCGATGCCGCGAGGAAAGCTTGCATCAAGGGACCGACTCGGCGTAAACCGAAAAAATCGAAAGTAATCGAAAGTAGCCCGCAGGTATTGCGCGGCTTCCCGCGAATGTCGGCCGCAAGGCCAGGAGGAGAGACATGAGCCTGAACATCCACCGCAAGGTGACCTTTGGCGTTGTCATCGGCAGCCGCGCCTTCTTTAGCCCCGCGCCGTGCAAGGATGCGCGCGAAGACGTGCTGGCGCAGCTTGAAAAAATCGGCGTGAATGCGGTGATCTTGCCGTTCGAGGCCACCGCGAACGGGGCCGTGCAATCGATTGCCGATGCCGAGCTTTACGCGCGCCATTTCAAGGAACACCGCGACGAGATCGACGGGCTGGTGATCTGTTTGCCGAATTTCGGCGACGAGATCGCCGTGGCCGAACTGGTCAACCGCGCAAAACTGAATGTGCCGATCCTGCTGCAAGCCTCGAATGATGAAATCGACAAGGTCGATGTGCATTCGCGCCGCGATGCGTTTTGCGGCAAGCTTTCGGTGTCGAACAACTTTTGGCAATATGGCGTGCCCTTTACCGAAACCACCACGCATACCTGCGACACTTGGGGCGCGGCGTTCGGGGCCGATCTGGAGCGTTTCGCCCGCGTGTGCCGCACCGTGCGGGGCCTGCGCAATGCGCGTATCGGTGCGATTGGCGCGCGCACCAGCCCGTTCCAAACCATGCGGTTTTCCGAAAAACTGCTGCAAGCAAGCGGCATGACCGTTGTCACCGCCGATCTTTCGGAATTGCTGGCCGCCGCTGGCGCGATTGGCGATGACGATCCCGACCTGGCGGCGAAGCTCGACAAGCTGCAAAACTACGGCAAAATCTCGGCCCATATCCAGCAAAGCCAGATCGTCAAACAGGCGAAATGGACGCTCGCGGTGAACCGCTGGATCGCGGAAAACGGCTGTGATGCGTCGGCCATTCAGTGCTGGCGGAGCTTGCAAGACAATTTCGGCTGCGCGACCTGCGTGACCATGTCGATGATGGGCGAGGAATTGATGCCCTCGGCCTGCGAGGTCGATGTGATCGGCGCCGTTTCCATGTATGCGCTGGCGCTGGCTTCGGGTCAGCCTGCCGCGCTTTTGGATTGGAACAATAACTATGGGGCCGAGCCGGACAAATGCGTCTGCACTCATTGCGGCAACTATCCCAAAAGCTTCTTGGGCACCACGCCCGAGATCGGCGAACTGGATGTGCTGGGCGAAAGCTTGGGCCGGTCCAATTGCTTTGGCGCGGTCAAAGGCAAGGTGCAGCCCGGCCCGATGACCTATTTCCGGCTGTCGACCGATGACCGCAATGGGACGCTGAAATGCTATCTGGGCGAGGGGGATTTCACCGATGATCCCTTTGGCATGGATGGCGGCATTGCTGTCGCGCAGGTGCCGCAGCTGCGCAAGCTGATGAAATTTGCCAGCCACAACGGCTTTGAACATCACGTCGCCATGGTGCGCGGCCACGTGGCCGATGTGCTGAATGAGGCCGTGGTGCGCTATCTCGGCTGGCCGATCTACCACCATGGGGGCGAGCCCGAGCCGCAGCTTTTTACCCCCCACCGTTTCTGACGAGGATATCATGACCACGAAACCCGAAACTGTGGAGCTGATCCGCGAGAAAGCGCTGTGGATGCGCCGGACCGCGTTTGGCATGGTCCACAAAGCGCAGCTTGGGCACCCCGGCGGCGATTTTTCTGCCATCGATATTCTGGCGACACTGTATTTCGGGGTCATGCGCTATGACGCCGACCGCCCCGAATGGGAGAACCGCGACCGGTTCATCATGTCCAAGGGGCATGCCACGGGCGCGCTTTACACCGCACTTTGCGCGGCGGGGTATTTCCCCGAAAGCTGGCTGCAAACCTATATGCAGCCGCGGTCCATGTTGAACGGGCACCCCAACCGCAATTATTTGCCGGGCGTGGAAACCAATACCGGCCCCTTGGGGCATGGTTTCCCGGTGGCCACCGGCATCGCGATTGCGGGGCAATTGACCGGCGCCGATTACCGCACCTTTGTGCTGACCGGCGATGGCGAGCAGCAAGAGGGCTCGAACTGGGAAGCGGCGATGACGGCGGGGTTCCGCAAACTGGAAAACCTGACGCTGATCATCGACCGCAACCGGCTGCAACAGGGCCAATCGACCGAGGCGACCTCGGGGATGGACCCGATGGATGACAAATACCGGGCCTTTGGCTTTGAGGTCGCGATGGTGGATGGCCATGACATTGGCGCGCTGCTTGAGGTGCTGTCCGCGAGCCCCAGAGGTCGTGGCAAGCCGCTGTGTGTGATTGCCAATACGGTCAAGGGTAAGGGGGTGTCCTTCATGGAAAACCAAGCGAAATGGCACCATGGCGTGCCCGATGACGCGCAATTTGCCCAAGCGATGGAGGAGTTGGTCTGATGGCACATGATGGCAGCCCCACCCCCCGCCTGCACGATTGCCGCAACGCTTGGGTGGAAACGCTCGAAGCGCTGGCGGCGGAAGACGAACGCATCGTGGCGGTGGTAAACGATTCCACCGGCTCGTCGAAACTGGGCGGGTTTCAAAAGAAATTCCCCGACCGGCTGATCAATGTCGGCATTGCCGAACAGTTGATGGTCGGTGTGGGGGCCGGTCTTGCAAATGGCGGGCGTATTCCCTTTGTTTCGGCGGCCTCGTGCTTCTTGACCGGGCGCTCGCTTGAACAGGTGAAGGCCGATGTGGCTTACGCCAATTTCAACGTCAAACTTGTGGGCCAATCCTCCGGCGTGGCCTATGGCGAGTTGGGCGCAACGCACCATTCGATCGAAGACTTTGCTTGGTTGCGTCCGCTCACCAATATCACGGTGATCGCGCCCGCCGATGCTTGGGAAACCGCCGAGGCGGTGAAATGGGCCGCCGCGCATCAAGGGCCGGTCTATCTGCGGCTGTCGCGGATGCCGGTGCCCGATCTGGATATCGTGGGTCGGGTCTTTACGCCGGGCAAGGCAGAACTGGTGCGTTCGGGCGAGGATGTGACCGTGATCGCTTGTGGCACCACGGTGCATCTGGCGGCCGAGGCGGCCGACCGGCTGGCAGACAAAGGGCTTTCGGTGAGGGTTCTGAACATGGCAACGATCAATCCGCTTGATGAGGCAGCCGTTCTGGCTGCGGCGCGCGAAACCGGGGCGATTGTCACGGTCGAAGAAGCCTCGGTCCGGGGCGGCTTGGGCGGGGCTGTGGCCGAATTGACCGCAGGCGAATGCCCGGTGCCGGTCGAACGGCTGGGGTTCCCGGGCTTTGTGCCGACCGGCTCCACCGAATGGCTGTTTGAAGAATACGGGCTGTCGGTGCCCGGCATTTGCGCGGCGGTGCGCAAAGTGCTGGCCCGCGTCACGGCCTAAGAAATCGCGCGGACAGATCGCGCGGTAGACCTTGGCGGAACACCCTCCTCCCCGTTGCGCCGGGGCCCAACCAGCCGCCCGCCTCCCTCCCGGGGCGGGCGGTCTTGTTTTTTGCCTCAGGCGGGCCGGATCACGCCTTTTTTCAAGATCAGGCAGCCGTAAAGCCGGGTTTCGCCGGTGGCGATGATGGCAAAGGCTTTTTTCGAGCGGTCATAAAAATCGAACCGTTCAACCCGGCCCAGTTTCGCCTCTGGCCCTTCGTGCTTGGCCAAAATTTCGCGGAAATCAGCGAAAATCGGTTGTTCGGCATCGGGCTCGCCCACGACCTCCATATGGAAAGCCGCTTCGGGCACAAAGTCATCCAGCGGCATCACCGACAAGATCGCATCCATCACCTGCGTGGCGCTCAGCCCGGGCATGCGGATCAGTTCTTGCGCGCAGCTTTCCGCCGGAAAGTTGGCATCCACAATGACGATCTCGTCGCCGTGGCCCATCGCGCGCAGCGTATAAAGCAGGTCTGCCGTCAGGATCGGGTCGATGTTCTTGAGCATGGTTCTTCCTCGCTTTCGGGTGCCGTATCGGGGCTGCCCAAGGCGATGAAAGACCCGTGCGAAGGCGATTGCAAGCGCTAGCAGGTCAGCGCCGCGTAAAGCAGGGGGAGCCGCTCGGGCAACCGTTCGACCTTTTCCAACACCTGCACATTTTGCGCCCCGAAAATGCGCCCCGCATAGGCATCGGCCCCAGGATCAAGCGTCAGGCAAAAGGGCGTCACACCCACGCGCCGCGCCGCCTCAACCGCCGCGCGGGCATCGGCGCGCAGGTAATGCGGGTCGCGCACGTCAATGTCAGAAGGGGCGCCATCGGTCAGCACCAACAGTAGTTTGCGGTTGGCTTTGAGGCGCGACAGTTCCGCCGTGGCGTGCCGGAGCGCCGTGCCCATACGGGTGGAAAGCTTGCCCTCTGCCCCCATGATCCGCGCCTTGGGGGCAGCCCCCCAAGGCGTGTCGAAATCCTTGAGCCGGGTGTAAAACACATTCTCGCGCCCATCCGACTGAAAGCCATGGATCGCGAAGCGGTCGCCCACCCGGTCGATCGCTTGCGACAGGATCAGACAGGCGGATTGGGTGAGGCTCAACACCGTTTCACCGCCCGGCGCGGGGTCATTGGTGGATTCAGACAGATCAAGCAGCACCAAAACAGCGGTGTCGCGGGTTTTGCGGATCACCCGCATCATCACGCGCGGGTCGGGCTCGCGCCCCATGCGGATATCGCTCACCGCGCGGATTGCGGCTTCTAGGTCGATCTCGTCGCCATCTTCCAACTTGCGGATGCGCTGCGTGCCTTGCGGGCGCATGGCCTCCAGCAAATGCCGCAGCCTGTCCGAGGTTTTGCGATGGGTCTCCAAAATCGCCTCGGCCGTCGCCGGGTTGCCCGCTTTGGGGCGCATCTCGCGCAGGGTCGCCCAAGCGGGGCGGGTCATCTGCAGGCGGTGGTCGAACTCTTCATACAGCACCGGCGGCGCGAGCGCGGGCTTGCCTTCGCGCGCATTGAAACTGGTGCCATCATCGTCAAAAAACTCGGCCGATTGCACCCAGATTTCTTGCGCATCTTCGCCTGCGGTTTCGACCTCCACCTCATTCACCATCTCGCTGACCGAGACATAGCGGCGGGTTTGCGCGGGCGCGGTAAGAACTTCCCAGTCGATCTCGTCAAATTCCCAAAGCACGCGGTTGTCACAGCGATAGGGGCACGAGGGCTGATCGCGATGCGTGGAATAGGGCTGGTTGTGCAGCCGATTTGCAAGCGCCAGGCCAAGCGCCCGCGTGGCCTCTGGCTCGTGCAAATCCAGCGCGTTGAACTGCGCCAGAACCCAGCTTGACAGGTCGTCTTCTGCGGTGCCTGTCAGCAGCACGCGGGCAAGCCGATCAAAGACCCCGGCAATGCCGGTTCCGGTTTGGCTATGAAACCGCGCCCAAAGCCCGCGCAGGTTTGGGAAGCGGCGGATTGCCAGCGCTTCGGCGCGTGCGTCTTCGATCAACCCGATGCAGGCAAGATCCAGCGCGCCCAGCCCTTCGGCCAAAATCGGCGCGCGCAAAACGGCCAAATGCGCCGCCAGATGTGCGACTTGCGCGCGATAAAGATCAAGCCCCGGTGCGCCCTGCCAATCGTCCAAGGCATCGGGGAGATGCATCCTACGGTTTTCGGCAAAGGGGCGCAGCCCGGCACGGGTTTCATAATCGCCCGCCGTCGGCACCAAAACGAAATCACGCCCCCAAAGCGCGCGCAGATACATGCCCAAGCGCCGCTGCACATCGACCAGCAACACGCCTTTGCGCTCCGATTGGAGCACCGCTTTGGCGGCGTCCGAGCCGAGCGAAAAATAAGCCTCTAGCGCGGGGGGATCGGTGCGATGTGCCTCGATCCCCCACTCGGCCCAACGGCGCAGACCGCCAAGCGTGAGCACATCGAACAGCTCGCCCAAATGCTCCAGCATCGGGCGGATCGCGCGCGGCGCACGGGCCAGCACATGTTCCAAGAACCGCAAATAGGCCAAAAACAGCCCCGCATCGCCCAACCGTCGCGCCGCCAAGGGTGCAGTTTCCAAGATCCGCTCGATCACCGCGCCAGAGGTGCGCGAGGCAAAGCCAAGGCAGGCGGTGGTGGTTTCGGCCAGAACGTCTTCGCCCAGATCGCGGGCGACCTGCGGCATGGCCGTGGCGTAAGCCGCAATCGGCCCCGCGCCGCGCCCCATTTGATGAAGCGCCTCGATTCCGCGCAGCCATGTATCAAGCCCGCGGGGCGAAAGCCGCCGCCGTGCCTCCGGCAGCATTTGAACGAGGGCCTTCGCCGCCGCATCAGGCAGCGAGAAGGGAAGGCCTGCATGCTCGGCAGGAAGGCCCTCGCAGCCCGGGGAGGTGGGGCTTTCAGAAGAAGGTGGCAACGGCTGCATCAAGGGCATCGCGCATATCCATATCGTCGGTGATCGGACGGGTGATCGCCATGGTGCAGGCGGCCACCGGGGCCACGCCTTGGGCGATGAGTTGCCCCGCATGCACCAGCATCCGGGTCGAGACGCCCTCATCCAGCCCGTGGCCCTTTAGGTTGCGCGCGCGGGCCCCGATCTCGACCAGTTTTTGGGCGGTGTCTTCCGCCACCCCCGCCTCATGGGCGACGATCTCAACCTCCACCGCAGCTTCGGGCCACGCAAAATCCAGCGCACCAAAGCGTTGCTTGGTGGATTGCTTGAGGTCTTTCATCAGCGATTGGTAGCCGGGGTTATAGCTGATCACGAGATGAAAATCGGGATGCGCCTTGAGCAATTCGCCTTTCTTTTCCAACGGCAGCACGCGGCGGCCATCGGTCAGCGGGTGGATCGCAACGGTCGTGTCTTGGCGCGCCTCGACCACCTCATCCAGATAGCAAATCGCACCATGGCGCGCCGCAAAGGCAAGCGGACCGTCCTGCCAGCGGGTGCCATTGGCATCGAGCAAGAACCGCCCGACAAGGTCCGAGGCGGTCATGTCTTCGTTGCACGCCACGGTGACAAGCGGCTTGCCCAGACGCCACGCCATATGCTCGACAAACCGGGTTTTGCCGCAGCCGGTCGGGCCTTTGAGCATCACCGGCATCCGCGCGGCATAGGCGGCCTGAAACAGCGCGACCTCATCTGCGACCGGCCGATACCACGGCTCTGCCGCAACCAGATGGTTTTCGATCATGTCTTTCATCGCATCCTCCCCGCTGTGCGGCCCGCCGGGGGGCGGACCACTTGGCACGTCGCTTCACACGGCGGCGCCGCGATAGACGACCATATTGGCGCCTTGGCTTTGGGTGAAATTGTCATAGCCGATCAGCCGGACATGGTGGCCGGGGTTGGCCTCGTGGCAGGCTTTCAACTCTGCCAAGATGGCATCGACATCGCTTTCGCCAAACATCGGCAATTTCCACATATACCAGTAGGTGCTGCGGGCGAATTCGGGCTCTGTATGTTCGATCGCCGGGTTCCAGCCGTGTTTCACGATCCAGTCCACCTGTTTGCGAATTTCGCCGTCATCCATCGGCGGCAGGTAGGAAAACGTGCCCATCTTGCGGCTTTCGGGCGTGGATAGGCGCGAGGGGTAATCTTGAACGGTGCTCATGGTTTTTCCTTTTTGGTCGGGCAAGCCGGGGGCGCTGCCCCCGGACCCCCGGGATATTTGGACAACGTCGAAAAGAGCGGGGCTTTGCGATCAGCGGTGCTGCACGTCGAGCTTGTCGACCGTGTCGAATTCGAACTTGATCTCTTTCCACGTCTCCATCGCCACTTTCAGTTCGGGGCTGTGCTGGGCGGCTTTGGTCAGGATGTCTTTGCCCTCTTTTTCAAGCTGGCGGCCTTCGTTGCGGGCCTGCACGCAGGCCTCTAGCGCCACGCGGTTCGCCGCCGCGCCCGCTGCATTGCCCCAGGGGTGGCCCAAAGTGCCACCGCCGAACTGCAACACCGAGTCATTGCCGAAAATCGAAACCAGTGCAGGCATGTGCCAGACATGAATGCCCCCCGAAGCAACCGGGAAGACGCCGGGCATCGAGCCCCAATCTTGATCGAAGAAAATCCCCCGCTCGCGGTCTTCGGCCACAAAACGGTCGCGCAGAAGGTCGATCCACCCCAAGGTGGCCGCGCGGTCGCCCTCCAGCTTGCCAACCACGGTGCCCGAATGCAGGTGATCGCCGCCCAAAAGGCGAAGCAGTTTCGCCAGTACCCGGAAATTGATGCCGTGGTTCGGGTTGCGGTCAATCACGGCATGCATGGCGCGGTGGACGTGCAAAAGCATCCCGTTTTCCCGGCACCATTTGGACAGCGAATTATGCGCGGCCCAGCCAAGCGTGATGTAATCCGACATGATGATCGGCGTGCCAAGCTCTTTGGCGAATTCGGCGCGGCGGAACATGTCTTCGACCGTGGGCGCGGTGACATTCATGTAATGGCCCTTGCGCTCGCCGGTTTCGGCTTCGGATTTGCTGATCGCCTCTTGGCAAAACAGGAACCGGTCGCGCCAGCGCATGAAGGGTTGCGAATTGACGTTTTCGTCGTCTTTCGTGAAGTCGAGCCCGCCGCGCAGGCATTCATAAACGGCGCGGCCATAGTTTTTGGCGGACAGGCCAAGCTTGGGCTTGATCGTGCAGCCCAAAAGCGGGCGGCCATATTTGTCTAGCTTGTCGCGTTCGACCTGAATGCCATGCGGCGGGCCGAAACAGGTTTTCAAGAACCAAATCGGGAAGCGCACATCTTCCAGCCGCAGCGCGCGCACCGCTTTGAAGCCAAAGACGTTGCCCACAAGCGAGGTGAAGACGTTGACGACCGAGCCTTCTTCGAACAGATCCGCCGGATAGGCGATGAAGGCATAAAACGCCTCGTCATGGCCCGGAACATCTTCGACGCGGTAGGCGCGGCCCTTGTAATGGTCAAGGTCGGTCAGAAGGTCGGTCCAGACCGTGGTCCACGTGCCGGTCGAACTTTCGGCGGCCACGGCGGCGGCGGCTTCTTCGCGGCTGACCCCGGCTTGCGGGATCACTTTGAACACCGCCATAACATCGGTGTCCTTCACCGTGTAATTGGGTTCCCAATAGGTCGCGCGGTAGTCTTTGACCCCGGCATCATAAGTCTTTCTGGGCTGAGCATTCATCTGCGGCACTCCTCCGACGCATTTGCTTAACGAAAGGTTAGCCGCTTGCGAGACTATGCAAAAATGAATAGTTTTTAGATACAGGCTTTATAAAAGGCTATTCATGCGGGCGAGCTTGCGGCAATTGCAGATCTTTGCGGCGGTGGCGCGGGAGCTTTCTTACACCCGCGCGGCGGAGGCTTTGAATCTGACCCAGCCTGCCGTTTTTACCCAAGTGCGCAGTTTGGAAGAGCAAATCGGCGCAGCGCTGATCGAGCGGATCGGCAAGCAGCTTTACCTGACGCAGGCGGGGGAGGTGGTGCTGGCTTCCGCGCGCGAGATTTTGGGCGAAATGGAACGGATGGCGGCGCGTCTGGCCGAGGTGCAGGGCCTGTCGGCTGGGCAGCTTCGGCTCGCTGCCGTCTCGACGGCGCAATATGATGCGCCCGCGCTTTTGGGCGAATTTTGCCGCAATCATCCGGGGATCGAGGTGGCGCTGAAGGTCGGCAACCGGGGCGAGTTGCTGGCACGTTTTATGGCCAATGAAGACGATCTTTACATTCTGGGCACCCCGCCCGATGAGGTGGAGGCAGAGCATTTTGCCTTTGCCAAGAACCCCTTGGTGCTTGTGGCGCCGCCCGATCATCCGCTGGCGAACCAACGCGGTATCGCCCCCGGCAGGCTGGTTGCGGAACCTTTCGTGATGCGCGAAACGGGCTCAGGCACACGGATCGCGGCCGAGCGGTTCTTTGCGGCGCAAGGGTGGGCGCCCAAGGTGCGGCTGGAACTGGGGGCGAATGCCGCGATCCGGCAGGCGGTGCGGGCGGGGCTGGGGATCGCGGTTCTGTCGCGATCGACCGTCGAGTTGGAACTGGAACTGGGTCGGCTGGTGGCACTGGATGTGCAGGGGTTCCCGCTGGATCGCGCATGGCATGTGGCATGGCCGCGTGGCAAGCGGCTGTCGCCCGCAGCGGCGGCCTTCTTGGCGCAATTGCGCGGCAGCCGCGCCGGCTAAGCGCCGTTTTCCAATTTTATCTTGTCACATGCGATTTTCTGCATGACACTTCTGGTTGCGGGAGGGGAGCCCGCATAGGGAGGGAGGCCATCAGAGATGACGGCCCATTTCATCACCGCCGCCTGTTTCAGGCAGACGGGCTATTCTGGCAACCATCCGCTGGCCATTCCACGCGTGGGCACGGTGGAGCGGTTGTGCCAGGCGCTGGGCTGGTTTGGGCCGGGCGATGCGCCGCTGGAATGCCTGCCCGCGAGCCGAGCCGAGATCGAGCGGTTCCACATGCCAGAGTATCTGGACGCGATTCAGCGGTCCGAGGCGGCGCGCGGGGCCAGCGCCGAAGATCGCGCCCGCTATCAGATCGGCACATTGGAAAACCCTGTCTTTGAAGGGCTGTGGCATCGCGCGGCGGTTTCCGTAGGGGGCGCGATGTTGGCCGCGCGGTTGGCCCATCAAGGGGCCGTTGCGTTTCACCCCGGCGGCGGCACGCAGCACGGGTTGCGCGCGCGGGCCAGCGGGTTTTGTTTCCTCAACGATCCGGTTTTTGCCATCCTGACGCTGCTCGATCTGGGGCGGCGGCGGGTGCTTTATGTCGATTTCGATGCCCACCATGGCGATGGGGTAGAAGCGGCGTTTTTGCACGATCCACGCGTGATGACGCTATCGCTTCACGAGGTGGGGCGCTGGCCCTTCACCGGCGGGGCCGAGGATCAGGGGCCGCGGCGATGCAACCTGCCGCTGCCGCCATGCCTGAATGATAGCGAGTTTGACCGCATTCTGGTGCAGGCGGTGCTACCGGTGGCGCGGGATTTCGCGCCCGATGCGGTGGTGGTGACGGTCGGGGCCGATGCTTTGCAAGGCGATCCTTTGTCCTCTTTGGCGATCACTAATTCCCGGCTTTGGGCGGCGGTTGAAACGGTTTGTGCGCTTGCCCCGGCGCGCGTTGTGCTGGGGGGTGGCGGCTATAACCCATGGACCTTGGGGCGCGCTTGGGCGGGCCTGTGGGCGCGGCTTTCGGGGCAGGAGATCCCGGCGCAATTGCCCAAAGCGGCGCGCGCGGTGCTGGCCAGTCTCGATTGCGACCTTGTCGAGGAGGAAGACCGCGCCCCGGCATGGTTTGCGACGCTGGCCGATCCGCCGAACCCGGGACCGATCCGCCCCGAGACAGAGGCTTTGATTGCCGCCACCCGCAAACGGCTGGCCGCGCAAGACGTGGCCTTTCCGCAAAACGGTCGCGCACGGCAAAGACCCGAACAGAAAAGGACGCATGCATGAGCACTTGGCTGGACGCGCTTTCTTTGATCGAACCGCTGGAAGATGCTGATTTCGATGCCGATCTGGTGGCGCAGATGCAGGCACACGCCGCGCGGGCCCAACCTCGCCCAGTGCGGTTTTCGACCCCCACCTTCAAGGAATATGACAGCCAAGAGATCAAGGGCTGTGGCAAGAACGCCTTTCCGGCTTTTTCGATCACCGGCGGGGCCTGCGCGCTGGATTGCGACCATTGCCGGGCAAAGATCCTTGAGCCGATGATCCCGGCGACAAAGCCCGAAGACCTAGATCGCAAGGTCCGTGATCTGGTGATGTTGCAAGGTTTGCAGGGGTTCTTGTTGTCGGGTGGCTCGAACCGGCGCAATGAAATCCGCTATGACAAATTCTATCCGGTGATTGAGGGGCTCAAACGTGATTTCCCCGAAATGCGGATCGCCATACACACCGCGCTGACCGATGATGCCGGCGCGCGGCGGATGGAGGCGGCGGGCGTCGATACCGCGATGTTGGATGTGATCGGCGCGCAAGAAACCATCGAACAGGTCTATCACCTTGACCGTCCGGTGGCCGATTTCGAAAAAACGCTGGAAGCGCTTAGCGCCACAGCAATGGAAATCTCGCCCCATATCGTGATCGGGCTGCATTATGGTCGATTGCTGGGCGAGGAACATGCGCTGGAAATGGTCGCGCGTTATCCGACCAAGGCGCTGGTTTTGGTGGTGGTGATGCCGTTTTATGCCAGCCCCGGCACCTTTGCCACCGTGCCCGCCGATGATGTGGGGCGTCTCTTCTTGCGGGCGCGCGACGTGCTGCCGGATCGTGATCTGCTTTTGGGCTGTGCGCGGCCTGCGGGTATGCACAAGCGCATCACCGATGCCTATGCGGTGATGGCGGGGCTTGATGGAATCGCTTTTCCCGCCGAAGGCGCGGTCGCTGTGGCCGATCTGGTTGGGCGTGAGTGGGACCAAGCGCATGCCTGCTGTTCGATCAAGTTGGGCGAGGGCCGCAGTTTGCGCGCGGGGTGCGCGGCATGAATGTGGATGTGCTGATTGTCGGGCTGGGCCCGGCGGGGGCCTCGGCCGCGGCTTTGGCCGCGCAAGCCGGGGCGCGGGTTTTGGCCGTGGACAAACGCGCCACACCGGGCCAGCCGGTGCAATGCGCCGAATTCGTGCCCGCCGCGCTGGCGGCGCAGACCGGCGCCGTGCGGGCCGCTGCGGTGCAGGAAATCGCGGCGATGGAGACGTATTTGACCGATGATCCGCTGCGCAGCGCGGATTTTCGCGGCGTGATGATCGACCGCGCGCACTTTGATGCCGCGCTGGTGGATCAAGCGCGCGCAGCGGGGGCAGAAATTGCCTTTGGTTTGGCTGTGACGGGGTTTGATGCTGCGGGGGCGGTTCATCTGGCCGATGGGCGCCGGATCACCCCGCGCGTGGTGATTGGGGCCGATGGCCCGCATTCGCGCATTGGGCGCGCGGTGGGGTTGGTCAACCGCGATCTGTGCGAGGCGCGCCAGATCACCGTGCCGTTGCGGGTCGCCCATGATGCGACCGATATCTTTCTTGCCCCGGAAATCGTGGGCGGTTACGGCTGGCTGTTTCCGCGCGGGGATCACGCCAATCTTGGGGTGGGCGTCGCGCATGTGGCGCGCGACAGCCTCAAGCCCTTGCTTGAACAACTGCACGATGAGTTGATGGCCGAGGGGCGCGTGGGGGCACAAGCATCCCGCCTGACCGGGGGCACGATCCCGGTGGGCGGGTTGGTTGGCCCCGTCGCCCGGCGCGGCGCGGCTTCGGTTTTGCTTGCAGGCGATGCGGCGGGGCTGACGCATCCGATCACCGGGGCGGGGATCGCCACGGCAGTCTTGTCGGGCCGGATGGCTGGCGAGGCGGGGGCGCAGATCGCCGCCGGGCAGGCACAGGCCGCCGAAGATTATGCCGAGGATATCGAAGACCTGTTTGGACCGTCGCTTACCCTTGCGGTGCGACGGCGCGCCGAACTGATGGCCCATTACGCGGCGGGCCGCCGCCCCGATCTGGCCGCGCTGCGCCGGGCGTGGATCGCCTGGCCAGAGTATCGCACCGACCCCACCGGCGTGGAGGAACCCGCATGAGCTGCACGAAATCCGAAACCAAGGCCCAAGGCGCCCCCACCGGCTTCAACGCTCCGGGGATCATGGTCCCGCGCGCCCCCACCCCCATTCCCGCGAGCAGGAAAAACGGCGGTGCGGTGAAACAGGCGGATCACGCGCCGCAAGGGCTTTACCGGCCCGATTACCGGGTGATGACGCCTGCAATGCGCTCGCCCGATTATGTGCAAATGTCGACCGCCGCCGCGATCACGCTCGGGCTGGTGGACGGGCAGATGTATAATTGTTCCTGCACCCGCTGTTTGAACCTGCTCCTGACCTATCCCGAAGGCTGCCGGGCCAATTGCGCCTATTGCGGGCTTGCGCGCCACCGCGAGGCAGAGCGCAACTATGCAGACCGCAATTTCATTCGTGTTGATTGGCCCGCCGTGCCGATGGCCGAGGTGGTGGACCGGATCGCGGCGGATGTCGAAAATACCCCCTTTCACCGCATGTGCATTTCCATGATCACACACCCGAATTCTGATGCCGATACGGTGACGGTGTTGAAAACATGGACCGACCGGATCGACCCGGATCACATTCCAATTTCGATCCTGTCGAACCCGACGACGATGGGGCGCCAAGATGTCGTGCGCCTGCGCGATATGGGATCGGATATTTTTACCGTGGCGCTGGATGCCGCCACGCCCGCGATTTTCGCGCGCACGCGCGGCAAGGGCGTGCAATCGCCCCATAGCTGGGCGGGCTATTGGGAGGCGCTGGATTGGGCGCGCGATGTGTTCGGCCCGCAAAAGTTCGGCGCGCATCTGATTGTGGGCATGGGCGAGACAGAGGCCGAGATGCTGGGCGTGGTGCAGCGGTTGGGCGATATGGGCGGGCACAGCCATCTGTTCAGCTTTTACCCCGAAGAGGGCAGCTTGATGGACCATCTGCCCGCAACCCCGCGCGATCAATGGCGGCGCGTGCAATTGGGCCGCTATCTGATCGATTATTGCGGGGTCCGGGTCGAGCAGATGCGCTTTGATGACCAAGGCCGCGTGGCGGATTTCGGTCTGCCGCAAGCGGAGCTGGATGCAATCATCGATGCCGGGATCGCCTTTCGCACCTCGGGCTGCCCGGGCAAATTTGCCGAGGATATTTCTGCCTGCGATCGGCCCTATGGCGACAGCCCGCCCTCGGATATTGCCTCCTACCCCTTTGCGTTGCGCCCGGTCGATTTGAAGCGCGTGCGCAGCCAGTTGGACATGTCGCGCGCCAATGAAATCTATGAACCGGGCGAGGAGTTCGAGCATGACTGAGAAACCCGTGCGGGTGATTGACACCGGCGTGCGACCCGGCCGCGCCCAGATCGCCTTTGATCAAGCCTTGATCGAGGGGCACAAGGCGGGCACCACGCCCGATACGATCCGGTTTTTGACCTTCCCGCCCACGGTTTTGGTGGGCCGCCATCAGGCGATTGATCAGGAATTGAACCTGCCCGCTTGCCGCGCGGCGGGGGTGGGGATTGGGCGGCGGGTGACCGGCGGCGGCGCGCTTTATCTGGACGAGGGCCAATTCGGCTGGGAACTGGTGATGCACAAGGCGACGCTGGGGCTGCCCAGTTTGGGCGATGTGGCGCGGGAATTGTGCGAAGCCGCCGCTGCGGGGCTGCAGAGCCTTGGCATTGCCGCGCGCTACCGCCCGCGCAACGATATCGAGGTGGAGGGGCGCAAAATCTCTGGCACCGGCGGGTTCTTTGACGGTGACACGATCTTTTACCAAGGCACGATCCTGCGCGCGATGGATGGCGCCAAGATGGCGGGGCTTTTGAACATTCCCTCCGCCAAGCTGGCGCGCCATGGTGCCAGTGCCGGGGCGCAGCGGATCGTGACGATGACCGAATTATGCGGCGGCGCCCCCCCGCCCGTGGCCGAAGTGAAAGAGGCGCTGGTTGCGGCTTTCGCCAAGCGGCTTGGTATCACGCCCAGATGGGGGGCGATCACCGCCGAAGAAGAAGCCCTGGCGCAGCAGATCCATGATGCGGAAATCGGCACTGAAGAGTATGTTTACGGCCTCGACGATCCGGCCCGCGCGGCGGATGTGCTGTCGGGCAGCCATGCGGGGCCAGGGGGTACGATCACCGCGCATCTGCGGCTTGAAGGGCCAAAACAAGACCGCATCCGCGAGGTCTTGTTGACCGGCGATTTCTTTGTTGCCCCGCCGCGCATCGTGCCGGACCTTGAGGCAGCCTTGCGCGGGGTCGAGCTTGAGGCGGTCGAAAGCACGGTTGCTGCGTTTTTTGACCAAGCGCGCGCGGCGCTGATGTCGGCCCCCGGCAGCGATTTTGCAAAGGCGGTGATGGTTGCGGCCCAGATGCGCAACGAGCCCGCGCGCTAAAACGTTTGATCGGGCAGGGCGAGGTGCAAAAAGGCTTTTGCCGCCTCGGTCAGGTGGCGTTCGGGGTGCAGCAGCAGCCGGAATTGGCGCGCGGCAGGCGGGGCCTCAAGCCGCAAAAGCCGCCCATCGGCCAGATCGGCCTCGACCGCGAGGCGCGAAATCAGCGTTGCGCCGCCCCCTGCAATCACCGCCGAGCGCACCGCTTCGTTTGAGGGGAACTCAAGCTTGCCGCCCGGAGCCGTGACGCCCATTTCGTGCAAAGCCTCATCCATGCGCGCCCGGGTGCCAGAGCCGTCCTCGCGCATGATCCATGGGCCAGCGGTCAAGGCCTGCGGGGTGGGCGGTTGCGTCGCCCAAGGATGCGTGGGCGCAACGACGAGATACAGTTCATCCGCGCCAAAGGGCTCATCGCGCAGCCCCGGATGGGCGGCGCCCCCCTCGATAAAGCCGAAATCGGCGGAAAGCGCGGCCACCTCATGGCCCACGGTTTCGGAATTGGCGGTGATCAGATCCAGCGTGATGCCGGGATAGGCCGCATGAAACCGCACCACCAAGGGCGGCAACCAATAGGTGGCCAAGGTTTGGCTGGCCGCAATGCGCAAACTGCCGCGTGCAAGCCGGGCCAGATCATCCAGCACCCGTTCGGCCGCCGCAGCGCGCGCCAGCACCGCCCGCGCCTCGGGCACGAACAGCTTGCCCGCCTCTGTCAGTTTGATGCCCCGTCCGATCCGATCAAACAGCTTGGTGCCGTGGCGCGCCTCAAGCGCCGAAACGGCGGCCGATACCGCCGATTGCGTCAGGTGTAACGCCTCTGCCGCGCGCGTGACATGTTCACGCTCGGCCACGGCCAAAAAGATGCGCAGTTGTTCGAGGGTCATGGCCCGAGGCTAAAAGAGCGCGGCTCCGAAAACCAGCACGAAGGTCAGCCCGGCAATGAAGAGCGAGGCCACAAGACCCAGAGCAAGCGGACGCACCCCTTTGGCGCGCAGTTTGCCAATATCGGTTTGTAGCCCCATCGCGGCCAAGCCCATCGCCAAAAGCACCTGCGTGACCGGGCCAGAGGCGGTGGTGATCAAATTGGGGACATAGCCTGTGGAGGCTAGCCCCACCATGGCGATGAAGCCGATCACGAACCAAGGAAAAGGCGCGCGCCCCGTGCTGCCGACATGGCGCGCCATGATCAGGATCAGCGGGGCCAAAAGCGCCACACGGGTCAGCTTGGCGATGGTGGCGAATGCGGTCGCCTCTTGCCCGCCTTGCGCCCCCGCCGCCACCACCTGCGCGACCTCATGGATCGAAGCCCCTGCCCATAGGCCGTAATCCTGCGCGCTGAGCCCCGATCCCAGCACCGGGAAGAGGATCATCGCAATCGTGCCAAAAATAGTGACCGAGGCGATGGCATAGGCAACATCTTCATCGCTTTCGCGGCCCACGGCATTGGCCGCCAGCACGGCGGAGGCCCCGCAGATCGACGTGCCAGTGGCAATGAGCCGGGTCAGACCGGCCTCCACCCCCAGCCAGCGCCCCGCTGCCAGCGTGAAGAAATAGGTGGCAAACAGCCCGATCAGGATCGTGGCAAGCCCCATGCCGCCGATCGACAACACCTGTCCAAGGGTCAGTTGCAACCCCAGCGTAACAATGCCCGCCCGCAACAATCGCCGCAGCGAAAAGGCAAGGCCCGGCACCGCCCCGGCGGGCAGGCCATAGGTGTTGCGCACGATAACGCCAAGGATGATGGCAATGATCAGCGGGCTGAACATCGAGATCCCGGGCACCAGCCGCAGCGCGAAGGCGGCCGCCACGATTGCCGCCACCAGCGACACCCCGGGCCAGATCGAGATCGATGGCGCCGAGGCCGGAATGGCGGTGGCAGTCATGGCGGTTCCTTCGGGCTTGGCGTGGATAAGGGACTTCACATGCACATAGCCTGATACGATTCCGTCATTCAGAAAAGCGAAATGAAATTATCAAAACAATCTACCAAATCGAATGATCGGTGCGGCGTTGACTTGTGGGGGTTTCCTGTTCTGATCGGTCCCAAAAGGGAGGCTGCGATGAAAACGATCTGGGTGATCCAGCACACACAGGCCGAATATCTAGGATGGATCGAAGACCATCTGGAGGGGCGGAATCTGCGGTTTCGCTATTTCCGGCCCTTTGCTGCAGGGGGTGGCCTGCCCGAGGGCACAGCGGCAGATGGGCTGATGCTGCTGGGCGGTGGCCCCTACGGCGTGGTGTCGGGGCATATCCTGCCCTCGCTCGGGCCAGAGTTGCGTTTGGCTCGGGCGTTTTTGCAGGCGGGTAAGCCGGTGGTGGGGCTTGGGCTGGGGGCGCTGATTCTGGCTGTGGCGGGTGGCGGCGGTGCCGAAGAGGCGCCGCTGCGATTCGAGGTTCTTGCGGCACAAATCGCCGGGCTTGGCCCTGCCGCGCCGCAGCGAATGCCCTTGGCGTGCTATTTGCGCGACCGCCCGGTTTTGGGCCCGGATATGGGCCCGGTGATGACCGGGCCGAGGGGCGAGGTTCTGGGCTTCACGGTTGGGGAAAACAGCCTTGGCCTGCTGGGGCATCCGGGGATGAAACGCGGTATGGCAGAAGATCTGATCATGGAATTTTCTGAAACGCCGGCGGATACCGTGGCGGCGCTGGAGGCGCTGGGCACGGCCCAGAAACAGATTGCCGAAAGCCTCGGCCCGTTCATGGTCGCGCTGATCGCGCAAACCGGCTGGATGGCGCCTTCTGCAACGCAGCGTTGAAAAAATCTTTTGACATTCCAAAAATTACATCTGACGATTTGAGCATTCGAACGGTGAAGGGAGCGCTGATCGAATACTCCGAAAAATGTGGTCACGGTCGTTTGGGAGGGCGCCTTGGCGAGCAAACTTATCATTCTTATGGTCAATACCGATCCGCGCAATGGCGAGGAATTGGGGGCCCCGTTCTTTCAAGCCACGGTTGCCGCGGCAATGGATTACGAGGTCGATGTGGTCTGCACCGCGACTGCTGGACGGCTGATGAAAACGGGCGTGGCAGAAGGCCTTGTGGTCAAGGAAGGTTCGCCCAAAACGGTCTATGACTTCATCAAGGATGCGCATGGGGCCGGGGCGAAATTTTGGTGCTGTTCGCCCAATCTCGATCTTTTCGACATGACCGAAGAAGACCTGATCCCCGAATGTTCGGGGATCGTCGGCGGGGCGAAAGTGATCGAGGATATCATGGAAGACGATGATGCCAAGGTGTTGACCTACTAGGGTTTTTAGCCGCGCAACTTGCCGGAATAGACCGTCGCGCCAGCCCGGGGAGGGGCCAGCCATGAATGCGCATACCAACATGTCGCAACCCAAGGTTGCAGATCCGGTCTCAGAAAAGCCGGTCGTGGCCTATGAAGCGCTTGAGCAGATCTTCGACGATGTGCGGGGGCATCCGCTTTACGACCATGAAATTCATGGTTGTTTGAATTGCGGGATCTGTACGGCGACCTGCCCCTCGGCGCAATATTACGATTATTCGCCGCGTGAGATTGTGCAGCTGCTTTGGACCGAAAATCTCGAAGGCATTTATGACGCGATGCACGAGAAAATCTGGGCCTGTGCGCAATGTTATACCTGCGCTGCGCGCTGCCCGTTTGAAAACTCGCCCGGCGGGTTGGTGATGATCTTGCGCGAAGTGGCGATCAAACATGAATTGCCCTCGGTGAAAGAGGTTTTGCGGCCATTTTCGCGCGTTCTGCTTAAAGTTGTGTCGACCGGCAACCAATTGGCACCGAACATGATTACCCGGGAAGCCTTTCCCGATTGGGGGCCGAATGTGGCCAAGGTCGATGCGCCTTTGATGGTGCTGCGCAAGGCGATCCCGATGCCGACGATGCACACGCTCGACACAGCGTGGGAGGTGAACCTGCGCACCTCGGTCGAGCTTTATACGATTTGGGAGGCGACCGGGGTGCTCAAGCAACTCGAACAGGTCGATGAAAACCTTTTCGACGTGGTTTCCGACGTGATGGAGGAGAAGCGCGACGAATGGGAGGAATGGCTCGAAGAGCAGGAAGAGGAGGACGACGACGACTGACCGTCGCCGCCACGAGGACCGCGACTTAGGGAGGAGTGCGGAAGATGGCCGAGGAGACAGAGGGCAAGGGCGCCTATAATGGCTTTGGCGCCGATTGGGCCCCCACCAACCTGACCGAAAACGAGGCGCGGCGCGCCACCGATTGGGTTACGCAAAAGATTGACAAGCGCTTCCTTCTGACCGGCAAAGACCGCAAGGAAGATGTGCGCGATATCCTGTGGCAGCTTGAAAAAGAGGGCGAGATCGTCGTGCATCGGGTGGGCGATCACCACGCCCCCGAAATGGCGAAAACGCTTTATGGCTGGGACAAGAAAATCCCCACCACCAATCTGTGGCACCATAAATCCTGCGGCCAATGCGGCAATATTCCGGGCTATCCGTCCTCGGTGCTCTGGATCATGAACGAGCTTGGGCTGACCTATCTCGACGAGACCGATCAGACCT
Source organism: Rhodobacter sp. TJ_12 (assembly GCF_020023995.1). Lineage (GTDB taxonomy): Bacteria > Pseudomonadota > Alphaproteobacteria > Rhodobacterales > Rhodobacteraceae > Rhodobacter. The sequence continues at coordinate 60,959 of NZ_NRRD01000010.1, read as the reverse complement.
CTTGCACGGCATGGAACTACCACGGTTCGGGCATCGGCAATGTGGTTTCGTTGGCCGCCGTGTTCTTGCGCAACATGCATCAGGCCTATGTGTCGGCCAAGGCGCAAGGGCTCCCAGAAGGCACCTATTACCCGCTGATCCACTGCGGAACATCTTTCGGAAACTACAAAGAAATCAGGGGCTTTTTGCTGCATTCGGCAGAGCTGCGTGAAGAGGTGAAAAAGATCCTCGGCAAGTTGGGGCGGCTCGTTGATGGCAAGTTGCTGATCCCGGAAGAGATCGTGCATTACTCGGAATGGCTGCATGTCATGCGCCACCGGATCAAAGAGCGCCAGCAAATCGACGTGTCGAACATCCGCACCACGGTGCACCCGGCCTGCCATGTCTATAAAATGGTGCCGGAAGACGTGATCTATGACGACACGGTGATGAATGGTGACCGGGTCGCGGTGACGACGGGGCTTTTGAACAGCCTTGGCACGCAGGTGATCGACTATTCGACGTGGTATGATTGCTGCGGTTTTGGGTTCCGCCACATCATCGGCGAGCGGGAATTCACCCGCTCCTATGCGATTGACCGCAAGATCAAGGTGGCGGTCGAAGAGGCGCGCTCGGATGTGATGATTGGCCATGATACCGGCTGCATCACCACGCTCGATAAAAACCAATGGATCGGCAAGGCGGTCGACAAAATCTATGCGCTGCCGGTGATGGCGGACTGCCAGTTTGCCGCCCTCACCATGGGCGCCCATCCCTACAAACTTGCGCAATTGCATTGGCACGCCAGCCCGTTCGAAGGGCTTCTCGAAAAGATGGGCATCGATTGGGAAAAGACGAAGGCCGAGTTCGAAACCTATCTCGAAGAGGTGAAAGAGGGCCGGATCGAGACGCTTTATGACCCAAAGCGCGCCATCACCTCCGGCCCCGGCTACGTCAAACCCCCGAAAAGCCTGCCCGAAAAAACCGAACAGGGAGCGTGAAGTATGAGTGAGAAACCCATCCTGATCGTGGGCGGCGGCCCGGCGGGGCTGTCGGCAGCGCATGCGGTCGCGTCTTCTGGCCGGCAGGCGGTGATCGTGGACAAGGCTGACCGTTTGGGCGGCGCGCCGATCTTGCAAGGCTATGCGAAACTGGTGCCCAGCCATGAATGGGCCAAGGACGCCATTGGCGGCATGGTTACGCGGGTGCAGACGAATGCCAATATCACAGTGCATACGGGCGCGCAGGTGCAAAGCTTCGCGGGCGATCCTGGGGACTTCTTGGCGGCCCTTAGTGACGGCACCAAAATCGAGGCCGATGCTGCGATTTTGGCCACCGGATTCACACATTTCGACAGCCTCAATAAACCCGAATGGGGCTTTGGCACCTATCCCGATGTGGTGACCACGGTGCAGGTGGAACAGATGATTTCCTCGGGCAAGGGCATCCGTTGCCCGTCCGATGGCCGCGTGCCGGAGCGGGTGGCGATCTTGCTATGCGTTGGCTCGCGGGATCGGCAGATTGGCCGCGAATGGTGCTCGAAAATCTGCTGCACCGTCTCGGCCAATATGGCGATGGAAATTCGCGAACTCTCGCCCAAAACCAACGTCTATGTCTATTACATGGATATCCGCACCTTCGGGCTTTACGAGGGCGAATTCTACTGGAAAGGCCAAGAAGAAGCGCGGGTCAAATACATAAAGGCGCGCATCGCCGAGGTCACATCGGATGGCAAGCGGCTGGTGGTGAAGGGCGAAGATACGCTGGTCAAACGCCCGATCACCATTCCCTTCGACATGGTCGTGCAAGCGATCGGGATGGATCCGAATGTCGATAATATGACGCTGGGCGCGGTCTTCGGCGTCGATCTCAACCAATATGGCTATATCGGCAAGGCGGCGGCTTACACCACCACGGGCCAAACCTCACGTCCGGGCGTTTACGTATGCGGCGCGGCCTCCGGGCCTGAAACAATTGACGATTCCATTGCCCAAGGCCAAGCAGCGGCGATAGCCGCGCTGTCGCGCCAAGGCGTTCGTGTAGCGCAGGCGGCAGAGTGATGTTCGGCCGGGCGCGCAAACAGGCGATAAGCAAGACAGGGCCGGTGCTTGACCTTTCGGGGGATCGACTGCGCCGCGCCTTCGCCGATTTGGGGGCGGCAGCGCAGCCCACCGGCGGCGTCAGCCGTTACATTACGGCACTGCATCTTAAATCGGCCCTGTTCAAAGATCTGTTGGGCCAGACCGCCATTGGCATCAGCGAAACCGAATTTCTGGATCTGGCTGCCTTTATCGCCCCGGTGCGCCGCCGTATCGGCCCGGCCATCGCCCGGATCGGCATCAAAGAGATGGCCGCGCGGATCGAGGTTTTGTTGCACGGCGGCGGCACGGTCGAGGAACGACTCGCGTTTTTCATAGAGCGTTTCCCCGATGGCAAAGAAATGCGCTGGGTGCGCGACCTTGGGGCGGAGCTATTGCATTTCACCCAGCCCTCGGTGCCGCTGATGGCGCGCTGGGTCTGGGATGCCCGCGTCTCTACCGGGGTGCTGCGCGAGATTTGGCATGCCGATGATGTCGATTGCACGCAGATCACCGCGCCCGACGATCTGGCCACCTTCACCACATTGCGCGCGGAACTTGACGGCTTTCTGGAGACCGAGGGCGTCTATCGCGACCGGCTTTGGATGGCCGATTTGCTGATGGCCCATATTTACGCGGGCTATATCAATGACCGCGGTGGGCAATATCTGCGCAATGACTTCACCCAAGAGGGTGACCCGATGCTGCACACGCGGCGCATGCTGGGGCTTGATGCCGTCGACACCAAGACCGGGCGCACCCGGCTGCGTCTGATCGATGGCGCGGCCCATGAATTCGGCGGCGCGCTTTCCGCCCGCCTTGACCTCACCCCCGCTGACGACGCCCCGGAGGTTGCCGATGCCCATTCATGAAAAGACCCTGATCCGGCCCGAAAACCTTGTCAGCCATGACGAGTTGGTGATCGATGGCGTCGATGTGTCGGGCCATTGGTCCACCTTCATCAAGCCGCGCACGATCACCGATTATAACGAGGAGATGCAGGCGGAAATCGCGGCTCTGCCGGGTGGCGAGAACATCCACCGCTGCTGGCAATGCGGCTCTTGCACCAATTCCTGCACGATGAATGCGGTCAACCCCGAGTTCAACCCGCGCTATTGGATTTACCTGATCCGGCAGGGGCTGGAAGAGGAATTGCTGCGCGATAAGGATATCATCTGGCAATGCGTAAGTTGCAACAAATGCACCTATGCCTGCCCGCGCGATGTGGTGCCCGAAGCGGTGATGAAGGCCACCGCGCATTGGCTCGAACTGAAGGGCCATACTGGCGAAAGCCTGTCTTCGGTCTTTGATCGCGGCTTTACCGACAATGTGGTGCATTCCGGCAAGATTGAAGAAGGCCATGTCTTGCGCATCTTCTTTTGGCGCACGGGGCAGCCGTTGGCGCCGCCGTGGCTGCGCGATTTGATCCTCGGCTTGGTGAAGAAGCTGCCGGTCTTTTACCTGTACAATCTGCTGAAAACCGCCGTGCTCCGCCCCAAGACGCGCGGCTGGGGCAAAACCGGTGCGGCGATTGAGGACTATGTGCGCGAACGCCATGCCGAGCAGGCGGCCGCGCTTGGGCTTTCGGGGAAGGGGGGGCACTGATGGCCAAAGATATGACGGAACAGGATCTTACATCCGATCCAAAAGACAAAAACCTCAAACAGGTGGCCTATTATCCGGGCTGCGCGCTTGAGGGGACGGGGCACGCCTATAACCGTTCGACCAAGGCGGTGGGCAAGGCGCTTGGGCTTGAACTGGTCGAGGTTAAAGACTGGAACTGCTGCGGCGCGATGGAGGTAAAAAACATCGACCCGCAGGTGCAAACCTATCTGTCGGCGCGCAACCTGACCAAGACCGAGGAAATGGGCTTTGACGTGGTGATGGCACCCTGCAACGGCTGCTATCACAATCTCAAAAAGGCCGAATACGATTTGGCCCATAACCCCCAGGCGGTCGAGGCGAACGAGCGTATCTCCGCCAAGGCAGGGCATCCTGCTTATCAGCCAGGCCGGGTTGAGACGATCCATGCGTTGGATTGGCTCAAGCGCGCCGTCGGTGAAAAAGAGCTGGCGCGGCGCACGGCCGGCAAGCTCAAGGGCATGAAAATCGCGAACTACTATGGCTGTATGTATACGCGACCGCGCCATATCTTCCCCGACAAGGATCAGGGCGCAGGCAGCGAATCGACCCATGCGCCGCATTTCATGGACGACCTCCTGGCCTCGGCCGGGGCGGAAAATGTCGATTTCCCGCTGAAAACCGCGTGCTGCGGTGGCGCGCATGCGATGTCGGACGCGGACACGTCGACGCAGTTGGTTCTGAACATTCTTACCACTGCCGAGGCCTGCGGCGCAGAGGTGATCGCCACCGAATGCCCGACCTGCCACACCAGTCTGGAAATCCACCAATTGCGCGCCGAGAAGCTTCTGGGTCGCAAGACAAACGTGAAAATCCTCTATTTCACCCAGCTTCTGGGGATGGCGCTGGGCCTGTCACAGCGCAAGGTGGGCGTGGCCGAAAACATGGCCGATCCGCGCGTCTATCTCAAGGAACGGGGGCTGAGGTGATGGAGACGCCCTTTCCCGATATTCTGACCCGGATCGATGCAGGGCTGGAACGCCGTGTCGCGCTGCCCGCGCCCGATGAGCTTCTCGCCATGGGCGAACAGATCTTGGAAGCATGGCTTGCCGCGCGGGGCGAGACGCCCGAAGCGGGCGACGTCGACGGGTTCCGTTTGCTTGCGCTGCACCGGCAAGGCTGCAAGGACATGCCCAGTTTCAATGCCTGCCGCGAAACCTGCCGTGAAATAGTGTTTCGCCGAAACGTCGCGCTGGCATACGGTAAAGAGGCCCAAACCGCCCATCGATTGGAGGCGATGGTGGTGAAGCATTTGGCCCTCTTCGTCGGCGGCAAGCTGGAGCAGACGGGGCTGGGCGAATTTTGTTGTGCGTCGCGTCCGCTGCATGCGGCGGGGGCGGCCTGAGGAGGAGGACGACATGCCCATCGTGCGCGGATGTAACCTGCCCGACGAGCTTTTTTATGATGTGCCCAACAATCTTTGGTATCGTGCCGAGTCCGACGGCACCTATACCGTTGGGATGACGATGATCGCCACGGCTATGGCCGGGGCGCTGGTCGCTTTTACCGCCAAGAAGGTTGGCAAGACGATCGATGCCGGTAAATCGGTGGCGACGGTCGAAAGCGGCAAATGGGTCGGCCCGGCGAAAATCGGGTTCCGCTCGGAAATCGTGGCGATCAACGAAGAGCTGACCGGCAGCCCGAAACTGGCCAATACCGATACCTATGGGGCGGGCTGGATGGTGCGGGTGAAGCCCGAAGATCCGGCCGCTGCGGCGGCGGTTCTGACCCCGGGCAGCGAAGTGGCCGGACCTTATGAGGCCAAGATGGAAGCCGAAAATTTCGCCGGCTGCACGGCCTGATTGACCCAGCTTTTCCTCTCGGGCCCCGCCCGGGAGGATGTGAAACGGGGCAGGGAGGCCCCGACCACTGGCTGACCGTGGCGGCCGGGCTGTGAAGGATTGCCCGGGCTCAAGGGAGGGAGCATGACGGATACAGAAGCGAAATCCATGTCGATCATCGTCACCAAGGGCACGCTCGATTGGGGCTACCCGCCGTTCATTTTGGCCACCACAGCTGCGGCTATGGGGCTAGAGGTGACGATGTTCTTCACCTTTTACGGGCTGACGCTGCTGAAGAAAAAGCCTGATCTGAAGATCAACCCGTTGGGCAATGCGGCGATGGAAATGCCGATGGGTGGCAGGCATATGGCGATGCCCAATATCGTTGCGGCAATGCCCGGTGCCACCGCGCTGACCACCGCGATGATGAAGGACATGCTCAAGAAAAAGGGCGTCGCCTCGATCGAAGAGTTGCGCGAAATGGCGGTCGAGGCCGATGTGAAGATCATCGCCTGCCAAATGACCATGGATTTGTTCGAATACAAGACAAGCGACATGATCGACGGGCTGGAACTGGGCGGCGCGGCCACATGGGTCGATGCCGCGACGCGCTGCGACATCAATCTTTACATCTGAGGAAGGAACAGATGATGGCTGACCAAGTGCTTGATGCAAAGGGACTGAACTGCCCGCTACCGATCCTGCGTGCGAAAAAGGCGATCAAGGAAATGACCGCCGGGCAGGTTTTGGAAATTCAGGCGACCGATCCGGGCGCGGTCAAGGATTTCGAGGCGTTCTGCCGGTCTACCGGTAATGAGATGGTGGATCATCGCGTCGATGGCGGCACCTATGTGTTCAACATCCGGGTCAACTGAGCCTTAGCGAAACAGCACCACCGGCACGCGCGCGCCCTGCATGGGCGGGCGCGGCGCTGGGCACAAACGGTCTAGAAATCGAGGCGCAGATCCGCCGGTTCATCGGCGAAATAGGCGTGGTTTTGTTCCAAGATACGGTCGATCTGTTCCTTGATCCGGCTCAGATGCGCGCGCATCGCCGCGGTGGCGGCGTCGGGGTCGCGGCCCCGCAGCGCGGCCAGAATCGCGACGTGATCTTCCCATGCGGTGCGCGAGGCGAAAGACAGCGACAGCATCCGCACCCGGTCCATATGCCCTTTGTTTTCCGAGATCAGCTCCCACGTGAAGGACAGATTCGCCCGGGCACAGATTTCGCGGTGAAACGCATCGTCAAGCTGATGAAACCCGCCCCGGTCATCGGCCTTGATCGCCACATCCTGCGCCGCGATATTCGCCGCCAGCGCGTCTAGATCGGCCTCGGTCAGGCGCGGCGCGGCGGTGCGGATCGTCTCGACTTCCAGCGCCGTGCGAATGAAGCGCGCCCGCATCACCGCCGCCGCAGAAATCAGCGTGACCGTGGTCGCGCGCTGAGGCCGGATCAGCAAGAACCCCAGCTTTGACAGGCGATAAAACGCATCGCGCACGGGCTGGCGCGATACGCCCATTGCCTTGGCAACCTCCACTTCCGACAGCTTCGCGCCGGGCTTCAATTCAAGCGACAATACCTGCCGGTGCAACTCGGCATACACCTGATCTGCCACGGTCGTCGGCGTAAAATCGAGCTTGGGTAACTGCAATGTGTCGGTCATGTCCATCCTCATTGACGGCGCGGCTATACTAGCATATTAGTTTATCAAGGTGGCGTCGTCCACCGTTGCAATACCAAGAGAATGGGGGAGGAACCATGGCTCTGCTGGACGCTGACCGCCTGTTTCCGGTTGAAGAACGGGTGCGGGGCATGGCCCGGGCGCTTTATGATACCGTCAAGGATGCGCCGATCTTGTCCCCCCATGGGCACACCGATCCCCGTTGGTTTGCCGAAAATGCGGCCTTTCCGGACCCGGCCCAGCTTTTTGTAACGCCCGATCATTACGTGTTTCGGATGCTGCACAGCCAAGGGGTACGGCTGGAAAGTCTGGGCGTGCCGCGCGCCGATGGCGGGCCGGTGGAAACCGATGGCCGCACGGTCTGGCGCCGCTTTGCCGAACACTTTCATCTGCTGCGCGCGACGCCCTCGCGGATCTGGCTCGACCATGCGTTTGAAAATGTCTTCGGTCTGGATCAGCGGCTCAGCGCCGCCACCGCCGACATGTATTACGACCACATCGCCGCGTGCCTCGCCAAGCCCGAGTTTCGTCCGCGCGCGCTGTTCGAGCGGTTCGGGATCGAGGTGATCGCGACCACCGAAAGCCCGCTGGATGATCTTAAATGGCACCGGATGATCCGCGAAAGCGGCTGGACGGGGCGGGTGATCACCGCTTATCGCCCCGATCCGGTGGTCGACCCGGACTTCGGCGGCTTTGTGCAAAACGTCGAACAGTTCTGCGCGCTGGCGGGCGAAGATCCGGGCTCTTATGCGGGCTATCTGGCCGCGCATCGCAACCGGCGCGCCTATTTTAAGCAGTTCGGCGCAACCTCTACCGATCACGGCCACCCCACTGCCACCACTCACAACCTTGGTCCGGCCGAAGCGGCTGCGCTTTACGACCGGGTCATGACGGGGCTGGCCGACACCGCGGAGCGCGAGGCGTTCCGCGGGCAGATGCTGACGGAAATGGCGAAAATGTCGCTTGATGACGGGCTGGTGATGCAAATTCACCCCGGCGCCTTCCGCAACCACTCCGGTCCGGTGCTGGATCGTTTTGGCCGCGACAAGGGCTATGACATCCCAAGCCGCACCGATTACGTCACCGCGCTCAAGCCGCTTCTGGACGCGGTGGGCGAAGAGCCGAACCTGACGGTGATCCTGTTCACGCTGGATGAAACCACCTATGCGCGCGAATTGGCGCCGCTTGCGGGGGTCTATCCCTGCCTGCGGCTGGGGCCGCCGTGGTGGTTCCATGACAGCTATGAGGGCATGTGGCGGTTCCGCCAGATGACCACCGAAACCGCGGGCTTTTACAACACCGTCGGCTTCAACGACGACACCCGTGCCTTTTGCTCGATCCCCGCGCGTCATGATGTGTCGCGCCGGGTCGACTCTGCCTTCCTCGCCACGTTGGTCGCCACCGGGCGGCTGGCGGAGGATGAGGCCTTCGAGGTCGCCCAAGACCTCGCTCACCGGCTTGCACGGCAAGCCTACCGGCTTTGAGCCAACTCATGGGAGGAGAAAAACCATGAAACATCTGACCACCCTTGCGGCGCTGTTGGCGGGCGTGGCGTTCGCGGGCGCGGCAACGGCCTGTGAAACCACGTTCCGTTCGTCGGACACGCATCCGGATGGCTACCCCACCGTGGAAGCGGTGAAATATATGGGGCAGCTTTTGCAAGAGCGCAGCGATGGCCGTCTGTGCATCGAAGTCTATCACTCTGCCCAGCTTGGCGAAGAGAAAGACAGCATCGAACAAACCCAGTTCGGCGTGATCGATATGAACCGCGTCAGCCTTGGGCCGTTCAACAATATCATCGAAGAAACGCAAGTTCCCTCGCTGCCCTATATCTTCCGCTCGGTCGATCACATGCACACGGTGATGGATGGCGAGATTGGCCAACAGATTCTGGATGCTTTCACGCCACATGATCTGATCGGTCTGGCCTTCTATGATGGCGGCTCGCGCAGCTTCTACAACAGCCAAAAACCGATCAAATCGATGGCCGATCTGGAAGGCATGAAGTTCCGCGTCATGCAGTCGGATCTGTTTGTCGATATGGTCAGCGCGGTGGGCGCCAATGCGACGCCGATGCCCTATGGCGAGGTTTATAGCTCGATCCAGACCGGCGTTATTGACGGGGCGGAAAACAACTGGCCGTCCTATGACAGCTCGGGCCATTTTGAGGTCGCCAAATACTACACGCTCGATCAACACCTGATCGTGCCGGAAGTGCTGGTGATGTCGAAAAGGACCTGGGACGGGCTGAGCGCCGAGGACCAAGAGATCGTGCGCCAAGCCGCGCGGGATTCGGTGCCGGAAATGCGCCGCCTTTGGGCCGAGCAAGAAGCCAGATCCGAAGCCAAGCTGGAAGCGGCGGGGGTCGAGGTGGTCACCGATATCGACAAGACCCCGTTCATCGAAGCGATGGAGCCGGTTTACGAAAAATACGTGACCTCTGACGTGCTCAAGGATCTGGTCGCTCGGATCCAAGCGACCGAGTGATCTGACCCATATACGCCGCGCGAGGGGTCGGGCCTTCGCGCGGCGTTTTTCGATGCAGCTCGGGGAGGGGTCGGTGAAGGACTTCATGTTGCAAGTGGCGCGGGTGACCGGATTTCTGGGCAATGTCGCGCTTTGGATTGCCGGAACCGGCGTGGTCGTGATGACGGCGTTCATCGCGATGCAGGTCTTCTTCCGCTACGTTTTGAATTCGTCGCTGCCGTGGACGGAACCGGCCGCAGTGATGATCATGGGGTGGTTCATCTTTCTGGGGGCCGCCGTGGGCATCCGCGAAGGCTATCACCTCAGCTTTGACGTGGTGCTTTATTTCCTGCCGCAAAAGGTGAAGCTCTGGCTTTACACGGTTTCGGATGTGGTGGTGGGCGCCTTTGCCGTGGGCATGGTGAAGTTCGGCTGGGAACTGGCGGAACGCACCGTCCACAACAAGCTGCCCAGCCTTGGGATTTCCGGCGCTTTCGACTTTTTGCCCATCGTCGTGGGCGGTTGCCTGCTGGTGCTGTTTTGCATCGAGCGGATCGCGCGCCGCGCCGCTGGCCTGCCCACCTCGCGCTTCGGGGATGACCACGAAGACGAAACCCCCAAACCCACCGAAGCGGAGGCCTAAGCCATGGAACTGTGGATTCTCTTTGGCACCTTCGTGTCGCTTTTGCTGATCGGCACCCCGGTCGCCTTTTGCCTTGGCGCTGCCTCCTTTGCGACGGTCGTCTATCTGGGTCTGCCGCCGGTGGTGGTGTTCCAGCGGCTGAACTCGGGGGTTTCTGTTTACGCCCTTATGGCCATTCCGTTCTTTATCTATGCGGGCGATCTAATGGTGCGCGGTGATATTGCGCGGCGTCTGGTGGCGCTTGCGGGGGCGCTTGTGGGTCATTTGCGCGGCGGGCTTGGGCAGGTGAACATCATGGCCTCGGTCATGTTTGGCGGCGTCTCTGGTTCTGCCGCGGCGGATGCCTCTGCCGTGGGGGGCCTAATGGTCCCGCAGATGAAGGAACGCGGTTATGGCACCGATTACGCGGTGAACATCACCGTTGTGGCCTCGATCATCGCGCTGATGCTGCCGCCCAGCCACAATATGATCATCTATTCGATCTCGGCGGGGGGCAAAATCTCGATCGCGGATCTGTTCACCGCGGGCATCGTGCCGGGCATCACGCTGGCGCTGTCATTGATGGTGGCGGCCTATTTCGTGGCCAAGAAACGCGGCTATCCGACCGAACCATTCCCCGGATGGCATATGATGGGCCGGATCTTCGCCAATGCGCTGCCCGGTTTGATCTTGGTGGCGATCATCTTTGGCGGGGTGCGCTCGGGTATCTTTACCGCGTCGGAAAGCTCCAACATTGCCGTGGTCTATGCGATCTTTGTGACCGCGCTGGTCTATCGCACACTCAGCTTTTCGGAATTCGTTGCCGCCACCAAAGCGGCGGTGCGCACTACCGCCATGGTGCTGATGGTGATCGGCTGCGCGGCGGCCTTTGGCTGGCTTTTGGCCTTCCTCAAGGTGCCCACGGCACTGGTCAGCGCGCTGCAAGGCTTTTCGGACAACCCGATCGTGATCTTGCTGTTGATCAACGTGGTGTTGCTGATCCTTGGCACGTTCATGGATATGTCGCCGCTGATCGTGATCTGCACGCCGATCTTCTTGCCGGTGGCGCAGGCCTTCGGGATCGACCCGGTGCATTTTGGCGTGATCTTGGTGCTGAACCTTGGGATCGGGCTGTGCACGCCACCGGTGGGGGCGGTGCTGTTTGTCGGCTGCGCGGTGGGGCGCGTTTCGATCTGGTCGGTGATCCGTTCGATCTGGCCCTTCTATATCGCCGCTTTCGGCACGTTGATGCTGGTGACGTATGTCCCCGCCCTGTCGTTGTGGCTGCCCAGCGTATTCCACTAAGGAGGGGATGATGCAAAGCTATCCCGTTGTTGCAACCGGACCTGGCGCCACGCGCCAGGTGCTGACCGAAACGCCCGATCTGATGGTGGTGCGTTTCACCTTCGAGGCGGGGGGCGAGGGGCTTTTGCATTCCCACCCCCATGTCCAGACCACCTATTGCCAATCGGGCCGGTTCCGCTTCGAGCTGGCCGGAGAACGGTTCGAGGTGGGCCCGGGCGATGCCTTTTCAATCCCCTCGGGCGCGGTGCATGGCTGCCTGTGCCTTGAGCCGGGGGTGCTGATCGACAGCTTCGCCCCCCGCCGCGACGATTTTCTGTGAAAGGAGAGACCATGCTTCGTGTCGAAACCCGCCACGCCGTGCATCAAGACCACGCGAAAACCCTCGATACTGCGGGGCTGCGGCAGCATTTCCTTGCAGAAAACCTGTTTGAGACGGGCGAAATCCGCCTTGTCTATACCCATTACGACCGGTTCGTTCTGGGCGGCGCGGTGCCCGGCGCGGGCACGCTGACGCTGGATAAGGTCGACGAAACGCGCACGCCCTCGTTTCTGGATCGGCGCGAAATGGGCATCGTCAATATTGGCGAGACCGGCACCGTGACGGCGGCGGGCGAAAGCTACACGATGGCGCGTGGCGACGTGCTCTATCTGGGCATGGGCACTGGCCCGGTCAGTTTCGCGGGGGCGGGGCGGTTTTACATCACCTCGGCGCCCGCGCATCGCACCTGCCCCTCGCGGCTGATCCGGCTCGCGGATGCCAAAGAACTGCGGCTGGGCGATACGGCCACCGCCAACAAGCGGGTCATCAACCAGTTCATCCATCCGCTGGTGATGGAAAGCTGCCAATTGGTGCTGGGCTATACCACGCTTTTGGATGGCTCTGTGTGGAACACCATGCCTGCGCACCTGCATGACCGCCGGATGGAGGCCTATCTTTACTGGAACATGGATGACAGCGCCCGGGTGATGCATCTGATGGGCGAACCCACCGAAACCCGGCATTTGTTCGTGGGCAATGAAGAGGCGGCGATCTCGCCGCCGTGGTCGATCCATGCGGGCGCGGGCACCGGGCCTTACACGTTCATCTGGGCGATGGCGGGCGACAATGTCGATTACACCGACATGGACTTTATTCAGCCGGAGGCGTTGCGGTGAGCCCGTTTTCCCTGACCGGGCGGCGCGCGCTGGTGACCGGGGCCAATACCGGCATCGGGCAGGCGATTGCGGTGTCTTTGGCCGCACAAGGCGCGCGGGTCACCTGTGCGGGCCGGCGCGACTGTGATGAAACGCTGACCCGGATCGCCGAAGCGGGCGGGCAGGGCGATTTTCTGGCGCTCGATTTTGCCGATCCGATGGCGGGCCAAGGCGTGTTCGACGGGCAGGGCTATTCGATCTTGGTCAATAATGCCGGGATCATCCGCCGTGACGACAGCCTGTCCTTCACCGAAGCCGATTGGGACGCGGTGATGGATGTCAACCTAAAGGCGGTTTTCTTTACGACCCAAGCCTTTGCCGAGGCCGCGCTGGCGCAAGACACGCTGCCTGCCGCGGTGGTCAATATCGCGTCCCTGCTCAGCTTTCAGGGCGGCATTCGTGTGCCGTCTTACACCGCGTCAAAACATGGCGTGGCGGGGCTGACCAAGATCTTGGCCAATGAATGGGCGGCCAAGGGGATCAACGTCAACGCCATCGCCCCGGGCTATATCGCCACCAACAACACCGAGGCGTTGCGCGCCGATCCGGTGCGCAACAAGGCGATCTTGGAGCGTATTCCCGCAGGCCGTTGGGGCGCGCCCGAAGATATCGGCGGCACGGCCGCTTTCCTGTGTTCTGCCGCCGCGCGTTACATCCATGGCGCGGTGCTTAATGTCGATGGAGGCTGGCTTGCCCGCTGACACTGCCCCCCGCCTTGACCGTGTTGCCCCCGCGCCCAAGGTCGGCATCGTCCACCTTGGCCTTGGGGCCTTTTTCCGTGCCCATGGCGCGATTTTCACCGAAGAGGCGATTGCGGCCTCGGGTGGGGAGTGGGGCATTCTGGGCGTGTCGTTGCAAAGCGCGGGCACGCGCGATGCGCTGGCCCCGCAAGGCGGCAGCTATATCGCGCTGGAACTTGCGCCCGAGGGCGTGAAACCGCATGCGGTGCAGGTGATTGCCGGCGTGCTGGTCGCGCCCGAAGACCCAGAGGCCGTGTTGACGGCGATGGCCGATCCTGCGGTGCAGATCGTTTCGCTGACGGTTACGGAAAAGGGCTATTGCCATGAACCCTCGACCGGCGCGCTCAACCTGACCCATCCCGATATCGTGCATGACATTGCGCAGGCGCTGCCACGCTCTGCGCCGGGCTATATTGTGCGCGCGCTGCAACGGCGCAAGGCGGCGGGCGTCGCACCCTTTACCGCGATGACCTGTGACAACCTTCCTCATAACGGCAAGGTGCTGCGCGGCGTGGTGCTGGCTTTGGCGCGCGAAATCGATCCGGCCTTGGCCGATTGGATCGCGGAAAAGGGGCGTTTCCCGGCCACGATGGTGGATCGGATCGTGCCCGCCACCAAGCCCGAGGACATTGCGCAGGTCGAAGCGCTGACGGGTTGCCATGATGCGGCGCCCGTAATGCATGAGCCGTTCCGCCAATGGGTGATCGAAGACAGTTTCGTGAATGGTGCGCGGCCCGATTGGGGCGCGGTCGGCGCGCAAATGGTGGCCGATGTCACGCCCTATGAGCATATGAAACTGCGCATGCTCAACGGCACGCATTCCGCGCTTGCCTATCTTGGGTATCTGGCGGGCCATGAGACAATTGCCGACACGATGGCCGATCCGGTTTTTGCGCGTTTTGTGAAAAAACTCTGGGCCGATGAAATCATTCCCGCGCTGACCCCGCCCCCCGGCGAAAGCCTTGCCGCCTATGCCGAGGCTTTGGCCGCGCGCTACGCAAACCCCGCGATCCGGCACCGCACGTGGCAGATTGCGATGGATGGCAGCCAAAAATTACCGCAGCGCATTCTGGGCACCTTGGCCGAGACTTTTGCGGCGGGCCGAACGGCGCCGGGGCTTGTGCTCGCGGTGGCGGCTTGGATGCGCTACGTCGGCGGCACCGATGAAACCGGCGCGCCGATCGAGGTGAAAGACCCGCTGGCCGCGCGGTTGCGCGCGCTGTCCGACGGGGCCGATACGCCCGAAGGCAAGGTCGCCGCGCTTTTGGGTCTGCGCGATGTGTTTTCGGCCGAAATGGCCGCGCTGCTGCAAGCGCCCGTGACCGAAGCCTATGGCCGGTTGGTGGATCTGGGTGCGCGCAAGGCCGTTGAGGAGGTGGTGTGATGCAAGAATGTTGGCGCTGGTATGGCCCCGAATTTGATCGCATCACCTTGCCCGAAATCGCCCAGACGGGCGCCACCGGGATCGTGCATGCGCTTCATGAAATCCCCTATGGCGAGGTCTGGCCGCGCGCGGCGATTGCGGCGCGCAAGGGCGAGATCGAGCAGGCCGGGTTTCGCTGGTCGGTGGTGGAAAGCCTGCCGGTGCATGAGCGCATCAAGCGCGACGACGGCGATTTGACCACGCTTTTTGCCAATTACCGGCAGTCGATGGCCAATCTGGCGGCAGAGGGGATCAAAACGATCTGCTACAACTTCATGCCCGTGCTGGATTGGACGCGGACCGATCTGCAAGCCCCCGTCGCGCGCGGCGGCACCTGCTTGCGGTTCGAAGCCTATCGGATGGCCGCGTTTGAGATCCATATGCTGGGCCGTGACGGGGCCGAGGCGGATTATGCGCCCGAGGTGCGTGCCCGTGCCGCCGCGTGGTATCAAGGCGCGACCGAGGCGGATCGCAACGCTCTGTTGCACGCGATCATGTCGGGGCTTCCCGGCGCGTTTGATCGTTATGATATTGCGGGGCTGCGCGATCAACTGGCGCTTTATGAGGGGATTGGGCGCGCCGAAATTCGGCGCAATTATAAACGCTTCCTCGAAGAGGTGATCCCGACGGCCGAAGAACTGGGGATGCGCCTTTGCGTGCACCCCGATGATCCGCCGCGCGATATTTTGGGCCTGCCGCGTGTGGTCTCGAATGCCGAAGACATTGCTTGGATCTTGCAGGCGGTCGAAAGCGTGGCGAACGGGTTGACGCTGTGCACCGGCTCGCTGGGGGCGAACCCGGCCAATGATCCGGCGGCGATTGCCGCGCGCTTTGCCCCGCGCATTCACTTTGCCCATCTGCGCAATGTGAAGAAAGACCCCGATGGCAGCTTTGAAGAAGCGCCGCATCTGGGGGGCGATACCGATATGGTCGCCGTGGTGAAGGCGCTTTTGGCCGAAGAGGCGCGCCGCGTGACCGAGGGGCGGGCCGATGCGGTCATTCCGATGCGTCCCGATCATGGGCATGAACTGTTGGCCGACATCGGGCGCGGCACCTTCCCGGGCTATCCGCTTATTGGGCGGATGCGCGGCTTGGCCGAATTGCGCGGTGTGATGGCAGCGGTGGCGCATGGCTGAGGTGCTGATCCTCAACCCCGCCGATACGGTGGCGGTGCTGACGGCCCGCGCCGCGGCAGGGGCCGATCCGCTGGATCTTGGCGCGCCGCTGCCTGCGCCGCTTTCCGCTGGGCACAAGATCGCGCGGGTGGCGATGGCGCCGGGGACGCCGGTGGTGAAGTTTGGCCAGATCATCGGTCTGGCCACCGAAACCATTGCGGCAGGCGCGCATGTCCACAGCCACAATTGCGCCTTTAGCGATCATGATCGCGGCTATGCGGTGGGGGCGGATTTGGCGCAGGCCGAGGCCGCCGTTCCGGCAATGGCGCCGCGCAGCTTCATGGGCTATCTGCGCGGCGATGGCCGCGTGGGCACGCGCAATATGGTGGCGCTGTGTGCGACGGTGAATTGCTCGGCAACGGTCATTCGTCACGCGGCGCAAGAACTGATGGCCGAAGGCGCGTTGACAGATTTTCCCAATGTCGATGGGATTGCCGCTTTCGCCCATGGCACCGGCTGCGGCATGGCTGCGGCCGGGCGCGGGGCAGATAACCTGGAGCGTGTGCTTTGGGGCACCGCCACCCACCCCAATGTGGGCGCCACGATCTTTGTGGGGCTTGGCTGTGAGGTGATGCAGCTTGCCCGGATGCAGGCACGGTTTGGCGATGCGGGGGCCGAGCGGTTTCACGGGTTGACGATCCAAGAAATGGGCGGCACCCGCGCCACGATTGAGAAGATCAAGGCCGAGGTGCGCCGCTTGCTGCCGCAGGTAAATGCCATAACCCGCCAGCCTTGCCCGGTTTCCGCCCTGACGATTGGGCTGCAATGCGGCGGGTCAGATGGCTTCTCGGGCATCACCGCGAACCCGGCGCTGGGCGTGGCATCCGACATGATCGTGGCGCAGGGCGGCACGGTGATCTTGTCCGAAACGCCAGAAATTCACGGTGCTGAACAGCTTTTGCTGCGCCGCACCACGGCGGACGTTGCCGAAAAACTCACTTCCTGCCTTGCGTGGTGGGAAGATTATGCCGCCCAAGGTGGTGGTTCGATGGACAACAATCCTTCGCCGGGCAACAAGCAAGGCGGCATCACCACGATCTTGGAAAAGTCGCTTGGCGCGGTCGCCAAGGCGGGGTCGACGCCGCTGCGCGCTTATTATGACTATGCGGAACAGGTCACGGCCAAAGGCCTCGTTTACATGGATACGCCCGGTTATGACCCGGTTTCGGCCACGGGGCAGATCGCGGGGGGCGCGCAACTGGTGGTCTTTACCACCGGGCGCGGTTCGGCCTTTGGCTCCAAACCGGCCCCAACGATCAAGATTGCCACCTCGGACCGGCTGTTTGACGCGATGCCCGAGGATATGGATCTGAATGCGGGCGATGTGCTTTCGGGCGTCAGCTTGGCCGAGAAGGGTGCGCAGATATTCGAAGAAATCCTGCGCGTGGCTTCGGGCGCAGTGACGAAATCCGAGGCGCAAGGCCTTGGCGATAATGAATTCCTGCCGTGGCAGGTTGGCGCGGTGATGTGAGGATGCGATGAAGATTGCCTGTGTCGGCGAAGCGATGATCGAGCTGAACCCGGATCGTGCGGGCGCGCAGATCGGCTATGCGGGCGATACGCTCAATACCGCGATCTATCTGGCGCGCGGCTTTCCCGGCGCGCAGGTCGACTATGTCACCGTCTTGGGACGTGATGCGATGTCGGCCCGGATGGAGGCCTATTTCCGCGCAGAGGGGGTGGGAACCGATCGCATCACCCACCACCCTGACCGGCTGCCCGGCATCTATGCGATTGCCACCGATGCGGCGGGCGAACGCTCTTTCAGCTATTGGCGCAACCAATCGGCAGCGCGCACCCTGTTTGAAGATGGATTTGACCAGCTTGAGGGGGTGGACGTGATCTATTTCAGCGCGATCAGCCTTGCGATCTTGCCGCCCGCTGTGCGGGCGCGGTTGATCGATCATCTGGCCGCGCATCCCGCGATGGTGGTGTTTGACAGCAATTATCGCCCCCGGCTGTGGGAAGACGTTGCCACCGCGCGCAGCGCGATTGCCGCCGCGTGGTCGGTGACCGATATTGCCTTGCCCTCGGTCGATGATGAAATGGCGCTGGGCGAGGAAACCGATCCGGCGCAGGTTCTTTCCCGGTTCCGCGCGGCGGGGTTTGCCAAAGGCGCGCTGAAATGCGGGGCGGCGGGGGCGCTGCCTTTTGATGCCAGCATAGCCGTGCCCGCCTATGCGCCTGCGCCGCGCGTGGTCGACACCACTGCGGCGGGCGACAGTTTCAACGGCGCCTATCTGGCGGCGGTTTTGCAAGGCGCCTCGGAGACCGAAGCATTGGGGCGTGCCCATCTACAGGCTTGCGCTGTGATCGCCCAGCCGGGCGCGATCATCCCGCGCTAGTGCGGGTTTTGATGCATCATTTCGGCGGATGATGCGTTTTCCATGGCTTGCGGCGTGCATCGCTGCGCTTGTGCGGGGCGTTGTGCTGGACCGTTGCGACGCGGTTTTCTACGCAGGGGCAGCTTTCCAGCCCAGAGGATGATATGGATCTGACCCTTTCCCACGAGCAGCAACTTCTTGTGCAAACGGTGCGCGATTTCATCGCCGAGGAACTCGCGCCGCTGGAAAACGAGGTCGAGGAAAGCGGCGCATTGGCGCAAGAACATGCCGACCGGATTTTTGCAAAAAGCCGTGACCTGGGCCTTTATGCGATGAACATTCCCGAGGAATTCGGCGGCGGCGGCTTGTCGGCTTTTGACACGATGCTGGTCGAAGAACAGTTCGGCCGCACCTCCGATATCTTGATCCGCCGGGCCTTTGGCAATGTCTATGAGGTGCTTTTGGCCTGCGAAGGCGCGCAGGTGGATCGCTGGCTGACCCCTGCCGTGCGCGGCGAGCGGGTCTGTTCCATTGCCATCACCGAGCCCGGCGCGGGCTCCGACGCTGCCTCGATCCGCACCAAAGCGGTCGAAGATGGGCAGGGCGGCTGGCGCCTTTCGGGCAGCAAGCATTTCATTTCCGATGGGCTTGTGTCGGATTTCTTCGTCGTGTCGGCGGTGACGGACCCGGACAAGGGCGCAAAGGGTATTTCCTTGTTTTTGGTCGATAAAGGCGCGCCGGGGCTGACCATCGGGCGCGACCAGCCGATGATGGGGCTGCGCGGCACCTCGCATGTGGAACTGCATTTCGACGACGTGCCGCTGAAACCCATTCACATGCTGGGCGCGCGCGGCATGGGGTTCCGTATGGCCTTGGGCGTGCTGGGCCGGGTGCGGCTGGCGCAAGTGGGCGCGCGCTCTATCGGCAAAGCCACCAAAGTGCTGGATCTGATGATCGATTATGCCCGCGAGCGGAAGCAATTCGGCCAAGCCATTGGCGAGTTTCAACTGGTGGCGCAGATGCTGGCCGACAGCGCGATGGAGATCAACGCCGCACGGCTGGCGCTGTGGCAAACCGCGTTGGAAATCGATGCGGGCAAGGACCCGCGCACCCGCATCAGCCTTGTGAAGGTGCAGGCCGCCGAAACCCTGGGCCGGGTCGTTGACCGCGCGGTGCAGGTCTTTGGCGGTATGGGCTTTTGCAAAGACCTGCCGATTGAACGCTATTACCGCGATGCCCGCATCTACCGGATTTTCGATGGCACGTCGGAAATTCACCGCACCGTCATGGGGCGGTCTTTGATGAAGGGCGAGCCGGGCCTGTATGACCCGTTCGCATGATGCATCATCTTTGCTGAAATCAGATCAGGCGCTGCGCTTCACAGCAGGTTCAGCGCCTCTTCGGCCTCGATCTCGCGCAATTGGGCAAGCATCCGCACCGGCGCATTGGCCGCGCCCATGCCGGTATAGCCGCGCCGCTCCACCACCTCAAAGAAGAAGCCGTTGATCGCACGGGTATAAAGCTGCAGATAGGTGCCCTTTTCGTCGCGGTCATACATTAGATTGCCCTCGCGCAGACGGGCGATGAAATCGGGGGCCAGATCGAAGCGCAGTGCCAGATCTTCATAGTAATTTGCGGGCACGGTTAAAACGTCTTGCGGCGCCATCCGCGCGGCAAGGCCGAAAATATCGTCGCTCGCCAAGGCAATGTGATGCACCGGGGCGAAGCCAGATTTGCCCAAGAAACGCTGCGTCGTGGTGCCCGCGCCGAAGCTTGCATTCAACGACAGCCGGAAGGCGGCATCATCGCTGACCAGCGTGCGCGAATGCACCGTGCCATGCGGGTCCAGCACGTCGCGCAGTTCATGCGCGCGCAGATCGAAGGTGGCGCGGTAGAACAAAAGCCCCGACAAGAACAGGTTCGGTTGCAGCGCTTGCGCGACATGGTCGATATGGGTCAGCCCGGTGCCGGGCGCCGCGCCGGTTGCGGAAAAGTCCGCCCCGGGGGTGTAGGCCCCGGGCTGCAAGAACAGCACCGACCCGCCCGGGCCGCGCAGCCGCGCCAGCCCATAGGGTTCGGCCAAATCCACCGCCTCGCCGTGAAACAGCCCGATCCGGTCCAGCATGAGCGGCATGTCATCCACCACCAACCCGATGCCCGAGACTGAGGCCCCCTGCACCAGATAGATCGAATGGGCGAGCCCCTGCGTGGTCGTGTTCAGCGCCAGCGTGATTTGCCCCTGTTGCCACAGGCTGATTGCGCCGTTTTCATGCGTTTTGGCAAAGCCAAGCGCGGTGAACAGGCGGATGAAATCCTCTGCATCCTCGCCCTGCGCGGTGAATTCGATCAACCCCGGCGCGCGCACATCCGAGCGCGGATTGGCGGCGCGGGCATGGGTTTCTTCCAACAAATGAAAGGCGCGCATCGCATCTTCGGCAATCCGCGTGGCGGGTAGCGACCGGATTTGATCGTTGAAAGTTTCAATCGACAGCGGCCCCTCAAAGCCTTGCACGATCAGTTGGCTGTAAAGCGCGGCGACGGGCAGCGAGCCTTGCCCCGGAAACAGCCGGAACGAGGCCGCAATCAGCGCCGGATCGATGCGGGTGGTGGGCGTATCCGCCAGATGGACAAGGAAAATATCACCCGGTTCGATCTCACGCAGAGTGGCGAGCGCATCTTCCAAAGACCCGCTGGCCGAGGCGAATAGATGCACGGTCCCGATCACAAGGCCGAAATTTTTCCGCCCGACGGCCTTTACCGCCGCATGGGCCGCCGCGACGGACGTGATATGGCGCGACGAGGCAAGCGCCTCATAGCCCACCTTCAGCCCGCGTGCCGCCGCCATATCGGCCAACAAACGCAAATCTTCCAAGGCCCCTTCAGCGCTGCTGTCGGGCCGGGTATTGGCGCACAGGATCAGCATTTCCGCACCGATCCGCTGGGCCAGTTCCAGAAACTTTTCCGCGCGCGCCAGCGCTTCAATCCGGGCGGGGCCGGTCAACCCCTCGAAGTCCCGCAGGCTTTGCAGCGAGAGAACCCGGATCCCGGCTTCGCGCGCGAAATCGCCAATATCGTCGGGGGTGCCATCAAAGCCGATGATATCTTCGCGGAAGATTTCAATCGCCGTAAAGCCGTTGTCGGCAGCGGCGGTGATCTTGTCTTCAAGTTGGCCGGAGAAAGAGATCGAGGAAATCGCGCGCATCAGGGCCTCCGGGCGGTGCAGCGGGCTGCAAGCGGTTGTTATTCTTGATCTGGGGAGCGGGACGCTCCGATAGGGGCAGTTTAGTCGAAGCCGGGCGGCAGGTGCAAACCGCAAATGGGGAGGAAGTGGTTTGCCCTGCCGCCCGTCTTTTCCCTGCCCGTTGGCCCACGGGGCAGGGGGCCGAGCCGCCGGGGTAGGGGCGGCCCGGGGTCTGATTTAGTCGGTGGTCACGTGACCCACGCCGCCCTCGGGCGAGTAGATGTCCAAAATGTTCCAATGCCCCGAGGTGGGCGTGGGGTTGTTGATCATCGCCACATCAATCACCGTGGGCTTGCCCGAGGCAATCGCCGCTTCCAGCGCCGGTTTGAAGTCGGCGGCCGAGGCCACGCGCACCCCGTCCACGCCATAGGCACGCGCGATCGCGGCGTAATCGGGCGTTTGCTCCAGCGGGCTTTCGGCCTTTTGGAAAGTGGTGCCGTAGGTCAGGTCATAATGCGCCTTTTGCAGCCCCGCGATGGTGCCAAAGGCATTGTTGTTCATCACCACCCAAATCACGGCCAGCCCTTCGGCGGCGGCGGTCGCCAGCACGGCGGGGTTTTGGCCAAAGCCGCCATCTCCCACAAGCGAGATCACCACGCGATCAGGGGCCGCCACTTTGGCGCCCACGGCGGCGGGCGGGCCAAAGCCCATCGTCGCAAAGCCACCCGGGATCAGGATCGAGCCGGGGGTGTAGATGTCAAACTGCTGCGCGACGCCGTTTTTGTTCCAGCCCACATCCGAGGTCAGGATTGCGTCGCGCGGCATGGCTGCGCGCAGGTCGGCCAAGATGCGCTCGGGCATCATCGGGAAGGCGTCTGAGGTCTGCATCGCTGTGTTTGAGGCTTTGAACTCGGCGCGGAACTTCGCGATTTCAGCCACCAGTTCGGGGCGCTGCACGCCTTCGGGGCACATTTCTTTGGCCACCCGCACCAGCACTTTCAGCGCTGCTTTCAAGTCCGCCACCGCGCCAATCTCGACAGGGTAGTTGCGCCCGATTTCCTGCGGCTCAATATCGATATGGATCAGGCTGGTTTTGCCCGGCCCAATGTCGAACGTATATTCGGGATACCACGATGAGCTATCGGCTTCCTTGAAGCGGCTGCCAAGCGCCAAGAGCCAATCCGCCCCAAGCGTTTGCGCATTGGTGAAGGTGGTGCCCCAAAAGCCGGTCATCCCCAGCACCAGCGGATGATCATCGGGCAGGCAGCCTTTGCCCATCAGCGAATGGGCGACGGGCAGTTGCAGATGATCGACCAGCGCTTTCAGCTCATCCCACGCTTTCGCCAGCGCGACGCCGCCGCCCGCGTAGATCACCGGGCGTTCTGCGGAAAGCAGTTTGCCGACAATCTCCCGCGCGGTTTCGTCATCGAGCGAGGGTTTGCGCAGGTCTTTGGTATTGGCCGAAAGTCGATCCCAAAGCGCATTCGGAACCTGTGCCGAGAAGTAATCCATCGGCACGTTCACAAGCACCGGGCCGGGCTGACCCGATTCCGCCAAAGCGAAGGCTTTTTCCATGATTTCGGGCAGCAGTTCGGGGGTGTCGACCCGCCAAGCGCGCTTCACGAAGGGGCGGTAGATCTCATACTGGCTGCCATCGGCGTGCAGGTTCACCTCTTGGTGCGGGTGTTTGCCGTAGTAGTAAGACGGGATATCCCCGGCGATCACCACCATAGGAATGCAATCAAGCGCGGCATTCGCCACCCCGGTGGCCGCATTGGTCAGGCCCGGCGACAGGTGGCTGAGAACGACCGCGGCTTTGCCGGTCACCCGC
This sequence comes from Rhodobacter sp. TJ_12, assembly GCF_020023995.1. Classification (GTDB taxonomy): domain Bacteria; phylum Pseudomonadota; class Alphaproteobacteria; order Rhodobacterales; family Rhodobacteraceae; genus Rhodobacter. Next base: position 37,538 of record NZ_NRRD01000010.1, on the reverse strand, counting down.
GCGTAACCATCGGCGGCGTGCGACGCGATTTGCTCATGGCGCACATTCACAAACTCAATGCCGCTTTCCGACATCGCCGCCAAAACGGCGATGTTGGTGTGCCCGCACAAGCCAAAGACGTGTTTCACGCCCCGGCCTTCAAGGTAGCGGCAAAGCTGGTTCGAGATCAGGTCTTTGCCCGGTTCGATATGTGTCGTGACCATTCTTACATGACCTCGGTGTTGTAGAATTCGCCGAACAGTTCTTCGTCCGAAGGACGATCCATCGGGATCGGGCGCGCGACCCAAGTCACGTTCATATAGTGCTTAAGGCTGACGTTTTCGTTGGTGATGTTGCCGCCCCAGATGCCGCAACCCAGCGAAGAGGTCATCGGCATGCCGTTTTCAAAGGAGCCCGCATTGGCCTTGGATTGCGGCTGGCGCACCATCACGCGGGAAACCGGCGCGTTTTCGGCGTGGCGCAGGATATGCTCTTCGTTGAAGGAATAGATCCCGCAGCTATGGCCTTTGCCGCCCACCTCATAAATCGCGCGGACTTTGGCCAGCGCATCGTCAAAATCGGCGGCTTTATAAAGCGCCATGGTGACCGATAGCTTCTCGCCCGAGAATTTATGCTCTTTGCCGATCTCGTCTTGTTCGACCATCAAGAACTTGCGGTCATCGGGGATGGTGAAACCCGCAAATTCGGCGATCCGCTGCGCGGCAATCGCCACGGTTTCAATGCGGCGGGAGCCGTCTTCTTTCCACAGCGCCTTTGCCAAAAGCTCTTTTTCTTCGGCGTTGCACAGATAGCCGCCCTCGCGGATCAGCGCCGCTTTCATCGCGTCATACACGGCGGAATGGATGACCAAGTTGCCATCGGCCGAGCAGCCCGAGCCGAAATCCGAGGTTTTCGAGATGCGCGAGTTCATCGCCGCTTCATCAATATCGGCATCGGCATCAATCACCATCGTCGCATTGCCCGCGCCCACGCCGTAAGCCGGTTTGCCCGAGGAATAGGCCGCCTGCACCATCGGCTTGCCGCCCGTCGCCATCGTCAGATCGCAATGGGCCATCAGGTAATCGGTCATCGGGATCGAGGGGTTCTCGACACATTGGAAAATGTCGCGCGGCGCGCCCAGTTTGGCGAGCGTTTCACGCATCACACGCACCATCTCAAAGGTGGTTTTCTTGGCCCGCGGGTGGGGCGAAAAGATCACCGCATCTTTGCATTTGATGGCGTAGATGCCGGTCACCGGGGGGGTAAGCTCGGGGTTGGTGGTCGGGATAAGCGAGGCGATGACGCCGGCGGGCTTGGCGATCTTGGTCAGGCCTTTGGCGGTGTCTTCTTCGATCACGCCAACCGATTTGCCACGCAAAGCATCGCGCAACACGCCCAAGATTTTGAAGCGTTTGCCCGCGCGGCCCGCACGGTCGCCAATGCCGCTTTCATCCACGCCCATCTGGGCAATGCGCAAGAAGGTGGTTTCGTTGCCGCAGTTCCAGCCAAGCGCACGGGCCAGACGGTCCACCTGCTCTTGATCGTAGTCTTTGATTTCTTCCATCGCGGCACGCGCGCGGGCGATCATCGCATCGGCGGTCGCCATTTCTTCTTGGGTGAGTTCACGGGCCATATCGGGTCTCCTGAGTGGCTGGGCGCTCAAGCGGCGCTGACGGTGGCGGTTTCGCCATCGTCGAAAAAGCGTTTCGCGGCCATAAGCGCGCGGCGGGCGTGTTCGGTGGGGCCAAGAACCGCCATGCGCTCGGCATTGGGCAGTTCGATGGCAATATCGGCCTCGGGGAAGGTGGCGGCGATCATCGCGAAAGGAATGACCCCTTCGCCCGGATAAAGCCGCGCGTCGCGGGCAATATGGATCATCTCGGCCTTGGAAAAGGCCATGTGATGGGTGTCGTTCACATGCAGGAAGTTGACCCATTTCTTCGGCACGCGGGCAAGGTCTGCCAGCTTGCCGCCGGTGAAATAGTGATAAAGCGTGTCGATCAAGAGGCCTTGGTTCGGCGCGCGGGTCAGTGTCAGCACCTCTTGCGCATCTTCAATGCAGCACAGCCGCGAAAAGGCCGGATATTCAAGGTTCACCGTCAGCCCATATTGCGCGCCAAGGGCACAGATTTCACCGAAGCGTTCCACGATAAAGGGCAGGTCGTTGCGCACATCCGTCCAAGCCGAGGAAATGGCCTGCGTGCAGCCCAATTCGGCGGCGGCGGCAAAGGCGCGCTCATAGTCAGCGGCGGGCGTTTCGCGCAGGATGCGCGCCAATTCCACATCATAGGCTTTCAGCCCGCGCGCAGTCAGTTCCGCCTTGGTTTCACGGATCATTTGTGCGTCGCAGGGGTCGCAATCGGGCTCGCCCGCCACGCCCATGTGAATGAGCCGGAAGCTTGCCGCATCATAGCCCGCATCGGCGGCCACAGTGACAAGTTCGCGCGGGGTCAGGCCGGGAACCGTCAAATATTCAAGGGCATAAAGGCGGCTCATGCGGCATTCTCCTGCGCTTCACCGGGTTGGAAAATATGGCCCATGCGTCCGGGCAGGGGGCGCTCTAGCTGCGCTTCGGCGCGGGCGACGGCACCGCGCAAGGCGCGCCAGTTGATGCCGCTTTCAAAGCCCATTTCTTCAAGCGCAAAGGCCACATCTTCGGTGGAAATGTTACCTGCGGCTTTCGGGATGAACGGGCAGCCGCCAAGGCCGCCAAGCGCGGTGTCAAAGACCCGCACGCCCGCTTGCAGGCCCGCCAGCATATTCGCCATGCCCAGCCCGCGCGTGTCATGCAAATGCAGCGACAGCGCCACCTCGGGCGCAATCGCGTCACGCACCCGCGCGCACAGATCGGCCACCTGCACCGGATTGGCGAGCCCCGCCGTATCGGCCAAGTTGATCTCATCCACCCCAAGGGCGGACCATTGCTTGGCAATGGATACCACCACCGCGGGGTCGATCTTGCCTTCAAAGCCGCAGCCAAGCGCGGACTGAATGCCCGCGCGCACGGCAATGCCATCGGCCAACGCGGCTTCAATTACCGTGGCCATCGCGGCGCGGCCTTCATCAATGCTGCGGTTGGTGTTCTTGCGGCTATGCGTTTCCGACGCGGAAACCGACAGCGACAGATGCTTCAGCCCCACCGCCTGCGCGCGCTTGAGCCCCGCGCCGTTCAGCACCAGCGCGGTATAGGTCACGCCTTCGGCTTCGGGCAGCGCGGCGCACAGTTCATCGGTGTTGGCCATCGTGGGCACCCATTTCGGATGCACAAAGCTGCCCACCTGAATGCGCTTTACCCCGGCGGCAATCAGGTCTTGCACATAGGCCAGCTTTTCCGCGACCGAGAAAACGCGCGTCTCGTTTTGCAAGCCGTCGCGCAGAAATTCGTCTTCGATCAGCACCGCTTTGGATAAGGTCATGGTCATTCCCGCTCCCATTCGGGTTGGCGTGACCATAGGCGGCGCAATTCATAACAACAAATATCCGTATTTGCCTTGATGCGTATGTGATGTTAATTTCTGCCGGTGCGCCAAGGAGGGTTCATGCTCACATTGCGGCAGATCGAGGTGATCCGGGCCATCTTGATTACCGGCACGGTCAAGGGCGCGGCGGACTTGCTGGGCGTGTCTGCGCCGGGCATCAGCCGGGTGATGAAGCACACGGAAAGCCAGTTGGGACTGCGGCTTTTTTCGCGCGCGCATGGCCGGTTCGCACCGACCGAAGAGGCGCGGGGGATCTTTTCCCAGATCAACGAGGTCTTTGCTAAGGTCGAAAACCTGCAAAGCTCGATCGATATGCTCAAACGCGGCGAAAACCGGGTCTTTGCCTTTGCCTCGGTCCCGTCGATCGCGCAAAGGGTGTTGCCCTATGCGGTGCGGCGCTTGCGCGAACGCTACCCCGATCTGCGCATGACCATCGACCAGACGAAGATCGAAGAAAGCATCGATTATTTGTTGCTGCGTAAAGGCGAGTTGGTCGCCAACAGCTTCAAGATCGACCATCCGGGGCTGACCTGTTTGCCTTTGGGCACCGGGCGGGTGGTCGCCTTGGTGCCCGATGGGCATGAATTGGCCGCGGAATCCCGCGTCTCGATCTATGATCTGGCGAAAAACCCGATGATCGGGATTTCGCCCTCTGACCCTTATGGGGCGATTGTTGCGCGGCCTTTGAAAGATGCGGGGCTTCCGGTCGATTTCATCATCGAGGCACGCTTTGGCCAGACCGTGCAAGCGTTGGTGCGCCAAGCCGTAGGGGTCGCCCTGATCGATGAATTTTCGGTGGCCGATCAAGTTCTGGACGGGCTGAAGGTGATCGCACTGAAAGAGCCAACCACCTTTCGCACCTATGCGGTGGTGAACAGCGAAACCCCGCGTTCGATCTTTGCCGAGGAACTGATCGAATTGTTGCGCGCGGAAATGCGCGCGGTCACCACCGGGGTCTAAGGGGCTGGACGCGGCAATTTTGATGCCTCATTCTGATTTGTATGAGTGACAGTGCCCCGCCCAAACCCCGCATTTCCGATATCGCGCTTTTGGCGGGGGTGGGTACGGCGACCGTGGATCGGGTGCTGAATGGGCGCCCCGGTGTGCGCGCCGCCACGGTGGAAAAGGTGCGCGCTGCGGAGCGGGAATTGGCGGCCTCGGGGGCGCGGCCAAGGCTGTTGCCGCCCGCCCCGCCGGGGCTGTCGCTGCGCGCGTTTTTGGGTGGCCCGCCGGGCTTTGCCAATGAGTCTTTGGGCCGCTGTTTGCGTGCGGTGGCGCGCGATACGGGGGTGGCGCTGCGGCTCGATTTTCTGCGCCGCACCGATGCGGCGGCGCAGGCGGCGGCACTCAAGGAATGTCTTGGCGATGGCACCGGAGGCGTGATCGTGCAGCCCGCCGAACACCCTTTGGTGCGCGATGCGATCGGCCAATTGATCACAGCCGGGGTGCCGGTGGTCAGCGTATTGACCACGCTGCCGGGCGTTACGGGCCTGCCCTATATCGGGCTGGACAATCGTGGCGCGGGGCGTCTGGCGGGGCAGATCTTGGCCAATATGTTGGGGCGACAGGGAAAGATCGCCTATTTCTTTTCCGAGGCGATCTATCGCAGCCATGAAGAACGCGAGGCGGGGCTGCGCTCGATCCTGCGCGAAGATTTTCCCAAGATCACGGTGGTTGAAACGCTTTCGACCAATGACACGCCTGAGGAGTGCTTTCGCCTTGCGCGTGATCTGCTGGCGCGGCGCCCCGATCTGGAGGGGATCGTGAATTTTGCGGCGGGCAACCGTGGGATCGAACGCGCATTGGCCGATGCCGGCAGCTTGGGGCGGGTCTGTTTCGTGACCTTCAATCTGACAGCTTTGTCACGCGTGGCCTTGATCGAAGGCCGGATGGCGGCGGTGATCCATCAGGATATGGCGGCCATCGCGGCGCGCGCGGTGGCGGCGGTGATCGCCCAGCATCGCGGCACGCCACCTGATTTACGCCCGATCCCGGCCGAGCTGATCTTGCGCGAAAATATCCGCGACCTTGATGGCGTTTGATGCATCAAGCCCTGTGTGAGGGCGGAAAACCATCGCCACGCGCCGGGTTCGGGCCGCCGGGGCGCCGCCTTGGGCTTGGGCGGACGGGGCCGGGCCTGTAGCTAGGGCGCAAGAAAAGGAGCCCGCTATGACCACACCCGCCGCGCCGCTGCCCCTGACGGGCATTAAGGTGATTGATTACAGCCACTTCCTTGCCGGGCCGTTCCTGTCGCGCCAGTTGGCCGCGTTGGGCGCCGATGTGATCAAGGTGGAACGCCCGCGCGCGGGCGATGCGGGCCGGGCCTCGCCCACCCAACGCGAAGGCGTTTCGGGCTATTTCCTGCAACAGAACATGGGCAAGCGGGGCTTGTGCCTTGATCTGCGCCAGCCGCAGGCGGTGGAGTTGATGAAGCGTCTTGCCGCTACGGCGGATGTGTTCGTGGAAAATTACCGGCCCGGCGCGCTGAAAAAGCTGGGGCTGGGCTATGAGGATCTTTCGCAGCTGAACCCAAGGCTGATCTATGCCTCGGTTTCGGCCTTTGGCCATTCCGGGCCGCTGTCCGAACGCCCCGGCTTTGGGCTGATTGCCGAAGCGATGTCGGGCGCGATGTCGATTGTTGGCACCGAGGGTGCACCGCCGCCGCTGTTCCGCATGCCTTTGGCGGATATGTATACCGGCAGCCATGGTGCGACCGCTGTTCTGGCCGCAATCATCAGCCGGATGCAAACCGGGCGCGGCCAGCATGTCGATCTTGCGCTTTATGATTGCATGGTCTCGATGCATGACTATGCGCTGCAAGGCTACCTGATGTCGGACGGGGCCGAGATGCCCAAGCGCACCGGCGATAACCTGCCCGATTCCACCGTTTACGGCTGTTTTTCTGCCCCCGATGGCGATTTGGTGATCGCGGCACAGGTGGATGACACATGGTTGAAGCTGGCGCATCTGATTGGGGGCGAGGCGCTGGCCGCCGATGCCCGTTTCCACGGCGCGGCCAATCGCAATGACCATAATGCCGAGGCGATTGTTCTGGTGCGGGCTTGGTGTGCCGCGCAACCCAGCCGCGCCGCCGCCCTTGCCGCGCTGGATGCTGCGGGCGTGCCAGCCGCGCCCATTCAAACCATTGCCGAAGTGGCAAATGACCCGCAGGTCGTCGCGCGCAATATGGTGCTGGAACAAGACCACCCGAAACTGGGCAAGGTGAAAGTGCCGAACCTTCCGTTCAAATTCTCGGGTCTTGATCTGGGCACGCCGGTCGCCGCACCGGGGCTGGGCCAGCACAACCGGGATCTGGCGCTGGAACTAGGTTTCACGGATGCTGAGGTCGATGCGATGCTGGACAGTGGCGCGCTTTACACCAGAGCCGACTGACGGGGGTCAGACCCCCATCAGCGTGATCAGCGCGGTCAGCGTGACAAAGGAAACCGCGGTGGTGAAAATCACCGCGCTCGCCGCCAGTTGCGGGCGGCCATAATTCAGCCCGAACAGTGCGAAGCTTGACATCATCGGCACGGCGGCGGTCAAAATGCCTGCCTTCGCCAGCGTGGGCTCCACCCCAAAGCCAAACATCAGCGTCGCTGTCAGCGCCGGAAAGGCAATCAGCTTGATCGGGATGAGCCGCAACGCGCCCCCGGCAATTGCGCTGGCTTTCAGATCGGCGACCGCCGCGCCAATCACCAAAAGCGCCACCGGGGCTGCCACGGGCCCCAACATCTCAAAGGTGCGAATGAGCGGCTCTGGCAGGGGCAGCCCCGTCGCGCCAAAAGCGAGCCCCGCGACCGAGGCAATCAAAAGCGGGTTGCGGGTGATGGTGCGCAAAATCCCCTTGGCACTGACCCGCCCCCCGGCGGTGTCCAGATAGCCAATTGCCAGCGGCAAAACGATCAGGTTTTCCACCAGCAGGTTGAGCGCAAATACCCGCAGCGCCAATTCATGACCAAACACCATGGTCACGACCGGCAAGCCGAAATAGGCCGAGTTGGAGACAGAGGCGCCCATCGCCTCCAGCCCCGCGTCGGTGCGGCCATTCCCCAGCGCTTTCGACAGCGCAAGTGTCGCCCCCCACATCGTCACCGAAGCCAGCCCATAGGCGGCCAGAAAGTCGGGGCGGATCGTTTCATGCAAAGGTGCGCTGGACAGCGCGTAAAACAGCATGGCGGGAATAAAGACCCGCAGCACCAACCGCCCCAGCGAGCCCATTTCGGACCCGGCCACCCAATTGGTGCGCACCACCACATAGCCCGCCGCTACCAGCAAATAGACGGGCAGCAGCAGGGCCAGAACGGTCAGCATCGGCTTATTTCGACAACAGCGAACAGGCCCGGCGCAGGCAAAGCTCATAGCCCTCGATGCCGAAGCCCGCCATCACGCCATCGGCGCGACTGGAAACAAAGCTGTGGTGGCGGAAGCTTTCGCGCTTATGCACGTTCGAGATATGGCATTCGAATACCAGCCCGTCATAGGCATTGAGCGCATCGAGAATGGCAACCGAAGTATGGGTGAACGCGCCGGGGTTGATGATGATCGCGGCGGCTTCTTCGCGGGCGCGGTGGATCGTGTCGATGATCACGCCCTCATGGTTGGACTGAAACAACTCGATATCGAAGCCAAGGCTGGTGGCCAGCGCCCGGCAGTTGTTTTCGACATCGTCAAGCGTGTCGGCGCCGTAAATCTCGGGCTGGCGCTTGCCCAGCAGGTTCAGGTTCGGGCCATTCAGGATGAAGATGGTCTTCGACAATTTTGCCTCCGGTCAAAGGTTCGGCGAACCCTAGCTTGCGGCGCGCGCGGGTTCTATTGCAATTGCGAAATTCATCCCTGCCTTGATGTTAATTTTTTGCGCTAAAAATGCGTTTAAATGCATTTTCGGGCTTGGAAAAACATGGTTCCGGGGGGGAGGTGCGGTCTAGATTGGCGCATCTTTCGCGCCCCCGACTCGCCGCGCCTTGCGCGTCGCTCGGCCTAACGGAAATGGACTTCATGACGCAACATCCTTCGCCGCGCACCCTTCGCCTTGGTCTGATCGGGGGCAATATCACCGCCACCCGCTCGCCCGCGCTGCATATTACCTGTGGGCTCTCGCTCAACCGCAATGTGACCTATGATCTGATCATTCCGGCCGAACGCGGCAAAGGCTTTTCCGAGGTGCTGGCCGATTGCGTGGCGCAGGGGTTTGACGGGGTCAATGTGACCTATCCATTCAAGGAAGAGGCGGCGGCGCTGGTCGCGCCGGGCGATCCGGTGGTGGCGGCGATGGGCGCGGCCAATACCGTCAAGTTTACGCCCGCGGGGCCTTTGGCATTCAACACCGATCATTCCGGCTTCAAGGCAGCCTATCACGCGACTTTCGGCGCGGTGCTGCCGGGGCGCGTGCTCTTGCTCGGCACCGGTGGGGTGGGGCGCGCGGTGGCCTTTGGTCTGGCCGATCTGCATGCCACGGAATTGGTTTTGGTCGATATGGATGCGGCAAAGGTCGAAAGCTTGGCGGCTGCGCTTGCGCGCCATGCGCCGTTGATGAAGGTCAGCGCGGGCACGCCCGGCACGGGCGCCGATCTGACCGGCTTTGACGGGGTGGTCAATTGCACGCCTTTGGGCATGGTCGGGCGCGAGGGGTCCCCCTTGCCCGAGGGTGTGACCGGCGCCCCGCGCTGGGCCTTTGATGCGGTTTACACGCCCATAAATACGCAATTCCGCGCGCAGGTCGAGGCGCTCGGGGCCGAGTTCCTAAGCGGCTATGAGCTTTACTTTCACCAAGGCATCGACGCGTTCGAAATCTTTTCGGATCGCCATGTCGTCGCGCCCGACTGGGTGCGCGAGATCATTCAGCGCGGCAGCTAAGCAATGTGTCGTCCCGCCGCGCGGGGCGTCGCCCAAAAGGCCCCGCATAAAGGGGGGCCATAAAGCGGTGCAACGGGCCGGGCTCAGCCTTCCTCGATCACATCGGCATCTTGAGGGCCCGTGCCCTCGCTGTTGCGCCGCTTGGCGATATGCGCGGTCATCTGCGTTTCAAACCCGGCATTGAGCGCTTTGGACCGCGCCACATAGGTCGCGTTCTTTTCCACTGGCACGCCGGGTTGCCAAACCTCGGCCAGATCGCGCACCGAGGACCGGTCCAGCTTCCAGAACATCCGTTCCAATTCATGCGCCTCATAGGCGCTGAGCCCCACGTTTTCGAGCACATAGCGCCCCGCCCGGCAGGAACTATCGAACATTTCGCGCACGATGTCATTCGCACCGGCGGCATACAGATCGTACACGTGATAGCGGTCGCGCGCGCGGGCGATGATATGCAGATCGGGCCGTTCCTTGCGGGCATAGGCGACCAGTGCATTGGCGGCAGATTTATCATCCAGCGCCACCACCATCACCCGCGCTTTCGACAGCCCCGCCGCCGCCAAAAGCTGTGGCCGCGTCGGATCGCCAAAATAGGCCTTGAAACCAAAGGTGCGCAGCCGTTGCACCGTGGGCAGATCGGCATCGATCACCGTGGTGGCATAGCCCGACATCGTCACCATGCGGTTCACCACCTGCCCAAAACGCCCCGCCCCGGCAATGATGATCGGATGGTGTTCATCCACGGTATCGGGGTCCGGCCCGGCGTTGGGTGTGGCGCGGCGGGCCAGCCGTTCATGCATCAAGAACAGAATGGGCGAAATCAACATGCTTAGCGCGATCACCAACAGCACCTTTTCGGCAACCGGCGGCGGCAAAATCCGCTGCGCTGTGGCGAAAGACACCAGCACCAGCGAAAATTCCCCGGCCTGCGCCAACCCAAAGGCGAAAAGCCACCGGTCCGAACCGCGCAGGCCGAAAAGCCGCCCCAGCCCGTAGAGAATGGCCGATTTCAGCGCGACAAAGGCCAGCACCAAGAGCAAGATCTTCAACGGCCCGGCGAACAGCACCCGCAAATCGATGCCCGCGCCCACGGCGATGAAGAACAGCCCCATCAACAGGCCCTTGAACGGCTCGACACTGCTTTCCAGCTCATGTTTGAATTCGCTATCGGCCAGCACCAGCCCGGCCAAAAAGGTGCCAAGCGCGGGCGACAGCCCAACAAGATTCATCAACGAGGCAATGCCCACCACGATCATCAGCGCGACGGCGGTATGCACCTCGGGCAGTTTGGAGGCTTGAACAAAGCGAAACAGCGGCTGGATCAGGAAATGGCCGACCACCACCACCAGCCCGACCGCGCCCAGCGTGGCAAGCGTTAGCCCCCAAGCGGGCAGCGTATCGAGCCATTGCGCGGCCATCCCGTGCCCGGCGGTATCGCTGCGCGCCAATTCGCGCGCGCCGGGCAGCGCCAAAAGCGGCAAAAGCGCCAGCATCGGGATCACCGCGATATCTTGCATCAACAAGACCGCAAAGGCCGATCGTCCGCCCGCCGTTTGCATCAGCCGCTTTTCATTGAGCGTTTGCATCACGATCGCGGTGGACGAAAGCGCCAAGATGCCCCCCAGCGCCAGCGCCGCGCGGGGCGGTTGCCCCACCACCAGCGCGACGGCGGCAACTGCGGTGGTGGTCAGCAGCAGTTGCAACCCGCCCAAACCCAACAGCTTGTCGCGCATCGACCAAAGCGCGCGCGGGTTCATCTCGAGCCCGATCAGGAACAGCATCATCACCACGCCGAATTCAGCAAAATGCTGCAGGTCATGCGCTTGATCGGCGACAAGGCCGAACACCGGCCCTATAATGACGCCGGCCAACAAATAGCCCAGCACCGACCCAAGCCCCAGCCGGGTGGCGATTGGCACCGCAACGACGATCGCGGTCAAATAAAGGGTGGCCTGAAGCAGAAAACCTTCCATTGGAACTCACATTCGAGGCCCCGCACCGCCGGTCGGGTCCGGTCGGTGGCGGTGTCAGGGCAAGACGCGGGGATCAGGGCTAGCCTAGCGCAACGCCGCCGGGGCACAAGCCCTATCAGCGGCGTAAGGCGCGCGCGATCCGGCTGCGCGCCGCCAAAGCGCATCAACAAATCGACAACGCTCTTTTGGGCGAGGGGAAAGCCGCTCAGCCGCCCTTGAGCAGCTTAAGCGTATGCGACCGGTTGCCCTTTTGGTAGGTCAGCTGGCTATCGCCGATCGCAACCACCTTGCCGCCATCGAGCCGGTCGCCCACGCGGACCTTATAGAACCGGCCATTGGGCATGCGCACCAGCGCGCTGCGGTTTTTGGGCGTGCCGTAAAGGCCGATCAGGGTGACATCGCCCAAATCGATGGCATTGCGTTGGGTTGCTTGGCGCGCGACCGAGGCCGAGCTGGGCACCCGAGGCGCGGTTGCGCGCGGTTCGGGTTGCGGTGCGGGCGCCGGGGCGGCGGCGGGGCGCGCCGGTTCGGCGGCAAGTGCGGCCGCCAGCGCACGTTCGACCGAGGCTTGAAAGTTGCGCGGCCGCGCCACCGGGCGGCGCGAGACGGCAAGCGCGCTGGCCGACGCATTGGGGAACGACGGCGCGGCAGCGGCCTCGGGCGCGGCAGGCGCGGGCGAGGTGGCGGCCAATTCGATTTCGGGCGTGGGCTCTGGCACGGCGGTGGCCGCCGCTTGCACAACGCTTGCCGGGCGCGGTTTCGGGCGCGCCTTGGTGACAATTGCCGCTTGCGCGGTGCTTAGCCGTGGGCTGGGCCCCGGTGGGATTAGGGCCCCATCGCGTTGCGGTGTCTCTGGTGCCGCCGGGGCGGTTGTGGGCTCTTCTGGTGTAGTTGAGGGCGGTGCGGCTGCGGGCGTTTCTTCTGCGGCGGCTTCTGCGGCTTGCGCAGCAGCACGCGTTACCGCTGCGGGGCGGGCCTTGGGCCGATAGCCTGCAAGCGCGGGGTCGGCATAGGGCGCTTCGGCGGCGGCGCGTGCGGCCTCTGCCGCTGTGATCACGTCTTGCGGGCGCGGGCGCGGCAGCCGCGGCGGTTGCCCGGCATAAAGCGTAAAGCCCCCCGGCGCGACCGTGCCCTCGGGCGTCGGTTCCACCGCGATTTCGGGTTCAGGCTCGGCTTCGGGCGCTAGCTCCGTCAGTGGTGCCGCGTCAGAGCCAAGCGGCGCCAGCGGCGCAAGGCCGGGAACCGTCACCGTCGCCGTCTCGGAGCCCTCATCAGGCGCGGTTTCGGCCGCGCCAGTCTCGGTGGGCGCCATTCGTGCGGCGGGGACCGGGCTTTCGGGCAGCGGCGCAAGGTTTGCCATCTGGTCCGGCGTCGGCGGGGTGCCCGTATCCGCGCCGGTATCTGTGGTGGCCTCCAGCGCGGTTCTTGCTTGTGCGCGCGCCGCCTCCAGCGTGGTGGCGGGCACATTCAGCAGGGCTTCGGGGGTGGGGGCGGTGGTTTCGGCCACCTCCGCCGGTGGCATTGCCGCTTCGGTCGCGGGGGGCTGCGGGGCGACGGCTTCCGGTGTCGCGGCCAACTTGGGCGCGCTGGTCTCCTCGGTGCCCAGGAAGCTGGCCCACAGCGCGGCAAGCGCCATGAAGCCGACAAGCCCCCCCATCAGCGCAACGCCCAGATATTTCGGCTTGCCCCCGACCTGTGGCGCTTTGCGTGCGCCAAAAACGGTCTTTTCCGGGTCCAGCGTGTCTGGCGTGGGATTGGGTTTGATTTCGACGCGCGGGCGCATCGTGCGGGCCTTGGCCAGCGCCTTGCCCGCGCCGCTGCCAAGCGCTGCCGAGCCAAGCGCGGCAGTGCGCAGCCCGGCGCCCGCGACTTTGCCTGCGACTTCGCGCAGCTTTTCGCCAGTGCCGGTGCCGCGCGCTTCATCATTGGGCAGAGCCAAGCCGGGGGCAATGACCCCGGCGGATTTCTTGGGCGTCGGCGCGCCCAGAACCGGCGGGCGCGGCGCATCGGTCTCGGTTGAGGGCTTCGCCGTGGGGCTGGGCGCTTTGGGCGCGCCGACCGCCGCGCCGGTGCTCGCGGTCGCGGGTGCGGGCGCCTTGACAGGTTTGTTCGCCGGGGGGCGCGGTGCGGGGCCAATGTCCGAAATTTCCGGCGTCAAGGGCGCGCGCGGCGGCTGTTTTAGGCCGGGGCGCGGGGGCACGCCGGTTGCACGCTCGGGCGCGCGCAGTGGCTTTGGCCCGGCCGCTTGGGGCTGGGTCTTGGCAGAAGCCGTGGACGTGTCGGTTGGGGCGTCGACTTCGGTTGCCGTCTCGGCTTCCGGGGTGGTCTGTGTCGCCTCGGGGGCGGGCGTTGCATCCGCTTGCGCGGGGGCCTGTGCCGCGCTTGCGGGCTCAGGCTCAGGCGCGACGGTTTCGGCTTGCGTGTTTGTGGCCGTTTCGTCGCCGGTGGTTTCGTCAGCCTCCTTGGATGTGGGGGCCGCGTCAGACAGTGGGGCCACCTGCGTCCAGTCCACATCTTTCAGATCGCGTTGTCCCAGATCGACAGAGTCCGCCATGGGGGCCGCCTCGGCGGCGGAATCGGTCACGGTCTCGGCAACCGGCGTGTCTTCGGAGCCTACGTCCTGTGCGCTTGCGTCCCGTGCGGGGGCGACTGCGGCGGGCGCGTCAAATTCGGCCCCAGACTCGGCCCCGTCGCCCGTGTCGGTTTCTGCGGCAACGGGGGCGGCCGGTTCCGGCGTGGTCTCGGGGGGCGAGGCGGGCGCTTCGGGCGGCAACTCTGGGGCCGTCTTCGCCGCCGAGGGCACCGTCTCCGGTGTATCGGATGCCGTTGCGGCAATCGCTTCGGTTGGGGATTGTGCTGCCTCAGGGACCGGATTTGCTTCAGGCTCAGGCTCAGGCTCAGGCTCAGGCTCAGGCTCAGGCTCAGGCTCAGGCTCAGGGGCGTTCTCCGTCACCGCTTGGGGAGCGGGCTCCGGTTCCGCAGCGGTTTCCGGCACCGGCGGTGCGTCTGGAGCAGCTTCCGGTGTCGGCAGCTCTTCGGGGGTGTCGCTTTGGGGTTCTGCGGTCTCTGTAACCTCGGGCGCATCGCCGGTGGCGTCCCGCGTGGCGTTCAGCAGCGCGGCCAGCGGCAGCGGGTCTTGGTCCCGCTCGATCCGCGCGCCTTCAGACAGATGCGCGGCGGCCACGGAACTGGGGCCAAACCATGGCTCGCCCGCGAATTGGCCCGGCTCGGGCACCGCGACGAAGCTGACCGGGGCAAAGCCGCGATCTTCGGCAAAGGCTTCCGCCTCGGCCAAGGTTTCCCGCGCGACCACAGCCACCTGCACCGTGTCTGCGTGCCCCGACCAGTCGAAGACCAGATCCTCGACCGCATAGGGCGTCAGCCCCTCTAGCGCGGTGGCGATCTGCTTGCGGCGCGTCGCGGCATGGGGGCCGGGCGCGTCCAGTTCGGTGTAAAGGATTTGCGAAGCCGGGATCACCAGCTTGCTGGTCACGGGTTTAGACCCTGCGCGGCTTTTGGCCTTGCGGCGCAGCGCCGTCAGCCGCTCGTTGAAATCTTCCGCATCTAGCGCGACCTCGCCAAGCAGTTCCCAGCCGGTTTTGGCGCGGAAAAAGACGCTGATGCCGTCATGCGACAGGTTGAGGGCGAAGTTCGGTTTCATGCGCGGGCTTTACCACTCACAACGGGGGCCGAAATCGGCAACGGATCAGCCCCCTTTGGTATAGAAGAAAAGCGCATATGAAAAGCCGCCCACCGGTTCGTGATCGCCCCCCTATAGGCCCGAAATCGCCGGTGGGGCGATGCCGGGCCTAGACGGGCGGTTTTACGCTTAGGCGGTGGCGGCTGTCAGCGCCTGATCCAGATCCGCGATCAGATCGTCGACATTCTCGGTGCCGATCGACAGACGCACCACATTGGGCGCGGCGCCCGCCTTGATCTGCTGTTCTTCGGTCAATTGGCGGTGCGTGGTCGAGGCCGAATGGATGATCAGCGAGCGCGCATCCCCAAGGTTGGCCACATGGCCGAACAGCTTGAGATTGTTGACAAGCTTCACGCAGGCTTCATAGCCGCCCTTGACTGCAACGGTAAACAGCGCCCCCGCCCCTTTGGGGCACAGCTTTTGCGCACGCCCATGCCAAGGCGAGCTTTCCAGCCCCGCATAGGTGACATATTCAATGCGCGGGTCTTTTTCGAGCCAGTCGGCCACGGCCTTGGCATTGGCGACATGTTTGTCCATCCGCAGGCTGAGCGTTTCGATGCCCATCAGCGTGTAATGGGCCCCTTGCGGGTTCATCGTCATGCCCAGATCGCGCAACCCGATGGCGATGGAATGGAAAGTGAAGGCCATCGGCCCCAAGGCCTCGTGGAATTTCAGCCCGTGATAGGCTGGTTCGGGGGCCGAGAGGCTGGGGAATTTATCGCTCGCCGACCAGTCGAACTTACCCGAATCGATCACCACACCGCCGGTCACCGTGCCATTGCCAGTGAGGTATTTCGTGGCGGAATGCACCACCAGCGTCGCGCCATGCTCGATCGGGCGGCACAGATAGGGCGAGGCCAGCGTGTTATCGACGATCAGCGGCAGGCCCGCTTTGTCGGCCAGTGCTGCGACGGCGGGCAGGTCGGTGATGTAACCGCCGGGGTTGGAAATCGATTCGCAAAAGATTGCGCGGGTGTTGTCATCGATCGCCGCCTCAAGGGCCGCCAGATCGTCAAAATCGACAAAGGTGCACGACCAGCCGAAGCGTTTGATCGTTTGGCTGAATTGGGTGATCGTGCCGCCGTAAAGCCGGGTCGAGGCGACGATGTTTAGCCCCGGCCCCATCAGCGGGAACAGCGCCATGATCTGCGCGGCATGACCCGACGAGGTGCAAACGGCGCCCGCGCCCCCCTCAAGCGCGGCGACCCGCGCGGCCAGCGCCGAAACGGTCGGGTTGGTCAGCCGCGAATAGATGTAGCCCACTTCTTGCAGGTTGAAGAGCCGCGCCGCATGGTCGGCATCTTTGAACGCATAAGAGGTGGTCTGGTAGATTGGCACCTGCACCGCGCCGGTGGCCGGGTCGGGGGCCGTTCCGGCGTGAATTTGCAGCGTCTCAAAGCGATGGTCGGTCATAGGGGCCTCCGTTTCATTCCTTGCGCAACCTACCGGCGCGAGCGCGGTGCGGCAACGCCCTTCGGGTTTGAAAGGCGTCGCGCGGCTTTTGGGGGCCTTGGTCTTGCTGAGGCATGTCTACCGTTATGACATTGTTTTTGCGTTTGTTTGACATGGCTTTGGCGGGGGCGGCTTTGGATGTGCCTTTGCATTTGCGGGGCATCTTGCGGGGCATCTTGCGGGCGAGACCTCGCCGTTCACCGTGCCTCTGGTGGTAGGGCGGGGCGTTGACACATCAGCCCCACGCGTCGCTGTGCGATGGGGCTTCGCTTTCAGGGGTGGGGCAGCCAGCGCGGGGCTTAACGCAGCCAAAGCCCCGCGCGTTTGATCGTATTGCGGATCACCTGTTCGCGCTTGGGCAGGTTGCTGCGGTCAAATTTTTCGCGCAGTTTCATCCCCTTGCCTTGGTAGATCAGCTTTTTCGCAGGCTCGTGCAGGCGTAGGATCTTTTTCACCTTTTGCGGCGTCACCGCCGCTTCCAGTGCGCGCACCACGGCATCGCTTTCGCGTGCGTAAAGCAAGGGCAGGGCGCGGTAATGGCATGTCACTGCGCCATCCAGCCCGTCAAGCTCTGGCCCCGGACGCCCGCCGCCAAAGGAATGGATCACTAAGGGCAAGGCCACCTGATCGAGCCAAGGGTCCAGCGATTGGCAGGCCAATTCGTCGGGCGTATCCCAGCGGATCGCATGCGCATAGTCCAAAAAGCGTTGGCCGAAACTGGGCGCATCGGGGCCAAAGAACCAGCCCGCGTTGAAGTAAAGATACCGCCGCCAATATTCATTGGGTTGGCTAAGGTCGAGCGAGCTTTCGAAATCCAGCCCGAACTTGTCATAAAGGCTCTTCCAAATCTCGGTGTAGCCCACTTTGTAAAGCGGCGGCTCGGGCCAAGTGCCCTCGCGGCGCATCGAGGCGGCAGGGCGGTTGAAATCAAAGGCCACCGAAGAAAGCGGGCCTAAGAAAACCGTATCGGTGTCAAAAAAGACAAACGGCCCCTCGGGCAGGGCGGCCATCGCCTCGATCTTGTTGCCGTGCGGGTAACTTTCGCCGAAATGGCGGTTTTCGAACGGCACGATCTCCACGCCATTGTCGGACAGGAATTTGCGCACCGGGTCCGAGATTTGCACCGGGCGCGACCAGCGCGCGCCGGTGGGCTCCATCGCCAACAGGCGGCCCTGAAAATCGGGGTTTGCGGCGCGGAAGCTTGCGGTGAAAACCACCGCCTCATATTCCAGCCGCCCCGCCTGCACGACGAAGAAGACATTGGGGGATGGACCGGTGCCCGATTTCCTTGCCATGATGTTCCGGCTGCGCCTCTTGTTTGCCCAAGACATAAGGGCTTTCGGCGTGGCGTGAAAGCCATGCGATGGGGGAAGTGATGCGAAAGATCCTTTTGACGGCGCTGATCGGCGGGCTAGGGCTGGCGGGCGCGGCGCAGGCCCAGCAATTCACCACAGCCGCCGAAGTGCGCCCGATTTTGGCGGCCACCAAGGGGCAATGGGTGGCGGTGCGCGAATATGACGGCCAAGATTTGATCTATTTCACGCAATTGCTCAGTTGGCGTTGCGGGCTTAGCCAAATTTTCTACGGGCTCAACGATGCCCCGCCCACGACGCCCTTTTTCATGGAAATGTGCTACGAGGGCACGCCTGCGCCCAATGCGATTGAGACAGATGCGATCTATATCGCCCAGCCGCTTGGTTCGGTGCAAAACATCCGGCTGCGGCTTGTCTATGATGATGGCACGGAAGAAGAGGCGATCTTTGCCCGCCCGCAAGTTCTGATGCGCTAGGCCCAAACGCAAAACGGGGCTTTACGGCCCCGTTTTCGCACCCTTCCCAAAAGGAAGTGGTGGGTGACCCTGGAATCGAACCAGGCATGGGTCTCCCCGGCGGAGTTACAGTCCGCTGCCGCACCTTGCAGCTCGTCACCCGACGGGGGCGGATGTAGCGAAGGGGCCGGTGGGCGTCAAGCGGGTTTTTCGCACGCCCCTTGCCAAAGAGGGCGCGGCAGCGCACAGAGGGCACAAACGGGAGCATGCGATGAAGAAACCGTCTTGGGTGATCGAGAAGGAACGGGCCAAACGTGCGGCGGCGGCGGAAACGCTGTGGCTTTTTGGTTTGCATGCGGTGCGCGATGCGCTGATGAACCCGGCGCGGGTGAAGCAACGGCTGGTGCTGACGAAAAACGCCGCGGATAAGCTGGGTGAGGCAATCGCCGCAGCCGGGCTGGCGCCCGAGATCGTCGATCCGCGCAAATTTGACTCGCATGTGCCGCTGGGCCCCGATCAGGTGCACCAAGGGGCCGCGCTCGAGGTCAAGCCGCTCGATTGGGGCAAGCTGGGCGATGTGGCGCTGCAAGGGGCGGGCGCGCCGCTGGTGGTGCTGCTGGACCGGGTGACCGATCCGCATAACGTGGGCGCGATTTTGCGCTCGGCCGAGGTGTTTGGCGCGCGCGCCGTGGTGGCCCCGCATCGCCATTCTGCGCCTGAAACCGGGGCTTTGGCGAAAACCGCCTCGGGTGCGCTGGAGCGTCAGCCCTATTTGCGGGTGGTCAATCTGGCCGATGCGATGCGCGAATTGCAAAATATGGGCTATGTGCTTTTGGGGCTGGCCGGGGAGGCCGAGATCACCTTGGCCGCGGGGCTGGCACAGGCGGGCACGCGGCCTGTCGGGCTGGTGCTGGGGGCCGAGGGGCCGGGGCTGCGGGAAAAAACCCGCGAGACCTGTGACATGCTGGTGCGGGTGCCCTTTGCCAGCGATTTCGGGTCGCTCAACGTGTCGAACGCGGCGGCGATTGCGCTTTATGCCGCCGCCAATCGCATGTGATCACGAAAGGGCGAGGCGCGGCGCTTTTTCCCCCGCGACCCTTTAACGCGCCTTTTACATACCTATGTCTGACTAAGGAAACGCGGCCCCGGAACCGCCGCGTTTCAAGTCACTGTCCCTCGTTCCACACTTTCGCGCCCGAATCCCTTGTGGTTCGGGCGCTTTTTCTTGCCAAGGGAAGCCCGCTATGACCGATGCAGAGCTACGCGAAATCTTCAGCCAGACCAAGGTGATCGCCGTCGTGGGGTTTTCGGCAAATCCCACGCGCCCCGCGCATGAGGTTGCGGCGTGGCTGCAAGGGCGCGGCTATCGGGTGATTCCCGTCAATCCGGGGCTCGCGGGCCAGACGTATCTTGGCGAGGTGGTCTATGCCGATCTCGCCGCGATTCCGCGCGAGATTGCGGTGGATATGGTCGATATCTTTCGCACGCCCGCGGCTGTGCCGGGGATCGTCGAGCAGGTTTTGACCGCGCGGGCCGAGGTGAAAACCCTCTGGATGCAGCTTGGCGTTGTGCATGAACCGGCGGCACAAGACGCGCGCGCCGCAGGGAAGCGCGTGGTGATGGATCGCTGTCCCAAGATCGAGATGCCCCGGCTTGGGATCTAACGCGGTGTAGGGGGGCGCTGCCCCCCTGACCGGATCAGCCTTTGACGACCGCTGCCGACTCGACAATCGCCTCGGCGATGAAATCAAGCTCGGGGCGGGTGAGCCGTGCGGGCAGGCGCGTGTCGCAAGCGCGCATCAACATGGCGCGGGTTTTCGGCAGATCGGGCAGATCGCCCAAGAATTGCCAATTCCAATAGGCGCGCGCATTGTCTTGCGAGAGGCCAAAAACAGACACGCCCACGCCCCGAGTTTTGGTTTCCGCTTGCAACTGGCGCGCTTCGGCATCCGTCCATTCGCCCACAAGGTTGAATTGCAGACTGTCGGGCGCGCGCGTTTCCGGCCCAAGCGGCGGCGGCACATCCAGCCACGGGCTCTCATTGAGTTTCGCGGCAACATAATCGTGGTTGGCCAGCCCATCGCGCACGCGCCGCGCCACTTCACCCAACTGCGGGCGGATCACGGCAGCAGAGAGGTTTTGCATCCGCGTGTTGTAAAGCGGCAGCTTGTTTTGCCAATGCGCGAAGCTGTTGGCCAAACCGGGGTGCTTTTTCCAGTTATGCTCATAGGCGCCCGACATGATGATCGCGCGCGCGGCCAATTCCGGGTCGTCGGTCACCAAAACGCCGCCTTCGCCCGCATTCACAAGCTTGTAGCTTTGGAAGCTGAAGCAGCCGATTTTGCCGATCGTGCCGATCTTTTCCCCATGCCAGAGCGTGCCAAGGCTATGCGCGGCATCTTCGATCACCGGCACGCCTTTGGCATTGGCGAGTTCCATGATCGCATCCATATCCGAGGTATGGCCGCGCATATGGGAGATCATCACCGCGTCGATCGTGTCATCAAACTTGGCGCGGAAATCCTCTAGATCGATGCGGAAGTTTTGGCCCACTTCGACCAGCACCGGCACGCAATCGGCATGGACAATGGCCGAGGGCACGGCGGCAAAGGTGAAGGCGGGCACCAGCACCCGCGCACCGCGCGGCAGATCCAGCGCCTTGAGCGACAAGAAGAGCGCCGCCGAGCAAGAGGCGACGCAAACCGCGTAGCGCACGCCCATCATTTCGGCGAATTCGGCCTCTAGCTGGGCCACGGGCGCATTGTCAGAGGTGTAGCGGAACAGGTCTCCGCTTGCGAGCAGCCGCTCGATCTCGGCGCGGGCGGCTTCGGGGATCGGTTCGGCGTCGTAGCAATTCGGGGCGGTCAGTCCATCACGCGGCATGTTCAGCTTTCCTGAATGTGACATTCGGGAAAGCTTTAGAAGTTGCGCGCCTCGGGGCCAAGTGAAAGTTTGACGACGCGGCCAGAAGCCGCTTAGAGCCCGATCTTGTCGCGCAGCGAAAACCAGCTCATCCCCGCAACCAAAAGCGGCCAGCGCAACGCGCCACCGCCGGGGAATGCGGGCTGCGGCAGGCGTGCCATCACGTCGAAGCCGTCGCCGGTGGCGGTGATTGCTTCTGCCATCAGCTTGCCCGCATGAAGGGCCAGCGCCACGCCATGGCCCGAATAGCCCGAGGCCGAAAGGCAATTGGGCGCGGGGCGGTGGAAGCAGGGCATCCGGTTCACGGTGATCGCCAGCGTGCCGCCCCAAGCATGGGTAATTTTGACGCCCTTCAGCTGCGGGTAAATCTCTTCGAGCGGTTTGCGCACCTTGGCGGCGATATCGCGCGGGAAGCGGTAGCTGACCGTTTCGCCGCCGCCAAAGATCAGCCGGTCTTCGTGCAGCCGCCAGTAATTGACGACGAATTTGAGATCATGCGCAGCGATGTCTTTGGTAAAGACCTCTTTCGCGCGCGCCCCCAAGGGTTCGGTCGCGACGATGTAATTGTTGATCGGCATCACACGGGCGGCGATTTGCGGTTCTAGCCGGTCCAGATAGCCATTCGCCGCCAAGATCACCTGATCGGCGATCACATGGCCTTGTGCGGTTTCCACCCGGCTGGGTTTGTTGGCGGTGGTGCCGTGGATGATGTTTGTGACGGGCGCATTTTCATAAATCACTGCCCCCGCCGCCTCGGCCAAGCGTGCGACTCCGAGGCAGAGGTTGAGCGGATGCACATGGCCCGCGCCATGATCCAAATCGCCGCCGATATAGACGGGGGAGGGGATCAACGCCTGCGTCGCGGCCCGGTCAAGCGGTTCGATCTGGGTGTAACCGTAGTGTTTGGCCAGATGCTCGGCCTCTTCATGCAGCCAGCGCACTTCTGACGCCTTGCGCCCGGTATGCGCGATGCCGCGATGGGTGGGCACGCCCGCTTCGTCGGCCAAGGCATAGGTCAGGGCTTTCGCCTCTTCCGCCATGCCCCACAGCCGTTTGGCGACCTCTTGCCCCGCCATTTTCTCAAGCGTGGCCATATCAAGCCGCTGCCCCGAGCCGATTTGCCCGCCATTGCGGCCAGAGGCGCCAAAGCCCGCGCGATGCGCCTCAAGCACCACCACGCGGCGCCCCGCGCGCGCCAAATGCAAAGCGGCCGAAAGCCCGGTATAGCCCGCGCCCACCACGCAAACATCGGCGCGGGTTTCGCCCTGCAAACTGGGGCGTTCGGGGGCCGGGTCGCGGGTTTCGGCATAAAAACTGGCCGGATACTGCCCGGCGCGATCATTGGCGAAGAGCAGGTTCATCGATCACACGTTCAGCAGAAGGTGTTCGCGTTCCCACGGGCTGATGACCTGCAAGAACTCTTTGTATTCATTGCGCTTCACCGCCTCGTAAACGGTGCAGAATTCCACCCCAAGCACGTCGCGCACCGGTGCGCTATCGGCAAAAATATCAAGCGCATCGCCAAGGTTATAGGGCAGATCACTGTCGCCCATATAGGCATCGCCCAAACATTCGGGGCTGGGCATCTTCTTGTCTTTCAGCCCGATATAGCCGCAAGCCAGCGAGGCGGCGAGGCCAAGGTAAGGGTTGCAATCCATCCCCGCGAGCCGGTTTTCCAGCCGCCGCGCCTCGGGGCCGGAAATCGGCACGCGCAGCCCGGTGGTGCGGTTGTCGCGGCCCCATTCAAGGTTGATCGGCGCGGCAAAGTCCGGAATGTAGCGCCGATAGCTGTTCACATAGGGCGCCAGCAGCGCGACCACCGCGGGCAGATGCGTTTGCATCCCGGCCACGAAATGCAAGAACGCCTCGCTTTCCCCACCATCGGGGTTGGAAAAGATATTCAGCCCCGTTTCGGTATCGATCACCGATTGGTGGATATGCATGGCCGAACCCGGCTCGCCCTCAATCGGCTTGGCCATGAAGGTGGCAAAGCAGTCGTGGCGCAATGCCGCCTCGCGGATCAGCCGTTTGAAATAGAAAATCTGATCGGCCAGCGCGACCGGGTCGCCATGGGCAAGGTTGATTTCCACCTGACCCGCGCCGCCCTCTTGCAAGATGCCATCAATTTCAAAGCCTTGAGCTTCGGCAAAGTCATAGATGTCATCGATTACCTTGCCATATTCATCGACCGCCGACATCGAATAGGCCTGTTTGCCCGCCGCACGCCGCCCCGAGCGCCCCATCGGCGGGATAATCGGCTGGTTCGGGTCCAGATTGCGGGCGACCAAAAAGAATTCCATCTCCGGCGCGACAATGGGTTTCAGCCCCGCCGCTTCGTAAAGCGCCACCACCCGCTTCAGCACATTGCGCGGCGCGACCGGCACCGGCTTGCCCTGTTGGTCATGCACATCATGGATCACTTGCAGCGTGATATCGGCGGTCCAAGGTGCCGCCGAGGCGGTGTTCCAATCGGGGGTCAGCACCATATCGGGCTCGGTAAAAGCGCCCATCGGGTTGTCGGCCCATTCGCCGGTGATCGTTTGTAGATAGATCGAATTTGGCAGGTAGAACCGATCCTGATAGGCGAATTTGGAGGCGGGCATCGCCTTGCCGCGCGCGACGCCCGCAATATCGGCCACGATACATTCCACCTCATCCAAGCGGCGGCCTTCAATGTAATCTTGCGCGGCCTGCGGGATAAGATCGGTCCAATGGGTCTGAATCTGAGACATGTCTTTTGCTTTCGAAGAAAGGGAAGGGGGGCAGACAGTCAGACAATCGGGTCGGGCATCAGCCGGGCCAGCGGCATCCCCTCGGCCATGCCGGGGGGCGCGGGGGTGGGGCACAGGTGGCGCGGCTGTGGCATGGTCAGCCCTCGTGCCGATGGAAGAAAGCCGCGATCTTCGCTGCAATCGCGGCGGAATCATTGCCTTTGCCCAGTTTTTCGCGCGCCTCTGCCATAAGGGTATCGGGCACAAGCCCGGGGCCGCGCGCGGTCATCAGCCCTTCGACGAAGCTATCTTTGAATTCGGGATGTGCCTGCACGGTGAACGCCGTGTCACCATAAATCAGCGCCGCATTTTCGCAAAAATCGTTGCAGGCGATGACTTTGGCCCCTTCAGGCAGCTTTGTGACCTGATCGCGGTGCCACGCGTTCAGGGTGATCGGCGTGCCTTCGAAATCGTAGCTTTGCGGCCCCACGGCCCAGCCGCCCGCGTAGCGCTCAACCTTGCCGCCCATCGCCTGCGCGATGATCTGATGGCCAAAACAAACGCCCACCAGCGGCACCTGCGCGGCCATAGCCTTGCGGATAAAATCTTCGAGCGGGGGGATGAAGGCGTGCTCTTCATAGGCCCCGTGGCGCGAGCCGGTGATCAGCCAGCCGTCGCAGGCATGCACGTCGGTGGGAAACTGCATGTGCTCAACGTCATAGGTGACCAGATCGAAGCCATGAGGCGCCAAAAGCGCCATGAACATATCGGGGTAATCGCCCGCTTCCTCCCGCAAAATGTCGGGAGATTGGCCTGTTTGCAGGATGCCGATGCGCATGAGGTTCTCGTGATTGGACATCCGAAACCTAGCCCTCGGGCGCGCGCTGGGCAAGGGGCTGGCCGCAGCGGCCACCCCCGCGTGCCCTTAAACGGTATCGAGATAAAGCTCGGTCTGTTCCTCTTCGGACAGTTCCGCCATGTAATACAGTTCCTGCCGCTTGGTCATCAGAAGGTTCGCAATCAGTTCTTCCTCAAACACGCGACGGATGATTGGGCAATTGGCAAAGCTGTTGATCGCCATGTTCCAAGTGGCGGGCAGTTGCGGCAGGCTTTGGCTATAGGCATTGCCGTTGATCGGCGTCTCGGGGGTCATTTCATCTTCGATCCCCACCAGCGCCGCGCCCAGAATTGCCGCGATCATCAAATAGGGGTTCACATCCCCCCCCGCGACGCGATGCTCGATTCGCCGCGCGGCGGGGCTGGAGGCCGGAATCCGCAAGGCGGCGGTGCGGTTTTCATAGGCCCAGCCGATGCCGGTGGGGGCATGGGCATTGGGGACCAGCCGCGTGTAGCTGTTTTGATGCGGCGCAAAGACGAGCGTCGAGCCGGGCAACGCCTCAAGACACCCCGCCACCGCGTGGCGCAGCGCATCCGAGCCTTTGTCGGTGCCATTGTCAAAGATATTGGCCCCGCTTTCGTCCAGCACGGAAAAATGCGTGTGCATCCCGTTGCCCGGCCACATGTCATAAGGTTTGGCCATGAAGCTTGCGGCAAAGCCGTGCTGCCGGGCGAGCCCCTTCACCAGCATTTTGAAAAGCCATGTGTCATCGGCGGCTTTAAGCGGGTCCGCCTGATGCATGAGATTGATTTCAAACTGTCCCGGCCCGGCTTCGGAAATCGCCGTATCGGCGGGAATATCCATCGCCTCGCAGGCCTCGTAAAGCTTGGTGAAAAAGATGTCGAAGGCATCGAGCGCGCGCAGCGACAGCGTTTCCCCGCCAGAGCGGCGCTTGCCGGAGCGGGGGCTGGGTGGCACGCGCAGGGTTTTTCCGGAATCGTCGATCAGGAAAAATTCAAGCTCGGTCGCCACCACCGGGCGTAGCCCCTGTTCGGCGTAGCGCGCCACCACGCGGGCCAGCGCTTGGCGCGGGTCGCCCGCATAGGGCCGCCCATCCATGTGATGCATCCAGATCGGCAAAAGCGCAGTCGGCGCCTCCAGCCAGGGCATCGGCAAAAACCCGCGTTCGGTCGGCAACAGCAATCCGTCGCAATCGCCGCTTTCGAACACCAGCGGGCTTTCCTCGATGTCCTCGCCCCAGATGTCGAGGTTCATCACCGAAAAGGGAAAGCGTGTGCCCTCGCTGAACACCTTGCTTGCAAAACGTGCGGGGATCCGTTTGCCCCGCGCCACCCCGTTTAGGTCGGCCGCTGCCACACGAATGGTGCGCACCTCGGGGTGTTCCTTGAGCCAGTCCATATATCACCTGATGATTTGCGGCCTGATCCTCAGCTTGGGGCGGTGGTGGCCCGGAAGGTGGCGGTTCAGACGGCGGTTGACGATCCCAAACAGACCAATCAGCGCCAGCGTCACAAGGATGAAATAGAAGGCGGTGATTGGGTAGGGGATAAAGGGGTTAAAGGTCTTGTCGGCAAAGAATTTGGCGTAATAAAGCGCGTCGCCGCGTTGCTGAAAGGCGGGAAAGCCCGAAAAGAACACCAGCGTCGTGGCATGAAACAGAAAGATCGCCTCGTTGGTATAGGACGGCCAGGCAAGGCGCAGCATCGTTGGCCAAAGCACGCGGCGAAACTTGGTCCAGCCGGTCAGGCCATAGGCATCGGCGGCCTCGATATCGCCCTTGGGCACGCTTTGCAGCGCGCCATAGAAGATTTCCGCCGAATAGGCCGAGGTGTTGAGAAACAGCACAAAGAGCGCGCCAGCCCAAGCCCGCGTCGTCCAGGCGGTTTCAATGGTGATGCCAAAGACATCGATGCCCGCCTTGGGCAGCATCACCAGCAGTTCATAAGCCAAGAAAAACTGGATGAAGAGCGGCGAGCCCCGGAACACAAAGATGAACAACTCTGCCGGGCGGCGCAGCGCGGCGCTGGGCGCGGCCTTGGCTAGCGCCAGCCCCGTGGCAAAGAAAAAGCCGAACAAAAGCGCCAGCGTGCCAAAATAGACGTTCCAGATCAGGCCCGAGCCGATCAGCGTGAATTCATGGCACAGCGTGAAATCGCTGCGCGGCAGCAGCCGTTCGCCATAGCCAAGCGAGCGGAAGGCATAATCCGCAATGATCTGGGTGCAGCTATCGCTCATGCCGCGGCCTTCCGTTGTGCTTCGCCCGCCATCGTGGCTTGGCCCTTCGACAGCCGCGCGGACAACCGATCCAGCGCCAGTTCCGAAAGTTTCGTCATGCCAAGGTAAAACACCAAAAGCGCCAATACATACCAAAAACGCCAGTCGGGGTGCGGATAGTCATAGATTTGCGATTTCGTCGCGCCCAACTCGCGCGCCCAATAAACGATGTCTTCCACGCCAAGCAGGAACAGAAGCGGCGTTGCCTTGATGAGGATCATCCACAGGTTCGACAGGCCCGGCAGCGCATAGGTCCACATCTGCGGAATAAGCACGCGGCGGCGCACCTGCGCGGGCGACATGCCATAGGCTTCGGCGGTTTCCAACTGCGCGCGCGGCACCGCATTCATCGCACCATAAAGCACATTGGCGGCAAAGGCGCCGAACACGATGGCAAACGCGATCACGGCAAGCGCGAAGCCATAGACCTCGTGCCAGATCTGGGGCGAGGTCGAAAGCGGCAATTTCGCGGCAGCGCAGACGCTGAATTCGTTATTGGCCCAGACGGGCGTGCCATCATGCGGGCATTTGTAGAGATAACGCAGATATTCCAGCCCCTGATCCATCGCCACCGGCACGAAGAGGAAAAACACGATATCGGGAATGCCGCGCACCATGGAGGTGTAGGTCTTGCCCAGCCAGCGCAGCGGCGCGATGGGCGAGCGCGCGGCAATCGCGCCGCCAAAGCCAAAGGCTAGCGCCACGGGCGCCACAATCAGCATCAAGGCCAGCACGACGAAGAACGAGCTATAAAACATCATGTGCTTACCCGTGGTCAGGTAGCACATCAGCCAAGACAGGCCTTCAAGGGTTTTGGGATCGGCGCAGAAATCGAACATGGGGCGGATTGGGCGCGGAGTTGCCCCCGCGCCCGGTCATTTTCAGAAGGTTGCGGCTTCGTCGCCGAACCACTTGAGGATCATCTCGTTGAGCGAGCCATCGGCTTTCATTTCCGAGATCACGGCGTTGAATTTCTCTTTCAGCTCGGTGTCGGATTTGCGCACACCAATGCCGATACCGCCGCCCAGCGGCACGTCATCGCCAGCCCACACCACGTCGCCGCCTTCGGTCACAAACGGGGCAATCGCGTCTTTATCGGCAAAGACCGCATCGGCTTCGCCGTTTTTGACTGCCGCGATCGTGTCATCCAGCGTGGCGAATTCCAAAAGCGTCGCACCCGATTGGGCGACGTAATCGGCTTGGATCGTGCCCACCTGCGCCGCAACCACGCCGCCCATCAGATCGACGTCACTCGACAGCGCCGCATAGGCCGAGGCCGCCGGCGGATAGTAGTTTTGCGTGAAGTCGATGGTTTCCATCCGCTCGTCGGTGATGCTCATCCCGGCGATGATCGTGTCATAGTTGCCCGACAGCAGGTTCGGGATGATGCTGTCCCAGTCATTGGTGACCCATTCGCAGGTCAGACCGGCTTTTTCGCACAGGATATCGCCCAGTTCGCGCTCGAAGCCATCGACCTCGCCCGCGTCATTGAGGAAGTTGTAGGGAGGGTAGGCGCCCTCGGTGCCCATGCGCACGACGTCGTTTGCAAAAGCGGTGCCCGCGGTCAGCGCAAATGCCGCGGCAGTCAGGATCAGCTTCTTCATGGCTCTCTCCACAGTTGGGGTCTTCACTCAGGCCGGCGCGGTGGCCGACAGGAATTGTTGCAGGCGTTCCGATTTGGGCGCGCCAAAAAGCGTTTCAGGCGGGCCTTCCTCTTCGATCAGGCCCTGATGCAGAAACACGACATGATCCGACACTTCGGCCGCCAGCCGCATGTCATGGGTCACAAGGATCATCGTGCGATGTTCGGCGGCAAGGTCTTTGATCACCTTGACCACCTCTTGCTGCAATTCAGGATCAAGCGCCGAGGTCGGTTCGTCAAACAAAAGCGCCTCGGGTTGCATGCACAGCGCGCGCGCGATGGCGGCGCGTTGCTGCTGCCCGCCCGAAAGCTGCGCGGGCCAGTTGTCGGCTTTGTCGCCGATGCCCACCTTGGCCAAAAGGCTGCGCGCCAGCGGCTCCACCTCCGCGGGCTTGCGCCCGAGCACGGTGACCGGGGCCTCCATGACATTTTGCAAGATCGTCATATGGCTCCACAGGTTGAACTGCTGAAACACCATCGACAGGTTGGTGCGGAACCGCGTGACTTGCGCGCGGTCGGCGGGACGACGGGCCAGCCCGGAGCCCTGCCAGCGCACCGGCTCGCCTGCAAAGACGACTTCGCCCTGCTGGCTGTCTTCCAGCAGGTTGCAGCAGCGCAAAAGCGTGGATTTGCCCGACCCCGATGAGCCGATGAGCGAGACGACATGCCCCTTCTCGGCGCGGATCGACACGCCCTTGAGCACTTCAAGGGGGCCATAGCTTTTGTGCAGGTTGCGGATTTCAATGACGGGGGCGGGTTCGGTCACGGCTTGGGTCACGTCTCGGCTTCTGTTTGTCCGGTCGGTCAACTTGGCGCGATTTTTGTGCCGAATGCAACGGCGAGTTGGCCTTGACCCAAGGGGAGCCGCCAAAAGGACAGGCAAGCGCCGGAACTTTGGGCATGTGGACGGCTTAGCCGCGCCGCGCGGCCACCCTTTGCCGGGCCAGCCCCGAATCGCGATCATTGACCCCAAGCAGGTTGGTGGCCAGCCGGATCAGCGCATCTTCCTCTGGTGCGCGGGCATCATCGGCAAGGGCGACGGTCCAAAGCGCCTCGATCACGCCGATCCGGTCTTCGTAAGCGATTTTCTCTTTCAGCGCGCGGGTGAAGCGCACCGTATCGGGGGCTTCGGCCTCGGCGGCCTCGGCGCGCAGGCGCAGATCGGCGGCCTCGGCATGGCCGAGCCCCCGGCGCGCGGCCAGCACCTGTTCGATATGCTGGCGTTCGTCCGCGTCATAATGATTGTCGGCGCGCGCCAGCCGCACCAAAAGTGCTGCCAGCGCCAATTCCGCATCCTCAGAGGTGAGCGGGTCGGTATGGGGTTGCGGGTCGGCCAGCAGGCCGGAAAGGAACTTGAACATGATCCCAGTTTAGCGCGGGGCCGGGCGGGGACAAGACCCGCAAGCCCCGACCGCCCTGCAAGGCCCTGATTCGATACAGATCCCTTGCCGTTGGTCTGGCGGAAAGGCTATTATCGCCCTAGGGGGACGCTGGATGGAACAGCAAATGGCGAAGATCCGCAAGGGTCGCAAATTCGATCAGGTGATCGAGGGCGCGCGCAAGGTTTTCTTGCGCGATGGCTTCGAAGGGGCATCGGTCGATGACATCGCCCGCGAGGCGGGCGTCTCCAAGGCCACGCTTTACAGCTATTTCCCCGACAAGCGTTTGCTGTTCATGGCCATCGCCACCGGCGAATGCCAGCGCCAAGCCGATGAGGCGGTGGAATTCATCTATGCCGAAGAAAAGCCCGTGGCCCAAGTGCTGCGCTATGCAGCGCGGGTGATCATCGATTACCTGCGGTCGGATTTGGGGCGGCAGACCTATAGGCTTTGCGTGGCGGAAAGCGATCGTTTTCCGGAACTGGGGCGGCAATTTTATGCGTCGGGCCCACAGCTCGTGCGCGCGCGGCTGGTCGAATATCTCAAGACCGCCGTGGCGCGGGGTGAACTGCAGATCGAGGATTACGATCTGGCCGCCGATCAGTTTTCGGAACTGTGCAAGGTTGAAATTCACAACTGCCTTGTTTGCGGTGTGATCCATGAGGTGAGCGACGAAAGCCGCCAGCGGATCATTGATGGCGCGGTCGAGATGTTCTTGGCGCGTTACGGCACCAAGGGCTAAGCGGCGCCTTCCCGCAAAATCGGTCTTTCTGTCTGCGGGCAGGCGTCACGATGTCGAGGCTGCGACCGATGGCGTCTTGTGCCTTTCTTCGATCAGCAAAGGCGCCGCACACATAAAAACGCGCCCCGAAGGGCGCGTTTTCTTATTTCAGGCTCGGGAACGGCTTAGGGACGTTTGCCTTTGTAGGGCGCCCAAAGCCGTTTGTTGGTCAGATAAAGCAGCACAGTCAGCAGGCCGAGCAGCATCACCGCCACAAAGCCCATTTGCTTACGCTCCATCATCTTCGGCTCGGCAGCCCAAGTCAGGAAGGCCGCAACGTCGGTGGCCATTTGGTCGACCGTGGCCGGGGTGCCGTCTTCGTATTCGATCAGGTCATCGAACAGCGCCGGCGGCATTTGCGCCCAGCTGCCGTGGGTGATCTTGTTGCCTTTGGCGTCTTTACAGCTGTCGGGCACACCGCCGTTTTGGAAGATGGCGTTGTAGTAGTAGCCATCAATCCCGTCAGGCGCACATTCCGGGTTTTCTTCAAAATGCGAGACATAGGCGCGGATGTATTCCGAACCGCCGATGCCCTTGAACAGCTGGTTCATGCCCAGACCGTTCGGACCCGAGAAGCCCGCACGCGCCTTGGCCATCACCGAAAGGTCCGGACCCATCCCGTCGCCGTTACGCTCGGGGAACATGTCGGTTTCCTTCCGGTCACGGTCTTCGTCCGTTTCCGGATCGTAGACATAGTCCAGACCGGCCGCGTAATCGCGCACCCAAGCGGGGTCGAATTGCGGGCCGCCGTCGTCGGACAGCGTGCGGATCGGCACGAATTTCATGCCGTGACACGCCGAGCAGACTTGGTCGTAGACTTGGAAGCCGCGGCGCAACTGCGCGACATCATAGGTGCCGAACGGACCTTCGAAGCTGAAGGCGTAATCCGGAACCTGGTGATCGCCCGCGGCCATCGCCCCACCTGCGCCGATCATCAGCGCGGAAGCAGCAGAGATCAGAAGCTTTTTCATGATTTCAGTCCTCTTCTCTCACTCGGCCGGATTGCCGTAATGGCTGTTGTAGTCTTCCTCGATCGTGGCCGGCATCGGCAGCGGCTTCTCAGTCGCGCCAAGCAGCGGCAGGATCACGAGGAAATACGCGAACCAATAGGTCGAAGCGATGAGCGAGATCCAGTCATACGGGAAGTCGGTCGGCATCGCGCCCACCCAAGTCAGCACGATGAAGTCGGCAACCAGCAGCCAGAACCACAGTTTGAACTTCGGACGATAGGCGCCCGAACGCACGTTCGAGGTATCAAGCCACGGCGCCAGCGCCATCACGATGATCGCGCCGAACATCGCCAGCACGCCGAACAGTTTGGCGTCCACGATGCCGAAGGTGATCCCGTCGACGATCGCCACAACCCACACGTCCGCAGTGAAGGCACGCAAGATCGCGTAGAACGGCAAGAAGTACCATTCGGGAACGATGTGCGTCGGCGTCGAAAGCGGGTTCGCCTGGATGTAGTTATCCGGGTGGCCAAGGTAGTTCGGCATATAGGCCACGACCGCGAAGAACACGACCATCACGAGCGCAAGCGCGAACAGGTCCTTGATCACGAAGTAGGGCCAGAAGGGCAGGGTGTCTTTTTCGGCTTCTTCTTTGGAGCCGCGACGCACTTCAACACCGGTCGGGTTGTTGTTGCCCGTGGTGTGGAACGCCCAGATGTGCAGCGCGACCATGGCCACGATCACGAAGGGCAGCAGATAGTGCAGCGAGAAGAAGCGGTTAAGCGTGGCGTTGTCGACCGCCGGGCCACCCAAAAGCCATTCTTGCACGCCGGGGCCAAAGCCCGGGAACGCACCAAACAGGCCGGTGATAACGGTGGCGCCCCAGAAGGACATCTGACCCCACGGAAGCACGTAGCCCATGAAGGCGGTGCCCATCATCAGCAGGTAGATGATCATGCCGATGATCCAGGTCACTTCGCGCGGCGCCTTGTAGGAGCCGTAGTAGAGACCACGGAAAATGTGGATGTAGACCGCCAAGAAGAACAGCGAAGCGCCATTGGCGTGGATGTAGCGCATCGCCCAGCCGCCGTTCACATCGCGCATGATGTGCTCGACCGAGGCAAAGGCCAGATCAACATGCGGGGTGTAGTGCATCGCCAGCACGATGCCGGTGACGATTTGCAGCACCAGCGTGAAGGCCAGGACGATCCCCCAGATCCACCACCAGTTCAGGTTCTTCGGCGTGGGGATCATGATGGTGTCATAAATCAGGCTGACGATCGGCATGCGATCATGCAGCCACTTTTCGATGCCCGTTCTGGGCTCGTAATGGTCGTGCGGAATTCCGGACATATGTCTTCCCCTCAGCCCAGCTTGATGGTGGAGTCGTCGACGAAGGCCGCCACCGGGATGTCAAGGTTACGCGGCGCGGGGCCCTTGCGGATACGGCCAGCCGAGTCGTAGTGCGAGCCGTGGCAGGGGCAGAACCAGCCGCCGAAATCACCCGAAGCCCCGCCCATCGGCACGCAGCCGAGGTGGGTGCAGACGCCGATCATGACCAGCCACTCGCCCGCCTCGTCGAGCGTGCGGTTTTGGTCCGTGGCTTCCGCGCCGGGTTTGTTGGCGTTTTCGGCCGATTTGTCGCGCAGCGACGACACCGGCACCGAACGCGCAAGGTCAATGTCTTTTTGGTCACGACGACGGATGAACACCGGCTTGCCGCGCCATTTCACGGTCAGCTGGGTGCCCACCTCGACGCTCGAGATGTCGACGAAAATCGACGAGAGCGCCTTGACGTCCGCCGAAGCGTTCATCTGGTCAATGAGCGGCCAAACGGCCGCACCAGCCACCACGACACCCGTCGCGGCGGTGGCATGATAGAGGAAATCCCTCCGAGTTCCTTCGTAGTCTTCTGCGTGGGACACGAGTCTTCTCCCTTCCCGAGCCTGAATTACAAGCCGATGCGCCGTTGCTGGCCGCACAGGGTGCAGCCAGCCATGCGACCCGTTTAACGCCGACGCCCTTGTCAGTCCAGCAGACAATCACAATGGGGTGAGGCGAAATGCCGCAAGTTGGGGCGATTCGCGCTTTTTTGTCGCTGCCACATGGGCTTG
The DNA here is from genome assembly GCF_020023995.1 of Rhodobacter sp. TJ_12. Taxonomy (GTDB): domain Bacteria; phylum Pseudomonadota; class Alphaproteobacteria; order Rhodobacterales; family Rhodobacteraceae; genus Rhodobacter. The sequence goes on along the minus strand of NZ_NRRD01000010.1, from coordinate 3,702 downwards.
GCTTGCGCGTTCAGGCAGCAGTGATGCTCAATCCGGCGCCAACATGTAGCCCGCGCCGCGCACCGTTTGCAGATAGCGCGGCTCGCGCGGATCGGGCTCGATCTTGCGCCGCAACCGGGTGATCTGAACATCCACCGCGCGGTCGCCCGCGCCCTCTTCGGTGCTGGCAGAGCGGTCGCGGCCCAACTCCTCGATCAGATCGGCGCGCCCGATCACCTCGCCCGGGCGCGCGGCGAAAATCCGCATCAGCGCCGCTTCGGTCGCGGTCAGCCGCACCGGGGACTCGCCTTGCCACAATTCGCCCCGCTCCACCTCGTAGCGCAGCGGGCCAAGGCCCAGAAATTTCGGGCCGGTGACGGTGGCCGCGGGCACCCGGCGCAAGATCGCGTTGATGCGCAGCAGCAATTCCTTGGGTTCAAAGGGTTTGGGCAGGTAATCATCGGCTCCGGCCTCCAACCCCTCAATCCGGTCGCGGGTTTCGCCGCGTGCGGTCAAAAGCAGGATCGGGGTGGCCATCTTGGTGCGCAAATCCCGCGTCAGGCTAAGCCCGTCCTCGCCCGGCATCATCACATCCAGCACGATCAGGTTGAATTCAAGCCCCGCCAGCAGGCGGCGCGCATGCGCCGCATCGCGCGCGGCGGTGACTAAAAAACCGTTGCGCGTCAGAAACTTGTGCAAAAGCCCCCGGATGCGTTCATCGTCATCGACGATCAGCAGGTGCGGCGCAGAGGCGCTCATTCCTCGTCCTTGAGCATCTGGTAATGGCGGCGCAGGTCCGGGTCCATCATCGCTTCCAGCACTTGCCGGAAGCCGGCAACCGCTTGCGGCCCGGCGGCGCGATAGGCGGCGCGCAAGCGACCGCGCTGCGCCTTGGAGAGCGCATGTTCCAGCTCTTGCCCGGCCTCGGTCAAAAACAGGTGGCGTTCGCGCTTGTCCCGGGTGCCGACGCGGCTTTCGACCAGCCCATCCTCGATCAAGGTACGCAAGACCCGGTTCAGGCTTTGCTTGGTCACGCCAAGCACGGAAATGAGCGTCGTCACCGTCAGCCCCGGTTCGCGATTGATGAAGTGGATCGCCCGGTGATGCGCCCGGCCATAATCATGTTTGGCCAGAATGCGGTCAGGGTCGGCGGTGAAGCCGCGATAGGCAAAGAACATCGCCTCGATGCCCTTGCGCAGTTGTTCGTCGGTCAGAAACAGGAGCGTTTCGCCCCCGGGTGCCCCGGTATCGGCCATGTGAACCTCGCTTTTGACCCTTTTAGGACAGTCTTGTTGACTTTCCAAGAATCAATTGTTACCGAAGCGCAGTAATTGCGCAACTTTCTGACCTATGCTGGCCCGTTTTGCGCAATTTATGGAAAATAAGGGCTCGAAGGAGGGCAGCATGGACGGCGCATATGATGATCGCGATGGCAAGATCTGGTTGGATGGGGAACTGGTCGACTGGCGGGAAGCCAAGGTCCATATCCTGACCCATGCGCTGCATTACGCGTCTTCGGTGTTCGAGGGCGAGCGCTGCTACAATGGCCGCATTTTCAAGGGCGTGGAACATTCGATGCGGCTGCGCAAATCGGCTGAATTGCTGGATATGGAGATCCCCTATTCGGTCGAACAGATCGAGGCCGCGAAATACGCGATGCTTGAGGCGAATGGCTGGAAAGATGCCTATGTGCGCGCCGTGGCATGGCGGGGCGCGGGCGATGATATGGGGGTCTCTGCGCGGCGCAACCCGGTGCGGCTGGCGGTTGCCGGTTGGGAATGGGGCAACTATTACGGCGATGCCAAGATGAAGGGCGCCAAGCTCGACATTTCCAAATGGCGCCGCCCCGATCCGCATACCATCCCCTCGGCGGCCAAGGCGGCGGGTCTTTACATGATCTGCACCATGTCGAAACACGCAGCCGAGGCCAAGGGCTGCTCGGACGCGCTGATGATGGATTACCGGGGCTATGTGGCCGAGGCGACGGGCGCGAATGTGTTCTTCGTCAAAAACGGCGAAGTGCACACCCCGCTGCCCGATTGCTTCCTCAATGGCATCACCCGCCAGACGGTGATCGCCATGCTGAAGGACAAGGGGATCACCGTTCACGAGCGCCATATCGAGCCCGTGGAACTGGCGGGCTTCGAACAATGCTGGCTGACCGGCACGGCCGCCGAAGTGACCCCGGTGGGTCAGATCGGGGACTTCCATTTCGAAGTGGGCGCGCTAACCCGCGATATCGCGGAAAGCTACGAAAAGCTTGTGCGCGCCTAAGGCGGCGCGTGTCGAGCCAACCCTCCGGGCAGGCCCTGAAACGGCGCCCGCCCGAAGTTGCTACGGAACCAGCCTTGCTACGGGGGCACGCCAAAGGCGTGCCCTTCGCGCATCTTGTCCCGTGAGTGTTTGCGCGACCGCCGGCCCGAACCGGGGACGCGTTTGCGATGGGCGAAAGCGCGCGGCGTCAGAGCCGGATCAATCTTCCGCCTTGGCTTCTTCGCGCGCGATACGCACGAATTCCCGAACTTTCGCGCCCGACCGATCCTCGGGGCGTTGGGTCAACTCTTCCACGGCGGGATGCACGCCATCCTTGCGGTCGATATCCACATATTGGGCGGTGCGGGTGCCTTCGGCCTTCGGCTCGGCATGGTCGATGATGTGACGGGTCATGTCTGCCTCCTTCAGCTTCATCAGACACAAGCTAGCACCGAATCGGCCTTGGGTCATTGTTCTGGGTCATATTGGCGCGACAAATCGCCGTGACTCGCTGTGAACGGAGGCTCGCGCCGCCATTAGCCCTGCGGCGTGACGGCCTTGCGCGCGCGCCGCCGTTCCAGCCCCAGCCGATGCTCGCGCCAGATGATCATCACGCCCGCGAAAATGATCAGCCCCGCGCCGCCAAGCATCCACAGCGTGGGCACCTCGTCAAAGAACCAATAGCCGATCGCCAGTGCAAACAGCATCGAGGCGTAATCGAACGGCGCCACGATCGAGGCATCGGCAAAGCGGTAAGACGAGGTCAGGAAAATCTGCCCCAAGCCGCCCAGCACGCCGCAAGACACCAGCAAGATCGCTTCGCGCGGGCCGGGCATCACCCAGCCAAAGGGCAGGCTGATCAGCGACAGCCCCGCCGAGGTGATGGTGAACCAAAACACGATGGCCGAGGTGCGCTCGGTCGCGACCATCTTGCGGATGAACACCTGTGCCAGCGCGGCAAAGGTCGCCCCCATCACCACCACCAGCGCGCCCAAGGCTTCGGTCGGGTTGTCGCCGCTGACGCCGCCAAGCCGGGGCCACAGCACGATCAACACGCCAATCAGCCCAAGGCTCACCGCCGACAGCCGGAAGGCACGCACCTCCTCGCCCAGAAACATTGCGGCAAAGATCACCACCAAAAGCGGCGCGGTATAGCCCAGCGCCGTCACCTCGGGCAGCGGCAAAAGGGCGAGCCCGGAAAAGGTCAGCCCCATCGCCGTGGTGCCCGCCACGCCGCGCCAGACATGGCCCATCGGGTTTTGCACCTTCAGCCCGACGCGCAATTCGCGCCGAAGCGCCAGCCAAGCAAGGATCACCGGCAGGGCGAAAAGCGACCGGAAGAATACCGTCTCGCCCGGCGGCACATGGGGGGCCACGGCTTTGACAAGGCTGGACATGGCGATGAAGAACAAGACCGACATCAGCTTGAGAGCGATGCCGGTCACGGGACCGGGGGGCAGGGGGCCGGGG
>NZ_NRRD01000009.1 GCF_020023995.1 Rhodobacter sp. TJ_12 | reverse complement strand
GGCCGGGGTCGTCGGGGCCGGGCGCGCGGTTTCCACCGGCGCGGGGCGCGGCACCGGCGGTTTGGCCCGCGGACGCGGCGAAGTGCGCGGCGCAGAGGTGGTGGCGCGTTTCTCTGTCTCGGTCGCCTCGGTCACGATCTCGGTCGTGGCTTCGGGCGGCGCCGCCTCTTCGGTCGGCTCTTCTTGCGGCGTATCGGGTTCGGCCTCGGGGTCGGGGCGGGTTTCCGCCACTGCGGTGGGCGAGACTCGCGCATCAGGCTCGGGCGCCTCGGACGGCGTGGGAGCCACACGGCTTGCCGGTTTCGGCCGCGGACGCGGCGAAAATTCCGGCGCTTCGGTATCTTGCGGCTCTTGCACCGGCGGCATCATCGAGGGCGGCACCTCCGTCACCTCGGTGGGCGGCGCGGGGGTGGTCAGGTCGGTCATATCGGGGGCCGGGTCCGCCTCGGGAGCGGGCGGCGGTTCGGGCGCGGGCGGGGTTTCCGGCACGGCCTCGGGCAGAGGCGCATCGGGGGCAATGTCGGCCTCGGGCGTGGTTTCGGGTTGCGCGGGCGCAGCGCCCGGGGCCGGGGCAGCGGCCTGCAGGGCGGCGAATTCCGCCTCCGAAATCATCCCGGCAGGCGTAATCTCTACCGGCTCTGTGGGTTTGGGCTTGATCAACGATGTGCCAATCACGGCCCAAGCGATCACCGCAATATGCAGCGCCGCCGAAACCCAGGTGCCGATCCGTTCCGCCCGATCCATGCGCATGATGCGCCTCAGTTCCCCGCCGCAGCGTTGCCCGTCAAACTCGGCCCGCCCGGATCGGTGACAAGAATAATGTCATTGAAGCCGCCCGCATTGAGCGCCCCCATCACCTGCACAACGCGCGCATATTCGATGCCGCCATCGGCGCGCAGATAGACCTTGGTGCTGTCGCGTTCCGCCGCAATCGCGCGCAACCGGTCGACAAGCTCCTCCTCGGGCACATCGCTGTTCATCAGCGACACCGTGCCATCCAGCTCCAATGACACTGCCAGAGGCTCTTCTTGTTCCGTCGGCACCGCCTTGGCCGCCGTCTTCGGCAGTTCGAGCGGCACCCCCACCGTCATCATCGGGGCTGCCACCATGAAAATGATCAGCAGCACCAGCATCACATCCACCATCGGGGTGACGTTGATTTCTGCCATGACAGCATGTTTGCCCTTGCCACCCCGGCGACGCCGCGCAGCGCCGCCGTGCTTTTTCATCACCCCCGCGCCCATGGATCAGGCGTCCAACTGGCGCGACAAGATGGTGGAGAATTCATCGGCAAAGGCCTCATAGCCCGAGGTGATCTTGTCGGCATCCGACGAAAACTTGTTATAGGCGACCACGGCCGGAATTGCGGCCACAAGGCCGATGGCGGTCGCCACCAAAGCTTCGGAAATGCCCGGCGCCACGACGGCAAGCGAGGTGTTTTGCGAAATCGCGATCTCCTCGAAGGCGACCTTGATCCCCCAAACCGTGCCAAACAGGCCGATGAAGGGCGCGGTGGAGCCCACCGTGGCCAAGAAGCTGAGGCCCGCGTTCAGCGCCTCGCCCTCTTTCGCGATCGCCACATCCATCGAGCGTTCGATCCGCGCCTGCGCGCCGGTGATGAGTTCACCGTCATGGCGATGGCTGCGGCGCCATTCCATCATGCCGGCGGCAAAGATGCGCTGCGACGCCCCCTCCGGCGCGGGGCCGATCTGGTCGAAAAGCTCATCGAGCGGCTCGCCCGACCAAAAGGCGCGGTCAAAGGCCTCGGCCTCGGCGCGCGCCGCACGGAAGGTGATATATTTGCGGATCATGATCGACCACGACCAGAAGCTGGCCAAGGTAAGCACGATCATAACAAGTTTGACGGTCAGCGAGGCGCGCAGAAAAAGCGCAAGCAAAGAGAAATCCATCTCCTGCGCCATCGCAAGGGTTTGCTGGTCCATGGTCACTGCTCTCATACGGGCCGCGTTATCGGGCCTCATTAGCAATGACTCTACCGGATATTGAGGGCCCGCGCCATAACAACTACGTCATTTGCCCCCGCAAAGCGGCGCTTTGGCCGTATTAATGCACCGAAGGGGATATTTTGTGCCGCACATCGGCGGGAAGCCGCGCCGCCGCGCCGGCTTCATTCAGGCAAACCAGCGTCACATGGGCGGAAAACAGCTTTTCGGCGCCGCGCCAAACCGCTTGTTCCAGAACCAAACGCGCGCCTGTTTCGGCCAAAAGCGCGGTGGTGACGGTCAGCTCGTCATCGAATTTCGCGGGTTTGAGGTAGTCCGCCTCCACCCGGCGCACGGCGAACACCATCCCGTGATCGCGCTTCATCGCCACTTGGTCAAGGCCCAACGCGCGGACCCATTCGGACCGGCCGCGTTCGATGAATTTCAGGTAATTGGCGTAATAGACGATGCCCGCAAGGTCGGTATCTTCGTAATAGACGCGGATCGAAAACTTGTGGGTCATGCCTGTGCCCCCCCATTCACGGCCATACGCGCCGCCAGCCGCAGCGCATGGCTTGGATCAGTTGCGACGGCAGGCATCACCGGGTCATAGGCTGCGCGGATCACCGCGGCGATTTCCGGGCGCACCACTGCCACGCCTTGCGCCTGCGCCAGCGGCGCTTGGGTGGCAAAGGCCTTTTCGCCCCAAGTCAGGATCATCTGCACCGCCTGATTAAGCGCGATCGTATCGGCGGGCACCTCGTCCAATGCCGGGTCCATGCGGATAAAGCAGAAACAAGCCCGGATCGCGCCCTCTTGGTCGAACCGGAATGTACGGTATTGCGAGGCCCCCAGATCATCCAGCCGCGCGACGATATCTTGCAGCCCGTCGATCATCTGATCGAGGTTTGGCACCTCAAGCAACTCCTGCCAGTCGCGGAAGAAAAAGATCATCAGGTTCGCGCCGATTTCCATATCGGTTTCGGCCATGCGCGCGCCTGCCATGGCCACCACCGCCTCGGTCGCCCCTTTGACGATGGCCAGCGTCGCCGCATCCACCCCAAAAACGATGGGCACGATGGGCCGCCCCCAGCGGGCGAAGCGATAGCTTCCGTCGGCCCCGGTGAACAAGGCCGCGACCGCTTCGGGCCCCGGCATTTCAATCGGTTTTTCAGTCGGTTCGCGCATCGCATTCCCCCTTGCTGCATAGCAGCGTAAGCCATTGCGCCGCCAAGATCAATTCAACCGCAAGACGTCTAGACCGTCATCGCCGCCTGCACCGCGCGCTGCCAGCGGGCATATTTGGCATTGCGCTCCGCGCGCGGCATTTGCGGCGAAAAGCGCCGCTCCAAGGCCCAGCTTTCGGCAAATTCGGCGGGCGGCGGGCAAATGCCTGCCTGTAGGCCCGCCAGATAGGCCGCGCCCAAAGCGGTGGTTTCGGTCACCACAGGCCGGTCGACCGGCGCGCCCAAAATATCGGCCAGAAACTGCATCGTCCAATCACTGGCCACCATGCCGCCATCGACACGCAAGACACCCTCGGCTGCGGTGCCCCAATCGGACCGCATGGCCTCCAGCAGATCGCGGGTTTGCAGCCCGACGCTTTCAAGCGCGGCGCGCGCAAATTCCGCAGGCCCCGAATTGCGCGTCAGCCCAAAGATCGCGCCACGGCATTCGGGGCTCCAATAGGGCGCGCCCAGCCCGGTGAAGGCAGGCACCAGCACCAACCCCTGCGCGGCATCCGCCGCCTCTGCCAAAGGTTGGGTTTCGGCGGCATGGCCAATGATCTTCAGCCCGTCGCGCAACCATTGCACCACCGCGCCCGCAATGAAGATCGAGCCTTCCAGCGCATAGGTGGTTTCGCCATTCAGCCTGTAAGCAATGGTGGTGAGCAACCGATTTTGCGAGGCCACCCGCTCGCCCCCGGTGTTCAACAGCGCAAAGCAGCCCGTGCCATAGGTGGATTTAAGCATCCCGGGCGTAAAACAGGCCTGTCCGACCGTGGCGGCCTGTTGATCGCCTGCCACGCCGAGGATCGGGATTTCCGCCCCGAAAAGCGATGGATCGGTCACCCCAAAGTCGGCAGCGCAATCTTTCACCTCGGGCAACAGGTTTGTCGGCAGGTTCAAAAGCGCGCAAATCTCGTCGTCCCATGCATTCGCGCCGATGTCGTACAGCAACGTGCGCGCGGCATTGGTGGCATCGGTCAGATGCCGTTTGCCCCCTGTCAGACGCCAGATCAGGAAACTGTCGATGGTGCCAAAGGCCAAGGCGCCGCGCAAAGCCCGTTCCCGCGCGCCGGGGACGTGATCCAAAAGCCAAGACACCTTGGTGGCCGAGAAATACGGGTCCAGCAGCAGCCCGGTCGTTGCACTGATGCGTGGCTCTTGCCCGTTGGCGCGCAGGGTGGCACAGGTTTCGGCGGTGCGCCGGTCTTGCCAGACAATCGCGTTATGGATTGGCGCGCCGGTCGCGCGATCCCAGATCACCGTGGTTTCGCGTTGGTTGGTGATGCCCAGCGCAGCAATATCGCTGGCCACAAGCCCCGCCTTGGAGAGCACACCGCGCACGGTCGACAGCACGGTTTGCCAGATCCCTTCGGGATCATGCTCCACCCAGCCCGGCGCCGGATAGATTTGTGGAAATTCCTCTTGCGCCGTGGCAATCACGCGCAGCCCGGCATCAAAGATGATCGCCCGCGTCGAGGTGGTGCCCTGATCGATCGCCAGAATATGCGTCATCGCCGCCCCCTAATGTTGTGTCTGCTGCATCCACGCCTGCAGCGCGGCCACCTGTTCATCTGTCATGCGCAGCCCCAGTTTCGTGCGCCGCCAAAGCACATCATCGACCGTCTGCGCCCATTCGCGGGTCATGAGCCAGCGCAGTTCCGCCTCGGTCAGGCCCGCGCCGAAATCGCGGCCCAGGTCGGGGGCACGGGTCGCCGTGCCCAGAAGCTCAAAGGCATCGGTGCCATAGGCATGGGCCATCCGCAAAGCGCGCGCCTCGCCCAAGAAACGATACCGCACCCGAAGCCGTTCAGCGAGCGCCCGCGCCCCATAGCCGAAATCGCCGCCGGGCAGCGCCGCGCCTGCGGTCCATGCCGGTTTGGCGGCCGGGAAATGCGGGGCAAGCTTGTCCACCGCCGCTTGTGCCAAATGGCGATAGGTGGTGATCTTGCCGCCATAGATCGTCAGAAGCGGGGCGCCTTCGCCATCAAGCGCCAGCACATAATCGCGCGTGGCCGCCGTCGCCGAGGCGGCACCGTCTTCATAAAGCGGGCGCACCCCAGCAAAGGACCACACCACATCTTTGGCTATGATCGGTGTCGCAAGGTAATGGTTCGCGAAAGCGATCAAGTAATCGCGCTCGGCCTCGGTGCAGGTTGCGGTTTCGGGCGCGGTGGCCTGCGCGACCTCGGTCGTGCCGATCAGGGTGAAATCGCGCTCAAACGGCAGCAAGAAGATGATCCGCCCATCTGGCGCTTGCAAAAACAGCGCGCGGTCATGGGCGAACAGCCGGTTGGTCACGATATGCGCCCCGCGCACCAACCGCACATGCCCCGCCCCTTGTCGCGCAAGCGGGCCGTGCATGACCGCGTCGACCCACGGCCCCGCCGCATTCACCAGCGCTTTAGCCCGGTGGGTCACTTGCCCCATCGGCCCCTCGGTGATGATCTTCCAATGATCACCCTGCCGCTGCGCCGCCACCACTTTGGTGCGGGTCAGAACCTGGGCGCCGCGCGCCGCCGCATCGCGGGCATTCAGCACCACAAGCCGCGCATCATCGACCCAGGCATCGGAATATTCCCACCCCTTGCGAAAGCGCGGCTTCAGCCCCCAGCTTTCCTGCTTGCGGCTGGCCTTGCCTTTGCGCAGGTCCAGCTTTTGCGTGCGCGGCAGATCCTGTTTGCCGCCTAGATGATCATAGATAAAAAGGCCCAGCCGGATCAGCCATGCCGGGCGCCGCCCACGCCACCACGGTGCGACCCGCCCCAACCATTTGCTGACAGGCGAACCTTTTTCAAACCGCATCTCGGGGTCGTATGGCAGCACGAACCGCATCGGAAAGGCGATATGCGGCATCGCCTTCAAAAGCAGCTCGCGTTCGGCCAAAGCCTCGCGCACCAGTTTGAAATCAAGATATTCCAGATAGCGCAGCCCGCCGTGAAATAGCTTGGACGAAGCCGAAGACGTGCCCTGCGCCAGATCGCCCTGTTCGGCCAGCGTGACAGACAGCCCCCGGCCAGCCGCATCGCGGGCAATACCGCATCCGTTCACCCCGCCGCCGATCACGAAAAGATCGGTCATTTCCGGCTTTTCCATGCGCCATGCCCCCCTTTGCCCCAATTCATCGTCTTTTTGCCCGTGATGGCAAGGCACTGTGGCCCGCTTCGCGCTTGCCCGCCCTTTAGCGCGCGCCTATAACGCGCCCATGACCGGGCTTTGCTTCATACATCGAATTACCGGCCCGGCGCTCTGACGCGTCAGGGTTGCCGGGACACTATGAGCCAGCCCCGGGCGCACGCCGCGCCCCCTCCAGCCTGAATGGATATGAGATGAGCGCCGACACGCCCGAAAATACCGTCGATTACCGCGACACTGTCTTTCTGCCCGAAACCGACTTTCCGATGCGCGCGAACCTGCCCACGCGCGAGCCTGACTGGCTTGCGCGTTGGGAAAAGATCGGCATTTATGACCGGCTGCGCGAAAAAGAGGGGCGTCCCTCTTTCGTGCTGCATGATGGCCCGCCCTACGCCAATGGGCATCTGCACATCGGCCATGCGCTGAATAAGATCCTGAAAGATTTCATCGTGCGCAGCCAGCAGATGATGGGCAAAGACAGCCGCTATGTGCCCGGCTGGGATTGCCACGGCCTGCCGATCGAATGGAAAATCGAAGAACAATACCGCGCCAAAGGGCTGAACAAAGACGACGTGGATACCGTCGCCTTCCGCCAGGAATGCCGCCGCTTTGCCGAAGGCTGGATCGACATCCAGCGCGAGGAATTCAAACGCCTTGGCATCACCGGTAAATGGGAAAAGCCCTATCTGACGATGGATTACCACTCGGAAGCGGTGATCGCGGAAGAGTTCATGAAGCTTTTGATGAACGGCACGCTCTATCAAGGCTCCAAACCTGTGATGTGGTCGCCGGTGGAAAAGACCGCGCTGGCCGAGGCGGAAGTGGAATACCACGACCACACCAGCCACACGATCTGGGTGCGGTTCCAATCGCGCAAGGGGCTCGATGGCGCAAAGGTGGTGATCTGGACCACCACGCCTTGGACGATCCCGCAAAACCGCGCCGTCGCCTATGGGCCAGACATCGCCTATGGGCTCTACGAGGTGACGGGTCGCCCCGAAAACAGCACCGCCGTGATCGGCGAATGCCTTGTGCTGGCCGATGCTTTGGCCGCGCAAGTCATGGCTGCTGCCAAGCTGGATGAAACGATGTATCGCCGGTTGCGCGATGTGCCGGTTTCGGAATTTGAAGGCGTGCAGTTGGCCCACCCCTATGCCAGCATCGAGGGCGGCAATGGCGAATGGGACTTCGACGTGCCGATGCTGCCGGGCGATCACGTGACCGATGATGCGGGCACGGGCTTTGTGCATACCGCGCCGAGCCACGGCGATGACGACTATCAGCTTGGCCTGAAATTCGGCCTGCCGATGACCTATAACGTCGAGCCTGATGGGTCCTATCGTGCGGATCTGCCGGTCTTTGGCGGGCAAACGATCATCCAGCCGGATGGTAAGGAAGGCCCGGCGAACGTGTCCAACATCAAGGCGCTGCACGCCCAAGGCGCGCTGTTGGCTAAGGGCAAGCTGAAACACTCCTACCCGCATTCGTGGCGTTCCAAAGCGCCGCTCATTTTCCGCAACACGCCGCAATGGTTTGCTGCCATCGATGAAAAACTCGATGACGGGATGGGCACCTATGGCGACACGATCCGCGCCCGCGCGCTCAAATCCATCGACGAACTGGTGCAATGGACCCCGGCGACCGGGCGCAACCGGCTTTATTCGATGATCGAATCGCGCCCGGATTGGGTGCTGTCGCGCCAACGCGCTTGGGGTGTGCCGCTGACCTGCTTCACCAAAAAAGGCGCAAAACCCACCGATCCCGATTTCCTGCTGCGCGACCCGGAAGTGAACGCCCGCATCGCCGCCGCCTTTGAACAAGACGGGGCCGATGTCTGGTATACCGAGGGCTTCAAGGAAAAGGTGCTGGGCAATGTCGTCAACCCCGACGATTACACCCAAGTCTTCGACGTGCTGGATGTGTGGTTCGACTCCGGCTCGACCCATGCCTTTGTGCTGCGCGACCGCGAAGATGGCACCGAAGACGGGATCGCGGACCTTTATCTGGAAGGCACCGACCAACACCGCGGCTGGTTCCATTCCTCGATGCTGCAAGCCTGCGCCACCAAGGGCCGCGCGCCCTATCGGGGCGTGCTGACCCACGGCTTCACGCTGGACGAAAAGGGCATGAAAATGTCCAAATCGCTCGGCAACACCGTCGCGCCCGCCGATGTGATCGGCCAATATGGCGCCGACATTCTGCGGCTTTGGGTGGCGCAATCGGATTACACGGTCGATCTGCGGATCGGCAAAGAAATCCTGAAAGGCACCGCCGACAGCTACCGCCGCCTGCGCAACACGCTGCGCTTCATGCTGGGCGCGCTTGCGGGCTATAGCGAAGCGGAAGCCGTGCCCGCGGAAGAGATGCCCGAGCTGGAACGCTGGGTGCTGCACCGCTTGGCCGAATTGGATGAAACGGTCCGCACGGGCTACACGGCGTACGATTTCCAAGGCGTGTTCCAGACGCTGTTCACCTTCTGCACGGTGGAATTGTCGGCCTTCTATTTCGATATCCGCAAGGATGCGCTTTATTGCGACGGGGCCGACAGCCTGCGCCGCCGCGCCGCGCGCACGGTGCTGGACCTGTTGTTCCACCGGCTGACAAAATGGCTCGCGCCGATGCTGCCCTTCACGATGGAAGATGTCTGGCTGAGCCGCTTCCCCGGCGAGGCAAACTCGGTCCATCTGGAAGACTTCGCCGAAACGCCCGCAAGCTGGCGCGCGCCGGAACTGGCCGCGAAATGGGACAGCATCCGCCGTGCCCGCCGCGCCGTGACCGCTGCGCTGGAGGTGCAGCGCACGGCCAAGGTGATCGGGGCCAGCCTTGAGGCCGCGCCGGTCGTGCATGTCGAAGACGCGGCGCTGGAAGCGGTGCTGAAATCGGTCGATTTCGCCGATATCTGCATCACCTCGGATCTGTCGCTCACCACTGATGCGGCCCCCTCGGAAGCCTTCCGCCTGCCCGAAGTGCCGGGCATCGCAGTGGTGTTTGAAACCGCCGAGGGCGAGAAATGCGAGCGTTGCTGGAAGATCCTGCCCGATGTGGGCAGCCATGCGCATCCGCACACCTGTAAGCGCTGCAACGATGTGCTGGGCTAACCTGCCAAGAAGCAAATAAGAAAGGGCGCCTTTGGGCGCCCTTTTCTTTTGCATCTCGCGTTTGGCTTAGGCCGCGTTCCGTTCCGGGATGATCTGCTGCAAGACGCCGACCACCAGCAAATAGACCGAGGTGATAGCCAAGCCCCAGTGCGCCCAGTTGCCCTCGTCAAAATCGACCCAAGCGGCGCGGGCGGCAAAGGCCGTCCACAAAAGCGCAACCGTCAGCGACAGCGGCCGCCAGCGCGCCGTACGCACCGGGTGAATGAACTTCAGCGGCAAGAACATCGCCAAGGTCAGCGCCAGTACAACCCCCAGCGTCACCCAATAGCCGGGGCTGAGCGCAAACAGCACCAGCACCACCATATTCCAGCACCCCGGAAAGCCCCAAAAAGAGCAATCCTTGGTCTTCATCCGCGTGTCAGAGAAATAGACCACGCTGGCATAGGTGATGACGATGATCGCAAGCCACCCCGTCCAGCCCGGCAACAGCCCCGATTTGAACAGCGCATAGGCGGGAATGAACACATAGGTCAGGTAATCGATGATCAAATCCATCAAAACCCCGTCATAGGTAGGGCAGTTGGCTTTGACATCATAGCGGCGCGCCAAGGGACCATCGATCCCGTCGACAACCAGCGCGACCACCAGCCAAAGGAACATGAGTGACCATTGTTCTTCGACCGCAGCCAGCATGGCAAGCATCGACAGCACAGCGCCGGTGGCGGTGAACAAGTGAACCGAAAGGGCTTTAAGACGTATATCCATGCGCCCTTCCTGCCGGAAACGTTTCTATGGTGCAACCCGAGCCGGGCGCATAGCGGCCCCGCATTTCACGCTATTTGAAAATTCGTCAGACGCTGCGCGCGCGCAAAGGCAGCGCCAAGCACGGGAACCGGGCTCTACAGCCCCTCTGCCGGGGCATGGAAGGCGGCGAAAAGCGACTCGGTCAAGCTTGGCGCACTGGCCGAAACTGCCTGCACCGGGGCAGCCGGGGCCTGCGCCCCCAACGGCGCGACGGCGCCCCCTTCGGGCACGACGAAAGCTTGAAACAACGCCTCGACCGTGGCCCCACCGGGGGCTGCGACAAGGCTTTCAAAAGCTTCGGCCCGCCCGGCGGCCTGTGGCGCGGGGGCCGAGGCCGGATGCGTGGCCGGGGCGGCTTGCGGGGAAAGACCCGAAAGTTGGGGCAGGTCCATCAAGAACTCCTTCGGTGCGGCTTCTTCTGCGCGCCAGAGGGGCGGGCGCGACTGCGGCCAACCTGCACGATACGCGTGAACAGCGCCTTACCGAGAGGGGGCCGAATCCAGCGTATTTCGAACGGTTTTTAAGAAGCTGCCGCAGGGGATGCGGGCCGGGGCTATCCCGGCCCGCGCAAAGATCAGGAGATTTCCTGCAGAAGCGACATGAACTGGCTGGCCAGATCACGGTCAAGCGACACGGTATCCGTGGTGCTTTCCTGTGCCGAAAGCGCGTCAAACAGCGACTCATAGAGCGACTGCGCCGTGGCTTCGGCACTGGTCCCGGTGCCACCGCCACTTTGGGCAGCCTCACCCGGCGGCGGGCCCGGAGGCGGCGGCGGCATACTGCCTTGCGCGCCCATTTCCCCCATCATGCCCTGTTCGCGCGATGCGGCTTCTGCCATATCGACCTCCGACTGACTCAGCAGGCCATCGCCATCGCTGTCGATGCTGGAGAACTGCGCCGACAAAAGATCGGCCACCGGGCTTGCGGCGATTTCTTCGGCCGACAAGAGCCCATCCCCATCGGTATCATCATTCTCCGACAGGGCTTCGAAAAGCGAGGTGATATCGGTCTCACTCTCTTCTCCCGGAGGCGGGCCAGAGGGCGGCGGTCCCCCGGGGCCGCCCGGACCACCGGGCCCCCCCATCGACCCCGAACGACTTTCGGCTTCTGCCGTATCGACCTCGGTCTGGCTCAGCAGACCGTCAGCATCGCTGTCGATACTGGCGAACTGTTCCGACAAGAGATCGGCCACCGGGCTTGCGGCGACTTCTTCTTCCGAAAGCAAGCCATCGCCATCGGCGTCATCATTGCTGGCCAGCGCCTCGAACAACGATTGCGCCTCTGCCCCGCCCGAGGTTGAGGCGGGCGGCGGCGGAGGTGGGGGTGGCGGACGGCTTGCCTCGGTTTCCTGCGTATTGGCAGTGCCCGAGGCACTATTGGCGGCGCTGCTTTGCTGCATAAGCGACAGCGCCGAACTGCCGGAATAGGCCGACAGTGAGCTAAGCGAAGAAACGTTCATCACATGATCCTTTCTGGATGACAACGTGCCTAAAGGCTCGTCTCATGTGATGAACGGTTTCTTGCCAGCGGCCCTTTCGCCCCATAAACCTTGGTTTGAAAAGGCCCGGATTTTAGCGGGTTATGGCGTCAGGCGCGCGGATGGGCCGCCTGATAGACCTCCATCAGCCGCGCGGCATCCACCGCTGTATAGACTTGTGTCGTGGCAAGGCTCGCATGGCCCAAAAGCTCTTGGATCGCGCGCAGATCGCCCCCGGCTGACAAAAGATGCGTCGCAAAGCTGTGGCGCAAAGCATGCGGGGTGGCCGAAGCGGGCAGGCCCAGCGCGGCGCGGGCGCGTTCCATGGTTTTCGCCACGATGCGTGGGCTCAGGGCCCCGCCGCGGCTGCCCCGGAAAACCGGTTCCCACGGCGCAGGCACAAAGGGGCACAGCCGCAGATATTCATTCATCGCATCACGCGCGGCAGGCAACACCGGCACCAGCCGTTCTTTGTCGCCCTTGCCGCGAATGCGCAGCACTTCGGGCAGCGGCACATCGGCCCCTTCGAGCGCCAAGGCTTCCGAGATCCGCAGACCGCAGCCATAAAGCAGTGTCATCACCGCCACGTCGCGCGCGGCGATCCACGGTTCAGAGGCTTGCAATTCGACCTGTTCGATCACCGCTTGCGCGGCATCCTCGGCCAAGGGGCGCGGCAGCTTGCGTTGATATTTCGGCGCACGGGTGGCAAGCACATGGGTCGCGTCGAACCCCTCGCGATCCGCCAGCCAACGCATGAAGCTTTTGACCGCCGAAAGCGCCCGGGCCAAAGACCGCCCCGACAGGCCGCGATTGCGTTCATAGGCCATCCAGGCACGCATGTCCGAAGGCGTCAGTTGCGCCAGCCGGTCCATGCCAAGGCTTTCGCCGTAATGCAGGTGCAAGAACCCCAGAAAGCCGCTCACATCGTTGCGGTAAGCCGTCAGCGTATGCGGCGAGGCGCCCTTGAGCGCGCGCAGATGGTCAAGCCACCGGCCCAGCGCAAGGCCCGCAGCGGGAGAGAAACCGAACGCCATGATCTTACGCCAACCAGCGCCGCATCGCGCGTTCAAACACACCCGCAAAGAAGGCCAGAAGATCCGTGCCTTGCGAGGGTTTGAACTGATGCGGGTCTTCGGCCCCCATCACCAGCATGCCGGGCAGACGCCCTTCGCCCAGATCTAGCCGCATCAGCGCCTCGGACCGGACCCAGGTCGAGGCCTCGCCATAGATCGTTTCCGCTTGCGGCATGGTCTGGCGCAGCACCACCGGACGCGCCTGCCCGCCTTTGCCCGCGCGCATGTATTCTTCCACGAAGCCCGGCTCGGCGACGCACAGCACGTCGCCCAAACGGCGCAGTGCGGCATCTTCGGCATCCTGCTCCGTTTCCAGCACCAGCTTCACACTGTCGACGCGCAGAATATCGGCGACTTCGGTGCCAAGGTTTTTCAGGAAGCTTTCAAATTCGGTCGGGTCCAGCATGCGCAGCACCGCACGATGGATCTGATTGGTCCCGGCAAGGTTTTCATAGGCGGCGGCAATCACCGAACGATGCGTGTCTTCCAGCCGGTCAAGCCGTCGCTCAAGCCGTTCCATCGCCACGCCGCGCAAATCGACGATATTGGCGCCCATCGCGCGCTCATTCGCCGAGATCAGGGCGCGCATCAGGTCATGATCTTCCAAGATCACATCGGGGTCGTTGATGATCTTCGTCCGGAGTTCGGTTGCAAATGCGGTGTCGCTCATGCTCGCCTCTTGGTCAGCGGGTTACCGGAGAAATTGACACAGATTCTAGTTAATTGCAGGTTAAATTTCCGGTAAATACGGTAAAGGCCCGCTTAAAAAAGCGGGCCTTGTGCGAAATGTCACGGTTTTCAGACGATCTTCTGGCCGGTTTTCGCCCAGTCTTTCAAGAACTGATCCAGCCCCTTATCGGTCAGCGGATGGCTCGCCATCGCCTTGATGACGCTGGGCGGGGCAGTGATCACATCCGCGCCGATGCGGGCCACATCGGTGATATGGTTGACCGAGCGGATCGAGGCGGCAAGGATTTCCGTCTTGAAGTCGTAATTGTCGTAGATGGTGCGGATGTCTTCGATCAGTTGCACGCCATCAAGGTTGATGTCGTCGAGCCGACCGATAAAGGGGCTGATGAAGGTCGCCCCGGCCTTCGCCGCCAAGATCGCCTGCGCGGGCGAGAAGCACAGAGTGACGTTGACCATATGGCCTTCGGATGCGAAAGCCTTGCACGCGGTCAGGCCGTCCCAGGTCAGCGGCACCTTGATGGCGATGTTGGAGGCGATTTTGGCCAGTTTCATCCCCTCGGCGATCATTTCCTTCGCCTCGGTGGCGACAACCTCGGCCGAGACCGGGCCCGAAACCATGTCGCAGATTTCCTTGGTCACCTCGAGAATATCGCGCCCCGATTTCAGGATCAGCGACGGGTTGGTGGTGACACCATCGACCATGCCGAGGTCATTGAGTTCCTTAATGGCGGCAACATCGGCGGTATCGACAAAGAATTTCATGGGGGGCCTCCTGCGCTCTCTCTTGCGGCGATTTAGCGCAAACAAGCACGAATGGCGAGAGAGGATCGTCACATTCCGCCCGATCTATGTGGCGCAGCCGGGGTCGGATCGGCCCAATGGGGGCGCGCATGGCTGAGACCGGGTTCTTTGCCGAAGGGGCGCGGGTTTCGGTGCTGACGACCGAACCGATTGGCAAGCCGCTCGATTATCTTGCGCCCGAAGGCGGCTGTTTCCCCGGCGCCTTCGTCGAAGTGCCCTTGGGGCCGCGGCGGGTGGTGGGCGTGGTCTGGGGGCCAGGGGATGGCCGCTTTGACGCGCAGAAATTGCGCCCCGTGGCGCGGGTTCTTGACGTGCCGGCGATGCGCGAAGAACTGCAGCAATTTTTGATCCGCATGGCGGATTACACCATGACCTCGCTGCCCGGGGTGCTGCGGCTTGCCACCCGCACGCCGGGCCTGTTTGAGGCCCCCGGCGCGCGGAAAATCTACCGGCTTGGCAGTGAAACGCCCGATCGGATGACCGAGGCGCGCGAAAAGGTTCTCGCTGTGTTGCGCGATCATGGCGGGGCCGGGTTTTACCAGACCGAGCTTGCACAACTGGCCGGCGTGACGCCGCAAGTCGTCAAGGGCTTGGTCGCGCAGGGCGCGGTGGTCGAGGCCGAACAACCGCGCGATCTGCCCTACCCCAAGCTGAACCCGCATCTGCCCGGCAAGACGCTGTCAGACGACCAAGCCGCCGCCGCCAATGCCTTGCGCGCGGGCATCGGGCAATTTGGCGTGACGCTTTTGAAAGGCGTGACCGGCTCGGGCAAGACAGAGGTTTATCTGGAAGCGGTGGCCGAATGTTTGGCCAAGGGGCAACAGGCTTTGGTGCTTTTGCCCGAAATCGCGCTGACCTCGGAATTTCTGTCGCGGGTCGAGGCGCGCTTTGGCGCGAAACCCGGCGAATGGCATTCGGGCGCCACACAGGCCGAACGGCGCAGGCTGTGGCACATGGTGGCCAAGGGCGGCGCGCAAATGGTGGTGGGCGCACGTTCGGCCCTGTTTTTGCCCTATCAAAACCTTGGGCTGATCGTCGTCGATGAAGAACACGACACCTCCTACAAACAAGAAGAGGGCGCACTTTACAATGCCCGCGATATGGCTGTGCTGCGCGCGTCTTTAGCGGGCAGCCAAGTCGTGCTGGCCTCGGCCACGCCCAGCCTTGAAAGCTGGGCCAATGCCGATGCGGGCAAGTACCGCCGCGTGGATCTGCAAAGCCGGTTCGGCGCCTCGGACCTGCCCGAGATGCGCACCATCGACATGCGCGAAGAACGCATCGAACCCGTGCATTGGATTTCACCCAGCTTGGTCGGCGCGGTGCTGGGCGCGCTTTCGCGCGGCGACCAAGCGATGCTGTTTCTCAATCGGCGCGGCTATGCGCCGGTTACCATCTGCCGCGCTTGCGGACACCAGATCGGCTGTGACCATTGCGATGCGCGGATGGTCGAGCACCGTTTCCAAAAGCGCCTTGTGTGCCACCAATGCGGCGAGACAAAGCCCATTCCCACGGCCTGCCCCTCTTGCGGGGTTGAAGGCAAGCTGGCTCCGGTCGGCCCCGGGGTCGAAAGGCTAGCGGAAGAGGTGAAAGAACGCTTCCCCGACGCACGGCTGGCGGTGCTGTCGTCTGACCTGTTCGGTTCGGCCCGCGCCCTGAAAGAGGCGGTCGAAAGCATCGCGGCGGGCGGGGCCGATATCATCATCGGCACGCAGATCGTGGCGAAGGGGCATAACTTTCCCCGGCTGACCTTGGTGGGTGTGATTGATGCCGACCTTGGCTTGCAAGGTTCGGACCTGCGCGCGGCGGAACGCACCTTTCAACTGATGCGCCAAGTTGCGGGCCGAGCGGGCCGGGCGGAAAAGCCGGGCACCGCATTGTTGCAAACCTTCCAGCCAGAACATCCGGTCATCCGCGCCATTCTGGGCGGCGATGAAGAAGCGTTTTGGCGCGCCGAAGCGGCAGGGCGTAAAGCGGTGGGCGTGCCCCCTTATGGCCGCATGGCGGGGATCATCCTGTCCGGCCCGGAGATTGAGCCGCTTTTTGATCTGGGCAATGCACTGGCGCGCAATGACGGGGCGCTGCGCCGGATCGGCGCGCAAGTCTTTGGCCCTGCCCCCGCCCCCATCGCCCGGGTTCGGGGCCGTCACCGGGTGCGATTGCTGATCAAAGCGGAAAAGGGCGCGCCCCTGCAACAGGCGATCCGCACTTGGCTGCGCGGCGTCAAACAGCCCAATGCGGTCAAGCTTGCCATCGACATCGACCCGCAAAGCTTCCTTTAGGTTGACCCGTGGCCGCATTCGCGCCATTGCAGCCAAAACGCCGGAGCCGCCATGACCACCTTCACCGCCTTTGCCGTTCTGCCCGAACGTGCGCCCGCCGAAGCCCTTGCCGACCATCTCGAGAGCCTTGACCCCGGCCCTTATGGCGTGGGCGTCTTCGAGATCGAGGATGGCTCGGGCAATTTCGAGGTCGGCGCCTATTTCATCGAACGCCCGAACGAGGTCGTACTGGACCTTTTGGCCGCCGCCTATGGCAGCAGCGGTTTTACCGTTTCCGAACTGCCCGAAACCGATTGGGTCGCCCATGTGCGCCGCGAATTGGCCCCGGTGGTTGCGGGGCGGTTCTTCGTGCATGGCAGCCACGATGCCGACAAAGTGCCCGAAGGCGCGATACCGCTTTTGATTGATGCCGCGATGGCCTTTGGCACTGGGCACCATGGCACCACGCTTGGCTGTTTGACCGCGCTGGATCGGTTGGAGCGCGCGGGCCTGCGCGCGAAAAACGTCGCCGATATCGGCTGCGGCACCGCGGTTTTGGGCATGGCGGCGGCAAAGTTTTGGCCCGAAACCGTTCTGGCCTCTGATATTGATCCGGTCGCGGTCGAGACAGCCGCGGCGAATGTTACTGCCAATGGGATGGACGGCCGGGTGATCTGCCTTGAGGCGGCAGGCTTTGCCCATCCCGACCTGCAAGCCGCCGCGCCATTTGATCTGATCTTTGCCAATATCCTCAAGGCGCCGCTGATCGCGTTGGCCCCTGATATGGGCCGTTTTTGCACCGAATCGGGCCATGTGATCCTGTCGGGCATCTTGCATGAACAGGCCGATGAGGTGATCGCCGCCTATCAGCCGCAGGGCTTTACCCTCGCATCACGCGACGAATTCGGTGACTGGACAACATTGGTTCTTCAGCGGAACCAATAACCTGCCACGCCGCTCGCCAAAACGGTGAAACGGGTCCATAGTCATTAAGAAGTTGTTAGCTATTTCGGCTGGCGGTTTCGGTGATTTGTGGAGCATGGTCATGAGAGACGCTGGAAGAACGACCTTCGAGCGCCGATTGGCGCGTATCGATGATATTCATGCTGCGGGTGGCGCGTTTGAGGCCAATGGCACCTTGGGCCGGAGCTGGTTTGACAGCCATCGCCGCAAGGCGCGCCGCGGTCTGCCGTTGCGGGCGCTGGCCTTCTTGTGCATTGGAATTTTGCTTTTCAAAGGCGCGCTTCTGGCCGAGATCGGACCCGACACCTATCAGGCCCGCGTCACGCTTTTGGCCGAGGGCAGCAGCCTTGAACGCGTTGGGGCATGGGTGTTGCAAGCCGATGCCCCGACGCAATGGATCGCCACGCAATTGCGCGCGGTGCTTTACTGATCCAACTGCCGACGTTACCGCATGCAAAAGGCCGCGCAAAGACGCGGCCCTCGTGTGTTCGCACTGCGTTTGTCCGCAGGATGTGGACCTTAGCGACCGATGCGGTCAAGGTCGTCCCGGCTCAGTCCGATATCGCTCAACTCGCGATCGCTGAACCGCGCCAGCGTGCGGCGCGTTTGACGGGCATCATGCCACAAGGTCACCGCGTCCATAATCCGGGTGAAAAAATCCGCCCGATCGGCCCGGGCGGGAAGGCGATAGCTGTCGAGGGCGGACATGTCGCGATTCCTTTTTAAACTGCGAACTCTTTGGGCGGGGCGCCCATATGTTCGCCTCTAGACCCGTGTTTTTGGAAAGGCAAGCGCTTCCGAAACACCACAGTCATGCAGATTTTGCATGCCTTTTCATACGGTTAATGCAGTTTCAGCATATCATGCAAAATGCCGGATTTCTTCGTCATTTTGACTTCCCGTTCCGCACGCCGAATGTCGCTTTTGGATCATTTGCGACAGGTCACGCCACTGGCGGCAAGGTGTCGCGGGGGGAATTGCGCTTTTCGATGTTCTTCTTTTGTGCTAACCCTGTGGCAAATGTCCCACAGCGGGACAAAAACAAGGACGGGCAGATGCGGGTGATGGGAATCGATCCGGGGTTGCGCAACCTCGGTTGGGGCGTAATCGAGATGGACGGCCCCCGTCTGCGCCATATCGCCAATGGCACGATTCACTCGGCGGGCGATGATCTGGCCAAGCGTCTGGTGGCGCTTTACGATGGGCTTTCTAATGTCATCGCGACCCACAGCCCAGAGGCCGCGGCGGTGGAGCAAACCTTCGTCAACAAAGATGCCGTCGCCACGCTGAAACTCGGCCAAGCGCGCGGGATTGCGCTTTTGGTGCCCGCGCAAGCCGGGCTTGCCGTCGGCGAATATGCCCCCAACGCTGTCAAAAAAACCGTGGTCGGTGTGGGCCATGCCGAAAAGGGGCAGGTGCAGCACATGGTGCGCCATCAGTTGCCCGGCGTCGTGTTTGACAGCCCCGATGCGGCGGATGCCTTGGCGATTGCCATTTGCCACGCGCATCACCTGCAATCGGCGCAGCGCACCCATGCCGCGCTTTTGGGGCGCGGCGCGCTGGACATCACCGCCGGCCAAGCCCGGGTGCGGAGGGCGCGGCCATGATCGGGCGGATTGCGGGTGTCATCTTGCATCGCGGTATGGATGAGGTGCTGATCGATGTGCGCGGGGTGGGCTATATCGTGCATGTATCGTCGCGCACCGCCTCCACCCTGCCCCCGGTTGGGGAAGCCTGCGCGCTTTATACCGAGCTTGTGGTGCGCGAAGACCTGTTGCAGCTTTTCGGCTTCCCGACGCTGATCGAGAAGGAATGGCACAAGCTTTTGACCTCGGTGCAAGGGATCGGCGCAAAAGCGGCGCTGGCCATTTTGGGCACGCTTGGGCCCGATGGTGTATCGCGCGCGCTGGCTTTAGGGGATTGGAACGCGATCAAAGCCGCGCCGGGTGTGGGCCCCAAACTCGCCCAGCGGGTGGTGATGGAGCTTAAAGACAAAGCCCCCACCGTGATGGCAATGGGCGGCACGCTGACGGTCGATACCGCACCTTCGGATGAGGTGATCGAGGCCAAACCGAAAGCCCCCAGACGCGCCGCCGCGCCAGCAGCCACGCCCAAGACCAACTTCACCGCAGAGGCGCTTTCGGCGCTCACCAACCTTGGCTATTCACCTTCAGACGCTGCGGCGGCGGTGGCCCAAGCCTCAGAACAGCCCGAGGCGACCGATACCGCGAAGCTGATCCGCACCGCGCTGCGCCTGCTCGCCCCCAAGGACTAGCCCTCTGCCCAGCCGCAACCGCCGGGTGCGGCTTGCACCTCCTGCCCTCTCGCGCGACAGTAAAGCATGACCGACCCGGACCCGACCCTTCGCCCCGACCGCCTGCCCGAAGATGCAGATCGCGCCCTGCGCCCGCAGGTGCTGGAGGAATTTATCGGTCAGGCCGAGGCACGGGCGAACCTGCGCGTCTTCATCGAAAGCGCGAAGATGCGCGGCCAAGCCATGGATCACACGCTGTTTCACGGCCCGCCGGGTCTTGGCAAAACCACGCTTGCGCAGATCATGGCGCGCGAATTGGGCGTGAATTTCAAAATGACCTCGGGCCCGGTGCTGGCAAAGGCGGGCGATCTGGCGGCGATTCTGACCAATCTTGAATCGCGCGACGTGCTATTTATCGACGAAATTCACCGGATGAATCCGGCGGTGGAAGAAGTGCTTTACCCCGCGATGGAGGATTTCGAGCTGGATCTGGTGATCGGCGAAGGCCCCGCCGCGCGCACAGTGCGGATTGAGTTGCAGCCCTTCACGCTGGTGGGAGCCACCACCCGGCTTGGCCTGCTGACGACCCCCCTGCGCGACCGGTTCGGCATTCCCACCCGGTTGCAGTTTTACACCGAAGACGAGTTGGATCTGATCGTGAGCCGTGGCGCGCGGATGCTTGGCATTCCTGCCGATGCCGATGGCACGCGCGAAATTGCCAAGCGCGCGCGCGGCACCCCGCGCATTGCCGGGCGGCTGTTGCGCCGTGTGGTCGATTTTGCGCTGGTCGAGGGCGACGGGCGGCTGACGCGCGACTTGGCCGATGGCGCGCTAACGCGGCTCGGCGTGGATCACCTTGGGCTGGATGGGGCGGACCGGCGCTATATGCGGCTGGTGGCAGAGCATTACGGTGGGGGCCCGGTGGGGGTGGAAACGCTGTCGGCGGCGCTGTCAGAAAGCCGCGATGCGATTGAAGAGGTGATCGAGCCTTATCTTTTGCAACAGGGTCTGGTGCAACGCACCCCACGCGGGCGGATGCTGGGGCAACGCGCGTGGCGTCATTTGGGGCTTGAGGCCCCGCAGGCACCCGCCGCCGTGCAAGCTTTGGTCCAGAATGATCTGTTTGACGGCGCGTGACTGGACGGGCCGCCGCTTCGGCGTATCATTTGAGGTATGAACACCCTGCCGCCCCCCCGCTTTGCCGTGACCGAAGACGAGATTGAGCGTGTCGTTGCACGCTTTTATGCCCGCGTGCGCGCGCATCCCGAGCTTGCACCGATCTTTGCCGCCCATGTGGAAGACTGGGCGCATCATGAAGCCAAGATCGCGCGGTTTTGGAAAGGCTCGATCCTGCATACCAAAGGCTATGAGGGCAGCCCGATGATCGCACACCGCCGCGCGGGCGATGTGGAGGGCGGCCATTTCCCGCTTTGGCTCGAAACCTTTGATGCCGTGCTGCATGAGACGCTGGCCCCCGAGGTGGCGCAAGCCTGGTCTGCGCTGGCACATCGGATCGGCAAGGGCCTGCGCATGGGAGTTGAGGATGTCGGGCGGGCCCCGGATGCGGCGCCCACCCTGCGCTAGCGCTTAATCCTCGTCTTTCGACTTCGAGAAAACCCCCGAAAGTGCGCGGCCCGTCAGGCTACGCACCTTGGGCCGGGGCAGCGCGGCAAAGGGCATCGGACGGCAGACCTCCATCGCGGCAATGCCCACACGCGCCGTCAGCGCGCCATTCACAATGCCTTCGCCAAAGCGGCGCGACAGTTTCGCCGCGACATGCCCACCGGCGACCGTATCAATCAGATCATCGCCCGCCGCCACAGCACCCGTGGCGATAAGATGCGTCATCACCGTGCGGGCCAGCCGAATGGCCCCCAGCGCCCCGGCGCGGCCACCATAAATCTCGGCCACGCGGCGGATCATGCGAATATTGGCAATCAACGCCGTCGCCACATCGGCAAGCGCGAGCGGCACGATCGCGGTGATCGTGCCCACGGTGCGCGCGGCGGCCTCCACCTCAAGCCTTGCGGCGGCATCAAGGGGCGCCATCAACTCGGTTTCCGCCAGCAAGATCAGCGTACCGGTATCCAACTGCTCGGGCCCGCGTTCCTTAAGCTTCGACAGCGCCCATTGCAGGTCTTCGCGCCCGGCATAAAGCTTTTGCAGCTTGCCCACCACCGACCGCGCGGCTTTAAGTTGATCGGTCTGGACCGCCTCCGCCACCTCGTGCTGGATCTTGTCGAGCCGCCCCAGCCGCGCAAAAGTTGAGACCTCGCGCATCGTGACCAGGAAAGCGGCAAACAAGAACACGGCCAAAAGCGCCGTGGCCGCCCACCCCAAGATCGGGTTCGCGGCAAACAGGCCATCGACGAATTGCCAGGCGGCAATCGTGATCAGGAAGCCCAAAAGCGCCGTGGTCGCCTGCCAGAAGAACCGGGTGAGTTTGGAGCGGGGCCGGGCCGCCAGCCGAGCGGCAATTTGCATCGCCCGGCCCTGCGGCAGCTCTTGCGCGGTCGGCGCATCCACCACCGGCGGCGCCTCGGCGGGCGAGGCGGGCGGGGCGTCGAGTTCGATCATCACGGGCCGTTTCATAGCTTGTCCCCAAGCAAGAAATCGGCGGCACGATCCAGCCGGATATGCGGCGGGCCTTCACCGGGGCGCAGCGACACTGGCGCAGGCGCAAAGTTCATCAAGCCGAAATCGGCATCCAGCCAGCTTTCCGCGCCTTCGCGCGCGGGGGCCAAAAGTTGCGCCGGGTCAGAGGGCAAGTCGCCCGGATAAAGTGCAACCGAGCGGCCATCGGCCAAGCGCCCCCGCACAGCGGGTAATTCATCGCCCTCATGCGGGATCATATCTTCCGATGTGGTGCGCAAACTGGCCAAAGACATGGCCGTGGTTTGCGCGCCTGCGAAATCGGCCCGGTCTTTGGCTTCACGCAGCAAAGCCTCGGTGATCGCGGTCAGTTTGGCGTGCTGGGCATGGTGCAAATGGTCTGCCTTGGTCGCGGCAAACAGGATTTTTTCGACCCGTTTTACCCCCATAAGCGTCATCAAGAACCCCGGCACACCGGGGCGGAACGCGCCCAAGATATTGGCCATCGACTGGCGCAAATCCTCCAAGGCTGCAGGCCCCGCATGGATTGCGCCCAGCACATCAACCAGCACCACCTGCCGGTCGATCCGGGCGAAATGATCTTGGAAGAAGGGTTTGATCACCTCGCGCTTATAGGCGTCAAAGCGGCGGGCAAATTCGCGGCCAATGGAATCGCGCGGATATTTGCCCGGCGGCACGGGCGCAAAGGTCAGCACGGGCGAGCCCGCCATTTCGCCGGGCAACAAGAACCGCCCCGGCGAACAATCCGAAAAGCCCGCCTCGCGCGACGCATGCAGATGCGCGGTGAACGCCTCGGCGATGACACGGGCATTGGGCTCGGTGAAGGGGGCATAAAGATCGGCCTCATCCAGCGCGGCCAAAAATTCATCCGCGCCCGGGCGGCCCGGCAACCGGTCCAAAACGCCGGTGGACCATTCCTCAAAATCCTGTTCGATCAGGCCAAGGTCCAACAGCCATTCGCCCGGATAATCGACAATATCCAGATGCACGGTGCGCAAGCCGCGCAAACCGCCCAAAAGTCCACCGGAAGACACGCGGAAGCTTAGCCGTAATTCTGACACCGCGCGGGTGCCATCGGGCCACTGCGGATTGGGCCCCGTCAGATCGGCCAAGTGATCTTCGTAATCAAAACGCGGCACGGTATCGTCGGGCTGCGGTTTGAGATAGGCGGCGCGAATACGATCCGCCCCCGTCAGCGCCGGCATCCGGCCCCGATCCAGCAGGTTCGCCACCAATGATGTAATGAAAACGGTTTTGCCCGCCCGCGACAGGCCGGTGACGCCCAACCGGATCACCGGCTCGAACAGGGCTTCGGAAACCGAGGAGCCAAGGCCCTCGATACTGCGGCCGATGTCATCGGCAATCTCTGTGATACCCACTGCGTTGCCTTTCCCTTGTTTTGCCACAAGATAGGCGCGGCGCGGCTGGTTTCACAGATGCGAAAGCGGCGCAGGCCGCGTCAGGCGGTAAAACCATTGCGCGCCGCGCCCGCCCGCGCTATCGCCGCGCCATGCCCAGATACGCGCTCAAGATCGAATATAATGGCACCCCCTTTGCCGGTTGGCAGCGGCAAGCCGATCAACCCTCGGTGCAAGGCGCCATCGAGGCGGCGCTGGCACGCCTTGAACCCGGCCCGCATACGATTGCGGCGGCGGGCCGGACCGATGCCGGGGTCCATGCCACGGGCCAAGTGGCCCATGCCGATCTGACCAAAGACTGGGACCCGTTTCGGCTGTCAGAGGCGCTGAATTATCACCTGAAACCCGCGCCGGTGGCGATTGTCGCCTGCGCCCGGGTCGATGACGATTTCCACGCCCGTTTCTCTGCAATTGAAAGGCGTTATCTGTTCCGGCTTGTGTCGCGGCGCGCGCCGATGGTGCTGGAACGTGATACGGTCTGGCAGGTGCAGAACCTGCTTGATGGCGCGGCGATGCGCGCCGCGGCGGCGTATTTGGTTGGGCATCATGACTTCACCACTTTTCGCGCCACCATGTGCCAGGCGAAATCGCCCGTCAAAACGCTTGATGAAATCACGCTTGAAGACATCGCCCTGCCCAACGGGACCGAGTTCCGCTTCCGGCTACGGGCGCGTAGCTTTTTGCACAATCAGGTCCGGTCGATCGTGGGCACGCTGGAACGGGTGGGCGCGAGAAGCTGGGCGCCCGAGGCTGTGGCTGCCGCCCTTGCGGCAAAAGACCGCAGCGCTTGTGGGCCCGTCGCCCCCCCGCAAGGGCTGTATCTGACGGATGTGGGCTACCCCAAAGACCCGTTCGCCTGAAGGCGCAAGGCCCGGCTTCGCCTTATTCCGCCGGAAGGTCGCGGTTCCGGTTGCGCCGCGTCCGCACCACCTGACATTGCAGCGCCTCGACCGGCAGACTTTGCGGGGCATATTCCGGCACGGCCCAAGCCACGGCTGCGATCACATCCGCCTCGACACCTTGCTCGATCGCCTCGCGCAAATCGCGCAGCGCGGCGGCAGTTTCAAGTTCCGACAGATGATCTTCGCGCACAGAAATAATCTTTGGATGCGTGGTGGTGGTCGCGCCTTTGCGCACCATCAGTTCTTCATGCAGCTTTTCGCCCGGACGCAAGCCGGTGGTGACAATCTCAATCTCGCCCTCTGGGTTCGCCGCCGAACGGACGCTGTAGCCCGCTGCGGCAATCAGCTTGCGCGCCAGATCACCGATCCGCACCGGTTTGCCCATATCCAGCACAAACACCTCTCCGCCCTCGGCCAAAGACCCGGCCAAAAGCACCAGACGCGAGGCCTCCTGAATCGTCATGAAATAGCGTGTCACCCGTTCATCGGTCAGCGTGACCGGGCCGCCACGGCTGATCTGCTCTTGAAAGAGCGGCACGACCGAGCCCGAAGACCCCAGCACATTGCCAAAGCGTACGATCGAAAACACGGTTTTTTGCGGCCGGGCGGCAAGGTCTTGCACCACCAGTTCGGCAAAGCGCTTGGACGCCCCCATCAGGTTGCCGGGTCGCACGGCCTTATCCGACGACACCAGAACAAAACGCTGCACACCGGCATCGCGCGCCGCGCGCGCCAGAACCGCCGTGCCCAGCGTGTTATTGGCCAAACCCACGCGCGCATTCACCTCGACCAGCGGCACATGTTTGTAAGCCGCCGCATGCAACACGATATCGATCTTTTGCTCGTTCAAAACCTGCGCAACATGGACGGCATCCGTCACCGATCCCAGAACCGGCACGATTTCCACGCCTAAGGGCTCTGCCAAAACACGCATTTCGGCATCGGCCTTATAAAGCGCCAGCTCCGAAAGTTCGAACAGGACAAGCTTTTTCGGACGACAGGCCAAAATCTGGCGGCACAATTCCAGCCCGATCGAGCCGCCCGCGCCGGAAATCAGCACATTGCGCCCGGCATAAGCCACCGACCCGGCCGACAGCTCATCAGAGACAGGATCCCGGCTCAACAGCGCCGCCGTGCCCACCGGCTTGAGCATCTCAAGCAATTCCGATGAGCCGTGCAATTGGGTGAAGGCGGGCAGGCTTTGCACCTGCAAATTCAGCTTTTCAAGCCGTCGTGTCAGGAAGGTCTGCTTATCGCGCGACAACGAAGGCATCGCCAAGATCACCCGGTCGATCTTGTAACGCTCCATCGCGCGCGCGACCTGCGCACCCGGCAGCACCGGCAGCCCGTTCAACGTCATGCCGCGCAGCGCGGCATTGTCATCCAGAAAGGCGCAAACGACAAAGTCTTCGCTTTTTCGCAATTCATGCGCCAAAGCCATCCCGGTGCGGCCCGCCCCATAAATTGCGACGCGCTTGAAATTGCGTGAATGGCGGTAAATTTCCGTCACCAACCAGGTCAAGCCAACGCGGCTGAAAAAAAAGGCACTGAAGCACAGCAGGCCAAAGACCACATGCATGCCCGGTGGCGTCGCAAAATGGCTGATCGACGCTTGCACCGCCGACACAACGCCCAAAATCACCGCCAGAAACACCGAGCGCGCAACAGCGCCCCCCTGATAATCGCGCAGCCGCATCCGCGACAGGCCGAGCGCAAACGACAAGCCCCCGGTCACAAGCAAAAGCAAAGGCAACTGCAGAAGACTTTGCGAAAGTCCGGCCCACAGAGACCCGGTCGCGCCATTCAATAGCGCAAGGCAGCCGAGGAAGGCGCCTGCAACCAGAAGAATATCAAGGGACAGAAGGATAACGGCCTTCTGTGCCCTACTGAGAGATATGATAGATTTGACGAGCACGCCCGGCACGGCTCCGCGCTGATAATTCACGCAAACAATACTCACATGTCCCGCTTGGTCAACGGTTCACACCTTTTCACCGGCGCTAAGAGCGGTTTTTCGCCGCGAAAGTGACCTATCTGGCTCAATCTTTGCGCAGCACCCGGTGGATCGTGCGCCCGATCAACCGCAAGTCGAAACAGACCGAGGCGTGGCGGGCGTAAATCAGATCAAGTCGGGCCTTGGATGGAATACAGCGCGTGCAATAAATGCGGTCGGTCTCCTCGGGCGTGTCGCAGCGCGCCAAAAGCCATTCCTCGTGGCGGTGAAAATGGATCGAGGCAAGCCCGGTGACCCCGGGCCGGGTGCGCAGAACCTGCGCATAGACCTCGGGGAAACGCTCGACATATTCGCGCAGCGGCGGGCGCGGGCCGACAAAGCCGATATCGCCGCGCAAGATGTTCCAGATTTGCGGCACTTCATCGAGCCGCAGCCGCCGCAGCACACGCCCTGCCGGGGTGATCCGGCCCGCCTTGTCGCCGCCAGAGACGCCGCGATCTGCCTGCGCCACCGTCATCGTGCGGAACTTCCACAAGCGAAACGCCTCGGTCGGGGTTTTCATCCGCTCGCCAGCATAGAAATAGGGCCGCCCCTGCGTCAGCGCGAGCACGATCAGCACGCCAAGGCCGATCAGCGTCAGCACCGGCAGAAAGACCAGCGCGACGGTCAGATCAAAAAGACGTTTGCGCGCCCTCATGCGGTGCCCTCCAGCGCGCGCAGATCCGCCACGATCCGCGCCGCACTGGCAGGATCTTCGGGAACAAGCCCCAGCGCGATGGCCCGTGTTACATCCAGTTCCACACGTGGGATGACGCTGTCGGGGGCCGGTTCGGCCACCCAATCCGCCCCGGCGGCGCGCAACAAAGCCTCCATCGGCACGACACCGGGCAAGGCAAGGTTGAGCCGCGCGGGCAGCTTTGCCTGCTCGGCAAAAACGGAAAGCCGCACCCCCCGGGCCAGCGCCCGCACCAAGGCCTGCGGCCCGATATAGCTGCGGCGCGGCCCAATCCCATCGGACAGAATATGCAGCCGCCGCGGCACGCCCTCGGGCGCAAAACCCAAAAGCGCATCCGCCCCCGCCACATTGCCGATCCGCAACACCGTTACCCCGGGATGGTCCGCCAGTGCCGCCTCCATCGCCGCTTTCGCGCGCCCATAGTCCGACACAGGCACAGGCGGATCGTCTTCGCCAAAGGGCGCGGGGCCGGTTGGTGCGCCATAGACCGCTGCCGACGAGGCGACAAAGACCGGACGCCCCGCCGCAGCCGCCACCGCCGCCAAGGCCAGATCGGTGCCTTGCGCCCAATCCGCCGCACCGCCTGGCATCGGCGCGGCCAGCATCAGCACCGCGTCGGCGCCCTGCGCGGCGGCCTGAAACGCCTCAGGCGCGGCCAGCGGATCAAACACCACATCTGGCCCGCCAAGCCCGGCAAAATCGCTTTGCCGCCGCGCCTGCCAGATTGGCACGACCCCCGCCCCGGCCAAAGGCCAAGCGCGGCGCATCATGCTGCCCAGTCGGCCCGAACCGCCAACGATCAGCAGACGGGCCACGCCTGACCGGCGAGAAAGGGGCGAACGCGGCATAGCGGCTCCTGTCACGGTTTCAAAATACCGCTCGACCGATAGCATCCGCAGCCGCGCAGTCAAATGCCGCAATCGCCCCGGCGCGCGGCGCGCCGCGCGTTTGCACCGATACAATCGCCCCTCTGGACCTTTTCGGCGCGTGGTGCTTAGCATCCGCGCGCGACGCAAAGGAGAGGCTCATGGCATTCGGCACCAACATCCGCACCTTTTTCGAAGGCAGCTGGCACGAGGGCGACATTCCCGTTATGCGCGCCGCCGACCATGGGCTTTGGCAAGGCTCCTCGGTCTTCGACGGGGCGCGGCTGTTTGACGGGCTGGTGCCCGATCTGGAGGCCCATTGCGCGCGGGTGAATCGCTCGGCCGAGGCGCTGATGATCACCCCCACGGTGGAGGCCACCGAAATGGTTGAAATCGCGCGCGAGGGGTTGCGCGCCTATGGGCGCGACGCCGCCGTTTACATCCGCCCGATGTATTGGGCGGTTGCGGGCTCTGAACTGGGCGTGGCGCCGATGGCCAATTCCACCCGTTTCGCGCTGTGCCTTGAAGAGGTGGCGATGCCGCCCGCCGATAAAGCCACCACGCTGACCACCACGCAATTCCGCCGCCCCGTGCTGGCCGACAATGTGTGCAATGCGAAAGCGGGCTGCCTTTATCCCAACAACGCGCGGATGCTGGTCGAGGCGCAGCGTAAGGGCTTTGGCAATGCGCTGGTCTGCGATGCGATGGGCAATGTCGCCGAAACCGCCACTGCCAATGTTTTCATCATCCGCGATGGCGTTGCGATGACGCCTATTGCCAATGGGACCTTCTTATCGGGCATCACCCGGGCGCGGCATATTTCTAATATGCGCGCCGCCGGGATCGAGGTGCGCGAATGCGTGCTGCGCATCGAGGATGTGCGCGCCGCCGACGAGGTGTTCTTGTCAGGCAACTTTGCCAAGGTCACGCCGGTCACGGCCTTTGACGATGTGCGCTATGGCGACAACCCGGTGACGCAGCGCATCCGGTCGCTTTACTGGGATTGGGCGGCCTCTCAGCCGCTTTAAGCCACCCGGCCACCGGGCGCGCGAACGCCGCAGTTGCCAAAACGCGACAGGGAGGTGAACATGCCGCCAATGTCGGAGGTGCGTATGCGCAAGTTTCTCGTCGTGCTCGACCAGACCCGTGAATGCCTGAACGCCATGCGCTATGCGGCGATGCGGGCGTCCCGAACCCATGGCGGGGTCACGATCTTGTCGGTGATCCCGCCCGAAGAATTCCAGCATTGGATCGGGGTCGCCGATATCATGCGGGCCGAGGCCCGCGAAGCGATCGAGGCCCATTTCGAAGTGTTCGCGAAATGGATGCGCGACAAGCAGGGCGTGAACCCGGAGCTGGTGATCCGCGAAGGCGATCCGGTGGCCGAAATCTTGGCGCAGGTGCATGAAGATCCGCAAATCGGCGTGCTTGTGCTGGGCGCGGGCACCGAAAAGGCCGGCCCCGGCCCGCTTGTCACCCAGATGAGCCGCAATTCCGGCAGCCTGCCGATCCCGGTGACCATCGTGCCGGGCGATATGTCGAAAGAACGGCTCGAATCAATCACCTGAGCGCTGCGGCACGTATCTTTCACCGCCCAAAACTTGACGAATTTGGTCGGAAGGCGCATATCTGCCGCAAGCCAAGGAGGCATGCCATGTTCATCCAGACCGAGACCACCCCGAACCCCGCCACGCTGAAATTCTTGCCGGGCCTTGAAGTCTTGCCCGAGGGCAGCGCCGATTTCACCACAGAAGAAGCCGCACAGGTCTCGCCGCTTGCGGGGCGCATTTTCCGCGTCGCGGGCGTGAAAGGTGTGTTTTTGGGGGCCGATTTCGTCACCGTGACGAAGGACGAAGAAACCGATTGGGCCCATGCCCGCCCGGCGATCTTGGGCGCGATCATGGAACATTACCAATCTGGCCAGCCGGTGTTGATGGGGGCCGCCAGCGGCGGCCACACCGAAGGCAGTGCCGATGATGGTGAGGATGGCGCGATCATCGCCCAGATCAAGGAATTGCTCGACAGCCGTGTGCGCCCCGCCGTGGCGCAAGATGGTGGCGACATCACCTTTCACGGCTTTGAAAAAGGCGTTGTTTACCTGCATATGCAGGGGGCTTGCGCGGGCTGCCCCTCGTCGACCTATACCCTGAAAATGGGGATCGAGAACTTGCTGCGCCATTACATCCCCGAGGTGACCGAGGTGCGCGCCGTTGCGCAATGACGCCTTGATCCTGGCCTTTGACACATCGGCCGCGCATTGCGCGGCCGCTTTGCTGCAAGGCGAGACGGTGCTGGCGCATCGGGTGGAAGAGATGGCCAAGGGCCAAGCCGAACGGTTGATGCCGCTTTTGGAGGAGCTGCTGGCCGAGGCGGGCTATGGCTGGCACGACCTTGCCGGCCTTGGCGTGGGCGTCGGGCCGGGCAATTTCACCGGGGTTCGGATTTCGGTTTCTGCCGCGCGAGGACTGGCCCTGAGCCTTGGCATTCCGGCCATTGGCGTGTCCACCTTCGAGGCGGTGGCCGAGGGCGCCGCGCGCCCCGTCGCAGTGCTGTTGGATGCTCGGCGCGGCGAAGCCTATGCCCAGCGGTTTACGCAAGCCGGTGCCGATGCGCCTCGTCTGGCCCCGGCAGAGATTTTGCAAGCCGAACTGGCAGGCACACCGATCTTGGGGCCGGATCAAGCGGCCTTTGCCTTGCCCGTGGCCATGGCACGGGTGGCCGCCAGCCGTTTGGGCAGTCCACAGCCCAAACCCGCGCCGCTTTATTTGCGCGGCGCCGATGCCGCGCCCCCCTCTGACCCACCGCCCGTATTGCTGGATTGATGGACCCCTCCGCGCTTGAACGGCTTCATGCCGCATGTTTCACCACGCCGCGCCCATGGTCGGCGGCGGAATTCGCTGATCTCATCCGCTCCCGGCATTGTTTTTTGCTGTGTGCGGCACAGGGTTTCTTGTTGGGGCGGGTGATCGCGGATGAAGCCGAACTGCTGACTTTAGCGGTTGATCCGCAGTCCCGGCGTCAGGGCATCGGCGCCAAGCTTGTGAGCGATTTTTTGACCACGGCCCGTGCGCGCGGCGCCACCACAGCCTTTTTAGAAGTGGCGGCCAATAACAACGCGGCGCAAGTGCTTTATGCCCGCACCGGCTGGACAAAGGCCGGGCGCCGCAAAGGCTATTACCACGCCCCCGATGGCACGGCGGAAGATGCGCTGGTGCTTGTGCAAACGCTTTAGGCAGCCGCGCCGCGATTGCCCCACCAAGACGCGACGATAGCCAAAAACCCGCTTGACCGCCCCCGGTTTCAGCGCCCTAATCCCCGAGGTCCGCGGGCGCGCCCCGCCAATAGCGTTCCGTCGGGGAACGCGCAACAATGACCGGGAGTGATCCATGAGCATGACGAAATACCTTCTTGGCGCCACCGCCGCGCTGGCGCTGTGTGCCGGGGCCGCTGCAGCAGATCCCGCGCTGATCTTCGACCTTGGCGGCAAATTCGACAAATCCTTCAACGAAGCGGCTTTTAACGGCGCCGAACGCTGGGCCGCGGAAACCGGCGGCAGCTACAAAGAGCTGGAAATGCAATCCGAAGCCCAGCGTGAACAAGCGCTGCGCCGCTTTGCCGAAGCGGGCGCGAACCCGATCGTGATGACGGGCTTTGCCTTTGGCGATGTGCTCAACACCGTGGCCCCCGATTACCCCGACACGAAATTCGCCATCATCGACATGGTGGTGGATCAGCCCAATGTCCGCTCGGTCGTGTTCCAAGAAGAGCAAGGCTCTTACCTTGTCGGCATGATGGCGGCGATGGCGTCGAAAACCGGCGTCGTCGGTTTTGTCGGCGGCATGGATATTCCGCTGATCCGCAAGTTTGAATGCGGCTACGCACAAGGCGCGAAAGCGGCGAACCCCGATGTGAAAGTGGTCTATAACATGACCGGCACCACGCCCGCGGCCTGGAACGACCCGGTCAAAGGGTCGGAACTGACCAAGGCGCAAATTGCGCAAGGCGCCGATGTGGTCTTTTCGGCCGCAGGTTCGACCGGGCTTGGTATCCTGCAAACCGTTGCCGATGAAGACATTTTGGGTATCGGCGTCGACAGCAACCAAAACTATATGCATCCGGGCAATATGCTAACCTCAATGGTCAAGCGCGTCGATCTGTCGGTCTATGAGGCGTTCATGGAAGGGACCGATCTGGAAACCGGGGTGATCGTCTCGGGCCTGGCCGATAATGGCGTGGGCTATGCGCTTGATGAATATAACGCCGATCTGGTTACCGACGAGATGAAGGCCGCCGTCGATGAAGCCGCTGCGAAAATCGTTGCGGGCGAGATCGTCGTGCATGACTACATGACGGACAACACCTGCCCGGTGGAATGATGACCATGACAACGGATGCGGGGCGGCAGGCAACTGCCGCCCCGATGAACGCCGGGGCCGCTGCGCCCGCCATCGAATTGCGCGGCATTTCCAAGGCTTTCGGGCCGGTTCAGGCGAACAAGGATATCTCCATTCGCGTGATGCCGGGCACGATTCACGGCATCATCGGCGAAAACGGCGCGGGCAAATCGACGCTGATGTCGATCCTTTACGGCTTTTACCGCGCCGATGCGGGCGAAATTTTGATCCATGGCCGCCCGACCACCATTCCTGACAGCCAAGCCGCGATCCGCGCGGGTATTGGGATGGTGTTCCAGCATTTCAAGCTGGTGCAGAATTTCACCGTGCTCGAAAATGTCATTCTGGGCGCGGAAGATGGTGCGCTGTTGCGCCCCTCGCTAGCCAAAGCGCGCAAAACGCTCGCCCATCTGGCCGAAGAATATGAACTCGATGTTGATCCCGAAGCCGTCATCGAAGAGCTTTCGGTGGGCCACCAACAGCGGGTTGAAATCCTCAAGGCGCTCTACCGCCACGCCGATATTTTGATTTTGGATGAACCCACGGGCGTGCTGACGCCCGATGAGGCCGATCACCTGTTTCGCATCCTGCGGGGGCTGAAAGATCAAGGCAAGACGATCATTTTGATCACCCACAAGCTGCGTGAAATCATGGAGATCACCGATACCGTTTCGGTGATGCGGCGCGGCGAGATGGTGGCGACGGTGCAAACCGCCGACAGCTCGCCCGAGGCGCTGGCCGAATTGATGGTGGGGCGCAAGGTGCTGATGCATGTGCCCAAGGGCCCGGCCAATCCCGGCGCCGAAGTGCTGCGGCTGGAAAACCTGCGCGTCACCGATGACGAGGGCGTG
Source organism: Rhodobacter sp. TJ_12 (assembly GCF_020023995.1). GTDB lineage: Bacteria > Pseudomonadota > Alphaproteobacteria > Rhodobacterales > Rhodobacteraceae > Rhodobacter. The sequence goes on along the minus strand of NZ_NRRD01000009.1, from coordinate 78,251 downwards.
GCCCGGCTGAAGGGCGTAAACCTGTCGATCCGCGCGGGCGAGATTTTGGGGATCGCCGGGGTGGCGGGCAATGGGCAATCGGAATTGCTCAAGGTGCTGGGCGGTTTTGGCGCGGGCAAAATCTCGGGGCAGTTGTCGCTGCAAGGGCAGCCACTCGCGCTGTCTGGGCGCGGCGCAACCGGGCAAACGCGGCGCGCGGCGGGCATTTCCCATGTGCCCGAAGACCGCCATCACCTTGGCCTGATCCTTGATTTCACTGCTTGGGAAAACATGGCTTTTGGCTATCACTCCGCGCCGGACTATCAGGCCAGCGCGCTGTTCATGGATAATGGCGCGATCATCCGCGACACCGAAGGCAAAATGGAGCGGTTCGACGTGCGCCCGCCGAACCCGCAACTGCCCGCGAAAAGCTTTTCGGGCGGCAACCAGCAAAAGATCGTTTTAGCACGCGAGATCGAGCGCAACCCGGCGCTGTTGCTGGTGGGCCAGCCCACGCGCGGTGTGGATATTGGCGCGATTGAGTTCATCCACCGCCGGATTGTGGAATTGCGCGATGCAGGGGCGGCGGTGCTGCTCGTATCGGTCGAGCTCGACGAAATCATGTCGCTTTCTGACCGGATCGCGGTGATGTTCGACGGCCAGATCATGGGCGAGCGGCTGCCTGCCGAGACGAATGAGCGCGAACTGGGCCTGTTGATGGCGGGCGTTGCGCAGGGCGAAGGGGCGGCAGAATGACAAAACTCCCCACTTGGGCGGACCTTGTTCTGGTGCCCCTCATCTCTTTGGTGCTGGCGGCGGCGATCTCGGCCATCGTGATCTTGGCGATTGGCGGTGACCCGATCGAGGCGGTGACGGTCATGGTCGATGGGGCGCTTGGCTCGCCCTATGGCTGGGGCTACACGCTTTACTACACCACCTCTTTCATCTTCACCGGGCTTGCGGTGACGGTTGCTTATCATGCCGGGCAGTTCAACATCGGCGGCGAGGGGCAGGCGCAGCTTGGGGGCTTGGGCGTAGCGCTTGTTTGCCTTGCGCTACCATGGCCGCATTGGAGCATGGCCCTGTTGGCGGCCAGCGTGGGGGCAGCGCTCTTCGGCGCGGCTTGGGCCGCCATTCCCGCATGGTTACAAGCAAAACGCGGCAGCCATATCGTGATCACCACGATCATGTTCAACTATATCGGCGCGGCGCTGATCGTTTACATGCTGGTCGAAGTGTTGCGCCCGGTGGGCCAGATGGACCCGGCCTCGGCCCGCTTCCCCGAGGGCGCGAAGCTGCCCAACTTCGGACAAATTCCGGGGTTTGATCTGATCTTTTCAAACAAGGTGCCCGCCAATGTCAGCTTCTTTGTGGCGGTGGCAGCCTGTTTCGCGGTTTGGGCACTCTTGTGGCGCACCAAGCTTGGTTATGAAATCCGCGCTTTTGGTAAATCTGAAAGTGCCGCGGTCTATGCCGGAATTTCGCCGGTGCGGGTGATCATGCTGTCGATGCTGATTTCGGGCGGTTTGGCCGGGCTTATGGCGATCAACAACGTGATGGGGGAATCCGAGCGGCTGGTGCAGAACTCTTCCGAAGGGGCAGGTTTCATTGGCATTGCCGTTGCGTTGATGGGACGCAACCATCCCTTTGGTGTCTTTCTGGCCGCGCTTTTGTTCGGGTTTCTGTATCAGGGCGGGGCCGAAATGGGGCTTTGGACCACCATTCCCATTGAGCTGCGGCTTTTGTTACAGGGGCTGGTGATCCTGTTCACCGGCGCGCTGGATACGATGGTGCGGATGATGCTTTTGCCATTCTTCCGCCTTGCCCGGAGGGCCGCGTGATGGATTACGCAACACTGATCGAGGTTCTGGGATCGACCCTGCGTCTGGGCACGCCGTTGCTTCTGGCCTGTTTGGCCGGGCTTTATTCCGAACGGGCGGGCATTTTCGACATCGGACTTGAAGGCAAGATGCTGATGGCCGCCATGGCCTCTGGCGCGGTGGCGGCGCTGACGGGCTCGGCTTGGCTGGGCCTTGGGGCGGGGATCGTGGCGTCGCTGATCTTTGCGATGATCCATGGGCTCGCCTCTATCACCTTTCGCGGCAATCAGTTGATCTCTGGCGTCGCGCTCAATTTCGTGGCGTCGGGCGCAACCGTGCTGATCGCGCAAACGCTGTTTCACCAAGGCGGGCGCACGCCGCCGCTGTCGGGCGACGCGCGGTTTCACGGCATCGCCCTGCCGGGGGTCGAGGCGCTGTCCTCCGTGCCATGGCTGGGGCCGTTTTATGCCAAGGTGATCTCGGGGCATTCGCTGCTGGTTTATCTTGCGCTGGCAGCGGTGCCGCTGACGTGGTGGCTTTTGTTCCGCACCCGTTTCGGGCTGCGGCTGCGCGCGGTGGGTGAAAACCCGGAATCGGTCGATACTGCGGGCGTTTCGGTCATTCGGCTGCGCTATACCGCGCTGGTGCTGACCGGGGTGCTGTGCGGGATTGCCGGGGCCTATATGGCCACAGCGCTGCAAGCGGGATTTGGGCGCGAAATGACCGCCGGGCGCGGCTATATCGCGCTGGCCGCGCTGATCTTTGCCAAATGGCGGCCTTGGTATGCGCTGGGGGCCACGATGCTGTTTGGCTTTTTGCAAGCCATCGCCCTGCGCCCCGATGTGATCGAGGGCACTTTGCATATGAAGATTCCGGTGCCTGCGCTGGATGCGCTGCCTTATATCCTCACCGTGATCGTGCTGGCCGGGTTCGTCGGCCGCGCCATCCCCCCCCGTGCCGGAGGCCAGCCCTATGTCAAAGAGCGCTGAACTTGCCCAATTGATCCGCGCCCGCGCGGGCGATGCGCCCCCAAAACTGGGGCTGATCCTTGGCTCGGGACTGGGCCATATTGCTGAAACGGTGGAGGGCGTGGCGATCCCCTATACCGATCTGCCGGGGTTTCCGCAGGCGGGGGTGTCGGGCCACAATCCAACACTGGCGATTGGCGATCTAGAGGGTGTGCGGGTCGCGGTATTCGGCGGGCGCGGGCATTACTATGAGCATGGCAACCCCGCCGAAATGCGGTGCGCGCTTGAAGTTTTGCGCGATCTGGGCTGCACCCAGCTTTTGCTGACGAATGCCGCCGGAAGCCTGCGCGCCGACATCCCGCCCGGCGGGCTGATGCTGCTCAATGACCATATCAACTTTGCCGGTATCAACCCGCTGATCGGCGAGCCGACCGATGCCCGTTTTGTGCCGATGACCGATGCGCATGACGCTGGCCTACGGGCACAGTTAAAAGCGGCCGCGAAGGCCGAGGGGATTGACCTGCCCGAAGGGGTTTATTGCTGGTTTTCGGGGCCCTCGTTCGAAACCCCAGCCGAAATTCGCGCCGCCAAAATCCTTGGCGCCGATGCGGTGGGCATGTCGACAGTGCCGGAAATCATTCTTGCGCGCTTTTTGGGGCTGCGGGTCGCGGCGGTTTCGATCATCACGAATATGGGCGCGGGCATGGCCGATGAACAAATCAGCCATGAACAGACCAAGGCCATGGCCCCCAAAGGCGCGGCGAAATTCGAGCAGATCCTGCGCCGGATGCTGAAAACCGGTTAACCGGGGCGAAAGCGGGTCTTGCTACCCTGCGCCATGCACGTCATGCTGCAATAGCAAAGCCGACACGTCGCCATGCAGATCTACCTCCCCATCGCCGAGATATCGGTGAACATCTTCCTTTTGCTGGGCCTAGGCGGGCTCGTGGGCCTTTTGTCGGGTCTTTTTGGCGTGGGCGGCGGATTTCTGATCACGCCGCTTTTGTTCTTTATCGGCATTCCGCCCGCCGTGGCCGTGGCAACCGGGGCCAATCAGGTTGTGGCCTCCTCGGTCAGCGGGGTTTTGGCGCAATTCAAGCGCAAGGCCGTCGATGTGCCGATGGGGCTGGTGCTGATGATCGGCGGCCTGACCGGGTCCGGCATGGGGATTTACCTCTTCAACCTGCTGACGCGGCTGGGCCAAATCGACCTTGCGGTGCAATTGTCCTATGTCGTCTTCCTTGGGTCGATCGGCGCGCTGATGTTGCAAGAATCGATCCGCGCGCTGCGCCGCACGCGCCGCGCCGATGCGCCGCGCACCAAGGCGCGCAGCCATAACTGGATTCACCGCCTGCCCTTCAAGGTGAAATTCCGCGCATCGGGGCTTTATATCTCGGTCATTCCGCCGGTTCTGGTGGGGATGGCGGTCGGCGTTCTGGCAGCCATCATGGGGGTCGGCGGCGGCTTCATCATGGTGCCCGCGATGATCTATTTGCTGGGCATGCCGACCAAGGTGGTGATCGGCACCTCGCTGTTTCAGATCCTGTTCGTTTCCGCCTTTACCACCTTGATGCATGCGATTACCAACCAGTCGGTGGATGTGATGCTGGCGCTGCTGCTGATTGTCGGCGGGGTCGTGGGCGCGCAGATCGGCTCGCAACTGGGGGCGAAGCTGAAGGCCGAGCAATTGCGCATCCTGCTGGCGCTTCTGGTTCTGGCCGTGGCGGTGAAACTGGGCCTCGATCTGCTGTTGATGCCGGGCGAGCTTTACTCCCTCACCACGGGGGTGCCCAGATGATCCGGGTGATGCTGATCTGGCTGATGCTGGCCCTGCCCGCGCAGGCCGAAAAGGTCGTGGCCGGGCTAAGCGAAGAAGATATTGGCATCACGGCGTCGTTCGATGGCTCGACCGTGCTGCTTTATGGCGCGGTGAAACGCGATGCGCCCGAACCGCCGGGGCGGCTTGGGGTGATTGTCACGCTGGAAGGGCCGATGCAGCGAGTCACCGTGCGGCGCAAATCGCGCGAATTCGGCATTTGGGTCAACACCGGCAAGGTGGTGGTGCCAGAGGCACCAAGCTATTATGCGGTGGCCAGTTCGGCACCGCTGGAACGGATCTTGCCGCCCGCGCTGGATGCGCTGGAAAACATCTCGCTGCCGCTGGCGATGCGGGCCTTTGCCGGACCCTTGGGGGAAAGCGACACCCGCCCCTATGCCGAGGCGCTGATGCGTATTCGGGAAAAGGCGGGGGTCTATCAACTCACCCGCAACCCGGTGAAACTGGTGCAAGACACCCTGTTTCGGGCCGATTTCGAGCTGCCCGCCAACCTGATCGAGGGCGATTATACCGCGCGCATCTTTTTGCTGCGTGACGGCAATCTGATCGACCGGGCAGAGCGCCCCATCCGCGTGCGCCGCGTCGGGCTGGAGCGCTTTACCTATATGATGTCGCAAGACCGGCCCGCGCTTTACGGGCTGATGTCTTTGGCGCTTGCGGTCTTTGCAGGCTGGGCCGCCTCTGCCGCGTTCCGGATGCTGAAGCGTTAAAACGCTTTAAAGGTCATCGTCGTCAGCGTGCGGCTGATGCCCGGAATATCGAAGAGCTTTTCCGACAGGTAATGGCCCACATCCACGTCTTCGGGGATATAGACCTTGGCGATCAGATCATAATCGCCCGAGGTGGAATAAAGCTCGCTCACCACCTCGCGCTCATAAATCGCATCGGCCACCTTGTAGGTCTGGCCGGGCTGGCAACGGAACTGGACGAAAACGCAACGCATCGGATGCCTCCTTGTTTGGGCCAGATTAGGCGGCACAGGCGGAAAGGAAAAGACCTAGTCGGACTGGGCTTCCAGCTTCAGCGCGGCCGCACCGGCGGGCAGATCGTCGATCCCCAATGGTGCCGAAGGACGGGCAAGCCGCGCCTTGGTCACCCACAAAAGCCGCTGTTCGGCGCGGGTGATCGCCACATAGGCCAGCCGTTTCCAAAGCGGGATGCCCGCTTCGGACCGGCCCGCGCGGAAAGCGGCATAAATATCGGGCGCAAAGACCTGCACATCGCGCCATTGGCTACCCTGCGCCTTGTGGATCGTGACCGCCGCCCCATGCAGAAAGGTTGCCCCCATCCGCGCGGCAAAGGGGATAAAGGGCTCTTCTTCATCGGGCATTTCGATCTTCACAATCGACGCCGCCGACAGACGCGGATCTTCCGCCCCGATCACATGCAGACGTGAAAAGCCGGGTTTCTTGCCGGGACCAAGATAGATCACCTGCGCGCCCTTAATCAGCCCGCGCGCCTCAAGGTCGATGCGCTTCTTGCGATGCTTCAGCGGCAATTCGATCCCGTCGCAAATCAATGGCTCGCCGGGCAACAGCGCGTCTGCGGGCGCGGAATGCGCGCCGCGAAACGCCTGAATCAGCCGGATGCGGGTTGCATTGCGCCACACCAACACCGGCGAGCGCGCCATCAGATCGCTTTCCACCCGTTCGGCCCAAACCACGCGCGGGTCCGATTTCGCAGCTTCGGCCAGCTTGCGTTCAAAAGCGTAGAAATCGAGGCTGTCATCGGCCAAAGCATGGGCCAAATCCAAGATCGGGTTGTCATCGGCTTGGCGGTGGATGCGGTGCAGCGCATGCACCTCTTTTTGCGGCAGGCGCTCAAACGACATATGCCCCGATTGATTGACGGGCGCGAGCTGCGCTGGATCGCCAAACAAAACCAGCGTGGGAAAAATTTCTTTCAGATCGTCGAACTGGCGCTCATCCAGCATGGAAGCTTCGTCGACAAAACCGATATCCAGCGGGTCTTCGCGCCGCTTCCAGCCGGAAATGAAATCCGAGCCCCGCAGCCCCGCCGCCGCCAAGGCCCCGGGGATCGAGGCATTGGTGTCGTAAAACGCCTTGGCGCGATCAAGCGCCAACTCCGACAGCCCGTCGATCTTCAGCTGCTCCAGATCGGGGCGATCTCCCTGCCCCGCCAGCCAGTCTGCAATCGCCTCGTATTCGGGGTGATAGACCGGGGTATAAAGAATGCGGTGGATCGTGGTGGCGGGCACCCCGCGTGCGCGCAGCACCGATGCCGCCTTATTGGTGGGGGCCAAAATGGCCAAAGTGCGCCGATCCTTGCGGCGCTTGCCCTCATAATCGCCCGAAACGATATCGACCCCGGCCTCGGCCAAGGCCTTGAAAAGCTGGGCCAACAACAGCGTCTTGCCAGAGCCCGCCTTGCCGATCACCGCCATAACGCGGGTTTCGCCCCCTTCGGGCATCAAGCTGCCGTCCAAGATATCAACGCCCGCGGCCTCTAGGGCAGAGGCAACGGCATCCCAAGCCTCGGCTTGGTCGTCAGAAAAGGTGAGCGTGGCGGGCAGCGTCATGGCGCGACTTTACAAGGCGCGCGCGGCGACCGAAAGGCGGGAAATCGGCGGGGGCGCCCCCGCCGCCACCAGTTAAGCCGCCGCTTCGCTGGGGGTCGCCAGCGCGACGATATCCATCATGATCCGGTTCAACTCGAAATCCTTGGGTGTATAGATCCGCGCCACACCAAAACTTTTGAGCAGTTCGGCATCCTCATCGGGGATGATGCCGCCCACGACCACCGGCACGTCGCCCAACCCCGCCGCGCGCATCCGCTCCATCAGGTCTTTCATCAGCGGAATATGCGACCCCGAAAGGATCGAGAGCCCCACCACATGGGCCTCTTGTTCAAGCGCCTGCGCAACGATCTGTTCGGGCGTCAACCGAATGCCTTCATAGGTGATATCCATACCGCAATCGCGGGCGCGGAAGGCGATCTGTTCGGCGCCGTTGGAATGGCCGTCCAGCCCCGGCTTGCCCACCAAAAGCTTGAGCCGCCGCCCCAACCGGCTCGACACGGTATCGACCGCCGCGCGAATATCATCCAGCCCATCAAGCCGGTTCGAGGGCGAGCGCAAAACCCCGGTGGGGCCGCGATATTCGCCATGCACGGCGCGCATCACACCCGCCCATTCGCCTGTGGTGACCCCGGCCTTCGCCGCCGCGATGGAGGCCGGCATGATATTGCGCCCCGCGGCCGCATCGGCGCGCAGCGTTTCAAGCGCCGCTTTCACCGCCGCATCGTCGCGCGATGCGCGCCACGCCTGCAAACGGGCGATCTGATTTTCTTCAACCTCCGGGTCGACCGTCATAATGCCGCCATCGCTGCCCAAAAGCGGCGAGGGTTCCGCCTCGGTCCAGCGGTTCACGCCGACGATGGTGGTCGCACCGGTCTCGATGCCACCAATCCGGGCAGCGTGGGAATCTACCAGCCGCTCTTTCATATAGTCGATCGCGGCAATCGCCCCGCCCATCGAGTCGATCATCGCCAATTCTTGACGCGCGCCATCTTTCAGCGCCTCAACCTTGGCGGTGACCGCCGGGTTGCCATCAAACAGATCCCCGTATTCCAGCAAATCGGTTTCATAGGCCATGATCTGCTGCATGCGCAGCGACCATTGCTGATCCCACGGGCGCGGCAGGCCCAAAGCCTCGTTCCACGCGGGCAGTTGCACCGCACGGGCGCGGGCGTTTTTGGAAAGCGTCACCGCCAACATCTCGATCAAAATGCGGTAGACGTTGTTTTCGGGCTGTTGTTCGGTCAGGCCAAGGCTATTGACCTGCACGCCATAGCGGAACCGACGGTATTTCTCTTCCTCGATGCCATAGCGCTCGCGGCAGATTTCATCCCACAACTCGGTGAAGGCCCGCATCTTACACATCTCAGTCACGAACCGGATGCCCGCATTCACAAAGAAGGAAATCCGCCCGACCATGGCCGGGAAGCCCTCGGCCGGGACTTTGGTTTTCAGGTCATCCAGAACCGCAATCGCGGTCGCCAGAGCGAAGGCCAGTTCTTGTTCCGGCGTCGCGCCCGCTTCCTGCAAATGGTAAGAACAGACGTTCATCGGGTTCCATTTGGGCAGGTTTTCGCGGGTATAGGCGGCCACATCGGTGATCATCGCCAAGCTGGGCTTGGGCGGGCAAATATAGGTGCCGCGGCTAAGGTATTCCTTCACCAGATCGTTTTGCACCGTGCCTTGCAGCTTGGAGATGTCGGCGCCCTGTTCCTCGGCCACCGCAATATAAAGCGACAACAACCAAGGCGCGGGCGCGTTGATCGTCATCGACGTGTTCATCTGTTCAAGCGGGATCTGATCGAACAGCGTGCGCATGTCGCCCAGATGGCACACCGGCACGCCAACCTTGCCCACTTCGCCCCGGCTGAGCACGTGGTCGCTATCATACCCCGTCTGTGTCGGCAGATCGAAGGCGACCGACAGGCCCGTCTGCCCCTTGGCAAGGTTCATGCGGTAAAGCGCGTTGGATTTCTCGGCCGTGGAATGGCCAGCATAGGTGCGAAACAGCCAAGGCTTATCCTTGGTGGGCGATGCGGGTGTCGTCGTGTCGGTCATGGCGGCCTCCGGCGCAGGCGATTCTATGGTTCGCAAGATTGTTATTCATTTAAGCTGATAAGCGTAACAATGTGTCGCTGTCAATTCGCTGCGCTGCGGCGAGCTCCAAAAGCTGGAATTTCTTCGATTTCTTGGCCTGGATCACAGGCACCGTGGCCAGAACATGCCAGCTTGGCGAGGCGGCGGATGGCGTCGCGTCAGCATGGGCCACACCCAAAGGGGGAAAACATGGTGTCCAGACGTTTTGTGACAGTGGCTGCGGTTGCGGCAGTTCTAGCATCAGTCGCGGTCCCGGCCGCCGCCTTGGATCGTCGCGTGAAGATCGTGAATGTCACCGGCTATACGATGGTGCGGTTTTATGGGTCCAACACCGGATCTGACAGTTGGGAAGAAGACATTCTTGGTCGCGATGTGCTGCCGTCGGGCGACTCGGTGATCATCAATTTCGATGATGCCTCGGGCTATTGCAAATTCGACTTCAAGGCTGTGTTCGAAGACGGTGACGAGTTGGTCAAAGAAGGCGTGAATGTCTGCGAGATTGGCACCTTTACATATAGATAGACGCTCAAAGGCGGTCGTGCCCCGCCGGACGCGACCGCCTACCTCAAAAATGCTGCGCTTGCGCGGTCATAAAATTACAAAAACCTAACGTCAGGCATTGCATTGTTGCGCATGCGCGATTAACTCCTAGCGGACAGCGCCCCGATTCTGCGGCGCGGCGAAACCCAGGAGACGCTGATGGCCCTCGATCAGAACACCGGCATTGCGCCTTATGAAGCCCCCGAGAAAGATCTTTACGAGATCGGGGAAATGCCGCCGCTCGGCTATGTGCCCAAAAACATGTATGCATGGGCGATCCGCCGCGACCGCCACGGCGAGCCGGAGCAAAGCTTCCAGGTCGAAGTTGTCCCGACCTGGGAGATCGACAGCCATGAGGTGCTGGTTCTGGTGATGGCTGCGGGCGTGAACTACAACGGCATCTGGGCTGGACTTGGCGTGCCGGTAAGCCCGTTTGACGGCCACAAACAGCCCTATCACATCGCGGGCTCCGACGCTTCGGGGATCGTCTGGAAAGTCGGCGACAAGGTGAAGAACTGGAAAGTGGGCGACGAGGTCGTGATCCACTGCAACCAAGACGATGGCGACGACGAAGAATGCAACGGCGGTGACCCGATGTTCTCGCCCAGCCAGCGGATTTGGGGCTATGAAACGCATGACGGGTCGTTTTCGCAATTCACCCGCGTGCAAGCGCAGCAACTTCTGCGCCGTCCGCAGCATCTGACCTGGGAAGAAAGCGCCTGCTACACGCTGACGCTGGCCACCGCTTACCGGATGCTGTTCGGCCATGCGCCGCATGATCTGCAACCGGGCCAGAACGTGCTGGTCTGGGGCGCCTCGGGCGGCCTGGGCAGCTTTGCCATTCAGCTGATCAACGCGGCGGGCGCGAATGCAATCGGCGTGATTTCCGAAGAAGACAAGCGTCAGTTCGTGATGGATCTGGGCGCCAAGGGCGTGATCAACCGCAAAGACTTCAAATGCTGGGGGCAACTGCCCACGGTAAACAGCCCCGAGTACAAGGAATGGCTGGGCGAAGCGCGCAAATTCGGCAAGGCGATCTGGGAGATCACCGGCAAAGGCGTGAACGTCGATATGGTGTTTGAGCACCCCGGCGAAGCGACGTTCCCCGTTTCGACCCTTGTGGTGAAAAAGGGCGGCATGGTCGTGATCTGCGCGGGCACCTCTGGCTTCAACTGCACCTTTGACGTGCGCTACATGTGGATGCACCAAAAGCGTCTGCAAGGGTCGCACTTCGCGCATCTGAAGCAAGCGGCGGCGGCAAACAGGATGATGCTGGAACGTCGGATTGACCCCTGCATGTCCGAGGTTTTCCCGTGGGACGAAATCCCGCAAGCCCATACCAAAATGCTGCGCAACCAGCATAAGCCGGGCAATATGGCGGTGCTGGTGCAGGCGCCGAAAACCGGCCTGCGCACCTTTGAAGATGCGCTAGAGGCAGGCCCGGCGCGCTAAGCCCTTTTGATTGCGTCTTGACCCGCGCCCCGGCGCGGGTCTTTTGTTTGGCATACGGTTTGCGCCGGGCCACCTTATAAATCACCGTTATTTATTTATTTCTTGACCCTATCGCGACCGGGCGGCATTCTGCCCCGGAAGAACAGCGGAGGTCACAGTGCAAGGCTCGGTGAAGGACGAAACGGGGCGCGACACGCCAAGCCCGACACCGAAGATCGGCACCGATCACTCTGCCATGCGGGCGCGCAATGAACGGCTTGTGCTGTCACTCATTCGTCGGCACGGCGCGCTGGCAAAATCCGAAATTGCGCGCCTGACCGGGCTGTCCGCACAGACCGTTTCCGTGATCATGCGCGGGCTCGAAAGCGCGGGTCTGCTGAAACGGGAATCGCCCGTGCGCGGCAAAGTCGGCCAACCGACCGTGCCCATGTCGCTTGCACCAGAGGGGGCCTTGTTCCTAGGCCTTAAGGTTGGGCGGCGACGCACCGAAATGGTGTTGATCGATTTTTTGGGGCAGGTAATGGCCTCGACCGTGATGCGTCATGACTACCCCACGCCTGATGGCGTTTTGGCCTTTGCGCGCCAATCGGTGGCGGAATTGACCACGCCGCTTTCAGAAAAGCTCAAATACCGCATTCAGGGATTGGGGATCGGTCTGCCATTCCAGCTTTGGGACTGGGCCGAAAGCCTTGGCCTGCCCGCAGGCGCGATGGACGATTGGCGCCACCGCGAGATCGGCGCGGAGCTTGGCGCCGAAATGCCATGGCCGGTGCTGATGGAAAACGATGCCTCTGCCGCGTGCAATGCGGAACTCATTTTTGGCAACCGCGCACTGCCGCGCGATTTTGTTTATGCCTTCCTTGGCTTTTTTGTCGGCGGCGGGTTGGTTTTGGGTGGGTCGATGTTTGCTGGCCATAATGGCAATGCCGGTGCGCTGGCCTCGATGCCGGTGCCCGATGGGGCGGGCGGTGCGCGGCAATTGGTCGAGCTGGCCTCGCTTTGTGCCTTGGAACATGCGCTGATGGCGCGCGGGCGTGACGGCGCGTTTTTGTGGGAATCCGCCCCGGATTGGGATCTGGACGAAGAGATCGTCGCCCCGTGGCTTGCGCAGGCGGCGCGGGCCTTGGCGCATGTCGCGGCCTCGGCCGGGGCGCTGTGCGATTTGCAAGCCATGGTGATCGATGGCTGGCTGCCCGAGAGCTTGCGCAGCCGTTTGATTGCCGGGATCGAAGCGGAACTTGACAAGATCGCGCTGTCGGGCATGGCACGGCCTACCATTTTGGCGGGCACGGTTGGGCCGCTTGCCCGCGCCATGGGGGCAGCCAGCCTGCCGCTGTCGAACAAATTCCTTGTCGAGTTTGGCGGCTTGCCGGACGCGCCCGCGCGCGAGCCCTAAGGCAGATCAGTAAAGCGGCGGGGCGCGCAGCCCGATCATCGCCCAGATTTGCGCCATCGCCCGATGCAGCGGCACGGTGCGGAACATATCAGCCAGCATCTTCACATCGGCCTTGATCCCGGCCCAGCGGCCGCGTTTTGTCCCTTTCCAGGGGCTGGCAACCTTGGGCCATTCCACGACCCTAAGCCGCGCCCGCGCCGCGATCATGCGCCGGTTCAAATGCATCTCCAGCCCGAACCGGGGCAAGGCGCGCAGCGCCTCTGGCGCACCGATCAGCGCCTTGGGCAAAACCCGTTCGCCAGAGATATAATCAAGCCCGATCACGCGCCACAGCCATGGCGCATTGCCGCGCAACGAAATCGTGGCATCGGCGCAGCCTTCACGCACCGGGAAAATCAGCGCCGCCAAGGATTCCGGCGCAAGCCCCAAAAGATCGCTATCCAGCAGTAAGATCAAGTCATGCTCGGCCGCCGCCACCCCCTCGGCCACGGCCCAGCTTTTGCCCCGGTTCTGGCGCAGGCGGATCAGCCGGATGCCGGGCACCTGCGCGGCAATATCGGCGGTGCCATCGCGCGAACCATCATCGACCACGATCACCTCGTCAATCAGCGGGTGGCCGACGACGCTTTCCAGAACGGCGGCAATCCGAGGCGCTTCGTTATAAGCGGGAATGATACAGCTCAGCCCTCTCATGCCTTGGCCTCCGTCACGACACCCGGCGCCATCGCACTGCCGCGCCATTCAAACCCGCGGCTGCGCCAAGTTTGCAGCCACAGGGGCGCCAACAGCAGATCACGCAGCGCCATTGCCGCGATATCCGTTCGTTTCGAGGGCCATCCCGCAAAGCGCATCATCGCCAGTTCCGCCCCATACCACAGCCCAAGGAAGGGCACCGCGGCCCCAAGCGTGCCCCAGCCCAACGTGGGCACCAACGCAGCCAGCGGCACGAACGGGCCCAACAGGATTTCCAGCGCAAAAAGCGCCACGAACCCATCGCGCCGCACCCGCGCCCAGCGCAACTGCCTTGCCCAAACGGCGGCGAAATTGCGCGGCCCGATCGGCTGGGTGAAGGCCTGCCGGGTTAGCCGCACCTTAAGCCCCTGATCGCGCACCCGCTTGGTCGAGGCGACATCTTCGGCCAGATCGCGGCCAAGGCTGACCAGACCGCCCGCACGTTCAAGCACCTCATGGCGCCACATCAGGGTTTTGCCCTGCGCATAGCCCAGCCCAACACTATCGGCGGCCAATTGCCAACGCCCTTGAAACCCGTTCAGGAAGGCGCATTCCAGCGCCGCCGCCATCCCATCGCCGCGCACACCAATCGGTGGCGACGTGACAAGCCCGGTATCTGGGCGGAAAGCGGCCAGCAATTGTTCGATGTAATCTTCGGGCAAAAGCAGGTTGGAATCGGTCATTGCGACAAATTCCCCGCGCGCGGCCTGCCAGCCCTTTTCCAGATTGTTCAGCTTGGGGTTCGCGGTGATCCGATCTTCCCCCACCAGCAGCCGCGCATTGACACCGGGGTTTTCGGCGATCAACCGCGTCAAAAGCGCGACCGCCGGATCCTCGTCACGCGCCGCGCAGAAGATAATCTCCAAATTGGGATAGGTCAGCCGAAAGGTGGAGCCCAGCGTTTCTGCATCATGGGTATCAAGCCCGCAGACCGGGCGCAGTAGCGTCACCAAGGGCGGGGCTGCGGGCAGATGGCGCGGGGTCGGCGCGCGATAGCGCCAAGCGGTCAACGCCGCCGAGACCAAATGCAGCCCCAGCGCGATTGCAGCAAATCCAAGCAGCAGACCAGCAATCCAAACCATCATTGCGACACCTCGCCAACCCGCACGCCAGAGGCGGAAACCGACGCGGCGCTGGTTTGCGGCGCGGCTTGCCACTCCAGCAATTTCAAAGACCCGTCGAAGGTCTCGACCAACGCGGTGCGGCTATCGACCCAATCGCCGCAATTCGCATAGGTGATGCCTTCGGCCCGGCGCAGCGCCGCCTTGTGGAAGTGTCCGCAGATCACCCCATCATGGTCGCCCGCCCGCGCCAAGGTGGCGAGGCGTTTTTCAAAGCCGTTGCCCACCATCATCAACTGGTTCACCGCCCCAATCAGCAGTTCGAACAGGCCCCGTTCCATTGAGGGGCGCAGATGGCGCAGCCACGCATCCACGGCCCGCAAAGCGGCATCGGCGCGCGAGCCGATCCGGGTCATCAGGTGGAACCGGAAGATCCGCGCATCGCATTGATCGCCATGCAGCACGAGGTAGCGCGTACCATCGGCGGCCACATGGGTCAGGCTGTCGGCACATTCGAACCGGTCGATCCGCCCGCCGCCGCCTGCGCGCAAGGCCGCATCGTGGTTGCCGGGCAGATAAACCACCCGCGCCCCTTCCGCCTGCCGCCGGGTCAGGTCTTCCCAGATCGCATCTTGCGCCCGGCCCCAGTGCACCTTGCCCGGATGCCAGATGTCGAGGATATCCCCAACCAGATAGACGGTCTCGGCCTCTACAGTTTTCAGAAACTCTAAAATATCGTCCGCCCGGCAGCCACGAGCCCCAAGATGGAGATCGGACAGGAACAGGCTACGAAAGCGTCTGCGCGGTGGTTGAAACGATGTATCGAGCATGTGGCCCCCTGCTGATGGCACAGTTAGGCCATGAACGCCGGGGACAACGCTTCCATTGCAAAGATGCGAAACTTCCGTGACAGATCAGAAAGCGGCACGCCTCTTTAGCAGGAAAAAACAGCCACTCCTCCGTGGCTTGTGCGGCAATCGGCCGAAATGGCCAGATTGCCGCAGGTGCACATTTACGCGCGCGCAATCAGCGCCGAGGGGCGATAGCGTGCGATGGTGCGCGCGATCATACCCGCCAAAACCGCTTTGACGAGGTCACCGGGAATGAACGGCGCCATGATCAGGGTCGCGCTCCAAAGGCTCATCGGGGTGTCTTCCGGGCCAATTCCAGCATTTTTGAAAAGCCAAAAACCGACAATCCCCAGCGTATACAAGACGCCGATCCCGCCCAGCACCGCGCCAAGACCCGCAGCGACCGAAACCGGCAGGGCGCGGATACGCTCAACCACAAGGCCCGTTACGAAGGCCGCGGGCAGCCAGCCGATCAAGAAGCCCGCCGTCGGCCCGACAAAGATGCCCAAGCCACCGCGCCCGCCCGCCAGAACCGGCAGGCCCAGCGCCACCAGCCCCTGCACCAGCAACACCGCCAGCGCGCCGCGCCAGCTGCCCAGCACCGCACCGGCCAGCATCACGCCCAATGACTGCATGGTGATCGGCACACCGAAACCGAGCAGGATCGCGGGCACAAGGCCCAAGACGACGATCAGGGCGGAAAACAAAACAATCAGGGTTAGGTTACGTTCCATAGGGGTGTCTTTCCTCAGCAAGGGGGGCGGTTGGAACCGGCGCGATCCCGCCGCGTGCGCGCAGCGCCTCGGCCAGCCGGTCGGCATCGTCTAACAAAGAAAACGCCAAAGGCGCGATGATTTTTGTGCGGGCGCGGCGCGGCGAGCGCGCGCGCCAAGCATCGGTCATTTCGGCGTGACGGGCGCGCAATTCGGGAATGAAACGCAACACCAGCCCGACCGCCAATGCGGGCAACCGGGGCGACAGGCCCAACCGCGCGAGCGGCTGCGCCATCCGCTCAACCAGCGCGATGATCTCGGGCAGCGGCGTGGTCAGCGTGACGAAATTGGCCAATCCCATCATCGCCACGACCCGCAGCCCGAACACCGCGCCTTGGCGCAGCTCGCCCTGCCACAGATGCCACGCCACGATCACGGCAACGATCCACATCACCGGACGCAGGGCCCGCAGCGCGATCACACTCGCCTGCCAGCCAAGGCTTGCCACCAGCCCCGCAGCGAGGGCCACGCCCGCCCCCTGCCCGGTCACGGTGCCAAGCGGCATTAGCCCAAGCATCAAAATCGCCAAAACGGCGAATTTAAGGCTGGCGGGCAGCCGATGCGCCCAACTGCGTTGAGGCAGTGCAAGGCTCAGCATGCCATGCCCCGCGCCAGATCTTCCATCGCGGCGCGGTAGCGCGGCAGCACATCCTCGGGCGGGCCATCCGCCGCGACCTGCCCCGCCTCAAGCCAGATAATCCGGTCAAATCCGGTCACCCGCGCCGGGTCATGGGTAATAAGCACGACATTTTGATCCAGCGCCTTGATCCGCGCCTCGATCGCCAAAGCCGTGGGCATATCGAGGCTGGCAAAAGGCTCGTCAAACAAGATCCAGCGCGGTTCCATCGCCAAGACCGCCATCAGGCACAACAATTGGCGCTGCCCCTGCGACAGCGCATGGCTCAGCCGGTCGGCCCAATCCGCGCGCCCATGGTGTTCCAGCACCTGCCGCGCGCGCGCCTGCGCCGCCGCGCGCTTGAGTCCCTTTTGCTCCAGACCGAAGGCGATTTCCTCGATCACAGCCGGAAAAATGATTTGATGATCAGGGTTTTGGAACAAAATCCCGATCGTGTCCAAAGCCCCGGAGCGGTCTTTGAGCACATCCACACCTTCCACCGTGACGCGCCCCGATTGCGGCACTGCAAGGCCCGCCATCAACCGGATCAAAGAGGACTTGCCCGCACCATTGCGCCCCACGATCCCAATCCGCCGTTCGCGCAATTGCAGGTTGAGCCCGGCAAAAACCGCCGTGCCCTCGCGCGTCAGGTGGACGTTTTGGATATCGATTCCCTGTGTCATGGCGCCGCATTGCCCTGTGTTGCTGCCGCCGTCAACCGACGTGGTGGTGATTTCCGAACGACAGTGTTAAGGCAGAGACCGCAAGGGGCGCTTTGGCCCCCGCTGCACGGATGCGCGCAAGGATTTCGACTGACGCCTGCAATGAAGAAACGCGACAATTGCACCTCCTCCGCCAAGGCCGAACTGGCCCGACTCATTGCCCCGGTCTCAGGCCGCTTGCGTCTTGCAGGGCTGCTGGCCGCGGTGTCCGAATTGCTATGGGCCGCGCAAGCTGCGCTGGTGGCCTTGGCGATTGGGGGCATGCTGGCCCCCCCCGTGCTGCTGCCCATTTGGGAGGCCGCAGTGGGCTTTATGGCTCTGATGGCGTTGCGTGCCGCGCTGGATGCCGCCGCGCAATCTTTGGCCAGCCGGGGGGCGACACGGCTTGTCTCAACCGAACGGCAGGCGCTGATTTCCGCCGCCGCGCGGCTTGATGCCCGCGCCTCCGGGCTAACGCCTGCGGAATTGGCCTCGCTTTCGGGGGAAAAGCTCGCGCTTTTGGGCCCCTTTGCCGCGCGCTACACCCCGGCCGAAATGCGCTCGCGCATCGTGCCTTTGGCGCTGATCTTGATGACGCTGCCCTTTAGCTGGATCGCGGTGTTGATCTTTTTGATCGCGCTGCCGCTGATCCCAATCTTCATGGCGCTTGTCGGCATTGCCGCCCAAGAAGCCTCTGAAAAGCAGATGGCGCAGATGGGCACGCTGAACGGCGCGCTGGTGGACCGGATCGCCGCAGTCACGGATTTGCGGCTGATCGGGGCCGAAACGCGCGCGGGCAATGACCTTGGCACGGTATTTGAACGGCTGCGCGCGCGCACGATGAAGGTGCTGGCCGTGGCGTTCCTGTCCTCGACCGTGCTTGAACTTTTCTCCGCCCTTGGGGTCGCCTTGGTGGCGATTTATGTGGGCTTCAACCTTTTGGGGGAAATCCCCTGGGGATCGTGGGGCGCACCGCTTAGCCCCGAGGCCGGGATTTTCCTGTTGATGATCGCGCCGACCGTGTTCCAACCGATGCGCGATCTGTCGGCGGCGTGGCATGACCGCGCCTCCGCACTTGCCGTTGCGACCGATTTGGCGGCAGCCAAGGAAACGCTGGCACGCGAAGGCACGCTGTTGGGCTACGGCACGCCAGAGCCGCCCCCCGCCCCCGCCGCGCTGACATGGGACGGTCTTGCCCTGCGCCCCGCGCCCGGGGCCGCCCCCATCCGTTTCGCCGATGGCCAGATCGCGCCTGGTGAGGCGGTGGCACTTTCGGGGCCATCGGGCGCGGGCAAGACCACGCTTTTGGCCGCGTTGGCCGGGTTGATCCGACCTGATGAAGGCGTGATCCGCTGGGGCGAAACCCGGCTTGACGATGACAGCGCCGACAGCATCCGCGCCGGGATGGGCTGGCTACCGCAGGCGCCGCAGTTCATTGCTGCGCCACTGGCGGACGCCATCACCTTGGGCCGTGCGGGCGATCTGAACTCTGCGCTCAAAGCCGCGCAGGCCGAAGATATCGTGGCCGCCCTGCCCGAGGGGTTGCAAACCCCGCTCGGCGATATTGGCGGCGGCGTTTCAGGGGGCGAAGCCCGGCGGCTGATGCTGGCGCGCGCACATCACGCCCAAGCCATGCTGATCTTGGCCGATGAGCCCACCGCCGATCTGGATGCCGAGACGGCGCAGGCCGTTCTGGCGGGGTTGATGGCGCTGAAGGCAAAAGGCGCCGCGCTGTTGATCGCAAGCCATGATCCGGCAGTGATTGCCGCTTGTGACCGGGTCATCACGCTTGAAGCCGGGGGGCTGAAATGAAGTCGCTGCTTCTGGTCGCGCGCCTGATTTCTGAAAACGAACGCCAAGCTTTCTTGCGCGGGCTGATTTTGTCGATCGTCGTCTTGATCATGGGCGCCGCGCTGTTGGGCCTGTCGGGCTGGTTCGTCACCGCGGCCGCGGCGGCGGGCATTGGCGGGATCGGCATTGCCTTTGATTTCTTCCGGCCCTCTGCCGGGGTGCGGTTCTTGGCGCTCGGACGTGCCGCCGCGCGCTATGGCGAGCGGATGCTCAGCCATGATGCCACCTTGCGAGCCCTTGCCCGGCTGCGCGGCGCGGTCCATGCGGGCATCACCCGGCTGCCGCATGAGGTGCAGGCGCGCCTGCGCGGGGCCGAGGCGTTGAACCGGCTGACCGCCGACATCGATGCACTTGACGGGCTGATGCTGCGCCTTGTGCTGCCCTTTTTTGCGGCCTGTGCCACACAGGCGGTCGCCTTTGTCGCGCTTTGGTTGCTTGTCACACCTGCCACGGCGATCGCAGTGATGGCGATATACTCACTGGGCGGGATTTCCATCCTTGCGCTGACCGCGCTTCGCGCCCATGCGCCGGCCACGCTGGCAGAGGAAAGCTTGCAAAAGATTCGCGCAAAAAGCCTTGATCTGATGCGCAACCGCGCCGATCTGACCGTGGCGGGCGCGCTGGAGCGGCAAACCGATGGCGCGCTGGAGGCCGTGCGGGCCGAGGAAGCCGCGCGCCAACGGCTTGATGACATCGATCTGTGGTCTGGTGCCGCGCTTGCGCTGACGGCGGGGCTGGCGGCGACGGCGGCGCTTTATCTTGGTGGCACGGCCGCCGAAGCGGGCCGGATCACCCCAGCCGAAAGCGCGATCGGTTTCTTTGTTGCCTTGGCGCTGGCGGAAACGCTGACAACCTTGCGCCGGGGCTTGGCTGAATGGGGAAGGATGCAGGGCGCGGCGGTCCGGGTCTTGGCGCTGGTGGACACACCCGCGCGCCCGGCCCCGCAAAGTGCCCCCGCCCCGCGCAGCGGCGCCCCGGTGCTGGAAGCCAAAGCTTTGGTGCATCGGCGCCCGGGCGCGGAACGCGCCAGTTTCGGCCCGCTTTCTTTCACGCTGGCACCGGGTGAAACGCTTTTGGTCACCGGGCCTTCGGGCGCCGGAAAATCTACGCTGCTGTCCACACTGGCGGGGCTGATCGCGCCCAGTTCGGGCGAGATTTTGCTGGCCGGCGCGCCGCTGAAAGACTGGTCCGAGGCACGACTGCGCGAGCGGTTGACCTTGGTGCCGCAGCGCTCTGCGCTGATTGGTGGCACGATTGCCGAAAACCTTGCGCTCGCCCTGCCCGAGGAACGCGCACAAGACGAAGACCGAATGTGGCAGGCACTGGAGGCGGTGCATCTGGCAGGCGTATTGCGTGCCCGTGAAGGCCTGCAAACCCTGCTGGGCCCGCAAGGCGCGGGGCTTTCGGGCGGGCAAAGCAAACGGCTTGCCCTAGCACGGGCCGCCTTGCGCCGCCCGCAGGTGCTGATGCTGGATGAACCGACCGAAGGGCTGGATGCGGCCACCGCGCATGGCACGCTTTTGGGTCTGCGCCAGTTGCTGCCCGAAGCCGGGATCATCTTTGTCAGCCACCGCGCCCCCGATGCCGCACTGGCGGACCGGGTGCTGACGATTTCGGTCTGAGTCAGATCACGTCCGGGGCGTCAGCTTCAGCTTGATCCCGTGTTCCGAGCGCACGGTCAAATGCGCTACCGGCATCGGCACCTCGCCCGCGACGGGGTCAAATCGGAATGCGCGCAAGAACATCGACAAAAGTAACGGCCCCTCGGCCATGGCGAAAGCCGCACCGGGGCAAACGCGCGGGCCTTCGGAAAACGGCACGAAGGCATCGCGCAGCCCCGCCTTGCCGTTTTCGGTCTCCCACCGGCCCGGGTCAAAGGCATCGGGGTTATCCCAGATCCGCTCATGGCGATGCAGGTGCCACGGGCTAACGATGATCTGCGCGCCCTTGTTCACCTTGCGGCCCCGAAAATGCATCGGACAGGCCGCTTCGCGCACGAACATCGGCACCGGCGGGTAAAGCCGCATCGCCTCGCGGAACACCGCACGGGACAGTTTCAGCTTGCTCATCACCTGGAAGGGTGGCGCATCTTCCCCCAAAACCTCTTCGGCCTCGGCGGCGAGCTTTTCTTGCCAGTCGGGATGGGTGGCAAGCAGGTAAAGCGACCATGCCAAGGCAGCAGCCGAGGTTTCATGCCCCGCCAAGAAGAAGATTGCCACCTGATCGACCATTTCGCCAGTCTCGAACACCTTGCCGGTTTCCGGGTCGGGCGTGGTCATGATTTTCGTGGCCAAATCGTCAGGCGCGGTGCCTGCCGCAATTTCTGCGGCGCGCATTTCGGCCAGTTGCCCGATCAGTGCCCGGATCGCCTTGGCCGTTTCACGGGTCTTTTTCGAATGTATCGAGGGAAACCACTTCGGGAACGGCAAGATCGCGGCAAGGTTTGCCACCGGATGCGCGGCTTGGTGCGCCCGGAATCCGTCAAACGCGGCTTGGGCGATCTCATGTTCAATCGGCATCGAGAACATCGTGCGAAAGATCACATCCATCGCCACATGGCTCGTTTCGGCCTCGATCTCATGCGGGGTGCCATCCGCCACGCCGCTCAGCCGCTCCACCGCCGCGACGCCGCTGGCCCACATGGCCGTAAACACTTCGCGCAGCCGCCCGCCTTCAAAGGCCGGGTCGATGATGCGGCGCTGATGTTCCCACATATCCCCATTGGTGATGAAGACGCTATCGCGCAACAGCGGCTTCAGCCCCATGCGGATACGTTCAGATTTCGGAAAATCGCGGGCAGAGCCGCGCAGGACGCGATGCACCAAATCGGGCTCATTGCACAGAAAGGAGCGAAAGAACGGCGTACGCATTTCCGCCATCCAAGCCCGATACAGATGCGCGGGCTGCGCCGACAAAATATCGCGCTGAAAAAGCTTGAGATATTGGCGCAGCGACACCTTGCCCTGGCGCGCTGCCGGCTTGGGCGGCAGCACCGGTTGCGGAGCGCTGGCGGGTTCGTCGGTCATCTCTCGCTCCGTATCTTGGTCGCAATCGTGTCGGTATCGGGGGGCGATTTTGCCCTGTCAGTGACAGGCCTCACATCTGACAAGCCCAGTTTTCCGGGTGATACCATGGGTCGCACTCGCGCGCATCTGCCGATGGCGCTATGAACATTCATGTGGTTGCCGAAAGGTCCGCGGGCATGACCGACACGTTCGAGCCGCCCCATCATCCCTGTGGGCGGTGTATCTTTTATGAAAAGAGCCTCTGGCATCCGGTCGGGCTCGGGTCGGTATCGCAGCTGGCCAACGGCTTTTCGCGGCGCGAAGTGGCGCAAGGCGAAGTGCTGTTTGAGCAAGGTGCCCCGAACCGCGGTGTCTTTTGCGTTTCCAAGGGCCTGTTTGCGCTGCGCAGCCATAACGCCGACGGATCCTCGACCCTGATGCGGCTGGCCTATCCCGGCGAGATCATCGGCTTTCGCTCGTTCCTCAGCCAAGGGGAACATCAAACCGAAGCGCGCGCCCTGATGCCCGCGCGGGTCTGCACCGTCGCGCGGATAAGCGCCGAAAAATTGATCCGCAACCACCCGGCGATCTTGGAGCGGCTGATGGTGCGCGCGGTGGCCGAGATTGACCGATCCCATACCCGGATCATCGCGGCGGCGACCACCTCCAACAAGGACCGGCTTGCCAAACTGCTGTCTTGGCTGATGGCAAGGCATGGCGCCCCCGAGGGCGATGGCCTGCATATGCACCTGCCCATGACACGGTCGGATCTTGCCGATCTGATCGGGGTGCAACGCGAGACCATGTCGCGCCTGATCAAGCGGCTTGAAGAAGACGGAACCTACCGCTTCTCCGGGCGCGAGGTCTGGATCCGCAGCATGGGCGAGGATATGCCCCCGCCGAGCGCAGCCGAACAAAACGAGTTGCGGCTCTTGGTGCAGCGCCTGCGCTGATCGCAAAAGATTTCCCTGTAAAGCCAACAAGCATCAGGGCGCCATCGGAGCCCCGATCGGCGCTTGGCATTCTCAGTTTCCTAAAACTGCGCCGCCTGCTTTAGGCCGGTTCGCTTTGCTTGTTTTCCGCCTTGGCCTTGGCATTTTGCGCAGGGACGGCGCGCGGGGTCAGGCCAAGCCAGATCCCATCCTTGCCACGCACGGTCAACTGCGCCACCGGCATCGGCTCGCGCCCCTCGATCATATGCACTTTGTAATTGCGCAAGATCATCGCCAGCAAAAGCGGCCCCTCGGCCATCGCAAACCCGGCACCGGGGCACACACGCGGCCCCGCCGAAAACGGGATATAGGACAGACGCGAGCTTTCGCGCCCCTCGGGCGTGTCCCAACGGGTCGGGTCGAAATCGTCGGGGTTCTTCCAAATTCGTTCGTGGCGGTGCAAGTGCCACGGGCTGACCACGACAAGCGAACCTTTATCGACCTTGCGCCCCCGGAATTCCTCTTCTTGCACGGTTTCGCGCAAATACATCGGCACCGGCGGGTAAAGCCGCATAGATTCGCGGAACACCGCCCGGCACAGCTTCAGCCGCGACACCGAAGAGGCATAGATTGTCTCGGGGTCGATCACCTCCTGCGCCTCGGCGGCAAGCTTGTCTTGCCACTCAGGATAAAGTGCCATCAGGTAAAGCGACCACGCCAGCGCCGCCGCGCCGGTTTCATGCCCCGCCAACAGGAAGATGCCGACCTGATCGACCATTTCCTCGGGCGTGAAGCATTTGCCGTCTTCCGGATCGGGCGTCGTCATGATCCGCGTGGCCAAATCATCGGGCGCGGTGCCCGCGGCGATTTCCGCCGCGCGCGCCTCGACAAGGCTGGTGATAAAGCCGCGAATTTGCTTGGCGGTTTTCGTGGTCGCACCAAAGCGCAGCTTCGGCAGCCAACGCGGCAGG
The DNA here is from genome assembly GCF_020023995.1 of Rhodobacter sp. TJ_12. Classification (GTDB taxonomy): domain Bacteria; phylum Pseudomonadota; class Alphaproteobacteria; order Rhodobacterales; family Rhodobacteraceae; genus Rhodobacter. Next base: position 54,133 of record NZ_NRRD01000009.1, on the reverse strand, counting down.
TTAAACAGCGTGCCCGTGTTCACCATCGGGCGCGAGGCTTGGTGCGCGCGAAACGCATCAAAGACCGCATTCGCCGTGGCATGTTCCACCGGGATCGAAAACAGCGTGCGAAAGATCACATCCAGCGCGACATGGCTGGCCTGCCCTTCCACATCCACGGGGCGGCCATCGGCCAGCGGGCGCATCCGCTCCACACAAGATGCGGCGGCATCCCACATCGCGGGCAGCACTTCCTTGGTGCGCCCACCATCAAATGCGGGGTCGATGATCCGGCGCTGGCGTTCCCATTCCGGGCCATTGGTGATGAAGATCGAATGGCCCAAAAGCGGCGTCAGCCCCTCGAACAGCCGCAAAGATTTCGGGAAATCATCGGGCCGCCGGGTCAGCACAAGGTCGACCAGATCGGGATCATTGCACAGATAGGAGTTGAAAAAGGGCGAACGGAATTCGGCCATCCAGGCATGGAAAAGCCGCTTGGGCTGCACCGCCAGAATATCTTGCCGCACCAGCCGGAAGAAGTCGCGCACACCTACTTTTTCGGGGCGCGGCGGCGGCTTGACCGGACGGCGATGCGCAAAGGGGCATTGGGCGGCCGTCTCGGAGGCAGCGGTCTTGGGTGCGGATTCCATCGGCCCTCTCGTCTTGTCTGTCGCGCCCTTACTCGCACGAACCATCCTGAACGAGGTTGACCATAGTCAAACCCGGACCGCAAATCCGATGGCGTTCAATGCGTCAGCGGCAACAAAACCGGCTCTGCGCGAAAGCTATCGGGAAACAGGGCGCGCAACGCCTCGATCTTGGGCAGATCCTCTTGCACGATGTAAGGATGCGTCGGGTTTCGGCTCATGAAGTTCTGATGATAGGCCTCTGCCGGGTAAAACGGCTGCGCACCTTCCAGCTTGGTCACGATGGCCGCGTCATAGACCCGCGCACGGTTAAGCTCGCCGATATAGGCCTTGGCCAGTTTTTCCTGATCCGTGGTCAGCGGAAACAGGGCAGAGCGATATTGCGTGCCCCGGTCCGGCCCTTGGCGGTTCAGTTGTGTCGGATCATGCGCGACCGAGAAAAACACCTGCAACAGGTCCCCATAGCTGACCTGTGCCGGATCATAGACGACCTGCACCGCCTCGGCATGGGCGGTCTGTCCGCGGCTGACCTGTCTGTAATCGGCGGTGCGCGCCGCGCCCCCCGCATAGCCCGAGGTGGCGGAAATCACCCCCTTGGTGTGCTGAAACACGCCCTGCACCCCCCAAAAGCAGCCCCCCGCGAAAATCGCTGTTTGCGGCCCCGTCTCGGGGATGCTGGCGGTCGGCGCGGGGATTTTGATGCCCTCATTCGCCAGCGCGGGCTGGCCCAGCGACAAGATCAGAGCAAGGGCAAGGATCGAGCTTTTCATCACGGGCTCCATTATCCGAAGGTGAAGGCAAAGGCTTCGACGCCGGGATGGTCAAAGCGGATTTCAAACAGATGCTCGCCCACCGCCCCCTTGGCGCGGTAAAGCTGATAGAGCCGGTCGGTCGTGACCGTGCCGCGCCCCTCGGCATCGACATCCAGTCCTGCATCCGGCCCGGGGGGTTGGCCGTCGATCGTCACGGTGAAGGGCACGGGCTTTGCTGCCACCCCGGGGGAAAGAACCAGATGCACATCGCGCGCATGGAAGCGAAAGTTGATCGCCCCTTGGGCGCTGACAAGCCGCGCCGCCTCTTCGCCCACGGTCCAACGTCCCCCAAGGCTCCATTCATTCAACCGCAGATCGGTGGCGGCGGTGTAGTCATGCGCCACCTCTGCCACCAAACCTTCGGCGTTGAAGTTATTGGCCGCACGGGCATGGCCCAGATAGGTTTCAGGCGACAGCACGTCGGCCATATCTGCCGGTGCGGAAACGCCGCGGCCCGTCACCTCGGCAGGCGGCAGCGCGACCTTGCTAAGCCCAGCTTCCGCCAGAAGCTGTTGGATCACCTGTTCTGACTCTGCATACCCCCCTTCGCCGAAATGGTGATGGCGAATACGCCCCTCGACATCGATGAAGTAATGCGCGGGCCAAAAGCGGTTTTGGAAGGCGCGCCAGATCGCATAGTCATTATCCAGCGCGACGGGATAAGCGATCCCTAGATCCTTGACCGCTCGGGCGACATTGCGCGGATTTTTCTCAAACGCGAATTCGGGGGCATGCACGCCAACCACCACAAGCCCCTGCGGTCCATAGGTTTCGGCCCAGGCTTTGACATAGGGGATCGCGCGCAGGCAGTTGATGCAGGAATAGGTCCAAAAATCGATCAGTACGACCTTGCCGCGCAAATCTTCGGTGCTGAGCGGTTCCGAATTCATCCATTGAACCGCGCCCGCAAGCGGCGGCATCTGCCCCTCAATCGGCAAGGTCGCGGCGCCCGTGCCCACCATCGCCGGATCGGCGGCCATCATCATGGCGGGCCCGCCCGTCATCGCAGGTCCAGTCATCGCGGGGCCCGTCATGGCCGGACCGCCCGTCATTGCGGGGTCCGCCGCCATCATGGCCGGGCCGCCCGCCATCGCCGGGCCTGCGTCGGGCATCACGACCGAAGCGGCGTCCTGCGCCCCCAGTTGTTCGATCAAACCGGCCTCCAGCCGGTTGGTCGAGGCGATCGAGAGGTTGGTCAACACACCCCGATCAAGCCCAAGCGCAATTGCCGCAACGCCCGCCAGGACCGCAACGCCCAGCGCGCGGCGCAGCCCTTCGCCAACCCCAAGACCCCGTTTCAGAAAGGCAAAGACCTTGCCCCCGGCAAAGGCCGCAACCCCCAGCGCGGTCGCCGCCCCAAGCGCATAGGCCAATAGCAGCGCCGAGGTGCCAAGGCTTGCCCCATTCAGTGCCGCGCCGGTCAGGATCAGCCCCAAAATCGGCCCGGCGCAGGGCGCCCACAAAAGCCCGGTCGCCCCCCCCAAAAGCGCCGAACCGACGACCGAGGGCTGCGCATCGGCCTGCGTCGACAGCCGATTGCCCAGCGCCACAACGGGGCGCGACAGCCGATCTGCCAGCCCCGGAAGAAGCAGCATCAGCCCAAAAGCCGCCAGCAAGGCCAGCGCGATCCAGCGCCCCCATTGGTTCGCCGCGATTGCCCAGCCCCCGCCCACAGCCGCCAATGTCGCGACCGCCGCAAAAGCCAGCGCCATCCCCACCAGCATCGGAGCGGGACCGCGCCAGAAAGACAAACCCGCACGGGCAAAAACAAAGGGCAAAACCGGCAAGATACAGGGGCTGAGGATGGTCAGCACCCCGCCTAGATAAGCAAGCAAGGCCAGCGTCATGGCTTAGACCTCGACCGGTTGAAAGGTCATCGCGACCCCATTCATGCAATAGCGCAGCCCCGTCGGCGGCGGGCCGTCGTTGAACACATGCCCCAGATGGCCGCCGCAGCGCGCGCAATGCACTTCGGTCCGGGTCATGCCAAGGCTGCGATCCACCTTTTCGCCCACAGCCGTTTCCGAAATCGGCTGCCAAAAGCTGGGCCAACCGGTCCCGCTTTCGTATTTCGTGTCAGAGGAAAAGAGTTCCTGTTCACAGCCCGCACAGGCAAAGACGCCCTTGCGATGTTCTTTCAATAGCGGGCTGGTGAACGGGTATTCGGTGCCATGTTTGCGCAAGATCGCATATTGATCCGGCGTCAGACGGTCTTTCCATTCCGCGTCGCTGTAGCTGACGGGAAAGCTGCCTTCTGCCGTTGCGCCGCGCGCGCCGCCAAACAGCGCGGCAAGGCAGGACGTGATCAGGAATTGACGCCGTTGCATGGGTTCCTCCACTCATCGCCGCCCCAAGGGAGGGGCGGTTGTGCGAAGGTAGCACGGCGCGACAAGCTGTCACGTCACTTCGGCGCACCAAAGCGTGAGGTTAAAAGATCGCGTGATCGCCGCGATCATCGCCCACTTCGCCCCGCAGCATGGCGGCGAAGTGGTCCTCCAGCCGGTCGGTGCCGTATTCGGGCGTCGCATCGGCATCGTAGCGGCGTGTTTCGGGGTTCCACAGCAACATGCTTTCAGAGGCGTAATAGCGCCCGATCTTGGCAAGCTCGGCCTTGGCTTTGAATTTTGGCGCGATCTTCCCCAACCCCCACAAAAGCCCGACGATGCCATCCATCAGCGCAAAGGGCACATGCTTGATCTTGACGGGCTGGCCGGTCAACCGTTCCAGCATCGCCGCCTGATCAAGGGGCGTGATCGCCGGGCCCGGGCCGCCGATGGGCAGGATCTTGCGGTCCTTTTCGGGGTCGGTCAGGCAAGACGCGATAAACCGGCCCAGATCGGCATCGGAAATCGGCTTGCACGCCGTGCGCTTGCCATCGCCGAACACCAAAAACGGCTTGCCCGCCTGCACCCGCGGCACTTGCCCCGACAGCGATTTGAAAAAGGCGGTGGGCCGCACGATGGACCAATGCAGCGGCGAGGCACGCAATTGCGATTCAAAGGCGATCTTGGCCTTTTGAAACTCCAGATACGGTTTTTGCACGCAAATGGCCGATAACAAAACGAACCGCTGCACCCGTGTTTCAAGCGCCGCTTCCAGCGCCAGCGAATGCGCCCGGTGATCGATGTTCCATGCATCTTCGGGCGCGCCCGTACGGCTGGCAAGGCAGGAGACGATGGCCGCATGGGGTTGCGCGGCAAGCAGGTTCTCGACCGTGCCGGGTGCGGTCACATCGCCCTCAACCAGCGTGCAGCCAGGCAAAAGCGCCGGATCGGTGCCCGGGCGCACCAGCGCCGTCACCCCATGCCCCGCCGCCAACAGGGCCTGCGCCGTGGCGCGGCCGATGGTGCCGGTGCCCCCCAGAAGCAAGGTTCGATAACGCATCGGGGTAAGGGGCTGAGGGGTCATGGTCTGGTCCTTCCGTTTCGGCGCCACCATACCAGCCCCGGCGCGCCGGGCCACGCGCATTTCGGCGCAGTTTCGGCCGCCGATCAGCCCTGTGATATTGGGAAAGCCTCAGCAAGAAAACGCCGCGCCCGGTTGCCCGAACGCGGCGCCTGTTTGTTTGGTGCTTCGGGGAAGGCTACATGCCCAAAAGCCCCGGAAGCGTCAGCGTGATTGCCGGCACATAGGTGATAAGCACCAAGAAAACCAGCATCGTCAAAAGCCACGGCCAGACCGCCACCGTCAGTTCGGTAATACCCATCTTGGTGATGCCGCTCGCCACATAGAGGTTCAGCCCCACCGGCGGGTGACACATACCAACTTCCATGTTCACAACGATCATGATGCCGAAATGCACCGGGTCAATGCCCAGCCGGACCGCGACCGGGAACAGGATCGGTGCCATGATCAGCACGATGGACGAGGGCTCCATGAAGTTGCCCGCCGCCAACAGCAGCACGTTGACGATGATCAGGAACATCCACCAGTTCAGCCCGGCTTCCACCATCCAGTTGCCCAACGCTTGGGGGATGCCCTCATGCGTCATCAAGAAGGAGAACAGCACCGCATTGGTGATGATATAAAGCAGCATCGCCGACATGTTGGCCGAAGCCAGCAGCACGCGCGGCACGTCGCGCAAGGTCAGGTCTTTGTAGACGAAGACGGAGATGACGAAAGCATAGACCGCGCTCATCGCCGCTGCCTCAGTCGGGGTAAAGATGCCTGCATAGATCCCGCCGATCACGACGATGATCAGCAACAATCCCCACATGGCCTCGCGAAACGCGGTCCAACGCTCGCGGAAGCTGGCCTTAGGCAGACGCGGATAGTTGTTCTTGCGCGCCCGATACCATGTGGTGAAGGCCAGAAAGCCCGCGAGCATCGCGCCGGGCACCACGCCTGCGATGAACAATTCACCGACCGAGGCGGCATCGACCACCTCGCCATTTGGCCCTTCGACCAGCATGCCAGAGGTGGCGACCGCATACATCACCATCACGATCGAGGGCGGGATCAAAATGCCGAGCGCGCCCGACGTGGTGATGACGCCCGCGCCGAATTGCTTGGGGAAACCTTGCGCCACCATGGCGGGCAAGATCACCGAGCCGATGGCGACCACCGTCGCCGGGGACGACCCGGACACCGCAGCAAACAGCGCACAAGCAAACACGCCCGCCAACGCCAGACCACCATGCCAGTGCCCCACCGAGGCGGTGGCAAAATTGATCATCCGCTTCGCCACGCCGCCGTGGGTGAGGAAGTTGCCTGCCAGAATGAAGAACGGGATCGCCATGATCTCGAATTTCTCAATCCCGGTGAACAGCTTCAGCGCCACGGTATCGATCGGCACCTCGGTCATGGTGAACAGGAAGGTCAGCACCGTCAGGCCAAGCGAAATCGAGATTGGCATGCCGGTCAGCATCAGGGCGATCAGCAGCCCGAAAATGATCAAAGCGCTCATCTCACTTGTCCTTTTCTTTTTCGACAAGGTCGCGGGGCGTTAGCGGCGAATGCAGATAGGCATCGCCCAGCTCATCGATCCCCTCGTCTTCGACATCGACCCCATCGACATGGCCGTGGTCGTGATGCGGCAATTCCCCGGTGCGCGCGAAACTGACCGCCACCTGCAAAAAGCGAAAACACATCAACGAAGAGCCCAGCGGAATGGCGAGGTAGACAAGCCACATCGGCAGTTCGAGATCAGGCGAGATCGACGAGGCGTGATACATGTGGTTGACGAAATTCGCGCCCAGAACCGCGATAATTCCGGTGAAAAGTGCGCCGGCGGACAGCCCGAACAGGATGAAGAATTTGCGCTTCGTTGCATCCAGCCGGTTGATCAGCACGTCAATGCCGACGTGGATGCCAGTGCGCACCCCATAGGCCGCGCCGAATTTCGCCATCCAGACGAACAGGATAATCGTCAACTCCTGCGCCCAAACCAGATTGATGTTGCGCAATCCAAGATAGGCACTTTTGGCCATGGCTGCCGCATCGGGCATGTCATGCACGCGGAAGTAACGAACGAAATCGGCAATGAAGCCAAGAGCGAAGCGGTGTGTAACCGAGGCAAAGATGAGCACGGTCGCCGTCGCAATCAGCACGGCGATCAGCACTTCTTCGGCCCGGTCGAGGATGCGCATCATGGCGGCCCCCGTCAGGCTAAGTCATGGGAAAGGGCGGCCCCGTAAAGGGCCGCCCCGGTGAGTGGTGGTTTATTCGGCTGTTGCGGCTTTCACGGCGGCGATGGTGTCCGCGCCGATCCGGTCCGCCATTTCGTCATGGACCGGGGCCAGAACCTCGATCCACTGGGCGCGTTCATCGTCGGTCAACTCGTGGAACTCGGTCGTGCCGGTTTCCATCATCGCGGCCAGCGCTTTGTCGTTTTCTTCTTTGGCGATGCCGTTGGCATAGTCGGTCGCCTCGGCCATCGCTTTTTCAAGACCGGCGCGCACGTCTTCGGGCAGGCCGTCCCAGAATTGCTTGTTCACGATCACCGCATAGCCAAGGTAGCCATGATACGACAGCGTCGCATCCGACTGCACCTCGTTCATCTTCTGGGTATACATGTTCGACGGCGGGTTTTCGGTGCCATCCACAACGCCGGTTTGCAGCGCTTGATAGACTTCCGAGAAGGCCATGACCTGCGGCACCGCGCCCAGCGCGTTCATTTCCGCCTCAAGCACTTTCGAGGATTGAATGCGCATTTTCAGGCCCAGGAAATCATCGGGCACATGCAGCGGGCTGTTGGCCGACATGATTTTGAAACCGTTGTCCCAATAGGCCAGACCGGCAATGCCTTTGTCTTCAAGCTTTTCGAAAAGCATCTTGCCAACGTCGCCTTGGGTGACCTTGTGCAGTGCCTCATAGCTGGGGAAAATGAACGGCAGATCGAACACTTCGAAATCTTGCACACCGAGCGGGCCGAATTTCGCCAACGAGGGCGCCAGCATCTGCACCGCGCCCAGTTGCAGCGCCTCAAGCTCTTCTTTGTCTTTGTAAAGCTGGCTGTTGGGGTAGACCTCCACATCCACCGCGCCATCGGTGTAAAGCTCGGCCAGCTCCTCAAACTTGGCCGCGCCTTTGCCTTTGGGCGTGTCGGGGGCAACGACATGGCTGAACTTGAGCACGATCGGCTCGGCCACCGCGGGGGCGGCAAGGGTAAGGCTGAGGGCAGTGGCACCCGCAAGGGCACCCAGAATACGACGGGTCAACATATGATTCTCCTCCGGTGTCCGCATGGTTCAGCGGAATGCGGGCCTTATTGCGCAATAATCTTGCGCGACGCTATTGCGGCTTTCCGCAATCGCTATCCGTGATATGGGTCAGAGGAAAGGAAAGACCGTGTCAGCGCAGCCCGATCGCACAACCGGAGCGCCCCCCGGCGGGCCGGATATCTGGACCGTGCCCGAATTGCTCGGGCCGCGGCGGATTGACCTGCTTGCGCTGATCCCGCTGGTGGCGATTGTGGCCCTGGTCGCGCTGGTGGGCACGCTGGTTTTCCTTGTGGCGCAAGCAGATGCCACCCGCGCGCGCGCGAAACTGGCCACCGATGCGCTTTGGGTGGAACAAACCTTGCGTTTTCAGATGTCGGTCGATGAAGACCAGCTTGTGCGGCTTGCGCTGGATGCGGCGGGCGGCACGGCGCAGAATTTGCTGAATGCGCGCGCGCGGCTTCATGTCACCGCCAATCCCGAAACGCTGGGCATCCGCTGGTATGGGCGTGATGGACGTCTTGTCGCGGCATTGCCCGAAAGCCCAGATCAAGGAGAGGCGGCGCTGGCCGCACAATTGCTTGCTTCGGGGGCGATTACCGCGCGCCCGGTTTATGGCGCGGTGGAGGAAGGTCGCGTGTCGATGGCGCAGCGCATCTCGGCCAATGGCGGGGTGGTGGTCGCGACTGTCTCTTTGCCGATGATGCTTGAACGTCACATCCCGTGGTGGATCGCGGAACAATATGGCGTGCGGGTCACCGATGCCTCTGGCACCTTGGCCGAACGTGCGCGTCGCCCCTTTGATGCGCGCGCGCCACGCCATGGGATCAGTTTCGATCCGCCGCTTGCGGGCACCACGCTTGAAATCATGGCCTATGATGCGCCGCCGGTCTTTGGCCCCTCTGCCCTGATCGCGGCGATTGGGGCGCTGTCGGTCTTTGCCATTCTGGCGCTGGCTGCGCTGCACCGCAATGCCATGCGGCGGCGCAGTGCCGAAGAACGGCTGCATGCGGAAATGGCCTTTCGCCGCGCCATGGAAGAAAGCCTGACAGTGGGGATGCGGGCCAAGGATCTGCGCGGGCGCATCCTTTATGTGAACGCGGCCTTTTGCAAACTGGTCGGGCATAGCGCAGCGGATTTGATCGGGCGCGCCTCGCCAATGCCCTATTGGACGCCCGACACGATGGAAGAAACATTGGCCCGGCAACGCCAACTGGCCGAGGGCCCAGCGGTGCCACAAGCCTTTGAAACGCGTTTCAAACGCGCCGATGGCACCGAAATCGAGGTGCAGGTTTACGAAGCCCCGCTGATTGATGCGGCGGGCAAGCATCACGGCTGGATGGGCTCTATTATCGATATCACCGAAGCCAAGGGCGCTGCGCGGCGCGCCCGCGCCCAAGATGAAAGCCTTGCGCGCACCGGGCGACTGGTCACCTTGGGCGAGATGGCCTCGACGCTGGCGCATGAGCTGAACCAACCGCTGGCCGCGATCGCCTCTTATGCGGCGGGGGGGCTCAACCTTTTTGAAAAGGACGAGCCCGATCTGGCCATGCTGCAAAAAGCGTTCGAGAAAATGGCCGCGCAAGCGCGCCGGGCCGGGCAGATCATCCGCCGGGTGCAGGATTTCGTGAAAAAACGCACGCCGCAGCTTGGCCCGCTGGCGCTGCCCGAGGTGGTGGCGGATGCGATGGCGATGATGGCCCCGCTGGCACGGGAAAACCGCATCAAACTGGCCAGCCTGACCGAGGGGCGCATTCCGCCTGTTAATGCCGACCGGATCTTGATCGAACAGGTTCTGGTAAACTTGATCCGCAACGGGATCGAAGCGATGGCCGAGGGTCCGCGCACCGGCAATGATCTGACGGTTCGGCTAGCGCGCAGCGATCTGGCCGTGACTTTGGAGGTGATGGACCGGGGGCCGGGCATTTCCGCAACGGTCAGCCCCAACCTGTTCGACCCGTTCACCTCGACCAAATCCGAAGGCATGGGGATGGGGTTAAATATCTGCCGGTCGATCATCGAATTGCATCATGGGCGGCTGTCGCATAGCGCACGCCCAGAGGGCGGCACGACCTTCACCGTGACCCTGCCGCTATCCCCCGAAGGAGCCCCCGCATGAGCGACACCGTCCATATCGTCGATGACGAGGAAAGCCTGCGCGACAGCCTGTGTTTTCTGTTTGCGTCACGCGGGATCGCGGCGCGGGGCTGGCCCTCGGGCGAGGCGGTGCTCGAGGCTTGGCCGCTGCACGATTGCGGCTGTCTTATCTTGGATGTGCGAATGGAGGGCATGTCGGGGCCGCAATTGCTGGATGCGCTACAGGCTCAGACAAGCGCACAGCCCGTGCCGCCGGTGATCTTTCTGACCGGGCATGCCGATGTGCCGCTTGCGGTCGAGGCGTTGAAATCGGGCGCTTTTGACTTTGTCGAAAAACCGTTTAACGACAACCACATCGTCGATATCGCGCTAGAGGCGATGGCGGCCCATGCCGGGCGCTTGGCCGAGGCACAGGCCCGCGAGGCGGTCGAGGCACGCCGGGCCAGCCTGTCGGCCCGCGAAGCCGAGGTGATGGAGCTGATGCTGGAAGGCCTGATGAACAAGCAGATTGCCGAAAGCCTTGGCATCGCCATGCGCACCGTGGAACTGCACCGCTCGCGGGTGCTGGCAAAGATGGGCGCGCGCAATATTGCCGATCTGGCACGGATGATTTCTTGATTTCAGAAAAGACTGAAGCAACTGACAAACATCACTTCTTTAAGACCGAAAGCCAATCCAACTCTGCGGCGGTGGTCAGCTTTGGCACATAATCCGCGCTGATCCAGCCTTTGAACTTATCTTTCGACACCTGTTTTAAAAACCCAGCCAAATCCATCCCATCGCTGCCCGGCATGGCCCGATCTGGCGCGGCGGCAAGGCGGATCAGCTTCACCTGCGGGGCAAAGCGGGTCCATAGCGCCAAGGGCTGCGCCCCCAAAAGCACGGCCTCACAGCTATCGCACACAAGGCCCAGGTTGGGCTGGGCCACGGCGTCCAGCACCTTTGCGACCTGATCATAATCGGACAGGAAATCGCCCGCTTTATAGGGCGCAATCGCAAACACCCGCTTGGGCGCAGCTGCGCAGGCCCAGCGCAGGTTCGCCAACAAAGTATCCAGATCGCCGTCTGGCCCCGCGCGCAATTCGACCACGGTGGGTTTGAGCACATCAGCATAGCGTGTCATGCGCTTGAAATCGCGTTGGAACCTGTCCTGCCCGCCCGATGTCGCGGCAAAACCGGGCAGCGCGCCCGTGTAATTGGGCGGCGGCGCCTGCATCGCCGCTAACACAAGACCGTTCATCACCAGCCGGTCGCGCAAATCCTGCACCGGCCCGTCATAGGGGGCGGGCAAGCTGATCCCCCCAAACCCCGCCGCCTGCGCCGCACCGAACCGCGCCGCCTCGGGCAGTTCTTGAAACAGCGTTGACAGATCAGCGGCGAGGCGCAGCCGCATCTAAAGATCCGCCATCCGCGTGATCGGGAAAAAGGCCCCGTTCGAGGTCAAACCCAGCCAGTCTTCGCCTGCATGCGGTCCAGGCTTGGCCAGATCGACCAGCCGATAAAACGTCTTGCGGTCGATCCGCGCCTCCAGCCCGCGGCGCACATGCACATAGGGCCGCGGTTCACCATCTTCGGCAAATTGAACCCGGATCGGATTGTCCGGCCCGGCAGCCACGCGGTCACCGACGTTTGTGGTGAACGTCAGCGCCTCGTTCTCGGCCACACAATCCACCGCGATGAAGGGCGCGTCTTCCACCCGGATGCCGACCTTCTCGACCGGCGTGACCAGAAAATAGCGCCCCTCTTCCAGCTTCAGGATCGAGGCGAACAGCTTCACCAAAGCCTCCCGTCCGATGGGCGTGCCTTGATAAAACCACGTCCCATCCTTGCGGATTTCCATATCCAAATCGCCGCAAAAGGGCGGATTCCACAGATGCACCGGCGGCGGGCCTTTTTGGGTGGCGGCGCTTGCGGCCTTGGCCAAACCATCGGCGCTGGGGGGCTTCACGGTGTTTTGTGGGTCGGATCGCTCGGTCATCGGCTCTTTGCGGTTGGGGAAAGGGCAGTTACATGTTTTCCTGATCCTAACGCGCAACCGGAGCCCTGTCATGAGTGAGACCGAAACCCTCGTCGCCGATATCGACCGCCTCGGCGCGAAGCTCGCCTCGGCGCGGGCCTCGGTGAACCGTCGTTTCATCGGGCAAGAAAGGGTGGTGGAGTTGACACTGTCCGCCATGCTGTCGGGCGGGCATGCGCTTTTGGTCGGTCTGCCGGGGCTGGGCAAGACGATGCTGGTGGACACGCTTGCCACGGTGATGGGCCTTGCGCCCGCGCGCATTCAGTTCACCCCCGATCTGATGCCCGCCGATATTCTGGGGTCCGAAGTGCTGGAAACCGCCGCCGATGGCAGTAGGGCCTTTCGCTTTTTGGAAGGGCCGATTTTTTGCCAATTGCTGATGGCCGATGAAATCAACCGCGCCAGCCCGCGCACGCAATCGGCATTGCTGCAAGCGATGCAGGAACGTGAAGTCACGGTCGCTGGCGTGCATCGCCCGCTTGGCCCGCCCTTCCATGTGCTGGCCACGCAAAACCCGATCGAGCAAGAGGGCACCTATCCGCTGCCCGAGGCGCAGCTTGACCGCTTTTTGGTGCAGATCGATGTCGATTATCCGACCCGGGCCACCGAACGCGATATCTTGCTGGCCACCACAGGGGTCGACACTGCGGCGGCGGTGCAGATCTTTTCCAGCGAAGAGCTGATCGCCGCGCAAGCTTTGGTGCGGCGCATGCCGGTGGGCGATACGGTGATCGAGGCGATCTTGGATTTGGTGCGCGCTTGCCGCCCCGGCGAGCCCGAAGCCCGCGCCGTGGTGCGCGACAGCCTCGCTTGGGGCCCGGGGCCACGCGCGGCGCAGGCGCTGATGCTGACGGTACGGGCGCGCGCGCTTTTGAACGGGCGTCTTGCCCCGTCGATTGCCGATGTGGCGGCGCTGGCGCGCCCGGTGCTCAGCCACCGCATGGCGCTGACCTTTGCCGCCCGTGCGCGGGGCGAAACGCTTTCTTCCGTAATCGCGCGCGTTGTGACCGAAGTTCTGGGCGATGCCGCCGAGGATGCTGCGTGAGCGATCCGGGGCATGACGCCGCAGCGCGCGAAATGCGCCGCGCCGCCGAAACCGAGGCGGCCGCCCTGCCCGCGCTTTTGATTGCGGCGGAACATCTGGCCAATACCGTACAGATGGGCGGCCACGGTCGGCGCCGCACTGGCCCGGGCGAAGAGTTTTGGCAATATCGCGCGGCCCATTCGGGCGATGCGGCGCGCTTTGTGGATTGGCGCCGCTCGGCCCGGTCGGACACACAATTCATTCGTGAACGCGAAATGCAAACCGCGCAATCGCTACATCTTTGGGTCGATCCGGCGGCGTCAATGCGCTTTACCGGCGCCGCGACGGGGCGCGCCGCGCGACCCGAAAAACGTGACCGCGCGCAGCTTTTGGCGCTGGCGCTTGGCATCTCGGCATTGCGCGCGGGCGAGCGGGTCGGGCTGGCCAGCCCGCTTGCCCCGCCCCGCCCGGGCAAGGCGCATCTTTTGACCTTGGCGCAGGCGCTGACCTCCGAAACGGCGGACACAGATTATGGCACGCCTGATCTTACGGCGGTGGCCCCGCAATCCGAAGTGGTTCTGATTTCCGACTTCCTTGGCCCGCCCGAAGGGATTGAGACCGCACTGACCGGTGTGGCCGATCACGGGGTGAAAGGGGCACTTTTGCAAGTGCTGGACCCGGCCGAGGAAGACTTTCCCTATGACGGGCGCACGATCTTCACATCGATCGGCGGGGCAGTGCAGTTTGAAACGCGCGAGGCAGCCGGGCTGCGCGCGCGCTACCGCGACCGGCTTGCCGAACGGCGCGACAGGCTGGAAACGCTGGCGCTGCGCACGGGCTGGGCCTTTTCCACCCATCACACTGGCGCGCCCGCACAAGCGGCCCTTTTGTGGCTACATGGTGCACTTGGGGGGGCGCGGCGATGATGACGCTCGGCCCGCTTGGCTTCACGGCCCCTTGGATCTTGCTTGGCTTGGCCGCGCTGCCCGCGCTGTGGTGGCTGTTGCGTGCCGTGCCGCCCGCGCCGATCCGGCGCCGCTTCCCGGGGGTGGTTCTGCTTTTGGGGCTGCCCGATGCAGACACGCAGGCCGAACGCACCCCGTGGTGGCTATTGGCCCTGCGGATGCTGGCGATGGCTGCGGCAATCATTGGCTTTGCCGGACCGGTGCTGAACCCCGATCCGCAACCAGTAACAAAAGGGCCGCTTTTGATCGTGGTGGATGGCAGTTGGGCCTCGGCGCGCGATTGGCCACGCCGGGTTGAGCGGATCTCGCGCGCCTTGGACGAGGCAGCAACAGCGGGCCGCCCCGTGGCGCTGATAAACCTGTCAGACCCGCCGCCAAGCCCCCCGCCCTTTACCGAGGCCAGCACGCTCAAACGGGGGCTGCCGGGGCTGCAACCGCAGCCCTGGGAACCGGCAATGGAGCTTGATCCCGCGCAGGTGCTGCCAACCGGACGGTTTGACACGCTATGGCTGTCGGACGGGCTGGTGCGGCAAATGCGGGCGCCGCTGCGGCAGGCGCTTTCGGCGCACGGGCGGCTGGCGGTCTGGCAACCTGCCACGCCCGTGTTGGCACTGGGCGCTGCGACGGTAGAAGGCCGCTTGCTACACCTGCCCGTTCAGGCCTCGGCCCCCGTGGCGCGGGCGCTGGATGTGGTGGCCTTTGGCACCGACCCCGCCGGGGTGGAACGCGAATTGGCGCGGGTGCCGCTGACGCTTGAAAACACCACGGAAGCGCGCGCCGAATTCGACCTGCCACCGGAATTGCGCAACAGGATCAGCCGGTTCGAAATCTCAGGCCAACGCAGCGCCGGGGCGGTCAGCTTGACAGATGATGCGCAAAAACGGCGCAAGGTGGCGCTGATTGCCGGATCCACCGCGCGTGAAGGGCTCGAACTGCTTGCCCCCACCCATTACCTGCGCGAAGCGCTTGCCCCCAGCGCCGATCTGATCGAGGCAACACTGCTGGATGCCTTGGCGACCAAGCCAGATGTGGTGATCTTGGCCGACATCGGCGCGGTGGCCGAGGCGGACCGGCTGGCCGAATGGCTTGAAGAGGGCGGGCTTTTGATCCGCTTTGCCGGGCCGCGTCTGGCGGCGGCGGAAACCGGAAATGACCCGCTTTTGCCGGTGATGCTGCGTCAAGGCGGGCGCGCGATTGGCGGCACGATGAGCTGGGGCGAACCGCGCCGGATCGCCCCCTTTGACGCGACATCGCCCTTTGCCGGGCTGGTGGTGCCCGACGAGGTGACGGTCCGCGAACAGGTGATGGCCGAACCCGGCCCCGACTTGCCCGATCATACCATCGCAGCGCTGGCCGATGGCACACCGCTGGTGACCCGAACAGCCTTTGTGCAAGGGGAAATCGTGCTGTTTCACGTCACCGCCAATGCCGAATGGTCGAACCTGCCGCTCTCAGGGCTGTTTCCGCAAATGCTGGAACGGCTTTCGGTGCTGGCGCGCCCGGTCGCGCCCTCAGCCGAAGATCTGGCCGGGCAGGTCTTTACCCCGCTCAAGCGGCTGGATGGCTTTGGTGCGCTCTTCACCGCCGAGGCCGCCGCAGGCGTTGCAGGCGAGGCGTTGGCCGAAGGCCCGCCCGGACCGGCGCTGCCGCCCGGCCTTTACGGGGTCGAGGGGCGGGTGCTTGCGCTGAATGCTTTGCCGGCGGGGCGGCAACTCGCCCCGGCAAGCTGGCCCGAAACGGTGACGGTCGAGGGCGATCTGGCCCCGCGCCAGACTCGGCTGCAAGGGCCGCTTCTGACCGCAGCCCTTGCGGCGCTCTTGCTTGATATTCTGGCCACGCTCACGCTTTCGGGGCGGTTGCGCGGCGCCCGCGCCATGGTGCTGATCGGGCTGGCGCTGGGGCTTGCCCCGCTCGACACCCGCGCGCAAGACGCCACTATGAGCGACGCCCGCGCGATTGCCGCTGCCGACAATGTGGTGCTGGCTTATATGCCCTCGGGCGATGCGCAGATGGATGCGGTGTCCGAGGCCGGGCTGCGCGGCCTCAGCACGATCTTGACCCGGCGCACCACTGTTGAGCCCGCGCCACCAATGGCGCTGGATCTGGAGACCGATGATCTTGCACTTTTCACCCTGATTTATTGGCCGATCAGTGCCGCCTCGCCCAGCCCCTCGCCCATGGGCTACGCAAAACTGAACCGGTTTTTGCGCGGGGGCGGGATGATCCTGTTTGACACGCGCGACGCCGATCTGTCGGGCTTTGGCACCGCGACCGAGGCGGGGCAACGGCTGCAAATTCTGGCCGCGCCGCTTGATATTCCACCGCTTGCGCCGTTGCCCGCCGATCACGTGCTGACCCGCGCGTTCTACTTGCTGCAAACCATGCCCGGGCGCTATGACGGGCCGATCTGGGTCGAGGCTGCGCCTTTGGATGCCGAACAGGTCGCGGGGATGCCGTTTCGCAACCTTAATGACGGGGTGACCCCGGTGGTGATTGGCGGCAATGACTGGGCCGCCGCTTGGGCAGTAGACGACACCGGCCAGCCGATGTTTCCGGTCGGGCGCGGCTCGGCGGGCGAGCGACAGCGCGAGATTTCTTGGCGCTTTGGCGTCAACCTTGTGATGCATGTGCTGACCGGCAATTACAAATCCGATCAGGTGCATGTGCCCGCGCTTTTGGAAAGGCTGGGGCAATGATGGGCGGCACGATCACCTTTGCGCCAATGCTCCCTTGGCCCGTTCTGGCGGGGATCGCAGCTCTGGCGTTGATCTTACTGGGGATTGCGCTGTGGCGTGGGCTTGCGGGCTGGGCGCTGCGCGCGCTGGCGGTGGCGGCGCTGTTGGCGGCGCTGGCCCAACCCGCGCTTCAGACCGAAGAGCGCACGCCGCTGTCGGATATCGTGCTTTTGATCGATGACCGCTCTGCCTCGCAACAGATCGCGGATCGTGCGGATCAGACTGAAGCGGCCCTTGCGGGAATGGCGGCGCAGATCACCGCGCTGCCCAACACCGAATTGCGGCGCGCCACTGTGCCCGATGATCCGGGCAATGCGGGCACACTTTTGGGCAGCACGCTGACCGAGGCCTTGGCCGCAGAGCCACGCGGGCGCGTGGCCGGGGTCATCGTGATCTCGGACGGGCGGCTGCACGACCCCGAGGCTTTGCCCGATCCGCCCGCGCCGCTGCATTTGCTGCGCACCGGTCGTGCCAGCGATTGGGATCGGCGGCTGTTCATCGAAACCGCCCCCGCCTTTGGCATCATCGGCGAAGAAACGGTGATCCGGCTGCGGATCGAAGACAGCGGCGCGGTGCCTGCCGCGGCTGGGCAACTGGCTGTGCTGACCATCGCCATCGATGGCGGCGATCCGCAGCAATATACGGTCGAGGTGGGACAAAATCTGGAATTGCCGCTTGTGTTGAAACATGGCGGGCAGAATGTGGTGCAGTTCACGCTTGCCCCGACGCCGGGCGAATTGACCACCCGCAATAATGCCGCCGTGGTGCAGATCAATGGCGTGCGCGACCGGCTGCGGGTGCTTTTGGTGTCGGGCCAGCCGCATGCGGGGGAACGCACGTGGCGCAATCTGCTGAAATCCGATGCCGGGGTCGATCTGGTGCATTTCACCATCCTGCGCCCGACCGAAAAGCATGATGGCACGCCGGTCTCCGAGCTTTCGCTAATCGCCTTCCCGACGCAGGAACTGTTCATGGATAAGATCGACGAATTCGATCTGATCATCTTTGACCGCTACGCCGCGCGGGGCATTTTACCCGCCGCCTATTTCGAAAACATCCGCGCTTATGTCGAACGCGGCGGTGCGATTCTTGTGTCTGCCGGACCTGAATTCGCCACGGTGGAAAGCCTGTGGCAAACGCCTTTGGGCACCATCTTGCCCGCGCGCCCGACGGGGCAGGTATTTTCCGAAGGCTTCTTGCCCCGGCCAACCGAACTTGGCCTGCGCCATCCGGTCACCGCTGGGCTTGAGGGCGCGCCACCGGTCGAAGGGGCACCACAGGAGCCGCATTGGGGCCGCTGGCTGCGCCAGATCGCGCTGTCTGGGGCCACCGGGCAGGTGGTGATGCAGGGGCTGCAAGGGTCGCCGCTTTTGGTGCTGTCGCGTGCGGGCGAAGGGCGCGTCGCGCTTTTGGGGTCGGATCATTCGTGGTTGTGGGATCGCGGCTTTGAAGGCGGGGGGCCGCAACTCGAACTGCTGCGCCGGATCGCGCATTGGGCGATGAAAGAACCCGATCTGGAAGAAGAGGCGCTTCAGGCAGAGGTGCGCCCCGGCACGCTGGACCTGACGGTCACCCGACGCACGATGAAAGACACGGTCGGCCCGCTGATCATTGCCGGCCCCGAAGGGAACACCGAGGAATTGACCCTGCCCGAGGTCGAGCCGGGCCGGTTCAGCGATACGTGGCAAGCCCCCGGTGCCGGGCTTTACCGGCTGAAGCAAGACGATCTGGAGCGGGTCGTGGCGCTTGGCCCCGCCAGCCCCAAGGAGTTTGAAAGCCCCGTGGCCTCTGGCGCGGCTTTGGCGCCGCTGCTCGCCGCGACAGGCGGGGCGGATATGGCGGTGGAGGATGGGCTGCCCACGCTGCGGCAGGTGCGTCCGGGCGCGCCTGCGTCCGGACGTGGCTGGATCGGCATCACCCCACGCGACGTTTATGACGTGACCGATATCCGCCTGAACGCGCTTTTGCCCGGTTGGGCATGGCTCGTTCTGGCGGCCGGGTTCAGCCTTTGGGCGTGGCTGCTGGAAGGGCGCCGCAAATCCGTCGCGCGGGCCTAGCGCAACCCAATCTCGGACAACATGGCCTGCAATTCACGCGGCAACGGCTCTTCTCGCGCGGCGCTTTTGCGCAGATCGGGCGGGGCATCACTGGCCGGGAAATAGCGCCACCCCTGAAACGGGCGGCGCGGCACCGCTTCGGTGCGGATCACGTTCTTGTCGAGCACGAAGGCACAGCGCGTCACCCCATCGGCCCCGGTGACGGGTTGCAGCTCCAAAATGCGCTGCCGGGCGAGAATCACCCCCTTGATCACCCAGTAAAGCGAGCCGCCCGCCAGCACTTCTTCCGCGCGCTTAGGCCACATCCGGGTGATATGGACCGCCGATCCATTACCAAAATGCGCCTTTTGCCATGCAATCAGGTCCTCGACGCTTTCCGCACCGACACAGAGTTTCAGGATATGCAGCGCTTCGCTTGCGGATTCCGTCATTTCGTCTTTCCCCTTCGGACGATCCACAATATAGGGGCGCCTCGCCAAGGGCAACGCCGGGTCTCCGACCTTGCCACACGAGCACCGCCACCCTATCGTAAACGCCTTCCCGCCAGCCAAGGACGCCCCGATGAGCCGTTTTGCCGCCCCCATCGCTGAACAAATCTGGGACATGAAATACCGCCTGAAAGAGGCCGATGGCACGCCTGTCGATGCCTCTGTCGAAGATAGCTGGCGGCGCGTGGCGCGTGATCTGGCCGCGGTCGAGACCGATGCGGCGGCGTGGGAAGACCGTTTTTACGCCGCGCTTGAAGATTTCAAATTCCTGCCGGCTGGCCGGATTTTGGCGGGGGCTGGCACCGGTCGGTCGGTCACGCTGTTCAACTGTTTCGTCATGGGCACGATCCCCGATTCGATGGGCGGCATTTTTGACATGCTGAAAGAAGCCGCGCTGACGATGCAGCAAGGTGGCGGCATCGGCTATGATTTCTCGACCATTCGTCCGCGCGGGGCGGCGGTGCAGGGCGTGGCCGCCGATGCGTCAGGCCCGCTGTCGTTCATGGATGTCTGGGATGCGATGTGCCGCACCATCATGTCGGCGGGCTCGCGCCGCGGCGCGATGATGGCGACGATGCGCTGCGACCACCCCGATATCGAAAGCTTTATCACCGCGAAGCAGGATTCCGCGCGCCTGCGGATGTTCAACCTCTCGGTGCTGATCACCGATGCCTTCATGGAAGCTGTCAAAGCCGATGGCCCGTGGGAGCTGACCTTCGGCGGCAAGGTCTATCATACCATCCAAGCGCGCGATCTGTGGAACAAGATCATGCGCGCGACCTATGATTTCGCCGAACCGGGGGTGATTTTCATCGACCGGATCAACGCGATGAACAACCTGAATTATCTGGAGCAGATCTGCGCCACCAACCCTTGTGGCGAGCAACCCTTGCCGCCCTATGGCGCGTGCTTGCTAGGCTCGATCAACCTTGCACGGCTTGTCACCGCCCCCTTCACCGAAGCCGCAAAACTGGATGAAGCCGCGCTGGATGAGTTGGTCCGCACCGCCGTGCGGATGATGGATAATGTGGTGGATGCCTCGCGCTTCCCGCTGCCGCAACAAGCCGAAGAGGCGCGCAACAAGCGCCGCATCGGGCTTGGCGTGACGGGCCTTGCCGATGCGCTTTTGATGCTGGGGCTGCGCTATGGTTCGGATGAGGCTGCCGCACAGACCGAAGCCTGGATGAAGCTGATCGCGCGGGCGTCCTATCTGGCCTCGGTCGATCTGGCGCAGGAAAAGGGCGCCTTCCCGCTGTTCGATGCCAAGAACTATCTGGCCTCCGGCAATATGATGCAGATGGATGAGGATGTGCGCGAGGCGATCGCCACCCACGGCATTCGCAATGCGCTTTTGACCTCGATCGCGCCCACCGGCACGATCTCGCTTTACGCGGGCAACGTGTCGTCTGGCATCGAGCCGGTCTTCGCCTATGCCTATAGCCGCAAGGTGCTGCAAAAAGACGGCAGCCGGACCGAGGAAGAGGTGGTCGATTACGCCGTGCAAATGTGGCGCGACCTGAAGGGCGATGCCCCCCTGCCCGATCACTTTGTAAACGCCCAGACGCTGGCGCCGATGGACCATGTGAAAATGCAGGCCGCCGCGCAGAAATGGATCGATTCGAGTATTTCGAAAACGATCAACTGCCCGGTCGATATTTCCTTCGATGCGTTCAAAGATGTCTATATGGCGGCCTATGAAACGGGCTGCAAAGGCTGCACGACCTACCGCCCGAATGACGTGACCGGCTCGGTCCTGACCGTCTCGGAAAGCTCGGAAAAAGCGCCCGAGGCCGATAGCGGGGCCGAGGTCGTTTATCTGACCGAACCGCTGGACCGGCCCGCCGCACTGGAAGGTGCGACCTACAAGCTGAAATGGCCCGGTTCAGAGCATGCGATCTATATTACCGTGAATGACATCGTGCAGGGCGAGCATCGCCGCCCGTTCGAAGTGTTCATCAACTCCAAGAACATGGAGCATTTCGCCTGGACCGTGGCGCTTACCCGGATGATTTCGGCGGTGTTCCGGCGCGGTGGCGATGTCAGCTTCGTGGTCGAAGAACTGAAGGCCGTCTTCGATCCGCGCGGCGGCGCCTGGATGCAGGGGCAATATATACCCTCGATCCTCGCTGCGATTGGCGGGGTGATCGAACGGCACCTGATCGCCACGGGCTTCATTGCAGGCGAGGGGATGGGGCTGAAAAGCGACCCGCGTGCCGAGGTGATGCAAATGGGCGAGGCCCCGCGCGGCCCGGCCTGCCCCTCTTGTGGCTCCTATGCGATGCGCAAGGTCGAAGGCTGCATGACCTGCGCCGATTGCGGCCATTCCAAATGCGGCTAAAGAAAAAGGCGCGCGGATGTAGTCAGAGAAAGCAGATGAATGCGCAAACGAAAGCATAAGCCTGCGCAAGGGGTGTCAAGGGCGAAACGTATCGCCTGGCGCCCTTGGACTGCTCTCTGACAAACGGTGATAGAGGCGCCGGGGCAGATGCTCCGGCGCCTTTCGCGTATGGAGGGGATGCGCGGTTCGTGGCATGAAGGCGCGGATCTGGCGGAGAGCCGTTGTGCTCTCCCTGTATGAGATGCCGTAACGGGGCCTGCGCCGCGACCCGCCCGCTGCCGTTGCAAAACCGAGGGCAAGCTGGCGCCATTCCCGTATTGGATCCATCGGGCAGACTGCGGGATGAGGCTGTTTGTTGGGCTGGATGTGTCGCTGGAGAAGACCGCGATCTGCATGATCAGCGAGCATGGGAAGATCGTGAAGGAGGCGCAGGCGGCCAGCGAGTCGGAGGCACTGTTGCGGTGGCTTTGCAGGCAGGACTCCGATGAAGACCATGAAGCCGACGCAAGCTGTCGCGACGATACGGAACCGATATCAGCGTCGGAGAAATTGTCAGGCGCCCGTCACAACAACCGATGTCTACGTCAACACCATGGGCGGAAAGCGGGCGTTCGCTGCTCGATACTCAAAGGTCTGCTGTGTGGGTAAGATGCCTTGGTTTGCATTCAATAAATGCCGACATTGGCAGCTTGCCCCATTGTTTCAGGTGAAATGATGTCTGCGATTTCTTCAAGAAGGGGCTGTAACCTCTGGTGGTCGGACTGCGCCATGCCATGTTCGATCGCCGACGACCAATGACCGTTACGGTACAACGAGGCGGCGCGCCCACGAATTTTCAAGGCCGCGCTATCACGAAGTTCTTTGTCAGGCAGGCCGCCAGCTTTCATGCGGGAATTTATTTTTTTCTTTAGCTGGGCCTCTGCTTCGGCGTCGTTAGCCAGAAGCGCGAGTGTCGCGAGTGCGTAGACTGACTTTTCCAGAGTCGCCCAGCCTGTCTGGTAACGGCCAGCCTTGAACGTCCAGGATAAAAGGATTTTGTCGATGTCCTCGGCAAGCTCTGGGCAACCACGTCTGCGCGCATCCACTGCAGCTTTAAATAGCGTTTCAGTCATCTGAAAAATCTCGACGAATTTTACGGTTTCTTCGTCGTCGGGCACCCAAGACAAGACCGCGATCAGCCAGGCGGCGTGTTTGCGCAGTTTCTCCTGTGCATGAACATCACAAGCGGCGGCATTCGATAAGGCAATGAGCATCGTAGTGACCGTCGTGATCCAGTTGATCATGTCGAACGTGAACTGCGATCGTTTTTCGATGGCGTAGAGGAGAAGGTCCTTCTCGGTTTGATACATCCCGTCGGCCCATTCCTCGAAATTTACTATAACCTGCCGCGCATTCAGATCGCCCTCAGGGGCATCCGCGACCAAGTTGACGAGTTGGGAGAGCCTCACAGCGAGCCCTTGTGTGCTTGTCGCCGAGTAGTAGGGGGCGAGATATGCGCTGTGGATGCTCATCAACGGCGTGTCCGGCAGGGCCATGAACAACTTGGCGATCAGCTTCACAGTTTCTCGGATGCCTTGAGCTGCAAACTGAACCTCCCTTTTGTTTGTCTGCAACAGCTCGAAACTGAGGCGAGCGAGCTGTTCAACTCCGGTGGACGTGACGGGCCGGTAGTCCTCGCGCGCGGCCCCGACGCACGAGACTATGCCGATCTTCTGCACCACAGTCGCTATGCCCTGCGGACCTTCCATTGCGAGCAGCATTTCGGCGCATTGTCCCATAAGCCTCACGCCTTCCATGAGGACGTCCGGCATGTTGTGCGGAACAATCCGCTCGACTTCCCCTGAGAGATATCCGGCCGCCAGATGGGCGTGAGTGTTCGATGCATGGGGATTTGCATAGTCAATTGAAATATATACCCGCACGAGGCTGGCGATCACCCGCAGTGTCTGTTCGATCTGTTGTTCATCGCCGCGCGTGACGCCGATACGCGCCGTCTGCCGCAGATGCTCAAGCGTATCGTTGATAAAACCGTCCGAGGTGAGCGGGTTGTCAAACATGAGCTGGTTGGCAAAGAAGGTCTTTCCCTTCGCTTCGATATAGGCAGCGTTGATCGCAACGATTGCGTTCATAGCCACAGCGCTGACCTCATGGTCGCCTTGCTCAGCATAGCGGCGCGCGAACGATACAGCATAGCGCACGCCCCGCTGGGCGCCTTCCGTCCATCCACGATTGACCTGAAAATAGGCTGCCCGCGTCAGGTCATGTTGGGACGAATAGGGATCGCTCTGGTTCGGTTGGCTGCCGTCGGAAAATAACGGTGCTGCCCGTTTCGCTCGTCTCGCCCACGCTTGCAGCTCACGCTGGGCCTGCCTAACGACCATCTTGAGCTGCTGTGCCGGGTTCACCAAGATCAGCGCCCGTCGATAGCCGTAGAGAAACAGCCCTAGAACGATTACGGTGCCCCAGAAAGTTATGAATAAGATGGCACCAACGCGCTGCTGCCCCACATTCAGAGATAGGCTGGCGATAATGACCGCAAGAAAGAATGTCGCCGCGAACGCGCTGAGGAGGCGTCTGTCAGCGCTAAGCCTGCGGAATAGGCCATGTGGCATTCGCTCTACGTTGACCTGCATTGCGAACAACACGAGGGACGATACAATGGCCGCCGCTCCGACTAATGCGCCGCCAAGTGTCACGAGAAACGATCTAAGCGATGCGAGTTCAGCTTCAGTTGCAAAGATCGGGTTCAGCAACTCCTGGAGTGCAGGGACACCGAAGCCACTGAGTCCGATCAACGCCAATAGGATGATCGCAACCGCAACCGCGCCATGACGTTGCCGCCAGACAAGAAACCTAAAGCGGGTGCGATACAGCTGCTGCCAGATCAAGGCTGTGCGACGGGCCAATATTTGCGACGCGCGCTTGGTACTCCTGTTTATGCGTCTACGCAGTAATCGCATGCGGGCTCGCAGCCTCATCGGTCACTCCAATCGAATTGCGGCACTCAACCTTTGAGAACCAGTGAAGTTTACGGCAAAAGAAACATAGTTGCGAGCCTTTGGCTTCATGGCGTCTACTCGGGTGAAGCCGACATTCGCTTGCCAAGGGTTAAACGTCCGGAGAGGGCCGGGTACGTCGATACGACTGCGCGGGCATCCAGCAGGGCCTGCCACGTTGCCGCAAGTCCGTTTTGAGCCCTAAGCTACATTGTTTTCTTGGGGGACCCGCTTTATTCCTTAGCAACTGACCGTAAGTAAGAATAGGGGAGCGAATATCATGGCTTATGAAATCCATATAGAACGAGACAATGGTCGGCCAATCAGCCTAAATGAATGGATGAGCGCCGTAAGCAGTGTTGATTTCGTTAGGTTAGCAGATACGGCGACCACGATAGTGACGAACACCGTTACTGGAGAAAAAATATCGAATCCTGCAACGCATGGAACAGCTGAACTGTTTGACCCTACTAGTCAAACTTGGATCGGAATGTTCAGATGGTTCAATGGACGGATTTCAACTCGTCCTTCCCCTGATTTTCAAACGTTCAATAGTCAGCAAAGATCAGCAATGCGGGCTTTGGCTGCGCTGCTAGGTGCCCAGATCGTGGGTGATGAAGGAGAGATTTACGAGTAAAGGGACAGTGGATTGCGCCATTCACGTGAATGACCGCTCCGTCCGCATCAGCGACATTCGGCCCGGGATTTTGCTGCGTCGTGCCATCTGCGCGTCGGTCAGCCAGAAGAGATCGCTCAAATTACCGCTCCGTTTTCGAAGCCGTGAAGCACGCAGCGCAAATGAAATCAATGCATCCTGACCCTAGATTATCCGTGCGTAGATTGAGCATGACAAAAACGACCGCTTCAGGTAGCCATAGCGCTACAGTAACTTGAAGCGCGAGCCATGATTTTTGATGTCAGCCAAATTTCAAAAAAAAGAAATATGATGTTCTTTTGGGTCGCAATACTACTTGCTACAGCCTCATCTCTGAACGCTCAGCAGCGCAACCCAAAAATTTTACTTCCTGATTGCTCTATTACTTTATCTGACCTTGAAGGTGGTGATCATTTTTTGTGCGAAAGCCAAAATGGCGATATTAGATTTGAAATTCTGAGTGGGAACAGGGCCAACAGTGGCCTAATGGGGGATGCAACGCCAATTTTCAATAACTTTTGGCGCAATCCGGGCGAAATTCCAGGGTATTCAATCTCTTTAACTCCCTATAGGGAGGTGCCGAATATATGGAAGGTTAAATACCTTGATGGTGGCGGCCGGGAGATACCTACTGTCTTTCAATACTTTATATGGTCCCGGAATTTTTCCGCTCTAGGGGTTGGCCGAAATGACTTTGCGATACCGTATGGTCCCACACGAACGATAAAGTGCCTAAACGAGCACGATGAGAGTGAGCCATTTAAACGCTGTATTGCTTATTACACTGCTTTGGTGTGTGAAACTTGGCACAATCGTTACAACCAACCTGTCACCGTGGTGAGTTATCCGACCATTGCCGTTCGATCAGAAAGTTATCGGGCCTCCACTCTCATGATGGAGAACTATGAAACGATCCAACGCACCGCAGAAAAAATCCTAAATCAAGTACTCAATATATCCTGTAGTAATTAGAGAGAAAGATTGGCGGCCTTATCGCGTCAATTAGACGACAGAAGGAGCCCCCCCTTTGCCCGCACGTTTCAGAAGATAGCTTCGCTTTCGGTCCGTCCAGGTGCGGAGAATCAGTTCAGGATAGCGATGCGGACCTGTATTTCGGCGGTCTGGCGGTTGGGGGCTCGTGACATGATCCGGTCGCCCAAGAGTTTCAAGCGTTTCATCCGGGCTTAGACGCGACTTCGGGCGTGATAGCCCGCCCATTTCTTACAGATATATCGCCCCAGACACCGTGTCGCGAGACCTTCTGCCCGGGGTTGCACTGCGCCGTGCCATGGATGGCCGCTTTGGGGAGGCCGTGGCGCCGCATGACCGGTTCGTCCTTGAGCCCTTTGCGGCATTGGCTTCCCGGCGGACATGTGTTCTCTAGTTTGGCGATTAGCAGAGGAACCGGAACGGGATGCAGTGGATTCTTCAGCAGTTCGAGGACACTGAAAAGTTGGCGCATGCGCTTGACCGGCTGGGCATTCCCTACTCGTGGCATAAGGTCGTCCCATTTGTTGGCGAGCTTGTCCCCGAGCCTGAAGTGCGCGACCGGCAGTCCGTGGTGATGTTCGGTTCCTACACTATGTGGCGATATGCTGAGGCCAAGAGCCTGCATCCCGGCGTTTTCCGGATTGCGCCGTTCGTCCATGAAAAACCTTGGCAGCCCTTCATGCTCAACGGGCCGGATGCGATATTTCTTCAGGTCAGAGAGATTGAGGCAAAGTTGGCTGACGATGGTTGCCACTGGTTCATTCGTCCCGTGGCCGACAGTAAAGAACAGACAGGAACCGTTAAGGCTGCTGCGGACATTCGCGAGATCGCCCGCAAAGTCATGCTTCTCGATGCAGACGAGATTCCGCATGGCGCGCTTCGGCCCGATACCCTGATGATGCTGACCACACCGGCACGGATCTACAAAGAGTGGCGCATCTGGATCGTGAACGGGGTTGTCGTCACTTACTCTCTCTACAAAGAAGGGACACGAGTGACGTATCGCCACGAGATAGACGACGATGCTCTGGAGTTCGCCCAGACGTTGGCCGGGCTGAACAAGGGTTACTCGCCCGCCTATGTCATGGACATTTGCCGCACCGAAGAAGGCCTGCGACTGGTGGAAACCAACTGCATCAATGCCGCAGGTTTCTACGCGGCTGATCTTGCGAAGCTTGCCGAGACGATTAACGCTATGGCATGACGCCAACATTGCGAGACCGGCAGCTTCGTCTGCAATCAGCGACATTCTGCCCGGGATTTCACTGCGCCGTGCCATGACCGACCGCTTCGGGGAAGCCGCACCGCCGCGTGAACCCATACTCGATGGCGGCTCAGGGCCGACCATGTCTGCGAGGCCAAGACCAACGTGAGGGGCGGATGGCGGCCATTCGCCACATCAGCACGGGCTCCGACAGCACATAACGTAAGCGGACCTTGGGACAATGCCGGGGGGAATCATCGCAACACGACCGCAAGGGCGGGAACCGATCGTTCGCTGCGGCGTGAAGGTAGGGCGTTACCTCAAATAGAGCTGACACTCACCAATTTTGAAGATTTCAACCTCGACGGGTCCAGCAGCGGTTTCTGATGCCGATACGCACCACATCCCGCTGCAAAAGGGGCGGACGTCGCCATTGGCGCCGCCACGGCAGCAACCGTATGCCGGTGGCCCTGATAAACTAGAAATGGAGAGGTGACTGACAATGACCTATAAAATGTTGGGGCCACTACTATATTTCGCGGTGGTAGGCATCATCGTTATGATGAGCAGACTCGGGATAGCAATTTGGTCAAAAATATTTTCGGCCGTTGTCCTGACCACTTTGGCAACGGCGATACTTTTTTACGTCCATCGCATCAAAACTACAATTTGATTACAAACCATGGTAGCGCCACGCGACCACATAGCACAAGGGCCCAATTGATGCTGAAGTATTCAACTCCTGTTATTTTTGCTTTCATATCAGCGGCTCATTTTGTTTTACCCATGAATTTAATCGCCTTCAGTTCACTTATTTTTATCTTTTCGATTGCAAATGCACTTCGCGCGATTCCAGCATTTCAGGTCGGCACATCGGCCCTCTCAGTTAAATATGAAAAAGTTCTTTGGTGGCTGGCTTTTTTAATTTTAAGCTATCGACTTGCTATTTTAGCCCAGGGATACTTCTGAGCGAATAATATAGGGTCGTCATTTTTGCTGGGAGACGCAGTATCTGCAGCGCGAAAGAGAGAATATGATCAAATGGGCCTGCGGCATTTTAGCTTTAGTAATCCCTTTTCTGGGCGCAATATATTTTTTGGGCGCCATGGCAGGTTCTTCATCGGCTGTAAAGTTTGTCGCGCATAACAACGAAAGCGGACAAGTCCATTTCTTGATTGTTTATCCACAGCATCACCCCATCCTCGCCCACTACACCGAACATCTAGCCTGGCTGCCCAACATCGGAAAGAACTCCCGCCCCGAGGATCGCGACAGCAACGCTTGGACCAACGACTTTGCCGTCGGCTACTGGCTTTCCGGCCCGCCCGAGGATTTGACCGACATGCTGCGGCGGTTGCAGGTGGTGTTTGACCCCATCGACCTACCGCAAGGTCTCGCCGAGACCGAGCGCGACATCATCCTGCGCGAATATGATTGGCGCATAGCGAACAACCCCGATACGCAGGCCGCCGAAGAGATGGAGGCGTTTCTTTACAAAGGCAATGCCATCGCCGCCTCGGTCATCGGCACGCCAGAGCAGATCAAGGCGCTGACCTATGACGCGGCACGGGCCTTTCACGCTGAAACCCATCGCCCCGAACTTGCCCGGCTGGTTGTCACTGGCGATGTGACCGAGCACCAATTGGCGAAGGCGATGGCGGAAGCGGGTTTCCCCGCCCTGGACGCGAACCGCGAAGACATCGTCCCGCCGCCCTTCGCCCTTGCTGCGCCCGAAGCCCGCATCTTCCGCTACCCCGACCCGAGCGCCGCCCCCCGCATGACCTGGCGCCGGGTCGTGACCTTGCCAGAACCCGTGGATTTCGACTTGCTCGAGGCGCAGACTGCCTTGGCACGCGATATCCTCGACACCAACCTCCCGGGCGGCCTTGCAGGGCCGTTGCGGTTCAATGCCTTTGTCACCAAGAGTTTCAGCATCTCCATTGCCCCTATCAATGAGACGCATATCGAACTGACTTTCTCGGCCGAACCTGACAAGGGCATCGGCTTTGCGCAGATGCAAACGGCCTTTGAGGCCGCTCTTGCTGCCTCGGCAAAAGGGGTTCCGGACGCGACCTACGGCCGTGTTCGCGAACGGTTCAAGGGCTTCTGGCCCGACTGGTCGGATGAAGATGAAACCGCGCGCTGGATGGCGGATTACACGCTGTCGCGCGTCTCGGCCTTGCGTGAACCCAAGACCGAACGCCAGATGCGCAAGATCGATGCCCAGATCGATGCTTCAGACATTGACACCATCCTCGCGGCCCTCGTCGCCCCTGGACGCACTGCCATTGCCTTCATAGGAACGGACCCAAACTTATGAAACACTTAGTCGCCGCAGCTTTTGCCGTGATCCTGCTGGCGGGATGCCAGGAGAAGGAAAACGCCAGTGCCGCCACCGAGACCAGCCCCGGCGGCATCACATATACGCGGATCTACATTCCAGGGGCTGATGATGTGGCAATCCAGATCGCTTGGCCGACCAATTGGGCCCTGCGCGGCGACGTAAATCAGGCCGTGCCATACATCGGAACGGATCTGATCCTTGCAGGCGGGGCCGAGGGGTTTCCGCCGGGGGAGGTGGTGGAAACCTTTGCCGATCTGAAGGCTGAGGGTCATTTGTCGGTGACGCCTGATTATCTCTTTGGAGAGTTGGTCGTTCCCCAAAAAAACCTCGACAAGGCGGTAGAGATTGCCGCGGCGCATCTGGCAAAGCCGACCATGGATCAAGGCTGGTTCGACCGGATCCAGCAGGGATTTGCCGCGAACATGGCCGAAGCGGCGTCGCAACCAGCCAATAACGGGTATGATGCGCTGCGTTGGGCCATTCTTGGCGATACACCTCTGCGCCGCGCACTGTCTGTCGATCCACCTGAGATGATCACGACAGTGACACGCGCGGAAGTCATGGATTGGTATCAGCAGACTGTGGTCCGCAAAGGCGCAAAAGTGGTGATTGCCGGGGAAATCAGCGAAGCGGATGCAGGTGGGGCCGTGGATGCGCTGCTTTCTAGGCTTCCTGCCGGGAAGGCGGTTGTCGCTTCCGCACCCACCGCCGATTTCGCACCAAGGCGAATTCTGCTGCACGTCCCGACTGCCCAGACATCGACGCTTGTTTTGATGGGGCCGCTTCCGCCGACCCGTGAAGGGAGCGAATTCGAAGACTTATTGCTGGCCACCGCCCTTGGAGGTGACGACAAAAGTGTACTCTTCGACGCGGTCAGAACCGGGCTGCGCGCAAGCTATGGTTTTGGTGCGGGTCTGGCTGGCTATTCGCGTGACCTGCGTGTTATGGTTTTGTCGGGCGAGGTAGAAACCGCCAAATTGGCCGAGGCGGAAACAATCGTCCTCGCGGCCTATTCCGAGTTCTTAACCGCGCCTAAGATGGGTGATCTGACCGCCCGAAAGGAGCCGTTCAAGGCAAATGGCGAACGGACAGCAACGCTGCCGGGCGCCGCATCCTCATCTGCATTGATGGCTCTTCTGGATGGGAAGGACGCAAATCTTGCGCTGACCTTGCCTTCGCTTCTGAACAAGGTCACCGATGCGACTGTTCAAGCTCGCGCGGCATCAGCTTTCCCCAAAGCGGAAGCACTTATCGTTCTGGCCGTATCGCCCGACGCAGCCGCGCTGCCCGGGGCTTGCGTGATCACCTCCCCTGCGGAAGCAGCCAACTGCCGATGAGTGCGCAGGGCAAAGACAATGGCGGCGAGATCCCACTTTCCTGATTTGGCAAGACGCTGTGGAAGTTCACGCCGCCTTACGGGGTGTTGGTATTCCTTGCTATTTGCCTGCGGTTGATCGGGTTGGTTGCCCTCGGTGCCACTCCGCCGCCGCCGCTCATCTTGGACGAGCCAACCGATCACCTTGATCTGGATGGTATCGCAGCACTCGAGGCTGCGCTGTCTGCTTATGATAGGGCTGTTTTAGCGATCAGCCATGACTCGGCATTCCTTGAATCCCTCGCACCGGACAGAACAATTGATCTTGGGGCACGACCGTTTTGTCCGTATCAGCGACCTTCGACCTAGGATTTTGCTGCGCCAAGCCATGAACGGCCGCTTCGGTGAAGTGCGCCGCCGCATGCGCCCGTGCTCGATCGACGGCTCTGGGCCGGTCGTTGCCTCAGCTATCTGAGCACATGCCCGAGAGCAGCCCCTCTAAATATAGTATTTGAATGGTTGCGGTCCGCCCTCCCGCGCCGAACCCATCACAAGGATGTCGCCGACCATCTTCGCGAAGCGAACCGTTACCGGTAGCCCGTCGTTGAAGTTACACGAGTTGTAGTTAATCTTTGTCAGTCCCATGATGTCAGCAAGAACCGTCCGCATCTCTGGTTGACGATGCTTTGAGCGCAAGATCGTCACCATAAGCGGGTTGGGTGTTTCAGGCCCGATATACGTATCCAGCTGTGGGACGTAGCCGCTCGTCCAAAGGTAGGCGTTCTTCTCGTCTAAGTTTAGGCCCGTTCCCCTGATCACAGGGTAGTCGCCAGCACGGAAAAGCTTTGCGTCACCACCCGTTGACTTGATCCGAACGCCGACGACATTCGTCCCCTTCGGCGCCGCGCGACAGAAGGCATTCCACTCCTCGTCGTTGAATGACGCCTGCCCATGGATGAAGAGCTCCTTGGGCGGTTCGGAATGAAGCTCCCGATACGCTTCGATCACAGTCCCTAGAAGCTCTTCCGCGGCGTGAGCGTTTAGATGGTACTCGTACTCGCCTGTCTTCCAAGGGCCATTCGCGCCGCGGAACACCACACCATCGCCCTCACTCAGAAACATCTGCGCCGCGCAGCAGACGTGGTTGTCGCGGTTGTTCGGGAGGTTTTTGTAGACCATCCCGATGTAGCATACCCCTTCGCGCACGTTCGACAGCCTCCAGGGCGGTCGGTCCTGAGTCTTGTAGTAAAGCCCCGTCGCGATGTTCCACGCCACCGTCGCCGGGTCTTGGGTGGTTCGCTTGGGATAGCCCGCACAGTTGGTGAACGCTGTCGGCTCGAGGGTCGACTCGCGCAGGATCTGAGATGGCGCGATCGAGAGCAAGGTCGCCTTAATGTGCCTACGGAAGTCGGGAATGTCGTCAAACACGTCCTCGATGCGCGGATCAAACCGTTCGTCCATGAAAAGGAACGACTGGGCTGACCTTGCGCGCTGCTTCTTGGGCGTTTTCCCGGCGAAGAGGGTCAAACCGGTCCGCCTCGATTCCGGACGGCATCGCTCGTACACTATCTCGGGCACGACGAATATCCATATGTCGATCGATCCTTCTTCGTTGCGCCTAAATTTGTGGACGCGCTCAGTGTAGATACGGGCTACCGCATCGACGGCCTCGTGCATGTTCTGCACTCTCGTCGCGCGCTCGATGGCGTCGAACTCGACCGTCAGGGCCCTGAGCCGATCTGGATCGAACGTAACGCCGAATGTCTCTTCGAGCCCGGCGAAGTCCGCGAGATGAAGACGCTCCTTCTTCTCCGTCGGCCCGGGAGGCGGCACCGGTATCCCCGAAAGCAGCCGTCGGCTCCAAGAGCGGAAGTGGCTGATCCCATCCGACGTTCCGACAACCCCAATTCGAACCTCTCTAGGCGTCCGTGGGCCGTCATGCGGTCCATAGAGAAACAGGCCATCCTTTGGGTGGTGGCTCCTCTGGTCATGGCGGAAGTCGAGTTCTGGCTCGTCCAAGTGATCTACGATCAAGCTTGCCTCGGGAAACCTCATTTACCGTCTCCTTCGGGCTCGGCATCTTCGCCGTCAGCCGCGGGCCGCCCGAGCGTGCTTTCGTCCTGCTCCTCAGCATCTGGGTCGGCCACGTCAGGAAGAGCTGTACTAACCGGCGACGTGAAGAGAAGGGGCTCAGAGGAAAGAAGCATGTCTTGGCCCGGAGCAAGCGAAACCCGAATGTAGGCTGAGTCGCCCGACATGATCTGAAGGAATGCCAGAAGCCGCCCATGCCATTGCTTGTTGCGCCAACCCTTGCAGACCGATCTGCGAAGGCGGTGCATCTTCTTCGGGTCATCTATGCGTTCGCCCTGCTCCGTATCGTTGTCCTCCGCGAAGAGGACGCGCGCCTTCAGGCGGAAGTGCCAGAAAGGCCAGTTCCGAGGAATCGCTGTTACACCATATGACCAGACATGCTTTCGGGCGATGTTGCGCAGCATCGACGACCTGCGCTCGCCTTGCCGGCCCCAAGGTACCCGTTCACCAATCCCAACTTGAGTCGGGGACACATGGAAACCATCGCCGTTGGAATACGCGTAGGCGACCATTCCGATCTTCCTGCAGTGCCGTTCCCATCCATCGCGCAGCAGGCCCGTGAGCATGTTCGACAAATCACGCCCCGCGACACCGATCTCGGGCATTCCGTTATCCACCGCATCCACAACCGGCACAGATGTCCGCAGGCGCAACTTCGCCACTCCTCCGAAGCTTTCCTCAACATCTGGCGGCGCTGCGAAAGTAATCACGCCTCGCTCATACGCGACGGCGGGAAACGACAGCCCTTGCACCCGTCTCTTGAGGACGCCGGTTTGGACCGCTCCCGTCGCCTCGTAAAAATGGAGTTCATCGGGCATTTCCAATATCTGAATCCAATTGGAGACCAAGGATTCTGGCTCGCGCACCAGCGGAACAGCACCACGCTTTCGGAAGCTGTCCCATTGGGCTGCGACAGCGATGCTCTCACGACGGCACGTCACTTGTTGGCGGCGCAGTGTCTCGAGAAGCTTCGAAAGCCCTTCCGCCCAGCCGCTCGTGAAATCGGCAGGCGTCGCATCGCGGAGACCATCAATCTTGGCCCCCTCCTCGATCCGTAGCGGGATTATCAAGCGAGCGTCACCAAGACTTGCGGCAAGCGTCTTCGCCCTGTCGATTAGATCCATAGCGTCTTCGTTGGCGCGAGTGGCCGCGCCCGACACCGCCAGCACCTTCACAGCGCGGTGCTCCAGCGCCACTCCAATCTCCTTGTGCCATCTGTCTCCAGGCTCGAGGGTCAGGATCTCGGAAAAAACGCGATAGCCGTGCGCTTCGAGCTTTGGACCGAGCCATAAAATGAACTGATCGTGGTCGGGGCGTGCTCCGACGAGAAACAGAGTATCCCTTTGCGCTTCCGCCTCCGACTCCACCTTGCTGCCGACCCCTGGCTTTGGAAGCAAAGCTTGAAGGACCGAAGGTGGCGGCAAGCGGCCTTCGCGCTCATCCAGCGTTTCATTCAGCATCCGCTTCAGCGTACGCCCGCTCGCGGGGGTCCATAACTTGGGATGAGCTTCTTCGATGTCAGGATGAGCGCGTAGCAGCGCCTCAAGATCCTCGCGCCCGAAGATGTTTCCCGGAGATCGGATGGCGGGGCCGCAAATCTCTACGAGGTCCTGCTTTCGTTGTGGCGTCATCGCTACAGACGTCGACAGGATGTAGCGATCGGGCGCCAGCTGATCGATCTTCGCCCGCTCCTTCGACATTTCACGCTTCAAAGCTGCGATAGCAGATTTCTCGTATCTCTTAGCTTGTAGGATCGTTAGGCCTTGCGCCTCCGGCGCGTGACGTCCATCTATCCCACCATCGGCTCCTTCGCCGAATTGCTCGAAGCGGATGCCAAGAGCACGACCGATCAGGTCGGCTGAAAGCGCCTCGAACTCAGAGGGCGATAAGGCAGAGAAGTCGGTATGCATAACTTCTATATATCGACATTCAGCCCGGTTTACACTCAAGATTTACTACACAGACATGCTAACTTAATATCCCAACAGTGAATCTAGGGTACCTGTTGGATACGATCGCATGACCGGTCCTCAACCATCCGACGGCAAGAACAACCGATATCCATACGTTTTGTCACCGGGCGGAAACAGCCGCTTTTTACTTAGCGGGCTTCGTCACAGCAAACTTTGGCGCAGCCGCAGCGAAAACTCACTTCGTCCCGCGTCGCTGGCACCGACCAGTCGAAATTGCTGCGTGCGGCACGAATGACCGGTCTGGGGAATGCCGCAGGGCGGCACAGCGCCCGGTTGCAGATTGGCGGCTTTCGGACATGTAAATCGGAAGAGCTGCCGTTCGCGTGCGTCAAATTTGGGGGCAGCAAGGCGACCAAAATGCGTCGTTACAATGCGACTGTATTCAAGCCGAAGGAGCCTCGCGCAAGCAGGTTCCTTCGGCTTGAATATAGTTGAGCGCGCAGAGCAGTTTCTGAGAAGATCAACTGTGCGCTGCGCGCCGTTGGATCAAGCGGATGGCGCCGTGAGAGCGAACAGGTGCTCCGGGTCAACTGGCTGATCTTCTGGACGTGTCAGGATATTCTCAACAAACGGCCCGCTGTACTCAACAATCGGCTGCCCTTCCCGCACCTCGAGTTCGCCTTTGACTTCGCGGGCGAGGAGCAGAAAATCCACGAGGAACTGTGCCCCGTCGAATAGGGCGTCACGCTGTGACTTGGGAAGTTCAATTGCTGATTTAAGGTCGATCACCTGGTTCATTAAGCCAATGAATTCATGCTCCGAGTAGTTTGCTGGTAAGTTTTTTGCGAATTCGTTCAGATTCATGTCTGCTCCTAATAGCGTCAGCACGTTGGTGCTTCAGTAATGAGCGCAATTGCATGACGCTCTTCAAGAAGCATTTTCCTGCAAGCGTATCGAACTTCCGCCACCTACAGTGAGTTGCTCGCCCTAAAGATCTCGGGCGGGGCCCTAATTCAGCCCATGGATGAGTTCAGGCGCAAAGCGCGGTTGGCCGGCTAAAAATTGGCACATAGCCTCTTCAAGAATGCTATCTTCATGCTACATATAGTTTCATAATGTAGCGCGAAGATGACAAATGCCGACACCTCACAACCCTCCGGCCGCAGTGCGGCGTGCGCTGCGCAAGCTCGGCGCAGATATCAAGGACGCCCGGCGGCGTCGGAGGCTGCCCATGGCTGTCGTGGCGGAGCGCGCTTTCACGTCGCGATCGACTCTTCAGAAGATCGAGGCCGGAGACACCAGTGTCAGCATCGGCATCTATGCGAGCGTCCTCCAGGCGCTTGGGCTGCTGGACGGGCTAAGCCAAGTGGCGGATATCGCTAACGACAGTGTCGGCCAGGCGCTGGCCAGTGCTGACTTGCCAAAGAGTGTCCACCTCAGGCGCTCAACGGGACCATCGCGCGATGGCTGATTTCGAGGTCCATGTCGATCTGAACGGTCGCTTGCATCCCGTCGGACTGGCGCGCAGCAACCGTGTCCGAGGCAACGAAACGATCCTGTTCGAGTACGATCCCGCCTGGCTGAAGGATGCGGAGCGGTTCTCGCTTGAGCCCGCTCTCCCCATAACGCGTGGTGCTTTTGCACCCCCAGCCGGGCTATCGACCTTTGGTTCGATTGGCGATTCCGCGCCCGACACCTGGGGGCGCCGCCTCATGCAGCGCGCAGAGCGACGCAGCGCTGAACGTGATCGTCGCGCGGTGCGCACGCTGACCGAAAGCGATTATCTCCTAGGTGTCGCCGACGAGACCCGGCTTGGCGCCCTTCGCTTTCGCCGGGTGGGCGAAGAGCAGTTCTTGGCGCCGATCCGTGCTGGGGTTCCCGCCTTGATCGAACTCGGACGCTTGCTTCAGGTCACCGAACGGATCCTGCGGGATGAAGAAACTGACGAGGACCTCCAGCTTATCTTCGCGCCCGGTTCATCGCTTGGCGGCGCGCGGCCGAAGGCATCGGTCATCGACCAGCATGGTCATCTCTCCATTGCAAAGTTCCCGAAGGAAACCGACGAATATAGCATTGAGACATGGGAGGAGATTGCTCTTCGGCTGGCTGGCCTTGCAGGCATTGTCACGCCGCACCACGAACTCGTCGAAGTAGCGGGCAAGAAGGTCATGCTGTCTCGACGGTTCGATCGCGAGGGAGCCGTGCGTATCCCGTTCCTGTCAGCGATGGCGATGATGGGGGCCAAGGATGGCGAGCGCGGGAGCTATCCCGAAATCGTCGACGCTCTGACCGCGCATGGCGCGCAAGGTAAGACCGATGCCCACGCCCTGTATCGCCGTGTCGTCTTCAGCGTGCTGATCTCCAATGTCGACGATCATCTGCGCAATCACGGTTTTCTCTGGCGTGGCAAGGCTGGATGGTCGCTGTCGCCGGCCTACGATCTCAATCCGGTGCCGACTGACATCAAGGCACGAGTACTGGCGACCAATATTGATCTCGACGAGGGCACCTGTTCGCTCGACCTGGTGGAAGAGGCTTCGGAATACTTCGCACTGACGCTCGCGCAGGCACGCGCAATCATCAAGGAGGTGGCCACGGTCACTGCCAACTGGCGCGAAACCGCGCGGTCGG
This sequence comes from Rhodobacter sp. TJ_12, assembly GCF_020023995.1. GTDB lineage: Bacteria > Pseudomonadota > Alphaproteobacteria > Rhodobacterales > Rhodobacteraceae > Rhodobacter. The sequence goes on along the minus strand of NZ_NRRD01000009.1, from coordinate 16,176 downwards.
TCGGTGCGCGGTCGGCTGAGATCAACCGCATGGCCAGCGCCTTCGAGCATGATGATCTGAAGCGCGCGCTGGCGTTATGATGCGACCATGCCTCTGCAGATTTGACACGCCATCGGCAAGGGGGCAACCTCATGGTGTCGTGCGCGATGCGCGCGCGCTTAGGATAATCGCCAGAAGGGGACGCGCATGATTGGTCCAGTGATATGCATAGGCGGGATTGTGGTCTGCATCGTGGGATCTATTCATTGCTTGCTGGTCTACCGAGATACCGTGGTACGGCAGATCCGCGTCGACCCCGAAAGGGTCCGCCGCTTTGTGGAAAGCGCACCTTTGCACCTCTTGGAGGAACTGAAGGCCAAGCGCCCGGTGTGTGAGTGCTGTGGTGCGCCGCTTGGGCCGCGCCGGGAGTGAATTCAGACGGCGAATGGCAGCCCAAAGAGTTTACGGAAAAATTTTTACCGTAAACTTGACGCGTGATCTGTTAGGTGGCATAAAGCTTCCAACGACACTTCACGAGGATGGCTTCCATGGCGACGAAAGGGGAAATGGTGCGGGCGCTTGCCCAGCGGTTCGACCTGAACCCTAACAAGGTCGACGCTATGACGCGCGCCATGGCACGTGCAGGGCTCCGTACGCCTGGCGGACGTGGCCGGGCTGCGGCGGACATGACGGGTGAAGATATCTTCCATCTTACGCTCGCTCTGGTCATGGGGCTGGAGACAAAGGATGCGCCCGAGGTCGTGCGAGAGCTCTCGCAACTGCGGCTTGTGCGTGGGAACCTGTTTCTTGACGGCCATATCCAGTGGGAAGCCAATGGCGATGCGGGAGGGGAGAGCAAGCTTCTCGATGCCCTGAACCGGCTGCCCGTCGCGGGCCTGGAACTGCACCGCACCTTTGGTGCGTTCGGCGGCCAATGGCTCGAGGAAGGGTTCGGCGACCCTGAGGATGGGGTCAGTTCTGCTCCGGTGTCTGTCGAGGTCAGCTCAAACGGGCCGCATGCCGTGTTCTCGCACCGATCCGACAAGGGCAGCCTGAAGCTATGGTTTGGCGATGCTGCCACGGATCTGAAAACACCGGAGTGGGAGCGGCGGACGATCCTGTCTGACAAGCTCTTCCGGCGGCTCTCGAATCTCGCCCACGACAGCGCATCCTGACCGAATCCGGGCGCCTGCCGGGGCCGAAATGCCGAATCATTTGCCGAATTCGATTCGCGAAATCGGAGCGATTTGATGATTTGCTCTGCCCAATTCGCGTGCGCTCTCCACTATCCACAGAGTTATCCAGATGAAAATGACCCTTCAAAAAAGTTTTCAAGCTCGTAGCGCCCGTGTTTCGGGCAGCAATAAAGAGCTTGCGGTTCCTTTTTCGCAGACGCGGTTCGGAATCCGGGAAATCGAAGGCGAGCGCCTTTCCGATCTTGAGGCCGGAATTTGCGAAAATTCTGGCCTCGGAAGCCCGTACTCCCGGCACACTGGACATAAGGTGCGAGCATCTTCTATGGGCAATTCCCGAATATGCGGCTGACCTCCTGAAACGGTTCTGATCTCTCAGTTCCAATCAGGATCCAGGCGCTCATCGGAAGAAACTGTCCAAAGAGGCTTAAACACCCAAAACCAGATATAGGCGCTTTGCGCCCGAATGAACCGTGCGAAAGCCCGATCCCTGTGTAGCACCTGCCGATTAGCATGATGCTGTCGCCAGGACAAGGACGGCTCTCCGCAAACTTCAAAGATCGTCATAGCCCGAGAATGTCAATTTCTCGGGGCGGGAGAAATCATGTCTGACCTTTCCATCGGCGGCGTCCAGCTGCCCGAACCCAGCCGCGGCGACCGTGCCACACAGGTCGGTTCGACCCAACACTTCACCGGCGGTATCCGCATGTGCTTCTTTCAGGCAAGAAGCGGCTCGATAACAGCGGATCGCTGCGCGGACAGGTCATCATGTGGCACAGGTTTCTGACCCGGAACGAGCGGGCCAGCGACGATCTCTTCGCGCCCGAGCAGGCTGAAGAACCTTGCCTCGCATTTGCCGAACCGCCGCAGATCACTCTCGATACGCGGGTACCGGAAGACGTTTGGGGCTCTCCGAAGAAGAAGGCGGAGGAGAGCGCCGACCAGGAAAGGCTCGCAATATGATGAATTTCGAAAGCAAAATCTTCGCCGAGCCGGAGCTGGGGTTTGGCGACAAGTATCACCATCCGGACCCGCGGCTCGGTCTGATCGAGGCCGGTCCGCTGCAGGCGCCGCTCGGTGATGTGATCAAGATCGGGGTGGTCGGCAGCGCTAAAACTGTCGAGGACACGGGAAAATTTCTCGCGGCCGCAACGGCAGGCTTTGCGGGCAAGTCGGCCAGACACCCGAACCTGCATCCGGATTTTCCAGGGCTGGGCAACGCCAATCCGTTCAACTGCCGGTTCGAGATAAGCGAGGAGGCATCATTCGCTTTGCCCAAAGGCCGGATCGAAAAGATCAGGAAGGAGCCTGATCACAAGAAAGCTGTCGAGATGGCTGTCGACGAGATCATCACCCAGCTCGAGACCTTAGATGAGAGCAGTCACCGCCCGGATGTCGCGATCGTTGAAGGTCATCCTCGAACTGATGTTCCTCGGCCATCTGAAGCGGGTCTTTCGGGTGATCGGCGCACACGGGTTTGCCGCGGTGGTCCTCGATCCGGAAGAGATCAAGGCGCTGCTCGAATCCCTTCCGGTCGGCCTTTCTGAGGACTCGCATTTCATGATGGACTTACCCTCAGAGCCTGACCTGTCCCTGAAACCATACCATGCCGCCTTCGGGCGGCATTTTTTACGAACTTTCGATGGCCATTTTCTCGGTGTGAAATGGCCATCTTGTGGCCCCGAGGCGTATTTCTTCGGTTTCGGCCCATATATTTCAACGGCTTACGGCGCGCAGGAAGACACCAATGGACTACTACTTATGGGTCCGACAGGATCACCCGCGCGCCTTCTGGTTTTCTGTCCGGCAGACTTAGTTCGCCAGCCAGGCGTTGAAACGCTCCGCCAGTTCGGAATCGTGATCGACCCAGAAATCGAGGTTGGTTTCGAGCGCGTTTTCCATATTGGCCGGGTAGGTCGGCAGATGCGGCCCCATCACGGTTTTGCCATCTTTGAAGATGATCTCACCCGCGTTCGACGAATGCCGGGTCGGCCCATACGAAATGTATTGCGCTTGACGACGCAGGCCCTCGGTCGAGGTGGCGAACTGGATGTATTTCAGCGCATCTTCCAGATGCGGTGCGCCCGCCGGGATCACATACATTTCGTGCTCGTAGACTTGGCCATCCCACATCACGACAAGCGGTTTGCCCTCTTCCACGGCAGCGTTGAAGATACGCCCGTTATAAGCGGTGGTCATCACCACTTCGCCATCGGCCAGCAATTGCGGCGGTTGCGCGCCAGCTTCCCACCAGATCGCGTGGTCTTTGATCGTGTCGAGCTTGGCGAAAGCGCGGTCCAGACCTTCATCGGTGTTGAGCAGGTCATACACCTCGTCCGCGGGCACACCATCGGCCATCAGCGCCATTTCGAGCACGGTTTTCGGGCTCTTCTTCACGCCGCGCATGCCGGGGAATTTCTCAAGGTCGAAGAAATCGGCAATCGAGCTCGGCTTTTCATCGGGGAATTTCGTGTCGTCATAGGCGACCACGTTGGCCCAAAGGTCGGTCGAGACGCCGCAATCCATCACCGCGCCGGGCAGGAAGTCTTCTTCCGCCGGGGTGCCGTCATCGCCCGGCAGCAAGATCGCGGGGTCGATTTCTTCCAGCAGGCCCTCGTCGCACAGACGCACCGCATCGGCATATTCGACCAGCGCGACATCCACCGAAACGTTGCCGGATTCGGTTTGTGCCTTGACCGGGGCAGCGGGGTTGTCGGCGTCGATCATGGTCGCCTTGATGCCGGTCGCTTCGACGAACGGTTTAACATGCGCCTCGGTCTGGGCCGCACCATAGGCGCCACCCCAGCTCATCACCACGACTTCGGCATGGGCAGCAAGCCCGAAGCTACAGGCGACAGCCGTGGAAAGGAGGAGTTTCTTCATCGATATCAGGTCCTTGTGCTACAAGACTTGGAAGGTTGCGAGCAGAGAAGGGCCGGGAGCGTGACCCCTTCCACTTGCCCCTTAATCTCAACTTGGCCCACGCAGACGCGCTCAAAACGACCTGAAAGCCTTCGTTTGCGCCTTCGGTCAAAACTATCGCACAAAGCGCAGGCAAAGCGACCGGCCGCCGCCTAATACGCAGGCATTCGTCCCGGTGCCTCGCTCAGAACATAAGCGATTCACAAAGCTTTGTCAGCCACGCAGGCGCCGCGCCCCTTCGCGCTTAAACGAGATTCGACGCAAGCCTTCGTGTTTCGCGCCCAGCGCGGTATATTGCACCGTATTCTCAGGGTGCGCCTCCGCGCTCCCTTTTTTCAATATCGATCTGAAATGGATATCTGCTCATGACTTTGGACTTTGAAGATCAAAAACAAATCGCGCTGTCTTTGGCTGACACTGTGCGCACCGATCTTCCGACGATGCTGACGGAAACCGCCTTGCAAAAATTGGAGGCGTTTGACCTTGCGGATGACGCAGCGCATGCGGCGGCACAGGCGCTGGCCAGTGCCGAACTTGCTTTGGCACTGGGCGCGGATTTTGCCCTAGCGATCATGCTTGACGATGACAGCGGCGAAACCGCGCTGTGGAATGCCGAGATCGGCGTGCAAATCGCGGCTTATGCTGCTGAGAACGGGTTGGAGGAGGCGGACCTGCAAGCGCTTGTGGTCGATGCCGTAAACAGCGAGACCTTGTGCCTTGAGGACATGGCTGGGGAAACCCCGCCGCTTTGGGACGGCCCCAGCGACACATGGCAAGATCTGGCGCGGCCGGTCGGTGACACCGATCCGCCCGGCGGCACCGGAATCATGCCCGTGACCGACGATGCGATCCAAGTTATCGACGGGATGGCAACGGATTTCTTTCTTTTCTTCGAAACCAGCCTTGCGGAAAGCGGTGCCGAAATCGACAACCTTGAAAGTGAGGCCCTTCAACTGGTCGCACAGGATTGGGCCGAGACCGTCTGGGACGCCGCCGATGGCAGCGATCTAACCGAAAGCTTCTGGGATGCCTTGATTATCCCCGCCCCCCCGGCAGTGCTGGAGGTGCTTGCGGGTTAAGGCGCATAGCATGAGCTTGCTTGGCGCTTGGCTTTGACCGGGGCGCCGGGCTTTGCGAGCACATTGCCAAGCGCGGGATCGGGTGTCATCACCTTGCCGATCAAGGGCTGCAAGCTGAACAGCGTCGGTCCGCACATAAGGAATGACGCCGGCACGCTTTGATCTCGCCAAGCGACACACGCGATCTTAAGAACTTGCGCGCATCTTTCGACACTGAGTGGATGTATATGCGAGGACCCGCAAGAGATGCGCCTGTTTTCCCCGATGTTCGGCTTTGCGAGCGCTGCTGCGCTGTTGACCTTTTCCGTTGTGGGGCTCGGCCCGCAGGCTGCCGTTGCCCAAGAGGCGGCCCCGGTTGAGATCAATGTGGCGTCGACCTTCCCGACCGCCATGCCGATTTTAGGCGAAGCAGCGGGCGGCCTTTCAGAGCGTGTGGCGCAGATGTCGGGCGGCTCGCTTCTGCTGACCCCGCATGAACCCGGCGTGCTGGTGCCTGGCTCCGAAACCGTCGCCGCCGTGTCCGAGGGGCGCGTTGACGGCGCTTGGGCGGGCGCGGGCTGGCTAGCGGGGCGGGACAGCGCGTTCAACATGTTTTCAAGCGTGCCGTTCGGGCCGGATATGGGCGAATATCTGGCTTGGATGTATTACGGCGGCGGGCTTGATCTTGCGCGTGAGATGTTTGCCAAGGAAGGGGTTTACAACATCCCCTGCGGTATGATCCCGCCAGAGGCCTCTGGCTGGTTTAACCGCGATATTTCCTCGGTCGAGGATCTCGAAGGTCTGCGCATGCGTTTCTTCGGGCTTGGCGCGCAGGTGATGCAGGATTTCGGCGTGATCACCGAACAAATCCCGCCGGGGGAGATTTTGGCAAAAATCCAGTCGGGGGAATTAGACGCAACCGAATTTTCACTTCCCGCGATGGATCAACCGCTCAACTTCCAGTCTGAACTGAAATACTATTATTTCCCGGGCTGGCATCAGCAATCCACGCTGTTCGATCTTTATATCTCGCTGCCAGTTTGGGAGCGTCTGTCGTCAGCACATCAATCGATCATCGAAACCGCCTGTGGCGATGTGATCCGCGACATGATCGCCGAGGGCGAGGCGCGCCAATGGGCCGCGATGCAGGAAATGCAGGCCGAAGGGGTGCAGTTGCGCCGCTGGCCCGCCGATATTCTGGTCGCGTTTGAGGACTCTTGGCTCAAGATCGTCGAAGAAGAATCCGCCGCCAACGCGAACTTTGCGCGCGTCTGGGACTCTTACGCGACCTTCCGCGAAAACTACGCGATCTGGAAACACTTCAGCTTCCTGCAATAAGGCGCATTGGCGAGAGGCTCTGTCGTGTTCATGCAAACCGCGTTCAAGACTGCCAAGCACCTTCGGCTTGGCAGCATTCGCACAAGGTTGGGGCTGACCTTCCTTGTGTTGCTGGCGTTGATCGCGGGGCCAGGCCTTTTGGGGGTGCGGCAGTTGCAATCGATGGGCGAAGTCACGCGCACGATGCGCGATGAAGCGCTGCCCCGGATCTTGGCCGTAAGCGAGGTCGAGCGCGCCTTGACCACCCACAAGCTTTTGGCTGAGCGTCATGTTCAAAGCACCGATTTTCGGCAACAAGCGGACATGCTGCGCCAGATGCGTGCGACCGAGGCACAGTTCGAAACACAACTGGACCGGTTGCGCACCGATCTGCTGGGCTTGACCAGCCCGCGCCGGATTGACCGAATTGAGCGCCATTGGCAGGACTATCGCGCCTCTTTGGCCGAGGTCGACCGCTTGATGGAACAGGGCAATCTGCGTCGCGCCGCTGCGCGGTTGCAAGGGCCGACGATGGCGGCGATGGATGCCGCGGAAGATGAGCTGAAGGCCCTGATCGCCGAGACCCGCGCCGAGGCGGATCGTTTATCAACGCGTGTGGATGCCGAATATATAAAGACCCGCAACGGCACGCTAAGCGCGGTGGCGGTTGGCTTGCTGGCCACACTTTTGGCGGTGTTTTGGACCGCGCGCTTTGTCAGCCAGCCTTTGTTGCGGATCAGTGCGGCCATGCAACGCCTGACCCGCGGCGAGGATGACATCGAAATCCCGCATCTCTCACAGCGTGAAGATGAGATCGGCATTTTGTCTCGCGCCGCCGAAAGCTTTCGCGGCAAGCTCGTTGAAACCCGACTTTTGGCGCATGATCTGGACCTAGAGCGCCTGCGGCTCGAAGCGAGCGGTGCGCAACTTAGGGCAACGGTTCACAACATGCCGCTTGGGCTTGCGATGTTCGATCATCAGGGCACGTTGCTGATTTGGAACGCCGCCTTTGAAGTGATTTGGAACATTCCGAAAAATTGGCTGCACCCGGACCAAACACAAGACACGGTCCTGGCGGAAATGGCGCGTCTGTGCCCCAAAGAGCATCGCGCGCAATTTGCCCAGACCGTTCAGACGCGCTTGGCCGAAAAGGGCGCCGAAGCGCGCTCGGAAATTTGGCGCCTCACCGATGAACGCTCGATTTCGGGCATATTTCAACCCACGCCCGATGGCTGGATGCTGATTTGCGAAGACATTACCGAACGTGTCACGGTCGAAGAACGCATCCGCAAACTGGCCCGGAATGACAGCCTTACCGGGCTGCACAATCGGCTGTCGTTTCAAGAAGCGATTGAGGCTGCGCTGCAAGATTCTGATGCCGAAAATCCGGCGGCGATCATGTTCATCGATCTGGATCGGTTCAAAAGCGTCAACGATACGCTGGGCCACCCGGTCGGTGATGCGCTCTTGCGTCAAGTGGCGGCGCGGCTGCGTTGGTTGGTGCGCGAAAACGATGTGGTTGCGCGTCTTGGTGGGGATGAATTTGCGATCATCCAGCATGATGGCCCACAGCCCGAGGCGGCGCTTTCCCTTGGCGACCGGATCATCGCGCAATTGTCGAGCCCGTTCGAGATTGACGGCCATGTGGTGCAGATCGGCGGCAGCGTCGGTGTGGCGCTGGCACCGCTGCATGGCGACACGCCCGAGGATGTGCAAAAGCATGCCGATCTGGCGCTTTACGCGGTGAAAGAAGCGGGCAAAGGCCATTGCCGCGTCTTTGATCCGGAGATGAACGCACGCCAACAGGAATTGCACGCACTGGAACAGGCGCTGCGCCATGCGCTGAAATCCGATGGGTTCACACTTCATTATCAACCGTTGATCGATCTAAAGACCGGGCGCCTGCGCGGGGCCGAGGCGTTGCTGCGCTGGCGTCACCCGACCAAGGGGCCGCTTTCGCCCGCCGAATTCGTGCCCTTGGCCGAGGAACTGGGTCTTATTCAGCCGCTGGGGCTCAAGGTGTTGGACATGGCGTGCCAAGCCGCCATGCAATGGCCCGACGATCTCAAAATCTCGGTCAATCTGTCGCCATTGCAGTTTCACCGCTACGATGTCGCGCAAGATGTGCTGAATGCACTCGACCGCTCTGGCCTGCCGCCCGAACGGTTGGAGGTGGAAATCACCGAAGGGGTTTTGCTTGATCACACCGATGCCACGCTGACCGCGCTCAAACGGCTGCGCGCGCATGGGATTAGCGTCGCACTTGATGATTTTGGCACCGGCTATTCCTCGCTGCGCTATCTGCGCGCCTTCCCCTTTGACCGGGTCAAGATCGACGCCGCCTTCGTTGGGGAATTGCCCAGCGACGAAGGCGCTGGCGCGATTGTCCGCGCGATTTGCAACCTGTGCGAGGCGTTCTCGCTCAATGTGACGGCAGAGGGCATCGAAACCGACCCGCAACGGGTGTTCGTCAAAGAGGCCGGCTGTAGCTTCGGGCAAGGCTTTTTCTTTGCAGCGCCGATGCCGCTTGAGAGCTTCATGGCTTATCTGGCTCAGATGCGGGCAGCCTAGCGCGATCCTACGCGGGTGGGGCGCATAACACGGATCGTGCAGCCACTTGAAGATCAGGTTCGCATTCACAGCGTAGCTCTTCGGCAGCAGCTTGCCCAAAGTGCGGCGGCGGAACACCCAGCCGGTCAAAGATCACGAGGCCTTGGGCCGCGTGCTGGCCACGCTCGGACAGTCACGTCTGTCTGCAAACCTCAACCAAATGGCGCGAGCCGTAAACACCGGCACCTTGCCGGTGCATCCAGAGACAGAAGCTGACCTTCGCCGTGCCTGCGACGAGGTCCACGAGATGAGAACCGCTCTGCTCGAAGCCTTCGGGAAGGACGGGGGTGTGTCATGATCTTGAACGGCAATGAACGCGGCAACGCGAAGGAGCTGGCCGAATGAAGCGCTTGCGGCCACCCCTGCCCCGGATCCCATTGCCCTGCATCCGGGCCTGGCGGATGTCTATCGCCAGAAAGTCTCGACCCTTGCTGCCAGCCTGTCCGATGACGCGACGCGTCCAGAGGCGATCGCTCTTCTACGGGGTCTGATTTCGGAGATCCGCCTTCATCCTGACGCGGGAGGTAAGCGTCCGGGCTGACTGCTCTGCCGCGTGGTGAGAGAGGCGGATAGTGTCCACCATCGATAGTGGACACTATGGTGATGGCGTGGCGCGTCGGACGAAGCGGCTTTGGACGGATGAGGAGAAGCGGTCGATCTGTTTCCAGACGACGGCGCCGGGCGTTTCCGTGGCGCAGGTGGCGCGGCGCTACGCTGTGAATGCCAACCTGATCTTCAAGTGGCTGCGCGATCCCCGTCATGCGCCGGACCCTGCCTCGGCTGCGCCCCCAGCAGAGGAGGCGCGCTTTCTGCCAGTAGAGATCGTCGCGGAGGCGAAGGCACCCATGGCAATGCCTGTAGTCGAGAACCACATCGAGATCGAACTGGCAGGCGGCCACCGGATGCGGATCAGCGGCAGCTATGATCCCGAGGCGCTGGCGCGGTTGATCCGGGGGCTGACGGCGTGATCCCGGTTCCGGCGAACACGCAGGTCTGGCTGGCGGCCGGGGTGACCGACATGCGCAAGGGTTTTGCGGCGTTGGCTGCACAGGCCGAGGCGGTGCTGAAGCAGGACCCGTTCGCCGGGCATCTCTTCGTGTTCAGGGGGCGTCGGGGTGACCTTGTGAAGATCATCTGGTGGGATGGCCAAGGGGCCTGCATGTTCCTGAAGCGACTGGAGAAGGGGCGGTTCGTCTGGCCCTCGGCCAAGGAGGGCAAGGTGGTGCTGTCGCCCGCCCAGTTGTCGATGCTGCTGGAAGGGATCGACTGGCGAGCACCTCAGCGGACGTGGCGGCCCCTGGCGGCGGGATAATCTGCCGATCCTGTAATCAATGATTCCCACAAGGAATACAGTGGGATAAACTTCCCGCATGTTGGATCAGACCCTGACCTTGCCGGAAGACCCCGAGGAGTTGCGCAGCTTCACCGCGCGGCTTCTGGCCGAGGTGAAGGCGCAGGCGATCCTGATCGAGAAGCTGCGGCATCAGTTGGCGGAGCATCGGGCACACCGGTTTGGCGCGTCGTCCGAGACCGCCGAGCAGCTGCAACTGGCCTTGGAGACCAGCGAGATTGCGGCGGCGGCAATGACGGCGCGGATGAAGCTGCCGGACATCGAGGAGAAGGATAAACCCAAGCGCCGTCCGATCCCGGACCATATCCCCCGGATGGAGGTCGAGCTGACCCCGGGCGCCGAGGCCTGTGCCGATTGCGGTGGTCGCCTGCGCCGGATCGGCGAAGATGTGACCGAAGAACTGGAATACGTGCCGGGGCGCTTCATCGTGAACCGCATCGTCCGGCCCCGATTGACATGTTCCTGCTGCGAACGCTTCGTGCAGGCCCCGCTGCCCTCGCGCCCCATCGAGCGCGGTCGCCCCGGGCCACGTCTTCTGGCCCATGTGCTGGTCAGCAAATACGCCGACCATCTGCCCCTGTATCGCCAGAGCCAGATCTTCGACCGTGAAGGTCTCGACCTCGACCGCTCGACCCTGGCCGACTGGATCGGCAAGACCACCGCCCTGCTGGAACCCCTGGCCGATGCCATCGGTCGCCATGTCCTGTCGGCCGAGGCGATCTTCGCCGACGACACGCCCGTGAGCATGCTCGCCCCCGGCACCGGCAAAACCCAGACAGCCCGGCTCTGGACCTATGCGCGAGATGAACGGCCATGGGGCGGCACCGCCGCGCCCGCTGCATGGTATAGGTTCTCCGGCGACCGCAAGGGCCAGCATCCCAAGGACCATCTCGCCCGGTTCCGGGGCTGGATGCACGCCGATGGTTATGCCGGGTTCGAGGACCTCTACCGCTCCGGTTCAATCCGCGAGGTCGCCTGCATGGCCCATGTCCGGCGCAAGTTCGTCGACATCCACCGATCGCAGGGTTCCCCGATCGCCGAAGAAGCCATCGGTCGGATCGCGCAACTCTATGCCGTCGAGAAAGAGGCCAGAGGGTCGCCACCGGACGTCCGCGTCGCGCTTCGCAAGGCACACGCGGCCCCGGTCTTTGACGATCTGGAGTTATGGCTGGCCATGCAACTCACCACGATCTCGGGCAAATCCCCGCTCGCGGCCACCATCCGCTATGCCCTGACCCGCATGGAGCGCCTGCGCCCCTACCTTGACCATGGCATCTTGGAGTTGGACAACAACGCCGCCGAACGCGGCATGCGCGCCATCGCCCTCGGGCGGAAGAATTACCTCTTCGTCGGCTCGGAAGCGGGCGGCAAGGCCGCCGCCATCGCCTACACCCTGATCGAAACGGCCAAACTCAACGCAGTCGATCCCCACGCCTGGCTCGCCAACACCCTCGCCCGGATCGCTGACTACAAGATCACCAAGGTCGACGACTTCTTGCCCTGGAGGCCCGGCCAATGAATCGAACCATGGCAGTCCTAGTCTGCTTGATCACGTCGACACCGGCAGCCGCGGAAGTCTGTGACAAGGTAAGACCTGCCTGGACACCGCAGGACGGTCCTGTCGGCCAACTCGACGACCTCGCTTTGTTCTTGTTCGAGCCCATCGGCCTGATTGCGATCGGACTGACGGTGGGAGCCCTCCTCCTTAGGTCAGCCTGGTTCTCCACAGTCGCAATCGTGATCTTGATGCTCATGCTTGCGCTCAACGTTAGCACTTGGCGCGAGGCAGATGGCGTCACCCGCTTCGCCATCAGCGAGGGATGTATGGTCGCGCCCTACCTTACCACAATCGTAATGATCGCAATGGCCGCGAGCATCGTCACGCTGACATGGATCAAACCCCTGGATAGGTCAAAGTCGCCCTGACCGGACGCTTACATAGAAGTCGTTAGTGCGACGCGCAGCATCGGCCACCTTGGGCTCAGAACCGGTCATGCGGCAATGCGGCTGCCCTACCACGAGGGCCGCACCACTGTATCGACGTCCTCAGCCCTGAGCTGACCCTCTGTATCCTGCTGAGATTCAGCGGTTGCAGCGTGGATTGCTGCCATTCGATGCAGGCGAACGAATTGTAGCCTCTCAAACCCGTATTCTACAGAAAAACTGCTTAGTCCCTCGCAGGAAATCACTCAAAGCGCTGTTCCTGTTCCTCGTCTCGTTGCTTTTCACGCGTCCGCTCACGTTCTATTTCTACGGTCAGTCTATCTGACACTGACCTGGCGGCCTTGACTATCTCTTCCCGCTCATGCTGGGTCAGTTCGGCTATGGCATCGGCTCTCGGCTGCATGACATCAGCACGGCTCCCAGACCACGACGACGGGGTAACACGATCCGCATAGGCGTGAAGGACCACCTCAGGCTCTGGCGCTGCTTCAAGAAACTCAACAGCGGAAGCCCTCATGGATGTGCCATCCTTGATCTCATCCCCTTTCTCCCAAAGCCCGATGCCCGAAGCGACCAGTGCCCAAATATCCGGTTCGTTGCGCTGCCGACACCACGCAATCAGGTTGGCCACATTGATCTTGGAGAGCGGGCAGCGTCGTATGCCTCCATTGCGAATGAAGAAAGTGCGTCGATGCTGTTGGTCATCCGTTCCCTGAAAGACACGGTTTAGAAAGGCTTCCGGCACAATCCCCGCTGTCGTCTCAATGGCTTTCTCGAACGAATGAATGAAGCCGTAATGCTTGTCGATGACAGAGACGATGGTTTCGACCCACTCAGTCTTTTCGGCGTCATTGCCCTCGAAGCTAAGTGCGGCATTAATGACCTTTTCCATGCGATAATCTTTGCTGCCGCCATGGTCACTGTGATCAGCCAACAGCGATTTGGTTGCCGCCTTCAAGCCAAGTTTTCTCAGCTCGGGTCCCAAAGTATCTTCCGCAGGGTCTTGCCTGTGCAGCTTCATGCTCAAAGCGTGAAGCAGAGTGTCTTCCCCGTTTGTCCGGCTTAGTAACTTTTGGGCAAGCTCAAGCAACCGTTCTGTTGGTAGATGTGCATAATTGTCCTGCCAAAGGATAGGTTCGAACATCCAAGTCTTTGTTTCTTCATTGTCGAGCAGAGCCATGCATCGATCCAGATCGGCCTCCGTGAAGTCAGCCCATGGATGCAGACCCACAAGGACGTTCCGCAGTTCCGGGTGTTCCGCACATTCATCCAAAAGCTCTCTAGACAGCTTAACGTCATTGGCTGCGACGTCTTCGATGAAGCCTCCGATGACCGCGAAATCATGGTTCGAACCGGATGACCGAGCGAGGTGTTCAAGCAAATCTTTCCAACACTCACGATAGTTATGGGACCCCTTCGCAAGGCCGATCCCGAATGCCTTGCGATAGGGCATCCAGTCTTGTGAAAAAAGGTCAGGACCCAACTCATCGAGTTGATGGTCTGACGCTGCAAAGCTCTCACCTAAATTCGTTGCCTTTGCGACAAGCCGAACTTCAGCCGCGCGGTATTTGTCAGCGCTGCTGTCATCGAAGTCGTCGTCAAGCGCCCAGTAATCATGCCCGCTGCCCAGCACATATGTTTTGATCTTTGCGATCAGGTCACAAGGCTCCAGGTCCCTATCCAGATCAGCGAGGCTCTGCGGAAGCGGTTCTGGCTCCGGTTCATCCTTTTGCTTTGTATGATCAAAATAGATGATTGAACGAACGGCCTTCCAACCTTCCCCCCATGGCTGGTGATCGTTGATCTCTCTTGCGGCGTCGACCAGTTTGTCTCGCATGGCTTCTTGGTGCCACAAGCCACGGAACTCGTTGGCCAAAGCGCGCCTTGTTCGTCCCTTGATGTCTTCATCGTTTGAATTTGCAAATCGCACGGCAAGATCAATGAAGGCAGTCCGCCACTCGACGAGCTGGTCATGATTTGGCTCATAGCCGTAGTCCCTTGGACGTGCTCCGAACTCGTTAAGTCCAAAGCCTGTCCATTGCGGCCCATCCAATGCTGTAGAGAGCAACTTGATACCCAACGAACGCCGCCTGATATCCTCAGAGTCTAGGCAGCCCTCAACGATGGCGAGGCGCTGCTCCAGCGAAGCATGTGTGCCGGACAGATAGGGTTGGAAGAACCCCGAAATCTTGCTCCGGACTGCATCATAGTTGTTGTTTTCATCTTCATGGTCGGCAACGTGGAGCAGAAGCGACATGCAGCGGTCAAACGCATGTGGCTCATATGCCAAGGATTGCAGCAGGTTGAGAATAGTTGTCCTGCGTGGGTTATATGCCGGCTCCATTCCCTGAAAATCAGGTGCTGTGAGTTCGGCTTCGATCCGGTCTAGCAGCGTATCTGGTGCAACTGGCCCGATATAGTCGAGGATCCTCGATCCTTCGTCATCAAGGTCCAAAATGCTCCCTAAGAGGCTGCCAGGCCGGAGCCATGATTCGACAATTTCTCTTGCAACAGGATGATCGTGCATCAGGCCGAGCCTGTGTGCGAACGACACAAGCAGCCGACTGTTCCCGGGCGCCTCAAACGTCGATTTCAGCGTGTCAACAGGGATGCTTTCAAGTGCCGAACGCGCAAGCCTGTTGGCAACAGCATGGGGCAGGATTGCCCTCCAATGCGCTCTCTTTTGCACGACATGGCGGTCTGCAAGCTTCGTCACGGCTCGGAACAATTGCGCTTTGGAGTGGTCTGAAATCGAACCCAAAATGCCCAGTTCATTCTGTCCAACTTCGAGATCAGACACAGAGAAGGAATATACGAGGGCAAGTGTTTCGGCTTGTTCGCGCAAATCGCCATCTTGCCCTTTCCGCTGCTGGAAAAGCCGGTCGAACAATTGGGCATCAGAAAGCTGAGCAAGGCTCTCACCTTGTTCGACCTGCTCGGCGATGGCCAAGGCTACCCTGGCGTTTCCATCCGCAAATTCGGCTACCCTTCGTGCGTTTCCCTGACCGATTTCTGGAAACCGTCGCAACAAAAGCTCTTCGGCAACGTCTGGTCCGTGAGCTTCGATGTGAATGACCTCTGTAGCCTGCGGCTTGTCGTCCCTGATGTCATATTCAACGGTGATCAGGCTGACATCACCACTTGCAGCCGAAACCTTGCTTGCCAAGGCGGAGTGCAGATCGGAAGGGCAGTTATCAAGGACCATCACCGCCCGACGCCCTTCAGCGATCAGCCGATCCAGCATCGCGGATGCTGAAGGATCTGGGGCCTCTCCGGTGTCGACGTAGACGGCAATCGTTCTGTCGAGAGGGTCGCTTCCCACGTTTTCGTCGAAGAGTGCTTGCACAATCCGCGTCTTTCCGACACCGGAAAGCCCCGTGACGCGGATCGCCTTGGTTGATGTGCGTATGAGGCGACGCATCGGTTCAATGGCGTCTTCAATTGAAAGCCCATGGCCCCGCTCAGTCGGCAGGTGGACAGTAACACCTGGGGCCGAGATGAGTGTGTCCTGTGATCCTTTCGGTGGGTTGCTCCAGGCTCCATATGGTTGCCAGCCTGAATAACCTTGGCCGAGCTTGCCTTTCACCCAGAGAAGGACCGATGGGTGCTGTCGTATCCACTGAGCCAATTTCGAGCGATCAAAGAAGTCCAAGTGGATATTGTCTTTGTTCGGATTGACCTGCCCCCCGGTCGTCCCTCAGTCATAACGAGAGTCCTTGGGGTTGATAGTGGTCGGGTTCAGGTTGGGCAAGCGCGCCGAGCGCGGAGCCCTCAGATTGCTCAAGCGCTCGGCGCGCTTCTG
>NZ_NRRD01000008.1 GCF_020023995.1 Rhodobacter sp. TJ_12 | reverse complement strand
CCCGAGACCCCCCGAGACCCCGAGAGTGAGCGCTATGAGTGACATCCTGATCGTCGATGACGAAAAAGACATCCGTGACCTGATCGCCGATATTTTGGGCGACGAGGGCTTTGCCACCCGCACCGCCGCCAATTCGGATGATTGCATGGCCGCCATCAACGCCGAGGCGCCGGCGCTGATGATCCTCGATATCTGGCTTAAAGACAGCCAGATGGACGGGATCGACATTTTGAAAACCGTCAAACGCGACAACCCGGATATTCCGATCATCATCATCTCGGGGCATGGCAATATCGAGATCGCGGTGGCCGCGATCAAGCAGGGGGCCTATGACTACATCGCCAAGCCCTTCAACATTGATCAGTTGATGGTCGTGATTTCACGGGCGATGGAAACCAGCCGGTTGCGGCGCGAAAACTCGAACCTGCGGCGGCGTGATCTGCATTCGGGCGAGATGATCGGCCAATCGGCGGCCTTCAAGCGCTTCAAGGACCAATTGGAAAAGGTCACCAAGTCGAACGGGCGGGTGATGCTGACGGGCGAGCCCGGATCGGGCAAGGAATCGGCCGCGCGCTTCATCCATGAGCATTCGACCCGTGCCAGCGCGCCTTTTGTTACCGTCAATTCCGCCACCATTGCGCCCGAACGGATGGAAGAGGTGCTGTTTGGCCGCGAAACCCCCGAACGCGGCGTGGAAAAAGGGCTTTTGGAGCAGGCGCATGGCGGGGTGATCTATTTCGACGAAGTGGCCGAGATGCCGCTGGGCACGCAGTCGAAAATTTTGCGCGTGTTGACCGAACAGCAATTCACCCGGCTGGGCGGCACCGACAAGGTGCGCGTCGATCTGCGGGTGATTTCCTCGACCACGCGCAACCTGCCCGCCGAAATTGCCGCCGGGCGGTTCCGGCAGGAGCTTTATGACCGGCTCAATGTGGTGCCGATTGCGGTGCCCAGTTTGGCCGAACGGCGCGAAGATGTGCCGGTGCTGGCGCGCCATTTCATCGAGGTGTTCAACCGCACGCAGGGGCTGACGGCGCGGGAAATTTCCGAAGAGGCGGCAGCAAGCCTGCAAACCATGGAGTGGCCCGGCAATATTCGGCAGTTGCGCAATATGATCGAGCGGGTCTTGATCTTGGGCGAGGGCACCGGCCCGATCGAGGCAAAGGAATTCACCGAAGGCGCTGCCGCGCCCGACGAGGGGCGGATCGTGCTGGGCGGGCAATTGGCGGCGCTGCCGCTGCGCGAGGCGCGCGAACTGTTCGAACGCGAATATTTGCTGACCCAGATCAACCGGTTTGGCGGTAATATCTCGCGCACGGCGGCCTTTGTGGGCATGGAACGCTCGGCGCTGCATCGCAAATTGAAATCCTTGGGCGTGGTGACCGGGGCAAAGGCTGGCGGGCGCGGGGCCGAGGGCGAAGAGGAGCCCGACAGTGCCGAGGCGCGCGGCTGAGCGGAGGACCAAGCGCGCCTTGATTGACCCTGCCGCGCGCCCATCATAGAAGACGAAACAGGCAGACGGAGGTCGGGCGATGAAGGTGATCATCTGCGGCGCGGGGCAGGTGGGCTGGCAGATTGCCCGCCATCTGGCCGGGGAACGCAACGATGTGACCGTGATCGACACCAACCCCGAATTGGTGCGCCGCGCCTCGGATTTGTTGGATGTCAAAGGCGTGGTGGGGTTTGCCTCGCATCCCGATGTGTTGGACCGGGCGGGCGCGCGCGATTGCGATCTGATTATCGCCGCCACCTATTCGGACGAGGTGAACATGGTCACCTGTCAGGTGGCGCAATCGGTCTTTGGCGTGACCCGCAAAATCGCCCGGCTGCGCGCGCAAACCTATATGGCGCCGCAATATGCCGATTTGTATCGCCGCGATCACCTGCCCATCGATGTGATCATCTCGCCCGAGCGCGAAGTGGCCGATGCGGCGATCCAGCGGCTTTTGGCCCCCGCGACCTTCGACACCGAAAGCTTTTTGTCGGGCGCGGTGCAATTGCTGGGCATTGCCTTGGAAGAAGATTGCCCGGTGCTGGACACGCCGCTGCGCCAACTGAACGACCTGTTCCCGACCTTGGGCGCGATGGTGGTGGGCGTGCGCCGCGAGGGGCGGTTGTTTGCGCCCGAGCCGGGCGATCAGTTGTTCGCGGGCGATCAAATCTACGTCTTTACCTTGACTCAAGACATCAACCGCACGCTGGAAATCTTTGGAAAGGCAACAAAAAAACAAGAACGCATCACCATTATCGGCGGCGGGATCGTGGGCCTTGGCGTGGCCAAGGCGCTGGAGGCCCGGTCTGACCGGGTGCGGGTGAAGATCATCGAGCGTGACCGCGCCACCGCTGAAGAGGCCGCCGATGCGCTGGAACGCACCATCGTGCTGCATGGCGACGGCATGGGCACCGAGATGATGGAAGAGGCCAATGTGGCCCGCGCCGATGCGGTTTTGGCGGTGACCGATGATGACAAGACGAATATCTTGGCCTCGGTGCGCGCCAAGCAGGTGGGGTGCAAAATGGCGATCTCGCTTGTGAATGATCCGACGCTGGTGCCGCTGATGGCGACGCTGGATATTGATGCCTATATCAACCCGCGCGCGATCACCGTTTCGTCGATCTTGCGCCATATCCGCCACGGCAAGGTGCGCGGCGTCTATTCGATTGGCGATGCCGAGGCCGAGATCATCGAAGCGGTGGTTCTGTCCACCTCGCCCATTGCTGGGCGGATGGTGCGCGAGATAGACTTCCCCGAAGGCGTGCTGGTCGGTGCCTTGCGCAAGGGCGAGCGGGTGATGAAACCCGCGGGCGATACCAAGGTCGAGGAAAACGACGTGATCGTTCTCTTTGCCCTGTCCAAAGATATCCCCGAGGTGGAGCGGCTGTTGCAAGTCTCCATCGATTTCTTCTGAGGCCCCGGTGGCGCGGCTTTTCACACAGCTTCCGCTTTTCGTGCAGTTGATGCTGCTGGCCTCGCTGGCGATGCTGGTGCCCGCGATCAGCGCGGTGATCGAACAACAGGCGCGGGTGGCGCGGGTTTTTCTGCAATCGTCGCTGCTGTTCACCATGGTGTCTTTGGTGATCGGGCTGGCGGCGGCCGCCAACCCGCGGCAAAACCGCGAACGCTCGTTGCTGTTGACGCTGTTTGCTGCGTTTTTGGTGCTGCCGCTGATGCTGGCGGTGCCTTTTGCCGAATCGATCCGCAATACCGGCCTTTTGAATGCGTGGTGGGAGATGGTGTCGAGCTTTTCGACCACCGGTGCCACGCTTTACGCGCCCGAACGGCTGCCGCTGAGCCTGCATCTGTGGCGCGCGTTAGTGGGCTGGATGGGGGGCTTTTTCATCCTTGTGATGGCGATTGCGGTGCTGGCCCCCTTGCGGATCGGCGGGTTCGAAATCTTTTTCGCGGGCAGTTTTGGGCAGCAAAGCGGGGTGGCCCCGTCTTTCTTGCGCGATGGCGTTTCCGAGCCGGGCGAGCGGATCGCGCATTACCTGCGGGTTTTGGGGCCGGCTTATGCCGGGCTGACGGTCGCGCTGTGGGGCGGGCTGATGCTGGCGGGCGATCCGGCAGAGGTGGCGCTGATCCATGCGTTTTCGACGCTGTCCACCTCGGGGATCACCAGCCTGTCGCATCCGGGTGATGCGCCCTCGGGCTTGTTTGGCGAGGTGCTGATCTTCCTGTTTTTGATCCCGACATTGTCGCGGCGGCTGTGGCCCGGCGGGGGCGAACTGCGCGCCACCGAAAAGCTGCGCGACGATCCAGAATTGCTGCTGGCCGGGGCGTTGGTGGCGATGGTGACGCTGTTTTTGTTTGCCCGGCACTGGATCGCCGCGCTGGATATCGACAGCGCGAAACAGGCGCTGCCCGCGATCTTGCGCTCGCTTTGGGGTAGCCTGTTCACCGCGCTGTCATTCTTGACCACCACCGGCTTTGAAAGCACAAGCTGGAACGATGCGCGGTCTTGGTCGGGGCTGGGGACGCCGGGGGTGATTTTGGCCGGGCTTGCCATCACCGGCGGCGGCATCGCCACGACCGCAGGCGGCGTGAAACTGTTGCGCGTCTATGCGCTGTTTCGGCTGGGCCAGCGCGAGATGGAAAAGCTGGTGCATCCGCAATCGGTGGCGGGCGGTGGGCCGGTGGCCCGGCGGTTGCGCCGCGAGGGCGCCTATATCGCCTGGATTTTCTTCATGCTGTTTGCCTTGTCGATTGCCGGGGTGATGCTGGCGGTGACGGCCTATGACAATGAATTCGAGCCCGCGCTGATCTTGTCCATCGCGGCGCTGTCCAACACCGGGCAATTGGCGGCGGTCGCGGTGGACCAGCCGATTGACTGGACGGTGCTGGGCACCGAGCCCAAGGTGATGCTGGCGCTGGCGATGGTGCTGGGGCGGCTGGAGACCTTGGCGATCATTGCGCTTTTCAACCCGGATTTCTGGCGTAGCTAGCGCAAACCTGCCGCGGAAATGAGCATTTTTTGCGCGATAGCCCTTTGCGCTTCGGATTCGGGGTGGAAACTGCCGCCCGCTTAGGCATACTTGGGGTGGGAGACCGCAAGGCTCCGTGCGACAGGACATGTAAGACAAGAAAAAGGCATAATAAAAATGGCTGCCGACAAACAGAACCTTCAGGACGCATTTCTCAACCACGTTCGCAAGACCAAGGTTCCGGTCACGATTTTCCTTATCAATGGTGTGAAACTGCAAGGCGTCATCACCTGGTTTGACAATTTCTGCGTGCTTTTGCGCCGCGATGGCCAATCGCAATTGGTGTATAAACACGCGATTTCGACGATCATGCCCGGCGCGCCCATCTCTCTTTACGAGGGCGAAGACTGAGCGATTTCATCCTTTCGAAGGAACGGCCGACACGGGTTTGGGTGCTGCACCCGGACTTGAAAGCCGTTGAAAGCCGCCGCCTGCCGGAGCTTCGGCTGGCCGAGGCGGTGTCTTTGGCCGCCGCACTTCCCGATCTAGAGATCATCGGCCACGAGATCGTGCGCCTGCCCAAACCGCATGCCGGGCATTTGTTCGGCACGGGCAAGCTGGCCGAGTTGAAAGAGCGGTTGAAAGCGGCCGAGATTGATCTGGTGTTGGTGGATGGGCCGGTGAGCCCGATCCAGCAGCGCAATCTGGAAAAGGCCTGGGGGGTCAAATTACTGGACCGCACCGGGCTGATCTTGGAGATTTTTGCCGATCGCGCACGCACCCGCGAGGGGGTGTTACAGGTCGAACTGGCGGCGCTAAGCTATCAGCGCACCCGGTTGGTGCGGGCTTGGACCCACCTTGAACGCCAGCGCGGTGGTTTGGGCTTTGTGGGCGGGCCGGGGGAAACCCAGATCGAGGCCGACCGCCGCGCGATTGACGAGCAGGTGATCCGGCTCAAGCGGCAATTGTCCAAGGTCGTGAAAACCCGCGAATTGCACCGCGCTGCACGGCGCAAGGTGCCGTTTCCGATCATTGCGCTGGTGGGCTATACCAACGCGGGAAAATCCACACTTTTCAACCGCATGACCGGGGCCGAGGTGATGGCGAAAGATATGCTGTTCGCCACGCTGGACCCGACGATGCGGGGCCATGTGCTGCCCTCTGGCCGTCGGGTGATCTTGTCCGATACGGTGGGGTTTATCTCGGATCTGCCGCATGAACTGGTCGCCGCGTTCCGCGCCACGCTGGAAGAGGTGCTGGAAGCCGATCTGATCTTACATGTGCGTGATATTTCCCACCCCGAGACCGAGGAACAGGCCGAGGATGTGGGCGAGATTTTGGAAAGCCTTGGCGTGGCCGAAGATGTCGCGCTGATCGAGGTTTGGAACAAGATTGATGCGCTGTCCGAGGAAACGCGCGCCGCGCTTTTGGCCCAGGATGCCCGGCGTGACGATGTGCATTCCGTCTCGGCGCTTTCGGGCGAGGGGATCGAGGCGCTGGCCGCCGCGATTGAGGCCCGGCTGGGCGAGGAACGGCTGTCCGAAACGCTGGATGTGCCGTTTGCGCAAGGCAAGGCGCATGCTTGGCTGCACGAACAAGGCGTGATCCGCGACGAGCATCAGGGCAAGGAAGGCTGGCAGATCGATGTCAGCTGGACCGAGGCGCAACGAGCCCGGTTCCGTAAGTTGAAAGCCTGAAAAAGACCGCAATACAGGGTATTAGGCGCCGACCTTCAGAGGCGCCTAATCGCTTTGGCGGACCGGTTCCAGCCGTGTGATCCCTGAAGCGGCTGCCCGGGCCAACTCTGGGTCGAGCGACATCGGCACATATTCGCCGCGCCGCCACAGATCGGCCAGATCGTCATAATGGCGCGATAGCGGATGGCCCGATTGCCCGGTCGAAATCACAAAGACCGAACTGTCGGGATCGGCAAAATCATAAACACCGCGATAGCCCGCGCCGTGGACATTGGCGAAAGGCTCCGCCCCTTTGCCCGCCGTGACGCCACGGTTGAGCGTGAAATCCCCGCCCGAGGTGGATTGCCGAATGTTCATGATCCAGCCCAAAAGGCTGTTGCGCCCCAAGGTGTCGTGCAGATGCACCGCCTCATGCGCATCGCCCCAGCGCCAGCTTTCGATTTGCGGGCCGTAGGTTTCGCTCAGGCTCAACAGCGCAGCATCGAGGGAAATCCGCGCGATATCGGTGCAGGTTTCTCGGGGCGCGGATTGCAGCACATCACACCAGCGCGCCGCGCCATCGGTGTTGCGCAAGACGCGTTCCACAAACAGCGGGCGCAGATGGGTGAATTTTGCGGCCAGCACCGGGCCAAGTTCGTCACGCAACAGACGGCTTTGGAATTCACGCATCCACGCCGCATAGATCAACGGCTCGGGCAGATGCTCGTTCATGTCGCCATCCCACGCGGCCAGCAGTTCCAGCGCGCGCTGGCGGAACCGCTCGGGCGTGCCTTCGGGCGCTGGCTGGCCGGTGAACCACAGATCGGCCCCCACCAGCGGCAACAGCCCCCGTGCGGCGGGCGAGACGGTATCAAGCTGTGCGGCGATGAAGCTTTCGCGCGAATGCACCTCGCGTTCGCCCATCAGCCGGGTCAGCCGCGCGACACGTTCGGTATCGCCCCAATCATGGCTGACATGGTTGGGAAAGGCGCGGTCGGTGACCTTGTTATTGGTGTTGATGACGATCCCGCCCGCGGGCGCGATCACGCGCGGGTTTTGCGCATAGGGCAGGCGGCCCTGCCAGCGGCTTGCCGCCAGCCAGCCGGGCGCGGGCATGCGCCCTTGGGTTGGATGTGCTGCATCGCGTCGGGGCAGGGCGCCCAAGGTGACCAGACCCACGGTTTCCTGATCCGCCAAGGTCAGGTTCATCGAGGGAGCAATCAGCCCTTCGCCCGCCTCGATCGCTGCGGCGACGGTTTTCGATTTCATGATCTCAAGCGCCGCACTCATCGAGGTATCGGCGGGCGAAAGCGCCGACCAGGCAAGGCTCATTACATGGCCGGGGGGCGTGACAGTGCCCAGATCGAAATGGCCCGGCGGCAGGACGGGGCCGTTTTCGCTCCACCGCAGGGTCAGGGTGATCGGGGTTTGGTCTTTCACCTCGACGATCACCCGGCGGGTTCGAAACTCGGCCCAGCCGCTGGGGGTGCGGTAGCGTTCGGGGGTCGCGGGATCGACTTCTTCGACGAACAGATCCTCGTCATCGGCATAAGAGGCGGTGATGCCCCAGCCAAGCTCGGCGCTGCGGCCCGACAAAATGATCGGCACGCCCGGGATCGTGGCGCCGATCACCCCGCCCGAGGCAAGTTCCAGCCGGGCAAGATACCAAAGCGAGGGCGCGCTTAGCGCGACATGCGGATCATTGGCAATCAACGCACCACCGGCGGCCGAGCGCGCAGGCGCGGCGGCATAGGCATTCGAGGCCGCGGCAAATTCAGGCGCCCCAAAGGGCGAGAGCGGGCCTTCGCGATCCGCTTCGGCGTGGCGGCTGTCGCGCGGGGCGGTGGGGAATAGGCTGGCGTAATCGGGCAGCGCCATGACCCCGGTGCCGGGCACCAAGGGCATCAGATCCTCGGCCCAACCTTGCCCCAAAAGTGACAGCCGTGCCTGCAAAACCTCGGTCTGGATTTGCGTCGCCCCCTGCGCCGCCATCAGTTTCAAGATCGCGATGGAATCGGCGGGCGTCCAATAGGGAATTGGCGCATCGAACACGAAAAACTCGGGCGCGCCACGCCCCAAGGCCTGATCGTTCACCGTCTCGACCCACGCGTTGACGCCGCGCGCGTAAGCCTCCAGCGCCAATTGCGCATAGGGGCTTTGCGCGCTGACCGAGGCCATGGCAGCGCCGTAAAGATCCAGCCTGCGCATCAATTCATCGGTCTTGAGCGTGTCGGGGCCGAACACCTCGCTGAGCCGGCCCTGCACGGTGCGGCGCAGCATCGTCATCTGCCACAGCCGGTCTTGCGCATGGGCAAGCCCCAGCGCGAAATAAACATCGGCATCGGTGGCGCCAAAGATATGCGGCACATTTTCGGTCGAGCGCACGATTTCCACCGGCGCCGAGATCCCCGCGAGCCGGTAAGAGGCATCGTAATCGGGCAGCGAGCGCGCGGCGAAATACCAAACCCCGCTGACCCCCAGCACAAAGGCGGCAAGCGCAAAGGTGACAAGACGAACCATCCAGCGAAAGAAGCGATACATCGAAACCCTTTCGAAGGCGCGGCGTTGACGAGACAAGCGTTGACGGGGCAAGCGTTGACGGGGCAGGCGCAGGCGTTACTAAGTCAGGGCAGGCAAAGTTTCAACGCGCAAACGCGTGCAGGGAGGCGAGGATGGCGAAGCTGGCATTTCTGGGGCTGGGGGTGATGGGCTACCCGATGGCGGGACATCTGGCGCGCAAGGGCCATGCGGTCACGGTTTACAACCGCACCGCCGCCAAGGCCGATGCTTGGGTCGCGCACTATGGCGGGGCGATGGCGGCCACGCCCGCCGCCGCCGCGCAGGGGGCCGATTTCGTCATGGCCTGCGTGGGCAATGACGATGATCTGCGCGCGGTGTGTTTGGGCGAGGCGGGGGCCTTTGCCGGTATGGAGACGGGCGCGATCTTTGTCGATCACACCACTGTTTCGGCCAAGGTCACGCGCGAGCTTGCGCAACAGGCCGATGCTTTGGGCTTGGGCTTTGTCGATGCGCCGGTGTCTGGCGGGCAGGCGGGCGCGGAAAATGGCGTTTTGTCGGTGATGTGCGGTGGGGCTGAGGCGCATTATGCGGCGGCAGAGCCGGTGATTGCGGCTTATGCCAAAATTTGCCGCCGTCTGGGTGAAAGCGGCGCGGGGCAAATGGCGAAGATGTGCAACCAGATTGCGATTGCCGGTTTGGTGCAGGGGCTCGCGGAATCGTTGCATTTCGCCGAAAAGGCGGGGCTCTCGATCCCGGATTTGGTCGAGGTGATTTCGCAAGGCGCGGCGGGCAGTTGGCAGATGGCGAACCGCGCCCAGACGATGGCCGAGGGGCAATTCGACTTTGGTTTCGCCGTGGATTGGATGCGCAAGGATCTGGGCATCTGTCTGCAAACGGCGAATGAAACCGGGGCCAGCCTGCCGGTCACCGCGCTGGTCGATCAGTTTTACAAGGATGTGCAGAAGATGGGCGGCAGCCGCTGGGATACGTCGAGCCTGATCGCGCGGCTGCGCAAGCTGGAGTGACGGCGCCGCGCGCTTTGCTTCAAAAAGGGTGTGCATGAAAAAGGGGGCCGATCACGGCCCCCTTGGATTTAGAACGGGATGTCGTCGTCGAAATCGGGGCGCCCGCCGCCCGAGGGCGCACCACCCCCGCCCGAGGGGCCGCCGCCATAGCCGCCGGGACCGTCGTCATAGCCGCCGCCGTAACCGCCCCCGCCTTGGTTGCCGCCACCATAGCCACCACCACCGGCGCCGCCACCGTCACCGCGCCCGCCCAACAGCGTGAGCTCGCCGCGATAGGGGCGCAGAACCACCTCGGTGGTGTAGCGGTCTTGCCCGCTTTGATCTTGCCACTTGCGCGTTTCAAGCTGACCTTCGATGTAAACGGTCGAGCCTTTGCGCAGATATTGCTCGGCGATGCGCGCAAGCGGCTCCGAGAAAATCGCCACGCTGTGCCATTCGGTGCGCTCTTTGCGCTCGCCGGTTTGCTTGTCGCGCCAGGTTTCCGAGGTGGCGATGCGCAGGTTGCACACTTTCCCGCCATTCGAGAAGCTGCGCACCTCCGGGTCGCGCCCGAGGTTACCCACCAAAATCACCTTGTTGACGCTGCCAGCCATAACACTCCCTCGTGCGATTCAGATTTGGCGGCCACCCTACAGAAGGGCGCGGGCGACGGAAAGAGGCTGGCGGGGCAGGGCGTGGGCAAAAGCGTGCCGCCCGCCGCGGCAGTGACCTGCAAGGCTCTGGGCAAAAGCGCCGTACTTTTCTATAGTGCGCGCGATTTTAACGGTTTGGATGGTGGGATGCGCAGGTTTGCCGTAACGTTTGGACTTGGCGCCGTGCTGGCCCTTGGGCCGGTTGCCGCGCCGTTGGCACAGGCCGAAGGGCTTGTGTTGGGGCGGAAATCCTCGAAATCGCAGGCCCATGTACGGGCCAGCCAATTCGCGCTTCTGGATGGGCGGCTGTCAGGGCAATATTCGAATTCCGCGCGGCTGCGCCCCGATACGCCGAAGGTGGGCGGCAGCTCTGCGACGCCGCGCTATAGCGGCAAATATCGCGGCCAATATTTGGGCCATGCCCGTGCGGCGGCGGCGCGCCATGGCGTTCCCGAAGATCTGTTCTTGCGCCTGGTGCAGCAAGAAAGCGGTTGGAACCCCGGCGCGGTCTCGCCCAAGGGCGCGCGCGGGCTGGCGCAGTTGATGCCCGCCACGGCGGCGAAACTGGGTGTGGACCCTGCCGATCCGATGCAAAACCTTGAGGGCGGCGCGCGCTATTTGCGGATGATGTATGACCGGTTCGGCAATTGGCGGCTGGCGCTGGCGGCTTATAACGCGGGCCCTGAAGCAGTGGCGAAATATGGCGGTGTGCCGCCTTACAAAGAGACAAAGAATTACGTCCGCATCATCTATGGAAGCTGACCGCGGTTCCTAAGCTTTGCCGTGTAAGAATAGGAAAAGGCGCGGATATTTCCCGCGCCTTCTGCATTTTCTGGCGTGTCTGAGTCGCGTTTTAGGGCAGGATGCGGGTGTATTTCGTGCCCGCCAAAGAAGCCCCCACGATCAGGCCCGATTGGCCAAAGACCTGCACCACCACGGGGGCCAAGGTCGTCGTCGTATCGGTGCCGATTGCGGCGCCATGATCGGGCAAGGCATAGCGCGCATCGGCGCCCAGTTCCCAACCATCGGCACGACGGAAATCGGCCAATGCCTTTTGCGTCATGAAAAACAGCGCATGGGAATATTGCTGCGCGCCGATCTGGAAGCCGAAGCTGGCTGAGGCGGCGGAATAGTAATCCACCGTCACATTGTTGATGCGCAGCGCACCCCGGCCAAAGGCCCCGCCAACACCAAAGCCCGCCTCGGTCATCACCGGCATGTAAAGCACGCCCACCGATTTTTCGAGCAATTGCTGCGACGAGGGGAAGTTGCGCATCATATAGGCGCGTGTTGCATCGACCCGCGCGTCGATTTTCGCCCCTGCATTCGAGCCCACGCCATTACCGCAGGCCGCCAGCCCAAGGCTTGCGCCGCCCGCCAGAAGAAGGGTCCGTCTGGAAAGATTTGTCATCTGCTCGCTCCGTATGGTGCCGGATTTTCTCCGGTTCGCGCAAGAGATTAGCCCAGCCCGCCGCGCTTGTCATGCCCAAGGCGGCGGGGCGGCGCGCTTTGCGCGGTCAAGCGCCGATCAGCCGGGCCGCTTTGGGGGCAAAATAGGTCAACACGCCATCACAGCCCGCGCGGCGGAAGCCGGTCAGGCTTTCCAGCATCACCTTGTCATGATCCAGCCAGCCGTTTTGCACCGCCGCCATCAGCATCGCATATTCGCCCGACACCTGATAGGCATAGGTCGGCACGCCAAAGGCGTCCTTCACCCGGCGCACGATGTCCAGATAGGGCATGCCGGGTTTGACCATCACCATATCGGCGCCCTCGGCAATGTCGCGCGCGACGTTGCGCAGGGCTTCATCCGAATTGCCCGGGTTCATCTGATAGGTTTTCTTGTCGCCCTTCAACGCGCCAGAAGCCCCCACCGCATCGCGGAACGGGCCATAGAAGGCCGAGGCATATTTGGCCGCATAAGACAGGATCGTGATATCCTTATGCCCCGCCGCCTCCATCGCCGCGCGGATCAGGCCGACGCGGCCATCCATCATATCGGAGGGGCCCAGAATATCGGCCCCGGCCTCGGCTTGGGCGAGCGCCATTTTCACAAGCGCCTCGACGGTTTCATCGTTCAAGATGATGCCGTCACGCACCAGACCATCATGGCCGTTGGCATTATAGGGATCGAGCGCGATATCGGTCATGATCGCCACTTCGGGCACCGCCGCCTTCATCGCGGTGATCACCCGGTTGGTGAAATTGTCCGGCTGCCACGCCATTTCGCAGGTTTCGGTCTTCACCGACGGATCGGTATAGGGAAAGAGGCAAATCGCGGGAATGCCCAGTTCTGCCGCCTCTTCTGCCGCCCTGATCGCGCCCTCCATCGTGCGGCGCATCACGCCCGGCATCGAGGGAATTTCCACATCCGCCCCGGGCACATCGGTGATGAAAATCGGCCAGATCAGGTCCTTCACACTCAGCCGGTGTTCTTGGGCAAGGTCGCGCAGCGCGGCAGAGGCCCGCATCCGGCGCGGGCGGTTGGTGGGGAAGGGCGGGGTGATCAGGGTCATGGCTATCTCCTTCTTGGGACTTCGGTGCCATGGATTGCGGGGGTTCTCAAGCCCCTCGATGTCGCGCCCCAAGGTGCGCCCGGCTTGCAACCGGGCCGTGAATGCGCGAAACCGTAAGCGAACAGTAAAGCGAGCATCCCGTTGAACATCCTGCAAACGGTCTTCGACCTGATCGACATGCGGTCGTTTTCGAACCTGTGGTATTGGATCGCGCTTGCGGTCACTTGGTCGACGGCCTCGCATTGGGTGCTGGGTGTGCCCTTTGACATGGTGGTGCAGGCGCGCCGCAAGGGCGGGCAGGCGGCTGAAGATATGCTGACCCTGACGGCGGTGAATTCGCGCCGGTTGCTCAATATCGGGCGCGAGGCGGGGGTGACGCTAAGCTTTGGCGGCTCGTTTCTTTTGTCGGGCGTTGTGGTTTTGGGC
Source organism: Rhodobacter sp. TJ_12 (assembly GCF_020023995.1). GTDB lineage: Bacteria > Pseudomonadota > Alphaproteobacteria > Rhodobacterales > Rhodobacteraceae > Rhodobacter. The sequence continues at coordinate 107,422 of NZ_NRRD01000008.1, read as the reverse complement.
TTTGTCTACGGGTTCGAATTTGCCCAGGCCGTTGCGTTGATTGCCGTGCCGCTGGCGATTGTGGGCGCGATGAGCCTGCGCACCGCCGCGCAGATCGCGCCGATGTTTGAGCAAACGCCCGATCCCGAAGCGGTGGCGCGGATGCTGGCGCGGCATCGGGTGGCGGTGCAGGCGGTCGGGCTGGTCACCATCACCATCACCGCGCTGTGGGGGATGTTTCAAAACCTGCAGCTATCTGTTCTACGTTAAACTATCCCCTGCGCCGCCCATGGTGGCGCGCTTTGGGCTGAAAGACGACCGCGATGGACCATTTTCTTCTTTCCGGCGCCCCCGAGGGCTATGATGCAAAGCTTTTGGCCAAGGAATTGGCGCGCGGGCAAAGCGTCATCCATGTGGCGCGCGATGACCGTCGGATGGAGGCGATGCGCGCGGCCTTGGCCTTTTTCGACCCTACGGCGGTGGTGCTGACCTTCCCCGCATGGGATTGTTTGCCCTATGACCGGGTGTCGCCCAACCCCGATATTTCCGCCGCGCGGATGGCGTGCTTGGCCGCTTTGGCCTCTGGCGCGGTGCCAGGGCCGTTTGTTTTGCTCACCACTTTGTCGGCGGCCACGCAGCGTGTTCCGGCGCGCGACTTGGTGGCCAAATCCAGCTTTTCCGCCCGTGTCGGGCAGCGTATCGATGAGAACTCTCTCAAGCAATTCCTTGTTCGCATGGGGTTTTCGCCGGTTTCCACCGTTTCTGAGCCTGGTGATTATGCGATCCGGGGCGGGATCATCGATATCTATCCGCCGGGCGAGGCGGGGCCGGTCCGGCTGGATCTGTTTGGCGATGTGCTTGATGGCGCGCGCCGGTTCGACCCGGTCACGCAACGCACCACCGAGAAGCTGACCGCGATTGACCTTGCCCCGGTGAGCGAGGTCATTCTGGACGAGGCCGCGATCACCCGGTTTCGGCAGAACTACCGCGTGGAGTTTGGCGCGGGCGGGGCGGAAGACCCGCTTTACGAGGCGGTGAGCGCGGGGCGCAAACAGGCCGGGATGGAACATTGGCTGGGCTTCTTCCACGAGCGGCTGGAGACGCTGTTCGATTACCTGCCCGATGCGACAGTGATGTTGGATGATCAAACCGAACCGCAGCGCCAGTCGCGTTGGGAGGGGATCGCCGATCAGTATGACACGCGGCGCGAGGCGATGACCCGGCGCGACCGGCTCGATACCGTTTACAAACCGGCGCCGCCGGACTTGCTTTACCTTGACGGTGCGGCTTGGGACGCGGAACTGGCGCGCCATCGGGTGTTGACCCTGCAAGTGCTGCCCGCCCCGCCGGGGCCCGGTATTCTGAATGCAGAGGCCGTGATCGGGCGCAATTTCACGCCCGAGAGAAAGCTGGAAAATGTTAGCCTTTTCAGTGCTCTGAAGGACCATATTCAGGACAGGATGAAGGCCGGGCCAGTGGTCATTGCCAGCTGGTCAGAGGGCGCGCGTGAACGGTTGAAAGGTCTTTTGGAAGACGAAGGGCTGACCGGTGCCGTTCTTATAAACGATGCGCGCGGCATCACGGGGCTGAGCCTTGCGGTCTGGGCTTTGGATGCCGGGTTCGAGGCGGAAGGGCTGACGGTGATCTCGGAACAGGATGTTCTGGGTGATCGTCTGGTGGGCAAACCGCGCCGAAAGCGCAAGGCTGAGAACTTCCTGACCGAGGCACAGAGCCTGAGCCCCGGCGATCTGGTCGTTCACGTTGATCACGGGGTTGGGCGCTATAAGGGGCTTGAGACGGTTTCGGCGCTTGGCGCACCGCATGAATGCGTTTTGTTGGAATATGCAGGCGGCGATCGGCTGTATCTGCCCGTTGAAAACATTGAACTTCTTAGTCGGTATGGCCATGAAGAAGGGCTTTTGGACAAGCTGGGTGGCGGCGCGTGGCAGGCCAAGAAGGCGAAGCTGAAGGAACGGATCCGCCAGATTGCCGACCGGTTGATGCGGATCGCGGCGGAGCGGCTGTTGCGGCAAGCGCCGATGCTGGAAGCGCCGCATCACGAATGGGAGGCCTTTGCCGCGCGGTTTCCCTATTCGGAGACCGAAGACCAGATGGCCGCGATCGAGGATGTGGTCAGCGATCTCGGCTCGGGTCGGCCGATGGACCGGCTGGTGGTGGGCGATGTGGGGTTTGGCAAGACCGAGGTGGCGATGCGCGCGGCGTTCATCGCGGCGATTTCCGGCTTGCAGGTCGCCGTTATCGCGCCGACCACGCTGCTGGCCCGGCAGCATTACAAAACCTTTTCGGAAAGGTTCCGGGGCACGGCGCTGACGGTCAAACCGCTGTCGCGTTTCGTATCCGCGAAAGAGGCCAATAAGACCCGCGAAGGGCTTGCCGAAGGCACGGTCGACATTGTTATTGGAACGCATGCGGTCTTGGCCAAAGGTGTAAAATTCCGCAACCTCGGCCTTCTTGTCATTGATGAAGAACAACATTTTGGCGTTCAGCATAAAGAGCGGCTCAAAGAGATGCGCTCGGAAATCCATGTGCTGACGCTGACCGCGACGCCGATCCCTCGAACCTTGCAATTGAGCCTGACAGGGGTGCGCGATCTTTCGATTATTGGCACGCCGCCCGTCGATCGCTTGGCGATACGCACTTATGTGAGCGAATTCGATGTGGTGACGATACGTGAAGCGCTTTTGCGCGAACATTATCGGGGCGGGCAGAGCTTTTACGTTGTGCCAAGAATCTCTGATCTGGCCGAGGTCGAAGAATTCTTGCGCACTCATGTGCCCGAGGTCACCTTCATCACCGCGCATGGCCAAATGGCCGCGGGCGAGCTGGATGACCGAATGAACGCCTTTTACGATGGCAAATATGATGTGCTTTTGGCCACGACCATCGTCGAATCCGGGCTTGATATCCCCACGGCGAACACGATGGTGGTGCATCGCGCCGATATGTTCGGCCTGTCGCAGCTTTATCAAATTCGCGGCCGCGTGGGGCGGGCGAAATTGCGCGCCTATTGCTACCTGACCACGAAGCCGCGCCTGCCGCTGACCCCACAGGCGACCAAAAGGTTGCGGCTGTTGGGCAGCCTCGACAGCCTTGGCGCGGGGTTCAATCTGGCCAGCCAGGATTTGGATCTGCGCGGGGCGGGCAATCTGTTGGGCGAAGAGCAATCGGGCCATATCAAGGAGGTTGGCTACGAGCTTTATCAAGCCATGCTGGAGGAAACCATCTCCAAGCTGAAATCGGGCGAATTGACCGAGGCGGGCGATGACAGCGATTGGTCGCCGCAAATCAACCTTGGTGTTCCTGTCATGATTCCAGAGGCTTACATCCCTGATCTTGATGTGCGTCTTGGGCTCTATCGGCGGCTGTCCAGCCTGACCACAAAGGTGGAATTGGAAGGGTTCGCGGCCGAACTGATCGACCGTTTCGGCACGCTGCCCAAGGAAGTGAACACACTTTTGCTGGTCGTACGGATCAAGGCGATGTGCAAGCGCGCGATGATTATGCGCATGGATGCGGGGCCGAAAGGCGCCACTGTTCAGTTCCACAATGACAAATTCCCGAACCCGGCTGGGCTGGTCGAATTCCTTACCGATCAGCGTGGGCTCGCCAAGATCAATGGCAACAAGGTCGTGGTGCGCCGCGATTGGAAAAGCGATGGCGAGCGGATCAAGGGCGCCTTCGCCATTGCCCGGGATCTGGCGGAAAAGGTGCGCGCGGGCAAGAAGGCCGCGCAAGGCTGAGGCCAACCTGTCCAAAAGCCAGCCGTGGCGGACGCAAGGTCAAGCCCGATAGGGTTGCGCGCTGGGATTGTATCATTTACGAATCTTCTGTCGGCTCTATCCGACCGTGTGCGCCCTTGCGCACCTTGTGACCGGCTGCCCGAATTTGTGGCCGGTTGTCGTGGCCCCGTGCGCTTCGGTGCTTTCCCTGCGGGCCCAAAAAATCAAACGGATTTCCAGCGTAAGCGGCGCGTTGGTTATCGTCAAATGAACGCCGCAGACAGGAGAAAGCCCATGACGAAGCGTCTCGCTTCTGCTTGGCTTGCCGTGCCTTTCGCCGCTTTTGCCGTTCCGGCAATGGCTTCGGAAGAGTGTGGCCGGGTGAGCATTGCTGAAATGAACTGGGCCTCGGCCGGGGTTGCGGCCCAGGTTGACAAGATCATTCTTGAAGAAGGCTATGGTTGCACCGTCGAGCTGGTTGCCGGCGACACCATGCCGACCTTCACCTCGATGAACGAAAAGGGCGAGCCGGATATGGCGCCCGAATTGTGGGTTAACGCGGTGCGCACGCCGTTGGACGCTGCCGTCGGCGAAGGCCGGATGGTGATCGCGGCGAAAATTCTGGAAGATGGCGGCGTCGAAGGCTGGTGGATTCCGAAGTATATCGCCGAAGAACATCCGGAAATTGACTCGGTTCAAGCCGCGCTGGAACATCCCGAACTGTTCCCCGCGCCCGAAGATGCCTCGGTCGGGGCGGTGCACAACTGCCCGTCGGGCTGGAACTGCCAAATCTCGACCGCCAACCTGTTCCGTGCGCTGGATGCCGAAAGCAAGGGCTTCACCTTGGTCGACACCGGCTCGGCGGCCGGGCTCGATGGTTCGATCGCGAATGCCTATGAACGCGAACAAGGTTGGTTCGGCTACTATTGGGCGCCGACCGCGATCTTGGGCAAATACGAGATGGTGCCGCTGCCGTTTGGCGTGGAAACCGACAAGGAAGAATGGGACAGCTGCACCGCCGTTCCGGACTGCCCCGATCCGAAGGTCAATTCTTATCCGGTCTCGGACGTGTATACGGTCGTGACCAAGGAATTTTCGGAAAAAGCTGGCGTTGCAATGGATTACGTTTCGAAGCGTAAGTGGTCCAACCAAACCGTCGGCAAGATCCTCGCTTGGATGGATGACAACCAAGGCACCAATGAGGATGCGGCTTACTACTTCTTGGAAACCATGCCCGAGCTGTGGCAATCGTGGCTTCCCGAAGATGTTGCCAAGCGCGTTGCCGACGCGCTTTGATCACCTGTGATCTTTGCGGCCGGGTCCCGTTGGGCCCGGCCGTTTCCTGCTAGATAAGCTGAAAGGAACGGGATGGCCGCGACTTGCTGGAGCTTGCCCGATGCCCTGTGCCGTTTTCCGGCATTAGACAATGGAACACTGCGCGAAGTGCGCAAGACTGTCGACGGGGGGTTTCGTGACCTCGTCAGAAACTATTCCGACTGGATCGATGCGGCCACTGCGCCGCTTCAGGTGTTTTTGAACACGCTTGAGCGGACCTTCACCAGCACGCCTTGGCTGATTGTGCTGATTGTGCTTTTGGTGCTGGTCTGGGCGTCTTCGCGCAGCATGAAGATCGTCGGTGGGACCGCGATTGCCATGGTGCTGATCGGCTGGATGGGTCTTTGGGAAGATACGATGGTGACGCTGGCGATGGTGTCGGTTTGTACCATCCTTGCCGTGATCCTTGGGTTGCCGATCGGGATCATTGCCGCCCGGTCTGACCGGATGCAGCGCCTTGTGAACCCGGTGCTTGATGTGATGCAGACGTTGCCAAGCTTCGTCTACCTGATCCCGGTTGTTGTGATCTTTGGCATCGGCAAGGTGCCCGGCGTGATTGCCGTTGTGATCTATGCGGTGCCACCGATGATCCGCCTGACCAATCTGGGCATTCGCATGGTTGATTCCGAGGTTCTGGAAGCGGCCGAGGCGTTTGGCTCTTCACCGCGCCAAAAACTGTGGAACGTGCAATTGCCGCTGGCGCTGCCTGCGCTGATGACCGGGGTGAACCAGACCATCATGATGTCGCTGTCGATGGTGGTGATCGCCTCGATGGTGGGGGTTGGCGGCCTTGGCAAGAACGTGCTTCAGGCGATCAACAACCAGTTCTTCACGATGGGTTTTTTGAACGGTTTTGCGCTGGTCGCGATTGCCATCGTCTTCGACCGGGCCTCGCAGGCCTTTGGTCACCGTCTGCAAAAACACCGTGAGGTGCGCCATGACTGATGCAGCCACGAACACGGCCGATCTGCAGGCCAATACCGATGACGACGAATTTGTTCCGGCTGGCCCCGGCATCGAAATCAAGAACCTTTACAAGATCTTCGGCCCCGACCCTAAGAAATGGATTGGGGCGGTCAAAGGCGGTATGGGCAAAGAAGAGCTTAACCGAAAGCACGGCCATGTGCTGGGGTTGACCGATATTTCTTTGTCGATGCCGCCGGGAAAGATCACCGTGATCATGGGGCTTTCTGGGTCGGGGAAATCGACCTTGATCCGCCATGTGAACGGGCTGATCGACCCCACCGCGGGGGAGATCATCTGCGACGACGCCGATGTGTGCCAGATGTCGGTCGAAGAGCTGCGGAACTTCCGGCGCGCCCGCACGGCGATGGTGTTTCAGAAATTCGCGCTGTTGCCGCATCGCACGGTTTTGGAAAACACCTGCTATGGGCTCGACATCCAAGGTGTGCCGCGTGCCACCTCGGAACCCGTTGCCCGGCGCTGGATCGACCGTGTCGGCCTGAAGGGCTTTGAGGATAACTATCCCTCGCAGCTTTCGGGCGGGATGCAGCAACGGGTGGGCCTTGCGCGCGCCTTGGCGACCGATGCCGATATCTTGCTGATGGACGAGGCGTTTTCGGCGCTGGACCCGCTGATCCGGCTCGATATGCAGGCGGTTTTGCTGGAACTGCAAGAAGAGCTGCAAAAGACCATCGTCTTCATTACGCATGACCTAGACGAGGCCTTGCGCCTGGGCGATCGGATTGCGATTTTGCGCGATGGGCGGCTTGAACAGGTCGGCTCCGGGCAGCAGATCGTGCAACATCCGGCGAATGACTATGTCTCGGCCTTTGTGCGCGAAGTGAACCGGGGTAGGGTGCTGCAAGCTGCCACAGTTGCGCGGCCGCTTCCGCAAGATAACCTACCCGATATGCAACTGCCCGGGAAAATCGTTCTGGAAGAGGCGGCACGGCGCATGATTGCGGCCGGCGCTTCGCAGGCATTGGTGGTGGGCGCGCGCAACAAACCGCGCGGCGTGTTGAATGTGTCCGACGTTTTGACCGCGATGGTGCAGCCCACCGAGACCAACTCTTCTCAACCAAAAGGAGGTTAGAGAATGGACGCGGAAGACCCCGATCATTGGTTTGACGAAGCTGTCGCGACCTTTGGCGATCGGCTTTCGGCGGCGCGTGATGCCGCCATGCACAGCCGCGCTTCGCTGGCAGAAAAACTGGGCGTGGCGCCCGACATCTATGACAGCTGGGAGGATGACTCGGCGATGCCGCGCGCCAACCAGATCCAGATGCTTTCGGGCATGCTGGGGGTGTCGCTTGCTTGGCTGCTGACGGGCGAAGGCCCTGGCATTCCGGCCCCGCATGATGCCGCACAGGCAGAGGCGGAACTGGAGCGTCTGACCGAAGATCTGCATGCGACGCAGGCGCGGATGGAGCAGCTTGAAGAGCGCGTCCGCCAAATGATGATGCGGCTTGAATAAAGCCTAAAAAACACCATCGTTTCAAAATATTACGGCGCGGCCCTTAACTAGGTCGCGCCGTTTTTCATGGCCTGTTTGTGGGGTTAGCTCGGATCGTCAGTATAACCCATAATCAAGAAAGCCAGCGCCGAGCAGGTCAGCGTTGCGATCACCAAAGGCAGGGGTGTGCCGTTGAACAAAAGCCCCACCGGCACCGCGATCACCACTGCCCCCACGGTCGAAATCGCCGAAACGACCGAGGCGGTCATGCCCGCCAAATGGCCCATATGCTGCATCGCTAGCGCGTTCAGATTGCCAAAGGTGATGCCCGCCATCATGAAAACGGTGATCGACCAGAAAAACAGGAACACGAACCCGGTGGGCGGGGCCACCGCGCCGGTCAGCACCAAGATCAGCATTGTCGCCGAGGAGATGATCTGCAACAAATACGCCCCGCGCACGATCCGGCGCATGCCCAGACGCATCACGAAAAACGCGTTGAAGGCATTGCCCGTGCCCGCGATCACCGCCATCAGCGCGAACCAGCGTGGGAAGCTTTCGACAACATCAAAAGCGGCGAAAACTTGCTGCGCGCTCGACAGCATGGCGAACATCTGCCCAAAGCCAAGCGTCAGGACCAGTATATAAAGCCGCACCTCACGATGGCCCAAAACCTCTTTCGCACCCGCGATCAAATAGGTCGGATGCAGCGGGCGGCGCTTTTCACGCGCAAGGGTTTCAGGCTGGCGCAGGCTGAGCCAGGTCAGCCCGATCAGCGCAAACAGGATGAAGGCGTAAAATACCCCGCGCCACCCGGCAAAGCCGATGATCACCTGGCCCGCCGAAGGGGCGAGCGCGGGCACAAGGATAAACACCATCATGATGAAGGCGGTGACCTTGGCCATTTCGCGCCCAGCATAAAGATCGCGCACCAGCGCCATCGGCACGATGCGCGGGGCCGCTGCGCCAAAACCTTGCAAAAACCGTGCTGCCAGAAGCACTTCGAGGCTGTCGGCCTGCGCCCCGATGAAAGCGCCAATGACAAAGACCACCGCGCCAAGCAACAGCGTCAGCTTGCGCCCGATCGCATCGGAAAGCGGCCCGGTCAGGAATGTGCCCACCCCCATCCCGCCAACGAAAGAGGTCAGCACAAGCTGCGCGCGGTTCACCGCCTCAGGGCTGAGCGATTGCGCGATCTCGGGCAGCGCGGGCAGCATCGCATCAATGGAAAAGGCGACAGTGGCGGCCAAAAGCGCCATCATCGCAGTGAATTCATACATCGGCAGGCGGCGCACCGGCGCGGTGTCCGGGGTCTGGGGGTCGGTCATTCAGGTGCCTTTCGGGAGTGGCGCCACCTTAGCGCAGCGGGCGCGGAAGGCCAGAGGTGCGGGCGGGATTTCCGGTGCTTTGCGCGGTCACTGTGCCGTGATCTCGTCGATCACGTTTTGCCAGAACTCCGCGCTTTGCGCCCCTGTAACGGCATGTTGATTGGCAATGATAAAGGTCGGCACGGCGGTGATGCCGCGCTCGCGCGCATGCGCCTCTTTCGCGGCGATCGTGTCGAGATCGGCATCGCTGGCCAGCAGCCGCACCACAAGCGTAAGGTCCAGCCCGACCTCGGTGGCCAGATCGCACAGCACGTCATGGCTGCCGATGTTGCGGCCCTCGCGCCAATAGGCGCGCATCAATGCGGCCATCATCGGGCTTTGGCGCCCCTCGATCCCGGCCCAATGCACCAGCCTGTGCGCGTCGCGCGTGTTGGGCACCCGGCTGATCCCGGGCAGATTGAACTTCACCCCATTGGCCCGGGCTGCCTCGATTATCGGCACGTCAGCGCGCTCTGCCTCTGGGCCGAACCGCGCCTTGAGCCATGCGATACGCTCCATCCCTTCGGGCGGCAGGCTGGGGTTCAACTGGAACGGATGCCACGCTATGACAAAGGGATGATCGGGCCGTGCCTCAAGCGCACGGTCCAGTGCCGCTTTGCCAATGTAGCAATAGGGGCAGCTTGGATCTGCGAATATATCTAGCGAAATCATTTTGTTGCGCCCCTTTGTTGTAGCGGTGGCCATGTCGTGCGCAGGGTCTTGCGATCGATCTTCCCATTGCGATTGTGCGGCAGGCTGTCGAGATGGCGCAACTCGCGCGGTTGCTTGTAGCGCGCCAGATGGGCCTGCGCATGGGCGGTCAGTGTCTCTGCCGTGGCTGCCCCCGTATAGGCCAGCGCGATGATCGAGGTTTCTTCAGAGACACGCAATTCTACCGCCGCGACTTCGCCCGCGTCCGGGCAGGTCGCCATCGCGGCTTCGACCTCAAGCGGGCTCACGCGGAAGCCGCCCGCATTCATCATGTCATCGTCGCGGCCCTGATAGGCAATCGCGCCTTCCGGGGTCATGCGCACCATATCGCCGGTGCGGAACCAGTGACCATCGGCGCTGAATTTCGCCTGTGCCTCGGCCTCGGCGCCGACATAAGTCAGAAACAGGCCCGGGTCACTGGCATGCACTGCCAATTCACCGGGCACGCCGCGCGGCACGGGGGTGCCCGCCGCATCCAAAACGGCGATGTGGCGGCCCGGCTGCGGCCAGCCCATCGCGTCTGCGGGGGCCGGATGATCGGGGCAAGACGAGATGAAAGTGGAACATTCCGACATGCCAAGCGCTTCGTAAATCGCGGTTCCGGTGGCCGCGCGCCAATGGCTGCGGGTGCGCGCGGGCAGGGCCTCGCCGGCGCTCAGCCCATGGCGCAAACGGGGCAAATCAAGCTGTGAATGGTGCTTTAGAATCTGTCGGTAAACACCTGGCACGGCAGCGAATATCGTTGCATCAAAGCGTTTGAGCAAAAGCGGCAGCGTCGCCGGGGCGACGCCCTCTGCCGGGATCAAGGCGGTGGCCCCAATGGACCATGGGTCCATCAAACCCGTGCCCAAAGTATAGGTCCAGTTGAACGCGCCCGCATGCAAAAGGCGGTCGCTTTCCCCCAAGCCATACCAACCGCTATGCATCATCTGCCGCGCCCAGATCGCGCGATGCGCATGGGCGACGGCGCGGGCCGTTCCAGAGGTGCCAGAGGTGAACACGATATAGGCGAGATCGTCGGGGGCCCCCATCCGATAATCGCATGGCGGCAGCGTTTCAAAGTCGCGCAGCGCGGCCTCGGGGATAATCTTTGCCGGTGCGTCAGGCAGTGCGATCCCGTCGCCCGCAAGCACTGCCGCCGGGGTGATTTGCGCCGCCATCTTGGTGATCTCTTCGCGCGTCAATTGGGCCGAGGTCGGCACTGGCACCAGACCCGCGGCAATCGCCCCCAAAAAGGCCACGGGAAATTCGGGCGTGTTGCCCAGCCGCAAAAGCACCCGGTCGCCGGGGCGCAGCCCCGCCGCCAAAAGCCCCGTGCCCGCGCCGCGCACCGCCGCAGACAACCGACCATAGGACCACCGCTCTGCCCCGGTCGGGCGCAAAATCTGTAGCGCGGATTTTTCGGCCAGCCGATCAGCATGAGCCAGAACATGGGCCGCCATGTTGAAGGCAGCCGGCGGGGCGGGGAAGGATGATACATGGACAGACAGCATGGCCCCTGCTACGCCGCAAGAGATTATGTTGCAAGCGGGGGCGCGATGGGAGAGAGGGACGAGACACGGCTCATTCGCATCGCGCGCGAAAACGGTGCCGATGATCAAGCCGAACCGGTGGATCTGGCGGATCGGCTTCGCGAATTGCGCCGGGCGCGCGGCTGGACCTTGGAACGGGCGGCCTCCGCCACGGGGCTGGCGCGGTCAACCCTGTCAAAGATCGAAAACGGGCAGATGTCGCCCACCTATGACGTGCTGCGCAAGCTGGCCGAGGGGCTGGAAATCACAGTGCCGCAATTGTTTACGCCCCCGTCTCGGTCTCAGGTCACGGGCCGGATGGCGGTGACGACCGCCGGCGCGGGGCTGGCGCATCCGACCACTACCTATGAGCATGAATTGTTGGCCGATGGATTGCGGATGAAAAAGATGCTGCCCTATCGGGCCCGCATTCGCGCGCGCCGGTTTGAGGAATTTGACGGCTGGGTGCGCCATGATGGCGAAGAATTCTTGTTGGTGCTGACCGGGATCGTAACGCTTTTCACCGAGTTTTACGCCCCGGTGGAGCTACGCCGGGGCGATAGCGCCTATTACGATGCGACGATGGGCCACAATCTGATTTCAACCAGCACCGAAGATGCAACGGTGCTTTGGGTCACCTCGCTTAGCTAAAGAAAAGGCGCGCCAAACCAATGTATTGCACGCCAAACTTTACTTAGCTGTCATCGCCAAAGCGGGTATCGTCGTCATATTCGTCTTCGCCATCGGGCACGTATTTATGGCTGAGTGCGATCGAATGATTGTCATGGCGCGGGTCCATGATCACATCCGAGGGCAGCTCCCCCGTCAGCCATTCGCGAATTTCGGCGCGTGCCTCTTCGGGCTCTTGCTCGGTGACCTTGGTGATATAAGCGATGAAGGCGCGCTGATCGCCGTCGATTTCGTCAAGCTCGGCCTCCTCGGCCTCGGGCCAGCGGTCGATGATCGCCTCGTAAAATGCGGGCCAATTTTCTTGAACATGATGCCATTTCATGGCGGTCTCCTTGATCGCGCGGCCTTTCGACAGGCCGATCTTGCGCCGCAAATCACGGCGTGAAAAGGGAAATCGTGGTCTGGGGGCGGGGCGCGCGGCGTCAGAACCAGCTTTGCACGGTGCGCGCGCCGCCCGACACATCGTCGCCGATGCCCGCAACCGTATTGCACCCGCCCAAGGCCAAGGCCATAGCGGCCAAAAGGATCATTTTTTTCATGGCTCTGCCTCATTCCACCAAGCATCGGGCGTAACGCCCGGCCAATCTCCATATAGCGGAATTTGCGCCGGGGTGTGAAGGCTTCGGCTGTGCGCAACGCGCGCGACCGGCGAAAACCAGACTGGGATTACATAGCGCCCTGCCGTCAGCACCCGGTCCAGCGCGCGCACGGCGGCGGTGAAATCTTCGGTGGTGCGCGCCGCCAGCATTGCCTCAATCATCGCCTCGGCGGCGGGGACATTCATGCCCATCAGGTTGCGCGAGCCGGGCTCGGTCACGCCTTGCGCGCCCCAGTAGAAATATTGCTCATTGCCGGGCGAAAGCGAGGTGGCGACCCAAAACCACGTCATGTCAAAATCATAGGCCGTCTTGCGGGCCTGAAATTGCGCGTCATCCACCACCGTGACGGTGGGGAAAATCCCCAAAACCCGCAGCGCCTCGACATAAATATGGACAATGGATTGCGCTTCGGAACCCTGTGGCAGCACGATTTCAAAGCGAAACGGCGTTCCCTCGGCGTTTTTCAGCACGCCATCGGCATCGGCGGTCCAGCCCGCCTCTGCCAGCAGTTTCAGCGCGGCACGGGCGTTACGTCGGTTTGATAGTGAACCATCTGACGTCGGAAAAGTATAGCCTTCAACCACTCCGGGCAAAAGTTCACCCTCAAACGGTTTTAGCAGGGCGGCCACCTTACCCGTGACGGGCCCCGGTTGCATCGCCAATGTCGAATTGCCGAAATAGGATGAAATCCGGGGCTCGACCCCGCCTGTCAGCGTGGCGTTGATGAATTCGAAGTTGAAGGCGCGGATCAACGCCTCGCGCACGCGCCAATCGGTGAAAATTGGTTTGCGGGTGTTCATCACCAGCCCCTTCATGCCCGAAGGCGTGGCGCGCGGGATCTCGCTTTGCACCACGCGCCCCTCGGTCACGGCGGGGAAGGTGTAGTCTTGTGCCCATTTGACCGGATTGCCTTCGCGATACAGGTCCAGATTACCGGCCTTGAACGCCTCGAACATCGCATTGGGATCGCCGAAATAATCCCAGCGCAGCGTGTCGATATTTTGCAGCCCCTGCGTCAGGGGCAGATCGCGCGCCCACCAATCGGGGTTGCGCTTCAACGTAATCGAGCGGCCAAGATCGACACTTGCCACCACATAGGGGCCAGATCCCACCGGCACCATCTGGGTTTCAGTTGCAAAATCATGGCCTTGCCATTGCGCTTTTTGCAAAACCGGGCGCATCCCCATGATCAGCGCCAATTCCCGGTTCTGTTCGGAAAAGGTGATCCGCAGGCTGCGCGGGCCGGTTTGTTCAATCGTTTCCACCTTGGCCCAGGCGTTTTGATAGCGCGGCGAGCCTTGCGTGCCGAGCGTTTCATAAGACCAGATCACATCTTCGACCGTCACCGGCGCGCCATCGGAAAACCGCGCTTCGGGGCGCAGGGTGAATTCGACCCAGCGCCGCGCCGGGTCCGTTTCCACGCTTTCGGCCAAAAGACCATACAGCGTGAAAGGCTCGTCATAGCTGCGCAGCATCAGCGTTTCGACCACGTAGGCGCCGATGCCTTGGGCGGGCCGCCCGGCCAGCACCCAAGGGTTGAGGGAGTCGAACCGACCCGATTCGCCCATGCGCAAACCCCCGCCCTTGGGCGCGTTCGGATTGGCATAGGGCAGGTGCGTAAAGCCCGCAGGCAGCGCGGGGGTGCCATACATGGCCAGCCCATGTGCCGGGCCGGAACCGATTCCCTGCGCGGGCTCCGCTTGGGTATTTCCCGCCCAGAGAATCGGTGATACGGCCAAAGCCAGCAGGCCAAGGCTGCGGAAAAAGACCGATCCCACCATCGCAACAATCCTTGTTTTCCTGTGTTTTCAGCGCTCAAGCTACCTTGCCGTCGGGGCAGAGGCAAACTTTTCCCTTGGAGTCGCGCGCAAGCAGGATTATAAAGGTCTCACTGCTCGATAGGTTTCTTGCCTGTATGAAACCTGCCTCATGACTTGACGCCCGCTTCGTGCGGGCGTCTTTTTTTTCCTCTTCCCGATTGCGAGAGTTGCGGAACCGCGCCGCACCGTTACTTGTTTCTCAAAGGCATTTCAGAACGGAGAGAGACATGAGCCTGAAGGGCAAAACCGCTATCATCACCGGATCGAACTCGGGCATTGGGCTTGGCGTGGCGCGCGAATTGGCGCGAGCTGGGGCGGATGTGGTGCTCAATTCCTTCACCGACCGCGATGAAGATCACGCGCTGGCCGCCGAGATCGCCAAGGAATTCGGTGTGACCGCGCGCTATATCAAGGCCGATATGTCCAAAGGCGCCGAATGCCGCGCGCTGATTGAACAGGCGGGCCGGTGCGATATTTTGGTCAATAATGCGGGCATCCAGCATGTCGCCCCGGTTGATGAATTCCCGGCAGAAAAATGGGATGCGATCATTGCGATCAACCTGTCTTCGGCCTTTCATACCACCGCCGCCGCGTTGCCGATGATGCGCAAGGCGGGTTGGGGTCGGGTGGTCAATATTGCCTCGGCGCATGGGCTCACGGCCTCGCCTTTCAAATCGGCCTATATTGCCGCGAAACACGGAGTGGTGGGGCTGTCGAAAACCGTGGCGCTGGAAACCGCGGAAGAGCCGATCACCTGCAATGCAATCTGCCCGGGCTATGTGCTGACGCCCTTGGTCGAGGCGCAGATCCCCGATCAGATGAAGGTGCATGATATGGACCGCGACACGGTGATCCGCGAGGTGATGCTGACGCGCCAACCGTCGAAGGAATTCGCCACGGTCGAGCAATTGGGCGGCACGACGGTCTTCTTGTGCTCGGATGCTGCCGCGCAGATCACCGGCACGACGATCTCTGTCGATGGCGGCTGGACTGCGCTTTAATCAAAAGGGGGCCGACAGGCCCCCTGATCCCCCGTATCGGCAGCCCGTCAGGCCGCTTCGGTGTCTTTGGGCGATTTGACGACGATCTTCTTTTCTGTTTTCCAACCCGTGCGTTGCTCGACGATCTTCTTGTCGCTCGGGTAAACAAGCCCGGCCGAAATCACCAGCTTCGCCGCATCTTCCACCGACATGTCAAGATAGGTGATTTCGCTTTCGGGCACGAACAGCAAAAAGCCCGAGGTCGGGTTCGGCGTGGTCGGCAAAAAGACCGAGATCAGCGCGTCATCCTCGGGCCCGGAGGCCGCCACCTCGCCCTTGGCTTTGGAGGAGACAAAGGCAATCGCCCGCAGCCCCTTGCGCGGATATTCTATGATGCAGGCGCGGTCGAATTTCGTTTCGCCGGTGCTCAGCACGGTTTCGGCGATCTGTTTCACCCCGTTGTAGATCGAGCGCACGATCGGCGTGCGATCCACCAGCCCCTCGCCAAAGCGAATGACGGCGCGGCCGATGAAGTTGCGTGCCAAGGCCCCGACGGTGAGCGTGAACAGCAAGAAGATCAGCACCCCCACGCCGCGCAGATTGGTGCCGACATAGGTTTCGGGCCGCAGATGTTGCGGGATAAAGGGCAAAACCCAACCATCGACCATGCCCGCGACCGACCACATCAGCCAGATCGTCAGCGCGATGGGGGCAATCACCACCAGCCCGGTCAGGAAAGAGGCGCGCAAACTGGCCAGAAAGCCCTTTTTTTGTGGATGCGGCGCAAGGTTGAGCGCAGAGGGATCATGCTCGGGCGGGGGGTCGTTCGGGAGGGTCATCTTGTGTCCGACAAAAGTTGGGCGGTGCCTATCAGGTAGGCACGGCCAATCACAAACGCAATGCACTCACATCGGTGCATCGGCGATTTCACGCGCAATTGCGCTGGCCAGTCGCGCATTGTTCAGAACAAGGGCAATATTGGCCGCCAAAGACCGCCCTTCGGTCAATGCGTAAATCCGCGCCAACAAGAAGGGCGTGACCTCTTTGGCGGCGATGCCTTGGGCCGTGGCGTCCGAAAGGGCGGCCTCGATCACGGGCACGATTTCTTCACGCGGAATCTCGGCTTCGGCCGGGATCGGGTTGGCCACCAATTGCCCGCCGTTCAGGCCCATCCGCGCGCGCATCAGATGCGCGGTTGCAATCTCGGCGGCACTGTCGGCGCGCAGCGGCGCTTTCAGCCCCGAGCGGCGCGACCAAAAGGCGGGCAGCTCGTCTTGTCCAAAGGCGATGACCGGCACGCCATGGGTTTCCAGCACCTCCAGCGTCTTGGGCAGGTCCAAGATCGCCTTCGCGCCCGCCGCAACGACGGTGACCGGGGTCTGGCCCAATTCCAGCAGGTCGGCGGAAATGTCGAAACTGTCTTCGGCGCCGCGATGCACACCGCCAATGCCGCCGGTGGCAAAGACCGAAATCCCCGCCAGATGGGCGCAGATCATCGTCGCAGCCACCGTGGTGGCCCCGGTTTGGCCGGTGGCCAGACAAAACCCCAGATCGGCGCGCGACAGCTTCATCGCATCGGGCGTTTGTGCCAGTTTTTCAAGTTCTTGCGGCGACAGGCCAATGTGGATTTGGCCGCCCATCACGGCAATGGTGGCCGGCGTCGCGCCGGCGGCGCGCACTTCGGCCTCTACCGCTTGGGCGGTTTCGTAATTTTGCGGCCAAGGCATGCCATGGGTGATGATCGTGCTTTCAAGCGCGACGACGGGGCGGCCTGCGTCAAGCGCGGCGCGCACCTCGGGGGCAAAGCAAAGCGGCAAGGTCATGTGTGTTTATCTCCGGAAACGTAGCGAGCGGCGGCATCCAGTGCGCGGCTCAGGGCTTCGGCGCGCGCCGCCCCGGCGCGCTCGGCCACCAAATGGGCTGCCATGAACGTATCGCCCGCGCCGGTGATGCGGGTGACCAAAACAGGCGGCGGGGCCGCAGCGATCACGCCTGCACCGGCGCAGCCATCGGCGGCGGGGGCGGCCCCGTCGGTCACCAGGACCCGTGCCGCGCCGCGTGCCAAAAGCGCCTCGGCAGCGGCTTCCGCGCTGGTGAAATCGCCCTGACACAGGATGCCTGCCTCTTCGCGGTTGACGTAAAGCGTCGCGCCGGGGTGGGCCAAAAGCGGCGTCAACCGTTCGGCCTTGCCGGGGCTGGCAGGGGCGACGCGCAGATCGGCTTGGGCAAACAGCGGCGCGCGGGCGATTTCGGCCAACAGATGTTCGGTCAAATTGCCATCCAGCGCCACCGGCCCGCCCCAGGGTCGTTCTGCGCAACCCAGCCGCCCATCTTCCAGCGGGCGCAGGATTTTGGCCCCGGCGGCTTCAAGGCTATGGGCATCGGCCACCGCGGCAATCAGCCCATTCGCGCCCTCAATCGCCATATAGCGATCGGTGGGCAGATCGTCAGAGCGGTAAAGATTGCTGCAATCGATCCCCATCAACTCCGCCGCATGAATCAGATCATCGCCGGGCCCGTCGCGGCCAATTGCGGTCAAGATCGCGGGGCGCAGGCCAAAGCGGGTCAGCGTCATGGCAATATTCATCGCCACGCCGCCGGGCAGGCGGGTGATCCGGCCCGGCACATCAGAACCGGCGCGCATATGATAAGGCGCACGGCCAATGATGTCCCACAAAACGGAGCCAATGCACAGGATGTCGGGTTGGGCGGTCATGCCCCTTGGTGCGATGGATGCGCGCGCGACGCAAGAGCGCATCTGGGGCGTGGCTTGCAAATCCGTTAGACGATCTGTGCAACGCGCAGCACAGACCACACCCACCGGGATGGCCCAACCCTGAAAAAAGGGGGCCGAACCGCGTGTTGGCAAGGAAAGTCGCGCAAATTGGGGCAGGGGGCTTGCCATAGCAGGGGCAATGCCCTAAAGGGCGCTCACTTCACAGGCGGAGGCGGGCCAGCGGCGGGAGACATCCCCGTTTGGTCCACCGGTTGGGGGCAACCCTGAATTCCTCCGCTCAGGCGCAAACCGGAAAGGAAATGGACATGGCGCTTCCTGATTTCTCGATGCGTCAGCTTTTGGAAGCTGGCGTTCACTATGGTCACCAAACCCAACGTTGGAACCCGCGTATGGCGGAGTTCATCTATGGCGACCGTAACGGCATCCACATCATCGACCTGACGCAAACCGTCCCGATGCTGGACGCCGCGCTCAACGTGGTGCGTGAAACCGTTGCCAAAGGCGGCCGTGTTCTGTTCGTCGGCACCAAGCGTCAAGCTTCGAAAGCCGTCGCCGAAGCCGCTGAAAAATGCGCGCAATACTACATGAACCACCGCTGGCTCGGTGGCACGCTGACGAACTGGAAAACCGTTTCCCAGTCGATCGCGCGTCTTAAGCACATCGACGAAGTGATGGCCTCGGGCGCCGAAGGCCTGACCAAGAAAGAGCGTCTGGGCATGGAACGCGAGCAGGCCAAACTGCAAGCCTCGCTTGGCGGCATCCGCGAAATGGGCGGCCTGCCGGACCTGCTGTTCGTGATCGACGTGAACAAAGAAGACCTCGCCATCGCCGAAGCGCAAAAGCTGGGCATCCCGGTCGTGGCCGTGGTGGACACCAACTGCTCGCCCAAAGGCGTGGATTACATCATCCCGGGCAACGATGACGCCGCGCGCGCCATCGCGCTTTACTGCGATCTTGTCTCGCGCGCCGCGCTTGACGGGATGACCGCGCAAATGGGCGCCGCCGGTGTCGATCTTGGCGCGCTGGAAGAAGCGCCCGCCGAAGAAGCCGCCGAGGCCTGATCTTACGCACACACGCCCCGGGGCACCCGGGGCGTCACGCGATTGACATCGGGCGGGGGTAACCCCGCCCAAACCCAATTCAGAGGAGAAATCCCATGGCGATCACCGCTGCGATGGTGAAAGAGCTGCGCGACACCACTGGCGCCGGCATGATGGATGCGAAAAAAGCGCTGACCGAATGCGACGGCGATATGGATGCCGCTGTCGATTGGCTGCGCACCAAAGGCCTTGCGAAAGCGGCCAAGAAAGCCGACCGCGTTGCCGCCGAAGGGCTTGTTGGCGTGGCCGTTTCGACCGGTCGCGGCGTTGCGATCGAAATCAACTCGGAAACCGACTTCGTCGCCAAGAACGAAGATTTCCAAGCGCTGGTGCGCGATGTCGCCAAAGTGGCGCTGGAAACCGGCGATTCGGTCGATGTCGTGAAAGCCGCCGCGCTGAACGGCAAGACCGTGGATGAAGTGATCGGCGAAGCGATTGCCCGCATCGGCGAAAACATGACCTTCCGCCGTCTGCATGTGCTCGAAGGCGACACCATCGTGTCCTATGTCCACAATGCCGCCGCGCCCGAAATGGGCAAGATCGGCGTGCTGGTGGCGATGAAGGGCGATGCGGCGAAAGCCGCCGAGATTGGCAAGCAATTCGCCATGCATATCGCGGCGACTGCCCCGATGGCGCTGGATGAAGCCAGCCTCGATCAAGACGTGGTTGCGCGCGAGCTGAAAGTGCAAACCGAAAAAGCGCTGGAAGAAAACGCCACCGCCGCGAAGCCGAAGCCCGAGCAAGTGATCCATAACAACATCATTCCGGGCCGGATGAAAAAGTTCCTCGAGGAAGTGACCCTCGTGAACCAGAAGTTCGTGGTCAACCCCGATGTGACCGTGGCGCAAGCCGCGAAAGACGCGGGCGTGGAAATCACCGGCTTTGCCCGTCTGGCCGTTGGCGAAGGCGTGGAAAAGAAAGAAGACGATTTTGCCGCCGAAGTGGCGAAAATGGCTGGCGCGTAAGCGACCCGCAAACCCTGTCTTGCAGC
The DNA here is from genome assembly GCF_020023995.1 of Rhodobacter sp. TJ_12. Taxonomy (GTDB): domain Bacteria; phylum Pseudomonadota; class Alphaproteobacteria; order Rhodobacterales; family Rhodobacteraceae; genus Rhodobacter. Next base: position 87,446 of record NZ_NRRD01000008.1, on the reverse strand, counting down.
GCCGCCCTTCGGGGCGGCGTTTTGCATTGTTTGGCCACCGAGCGGGCGGTTCACAGGTCACACCCCTGTCTGAGCTTTGGTGCGTATCTGTTTGGCTAAAAATAAAAAACGGCCCGAACGGCGAGTATAAGCCGTCCGAGCCGTTCCGGAAAACCGGTTGGGTCACGCCGGACCAATAATCGGCTGCACCCCTGTTCCTGGCCGAAGCCACCACTCACGGAACACGCTCACCATAATAAATCTTGCGCCATGGTGACCAGTGGGGGATTCCTTACCTTGTCGCAATTGTCGCAGCTGCGGTCACAGCGCGGTGACGAAAAGCTGCTTTTGCAGCGTCGCCTTAAGCACCGCCTGCGCGGTGGTTTCCACCTCCAGCGCCTCACGCGCGAGCCGCAGGTGTTTTTCCACCGTGGCGGTGGACACGCCCATGATCTGCGCGATATCGGCGGCGGTTTTGCCATCGCCCACCCATTCCAGCACTTCACGCTGACGCGCGGTCAGGCTGCGGCGCGAGGTCGGGAAGGGCATGCCACTGATTTTGAGATGCAGCACTGAATTCAGCACCCACAATTCGCGCCCATGCGCCGCCCAGATCGCATCCACATCGTCTTGCGTCAGCCCCGGACGCGCACAAAGCCCGATCGCCCCTTTGGCACGCGAGGAGGTATCGGGAAAGCCGATGGAATAGCCCGCGCGCACATCAAAGCGGTGGTTCAGCGCCAGCACCTTTTGCTCGCCAGCGCTAAGCTCGCCGCGCTGCGCGCGTTCGGCAACCAGACGCCACGATTGTGCGCCCACGCAATCGGCCGCCCATCGCACCATCGGTGCTTCGAAAAACAGCTTTTCGCCCAAGAACACCCGAAGATAATCCGGATCGTGGTTGGACAAGATCAGGGTATCATCCAGATTGCCGTGAATTTGCGGCGTCAGGAACCGGGTGAAGCCATAGATCAAGCGATCGAAGCCAAAGCTGGCCATACGCTCGCAATGTAGGGCCCAGATCCCGGCGATGTCTTCGCCTTGGAGCAGGCGCTCGAAGTGGCCGAGCATGGTCTGTTCTTGATTCTCTGGTGCAGGTTTCACGGCCCTACAGTGCCATGTCCGCCATGGCCCAAGCAATCAAAAGCCAACATTCGGCCGGGGCGCGGTCACTAAGTCGCAGAAAACTGCAAATTGCATAAACCTTTGGTATAAGGCGGTAAAAATTATCAAAATCAGTGTCTTGCGCGGTTGAGCTGCCCGCGATTAGCGCGACGCAGCCGCCATGGCCTTGGCGCGCAAAAGCGGCACCAGACCGGAATGATCGTAGCCCGCCTGCGCGGCAGCAGAGAGAATCTCTTCCACCGGGCGCTGTCCGGCCTGCGCCAAAGCCCAAAGATGTGACGAACGGGTGCCCGAGCGGCACCAAGCTAGGACCGGATGCGGGGCCACCGCCACCGCGGCTTCAAACGCCTCGGCCAGTGCGGAGGTCAGCAGTCCGGGTTCATAGGGCAGGAACAGATAGCGCAACCCGGCTGCCTCGGCTGCGGCGGCAAAAGCCGCATCGCGCAGGGATTCGGGCACTTCGTCCTCGGGGCGGTTGTTGATCACCGTGCGAAAGCCCAACCTTGCGGCCTCGTCCAGATCCTCAAGCGCGATCTGGGGGGCAACAGCGAAATCGGGGGCGAGGTAGCGCAAATCAAGCATCGAACATCCTTTCCGCGACAAACTGGCGCGCATGGACGAAAGATGCAAGGGCTCAGGGCAAGTCGGGAATGTCTTGAGTGGCCGCCTGCGTCAAATCCGGGCGCAACCAATCGGCGGTGCTGAAATCATCACCTGTCGTATAGGCGGAAGGGGTCAGCACGACGCGCAGCCCGGCGGCCTTGGCGGCAGCCAGCCCGGCCCGGCTGTCTTCAAAGGCGATGCAATCCTCGGGCGGCAGATCCAACAGATCGAGCGCGCGCAGATAGACATCGGGGGCGGGTTTCTTTTGCGCCACCTCATCACCGGCACAGACCACCTCAAACACGGCAGTCGTCGGTTTGCCAAAGGTCGCATGGATCAGCGCATCGACATTGGCGCGGGTGGTGGTGGTGGCAATCGCCACGCGCAGCCCCGCGGCATGGGCGCGGGCGATCAAATCTTGCACACCAGGCAAAAGCGGCACCGCGCCCGAGGCGATGATCTCCACATAACGCGCGGTTTTGGCTTTGTGCAGATCGGCAATCTCGGCATCCGTGGGCCCGTGGCCAAGCGTGGCGCGATACTTTGCCATGCGTTCCTTGCCGCCGGTGGTGCGCAACAAGTCGCGATAAGTCTCATGGCTCCAGTGCCAATCAAGCCCCTGCGCGGCGAAGGTCTCGTTAAAGGCTTGGCGGTGCACTTCTTCGGTTTCCGCCAAAGTGCCATCCACATCGAAAATCAGCGCTTTCAGGGGCATGAAAATTTCTCAATTATACCATGCAGCATTTTGTAATCATTGAAGCTTACGGTGTGCGGCATGTCATGCACCGGGGTCTTGCGATAGCCTTCTGTGTAAAGCACAAAGGGTAGGTTTGCGTTTTGCGCGGTTTCGGCATCGACCTCGCTATCGCCCAGATAGACGGCTTTTTCCGCCCCCAAACGGCGCTGCGCTTCGTGCACCATTTCCGGGTCGGGCTTGCGCGTGGGCAGGCTGTCGCCGCCCAGCACAAGATCGAACATATCCTCCAAGCCCACATGCGCAATCGCGGCAAGCGCGGGGGCAAGCGGCTTATTGGTGGTGACGGCCATCTTGTAGCCCTCGGCCTTCAGCGTTTCGAGCGCCGCGCGCACGCCGGGATAAAGCGTGTTTCCCGCCACCTCGGTCTCATAGCGTTTGACCAGCTCGATATAGATGTCCTCAAAGAGCGGCCCATCTGGGTCTTGCCCCGCACTTTGCAACAGGCAGCGCACCAGATGCGGCGCGCCTTTGCCGACATAGCCGCGCACTTCCTCCACGCTGAGCGCGGCATAGCCGCGTTCCACCAGAACCGCATTTGAGACGCTATGGATCGCGGGCACCGAGTCGATCAGCGTGCCATCAAGGTCAAAGATCAGGGCGGGGCGCATCAGCTTTTCCATTTGATCGAACAGCCCATCGCGGCGACCTGATCGCGCGGGCCTTGGCCGGTCGCGGCGACCATTTGCATCGCCTCATAAAGTTCGCGCTTGGCTTCGGGCGGGGCCGGGTTGCGGCCCGATGCATCCAGCCGCCCACGGTATTGAAGCTCATAATCAGCGTTGAAGCCAAAGAAATCCGGCGTGCAGATCGCGTCATAAGCCTTTGCAACGGCTTGGCTTTCATCGTGTAGATAGGGGAATTTGAAGCCGCGTGTTTGCGCCATTTCCCGCATTTTGTCGACCCCATCCTCGGGATAGGTTTCCGCGTCGTTCGAACAAATGGCCGCCACGCCGATCCCTTGCTCCATCAGCGCTTCGGCCTCGGGTTGAAGCCGGTCCAGCACCGCCAGAACATAGGGACAGTGGTTACAGATAAACATGATCAGCGTGCCTTTTGGCCCGCCGACCTCGTCCAGTGTCCAAAGCTTGCCATTGGTATCGGGCAGGGTGAAGCTGGGGGCTTTCCAACCGAAATCGCAGACGGGGGCGTGGACGGCCATTCTAGTCTCCTTGGTTTAAAGCGCGGCTTGCGCGGCCGCGCGGATCGCGGCGATGTTGGCACCATAAACCTCGGGCGTCGAGACCGAGCCGCCTTTGAACACGGCAGAGCCCGCCACAAAGACATCGGCCCCGGCCGCCGCCATCAACGGCGCGGTTTTCGGGTCCATGCCGCCGTCAATCTCGATATGCACCGGACGATCGCCAATCATCGCGCGCAGTTTGCGCACCTTGGCGGTCATATCGATGTATTTTTGCCCACCAAAACCGGGGTTCACGGTCATGATGCAGACCAGGTCGGTGATGTCGAGAATATGCTCGATCGCCTCGATCGGCGTGCCGGGGTTCACCGCGACGCCCGATTTCATGCCCGCGGCGCGAATGGCCTGCATGGTGCGGTGAATATGCGGCCCAGCTTCGACATGGGCGGTCAGCACATCGGCACCGGCCTGAGCATAGGCGTCGATATAGCTATCGACGGGCGAAATCATCAAATGCACATCCATCACGGTTTTGACGTGTTTGCGGAAGGCCGCCACGGCGGGCGGGCCAAAGGTGAGGTTCGGCACGAAATGGCCGTCCATCACATCCACATGCACCCAATCGGCGCCTTGCGCCTCAATCGCCTGAATTTCACGGCCAAAATCGGCGAAATCAGCCGAGAGGATCGACGGCGCGATCTTGATGGAACGGTCGAAGGTCATGTCGGTTCTCCAAAGGGGATGGGGCGGGGGCATTCCCCCGCCCGATTGATATGCGCTTTACGCCACGCCGAGCGCTTCGCGCCAGCCCGGATAAAGCTTGTCAGAATCATGCGCGAAGCTTTCAAAGGCGCGGGCCAGTTCCTTATGCTCTTTCGCATAGGTGACCAGATCGACACCCGATTTCCACGCATCATGCGCCTGACGCAGCGATTTCGCCCCCGCGGTGCCGCCATCAAGGTGACCAAAGGCGCCGCCGCCCGAGGTTTGGATCACGTTCGAATGGCCAAGGTTGTCAAAGAAGCCCGGCAGACGCAGCGCGTTCATGCCGCCCGAGATGATCGGGGTGGTCGGCTTCATGCCCAGCCATTCTTGATGGTAATAGGGGCCCATCGCGGCATCATCGGTCAGCATGAAAGCCATGATCTTGTCCGATGCATCGCCTTCCATCTTACCGTAGCCCATGGTGCCGGTGTGGATGCCCGAGGCGCCTTGCAGACGCGACATTTTCGACAGCACGAAGGCGGTGTAGCCGCGCATCGACTGCGGCGAGGTCACCGCACCATGGCCCGCCCGGTGATAGTGCAGGAACTGCTGCGGGAACGAACGGCGCGCGGTGGTGATGGCGGCCGGGCCGGTCACATAGCCATCGACCAAGAAGGCAACGTGGTCGGCGTTTTCGCCAAAGGTTTCAAGGATATATTCGCCGCGCGCCACCATTTCATAATGGTCATCGGCGGTGATATTGGCCGAGAAAAGCTTGGCTTCGCCGGTTTCGTCTTGCGCGCGTTTCATCGCATCCGCCACCAGACGGATGGTTTCTTTCAACGGCGCAAAGGTTTGGTTGCCTTGCGGTTCGTCGTTTTTGATGAAATCGCCGCCCAGCCAGAATTCATAGCAGGCATCGGCAAAGGGCTGCGGACGCAGGCCGAGTTTGGGCTTGATGATCGTGCCCACGACCATGCCGCCGTCATTCACATCGCGGCCCAGAACACGCCACATATCGGCAATGTTCATCGAGGGGCCATCGAACAGGCGCAGATAAGCGGGCGGCACGTAGAAGTCGTGCATTTTGGCGTATTCGACATCGCCCATGCCTTGGTTGTTGCCGATCGTCAGCGTCAGGAACGAGCACAGCATCGCGCGCCCGTCGATGATGTTGCGGTCAAAAAGCTCGACCGGATAAGCGATTTTCATCAGCTCTTTATCGGGGTCGATTTCATAGACAAGCGCATCGACACCACGGGTGAAATCGTCGGTGGTGGACACTTCGACGTTGGTCCCGGTGGAGCTTTCGGCGGCGAAGTGGGCGGCCGTTTCAAGGTAGCCGTAGCCCGCCTTGGGCTTCATGATATAGGCGCAAAGCACGTGGCGCCCGCCAGCAATCAGATCGGCTTCGTTCAGGTCAAGCCGGGCATAACGGTTGGACTGATCCATGATGAGGGTCCTTTCGATCAGTTGGTTTTGGGCGCAAGCGAACCGTCAGCATAACGCTTCGCCATGTCATCCATCGGGATGACCTTGATCTTAGAGGCATGGCCCGCCGTTCCAAAGGCCTCAAAACGGTCGCGGCACAGATCGCGCATCGCATCCATCGCCGGTTTGAGGAATTTGCGCGGGTCGAATTCGGCTTTGTTTTCTTCCGCCACGCGGCGGAACTGGCCGGTCATCGCCATGCGGCAATCGGTGTCGATATTGACTTTGCGCACGCCCATTTTGATGCCGCGCACGATTTCCTCGACCGGCACACCAAAGGTTTGCGGCATCGCACCACCATGGGCGTTGATGATGTCTTGCAGCTCTTGCGGCACCGAGGAAGAACCATGCATCACAAGGTGGGTGTCGGGCAGTTTTTTGTGGATCGCCTCAATCACCGACATGGCCAGAATTTCGCCATCGGGCTTGCGGCTAAATTTGTAAGCGCCATGCGAGGTGCCGCAGGCAATGGCCAGCGCATCCACTTGAGTTTTCTTCACAAAAGCAACGGCCTGATCGGGGTCGGTCAGCAATTGGCTGTGGTCAAGCTTACCCACGGCGCCGTGGCCATCTTCGGCCTCGCCTTCGCCGGTTTCCAAGCTGCCCAAAACGCCCAACTCGCCTTCGACCGAAGCACCCACCCAATGCGCCATGCTGGCCACGCGTTCGGTGATATCGACGTTATAATCGTAGCTGGCCGGGGTTTTCGCATCGCCTTCAAGCGAGCCATCCATCATCACCGAGGTGAAGCCGTGGCGGATTGCGGTCATGCAGGTGGCTTCGTTATTGCCGTGGTCTTGGTGCATACACAGCGGAATATCGGGGTAGATCGCGGCCAGCGCCTCGATCATTTTCGCCAGCATGATATCGTTGGCGTAATTGCGCGCCCCGCGAGAGGCTTGGATGATCACGGGCGCGTCACAGGCCTTGGCGGCCTCCATGATCGCAAGGCCCTGTTCCATGTTGTTGATGTTGAACGCCGGCACGCCGTAGGAATTTTCCGCTGCGTGGTCAAGAAGTTGGCGAAGGGTGATCAGTGCCATTCATATGTTCCTTTTGTGCGTGGCCCGTCCGGGCCGACATGTCTTGGTGTCGGGGGCCGGCCAGGGCCCCCGGCGTTCATCAGATCAGCTTGCCCATCGCAACGGCGGTATCCGCCATGCGGTTGGAAAAGCCCCATTCGTTGTCATACCACGACAGGATGCGGACCATTTTGCCCTCCATGACCTTGGTCTGGTCCATGTGGAAGACCGAGGAATGCGGGTCGTGGTTGAAGTCCGACGACACATTCGGCAGGTCGGTGTAACCGAGCACGCCTTTGAGCGGGCCATCGGCGGCCGCGCGCACAGCGGCGTTCACTTCTTCCACCGTGGTGTCGCGTTTGGCTTCAAACACCAGATCCACAACCGAGACGTTCGGCGTGGGCACGCGGATCGCAACGCCATCAAGCTTGCCTTTGAGTTCGGGCAACACCAGACCCACGGCTTTGGCAGCGCCCGTCGAGGTCGGGATCATGCTCAGCGCGGCGGCGCGGGCGCGATACAGATCTTTGTGCATCGTGTCGAGCGTCGGCTGATCGCCCGTGTAGCTGTGGATCGTGGTCATAAAGCCTTTTTCGATGCCAATCGCATCGTTCAGAGCTTTGGCGACCGGGGAAAGGCAGTTCGTGGTGCACGACGCGTTGGAAACCACCATGTCCTCGGCGGTCAGCGTGCTGTCGTTCACGCCAAAGACGATGGTTTTATCCGCGCCGTCGCAAGGCGCCGAGACCAGCACCCGTTTCGAGCCGTTTTCCAGATGCGCGGAGGCTTTTTCTTTGGTGGTGAAAATGCCGGTGCATTCCATCGCAATATCGACATCACCCCAGGGCAGCTCCGCCGGGTTGCGGATTGCGGTCACTTTGATTTTGCCCCGGCCCACATCAATCCAGTCTTCGCCCGTTGTGACGGTCGCCGGAAAGCGGCCATGCACACTGTCGAAGCGCAGCAGATGGGCGTTGGTTTCCACCGGGCCAAGATCGTTGATCGCGACCACTTCAATGTCGGTGCGGCCCGATTCAATGATCCCGCGCAGCACGTTGCGGCCAATGCGGCCAAACCCGTTGATGGCAACTTTAACAGTCATTATCTTCCCTCAGATCATATTCTTGGCTTCAGCAACAATGGCTTCGGCGGTGATGTTGAAATGTTGATAAAGCGCGGGCGCGGGCGCGGAGGCGCCAAACCCCGTCATGCCGACAAAGGCATCTTGCGGGCCAAGGAAGATATCCCAGCCCATCCGCAGCGCGGCTTCACAGCCCACACGCGGCGCGGTGCCCAGCACCTTTTCGACGTAATCGCGCGGTTGCGCGGCGAACAGCTCAAAGCACGGGGCAGAGACCACAGCGGCGCGAATGCCCTCGGCCTCCAATTGATCCGCCGCCGCAAGCACGATTTCGACCTCTGAGCCCGTGGCGATCAGCGTCACCTGACGGTCGTCCGGATCGCGCAGCAGGTAAGCGCCGCGTGCGGTCAGGTTTTCGGCGGTATGCGCGGTGCGCACCGTCGGCAGCCCCTGACGCGAGAGCACCAGCAAAGAGGGCGTCGCGGTTGCGGTCATGGCGATTTCCCACGCCTCGGCGGTTTCCACGGCATCCGCCGGACGGAGCACATTCAGGTTTGGGATCGCACGCAGCGAGGCGAGATGTTCCACCGGCTGGTGCGTCGGCCCGTCTTCGCCCAGACCAATGCTGTCATGGGTCATGACATAGGTCACCGGCACCCCCATCAGTGCCGACAGGCGGATTGAGGGGCGGCAGTAATCGGCAAAGGCCATGAAGGTGCCGCCGTAGGGGCGCAGGCCGCCGTGCAGCGCGATGCCGTTCATCGCCGCCGCCATGCCATGTTCGCGGATGCCGTAATGGATGTAGTCACCGCCAAATTCGCCGGGCTTGACCGAGGTCATGCCCTTGGAGCGGGTCAGGTTCGAGCCCGTCAGGTCCGCAGAGCCGCCAACCGAGAAGGGCAGGGTGGTGTTGACCACCTCAAGCGCCATTTCGGAGGCTTTGCGGGTCGCGACCTTGGGCTTGTCGGCGCTTAGCTTCGCCTTGTAGGCGGCGATGGCAGCCGGAAGCGCCGAGGTATCCCCGGCCTCCGCCTTGTTAAAATCGGCGCGGGCCGCGTGGCCGGCAAGCCGCGCCTCCCAGTCTGCCCGCGCCGAAGCCCCCCGTTTTGCAACCCGGCCCCAGGCTGCATAGACATCGGAAGGGATTTCGAAAGGTTCGTAAGACCAGTTCAGCGCCTTGCGCGCGGCGGTGATTTCCTCGGCGCCCAGCGGCGCGCCATGCACATCATGCCCGCCTTGTTTGTTGGGCGCGCCAAAGCCGATGATGGTGCGGCAGGCAATCAAAGACGGGCGCGGGTCGTTGCGCGCTTCTTCGATGGCGGCGGCAATGTCATTGGGCGCATGGCCATCGCAGGCCACCACATGCCAGCCAGAGGCGGCGAACCGCGCCATCTGATCGGTCGAGGTGGACATGTCGGTGTCGCCATCGATGGTGATCTTGTTGTCATCCCACATGACGATCAAACGGCCCAGCCCCAAATGGCCCGCCAGATCAATCGCCTCGTGGCTGATGCCTTCCATCAGGCACCCGTCGCCTGCAATCACATAGGTAAAATGATCAACCAGATCATCGCCATAGCGGGCGTTTTTCATACGTTCAGCCAGCGCCATACCGACCGAGGTGGCAATGCCCTGACCCAGCGGCCCCGTCGTCACCTCGATGCCATCGGCATGGCCATATTCGGGGTGGCCTGCGGTGCGCGCGCCAAGCTGGCGGAAGTTCTTAAGCTGCTCGATATCCATATCGTCATAGCCGAGCAGGTGGTGGATCGCGTAAAGCAGCATCGAGCCGTGACCGGCAGACAACACGAACCGATCTCGGTCGGGCCATTTTGGCGCTTTTGGATCAATCGTCATGAAGCGGTTGAACAAAACGGCGGCGACATCGGCCATGCCCATCGGCATGCCCGGATGGCCGGATTTGGCCTTTTCGACCGCATCCATGGCCAGCGCGCGCAGCGCATTTGCCATCCGCACCTCTTGCGACAGTTCGAAATCTTTCATGGCACGCCTCCCTGATATGCCATTCGTCACGGGCGGGCCCGAAGGCCCAGCCCAAAATTTTCAACTTTTCAGTGGTTTACGCGCGGGCGCGCCGGCCCTCGGCGACCAGCCGTTCGATCAGCGGCGTCAAGATCAGCTGCATCGCCAGATCCTGCTTGTTGCCCGGAATGACGATCGAGTTTGCCCGGCTCATCCAAGATCCGTTGATCATCGAGGTCAGATAGGGGAAATCGATCCCACGCGGGTTGCGGAAGCGGATCACGATCAGGCTTTCATCCGGCGTCGGAATCCAGCGGGTGATGAACGGGTTCGAGGTATCAACGACCGGCACACGCTGGAAGTTGATGTCGGTTTGCGAGAATTGCGGCACGATGCAATGCACATAGTCATGCATACGGCGCAAGATCACATCGGTCACCGCCTCGGTCGTGTAGCCGCGGCTGGCACGGTCGCGGTGGATTTTTTGGATCCATTCGAGGTTGATCACCGGCACGACGCCAATTTTCAGATCGGCATGTTTGGCGATATCGACCTCGTCATTGGTCACGCAGCCGTGCAGGCCTTCGTAAAAGAGCAGATCGGAATCTTCCTCAAACGGGGCCCATTCGGTGAAATGGCCCGGTTCCACGCCATATTTGGCCGATTCATTGGCATCGTGCACATAGTGGCGCGAGCGGCCCTTGCCGGTTTCGCCATATTCGCGGAACACACGCTCCAACTCATCCAGCGCATTCGCCTCATAGGAGAAATGCGAGAAGGTCGCATCGCCCTCGGCGTAGCGGCGCTCCAGCTCGGCCTTCATATCGGCGCGGTTGTAGCGGTGAAAGGAATCCCCCTCGATTGAGATGGCATTGACGCCTTCGCGGCGGAAGATTTGATCGAAGGTCGCTTTGACGGTCGAGGTGCCAGCGCCCGACGAGCCGACGACGGAAATGATAGGATATTTTTTCGACATGGAACTTAGCTCCGGAAAAGACCACGGGTGTTGAAGAGCGCAGAGGTCTCTTCCCCGGGCAGGTCGTGATAGGCGGCGACGCGGGCAACTTTGGCGCCACAGCCGAAGACGAAAGGCGTGCGCGCATGCAGCCGGTCGGGCAGGGCGGTCAGCACCTCTTCACAGCCATCGGTGGCCCCGCCCCCCGCTTGCGTGATCAAAAACGCAATCGGCGCGCATTCATACACATGGCGCAGACGGCCGCGTTCATAGCCCTTGCGGTCATCGCCCGGATAAAGAAACACGCCGCCGCGCATCAAAATGCGGTGGGTTTCCGCGACAAGCGAGGCGATCCAGCGCATGTTGAAGTTTTTGCCGCGCGGACCTTCGGCCCCGGCCACAAGGTCATCGATAAAGGCGCGGATCGGCGCGGGCCAGTGGCGATAGTTCGAAGCGTTGATCGCATATTCGGTCGTGTCTTGCGGTAGCGGCTTGATATCGGCCACGCGACGGAAGCTGTTGGTATCAAGATCCAGCACCCAATGCTTCACACCATCGCCAAAGGTGCACACCAGCGCGCATTGCGGCCCGTAGATGATGTAACCGCCCGCAAGCTGTTCATGGCCTTGGCGCAAGAACGTCGCGTCGCCATCTTCCTTCGCCGGAAAGATCGAGAAGATCGTGCCAATCGACACGTTCACATCGATATTGGACGAACCATCCAGCGGGTCAATCGCCAGACCCAAGCTGCCGTCGCCAAGGCTTACCACTTCGTCTTGTTCTTCAGAGGCATACCACGCAACGGCGGTATCGCTTAGCGCTTCGCGGAACAAATCATCGGCAATCACGTCGAGCGCTTTTTGCCCGTCGCCGCCGGCGTTGGTGCCCACACCTGCGGCGAGATCGGTCTCGACGCCGTTGCGGGAAATGATGCGGGCGACCTGGGCCCCCACCGTGGCGAGGCGTGTCATCACCTCTGCCATTTCCGGGGTTAACCCGAGGTCTTCTAATTCGATCGCCATGGCCCCTCCTGCCAGTTGGATGGCCGGACGTTGCGCCGGAAAGGGCTTTATGCAAATTTGAAATTCAGCAAGCCGCTTTCAGGAAATTTTAAAATGGTCCGTCTCGACAGCATCACACTCAAGCAGTTGCGCGCCCTGCAAGCGGTGGCAAAAGGCGGTTCGCTTACCGCAGCCGGCCATATTCTGGGCCTAACGACCCCCGCCATTCATACGCAAATCAAAGGCTTAGAGGAAGCTGTTCAAGTTAGACTGTTGCAGCGAGCCGCCGATGGCGGCGGATCGGAGTTAACCGAAGCCGGGCTGACGTTGTTGGAGACGGCACGGCGGATTGACGACGCTTTGTCACAGGGGGGCGCCAATCTGGCAGCGCTATCACGTGGCAAGGCGGGGCGTGTGACGCTGGGGGTTGTGTCGACCGCCAAGTATTTTGCGCCGCGACTCGTTAAAGCGTTGAGCCTGTCGCATCCCGATATCGAGGTCGCTTTGCGGGTCGGAAACCGCGCCGCGACGATTGAGGGGCTGGAGCGTGGCGCCTTTGACATTGCGATCATGGGGCGCCCGCCGCGCCGCCCGCCGGTGCAGGCCGAGCCTTTGGGCGTGCATCCGCATGGGCTGGTGGCCGCGCCGGATCATCCGCTGGTGGGGCAGGGGCTTTGGATCGAAGCGCTGTTCGACGAAATCTTTTTGGCGCGGGAAAAAGGCTCGGGCACGCGCATCTTGATGGGGCGTTGGCTGGACCGGATCGGTGATGGGCGGCCCTATGAAACGCTGGAGATGGACAGCAATGAAACGATCAAACAGGCGGTGATGGCGGGGCTTGGGATCGCCTTTCTCAGCCTGCATACCGTCACCGAAGAGCTGGCCTCGGGGCGGCTGGTCGAATTGCAGGCGCCTGCGCTGCCGATTGTGCGGCACTGGTTCATGGTGCGCCGCGATGACGAGGCGCCGCGCCCGGTGGCGGCCCGGCTTTGGGCCGCGATTGCCGCGCTGGACGGCACCTATCTGCCGATGTTGCCCGATGATTGACGCGTGGGGCCGCGCCCGGCATTCTGATGGCGAAGGGAGACATCCATGGCCACTGTTACCGCGCCGTCAGAGCCGGAATCCGATCCGCGGGTGAAGGCGGTTTTTGACGATATCCGCGCCACCCGCGGCACGGATTTCATCAACAATATCTGGCGCTATCTGGCGTTCGATCCGGGGCTTTTGGAAGCGACTTGGACGGATGTGAAAGCAGTGATGGCCACGCCTTCGGCGCTTGATCCCAAAGTGAAAGAGCTGATCTATGCTGCGGTGTCTGTCGCCAATGCCTGCGATTACTGCACTCATTCGCATCTGGCCGCGGCGCGAGCCAAAGGGGTAAGCGAAGCGGAGATCGCGGATTTCTTCCGTGTCGTTGCCTCGGCGGGCAAGACCAATCATCTGTTGAATGCGCTGCGCGTCCCGGTGGATGACGCGTTTCGCAAGGAGAGTTGAATGAGCTATGCGATGGTCGTTTCTGCGCCCGGTGGCGTGGAGAATTTTCGCCGCGTGACGCGCGATATACCGCAGCCCGGGCCCGGCGAAGTTACCTTAAGGCAGATGGCTATCGGTCTGAACTACATCGATGTTTACTTCCGTTCTGGTCTTTATCCGTGGCCCGTTTCTGACGATTTGATCCCCGGGTCCGAAGGCGCTGGCGTGGTTGAAGTGGTGGGCGAAGGTGTCGATCTGGCGCCCGGCACGCGGGTCGCTTATACGCTGCCGAATGGGGCCTATGCCAGCCATCGGGTGATTGCGGCGGATCAATTGGTGCCCATTCCGGATGACATCAGCGATGAAACCGCTGCTGCCGTCATGCTCAAGGGGCTGACGGTGCATTACCTGATCCAGCATTCCTTTCCGGCGCGCGAAGGCGATACGGTGCTGTTTCATGCGGCGGCCGGTGGTGTCGGACTTTTGGCCGGGCAATGGCTCAATGCCTTGGGCGTGCGCGTGATTGGAACGGCGGGCGGACCCCAGAAATGCCTGCTGGCCAAGGCGCATGGTTATGATCATGTGATCGATTACCGCACACAAGATTTTGTGGAAGAGACGCTGCGCCTTACCGAGGGAAAGGGTGTTCAGGCGGTTTATGACTCTGTCGGCGCGGTTACCTTGGTGAAGTCGCTTGATGTGTTGGAACGGTTTGGGACGCTTGTCAGCTTTGGACAGAGTTCGGGGCCTGCGCTGGAGTTCCGCGTCAACGATCTCGCGCGCGGATCGCTCAATTTGACGCGACCGACCCTGTTTCATCACACCGCACGGCCCGGATGGTTGCACTCGGCCAGTGCGGATCTGTTTGCGATGCTACGCAGCGGTGCGGTCAAAGTCGAAATCGGTCAACGCTTCGCTTTGGAAGATGTTGCAAAAGCGCATGTTGCCTTGGAGGCACGTAAAACCACCGGTAGCACTGTTTTGTGCCCATAATCCGTTTCGCGCCTTCGTAACGGTGAATGCACACTGACAGCACCTTAGGCTATAGTCGTTGACATAATACTGATTATAGGCCTTGTGATTTGCAGGAAACTAACAAAATCAATGCCCTTACCGACAAACCCTCGAAGGATTATCAACCACAGAAAACACCTCAATGGCCAGATGAATAAATTTGTCTAAGACCGACCGCCCGACGAATTGAAGGACTACTTTTGCGCGGGCGCCGAGGGCCACACAACGTTGCAAAAGATCAATATCGAGCCGGTTTCCCTTGTGACTAGGTCGCTCGATGGGATCAGGTGATCACATCCGGTCCTTTGCGGCCCGTCCGCGCCCGGATTCCGACGATTTCTTCGGTGGCTGCGATGATCGGTGCAAGCGCGGCCTGCGGATCCTCGGTCAAACCGTCTGGGCCGGGCGCATAGCGTTCCAGATAGACGCGCAAGGTCGCCCCTTCGGTGCCGGTCCCCGACAGGCGCAGAACGGCGCGGGATCCGCCCTCAAACAAAATCCGGAACCCCTGACCTTCGGAGATCGCGCCATCGACCGGATCTGTGTAGCTGAATTCATCTGCGCTTTCTATCGCAAGGCCTTGGACCTGCTTGCCTTTTAAGCTTTCAAGTCGGTCACGCAAATCACCCAGCATAGCGGTTGCAGTCTCGATCGGAAGAACCTCATAATCATGGCGCGAATAGTAATTTCGCCCGTAGGTCTCCCAGTGATCGGCCATAATTTCGGCCACGCCCATACCCCGCGCAGCGATGATATTGAGCCACATCAGCACTGCCCAAAGCCCATCTTTTTCGCGCACATGGTCAGAGCCGGTGCCAAAGCTCTCTTCCCCGCACAGGCTCACGCGGCCAGCGTCCATCAGATTCCCGAAAAACTTCCAGCCGGTCGGAGTTTCATAGCAGGCGATGCCCAGGCTTTCGGCCACCCGGTCCACGGCGGCAGAGGTTGGCATCGAGCGCGCAACGCCCGACAGGCCCGCCGCGTAGCCCGGCACCAGATGCGCATTTGCCGCGATCACGGCCAGACTGTCAGAGGGCGAGACATAGATCCCGCGCCCAACGATCATATTGCGGTCACCATCGCCATCGGAGGCGGCGCCGAAATCGGGCGCCGCAGGCCCCATCATTTCATCCATCAACTCATGCGCCCACGTGGGGTTCGGATCGGGATGCATACCGCCGAAATCCGGCAAAGGCTGTTCATGCACCACCGTGCCCTTGGGCGCGCCGAGCCGGTTTTCGAAAATCTCAACGGCATAAGGGCCAGTGATGGCACACATACTGTCCATCCGCATCGTGAAACCTTCATGAAAAAGGCCCCGCAATGCTTTGAAATCGAATATCTCTTCCATCATATCAGCGTAGGCTGCGACGGGATCGACGACCTCGACCACCATTGCGCCCAGATGGCTTTCCCCGACCATTTCGAGGTTCAGATCCGGTGCCTCCATCTTCTGATAAGAGTCGATTTCTTGCGTGCGCGCAAAAATCGCGGCGGTCACAGACTCCGGCGCGGGGCCGCCATTGGCCATGTTATATTTCACCCCGAAATCCTCTTCCGGGCCGCCGGGGTTGTGGCTGGCCGACAAGATCAGCCCGCCGTCCGCCTTGCGGCTGCGGATCAGGTTAGAGGCCGCCGGGGTCGAAAGCCACGCCCCCTGCCCCACGATCACCCGCGCCGCACCGTTCGCGGCGGCCATTTTCAGGATGCATTGCGCGGCCTCGACGCCGAAATAGCGCCCATCACCGCCCAAAACGAGCACTTTGCCCGCAACGCCACCGACCGCGTCAAAGGTGCTTTGCACGAAATTTTCCAGATAGCCGGGCTGCATGAAGATCGAGGTCTTCTTGCGCAGGCCCGACGTGCCGGGTTTCTGGCCCTCGAACGGGCGGGTCGGATGGGCGGTCATGGGCATTCTCCTACCGGGCAGTCGATCGGATAAACAGTTGAACAGATTGAGCGAAAACGCAAGTCACCGGCTCAGGATGGTTGCCTTCCGGGGCCTCTGGCTGTGCGGTGTCCAGCACCCGCCGCCAGCGGCCTGCAGGCAAGGTCACCTCCAGCGCGGGACCGGTATTGCAGATGATGAAAAACGCTTCATGCGCCACCTGCCCCGCCGGCCCTTCGGCGGCGCCGCGAATTTCGGCGCACAGGCAGCGGGCATGAGCATCATGCCAATCTTGGGTCGAGGGCTCTTCACCCGAGGGCAAGCGCCAGATCAAATCGCGCATCCCGTCTTGGGCGCGGACGCGCGCATGTAAAAACCGTGTTTGGCGCAGCCCCGGATGGTCATGGCGCAGCTTCGCCAGCCGTGCCACAAACGCGATCAATTCTGGATCGGCGTTCGGCCAATCGACCCAGCCGATCGGGTTGTCTTGCGCATAAGCGTTGTTATTGCCGCTTTGCGAATTGCCCAATTCATCGCCCGCCAAAAGCATCGGCACGCCTTGCGACAGCATCAAAGTGGCAAGCATTGCGCGTTTGCGCGCGGCCTGTTCCTCGGCGGTTTCCAGCGCTTGGGAATAGTTCGCATTATGCCCGTCACGGTTGTTTTCGCCATTGGCCTCGTTTCTTTTTTCATTAAAGGAAACAAGGTCCTGTAAGGTGAAGCCATCATGGGCAGACAGGAAATTAAGCGAGCTTGTCGCTGCCCGCCCGCGGTGGTCAAAGATCTCGGCAGAGCCCGCAATCCGGCGTGCGATTTCCGGAATTTGCCCCGCATCCCCGCGCCAAAACTGGCGCACCCCATCGCGAAATCGGTCGTTCCATTCGATGAACGGATGCGGAAAATCGCCCAGCCGATAGCCGCCGGGGCCAATATCCCACGGCTCGGCAATCAGCTTCACACTTCCCAGCACCGGGTCTTGCCGGATCGCGCTGAGCAGCGGTGCCCAAGCTTTGAACCGGCCCGAGGAGCCGCGCCCCAAAGTGGCGGCCAGATCGAAACGGAATCCGTCGACCCCCATTTCCTCAACCCAATGGCGCAGCGAATCCGTGACCAGGCGCAACACCATCGGATGGGCAAGGTTCAGCGTGTTGCCCGTGCCGGTTTCGTTCACGTAAGCCCGCCCGCCCTCGGCCAGCCGGTAATAGGAGCCGTTGTCGAGCCCGCGCAGGCTCAAGGTCGGGCCGGAGCCATCCCCCTCGCCCGAATGGTTGAAGACGACATCAAGGATCACCTCGATCCCGGCGCCATGCAGCGCACGGACCATGTTGCGGAACCCTTCGCGCGTGCCGTAGCGGGGCTCTGGCGCAAAGAAGCTGATCGGCTGATAGCCCCAGTAATTGCGCAGCCCCTTTTCGACCAGAAACCGGTCATCGATGAAAGGCATCACCGGCAACAGTTCGACCGCGGTGACCCCCAGCTTTTTCAGATGGGCAAGGATCGGCGGGCTGGCAAAGCCTTCATAGGTGCCGCGCAGATGGGCGGGCACATCGGGGTGCTGCATGGTCAGCCCGCGCAGGTGGGCTTCATAAATAAAAGTATGAGACCAAGATCTTGCAGGCCGTTCCCAATGTGGCTTGACGAATTCGCACACCACACTTCTGGGGGTTGCGGGGGCGGAATCGCGCCGATCTGGCCGGTTTGTGCCAACCCCGCCTTGCATCAACGTGTGCCACACCACCGGCGCACTCAGCGCCCGGGCATAGGGGTCGATCAACAGCTTGGCGGGGTTGAAGCGATGTCCGATTTCGGGCGCCCAAGGGCCATGCACGCGGTAGCCATATTGCGCCCCCGGTCCAACCCCGCGCACGAACCCGTGCCAGATATCGCCCGAACGTTCGGGCAATGTGATCCGCAGTTCCTTGCCATTTTCAAACAGGCACAGATCCACCCGTTCGGCATGAGCCGAAAACAGCGCGAAATTGGTGCCGCCGCCGACGGGGACAGCCCCCAAAACGGTGTCCCTGCCCGGCCCGATCCTCATTGCGCCAGCAGCCGGTCATAAAGTGCGGCATAGCTGGCCGCCGAAGCGCCCCAGCCCAGCTCTGTCTTCATGCCGCGCTTGACCATCGCCGCCCAAGTCTTGCGATCGGCATAAAGGCTGCACAGCCGCCGCGTCGCTTGACGCAGCGCCAATGCATCGACCGGGTGAAACACCACCCCGGTTGCGGCTTTGGCGGCAAGGCTTGCGGGCGTCGCGCCGATCACCGTATCGGCCAAGCCCCCAACAGCGGCCACCAAGGGCACGCAGCCATAGCGCAGCCCGTAAAGCTGGGTCAGCCCACAGGGTTCAAACCGCGACGGCACCAAGATTGCATCGCCCCCCGCAAACATCCGATGGCTAAGGTTTTCATTATAGCCGATATGCACGCCCACCCGGCCCGGGTAGCGCAGCGCCAGATCGCGCACCATTTCCTCGGCCCAGTGATCGCCAGACCCCAGCAGTGCCAAGCCTCCGCCTGCGGCGACCAATTCTTCGACGGCGGCGGGAATGAGGTCGATCCCCTTTTGCGCCGTCAGGCGCGACACAAGGATTGCCAAGGGCCCAGACAGCTTTTTATCCAGATGAAATTCATCCAGCAAGGCCTTGCGTGCATGAGATTTTCCGGCAATCTTGCTGGCCGAAAACGGTTTGCAGTCGGGGTCATTTTCCGGGTCCCACAGGGTTTCATCGATCCCGTTGAGTATGCCCATAACCACGCCGGACCGTGCCGCGATCACGCCTTCCAGACCCTGCCCGTATTCGCCGCGCATCAATTCTTCGGCATAGCGCGGGCTGACGGTGGTGATCGCATCCGCCGTGGTCAGCCCCGCTTTCAATGTGGAAATATCACCCCAAAATTCGAACCCGTCGCGATGAAACGCCTCGCGCGGAAGCCGCAGCGCACCCAGCTTTTCCGGCCCGACACGGCCTTGAAAGGCCATATTGTGAATGGTGATCACCGAGGGCACCGCAGCCCCGGCATAGCGCAAATAGGCGGGTGCAAGCCCGCCTTGCCAATCATGGGCATGCACCACATCGGGGCGCCAATCGCCCGCGCCGTCGCGCGCCACCATCGCCGCCGCCCAGCACAGGGCGGCAAACCGCTCGGCATTGTCCCAGTAATCGCCGTGGGGGCCGGAATAAGGGCCGCCGTCCCGGTCGAACAGGTGATCGGCCTGCAGCGCCATCACCTCCATCGCGCCATGTTTGCCCAGATGGAGCCGCGCCGGGCCGCCAAACAGCGCCGCATCTTCCCAAACGACCTTCGTCTTGCCCAGCTTGGCCAAAAGGCCGCGATAAGCGGGCAACATCACCCGCATCTGCCAGCCCTGCCCCGCAAGGGCTTCGGGCAGCGCACCGACCACATCGGCAAGCCCGCCCGTCTTGATCAGCGGCACCGTCTCGGAGGCCACGGACAAAACGCGTTTCATGTCACCCCTCATCCTTGTTTGCAGGGCCGCGACCGGCCCCGCCTTGCTGCGTGCGATGCCTAGCTTAGGATCGCGGCGCGCCGGTCCAGCATCGGTTGGGTGATCAATACGATCCCCCCTTCGGTGCGGCGGAACCATTTCGCGTCTTCTTCCGGGTCTTCGCCCACGACAAGCCCTTCGGGAATGATCACGCCGCGGTCAATCACGCAGCGCGTAAGCTGCGCCTTGCGGCCAATTTCCACATAGGGCAGCGACACAACATGATCGAGCAGCGAATAGGAATGCGACCGGCAGCCGGTGAACATCAGCGAATTGCGCACCTCAGACCCCGAAACGATGCAATCGCCCGAAATCAGCGAACTAACGGCCGAGCCGCGCCGGTTTTCCTCGTCATGGATGAATTTCGCGGGCGGCACGATTTCCGCATAGGTCCAGATCGGCCAAGCATTGTCGTATAGGTCAAGCTTGGGCGTGAAATCCGTCAGATCGATATTGGCCTGCCAAAACGCATCGATCGTGCCCACATCGCGCCAATAGGGTTCGGTTTCGAGCCCCGAAGTAACGCAGCTTTCCGAAAAGCGATGCGCCATCGCCTTGCCGTTTTTCACAATCGACGGGATCAGGTCATGGCCGAAATCATGGCCCGAATTCGGGTCTTCGGCATCGCGGATCAGCAATTCGCGCAGCAAAGACCAGTCAAAGACATAAATCCCCATCGACACAAGCGTTTGATCGGGGTCTTCGGGCAGGCCCGGCGGGTCGGCCGGTTTTTCGATGAACCCATTGATGCGCCCGGTGGTGTCCACCGCCATGCAGCCAAAGGCCGAGGCTTCTGCGCGCGGCACCGTCAAACAGCCAATGGTGACATCGGCTTTGCTTTCGACATGCTGGCGCAGCATCACCTCGTAATCCATTTTATAGATATGGTCGCCGGCCAGAATGATGACGTATTTCACGTCATAATCTTCCACAATATCAATGTTTTGCGCCACCGCATCGGCGGTGCCCAAATACCATTTGCTTTCATCCACGCGCTGCGAGGCGGGCAAGATATCCAAATATTCGTTCCGTTCCGCGCGGAAAAAGCTCCAGCCGCGCTGCATGTGACGAATAAGGCTGTGGGCCTTGTATTGCGTTGCAATCGCCATCTTGCGAATGCCGGAATTCAGCGCATTTGAAAGCGCGAAATCGATGATCCGTGTCTTGCCGCCGAAGTAAACGGCAGGTTTGGCCCGCCGATCGGTCAGTTCCTTCAGGCGGCTTCCCCGTCCGCCCGCGAGCACGAACGCCATGGCTTGCGACGACAGCCTCTGGTTCGGTTGCGGTTTCATAGTCTCTCCCCTAGTGGTTTGCCTCCAGCGGCATGAACATCACCACCGCCAGCGGTGGCAGGTAGACCTCGGCGCTAACCCGACGTCGCGCCGTTGCTATGTCATCGGCCTCAATGGCCCCAAGGTTGCCCCAATTGGCCCCGCCGTAATAGCCGCTGTCCGAATTGAAAATCTCACACCAGGTGCCGTCTTGGGGCAAACCGATGCGATAGGTGCGGTCGATTGGCGTCAGGTTTGCCGCCACGACCACGGGCGCGGCACCGGGTGCGCGGCGCTCGAACACATAGACCGAGGCTTCGGCATCATCGGCCTCGATCCAGTCGAACCCTGCCGGGTCGCAATCGCCCCAATGAAGCGCGGGGGTTTCGCGGTAAAGCTTATTCAGATCGCGGACCATCGATTGCATGCCGCGATGCAAGGGCTCGTCCAACAGGTGCCAGTCCAGCGCGCCCGCATAGGCCCATTCCTTGCCCTGCGCGAATTCCTGCCCCATGAACAGAAGTTTCTTGCCCGGATGCGCCCATTGCAGCGCGTAAAAGGCACGCAAGTTGGCGAATTTCTGTAACCCGTCGCCGGGCATCTTGCCCAGCATCGAGCCTTTGCCATGCACCACCTCGTCATGGCTGATCGGCAAGATGAAGTTTTCGCTGTAAGCATATGACGAAGCGAAAGTAAGTTCGTTATGATGCCAGCGGCGATGGATCGGGTCGCGCTGGAAATAGCGCAGGCTGTCATTCATCCAGCCCATGTTCCATTTGAACCCAAAGCCCAAGCCATCATTGTGCACGGGCCGGGTGACCCCCGGGAACGCGGTGCTTTCCTCGGCCACGGTCATGATGCCCGGCGCGCCGCCATAGGCCTCGGCATTCATCGATTTCAGAAAATCGATGGCTTCCAGATTTTCGCGCCCGCCATATTGGTTTGGCACCCATTCGCCCGCCTTGCGCGAATAGTCCCGGTAAAGCATCGAAGCCACCGCATCCACCCGAAGCCCATCCAGATGGTATTCTTCCAGCCAGAAAAGCGCATTGGCGAGCAGGTAGTTTTTCACCTCGCGCCGCCCGTAATTGTAGATCAGCGTGTTCCAGTCTTGGTGGAACCCCTCTTTCGGATCCGCATGTTCATAAAGCGCCGTGCCATCGAAATGGCGCAGACCATGATCATCGGCCGGGAAATGACCCGGCACCCAATCCAAGATCACGCCAATGCCGCGTTGATGCGCGGCATCGACCAGCGCGGCAAATTCCTCGGGCCGGCCATGGCGGATCGTCGGCGCGTAAAGCCCGACCGGTTGATAGCCCCACGAGCCGTCAAACGGATATTCGGTGATCGGCAAAAGCTCGATATGGGTAAAGCCCATATCGACCACGTAATCGATCAATTGGCTGGCAAGCTCATGATAGCTGAGCGGTCGCCCACCCTCGTCCCAGACCCGCCGCCACGAGCCCAGATGCACTTCATAGATGCTGACCGGGGCGTGAATATCTTGCGCCTTTTGCCGGTGCGCCAGCCATGCGCCATCGCCCCAGATATGCAGATCCAATTCCCGCACCTGCGAGGCGGTCTGCGGCGGATGTTCCGCGCCAAACCCCACCGGGTCGGCCTTAAGCGGCTGCACCACACCATCGGGGCCCAAAATCTCGTATTTGTAGACTTCGCCCGCCATCAGGCCGGGGATGAAAATCTCCCACACGCCGGTCGCGCCGCGCTTGCGCATCTGGTGGCGCCGCCCGTCCCATGTGTTGAAATTCCCCACCACCGAGACGCGCTTGGCCGCCGGTGCCCAAACGGCAAAATGCACCCCGCGCAACCCTTCGTGGGTGATCACATGTGCGCCCAGAACCTGCCACAGGCGGCGGTGCGTCCCCTCGCCGATAAGATATTCATCGATCTCGCCCAGCACCGGACCGAAGCTGTAGGCATCGTCGAAATCCCAGGTCGCATGGGCGTTGCGCGCGCGCAGACGGTATTTTCCGCCTTTCCATTTTCCAATGAAAAGACCGTGGGTTACATGCTCAAGCTCAACTTCTTGTCGGCCATCGGAACTGATCGCCCAAAGATTATCGGCACCGGGCACCAGTGCGGCGATGCGGCCCCCTTGCTTGGTGTCGTGCCAACCCAGCACGGCAAAAGGGTCCTCATGCCGGCCTTCGGCCAGCGCTATCGCCTCGTCGCGCTCGATCATTGGCATTCATCCCTCACAGTGCGGATTCGGTGTCCCAGATATCCGCCATGTAACCACGGATCGCACGGTCCGACGAGAAGAAGCCCATCCGCGCCGTGTTCAAAACCGCCATCCGCCACCAGCGGTCCGGATCGGCAAAGGCTTGATCCACCTCGGCCTGCGCCGCGCGATAGGCCTCGAAATCCGAGGCCACAAGGAAATAGTCGCTGTGCCACATATTGTGCACCAGCCCATGATAGCGGCCGGGTTCTTCGGGGCTGAACCGCCCTTCTGCGATCATTTGAAGCACATCTTGCAGCGCTTGGCTTTGCATAATCGCGTGGCGCGCGTGCTCTGGGTCTTTGCGCCGCTCCATCACCTCTTCGGCCGTCAGCCCGAACAGAAAGAAGTTCTCGGCCCCGACTTCTTCGCGAATTTCCACATTCGCGCCATCCAGCGTGCCGATCGTCAGCGCGCCGTTCAGCGCGAACTTCATATTGCCGGTGCCCGAGGCTTCTTTGCCAGCGGTCGAAATCTGTTCACTCAGATCCGCCGCCGGAATAAGCCGTTCGGCCATCGAGACATTATAGTTCGCCGGATAGATGATTTTCAGCCGGTCCCCGACATAAGGATCATTGTTGACCACCTTGGCCACATCATTGATCAGCCGGATGATCTCTTTCGCGGTCTGATAGCCGGGCGCCGCTTTGCCACCGAAAATCTTCACCCGCGGCACAACCTCGGCCATCGGGTTCGAGCGGATCGCATGCCATTCGGCAATCGTCTGCAAGATGTTCAGAAGCTGGCGCTTGTATTCGTGAATGCGTTTGACCTGAATATCAAACAGCGCATCGGGGTTCACCTGAATCTCTTGCGTTTCATAGATCCAGTCTGCCAGCGCAATCTTGTTGGCCCGTTTCGCCTTCGCAAAATCGTCTCGGAACGCCTTGTCTTCGCTATATTTTTCAAGCTTGCGCAGGCGCTCCAGATCGGCTTCCCAGCCCTCGCCGATGGTTTTCGTCACCAAGGTCGACAGCGCCGGGTTCGCCATCCGCATCCAGCGGCGCGGCGTCACGCCATTGGTCTGGTTGATGATCCGGCCCGGGTGCAGCATGTGCAATTCTGGAAAGAGGTTCTTTTTCACCAACTCGGTATGCAGCGCCGAAACGCCATTGACCTTATGCGCGGTGATAAAGGCCAATTCGCCCATCCGCACCTCGTGATGTTTCACGATCCCCACATAATGCGGGCGCGAGGGATTCATGCGCAAATGCCATGCATCGATGGCCTCGATGATCTGCATATGCCGCGGCAGGACCGAGCCCATCAAGTAAGTGGCCCAGCGTTCCAGCGCCTCTGGCAGCAGCGTATGGTTGGTATAGCCCAGACATTGCACCGCAATTTCAATGGCTTCGTCAAATTCCATCCCATGCACATCGCTTAGCAGCCGGATCAGTTCCGGCCCGGCAATGGCGGGATGGGTGTCATTCATCTGGATCGCGACATGTTTGGGCAAATCGGTCAGCGCATAGCCCTTGGCCAGATGGCGGCGCAAAATGTCATGCAGCGCGGCGGCGGTCAGGAAATATTCCTGTTTCAGCCGCAATTCCTTGCCCTGAAAGGTCGTGTCATCGGGGTAAAGCACGCGGCTCAAGGTGCGCGCCAAGGCCTCGGGTTCGGCGGCGGCGGCGTAATCGCCGTGGTTGAACCGGGCCAGGTCGAACATCGTCGTCGGCTTGGCCGACCACAGCCGCAGCGTATTGCCCCAGCGCCCGTGCCAGCCGATCACCGGCATATCGAAAGCCTCGGCCAGAACCGTTTCCGCCGGATGCCAAGTGGCCTTGCCGCCCGCCATTTCGACCGTGCCTTTGAAGCCGATCTCATAGCTGACTTCTGGGCGTTCAAACTCCCACGGATGGCGCTGTTTCAGCCAATCTTCGGGCGCTTCAACCTGACGGCCGCCCTCAAACCGCTGTTTGAAAAGCCCGTGTTCATAGCGAATGCCATAGCCGTAGCCCGCACAGCCCAAGGTCGCCATGCTTTCCATATAACACGCTGCAAGCCGCCCGAGCCCGCCATTGCCAAGCGCGGCATCGGGCTCGTCTTCGACCACATCATGCCAATCTTGGCCCAGCCCCTCGATCGCGTCGCGCGCGACCTCATGCATGCCAAGGTTGATCGCGGCATCTTCCAAAATCCGCCCGATCAGGAATTCCATCGACAGGTAATAGACCCGCTTGCGCCCCTCTTCATAGGTTTGCCGCGTCGCATCGAACCACGGCTCGACGATGTGATCGCGCAGCGCCAAGCTGAGCGCCATACGCCAATCGTAAACCGAGGCATGATCGGGGTCTTTTCCCATCGAATAGGTCAGATGGCGCAAGATTTCCGCCCGGAAGGCCTCGACACTGGGGGCATTCACATCTTTCACGTTTCTTGTTCCTTGGCCAAACCCTTTCCCCTTTGATGGGGCGCGCCCCCGCCGCCGTCAAGCCGTAGCCGGTGTGAACGGCCCCGAGTCATTGCCGCGGCGCGGAATAACCCTATGCTTGCCTCATATCTTTGCAGGGAGATGACGATGGGCAGCAATTGGTGGCGTGGTGCGGTGATCTACCAGATTTATCCGCGTTCTTTTCAAGACAGCAGCGGAAATGGCATCGGCGATCTGAAGGGCATCACCGCGCGGCTGGATCATGTCGCGCGTCTGGGGGCCGATTCGATCTGGCTAAGCCCGATTTTCACCTCTCCCATGGCCGATATGGGCTATGATGTGGCCGATTATCGCGACATCGATCCGATCTTTGGCACTTTGGCCGATTTCGATGCCTTGGTGGCGCGCGCGCATGATCTGGGGCTCAAGGTCATCATCGATCAGGTGCTCAGCCATTCCTCCGACCGGCACCCGTGGTTTACCGACAGCAAAAAAAGCGGCGCGAAAAAAGACTGGTATGTTTGGGCCGACCCAAAGCCCGATGGATCTCCGCCGAACAATTGGCAATCGGTTTTTGGCGGCTCGTCTTGGGAATGGGCGCCCGAGCGCGGGCAGTATTACTTGCACAATTTCCTCATTTCCCAGCCCGACCTGAACCTGCGCAACCCGGCGGTGCAAGATGAGATGCTGGCGGTCTTGCGCTTCTGGCTTGACCGGGGCGTGGACGGGTTCCGGCTCGATACCGTCAATTATTATATGCATGATGATCAGCTGCGCGATAACCCCGCGATGACGCCCGATCCGGACCGCTGGCCACCGGTTTCCACCTATGACATGCAAGATCATGAGTATGACAAGAATAGGCCGGAAAACCTTGATTTCCTTGCGCGAATGCGCGCCCTGCTGAACGAATACGATGATCGTTGCCTGGTCGGTGAAGTGGGCGAGGCCCCGCATCGCGCGGTGCAGATCATGGCCGATTATACCTCTGGCGAAGATCATCTGCACATGGCCTATAGCTTCGACATGTTGGGGCCGAAATTCAGCCCGGCACATTTCCGCAAAGTGATTATGAGCTTCTTTGAGGGGGCTCCTGACGGGTGGCCCTCATGGTCTTTTTCGAACCATGACGTGCAACGCCATGTGACCCGCTGGGCCCATGCTGGCGCCCCCGACGCGGTGGCGAAACTGGCGATTGCGATGCTGGCCTCGTTCGAGGGGACGATCGGCATTTATCAAGGCGAAGAACTGGGCCAAAGTGAAACCGATTTGCTTTACGAAGAGCTGACCGACCCGCCCGGTCTGCGGTTTTGGCCCGAAAACAAGGGCCGCGATGGCTGCCGCACGCCGATGGTTTGGGATGGCAGCGAAAACGCGGGTTTCAGCAATGCCAAACCTTGGTTGCCGGTGAAGGCGCCGCAAGCGGCGCGCAATGTGGCCGCGCAGGAAAATGATTCTGGTTCAGTGTTAAACTATTATCGCGCCATGCTCGCTTTCCGGCGCGCTACGGCGGTGCTGCGCAGCGGGCGCACGGCGTTTCTGGACCTGCCCGATCCGGTCTTGGGCTTCACCCGCGGCACTGATGGCGACACGCTGACCTGTCTGTTCAACCTTGGCCCCACCCCGGTCGACCTGCCCGGAATGACCGGCACGCCGGTGGGGCCCGCACTGGCGGCCAAGGTCACGGAAACCGGCGTGCAGCTTGGCGCCAATGGCGCAATCTGGCTTCAGGGCAAGGCGTAATTTTCATTTCAAGATATGGGCTTGCGGACGTTTTTTACCACCGCAAGCCCACGCCGATGCGGGGGGCTTCCCTGCCCGCCAAAACCGTCAGGCAAGCGGCAAAATGACAATGAACCGGCTGCCAGCGCCTTTTTCACTTTCCACTTTCAACCGCCCGCGATGGCGCGAAATGATGTGTTTGACGATGGCAAGGCCAAGCCCGGTGCCGCCCTGTTCGCGCGAGCGATGCGTATCGATGCGGTAAAACCGTTCGGTCAGCCGGGGCAGATGCAACGGGTCGATCCCTTCGCCCTTGTCGGCCACGGTGACCTGAAGCGCCGGGCCGCGCAGCACCGCCTCATAGTCCAGCCGCGCCACGCTCAACCGCACCTCGCCGCCGCCGCCGCCATATTTGATCGCATTCTCGATCAAATTGGTGAAGACCTGCGTCAGCTGATCCGGGTCGCCGGGGATCTTTAACCCCTCGGTCAGCCCCTCGCGCAAAAGCGCCACCTGCCGCGCCTCGGCCACTGGCGCCAGCGCCTGCATCGCGCCGCGCAACACCGCACCCAGATCCACCGCTTCGGTCGGGCGGCGCCGTTCCTCCGATTCGACCCGGCTCAGCGACAAGAGATCGCCCACAAGACGGTTCATCCGCCCCGCTTCGCGCTCCATGATCGCCAAGAATCGGTCCCGCGCGACCGGGTCATCCTTCGCGGCGCCGCGCAGGGTTTCGACAAAGCCCATCAAGGCCGTCAGCGGCGTGCGCAATTCATGGCTGACATTGGCCACGAAATCGCGCCGCATCGCCTCGGCATTTTCCACGGCGGTAATGTCTTCAAAAGCCAGCACCACAGCCGCCTCGGCCCGATCTTGCGGCTCCAGCGCGGCCACGGTGACCTGCACCAACCCCTCGCGCCCGGCCGGACCGACGCGCAGCCGGACCTGTTGGCGCGCGCCGCCGCCGATCACGGTTTCCACCGCATCGATCAGCGCCGGTTGTCGCAAAACCGTCACCAATGCCCGATTTGTCAGCCCTTCGCCCAAAAGCGCCTCAGCCCCAGCATTGGCGTGCACCACACGCTGAGCGCGAGAAACGATCAATATTGGAAACGGTAACACTTCCGCGAATGTGATTGTTGACGAATCCGGCAAATTCCGTTCCCTTCGTGGCGATCCGATGCTTGACCTGCGTCAACTTCGAGGAAACCATACACCTATTCAAGGCCGTGTGCACGGACGAGGGGGCTAAGTCGGTGCAATGAGGCGGTCACGACCTGAAAAATCGGTGGGTCAACCACCAGACCAAATGGATGGAGCGATGCCCCCGCCTATCGACGAGCAAAACCGAAAACCGCAGCCAGCGGCCGCAGCACAGTCTTTGACCGGACGGCGCATTCTGGTGGTTGATCCCTCCCAAGCCCTGCCGCGCGCCTTGCGCGGTGTGCAAGGCGCCTCGATCACCATTGCGCGCATGCCGATGCTTACGGCAGAGTTGATCCAACGTGTGGAGCCCGATGTGGTGCTGGCCCCGCTGTTCAGCCCCGATCACGATATTCTGGATCTGGCGCGGTTATTGGATCGCGTGGGCTATGCGGGGCCGTTGCGCGCCTATGCGCCGCCCCTGCCCAACACCGCGATCGTGCGCGCCGAGGTGCAGCAGATCTGGGGGGATCGGGATTTCGAAATCCTCGAAGTGCCCGGCCCCGCGGGCGCATAAAGCTTACAAAACGGGCCGTAAGCCTTTGGCAAACCGGGCAGCATTGGCGCGGTAACGCGCGGCCGAGGCCAACAGCTTTTGTTGTGCGGCATCATCAAGTTGGCGCACAACCTTGCCCGGCGCGCCCATCACCAGACTGCCATCGGGGATCTCTTTGCCTTCGGTGATCAGCGCCCCCGCACCGATCAGACAGCCGCGCCCGATCTTCGCCCCATTGAGCACGGTCGCGCCCATGCCAATCAGTGATCCTGCCCCAATCGTGCAGCCATGCAGCATCGCCTTGTGGCCGATGGTGCAATTCTCCCCAATCACCAGCGGAAAACCCATATCGGTGTGGCAGACCACGTTTTCTTGCACATTGCTGCCCGCGCCCACGCGAATTTCTTCATTATCGCCGCGCAGCGTGCAGCCAAACCAGACCGAGGCCGCATCTTCCAAAACCACCTTGCCGATCAGATTGGCATCGGGGGCGACCCAAGCCCCCTGCCCCAAAATCGGCGCCACGCCGTCAAGTTCGTAGATCATCGCGCCTCAAACTCCCCGTTCAGGCCGCGCACGAATTCGGTCAGCCCGGGCTGGCGCACGGCGCGCGCGCGTTCGGCGCGCAAGATCGTGGTGATCTCTTCCTCGGCCACATCGACGTCGCGGTTGATCACCACGTAATCATATTCGCCCCAATGGCTGATCTCGTCACGGCTTTTTGCCATACGGCCCGCGATCACCTCATCGCTGTCTTGGGCGCGGCCCCGCAACCGGCTTTCCAGATCGGCGATCGAGGGCGGCAGGATGAAGACAGAAACCACATCTTGCGCCAAAACCGAGCGGCGCACCTGCTGCCCGCCCTGCCAGTCGATGTCCAAGATCACGTCATGCCCCTCGGCCAGACGCTGTTCGACCGGGCCGCGCGGCGTGCCGTATAGGTTGCCGAACACCTCGGCATGTTCAAGCATTTCGCCCGCCGCCACCATCGCTTCAAACTCCGGGCGGGTCTTGAAGTAATAGTCGCGTCCGTCCACCTCGCCGGGGCGCGGCGCGCGGGTGGTGGCCGAGACCGAAAAGCTCATCGAGCCGTCCCAAGCCATCAGCCGTTTGGCCAAGGTCGATTTCCCCGCCCCCGAGGGCGAAGACAGAATGATCAAAAGCCCCCGGCGGCGCAATTCGGGCATGTCTTACTCCACGTTCTGGATTTGCTCGCGCATCTGGTCGATGACATGTTTCAGGTCAAGGCCGATCGCAGTGAGCGCCGTCGAGCCCGATTTGGAACACAGGGTATTCGCTTCGCGCACGAATTCCTGTGTCAGAAAATCGAACTTGCGGCCCACCGGAGCCTGTTCCGCCAACAGTCCCCTTGCCGCTGCCACATGGGCGCGCAAACGATCAATCTCTTCGGTGACATCGGCCTTAACGGAAAGTAACGCGAGCTCTTGCGCGACCCGCTGCGGATCGGCCCCGGCCGCGCCCTCCATCACACGGGCAAGCGCGGCGCGCAGATTTGTGGCCATTTCGGGGCGGCGCGCCTCTGCAACCTCGGCGGCCGACTCGGTCAATTGGGCGATTCTGTCCAGTTGCGCCACAATTACGCCATAAAGTTGGCCGCCTTCCGCCGCGCGCATCGCCACGAAACTATCCAAAAGAGTGTCCAGATCCGCCAATAGGCGGCTGCGCAAGGGGGCCGGATCGGCCAGTTCTGCCCCCCCTTGTTCGATCACCCCACGCACCGCCAAAAGGTCGCTTGCACGGGTCGGCGCAAGCGTCACGCCATGGCGTGCGGCGGCCTCTTCAACCTGTTGCAAAGCGGTCAAAGCCGCGCCGAGGGCGGGCTCTGAGAGACGCAGTTTTTCATCTCCACTTGTTGGTGTAAGTTTCAGATTTAGCTGGATATTCCCTCGCGTGGCCGCGCGCGACACGGCCGCGCGCGCCTGCGCTTCCAATCCTTCCAGCTCGGGCAGGCGCAGCCGCAAATCGAGCCCCTTGCCATTCACCGAGCGAATTTCCCAAGACCAGTCAAAACCCAGACCAGAGCCCCGGATAGAGGCGAAACCGGTCATCGAAAGCGGGCCATTTTGCGGGCGGGGGGAAGCGCTGGATTTAACCATTTAAGAGTTTAGTTCTCCATAAGGCGGAAAAAAGGCGTATTAAGAGTTCAGTAAGGATTTCACTCCCGGGGTCAACAGAAAGACCCATATCTCGCCGAAGGCAGGAGTGTTGAAGACGCGCAGGACCCCGGCAGGTGGCGGGGCAGACACGGGGTGGATGTGATGGATCGCGAACTCGACATGCAAGGAAAAGCGGCCCGGCTCGGCGAGACTGGCGTGAGCCGCCGCGTGGTGGCGCAGATGCGCGCCTATTGGGAAGGCCTGCGCAAGGGCCGCGACGTGCCCGCCCGTGCCGAGATCGATCCGCGTGGTCTTGAAAGCGCGCTGGAATATGCCTTCATCCTTGAGCGTGTGGCGCCCGGCATGGGCCGCTTCCGTCTGGCGGGAATGCATCTGAATGACCTGATGGGCATGGAAGTGCGCGGCATGCCGCTCACCGCCCTCTTCACCCCCGAAGGCCGCAAACGTGTTGCCGATGCGACCGAGGCTGTCTTTTCGGGTCCGTCTGTGGCCGAACTGGTGCTGACCGCCGAAGCCGGGATCGGCAAACCGCCGATGACCGCGCGGCTGATCCTGCTGCCGATGAAATCCGATATGGGCGATGTGACCCGCATTCTGGGCTGCCTTGTGGGCGAGGGTCAGGCCATTGGCCGCACGCCGCGCCGTTTCTTGGTCGATGCGGTCCATGTCGAGCCGATCAAAAAAGGTGAGCCGACGCAGGCCCGCACCCCGGCGCCGGTGCGCCCCGAGGCTTTTGGCCTTGGTGCCCGTTTGCCGAAATTCGGGGTCGATGCGCCCAAAGCGCCAAGCGCGCCGCAACCTTTCACCCCGTCCAAAGCGAGCAAACCGGCCTTTGCCGCGCGCACGCCCGAAGAACGCCGCGCGATGTTCCGGGTGGTGAGCAGCGACTAACCGCAATTTTGGATGGCAGCAAAAAGCCCGGGCAATTGCCCGGGCTTTTGTTTTATAACAATGACTTGCGTGGCACTTTTAAAGCGCCGTCGCCGTTTTGCGCAGGCTGCGCCGGTCTTGCAACTCTTCCGCAACCAAAAAGGCCAGCTCCAGCGATTGGCTGGCATTGAGCCGCGGGTCACAGGCCGTGTGATAGCGGCTCGACAGGTCTTCGTCAGACACGGCGCGCACGCCGCCAGTGCATTCCGTCACATCCTTGCCGGTCATTTCGAAATGCACCCCGCCCGGGATCGTGCCTTCCGCCTTGTGCACGGCAAAAAACTCGCGCACCTCGCGCAGCACCGCGTCAAAGGGCCGGGTCTTGAAACCGCTGGCCGATTTGATCGTATTGCCATGCATCGGGTCACACGACCAAACAACCTGCGCGCCCTCGGCCTCGACGGTGCGAATGAGGCGCGGCAGATGCTCTTCGACCTTGCCCGCGCCAAAGCGTGCAATCAGCGTCAGCCGCCCCGCTTCGTTTTCCGGGTTCAGCTTTGCCATCAGCACTTTCAGGTCTTCTTCGGTGGTGGTCGGGCCGCATTTCAACCCGATCGGGTTTTGCACGCCGCGGCAGAATTCGACATGCGCGCCATCCACTTGCCGCGTGCGATCGCCAATCCACAACATATGCCCCGACCCCGCCACCGGCATATCGGTGGTGCTGTCGATCCGGCACATCGCCTCTTCATATTCCAAAAGCAGCGCTTCGTGGCTGGTATAGAAATCGACCGCCGCCAGTTCATGCGCGGTTTCCGAGGTCACCCCCGCCGCGGCCATGAATTCCATCGCATCGGAAATGCGTTCGGCCACAGCCCGGTAGCGCGCGGCATCCTCGACATCGGTGAAGCCCGCGATCCAGCTTTGCACCCGGTGAATATCGGCAAAACCGCCGGTCGAAAACGCGCGCAACAGGTTCAGCGAGGCCGCCGCCTGCGTGTAGGCTGTCAGCATCCGCGCCGGATCGGGCGTGCGCGCGGTTTCGGTCGCCTCGAACCCGTTGATGATATCGCCGCGATAGCTGGGGTATTCCACCCCGCCGATCACCTCGGTCGGGGCCGAGCGCGGCTTGGCAAATTGCCCCGCCATCCGGCCAACCTTAATCACCGGCACTTTCGCGCCCCAAGTCAGCACGATCGCCATCTGCAACATCACTTTGAACGTGTCGCGCAGGTTGTCGGCGGAAAATTCGGTAAAGCTTTCCGCACAATCGCCGCCTTGCAGCAAGAAGGCCTCGCCCCGCGCGGCTTTTGCCAGATCGGCTTTCAGCCGCCGCGCCTCGCCCGCAAAGACCAGCGGCGGCAGGTTGGAAAGCTGGCTTTCGACGGCGTTCAGCGCTGCCGCATCGGGATAATCGGGCATTTGCACCCGCGGTTTGGCGCGCCAATCCGATTTCATCCATGCCTTGCCCATCGTGCCGCTCCCATAAAGGCCGTTCAGTCGCAGGGCTTATAAAGCGCAAGCGGCACAAGGCAAACCTGTTTTTCGCCCTGCAAAAGCCGTGCCATCTGCGCTAGGATACACAAAAGAAAAACACGGGCCCGTGAAGGGTTCATTTTTCTGTCACACGCCGCTTGCGTTAGCGTCAAAAGCCTGTATGCGTGCGACAAACGCGACAAGCCCGAGGTCGTAAATGCGCATGCCGTCGAAGACCCCTCGCACCCATTCCCGGCCTGCGCCATCGCAAGGCACCGTGCGGCTGAATACGCCCGAGCGCACGCGTCGCTATATCTTTTTGCTGCTCGACCGGTTCACGATGATGGCCTTTGCCAGCGCGGTGGAGCCGATGCGTCTGGCCAATCAGGTGTCGGGGCAAAAGCTGTACGATTGGAAACTGGCCTCGGAAGATGGCGGCGATGTCAGTTGCTCGAACGGCACCACGGTCCGGGTCGATATGGGGCTGGGCGAGGTAACGCGCGATGATACCGTGCTGGTGTGCGGCGGCATCGATGTGGCCGAGGCGACCTCCAAGCCGATCTTGAACTGGCTGCGGCGCGAAGCGCGGCGCGGCGCGACCATGGGCGGGCTGTGCACCGGCACCTGGGCGGTGGCGAAAGCGGGCCTTTTGGAGGGCAAGCGCGCCACCATCCACTGGGAAAACCAAGATAGCTTCTTTGAGGATTTCGAGGGCGTTGAACTGGCGAAATCGGTTTTCGTGATCGATGGCAACCGGCTTACCTCAGCGGGCGGCATTGCCTCGATCGACCTGATCTTGAAGCTGATCGCGCGCGATCACGGCGAGGCACTGGCCAATTCGGTGGCCGATCAGTTGATCTATAACGCGATCCGCACCGACCAAGACAGCCAGCGGCTGTCGATCCCCACCCGGATCGGCGTGCGCCATCCGAAGCTGTCGCAGGTGATTGGCCGGATGGAGTCCAATATCGAAGAACCGATCAGCCCGTCGAAACTGGCCGAAGAGGTCGGCATGTCGACGCGCCAGCTTGAGCGGCTGTTCCGGCGCTATCTTAACCGCTCGCCGAAACGCTATTACATGGAAATCCGGCTGCAAAAGGCGCGCAACCTGTTGATGCAGACGGAAATGAGCGTGATCAATGTCGCGCTGGCTTGCGGCTTTGCCAGCCCGTCGCACTTTTCCAAATGCTATCGCGCCCATTACCGCACCACGCCTTACCGCGAACGCGGCACCTCGGGCGCCGGGGCGCCGGGGGCGGTGCCTGACGATGGGTTCGATCCGGATTTCGACATTGGCGGTGAGATCGGCGGCGCGGATTTTCCCGACGATCTGCTGGATTAAGCGGCAAATGGTCCGCTTGACGTGGCGAAATTCGGTGTCAAGAGGCCGGCTTGCGCGCAAAACCTGACCAACTGGCCTATTTTCTTTTCCAGTTGCAGGTTTTAACCTGCGCGCCCAGGACAATGTTCCAACATGGGAGTGAACATATGAAGAAGCTTCTCCTGGCCAGCGCCACCCTTGCTTTGACCGCCGGCGGTGCCTTCGCCGAAGATATCAAGCTTGGGATCTCGCTTGGCTTCACCGGCCCGCTCGAATCGATGTCGCCGGCGATGGCCGATGGCGCCGAACTGGCGATGGCCGAAGTGACCGCTTCGGGCAAGTTCATGGGCGGCGCGGCCGTCACCGCCGTGCGCGGCGACAGCACCTGCATCGACTCGGCCGCCGCTTCGGCCACGGTTGAAAAGCTGATCACCGCCGATGGCGTCAAAGGTATCGTGGGCGGCATGTGCTCGGGCGAAACCACCGCCTCGCTGCAAAACGTGGCAATGCCCAAAGGCATGGTGATGATCTCGCCCTCGGCCACCTCGCCCGCGCTGTCGTCGCTCGAAGACAATGGCCTGTTCTTCCGCACCTCGCCGTCGGACGCGCGTCAGTCGGAAGTGATGACCGATATCATCATGGAACACGGCATCAATTCGGTCGCCGTGACCTATACCAACAACGATTATGGCAAAGGCCTGGCCGACAGCTTCGAAGCGGCCTTCGAAGCCAAGGGTGGCACGGTCACCATCAACACCGCGCATGACGACGGCAAACCGGATTATTCGGCTGAAGTCGCGGCGCTTGCCTCGGCGGGCGGCGATGCGCTGGTGATCGCGGGCTATGTTGACCAAGGCGGTTCGGGCGTTCTGCGCGGCGCGCTGGACACCGGTGCCTTTGACACCTTCGTGTTCCCCGACGGCATGGTCGGCGGCGCGCTCGAAGAAGGCTTCGGGCCGGAAATCAACGGCTCGTTCGGGCAGATGCCCTCGTCCGAAGGCGAAGGCAAAGAGAAGTTCTTGGCGGCGGCGGAAGCGGCGGGCTTCGATGGCACCGGCGTCTACTCGGCCGAAGCCTATGACGCGGCGGCGCTGATCATGCTGGCCATGGCGGCCGCCGACAGCACCGATCCGATGGTCTACAAAGAAAACGTGATGGATGTGGCGAATGCGCCGGGCACCCCGATCCTTCCGGGGGAACTGGGCAAAGCGCTGGATCTGATCGCCGCGGGCGAAGAGATCGACTATCAAGGCGCGACCTCGGTGGAGCTGATCGGCGCGGGCGAATCCGCTGGCACCTTCCGCGAAATCGAAGTCAAAGACGACAAAATCGAAACCGTCCGCTACCGCTAAGCGTGACATCAAGACCGAAACAGCCCGGAGCGATCCGGGCTGTTTCCTTTGAAAACAGGCCGAAAACGGCATATCGGGCGCAACGCGCCACCAAGGGGACTTCATGATCCGGGTCGAGAACCTGCACAAGCACTTCGGCGGCTTTCACGCTGTCGATGGCGCTTCGCTAGAGATCGCCACCGGCTCGATCACCGGCTTGATCGGGCCCAATGGCGCGGGAAAATCCACATTGTTCAACGTAATCGCCGGGGTGCATAAACCCACCTCTGGCAAAGTGACAATGGATGGCGAGGACATCACCGGCCTTGCGCCGCATGAGCTGTTTCACAAGGGGCTCTTGCGCACCTTCCAGATTGCGCATGAATTCCCGACCATGTCGGTGCGCGAAAACCTGATGATGGTGCCCGGCGGCCAATCCGGCGAACATCTGTGGAATGCGTGGTTTGGCCGGGGCCGGATTGCAGAAGAAGAAGCAGCGCTTCTGAAGAAAGCCGATGAAGTTCTTGACTTCTTGACAATTTCCCATCTGAAGAACGAGCGCGCGGGCAACCTTTCGGGCGGCCAGAAAAAGCTGTTGGAGCTGGGACGCACGATGATGGTGGAAGCCAAGATCGTGTTTTTGGACGAGGTCGGCGCGGGGGTGAACCGCACGCTTCTCAACACCATCGGCGATGCGATCGTGCGGCTCAACAAGGAACGCGGCTATACCTTCTGCGTGATCGAACACGACATGGATTTCATCGGTCGGCTGTGCGACCCGGTCATCGTGATGGCCGAGGGCAAGGTGCTGGCCGAGGGCAGCCCCGACACGATCATGCAAAACGAAGCGGTGATCGAGGCCTATTTGGGCCGGGGCCTGAAGAACAAGATCAAGGCGGGGGCATCGGCATGAACGGCTTTTTCCTGATTAAGCAAGGGGTCATGGGCTCTGGCCGTCTCGCATTGGGGGCGCGGACATGAGCTTTCTGGACGCCTCGGAAATGACGGGCGGCTATGGCGCCGCCGATATTTTGCACGGCTGCACGCTCAAGGTCGAAAAAGGCCAGATCGCGGTCATCGTCGGCCCCAATGGCGCGGGCAAATCCACCGCGATGAAGGCGGTCTTTGGCATGCTGAAGCTGCGCGCGGGCCATGTGAAACTTGATGGCCAAGACATCACCACCCTGTCCCCGCAAGAGCGGGTGAAAAAAGGTATGGGTTTCGTGCCGCAGGTCAACAATGTCTTCCCGACCATGTCGGTGCAAGAAAACCTTGAGATGGGCGCGTTCATCCGCGCCGATGATTATCGTGACACGATGGAACAGGTCTATGAGCTGTTCCCAATCCTGCGCGACAAGCGCCACCAGAACGCGGGCGAATTGTCAGGCGGTCAGCGCCAGCAAGTGGCCGTGGGCCGCGCACTGATGACCAAGCCCAAACTCCTGATGCTGGATGAACCCACCGCGGGCGTGTCGCCCATCGTGATGGATGAACTGTTTGACCGCATCATCGAAGTGGCGCGGACCGGAATTTCCATTCTGATGGTGGAACAAAACGCCCGCCAGGCGCTGGAAATCGCCGATCAAGGCTATGTGCTGGTGCAAGGCGCGAACAAATACACCGATACCGGCGCGGCGCTGATGGCCGATCCAGAGGTGCGCCGCACCTTCTTGGGGGGCTAAGCGATGAAACAGCTTCTGGCCACCCTGCCCTTTTTGCTGCCCCTGCCCGCGCAGGCCGCGCCGCAGGTGCAGGAATTCCTTTGTGCCTTCGCGCAGGAATGCACCGATCTGGCGCCCTGTCAGGCCACCAGCTACGGGCTGAGCATGATCTACAACCCCGGCCCCGATGCGACGTTCCCGGCAAACCCGACGCTGGTGCCGCCCGATCCGTTCACCGTGGCGGTCAGCGATGACACCGGCAGCTTCAACGCCGTGCCGCTGACCGGGGGCACGCTTTACGGGCCGTTCCAAGGCTTTATCGCCTTTCGCAAGGACCCGTGGCAGCGGTTGTTGACGATCGCCCCCGATGGCACCGCGCGTTATTCGCTGCACCAGCCCGAGGCGGGCATGGCAGTTTATTACCAAGGCACCTGCGAAGAGGTGAAATGATGGACCTTCTCAACGCTTTCATCGCGGTGCTGAACTACGTCATCGTTCCGGCCACCGCTTACGGCGCGCAGCTTGCGCTGGGCGCGCTGGGTGTGACGCTGATCTATGGCATCTTGCGGTTTTCGAACTTCGCCCATGGCGACACAATGGCCTTTGGCACCGGGCTGACGATCCTTGTCACCTGGGGCTTGCAGGCGATGGGCGTCAGCTTCGGCCCGTTGCCCACCGCACTTTTGGCGCTGCCCTTCGGCATTGCGCTGACCGCGCTTTTCATGCTGGGCACCGACCGCGTCGTCTATCGCTATTACCGCAAGGTGCGCGCC
Organism: Rhodobacter sp. TJ_12; assembly: GCF_020023995.1. GTDB lineage: Bacteria > Pseudomonadota > Alphaproteobacteria > Rhodobacterales > Rhodobacteraceae > Rhodobacter. The sequence continues at coordinate 48,840 of NZ_NRRD01000008.1, read as the reverse complement.
GCGCCGATCTATATCACCATGGTTTCGGTGGGCGTGATGTTCGTGATGAACGGGCTGACCCGCGTGCTGATCGGCGTCGATGAAATTCGCTTTGCCGATGGCGAGCGGTTCTTGATTTCCGCGCGCGAGTTCAAAACCATCACCGGGCTGGCCGAGCCTTTGGCGATCCGCTCCACCCAAGCGATCACGCTGGTGACGGCGGGGCTGGTGGTTTGGGCGCTGTTTTGGTTCTTGGCGAAAACCCGCACCGGCAAATCCATGCGCGCATATTCCGATAACGAGGATTTGGCGCTTTTGTCGGGGATCGATCCGAACAAGGTGGTGATGGTCACTTGGATCATTGCCGCAGCGCTGGCCACCACCGCGGGCACGCTTTACGGCCTTGACAAATCCTTCAAGGCTTTCAACTACTTCCAGCTTCTTCTTCCGATCTTTGCGGCGGCGATCGTGGGCGGGCTTGGCAATCCGCTTGGCGCCATCGCGGGCGGGTTCGTGATCGCCTATTCCGAGGTTGCGGTCACCTATGCTTGGAAGAAAGTGGCGATGTATCTGGTGCCCGGCTGGACGCCCGAGGGGCTGTTGCAGCTTTTGTCCACCGAATACAAATTTGCCGTCAGCTTCGCGATTTTGATCATCGTGCTGCTGTTCAAGCCCACCGGGCTCTTCAAGGGGAAATCGGTATGAGCACGCATCAACCAAGCGCCGCAAAAGGCGGCAAATGGCGCGCGCCCGCCCTGTTTGGCGCATTGGCGATCCTGTTCATTCTAGAGGGCACGGTGTCGAACGCCATGTTCTCGGGCCATTGGGATAACGCTTTGGGCATCCTGCGGGTCGGGCTGATCTCGGCCATTTTGGCGCTCGGAATCAATATCCAATGGGGCTATGCGGGCCTTTTCAACGCGGGCGTCGTGGGCTTTTTGGCGCTGGGCGGGGTGGCCCCCGTGCTGGTCGCCATGCCCCCCACCGAAGGCGCGTTTGAAGCGGGGGGCTGGGGCATTTTGTTTGCCTTTGCCGTGGCCATCGTCACGCTGGTGATCGCGGTTGCGCTGCATCAGCGCATGACCGGTAAGGCCCGTGGCTGGGTCGTTGCGGGCGTACTGGTGCTGGGCTTTTTCAGCTATCGCGCGCTTTTTGACCCGGCGGTGGAGGCGATCCAAGCCATCAACCCCGCCGCCACCGGCTATCTGGGCGGGCTGTCGCTGCCGACGCTGATCTCGTGGCCCGTGGGCATGGCGCTGGCCGCCGGGGCAGCGTGGATCGTTGGCAAGACCGCTTTGGGCCTGCGCTCGGATTATCTGGCCATTGCCACGCTGGGCATCGGGGAAATCATTGTCGCCGTTTTGAAAAACGAAGAATGGCTGGCGCGGGGCGTGCTGAACGTCAATGGCATTCCGCGCCCTTGGCCCGTGCCCTATGAAACCGATCTGCAACAAGACCCGGCCTTTTTGGAGCGCATGTCTGGGCTTGGGATGGACCCGATGGTGGGCTCCACGCTCTTGGTGAAGCTTCTTTATGTGATGCTGTTCGTCGCGGTGCTGGCGCTGCTTTTGTGGGCCTCGCAGCTGGCGCTGAATTCGCCTTGGGGGCGGATGATGCGCGCGATCCGCGACAATGAGGTGGCCGCCAGCGCGATGGGCAAAAACGTCACCGGGCGGCATTTGCAGATCTTCATTCTGGGCTCTGCTGTGCTGGGGCTTGCGGGCGCGATGATGATCTCGCTCGACGGGCAGATGACCCCCTCTAGCTACAACCCGCTGCGCTACACCTTCCTGATTTGGGTGATGGTGATCGTCGGCGGCTCTGGCAACAACTGGGGCGCGGTGCTGGGCGGTTTGCTGATCTGGTTCGTCTGGATCAAGGCGGGCGAATGGGGCCCGCTGATGATGGGGCTGCTTTCGCAAGGGCTGGGCGACGGCGCGCTGAAAGAGCATTTGCTGGATGCCGCCCCGCATATGCGGCTTGTCATCATGGGGGCGATCTTGCTCTTGGTGCTGCGCTTCAGCCCGCGGGGCCTGCTGCCGGAACGGTAAGGACGGGGGCGCTGCCCCCGAACCCCCGGGATATTTCCACAAAGTCGAAAACCCAAAAGGGCGCCGCGCGGGCGCCCTTTTTTCATGTCTTCTGGTCCTGCGGGTTACCCATCACAAGCGCAGCCGGGCCCTTTGTGGCAGGTGTAAGCACGGCTGATGCAGCTATTCCCGCAGGCTTTGCCTTTGTGGCAATGTTTGCAGCAATAGGCCGAAACGGTGGGCGTGCCTTCGCGCTGCAAGACTGTAAGCGCGTGTTCTGCTTCGCTTTGCGGGGCATCAACTACGGGGCTTTCTTGTGCGCCAAGCGGGCCGGCCAGAACGAGGCTCGCAGCGAGTAGGAAAACGGAAAAGCGCATCAAATCAGGTTCCTAAAATCGAGACGTAAGACAGAACGATGCGGTTCAGCTACACCCCTCTCCGGTGGGTATCAACCCAGCCGCAGCGCGAGCTTGTGCGACCCATCGCCCTTGGAACACGCGTCCCAGCCAATTGCCCTGCCGCGCGGCTCTTGCTTTCGCGCCCAAGCCCGGCTATCGGGCGTGCATGACCCAGCATCAGCGCCTTCTCATCATCGACTTCGGCTCTCAGGTGACGCAGCTCATCGCGCGGCGTCTGCGCGAGCTGAAGATTTATTGCGAAATCCACCCCTATCAGAACGTCACCGATGCGTTTCTGGCCGATTTCGCCCCCCAAGCCATCATCTTCTCGGGCGGCCCGGATTCGGTCACCCGCGAAGGCTCGCCGCGCCCGCCCGCATCCGCCTTCACCCTTGGCGTGCCGATCCTTGGCATCTGCTATGGCCAGCAGGTGATGATGCAGGAATTGGGCGGTCTGGTCGAAAGCGGCCACGGCACCGCCGAATTTGGCCGCGCCTTCGTGACCCCCGCCGACAAAAAGCTGCCGCTTCTGGAAGGCTGGTTCTCTGAGGGCACCGAGCAGGTCTGGATGAGCCATGGCGATCACGTCAGCCGCCTTGCTCCGGGCTTCGAGGTCTATGGCACCTCGCCCGGTGCGCCCTTTGCCATCACCGCCGATGTGAACCGCAATTTCTACGCCGTGCAATTCCACCCCGAGGTGCATCACACCCCGCGCGGTGCGAAGCTTTATGAAAACTTCGTCCGGCTGGCCGGTTTTACCGGCGATTGGACGATGGCCTCTTACAAAGACGATGCGATTGCCAAGATCCGTGCCCAAGTCGGCGACAAGCAGGTGATCTGCGGGCTGTCGGGCGGGGTCGATAGCTCGGTGGCGGCGGTGCTGATCCATGAAGCGATTGGCGATCAACTGACCTGCGTCTTCGTCGATCACGGGCTGATGCGGCTCAACGAGGCCGATGAAGTCGTGACGATGTTCCGCGACCATTACAATATTCCGCTTATCCACGCCGACGAGGCCGATCTGTTCATCGGCGCGCTGGAAGGCGTGTCGGACCCGGAAGTGAAGCGCAAGACCATCGGCAAGCTGTTCATCGATGTGTTCCAGCGCGAAGCGAACAAGATCGAAGGCGCGGAATTTCTGGCCCAAGGCACGCTTTACCCCGATGTGATCGAAAGCGTTTCGTTCTCGGGCGGCCCCTCGGTCACGATCAAATCGCACCACAATGTGGGCGGTCTGCCCGAAAAGATGGGGCTGAAGCTGGTCGAGCCGCTGCGCGAACTGTTCAAGGACGAGGTGCGCGCGCTTGGCCGTGAGCTCGGCCTGCCCGAAAGCTTTATCGGCCGCCACCCCTTCCCCGGTCCGGGTCTGGCGATCCGCTGCCCCGGCGAAATCACCCGCGAAAAGCTGGAGATCCTGCGCAAGGCCGATGCGGTCTATATCGACCAAATTCGCAAGCACGGGTTGTATGATGAGATTTGGCAAGCCTTCGTGGCCATCTTGCCGGTGCGCACCGTGGGCGTAATGGGCGATGGGCGCACCTATGATTATGCCTGCGCGTTGCGTGCGGTCACCTCGGTCGATGGGATGACGGCGGATTACTATCCGTTCAGCCATGACTTCTTGGGCGAAACCGCAACGCGGATCATCAATGAAGTGAAGGGGATCAACCGGGTGACTTACGACATCACCTCCAAACCCCCCGGCACGATCGAATGGGAGTGATGCGGGCAAGGTGGCGCTAGTTTATTTGCAAGGAAGCCTGACCTGCACCACGCCCGAAGAACGGCGCGCGGTTCTGGCCCTGCTTCCGCTGCATCTGCGCCACAGCCTGCGCGACCCGGCCTGTTTGTTTTTCGACTTCAAACAGGGCGACGATCCGCTGCGCTGGCAGCTTGAGGCCGGCTTTGCCTCCGCCGCCGCCCATGCCGCCTATGAACGGCGCGCCGCCGCATCGGAGTGGGGGCGCACCACCTTGCGGTTGCGCCGCCGCGAGGAAATGACCGAGGCTGCCCCCGAAATCCGCCCAGAAATGGCCGAAGACCCGCGCGCGCTGTCGCTGCTGATCCGCGCGGCCTTTGGCGGCCCAGAGGAAGCCGATCTGGTCGAGGGCTTGCGCGCCGCGGGCGATCTGGCGCTGTCGCTGACGGCCCGGTTCAAACGTGCCTATCTGGGCCATATCGGCTTTTCCCCGATGGCCGCGCCCTTTCCGGCCTGGGCGCTGGCACCGCTTTGCGTGCGCGCTTCGGTGCGCAATCAGGGCATTGGCGGGGCCTTGGTGCAAGCCGGGATCGCCGAGGCCCGCGCGCGCGGGATCGCGGCGCTCTTCGTGCTGGGCGATCCGGACTATTATGGCCGCTTCGGCTTTTCGCCTGTGGCGGCGCAAGGCTATGATAGCCCCTATGCCGGGCCCTATTTCCAGATGCTGAATCTGACCGATGCGGCGCTTCCCAAAGGTGCGCTGCGCCACGCCCCCGCCTTTGACAGCCTGCCCGGCTAGCGCCGGGTCCGGTCAGCGTTGCGCCAAAGCCTCCGACAAGATCCGGTGCAACACATCGCGCGGCACGTCAGAGGTGACGAAGGCCTCGCCGATGCCGCGCGCCAAGATGAAGCGCAGCTTGCCATCTTGCACTTTCTTGTCTTGCGCCATCAGATCGATCAACCCATCTGCATCGGGCAATTCGCCTTCGATATCAGAAAGATCGACCTTCATCTTCATGTTGCGCAAATGCGCCCGCACGCGCGAGGGCGCCTCTTGCGAACACAGCCCCAGATGCTGCGAAAGCTCAAAGGCCAGCGCGCAGCCAATCGCCACGCCTTCGCCATGCAACAGCCGGTTGCCATAGCCGGTGGCGGCCTCAAGCGCATGGCAAAACGTGTGGCCAAGGTTCAAAAGCGCGCGGTCGCCCTCTTCGGTTTCATCGCGCGCGACAATCTCGGCCTTCATCTCGACCGAACGTTTCACCGCATGCAGCCGGGCCGCCACATCGCCCGCGGCCAGCGCCGGGCCGTTCACCTCCAGCCAGTCAAAGAAATCGGCATCCCCCAAAAGGCCGTATTTCGCCACCTCGCCATAGCCCGCCAAAAAATCGCGCTCGGTCAGCGTGCCAAGCAGGTCGATATCGGCCAGCACAAGGCTTGGCTGGTGAAACGCGCCGATCAGGTTCTTGCCTTGGGGCGCGTTGATCCCGGTCTTGCCGCCCACCGAACTGTCGACCTGCGCCAAAAGCGAGGTCGGGATCTGCACGAACCGCACGCCGCGCCGCAACACCGCCGCGGCAAAGCCGACCAGATCCCCGATCACCCCACCGCCAAAGGCCACGACAATATCTTTGCGCTCGACCTTTTGTTCCAAAAGCCATTCCACCGTGCGGGTGAACTGCGGCCAGCTTTTCGTGCCCTCGCCCGGCGGCAGGCGCAGGGTGACCATTTCAATGCCACCAAGTCCCGCGCGCAACGTCTCTAGGTGCAGATTGGCGACCGTTTCATCGGCCACAACGGCCACGCGCGGGCGGCGCAACAGTGGCGCGATTTCCGCGCCCGCCTGCGCCAAAAGCCCGGTGCCAATGCGCACCTCATAGGCGCGGGCGCCCAGTTCGACCTTCACCACTTCTTTCATGGGTCCTCCGCAAACAGGTCCGGATAGGCTTTGAGCGCAGCGATCACCTTTTGCGCCATTGCGTCAACGCTCAGCCCCGCCTCGGATTCCACCGTCACCTGTGCGCGGCCATAAATCGGGTAGCGCTTGGCAATCAGCCCCGCAAGCGTGGCGCGCGGATCGGCGGTGCGCAACAAGGGCCGGGTGTTCTTGCCCTTCACCCGGCTCCACAACAAATCCAGATCGGCCTTGAGCCAGCACGAGACCCCCAGCCGCGCAATCATCTCGCGGTTCGCTTCCGACATGAAGGCCCCGCCCCCGGTCGAAACCACAGCGGGCGCGCCGGTCAGCAACCGTTCGATCACCTCCGATTCGCGGGCGCGGAAAAAGGTCTCGCCGTCGCGCTCGAAAATCTCGGCCACCGACATTTGCGCCGCGCGCACGATTTCCTCGTCGCTGTCTTGAAACGGCACAGCAAGCGCCCGCGCAAGCGCGGTGCCGACGGCGGTTTTGCCGGCGCCCATCATCCCCACGAGCACAATCGTCTTTTGTAGACGCAGCTGCGTGTCTTGCTCGCCCTTCAAGCGCTCCTCCCTCGCCCCGCCTGTCCCGGCGGGAGCTTGCGCAATCGTGATCCTCGCGCCCCTCAATGGCGTGAAGTTTCCCGAAATACCATATATAATCTTGCACGCGCGACGTTTCGGCTGCATGCCGGGGTCCCGAAGCGGGGCCACAGCACCCGTGTCGTGCAGTATGAATTTGAACAAACAGAAAGAATGATCATGGGGCGCATCCTTCAGGCTGTTTTCGTTCTGGTGTTGCTCGCCGCTTTGGGCGTGTTGGGCTATGCCTATTTTGGAGATATGGACGCAGACCCGGCCGAGGTGCGTAGCCCGGTCGATTTGCCCGGGCTTGCACCGCCCGCCGCGCCGGTGCCCGCCGTGCCAGCCGCCGCGCTGGCCCCGGTGCCTGCGACCGATCCCGGCATGACCAGCGCCACGGAGGCGCAAGGTGGCAATTGACGCTCGTCTGATCGCCGCGCTGCTTGTCGCGGGGCTGGGCGCCAGCGGCGCGCGCGCCGAAGAGCCGATGTCGGCCATCGATTGGTTATCCTCGTCGGTATCGGGGGCAACGCCCGCCGCAATGACCACCGGGTCTGTTCCGGTCTTGCCGCCCGTGCCCGGAGAGGCCCCGGTCAGCGGCACCGGCCCGCTTGAACAGGTGACGGTGCAATCGCTTGACCGGCCCAGTGCCGATGCGCTGGGGTTGATCCCGGCAGCGCGTCTGGGCTTGCCGCGCGATCTTTGGGGGGCCACGCCCGAACCGGCCTTGGCCGCCGCTTTGCGCAAGGAACGGCTTGATACCCTGCCCTCGGTGCAGGGCTTCTTGCTGGAACTGATGCTGGCCGAACTGTCCCCGCCCAGCCAACGCGCCACGGGCGAAGGCGATATGCTGTTTCTGGCCCGGATCGACCGGCTTTTGGATCTGGGCGCGCTGGAACAGGCGATGGCGCTTTTGGAAGAGGCCGATCCGAATGATGCCGAGATTTTCCGGCGTCGCTTCGATGTTGCGCTTTTGCTGGGCCAAGAAGATCGCGCCTGCGAGATCATGGAAAAAAGCCCCGCCGTTGCGCCCTCGCCGCCCGCGCAGATTTTCTGCCTTGCGCGGCGCGGCCATTGGGACGATGCGCAATTGCAATTGGCCAATGCCGATGCGCTGGGGCAAATCGCGCCCGAGATGGCCGATCTTTTGGACCTGTTCTTGGATGATGAACTGGCCGACGGGGCCGAAGATTTGCCACCGCCCGCGCGCCCCTCACCGCTTGCCTTCCGGCTGATGGAGGCGATCGGCCAGCCAATGGCCACCACGATGCTGCCGGTGGCGTTTGCGCAGGCCGATCTGCGCTCGAACTCCGGCTGGAAGACCCAGCTTGAAGCCGCCGAGCGGCTGGCCCGGATGGGGGTGTTGGACCCGAACCAGCTTTTGGGGCTTTACACGCAAGACCGGGCCTCGGCTTCGGGCGGTGTGTGGGAGCGGGTCTCGTTGATGTCGCAACTGGATCGGGCGCTTTTGACCGGGCGGGTTTCACGCGTGGCGCAATTGCTGCCACAGGCGTGGGAGGCGATGCAGGCCCAAGAGCTAGAGGCCCCCTTTGCCGCGATGATCGCGCCGCGTCTGGCGGGGCTGTCGCTCACGGGCGGGGCGGCCCGGCTGGCCTTTGACATGGCGCTTTTGACACCGGAATTTGAAAGCGCGGCGCTCAGCCCGCCCGACAGTGCGCCCGATACGCTGTTTTTGGCGGCGCTGGCGCGCGGCACCACGGCCAAGGCGCGATCTTCCGATGCTTTGGGGCAAATGCTCAAACGCGTGTTCGATGCGCCACCTGCCACCGTGCCCGCCGCCTATGCCGCGCTGGTCCCCGACCGTCTGGGCGAGGCGCTGCTTAGCGCGATTGACGATATTTCCGAAGGCGCGAAGGGCGATCACCGCCGCGTCGAAGCCGGGCTGCGGTTGCTGCGCATGGCGGGGATGGAAAGCCTTGCGCGGCGCACGGCACTGGAATTGATGGTGTTGGAGCGGCGCGGATGATCCGCCTGTCCTTGCGCGAACGGATCGTGGTCTTTTTGGAGGCGCAGGCCGCCGAGGCCGGGGCCGCGCGCAACACGACCTTGGCTTATGAACGTGATCTCAATGACTTCGCGGCGTTTGTTGAGGCAAAAAAGCTAGATGTGCTCAGCCTGTCGCGCGACGATATCGAAGCTTGGATGATCCGGCTGGAAGCCGAGGGGCTGGCCAAATCCACCCGCGCGCGGCGGCTTTCTGCGGTTAAGCAATTCTTTCGCTTCGCCTATGAAGAAGGCTGGCGGCCCGACAATCCGGCCATGCAAATCGCGGGGCCGGGCAAGGCGCAACGGCTGCCCAAGACGCTTTCGATCCCTGAGGTAGAGGCGTTGTTGGAGGCGGGCCGCGAACAAGGCCGCACCGTGCAAGACCAGATCCGCAACCGCTGTCTGATGGAACTGCTTTATGCCACCGGCATGCGGGTCAGCGAATTGGTCACCCTGCCCGTGGCCGCTGCGCGCGGCGATCCGGCTATGCTTTTGGTGCGCGGCAAGGGCGGCAAAGAACGGATGGTGCCGCTCTCGCCCCCGGCGCGCGAGGCTTTGGCCGCGTGGCTGACCGCGCGCGACGCCGCCGAAGAAGAAGCCCGCCTTGCCAAACGCGCGCCGCCCTCGCGCTATCTGTTCCCCTCTGCCTCGAAAGAGGGGCATCTGACCCGCCAGGGCTTCCACGCGCTTTTGAAAGACATCGCCGTGGCCGCGGGCCTTTCGCCCGCCCGCGTCACGCCGCATGTGCTGCGCCACGCCTTTGCCACGCATCTTCTGGAACGCGGCGCCGATTTGCGGGTGATTCAGACGCTTTTGGGCCATGCCGATCTATCCACCACCGAGATTTACACCCATGTCCTTGAGGCGCGGCTAAAAGAGCTGGTGCTGGGGCACCATCCGCTGGCGCGCAAGCCTTGAAGAGACCCCCTGCAACCTCCATTATCCAAGCATCATGAGCGACATCACCGCCCTTCTGGACACCGCCTTTTGGCTTTCTGCCGCCGCTATCGCCATTTTGTTGGCGCTTTCGGGCTTTTTTTCGGGATCAGAGACCGCGCTGACCGCCGCCTCGCGCCCGAAATTGCGCGCCCGCGCCGACAAAGGCGAAAAGGGGGCCGAACGCGCGCTGGAAATCACCGAAGACAGCGAGCGGCTGATCGGCGCGCTTTTGTTGGGCAATAACGTGGTCAACATCCTGTCGGCCTCGCTGGCCACCGCGCTTTTGACCCGGCTTTTCGGCCAATCGGGCGTGGCGCTGGCGACTTTGGTGATGACCACCTTGGTGCTGATCTTTTCCGAGGTGTTGCCCAAGACCTACGCCATCACCAATGCCGAAACCTTTGCCAGCGCGGTGGCGCGGCCAGTCGGCGTGCTGACCAAGGTTTTGGCGCCCATCGTGACGGTGGTGCGGATGATCGTGCGCGGCATCCTGTGGGTGTTTGGCCTGCGCACCGATGCGGGCCAGCACATGTTTTCCTTCCAAGATGAAATCGCGGGGGCGATTGCGCTTGGGGCGTCGGAAGGGACGGTCGACAAGGATGACCGCGACCGGCTGCTGGGCGCGCTGGATCTGGGCAACCGCACGGTCGAGGAAATCATGCGCCACCGCAGCCAGGTGGAGATGATCGACGCCGAAGACGACCCGAACGAGGTGTTGGCGCAGGTGCTGGCCTCGTCGCACACCCGCTTGCCGATCTATAAGGGCGAACGCGAAAACGTCGTCGGCATTCTGCATTCCAAGGATTTGCTGCGCGCGGTCGAGCGGTTCTTGCGCACCGGCGATGGCAAGCTGGATTCCGTGTCTGACCTCGACATCATGAAAGTGGCGATGAAGCCCTATTTCATCCCCGAGACCACGCCGCTGGATGAACAGATGCGCGAGTTTTTGAAACGGCGCACGCATTTCGGTCTGGTGGTCGATGAATATGGCGATCTGCGCGGGCTGTTGACGCTTGAAGACATTCTAGAGGAAATCGTCGGCGAGATTTCGGATGAATTCGACCCCAAGGGCGACCGGCAGCTCAAGCCCACCGAAAACGGCGATTATCTTGTCGATGGTGCGATGACGATCCGCGATCTGAACCGCGAAACCGATTGGGCGCTGCCCGATGACGAGGCGAATACCGTGGCCGGTCTGGTGATCTATGAGGCGCAGACGATCCCCGAGGTGGGGCAGGTCTTTGCCTTCCACGGCTTCCGGTTTGAGGTCTCCGCGCGCAAGGATAACCGCATTACCCAATTGAAAATCCGCCCGCTTCTGGCGCAGGAATAGCCCGCGCTTGCGCGGGCCCAGCTTGCATCCCTGTGCGGTTTCGCGAGATAGAGGGCGCCTCTAGCCGCAAGCGAAAGGCGCCCGCCATGCCCCAAGCCGATTGTCTCAAGACCGATTGTTCTCAATGCGCGGCGCTTTGCTGCCTTGCTTTGGCCTTTGACAAGGGCAAGGATTTTGCCTTTAGCAAGAACCCCTGCGAGCCGTGCCGCAACCTGTCGGGGCATCTATGCGCAATCCATGAGCGCCTCAGCGACGCGGGCATGGCCGGCTGTGTGGCCTATGATTGTCTGGGCGCGGGCAACCGCACCGTGCAAGAGGTTTTCGCCGGGCAGTCATGGCAGGATGATCCGCGCCTGATGCGGGTGATGATGGAGGCCTTCGCCGCCATGCGCGAGGTGCACAAACGCATCGATCTGTTGCGCGCGGCAGAGATGTTCGCGCTTGCGCCACAGGCGGACCAAGACCGCCGCGCCTTCCTAAACCGGCTGGAACATCACCGGTGGAGCGGGACAGAGCTGAATGAATTCGAGGCCGAGCTGGCGCTTGAAATCGATATGTTCCTATATTCGATCAAAGATCACTTCCCGGTGGATATTTTTTCCAGCTTGAAGATGGGCTGATAAGTGACTGATGAGAAAGTAAAAGGCGCCCATAACGGGGCGCCTTTCTCGTTTGCCTTTTGGCATTGCCTTACATGAACGCATCCGGCTCGGCGGCTTTCTTGCGCGCGACATAATCGGTCAAGGCCTCGTGCACGCCGGGGTCCATCGCCGGGGCTTGATAGTCGCCCAGCATCTTTTCGACCCGTTTTGCAGCCAGCGTCGCGGTATCGCGCGCGCCTTCTTCTTCCCAGGTCTCGAACGGTTTGTAATCGAGCAGGTTGGTCTTCCAGAAGGCTTCCTTGAAATTGGCTTGGGTATGGCTGCAGCCAAGGAAGTGACCGCCCGGCCCCACCTCGCGCAGCGCCTCCATCCCCTGCCCGTTCGCGCTCATATCGACGCCTGCGGCAAGCCGGTGCAGCACGCCCAACTGATCGGCATCCATCACGAATTTCTCGTAGCTGGCCACCAAACCACCTTCAAGCCAGCCGCAAGAATGCAGCATGAAGTTCACACCCGCCAAAAGCCCGATATTCAGCGTATTGGCCGTTTCATAGGCGGCCTGCGCATCGGGCAGTTTCGAGCCGTTGAACGAACCGGCCGAGCGGAACGGCAGCCCCATGCGGCGGGCCAATTGCCCCGCGCCAAGGGTGATATGCGCGGCTTCCGGCGTGCCGAAGGTCGGCGCGCCCGAATTCATGTCGATCGAGGTCACGAAAGCGCCAAAGATCACCGGCGCGCCGGGGCGGATCAACTGGCTATAGGCCACGCCCACCATCACCTCGGCCAGCACCTGCGTCAGCGTGCCCGCCACGGTGACAGGGGCCATCGCGCCGCCCACGATGAAGGGCGATATGATGCAGGCTTGGTTTGCCGCCGCGTAAACCTCTAGCGCGTCCATCATGATCGGGTCGAAGGTCAGCGGCGAGTTGATATTGACCAGCGAGGTCATCACCGTGTTCTGATCGACGAAATCTTCGCCAAACAGGATCTTCGACATTTCGATGGAATCGACGCAGCGCGAGCGTTCGGTGACAGAGCCCATATAGGGCTTATCCGACAGCGTCATATGCGAAAACAGCATATCAAGGTGGCGCTTGTTCACCGCCACATCTGTCGGTTCACAGACCGTGCCGCCCGAATGGTGCAGCCATTTCGACATCTGCCCCAGCTTCACGAAATTGCGAAAATCGGTCAGCGTGGCATAGCGGCGGCCGCCGTGAATATCGCGCACGAAGGGCGGGCCATAGACCGGGGCCAGAACAAGGTTCTTGCCGCCAATGGTGACATTGCGCTCGGGGTTGCGGGCATGTTGCACAAAGCTGGAGGGCGCGGTCTTGCACAATTCGCGCGCCAGCCCCTTGGGAAAGCGCACCCGTTCCCCCTGCACATCGGCCCCGGCTTCGCGCCAACGCGCCAGCGCGGCGGGGTTGTCGACGAAGTTCACGCCGATCTCTTCCAGCACCGTTTCGGCATTGGCTTCGATGATCGCCAGCGCTTCCTCGTTGAGGATTTCAAGATTGGGGATATTGCGCTCGATATAGCGGGCGAATTCGAATTTCACCGCCGTGCGCTCGGCCCGACGGGCGGCGCCACCGCCACCACGCGACCGGCGCCCGCTGCTGGCGACTGCTGGCTGTTCCACGACCTGATTCATCATGCGTCTCCCCGACTCGACCCAAGACCGATTTCGACCGTCCTAGCCGATACCGGGCGTGGGCCGTGCGCGGTTTCCGACATCACCGATAAAGAAGCGACTGTCCGGCGTGGAAAAGGTGCACTTTTTCGGGCGCCGCCCCCAAGGTCACCCGGCTTCGGCGCAGGTCTGCATGAATACCGGGCAGTTTCGCAATCATATGCGGCGCCCCCGGTTCATTGCCGAAATACAGCAGCGTCACCTCGCCCAAAGCCTCGACGATTTCGACGGTGCCGGTGAACAAACCCTCTGCCTCGGTCAGGGTCAGGTCTTCGGGGCGCACACCAATATTGACCGTAAGGCCCAGATCCTCGGGCCGGGTCGGCACGGCCGAGCGCGCCACCCCGCCATCTTGCAGCTTGACCGTGGTCACATCGCCCGTTTCCACCACCTCGCCCGCCAACAGGTTCATCTGCGGCGAGCCGATGAATTGCGCGACAAATTCGTTTTGCGGGCGTTCATAAAGTTCCAGCGGCGTGCCGACTTGGGCAATCCCTTTATCGGCCAGCACCACGATGCGGCTGGCCAGCGTCATCGCCTCCACCTGATCGTGTGTGACATAAATCATCGTGCGGTCTGGCATCGCCTCTTTCAGTTGGGCAATCTCGATCCGCGTCGCCACGCGCAGGGCCGCATCCAGGTTCGAAAGCGGTTCATCGAACAGATAGACTTTCGGGTCGCGCACAATCGCCCGGCCAATCGCCACGCGCTGGCGCTGCCCGCCCGAAAGCGCCTTGGGCAGCCGGTCCAGATAGGGCGTCAATTGCAAGATTTCGGCGGCCTTGTTCACCGCAGCATCGATTTCTGCGCGGGATTTGCGCGCGATTTTCAGCGCAAATTCCATATTCTGGCGCACCGTCATATGCGGATAAAGCGCATAGGATTGAAACACCATCGCAATGCCGCGCTGCGCGGGCGGCATGTCATTGACCCGCACCCCATCGATTGTCAGATCGCCCCCGGTGATGCGTTCCAGCCCCGCGATCATCCGCAACAAAGTGGATTTCCCGCAGCCCGAGGGACCGACGAAAACGATCAGTTCCCCCGCCTTGATCTCAAGGTTGATGTCGCGCAGCACATCGACCTCGCCGTAAGATTTTGCAACGCCGGTCAGCGTCAGGTCAGCCATCGCGGCCTCCTTGATTGAGCTTTAAAAGCGAAGGCTGCCACGGGCCCAGATGCAGCGTGTGATCGGGCATTGGCCGGATCGAGCCTAGCTCGCCGCCAATCGTCACCCAATCGCCCGCAGGAACAGTGGTGTCGACCGGGTGATCGGACAGGTTGAAAAAACACAGGATTTCGCCCTCATCGCTGGTGCGGTGAAAGCTCAGCACATCGCCATGCGCCCAGATATGGGTCATGTCGCCGGTGCGCAGAGGCTCTTGGTGATGACGAAAGGCAATCGCGCGGCGGTAATGGTGGATCAGCGCGGCAGGGTCATTTTCCGTCGCATCGGGGGCATGGCTGTAATGCGACGAGGGCACCGGCAACCACGGTTTCGCCGTCGAAAACCCCGCATTGACCGCATCTTTGCTCCAGACCATCGGCGTGCGGCACCCATCACGGCCTTTGAACTCGGGCCAGAATTGGATGCCATAGGGGTCGCGCACATCCTCAAAGCCGATCTCGGCCTCGGGCAGCCCCAATTCTTCGCCTTGATATAGACAGACCGAACCTTTGAGGCACATCAACAGCGTCGTGTAAAGCTTTGCAGATGCGGGGTTTAATCCCCAGCGCGAGATATGGCGCACGACATCATGGTTCGAATAGGCCCAACAGGCCCAGCCATCAGCTGCGACCCGTTCCAGACGCTCGAACGTGTCCTTGATGAAGCTGGCATTGAGCGGTTCATGCCCCGATAGCAACTCAAAGGCGTAAGACATCTGCACCTTGTCCTCGCCCGAGGTGTATTCGCCCAAAATCTCTAGCCCGCGCTGGCTGTCGCCAATTTCGCCCACGGCGGCGGCGTTATAAGCGTTCATCAGCGTGCGCAGCTTGCGCAGGAATTCCACATTGCGGGGGTGGTTCTTGTCATAGATATGGCGCTGGTGATTGTAGGGGTTCACCTTGGGCGCGGTTTGGTCATTGCGCTCGGCGGCGGCAAGCGCCGGATTGTCGCGCAATTCCTCGTCATGCATGTAGAAATTGATCGTATCGAGGCGGAACCCGTCCACCCCCCGATCCAGCCAGAATTTCGCAACCGCCAAAAGTTCTTGCTGCACCTCCGTCGAATGGAAGTTCAGATCGGGCTGGGCAATCAGGAAATTGTGCAGGTAATATTGCTCGCGCCGCGAGTCCCATTGCCAAGCCGGGCCGCCAAAGATCGACAGCCAGTTGTTGGGCGGCGTGCCATCGGGTTTCGGGTCCGCCCAGACATACCAATCCGCCTTGGGGTTGTCGCGGCTGTCGCGGCTTTCCTTGAACCACGGATGCACATCCGAGGTATGGCTTAGCACCAGATCGATCAGCACCTTCAGCCCCAACGCATGGGCGGTCGCAATCACCTGGTCGAAATCGGCCATACTGCCGAACATCGGATCGACATCGCAATAATCCGAGATGTCATAGCCGAAATCCTTCATCGGCGAGGTGAAGAAGGGCGAAATCCAGACCGCATCGGCACCAAGGCTGGCCACATGCGGCAGCCGTTGCACGATCCCCAGCAAATCGCCTACCCCGTCGCCATTGGTATCTTGGAACGAGCGCGGGTAGATTTGATAGATCACCGCACCACGCCACCAGTCAGCAGATTTGTTGAGCAAGTTCATATGTCAGCCGCCTTTCACCGAACCGGCCAGAAGGCCGCGCACAAGGTATTTCTGAAGCGCGAAGAAGACGAGAAGCGGCACGGCAATCGAGACGAAGGCCGAAGCCGCGAGGATTTCCCAATCGCCCCCGCGCGAGCCCAAAAGTTCGCGCAACACCCCCGTCATCACAAGCTGGTCGGGGCGGTTGCCTAGAAAAACGGTGGCCACAAGCAAATCGTTCCACACCCAAAGGAACTGAAAGATCGCAAAAGAGGCAAGTGCGGGAAAAGACAGCGGCAGAATGATCCGCCGGAAGATCTGAAATTCGGTCGCGCCATCGACGCGCGCGCTTTCAATAATTTCTTTCGGCAGACCGACCATGTAGTTGCGCAACAGGTAAATGGCGAGTGGCAGGCCAAAGCCCGTATGCGCCAGCCAAATCCCCAGATAGCCTTTGCCCAGCCCAATTTCATTGTGAAACCGCAACAGCGGAATAAGCGACAGTTGCAGCGGCACGACCAGCAAGCCCACCACGGCGGCCACCAAAAGCGCACGGCCCGGAAACTGCATCCACGCCAGCGCATAGGCGGCAAAGGCGGCAATCAGAATCGGGATCACCGTGGCCGGGATCGTCACGGTCATCGTGTTCAAAAACGCCTGCCCCAACCCCTCGGCCCCAATCACACGGGCATAGTTTTCGGTGGTAAAGCGCGGTGGCGTGGTGGTGGTGATGAAAATCCGCATGCCACGCGTCGTGGTGAATTCTTGCGGGGCTGTCAGCCGGTAATGCCCGTCGGGTGTGACGGTGATCTGTTCGCCCTCTTTCAGATCGATGGTTTCGCCGGGCGCATAGGCCTCGGGCGCGCGAGACGAGGTGCCCCAGCGTTCCAGCCGCTGCCCCTTTTCCAGAACATTGCCTTCAATCACCCAAAGGCCGTTTTCTTGAAACTGGTCCTTGGCCGTGCCCGCACGCACAAAACTGGTGGCAGTCGCCGGAAAGGCCGCGCGCCACCAGCCTGAGGCGGTGATTTGATCGCGGTCGCGAAAGGACGAGACCAACAGCCCAATCGTCGGCACCACCCACAAGACAACCAACACCGCCGCCGCCAGATTGACCGCCCAAACCAGCCGCGCGCGGGTGCCCGCAATGTTGTCCATCAGGCCATCTCCTTGCGGGCATTGCGAATGTTCCAGATCATGATCGGCAGCACCAGCGCCATGATGACAAGTGCAATCGCCGAGCCGCGGCCATAATCGGGCGCGCCGCGGAACATCCAGTTATACATCATATTGGCCAGCACCTGCGTGCCCCATTCGCCATTGGTCATCACGAAAACAATGTCGAAGACCTTCAGCACGGTAATGGTGATCGTGGTCCAAACCACCGCAATCGTGCCCCAGATTTGCGGCACCTTGATGCGGAAGAACAACTGCCACGGGTTTGCACCATCCAAAATTGCCGCCTCAATCGTTTCTTCGGGAATGCCGCGCAGCGCCGCCGACAAGATCACCATGGCAAAGCCCGTCTGAATCCAGACAAGCACAATCATCAGGAAGAAATTGTTCCAAAACGGCACCGTCAGCCATGTTTCGGGGCTGTTGCCAAGCGCGACCCAGATCGCGTTCAAAAGCCCGATCTGATCTTGCCCTTCGGCGCGGTAATCATAGACGAATTTCCAGATCACCCCGGCGCCCACGAAGGAAATCGCCATCGGCATAAAGATCATCGATTTGGCAAAATTGCCCCATTTGATCCGGTCGGTCAGTTGCGCCGCAATCAGCCCGAAAAAGGTCGAGGCCGCCGGCACCACCAAAAGCCACATCAGGTTATTGCGCATCGACTCGCGGAATTTCGCATCCGACACGAGCCATTCGTAGTTGGCAAAACCCACGAATTGCTGTGCATCGCTGTCTTGAAAGCTCATCACGGTGGATTTGAACACCGGATAGACAAGGTAAACGCCCAAAAACAGGATCGCCGGGCCGATGAAGAGCCAAGGCCGGATCATATTGGCGCGCAAGATATTGCGCCCGGCATGGGCGCCACGCGGCGGATAGACCGTATCAAGCACGAAATTCGCACCCCAAAACCACGCCACACAGGCAAAGACCCCGGTCAGGATCGTGCCGCCCGCCAGCATCAGCTGTTCCATCCGCGCCTCCCCGCACCGACCGATTCGAAAGGCCCGCCCGAACCGCCCGGGCGGGCCGTGGGGTGCGCTTAGTCCAGCGTATCCCAAGTGGCCTGAATTTGCGCGGCCACCTCATCGGCGGGTTTGCCGCCCGCATAATCGACCATGCCGGTCCAGAACGCCCCCGCGCCAATCGCCCCCGGCATCAGGTCCGACCCGTCAAAGCGGAAGGTCGTGGCATCGAGCAAGATGGCGCCCATTTTCGCAAGCGTTTCATCCCCATAAAGCGCGGTGTTCACACCTTTATGGGGCGTGACAAAGCCTTTTTGCGCCATCCAGACCTCATGCGCGATCGGGCTTTCGAGGAAGGTGATGAAGGCATCGCCCACCGGATTGTCGGTCAGCTTGGCAAACATCGTCCCCGCCCCCAAAACCGGTTGGCCAAGGTCTTTTTCTTCATAAGCCGGGAAGTAGAAGAAATCGGCATCTTGGCCGACCACCACCCCCTCGGGGAAGAACGACGGGATGAAGCTGGCCTGCCGGTGCAGGTAGCATTGCGGCGGGCTGGCAAAAAGCCCCTTCGGACTGTCACGGAAATCGGTGGTCGCCACCGCCCCCGCGCCGCCCGCAACAAAGGCATCATTGCGCGCGAACCAGCCAAAATCCTCAATCGCGGCAATCACTTTCGGATCGTCGAATTTCAGCGTGTTGGCCACCCAAGCGTCATAATCCGAGGGGGTGTTGATGCGCAGCATGAAATCTTCGACCCAATCGGTCGCGGGCCAGCCGGTGGCCCCGCCCGAACCAAGCCCAATGCACCATGGCGTTGCCCCATCCGCCACGATCTGGGTGGAAAGCGCCTTCAACTCTTCCATGGTCTGCGGCACTTCATAGCCCGCATCCTCAAAGTTTTCCGGCACATACCAGACGAGCGATTTCACATCCGCCTTGAACGGAAAGGCATATTGATGCTTTTGCCCGTCTGGGCCCTCGTAATTGCCATAGGCCGCCCAGCTGTCACCGGCGGCGTAGTTTTGCGTGATCCATTCGCCCGTTCCCTCGGCCAAGGGCACAAGGCGGCCTTTCTTGGCAAGGTCAGAGGCCAGACCGGGCTGCGGGAAGACAGCGACATCGGGCGGGCTGCCGCCCTCGGCATCGATGACGATCTGCTGTTCGAAACTGTCAGAACCGGAATAGATCACATCGGCGCCGGTGGCGGCTTCGAAATAGGCGATCACGCTTTCGACCAGATCCTTATCCGGCCCCAACCACGGGCCCAAAACCGTCAGCGTCTGGCCCGAAAGATCCATTTCCTTGAGCGCCTCATAAGAGGCCCAGTTGAACCGGGCATCCTCGCCCGGAGCAAATTTCAAATCCTGCGCAAATGCGCCAGAAACGGCGAGCGCCGCAATGGCCACGCCCAGATAAAGCTGTTTCGTCATGCAGTCCTCCCGAGACCGGGGCCAAGCCCTTTGATCCAGACCCGGGGCGGGTATCCGACTCGCCCCAAAGCGCTTTGGATGGCCGAGCGTCCCGCAAAGGTCGGCCAAAGTCAACCGCGCCCCCCGGGCCAAGGCCTTGTAACCTTGGGGAAATGCTGCATATGCGCAAAGGCGCAAAAGCCGCCCCGTCGGATTGACGCCCCCGGGGTGCGCGGGTAGGCTTTGGCGCTCCAAACCGCTTTGAAGCCGGCCAAATCGCGTCAGGCAAACCGCGTCAGGGGCGGATCGGGACCAGCGCCATGACCCTCAACGACCTTGCCCAGTGCCTTGGGCTTTCGCCCACAACCGTGCGCCTTGCGCCAAACGGGTGTGCCGTGCGGACCAAGGCGCCCGGTCCGGCACCGCTCTGGCCCGTTGTCCCCGTTTCTCTGCCCGAAGGATTTCTTGCATGACTGCCCTGCCCCCGCGTTCCGCCTTTCCGACCGGATTTCAGTTCGGCGTGGCGACCTCGTCCTACCAGATCGAGGGGCATGGCTTTGGCGGCGCGGGACCGACCCATTGGGACACATTCGCGGCCACACCGGGCAATGTGGTGCGGGCCGAAAACGGCGCACGGGCCTGCGATCATTACCATCTGTGGGAACAGGATCTGGATCTGGTCGCGGCGGCGGGCTTTGATATCTATCGCTTCTCCACCTCTTGGGCGCGGGTTTTGCCCGAAGGCCGCGGCCCGGTGAACATGGAGGGGCTCGATTTCTATGACCGGCTGGTGGATGGGATGTTGGAACGCGGGCTCAAACCCGCGCTGACGCTTTATCATTGGGAATTGCCCGCTGCGCTGGCCGATAAGGGCGGCTGGCGCAACCGCGAAATCACCCGGTGGTTTGCCGATTACACCCATGTCATCATGGCCCGGCTGAGTGATCGGATTTGGTCCGCTGCCCCGATCAACGAGCCGTGGTGCGTCAGTTGGCTCAGCCATTTTCTGGGCGCCCATGCGCCGGGGCTGCGCGATATTCGCGCCACCGCCCGCGCCATGCATCATGTGCTCTTGGCGCATGGCCGCGCGATCAAGGTGATGCGCGCGGGCGGGATCAAGAACCTTGGCGCCGTGTGCAATTTCGAAACCGCCCTGCCCGCAGACGCATCCCCTGAAAGTGAAGCCGCAACAAACCGTTACGATGCGATCTTCAATCGTTTCTTTGTCGAGGCCATGTTCAAGGGCCGCTACCCCGAAGCGGCGCTGGAAGGTCTGGCCCCGCATCTGCCCGAAGGCTGGGAGGATGATCTGGCCACGATCGCGCAGCCGCTGGACTGGTTCGGGCTCAATTACTACACCTGCAAGCGCATCGCCGCCGCCCCCGGCCCTTGGCCCGGCTTTGCCGAGGTCGATGGCGCGGGGCCAAAAACCGAGATGGGCTGGGAAATCCGCCCCGAGGGGTTGCAAGAGTTCCTGACCCGCATCGCGCGGGACTATACCGGCGATCTGCCGCTTTATGTCACCGAAAACGGCATGGCCGCGCCCGACCGGCTGGACAAGAGGGGCCTGTGTGACGACCAAGACCGTATCGCCTATTACGCCGCGCATCTGCGCGCCTGTCAGAACGCACTGGCCGCAGGCGTGCCGCTCAAGGGCTATATGGCGTGGTCGGCGCTCGACAATTATGAATGGGCGCTGGGCTATGAAAAGCGCTTTGGCCTGATCCATTTGGATTTCGAAAGCTTGCAGCGCCGCCCGAAGGCGTCCTATCACGCCTTTAAGACCGCTTTGGAGCGCTAAGATGATCTCTGCCACCCCTGATCGCTATTCGCTTTTGGCCGATATCGGCGGCACCAACACCCGCGTCGCGCTGGCCGAGGGGGGCAAGCTGATCCCGGCCTCGATCAAGCGCTATGCCAATGCGGGGCGGCCCGCGCTGGAACCGATCTTGGCGGACTATATGCAAACCGAAGGCGTCAGCGATCTGGCCGGGGCCTGTGTGGCTGCGGCCGGTCCGGTGCATGACGGCGTGGCGCAGATGACGAACCTCTCTTGGGTGATCGAAGACCATGCCATCGCCCGGGTGACCAAGGCGGAAACCGTGGCGGTGCTGAATGATTTGCAAGCGCAAGGCCATGCGCTGGGCCATCTGGCACCGGGCGCGGTGCGGGTGATCGACAAGGGCGCGGCCGCGCGGCCCAATGCAAGCCAGTTGGTCGTGGGCGTGGGGACCGGGTTCAACGCCGCGCCGGTGCATGAGGCGCCGGGCGGGCGCATCGTCGCCGCCTCTGAATGCGGCCATATCACCTTGCCCACGGTGACCGATGAAGACATCCGCCTGATGCGCTTTGTCGAAGAGGCGCATGGGTTTGCGGCGGTCGAAGACGTGCTGTCGGGGCGCGGGCTGGAACGGGTCTATGCGTTTGCCGCGCGCGAGGCGGGCCAAGACAGCACCCTACCCGCCGCGCAGGTGATGGAAGAAATCACCGCGCGCAGCGCCCTTGGCGTGGCGACGGCGCGGATCTTCACCCGGCATCTGGGCGCGGTGGTGGGCGATCTGGCGCTGGTGCATCTGCCCTTTGGCGGCATTCATCTGTGTGGCGGGGTCGCGCGGGCTTTCACGCCGCTGTTGCACGAATTCGGCTTTCTTGAGGCGATGCGCGCCAAGGGGCGCTTTGCCGAATTTCTGCAAGCCTTCCCGGTCGCGGTGATCGAAGATGATTACGCCGCCTTGTCGGGCTGCGCCGCGCATCTGCATGCCCGCGCGCCGCAATTGTAAGCGGTTTTCGCCAATCACGCGAAAGACTGCAAAAAGGCCCGCGAAATTCCCGTTCGCGTCAAGTCAATCTTAACCCGCAACCGCTAAGCCTCTTTCATGCAGGAATGAAAGGGGAACGCGTGATCCTTTTCCAAAACCATATCTTTGCGGGGTCGTAATGCAGACCATTTCCCTCGCCCCCCGGCTTGATCTTTCGCAAGCCAGCCCGCTCGCATCCGCATTGCGCGATGCGACAGGGACCGACCTTGTCCTCGACGCTTCCGAGGTGACCCATTTGGGTGGCCTCGCTGTTCAAGTCCTCGCCTCGGCCGCCTCGACCGCGCGCGCCGCTGGCACCTCCTTCACCATCACCCCGCGCTCCGAGGCATTCGATGAGGCCCTCGGCCTATTCGGCCTCGCGCCCGGGGATCTGCAAACCGGAGAGGCCGCATGAGCCTGACAGTCCTGGCCGTCGATGACAGCCGCACCATCCGCGACATGCTCAAGCTCGCCCTGAGCGAAGCTGGCATCAACCTCCATCTCGCCGAGGACGGCGTGCATGGGCTTGAGGTGCTGGAGGGGATCGCGCCCGATGCGATCATCTCTGACATCAACATGCCGCGTCTTGATGGCTTTGGCTTCATCGAAGCGGTCCGCCAGCAAGACAAACACCGTGGGACGCCGATCCTCGTGCTGACCACTGAATCCGCCCCCGAGCTGAAAGCGCGTGCGCGTGCCGCTGGCGCGACGGGCTGGATCGTGAAGCCGTTTGACCCGCCGAAGCTGGTCAAGGCGCTGCAGATGGTCGCCGGTTAAGGAGAATACCTATGGCAACGGACCCGATGGCAGAAATCCGGGCCAGTTTCTTCGTCGAATGCGAAGAATTGCTCGAAAGCCTGCAAGATGCCCTGTCCGATATGGACGAAGGTAGCCATGACAATGAGACGATCAACGTCGTCTTCCGCGCGGTGCATTCCATCAAGGGCGGGGCCGGGGCGTTTGGCCTCGACGCGCTGGTGGGTTTCGCGCACCGTTATGAAACCGTCATGGACGAGGTGCGTTGCGGCCGGATGCCGATCACGCCCGAAGCGATGAAGCTGTTCTTCCAGGCAGCGGATCTGTTGCAAGACCAAGTGCGCGCGGCCCGCGATGGCGCCCCGCCGCCCGATGGGTCTGAGCCCTGCCTTGTCGCGCTTGAGGCGCTGATGGGCGGTGCGCCGGTCGAAGAAGATATCGAAGAAGCCACCGACTTCCAGCCGATGGGACTTAGCTTCGATTTCGGCCCCGCCGAAGACGAAGGCGCCACGCCGGCGCTGCCGGTCTGGACCGTGCGGTTCAAACCCAGTGCGGCGCTTTATGCCTCAGGCAATGAGCCTTTGCATCTGCTGCGCGCGCTCGCCAAGCTGGGCGAGTGCAAAACAAGCTGCGATCTGTCGGCCCTGCCCGCGCTTGACACGCTTGATCCCGAAGCCGCCTGCCTTGAATGGGTGGTCGAGATCACCGGCGATGTGACCGATTTCGACATTCGTGAAGTGTTCGATTTCGTGGAAGACGTTTGCGAGCTGGAGATCACCAGCGGCGGCGCCGATGCGCCCGCCGGTGGCTTTGATCTGCCCGATTTGGCCCCGCCGATGGGAGACCTTGGCGCGGACCCTTTTGCCGCAACACCGGGTTCGGAGCCGATGCTGGAGATGCCGGGCGCGATGCCGGGCATGCCCGCGCCCACTCCGGTGGCGGCCCCGCCGCAAAACCCCTCGGGGGTCGAGATGAATAACCCGCCCTCTTTGGCGGATCTGGCGGAAACGCCCGAACCGACCGCAGCGCCGATTGCCCCGGCGGAACCCGCGCCCGCCCCGGCGGCCAGCGCGCCAAGCACCGGCCCCGGTGCCACGGTGCCCAAGGGCAATGCGGCCCCAGCCAAGGAAAATTCGTCCGAACCGTCTGCAACGGTGCGGGTCGATCTGGACCGGATCGACCGGCTGGTGAACCTTGTCGGCGAATTGGTGATCAACCAAGCCATGTTGGCGCAAAGCGTGGCCGAGGCCGGGCTGCCGCCGAACTCGGCGGTGATGACCGGGCTTGAAGCCTTTATGATGTTGACCCGCGATATCCAAGACAGCGTGATGATGATCCGCGCCCAACCTGTCAAACCGCTGTTCCAGCGGATGGGCCGGATTGTGCGCGAAGCCTCTTCCGCCGTGGGCAAAGAGGTGCGCCTGCGCACCGAAGGCGAAGCGACCGAAGTCGATAAAACGGTGATCGAACGGCTGGCCGATCCGCTGACCCATATGATCCGCAACTCGGTCGACCATGGTCTGGAAACGCCGGAAAAACGCGAAGCCGCTGGCAAGCCGCGCGAAGGGGTGATCACCCTGTCCGCGCAGCATCGTTCGGGCCGCGTGGTGATTGAAATCACCGATGACGGCGCGGGCATCAACCGCCCGAAAGTGCGCGACATTGCCATCAAAAAAGGTCTGATCGCAGCCGAGGCGCAACTGTCCGACAGCGAGATTGACAACCTTCTGTTCCTGCCCGGTTTCTCGACCGCCGATCAGGTCTCGGCGCTGTCGGGCCGCGGCGTCGGCATGGATGTGGTGCGGCAGGCGATCCAAGGTCTTGGTGGCCGGATCACCATTCACTCGGAGCCGGGCAAAGGCACGCGCTTCTCGATCTCGTTGCCGCTCACGCTGGCCGTGCTGGATGGCATGGTCGTCAATGTGGCGAATGAGACGCTCGTGGTGCCGCTGTCGTCGATCTTGGAAACCGCGACGCTTACCGACGAAGACATTCGCGCCCTTGGGCCGAACACCAATGTCATCCATGTGCGGGGCGCCTTCGTGCCGCTTTACGATCTGGGGGCCGAATTGGGCTACCGGGCCCCGATGGAAAACTACGCCGGTGGGATCGTGCTGCTCACGGCACAAGAAAACGGCTCCCGCTCGGCGCTGGTGGTCGATTCGATCCTCGAACAGCGGCAGGTGGTCATTAAGGGGCTGCAACGCAGCTATGGCCACATTCCCGGCGTTGCCGCCGCAACCATCCTTGGCGACGGTCAGATCGCTCTGATCCTCGACCCCGCCGATCTTGTCTCCAACGCTTCCGGTCGCACCCGGAGCCAAAGCTTCGCTCTTGCAGGATAACCGTTATGGAACTGGAAAAAAGCTCGCAAAACTCTTCCGAACTTGAACTTCTGTCGTTCCGGCTTGCGGATGAGGAATACTCGGTCGACATTATGTCGGTGCGCGAAATCCGCGGCTGGACACGGGCCACGCCCCTGCCCCATGCGCCCCATCACGTGCGCGGCGTGATCAACCTGCGCGGCACCGTGTTGCCGGTGGTCGATCTGTCGGTGCGGCTGGGCATGGAGCCGGTCGAGGGTGATGCGCGCAATGTCATCATCGTCGTGCAGATGGGCAATCAGACGGCAGGCCTTCTGGTCAATGCGGTCTCGGATATTCTGGCGCTGCCGCGCACCGAGCTGCAACCGCCGCCGGAACTGGCCGCCGATGCCGCGCATAGCTTCATTCAGGCGCTGACCATCGTCGATGGCCGCATGATCCGTGTGCTCGATCTTTCCGCCGTCCTGCCGGACGACAATGTCGAGGCAGCATGACCAACATGAGCCCCCTTCCCCTTGGCGGCGCCCATGCCCCCAGCGATGCCGAACTCGGCACGATCGCGCAGGTTCTTTATGAACATGCCGGGATCGTCTTGGCGCCGGGCAAAGCCTCGATGGTGCAGTCGCGTCTGGGCAAGCGCCTGCGCGCGCTTGGTTTGAAAGATTACGCCAGCTATATCAAGCTAGTGACCTCGGATGAGGGGCAGGATGAACGGCGCGAGATGATCTCGGCGCTGACCACGAATGTCACCAATTTCTTCCGCGAAAACCACCATTTCGACACGCTGCGCAACACCGCGCTGCCGCCGCTGCTGGCCAAAGCACGCGCGGGGCAGAAGGTGCGGATCTGGTCGGCAGGATGTTCGAACGGACAAGAAGCGTTCACCATCGCCATGGTGCTGGCCGATATGGCGCAGGATCTGGCCAAGCTCGACATTCGCATTCTGGCCACCGATATTGACCCGCGAATGGTCGCGCGCGGTCGTGAAGCGCTTTACGATGCGGCAACGCTCGCCACGATCCCGAAGCCGATGCAGCGCTTTGCGCAGCTTGAGGCAGGCGGGGTGCGGATTGTGCCGCCGCTGCGTGCCTTGGTCAGCTTCAACGAGCTGAACCTGCACCAGAACTGGCCGATGAAAGGCAAGTTCGACATCATCTTCTGCCGAAATGTGGTGATTTACTTCAGCCCCGAAGACCAGGCGAAGCTTTGGAAACGCTTCGAGGCGCAACTCGCCCCCGGCGGCTGGCTGTTCGTTGGCCATTCCGAGCGCGTCCCGCTTGATGGCGGCACAGCCCTGACCACCGCCGGCATCACGACTTACCGGTTGCCCGAAGCGGCAAGCCCGAACGGAGGCCCGAAATGGCACTGAGAGACCAAATTCGGATCATGGTTGTGGACGATATGTCCACCTCGCGTGGTCTGATCACGCAAGCCCTCGATTCGTTCGGGATCCGTCAGGTGGGCACCGCCACCGACGGCCCGGGCGCCCTGCAAATCCTTGAAAAGACGCCGGTTCACCTGGTGATCTCGGATTATAACATGCCGGGCATGGATGGGCTGCAACTGCTGCATGCGCTGCGCTCGAACGCGCGCACCAAGGGGTTGGGCTTCATCCTGATCACCGGGCGTGCCGATCGCGAAATCATCGAGACCGGCAAACGTCTGGGGATGAACAACTTCCTGAAAAAGCCCTTCACGCCGCAAGACCTGCGTGGCTGCATCGAGCAGGTGGTGGGGCGGCTATGATGGATCTGGCCCCCCTGATGGCCCAAGCGGTCGAGCGCAGGGATCTGCCGCTCGATGCGCTGGCCGCCCGCGTTGGCGACGAGCTGGACACCTTGGCGCGTCTTTCGGCAGAGGTGCAGCGCGCGCTGTCGATGTGCCATTTTGCCGAACACACCGATATCGAGGCGATCCGGGGCCTTCAGGGCATCGACCGGATCACCCAAGCGCTTGAGGATCTGGGCCGTTTGATGGCGGCGGTGTCGACCGAGATGCCGCAAGATGTCAAACTGCATGCGGTGCCGCTGCTGTCGCGGCTGCGGCTGCATGAACTGGCCAACAATCTGGACCCGGGCCACGAACGACACGTGGTCGAAGAAGAAGACACCGGAGAAATCCAGTGGTTCTGAGCCACCCGACATAGCACCGCCGCCGCGCCGCGACAGGATCGGCGGCGGTCATCTTTGCACTGCGTCCCCTTGGGGCGTTGCTCCGGGCGTTGCCCGGTTTTTTTATGCCTGTTGCCTTGCGGGCGCCTTCGGTGTGCAACCGTCAGGCGTGCCATCGCCCCATTCGACTGGCCACCAAAAAGGCCGCCCCGAAGGGCGGCCGCCAAAGACCCGCAAAGGTGTGGTTTCGGGCTCAGAACAGTTCGAGCCCCCCCCCGGCCGGAGCCGGTGCCACTTTCGGCGGCGGCGTCTCGACCACTTGGGTTTCGCCCAAAAGCCGCTGGCGGGCACGCCCGCTGCCCGGCCAGAACTCGACCCGGCGCGCCTGCGTGCCGCCAAGGCTTTGCCCGGTACATTCGATCTGCTCACGGCGCAGGAAATCGAGCACGAAACTTGCGTTTTTCGCCCCTACATCCGACAAGCCCGCGATCATCCGCCCGCCGCCAAAGACCTTGGCCTTCAGCCGCGACCGGTTCGCGCCTTCCTTGATCAGCGCGTTGATCAAAAGCTCCATCGCGTTGACACCAAAGCGCGCCGAGTTGAGCGAAGCCCCCGCGCCATCGGGCAGCAGGAAATGGTTCATGCCCCCAACCTGAGCCTGCTCGTCATAAAGACAGGTCGCCACGCAAGAGCCAAGGATTGTCGAGATCGAGGGATCGGGCCCGCGCGCCGTGGCGAATTCGCCCTGCGCGATATGAAGGGTCTTTTTTTGTGCCGTCATATTATCAGGCCCTCCGAACAGAATTGAATGTCATCGCGCTTCCACTGTTACTGGTACCACTA
The DNA here is from genome assembly GCF_020023995.1 of Rhodobacter sp. TJ_12. Classification (GTDB taxonomy): domain Bacteria; phylum Pseudomonadota; class Alphaproteobacteria; order Rhodobacterales; family Rhodobacteraceae; genus Rhodobacter. The sequence goes on along the minus strand of NZ_NRRD01000008.1, from coordinate 20,529 downwards.
CACAATTTAAGAACCTGACCGGCCATCTGCCCAATCGGCAAAGCTTTCTCTGCGGCGCCCAGTTCCAGCGCCGCGCGCGGCATGCCGAAAACGACCGAGCTGGCCTCGTCTTGGGCAAAGCACCGCGCCCCTGCTTGACGCAGACGCACCATTGCCTCGGCGCCATCCTTGCCCATGCCCGTCAGCATCACACCGACGCAGCGCCGGGCAATCGGCACAGCGCTGTCGAACAGCACCTCGACCGAGGGCCGGTGCCCGTTGCGCTTTTCCGAGGCGATCAGATGGCATTTGGGGGCTTCACGCCCCGAAACGGCCAAGTGATAATCGCCCCCGGGCGCCAGATAGACATGGCCCGGGGCAAGCGGCGCCCCCTCTTGCGCAAGGCTGACGGTCGGTTGCATCTTGCTATCGAGCCGGCGCGCGAAAGAGGCCAGAAAGCCCTCGGGCATATGCTGGGTGATCAGCGTCGGCGGGCAGTTGCGCGGATAAGACGACAAATAGGTTTCCAGCGCATCGACGCCGCCGGTCGAAGACCCGATCAGCACATAATGGCCGTTCCAGTTGAAATCGACCGCCGGGGCGATCTGCGCACGCGGACCGGGGCTGCGCAGCCGAGCATTCGCCGCCACCACCAGCAGATCGGCCAGATGCGCAAACGTATCGGCCAACTGGCCAAAGCTCGGTTTGCCGATGCATTCCACCGCCCCAAGCGACAAAGCCTCCAGCGCCGCGGCAGAGCCTTTTTGCGTTTCGGTGGAGATCATCACCACCGGCATCGGTCGCAGCCGCATCAGCTTTTCTAGGAATTCCAGCCCGTTCATACGCGGCATTTCCACATCAAGCGTCAGCACATCGGGCGAGAGCGCCTTGATTTTTTCGCGCGCATCGAACGGATCGCAGGCTTCGCCCACCACTTCAATCCGGGGGTCCTGCGAAAGCTGGTTGTGCAGCAAAGCCCGGATGGTGGGCGAGTCATCCACGATAAGGACGCGTTTCGGTGTCATGGGCACTCTCGTTCTAATGTGAGCTCGGTATGTTTTCGCGCATTCGTGTTAAAAATCTTCCCAATCCCCAGCTTCGGGCTTGAGCGCGAGCGCCCCGTTGCTGCGCGGCGCGGGCGCGGCGGCCGGATTCGGTGCGGGCCGATTGGCCGGGGCGGGCGGCTTTGCCGGTTTCGAGGCTGGGGCGGCGGCTTGCGCCGCAGGTTTCGCAGGACCGGTCTTCGCGGGGGCGGGCTTGGCAGAAGCCTGTGCCACAGGTTTTGCGGCCGCCGGGGCCGCCGCCGGTGCTGCGCTGGCGGCTGTCTTGGCGTGTGCTTTGCCTTCCGGGGCGGCATCGAAACGCGCGGTCGTCGTGGTCAGCACTTGCACGCCTTGGCTCAGCGCCTGCGCCGCCGCCGTCGTTTCTTCAAACATCGCGGCGTTTTGCTGGGTCACCTGATCAAGCTGGATCATCGCATTGTTGATCTCGTTCAGACCCGAGGATTGTTCGCGCGCCGAGCTGGCGATTTTCGACACCCGCGCCGCGATCTCATTGACCGACCCCAAAATACCCGTCAGCGCTTGCCCGGTTTCGCCCACCAGATCGACGCCGCGGCGCACATGGTCAGACGAGGTGGAAATCAGCGTGTCGATTTCTTGTGCCGCATCCGAAGAGCGTTGCGCCAGCGCGCGCACCTCTGAGGCAACAACCGCAAAGCCACGCCCCGCTTCGCCCGCGCGGGCGGCTTCGACCCCAGCATTGAGCGCCAAGAGATTGGTCTGGAAAGCGATATCCTCGATCACCGAGATGATGCGCGAAATCTTCTCCGAGCTTTGCGCGATTTCGCCCATCGCCGCCACGGCCTGTTGCACCACCTGGCCCGAGCTTTCGGCACTGACCCGTGCGCCTTCAACCATTTGATCTGCCTCGGAAATCCCGGCACTTGCGGTGCCCACCGAAGAGGTAAGCTGATCGAGTGCGGTCACCGTTTCGGCCAGCGTGCCCGCTTGTTTTTCGGTGCGCTGTGCAAGATCGGCGGCGGCATTGTTGATCTCGTTCACCTCGCCATCGATCGAATGGGCGCAATCGATCACCACCGCCATCGCCTCGGCCAAAGTGCTGGCGGCCTTGTTGAAATCGGTGCGCAATTGTTCGTATTCGGCGGGGAAGACGGTTTCGATGCGGCTGTTGAGATTGCCGCGTGCCAGATGGTCCAGCCCGACGCGCAGCCCTTCGACCACGGCGCGCTGCCCCACCAGCATCGCTTCGTTGCGCGCCTGCGCGGCCGCCAACGCGGCTTGGGCTTGGGTGATGTCATTGGCGATCATGACGATTTTCAGCATCGTGCCAGCCCGATCGGGCACCGGGGTCACGCTGCCTTCGGCCACGACTGCACGGCCATCGGCCCCTTGCAGCACGAACCGCCCGATCACCGGCTCCAGCCGCTCCAGCCGGTCCCAGAACCCGGCCAAATCGCCATCGCCATCAATCAGCCCGGCATGGTCACGGCCCAGCAGGTCAGCGGCGCTGAGGCCAAGCGCAGCAAGGATATTGTCATTGCCGCGCGTGACCTGCCCCTTGGGCGAGAATTCAAGCATCAGCTGGGTGGAATCGAGCGCATTGAGCAACGCACGCGTCATCCGCAATTCGGTCACGTCGCGCCATTCGACGACATAGCCCATCAACGCGTTGTCGGGCGCGCGAATTTCTGAAAAATCAACGCCATAGCGCCCCGCGCCCACCGCTACGTCGCGGCGGAACGGCAATTGCTTCGGATCGGCAAGGCGCGCTTCAATCTCGGGCGAGAGCGGATAAAGCGCGCTCAGCGACACACCCACCAGCTTCTCGGGATCAAGCGTCGGGCTGGCGATCTTAAAATCGTCGAGCTTGGCCTGTACAAGCTTGGTCAGCGCGCTGTTGGCATAGCAGATCATCAGATCGGGGCCGACCACCATCAGCGCGGCAGAGGAATTTTGGAACGCGGTGCCCTGAATCGTCGCCGCGCGCTGGGTTTCGTGGCTGGCCGCCAGATCGCCGCGCAGCGCGTCCAAGGCTTGGGCGATTTCGCCCAATTCATCGCCGCGCTCGGTCGCGGGCACCTCAACGGCGTGATCGCCGCGCGAAAGCCGCCCCACTGCCCCGGCCAGCCGGTGCGCCGGGCGCGCAATGCCGCGCGCCATCCATGCCGACATCCCCGCCAGCATCGCGATCAGCCACAGCGCATTGAGCATTTGCTTGTTGGCCAGCTGCCGCGCCGGGGCCACGACCTCGGCTTCGTCTTGTTCGACCACTAGCCCCATCGCACGCCCAAAGAGCGTAAGCGGCATATGCACCCCGGCCACCTTGCGGCCATCAACGCCTTGATGGACCGAGCGGCCGGTTTCGCCCGCCAGCGCCGCCGAAACTGCGCCATTGCGCACATCGGCGCCCGGCGCGGGCTGCGCGGCCAGACGCAACGGGCTTTGCAGTTGCGCCGCCGCATCGACCAGATAGGCCTGCCCGGTCTCGCCCAGCGAACTTTCCATCGTCAAAATGCCCGCCAAAGGCTCCAGCCCTGTGGCAAAGGCCAAAACGCCCAGCACGACACCCTGTTCCGAGCGGATCGCATGCGCAAGGTAAAGCCCCCGCTGCCCATCGGCCAAAGTGGTGAAATCGGACACGGCTGAATCGGCCTCGGCCCCAGCCAGCGCTTGCGCCACGGTTTGCGCCAGCGCGCCATCGGCCAAAGCCGGATCCGTCAGATCGGCGGCGAAATCGGCATCTTTGCGCAGCGAATAGATCACATGGCCCGAGACATCGATGAAATAGAGATCATGCAGTTTCTTTTCGTCGGCCAGCGTCACGAAGCCCGGATGGGCGCGCCGATGCACAATGCCGAAATCATTGATATCGCCTGCGAAATCGAGCTTCCAACGTTCTTGCGGCGGGTTCGGGTTGGTCTCGACCCACGCGGTGCGCAGATTGTCCGCCGCGCCCTCGCCCAGCATTTTCCAGCTATTGGCAAAATCGCGCATCAGGCGCTGTGTGCCTGAATTGGCGGCCATCGCAGCCAGTTCGGATTGAAGCTGGCCCGCCCATTGCTCAAGCGCCTGCGCGCGTGATTCGAGCGTGCGTTCCAGCCGTTGGTTTGCTTCTTCCGCCAAAAGCGCGCGCGCTTCACGATAGGAAGAGACCCCCATCACCGTCAGCGCAACCATCGCAATGGCCACAAGCATAAGCGGAAGTTTCAGCCCCAACGAGAGGCGCGTACGAAAAATCATGCCAGTTCTCCACCGTCGTAGGCGCACGACGACATTCAGCTGTGCCAAGGTCACAACCGGAACATGACTTGAACCTTTGAAGATTCACTTAAATGCGCCAAGCCCGCGCGTCAGAGCGCCAATCTGGCCCGCAACAGCCCGAAACGGCGCTTGATTTCCGCCTCGCGCAACCGGCCCGAGGGCACCGCCTCGGGCGCGCGCACGGCGCGCTCTAGCACCGCGCGGGTCTGCCAACCGGGCAGCGCGGCCATCCGTGCGGGCCGCGGCGCATCTTGCAGCGCCGCCTGCGCCGCCTCCAGCCGGGCCAGCCCTTCACGCGCCAAATCGGCAAAGCTCTCTGCCCCGGCACCGGCAAGCTTTAACCGCCCCCGCGCCGCCAATTCGGGCTGCGCGATCAACCAATTGGCCAGCCCCGTCACGGTGCCAAGCGCGCGCAGCCGCGCCTCCGCCTGCGGCACCTGCAAACAATGCCCCGCCGCCGCCATCGGCGCCCCGGCGGTGGCTTCCAGATAATCCCACAGCCGCGCGGCATCGGCAAACGGGTCAGACCAACAATCCACCCGCCGCGCCTCGGCCGCTTCTGTCAGCATTTCAAGCGCTTGCGCAGGGATGTTCACAAGCGCGGGACCAATGTCATGCGGCACGTCCCGGCCCGTGCGGGCCAAGGCGTCCAGCGCTTCAATCCACCATTGCAGCCGGATCTCCGCCACCATCGGCTCGGGCGAGGCCCAAGGCGCACGCGCGATTTCCAAATTCGCCGCATAAAGCGCAAACAACGGCGCGCGTGTTTCGGGCGGCAGCGCCATCACCGCCGCAAACCGGTCCGGATCACCCGTTTCCAGCCGCGCGGCACAGGTGGCAAGCGCGGTCTTCATACCGCCTGCGCCCCGTCGCGGATCAACTTCCAGAAAATTGCATCCAACAGCGCCTCGAACGAGGCATCCACTATGTTCGGGCTGACGCCGACGGTGGACCAGCGCTGCCCCTGCCCGTCTTCGCTGTCGATGATGACACGGGTCACCGCCTCGGTACCGCCTTGGGTGATGCGCACGCGGAAATCGACCAGTTTCATATCTTCGATCAGGCTTTGATAGGGCCCAAGGTCTTTCACCAGCGCCTTAGACAGCGCGTTAACCGGCCCGCGGTCATGGCCTTCGGCATCCACACTTTCCGACACCGACAGCATTTTTTTGCCGCCAATTTTCACCACCACCACGGCTTCCGACATGGTCACCATCTGGTCATAGCGGTTTTTGCGGCGCTCCACCGTGACGCGGTAGCGTTTTACCTCAAAAAAGCTGGGCGCCAGCCCCAGCACCCGCCGCGCGACCAGTTCGAAACTCGCCTGCGCACCGTCATAGGCATAGCCGCGATCTTCGCGCGCCTTGATCTCATCCAAAATCTCGGCCAACCGCGGGTCTTTGGGATCAACAGTGATCCCCATCCCCTTGAGCCGCGCGCGCAAATTCGATTGCCCGGCTTGGTTCGACATCGGGATCAGCCGGGTGTTGCCCACTAAGCCCGGATCGATATGTTCATAGGTCGACGGGTCTTTCAAAATGGCGGAGGCATGCAGCCCCGCCTTATGCGCGAAGGCACTGGCCCCGACATAGGGGGCCGAGCGCAAAGGCACCCGGTTCAAGATATCGTCGAGCTTGCGTGAAAGTCGCGTGATCTGCGTGAGCTTTTCCGCAGAAACGCCTGTTTCAAAATGACTTTTATAGGGTTCTTTCAGCAGCAGCGTGGGGATCAGGCTGACCAGATTGGCGTTGCCGCAGCGCTCCCCAAGCCCGTTGAGCGTGCCTTGCACCTGCCGCGCGCCCGCCGTGATCGCGGCCAGTGAATTGGCCACCGCGCAGGCCGTGTCATCATGCGTGTGAATGCCCAGATGGCTGCCCGGCACGCCCGCCGCGATCACCATCTTGGTGCATTCGGCCACCTCCTGCGGCAGCGCCCCGCCATTGGTGTCACACAAAACCACCCATCGCGCGCCCGCCTCATAGGCGACGCGGCAGCATTCGACCGCATAGGCGGGATTCGCCTTATAGCCATCAAAGAAATGCTCGGCGTCAAACAATGCCTCGCGCCCCTGTGCCACCATATGCGCGACCGAGGCGCGGATGTTTTCAATGTTTTCATCCAGCGTGATGCCAAGCGCGGTGGTGACATGGTAATCATGCGTCTTGCCCACCAGACAGACCGCCGATGTGCCCGCATTCATCACCCCCGCCAGCACTTCATCATTCGCGGCAGAGCGGCCGGTGCGTTTGGTCATGCCAAAGGCGGTGAAGGTGGCGCGGGTTTGCGGGCGGGCGGCGAAAAAGTCGCTGTCGGTCGGGTTCGCACCGGGCCAGCCGCCCTCGATATAATCGATGCCGATTTCATCCAGCGCTTCGGCAATGGCGATCTTTTCCGCGACCGAGAATTGCACGCCCTGCGTTTGCTGGCCGTCACGGAGCGTGGTGTCATAAAGGTAGAGCCGCTCTTTGGTCATTATTGGGCCCCTCCCAACACCGCTTCAGATCTGCGTGCCGCCCGGCGGCACGCCGGGCCGCGCCCGCCCCGCCCCCACGGGCGGGCGCGATTGCGCCCCCCCTCGGGCCGTGCGCCGCCCTTCTCGCTGCCAACCAAGCGCATCACAGCCCCTCCAGCTTTGCAGCATCAAAGCCCGCACCGGGCAAAAGCTCAACGCCCGCTTTCGACATCCGCACCTCAACCCCCGCCGCCAAAAGCGCGGTTTTCAGCGCATCGACGGGCGCGAAATCTTTGGTTTCCATCGCCGTGGCGCGCAGATCGGCAAGCTTTGCGGCCAAGTCCGACAGATCCGCCTCAGGCGCGCTGGCCCAATCGCCCAATCCGTCTTCCAAAAGGCCCAAAAGCGCAGCAGAGGCTTTGAGCAACGCCGGATCGGTCATTTGGTGCAGCGCGGCAATCGCACCTGCGGTGTTAAGATCGTCACTCAACGCGGCAATCACCTCAGGCGCAACGCTCGGCGCGGCTTCCACATCCGCGACCAGGGCGCGCCACTTGCGCAACGTGGCCTCCGCCTGCCGCGCCTTTTCTGCTGTCCAATCCATCGGTTTGCCGTAATGGGTTTGCAAGAACACAAACCGGATCACCTCGCCGGGAATGCCTTGGTCGAGCAAATCGCGCACGGTGAAGAAATTGCCCAAGGACTTGGACATTTTCTTCCCCTCAACCTGCAACATCTCATTGTGCAGCCAGACATTCGCAAAACCGCCTTCGGGATGCGCGCAACAGCTTTGCGCGATCTCGTTTTCATGGTGCGGGAATTGCAGGTCGATCCCGCCCGCATGAATGTCAAAGCTTGCGCCCAACAGCTCGTAAGACATCGCCGAGCATTCGATATGCCAGCCCGGACGGCCCCGGCCCCAGGGGCTCTCCCACCCCGGCAAATCATCTGCCGAGGGCTTCCAAAGCACGAAATCCATCGGGTCTTCTTTGAAGGGCGCAACCTCAACCCGCGCGCCCGCGATCATATCATCGACCGAACGGCCCGACAGCGCGCCATAGTCTTTGTACGACCGCACACGGAAGAGCACATGGCCCTCTTTCGCATAGGCATGGCCCTTGGCGATCAGATCTTCGATCATCGAAATCATCGCACCAATGAAATCGGTCGCACGCGGCTCATGCGTCGGGCGCAGCGCGCCCAAAGCATCCATATCGGCGTGATACCAGCCAATGGTTTCCTCGGTCCGCTGGCGGATCAGTTCCTCAAGCGTCTCTATAGCCCCCGCCTCTTTGCGCGCTTGGGCGGCGGCGTTGATCTTGTCATCCACATCGGTGAAGTTGCGCACATAGGTGACGTGATCCGCCCCATAGACATGGCGCAACAGCCGGTAAAGCACATCAATCACCACCACCGGGCGCGCATTGCCCAGATGCGCCCGGTCATAGACCGTCGGCCCGCACAGATAGAGGCGGACATTCTGATCGTCGATCGGGGCGAAATCTTCTTTGCGGCGGGTTTTCGAATTGTGCAGGCGGATCACGGGCTTGGTCATGGCTTCCTCACGGGCTCTCGCCGCGGGCTTAGCTCATTCGATCCAGCATGAAAACAGAAGAACGGCCCGCGTGACTTAGGTCAGCGGCAAATCAGGCAAATGCGGATGATCTGGGTCTTCATGGGCCTATCTGGCGTGGGCGCCGCGCGCTTGTCAAGCCGCCGTGCGCGCGCCTTGCGGGGCAAAAGGCTGCACCGTCACCCGCTTGCCCTCGAAAATGCAAAACGAGCCGGGCGGCACCTTTTCCCAATCGCCCTCGCCATCTTCCAAGGGCTCCGACACGACCGCGCGCCCCCGGCGGCTGTCGGACCAGCGATGATAAAGCGTCGGCGCGGCGTCATCAGAGGCATAGCGCACCGCGTAAAGCCGCACCCCGTCGGAAAAGGCCGCCGCAAGGCGCATATGCGGGGCACAGCCGCGCTCGCGCGACAAAGACTCCAGCCGGGCGGTGGCCCGTTCCAGCGCGCATTTGGGGTCACTGTCGAGCCCCTCTGCCAAAGCCAGCAGGAACAACGCCTCGCTATCGGTCGCGCCCTTGCGGTGCGGGTAAAGCGCATCGGGGATCAGCATCTCGCCCGCACGGCGGAATGCCTCATAGCCGCCGATCTGACCGTTGTGCATGAAACTCCACCGCCCCACCACGAAGGGGTGGCAATTGTTGCGGCTTGTCGCGGTGCCGGTCGAGGCGCGCACATGCGCCAAAAACAGCGGCGAGCGCACCTGCGCGGTAAGCGATTTCAGGTTCGGGTCGGACCAGGCGGGCATCACATCGCGGTAAAGCCCCGGCTCGGGGCGCGCATCATACCACGCCACGCCAAAGCCATCGGCATTGATCGCCGTATGGCATTGCGTGGCGCATTGGCTTTGATGAATCAGCGAATGCCCCGGTTTCGAGACGATCTCTTCAAGAAAAATCGGTTGCCCGATATAGGCGGCCCAACGGCACATTTCCTGCCCCTTCGGGCGGTGGCCCGCCCCGGAAGATCAATGACACATAGCGGTCATATAGCCTGATCCGGGGCGGTGCGGAAGTCAGTCGTTTTCTTCAACCACGACCAGATCGCGCACCGAGGCGCCCTTGGCATGGGCAAGCGCGGCTTGATAGGCGTCAGAATGGTAGCAGGCCACGGCGGCCTCTAGGCTGGGGAAGCGCGCCACGACATTGCGGGCACGGTCATTGCCCTCAAGCTGCACATAGCGCGTGGCGCGGGCCAAAAAGACCCCGCCATGGTCGGCAATCGCCGGCCCCGCGGCGGTGGCGTATTTGCCATAAGCTTCGGCATCCAGCACTTCGACATGGGCGATCCAAAGGGCGGACGGCATTACACTTCCCCCGCAATCACGGCGCGCACAGCGGCCAGCGCGTCATCGGCCTTCGCAATATCGGCCCCACCGGCTTGCGCCATATCGGGGCGGCCACCGCCACCTTTGCCGCCAAGGGCAGCCGCCGCCGCTTTGACCAGATCGACCGCAGAGACGGTATCGGTTTTATCCGCCGTGACCCCCGCTGCGCAGGCCGGTTTCGCGCCGGTATCGGCAATCACCAAGACCGCGCCCGAGCCAACCTTTTCCTTCAGGCTGTCCACCAGCGCGGGCAGGTCTTTGCCCGACACGCCAGACACCACCTGAGCAATGAAGCGCAAGCCATTGATTTCTTCGACTTCCGGGCCACCAGCCGCGCCGCCGCCCATCGCCAGTTCACGGCGCAATTGCGCCACTTCATTGGCCAAAGCTTTGCGTTCTTCGGCCAAAGCCTTCACGCGCTCGGCCACATCGGCGGGGGCGGTTTTCAACACACCCGCCACTTCGGACAGCCGCGCGTTTTGGGTTTTGAGGTAATCAAGCGCCGCTTGGCCGGTCAGCGCCTCAAACCGGCGCACACCGGCGGAGGACGCACTGTCGCCAAGCGCGACAAAGGCGCCAATATCGCCCGTGCGCGCGACATGGGTGCCGCCGCACAGTTCAAGGCTGTAGGTCTTGCCGTCTTGGCCCTTGCCCGAGCCCAAAAGCTCGCCCATCGAGACCACGCGCACCTCATCGCCGTATTTCTCGCCAAACAAGGCCTGCGCACCAAGCGCACGCGCATCATCGGGCGTCATGATCCGGGTTTCCACGGCGGTGTTTTGCCGAATGAAGGCGTTCACCTCTTCTTCGACCTGCGCCATTTCCTCGGCGCTCATCGCCTTGGCATGGCTGAAGTCAAAGCGCAGACGGTCTTCCGCGTTGAGCGAGCCTTTTTGCGCGACATGGTCACCCAACGCGCGGCGCAGCGCCTCGTGCAGCAGGTGGGTGGCCGAGTGGTTGGCGCGAATGGCGCTGCGGCGGCTATGATCCACCTCCAGCTTCGCGGGCTGCCCCTTGGCAAGCTTGCCCGAGACCACCTCGCCAATGTGAATGAACACGCCCGCCACTTTCTTGGTGTCGGTGATCTTCACCTCGGCCGTTTCGGTGCGGATCGTGCCGCTGTCGCCGACCTGACCGCCCGACTCGCCGTAAAACGGCGTTTGGTTCACAACGATCTGCACCGCGCCCGTGGCCTCGGCCACTTCCGCGCCCTCTTGCACCAGCGTCAGAATTTGCCCCTCGGCGGTTTCGGTATCGTAGCCTAGGAATTCGGTCACACCGTGGGCTTCGGCAATCTCGAACCAAATCTGTGCATCGCTTGCCTCGCCCGAGCCGGACCAAGCCGCGCGGGCTTTGGCTTTTTGCTCGGCCATCGCAGCGTCAAACCCATCGGTATCGACCGTGCGGCCCTTTTCGCGCAAAGCGTCTTGGGTCAGATCAAGCGGGAAACCATAGGTGTCATACAACTTGAACGCCGCAACGCCGGGCAGTTCCGCCCCTTCGGGCAGCGCGGCCAGCTCGTCATCGAGCAGTTTCAAACCACGATCAAGCGTCACCTTGAAGCGGGTTTCCTCCAGCTTCAGCGTTTCTTCAATCAGCGCCTGCGCACGGTTCAATTCGGGGAAAGCCGCCCCCATCTGGCGCACCAGCGCGGGCACCAGCGTATGCATCACCGGGTCTTTCGCGCCCAGCATATGGGCGTGGCGCGCGGCGCGGCGCAGGATGCGGCGCAACACATAGCCCCGGCCATCGTTCGAGGGCATAACGCCATCGGCAATCAAGAAGGCGGTGGAACGCAAATGGTCCGCAATCACGCGGTGATGCACTTTGCCCGGGCCATCGGGGTCCGCCGAGGTGGCATGGGCCGAGGCCTCGATCAGGCTGCGCATCAAATCGGTGTCGTAGTTGTCGTGCTTGCCTTGCAGCAGCGCGCCGATCCGCTCAAGGCCCATGCCGGTGTCGATCGATTGCATATCGAGCGCGCGCATCGAGCCATCTTCGAACTGCTCGTTTTGCATGAAAACGAGGTTCCAAATTTCGATGAAGCGGTCGCCATCTTCCTCGGCCGAGCCGGGCGGGCCGCCCCAGATATGATCGCCGTGATCATAGAAAATTTCGGTGCAGGGGCCGCAGGGCCCGGTCGGCCCCATTTGCCAGAAGTTGTCCTTGGTCGCGATGCGGATGATCCGGTCATCGGTCAGCCCGGCGACTTTCTTCCAGATTTCTGCCGCCTCGTCATCGGTGTGATAAACGGTAACCAGCAGCTTTTCTTTGGGGATATCAAAGTCTTTGGTCAGCAATTCCCAGGCAAAGGGGATCGCACCTTCTTTGAAGTAATCGCCAAAGGAAAAGTTGCCAAGCATCTCGAAAAACGTGTGGTGGCGCGCGGTATAGCCAACGTTATCAAGGTCGTTGTGCTTGCCCCCGGCGCGAACGCATTTTTGCGAGGTGGTGGCGCGGACATAATCGCGTTTTTCCACCCCGGTGAAGCAGTTCTTGAACTGCACCATCCCGGAGTTGGTGAACATCAGCGTGGGGTCATTGCGCGGCACGAGCGGCGAGCTTTCGACCACCTTGTGGCCGTTCTTCTCGAAATAACCGAGGAAGGTGGACCGGATATCGTTGAGGCTGGGCATGGGCGGGCCTTTTTTGCAGATTTCCCCCCGTTTAGCGATGCGATCGGGCCCTGTCCAGAAAGCAAAACGACCGGGCAAGCCGCCCGGCCGTTGCGTCGCAGGTCCGAAGGCCGCAGGTCTGACCCGCTCAATCCTCGGTCAAATCATCCGCGGTCGGGTCGACACCGAAATCAAGCCCATGGCTGGCGCGGATCTTGTCTTCGATCTCATAGGCGATATCGGGATTGTCGCGCAGGAATTGCTTGGCGTTTTCACGCCCCTGCCCGATCCGCTCGTCGCCATAGGAATACCACGCGCCCGATTTGGCCACGATCCCGGCTTTCACCCCCAGATCGACCAATTCGCCAACTTTAGAGATCCCCTCGCCGTAAAGGATATCAAATTCCACCTCGCGGAAGGGCGGCGCGACCTTGTTCTTGACGACCTTGACGCGGGTCTGGTTGCCGATCACCTCGTCACGATCCTTGATCGAGCCGATGCGGCGAATATCCATCCGCACCGAGGCATAGAATTTCAGCGCATTGCCGCCCGAGGTGGTTTCGGGCGAGCCGAACATCACGCCGATCTTCATGCGGATCTGGTTGATGAAGATCACCATACAATTGGACCGGCCAATCGAGGCGGTAAGCTTGCGCATTGCCTGGCTCATCAGACGGGCCTGTGCGCCCACCGTGGCATCGCCCATATCGCCCTCGATCTCGGCGCGCGGCGTCAGCGCGGCGACCGAGTCGACCACGACCAAGCTTACCGCGCCCGAGCGCACCAGCGTATCGACGATTTCCAGCGCCTGTTCGCCGGTATCGGGCTGCGAAATCAACAGCTCGTCAAGATTCACGCCCAATTTCTTGGCGTAATAGGGGTCCAGCGCATGTTCGGCATCGACAAAGGCGCAGACGCCGCCTTTTTTCTGTTCTTCGGCAATGCAATGCAGCGTCAGCGTGGTCTTGCCCGAGCTTTCCGGCCCGTAGATTTCCACGATCCGCCCCTTGGGCAGCCCCCCGATCCCCAGCGCGATATCCAACCCCAGCGAGCCGGTCGAGGTGGCCTCGATCTCGGCGGGCTTGTTATCGCCGCCCAGTTTCATGATCGAGCCTTTGCCGAATTGGCGCTCAATCTGCGACAGCGCCGATTCCAGCGCCTTTTGCTTGTCTGCCTTGGTCTTGTCATTCATCTCGAAAAGGCCTGCTGCCGTTGCCATCTGTTGTCCCCTTATTCCACAGGGCGCGCCGCGCGTCCATCGCCTGCGGCCCCTGATGTTCCCGTCCTGTTCCCACCTTATATGAGCACAAACCAGAAACATTTCAACTCAAATATGAGAACAAAGGCTGAACGAACAAGGTTAAGGAAAGTTTACCAAGGCCTTGGGGCCTTTACCGGCCCATGGCCGCGCAGTATGCAGGGCAAAAGCGCGAAAGGTCGGATCATGTTGATTTTTTGGGACCAGCGATTGGTCTTTTTGGCCACGCCCAAAGCGGGGTCTACAGCGGTCGAAGTGGCGCTGGAATCATTGGCCTCGGTCACGATGCAGCGGCCTGCGCCGCTCAAACATATGAGCGCGCAAGATTTTCGCACCACGCTGGCGCCATGGCTGGCGGCGCAGGCGGGGGCCCCCTTCACCACCGTCGCGCTGATGCGCGAGCCGATCGGTTGGCTACGGTCGTGGTATCGGTTTCGCACGCGCGATGATTTCGATGACCCCGATCACCCGATGGCAGGCCGCCGTTTCGAAGATTTCGCCCGCGATTACATGGCCCGCCCCTGCCCCGCGCAGGCCGATATCGGCAGCCAGTCGGCGCATCTGTGCGGCGCCGATGGAACGCCCGCAGTGGATCGGATCTTTCGCTATGAGCAGATCGACGAAAGCTTTGTGCACTTTCTTGAAGACCGGCTCGATTGCGCGATCACCCTGCCCCGGGTCAACGTGCCGCCCGCTGTCGACACCGAATTGAGCGCGGAGACCGAAGCCGCGCTGAAAGAGTGGATGGCAGCGGATTTCGCGCTTTACGAAAGCCTCGCCTGAGAGGGATCGGCGCCGTCTTGGCCGCTCGCGCTCTCGGGGGCCGCGCTTTTGGACGCCTGCGCCTGTGCAGGCACCGCCGCGCGAGAGGGGGCGCCGGACGGGGCAGATTTGCGGGCATAGCGCGTGATCTGGTTTTGCACCGTCGCGGTCAATTCGCTCAGCGAAAACGGCTTGGGCAAAAACACCGAATTGGGCATGGGCGGGCGCCCTTCGCGGAACACATCCTCGGCATAGCCCGACACAAAAACCACCGCCGTATCGGGCCGGGTTTTCAGCGCCTCGGCCACCCAAGTCGGGCCATCCATCCCCGGCATGATCACATCGGTCACGAACACATCGAAGACCAGTGTTTCATCTTCAAGGATGCGCAGCGCCTCTTCGGCGTTTTCCGCCTCAAAGACGGTGTAGCCACGCAGCTTCAGCGCGCGCGAGGCAAAGGCGCGCACCGGGGCCTCATCCTCGACCAACAGCACCATCGAGGCGGGGGTATCCTCGATCTGCGGCAGTTCCATCGGCGTCACCGTGGTTTCCGGCTCCACCTCGCCGCGATGCCCATGCGCGGGCAGGAACAGCGTGAAAGACGTGCCAGAGCCCACAACGGAATCGCAGAAAATATAGCCGCCCGTCTGTTTGACGATGCCATAAGCGGTGGACAGGCCCAGCCCGGTCCCCTCGCCCTGTTTTTTGGTGGTGAAGAAAGGTTCGAAAATCTTGCCCAGCTTGTCGGGCGAAATGCCGACCCCCTCATCGGTGACCTTGACGACGACGTAATCGCCCTTGGGCACAGCGGCGCGGTCGCGTTTAAGATCTTCGAGCAGGCGCGTATTCTCGGTTTCGATGCGAATTTCGCCGCCGCCGGGCATCGCGTCGCGCGCATTCACCACCAGATTCATGATCACCTGTTCAAGCTGGCGCCGGTCGGCCCGGATCAGCGCCAGATCGGGGTCG
This sequence comes from Rhodobacter sp. TJ_12, assembly GCF_020023995.1. GTDB lineage: Bacteria > Pseudomonadota > Alphaproteobacteria > Rhodobacterales > Rhodobacteraceae > Rhodobacter. Next base: position 5,312 of record NZ_NRRD01000008.1, on the reverse strand, counting down.
TGGATCAAGGTCAGCACAATCTTTTCGCCCGTCAGCCGGTTCAGCAGATGCGTCAGATCCGACAGCGTATCGCGCAGATCGATCACCCGCGGCTTGAGCGTTTGCTTGCGCGAAAACGCCAGCAATTGCCCCACCAAAGAGGCGGCGCGATTGGCATTTTGGCTGATCTGATCCAGATCGGTGTAGTCCGGATCGCCCTTGTCATGGCGCAGCATCAACAGATCGCAATGGCCCGAAATCGCGGTCAGCAGATTGTTGAAATCATGCGCGACGCCGCCGGCCAATTGCCCAATCGCCTGCATCTTCTGGCTTTGCACGAATTGCCCTTCCAGCGTCTTGAGCTGCGTCGCATCGGACAAAACCGCAATCAGCCCGGCGCGGCCTTCCTCGACCACGCGGCTCAGCGTCACCTGCAAGAACACCTCGCGGTCGCCGCGATGGGCGCGCAACACCTCGGGGCGGCGCTCGGTGCGCCCGGCCACCGCATCGGCGACCCAATCCTCGACCGGGCGGCCAAGACCTTCGAACAATTCACACAGCCGCGTGCCGGGGGCAATCTGGCCCAACAGCCCACGCGCCGCGCGGTTCACCTCGAACACGCGGCCATCGGTGCTTAGCCGCATCAGCGCAACGGGCAGGCTTTCGAACGCGGCCGGGTCATGCGTTGTGGGGCGGCCCGGTGCGACCGGCATCAGGTAAATCTCGTCGCGTCCACCGACGCCCTCGATCTGGGCCACCATGCAGCGCAGCGGCCCCTCGGCGGTGGTGATTTCCTGCTCCTCGCCCGAGCGGATCGGCAATTCGGTGAAAATGCGGTCAAGCGTGCGCATCCGTTCGCCCACCAGCCGCCGCATCGCCTCGTTCATGAATAGGATCGTGCCGTTTTTCGACACTGTCAGCATCGGCAAGGACAGGGTCTCGCCGCCGCGCCCGCCCACGGCGCGTTCGGCCATATCTTCAAGCCGCCATAGGAACCCGCCACCCTCGATCTGATGCACGGCAATGCGCACATGCCCGCGCCGGGTCACCATATCCTCGCGCGCCGCGCCAAGCGATTTGGCCTTGGATTGCAGCCGCGACAGCATCGCACCGGGATTGGCAAACAATTCGCCAAGCGCGCGGGTCAGCGTTTGCCCGCTGCGCGCGCCAAACCGGTCCATCGCGGCACGGTTTTGGGTCGAAATTTCGCCATCGGCATCGGTAATAAAGGACGGCGCGGCATCATGCGCGATAAAGGCCGAGATCGAGGCATTCATCTGCTTGGTGCCCTGCGCAAGATAGCGTTGCGCCAGCTTCGCCACCAAAGCCAAAACCAGCAAACTGCCCGAGATGGACAGCAGCAGCGTCATCACCACCCGATCTTGCACGAAATAGCCCCCGACCCCGGCCAAGACCGCCAAAATCAGCAGATAAACCGCCCCCGGCGCGATCATCGCGGCCGTGCGGTCGAGCGGCGGCAGGGTCTGGTCGGGGTGGGCCAAGATGTCTTCCTTTCCAGAATCGTGTTTACGCATTGCCGGATATTTGGGTTAAAGCTTGATTAACAAATGCACAACACAACCTAAAGAGGAGGCAAAAAGTTTCCGATCCGTTCACGATCGGGCCAAAACCACCCCGAAAAAGCCATCGCCTCCATCGACCGGGGTCAGCCGCAGCCGGGCGTCAACCCGCCACGCGCCCGATTGTGTAAAAGCGGCCACCTGCGCGTCATTTTCCACCGACAAGAGCGAGCAGGTCATATAGCACAGCCGCCCGCCCGGTGCGGTCAGCGCGGCGGCCCGCGCCAAAATCTCGGATTGCAGCGCCACCAATTCGGCCAAACGCTCGGGCGTCAGCCGCCATTTCGCCTCGGCCGCGCGCCGCCATGTACCCGAACCCGAACAGGGCGCATCGACCAACACCAGATCATAGGGCCCGGAAACCTTGCCCGGCTCGGCCAACCGGATCTTCGCCCCCGCGCGTTTGGCACGGGGGGCAATGTCGCGCATCCGTCCAGCGTCGATATCATGTGCGGTGATCTGCGCCTTGGGGGCCAGCGCAGCCAGCGCCAGCGCCTTGCCGCCGCCGCCCGCGCAATAATCCAGCACGCGCATGTTGGGCCCGATCGGCACCAGTTCGACCATCGCCTGCGACGCCGCATCTTGCAATTCGACCAACCCGGCGGTGAACGGCGCGCTTTGCGCGATCTTGCGTGCGCCAGCGGTGACCTCAAGCGCGGTTTCCGCCAAAGGATGCGGCACCGTCTCAATCCCGGCCTCGGCCAGCGCGGCTTGCGCCGCGTCGCGGTGGGCCTTGGCGCGGTTGACGCGCAAAAAGACCGGCGCGCGGGCCTGCATTGCGTCGGACACGGCCGCGAAATCCGCCCCAAGATCGGCGTGCAACTGCGGCAAAAGCCACTTTGGCCAATCGCTTGCCAAAAGATCTTCAGCGGGCGGCGCGGGGGCGGCCAGATGCGCCTGCTCGGCTGCGGTCAGGGGCGCGGGGGCATGGCCGGTGCCGGTAAAAAGCGTTGCCGGGTCGCGCCCCTCGGCCCGGCACAGGCCCAGCATCAAGCCCCGCCCGGTCAAGGCGCCGCCAAGCGCGGCAAAGCTGCCCCGGCAACGCAGCGCGTCAAACACATGATCGCGCACGGCCGCCCGGTCGCCCGAGCCCGCATAGCGGTTGGCGCGGGCCCAATTTGTCAGCGCGCGTTCGGCGGGCGCCCCCGCAAGGATCGCATCCAAAAGATCGATGGCGGCGGCAAGGCGGGCGGCGGGCGTCATCGGATCACTGCCGCAACAGCCGCGCTTCGGCGGCATCGGCCTCGGCCCAGCGTTGCACCCCCGCCACCAGCGCCCCGACCATATCTGCGCGCCACGCCGGGTCATGCATCCGCGCCCGGTCGATATCTGAAGACATGAATCCCAACTCCAACAAAGCCGAGGGAATATCGGGCGAGCGCAGCACCGCGAAATCCGCCCCCTGAACGGGGTGGCGATGCATGCGCAGCCCGGCCCCCTTGATCGCGCCCGCCAACACCTGCCCCAAGCGCACCACACGCGGCTGGGTTTCGGTGCGCGCCAAATCCATCAACACCCCGGCCACCGCATCGTCATGGCCCGCCAGATCGACCCCCGCCAACAGGTCCGAGCGGTCATGCCGTTCGGCCAGCTTGCGCGCCGCCGCATCCGAGGCGGTTTCGTCAAACAGATAAAGCGTGGCGCCCATCGCCTCCCCCTCGGCCAAGGCATCGGCATGCAATGACAACATCAGATCGGCGCCAAAGGCATGCGCGGCGGTGATCCGCTCTTCAAGCGGGATAAAACTGTTGTCGGTGCGCGTCATCCCCACCACCAGACCGGCGCGGGTCATTGCCTCTTTGAGTTCGCGCGCGAAGGTCATCACCAAAACGGCTTCGGAATGGCCATCCACCTCGGCGCCGGGATCGATGCCGCCGTGGCCCGGATCCAGCATCACCCGCAAGGGGCGTGTGCCATCTTGGCGGGTGATCGGCGGGCCGGTCAGCGCGGGCTGCGGCAAATCCCACAGCGCCGATTGCGCCGCGCCTTGACGCGCCGCGAATGCGGTCGCGGTGCTGCGCTCTAAAACGATATGCACCGCGGGCGGGTTGGCGGCATTGTCGCCGGTGCGCTGCTCGGCCGATACCAGCCGCACCGGCCCGGTCAGCTCTGCCACGAAACGCGACCAGCCCGGGCGAAAGCCGCCCCAACGAACGTCTCCCAAAAGCCCGCGTTTTTCAAACGCTTCGGGCCGGGCGGGCGAAAAATCCACCTCGCGGAAATCCACCACAAGGCGCGGCGGGTCATCCAGCAGAAACGCCCGAAACGGCACCGGTTGGCTTAGCCCCAAGCTGATTTCCGTTTTCGCGGCAGAGGGTTGGGTGACCGAACTGCGTTCGGGCTCCAGCCGTGCCAGCGCCGAAAGCGGCTCGGCCCGTGCTGCCGCAGGCAGCGCCAGCGCGGCCAGCACCGCAAGGGTCGGAAAGATCTGTCTCATGCCTGCTCCGCCGGAGTTTGCGCCGGTCTTACCGCCGGTCTGGGGCGAGTATAGCGCAAGCGCCGCGCGCCGGGAATCCCCCAAGCGCTTCGCAAGCGCTCAGCGCGCCGCCATGAAGGCCGCCAGCCGCGCCAGCCCCTCTTCGATATCCGCCGTCGCGCGCGCATAGGAAAAGCGCAAGGTCGTATGCCCGCGCGCCGGGTCGAAATCGAGCCCCGGCGTCACCGCGACCCCGGCTTTTTCCAAGATCTCGCCCGCCAGCGCGCGGCTGTCTTGGGTCAGCTCGGACACATCGGCATAGATGTAAAATGCCCCATCGGGCGGCGCGATCTTGTCAAAGCCCGCTTTCGGCAGCCCCTCCAGCATCAATTGCCGGTTCTTGGCATAAACGGCGCGGTTCGCCTCCAACTCATCGGTGGCCTCCAGCGCCCCAAGCGCGGCCACTTGGCTCGCGTGGGGCGGGCAGATGAACATGTTTTGGGCGAGCCGCTCAACCGTGCGAACGTGGTCTTCGGGCACGACCATCCAGCCCACGCGCCAGCCGGTCATGCTGAAATATTTGGAAAACGAATTGATCACATAGGCCTCATTGCCGATTTCCAGCGCCGAGATCGCGCGCGCCTCGTAATGCAGCCCGTGATAAATCTCATCTGACACAAAGCCCAAGCCGCGCTCTGCCGCGGCCTCCATCAGCGCGGCGAGTTCGGGCTTGCCCAGCATCGTGCCCGAAGGGTTGCCCGGCGAGGCGACGATCAGCCCCTGCACATCGGCGGGAATATCGGCGGGCACCGGCTGATAGCGGTTTTCGGGGCGCGTCAGCAGATCGACCGGGTTGACCGACATTGCGCGCAGAATCTGGCGATAGCTGGGATAGCCCGGCGCGCCCAAAGCCACACGGTCGCCCGCATCGAAAAGCGCCGAAAACGCCAGCAAGAACGCCCCCGAAGAGCCGGGCGTGACCACCACGCGCGCGGGGTCCAGATCGACCCCATACCAGCGCGCGTAAAGATCGGCGATGCCTTGGCGCAATGCGGGCAGGCCAAGCGCCACGGTATAGCCCAGACTGTCACGCTCCAACGCGGCGGCCAGCGCCTTGCGCGCCGCGGCGGGCGCCGGGGTCGAGGGTTGGCCGACCTCCATATGGATGATGTGGCGCCCGGCGGCTTCGGCGGCGCGCGCGGCCTCCATCACATCCATCACGATGAACGCATCCACCTGACCGCGATTTGACAAACGCATGGGCCACCTCCGTTAGCTTGCGGCTCCGGGCATAGGCCCGCGCCCGGCAAGGGTCAAGCCGCCCGCCCCGCCCCCTT
>NZ_NRRD01000007.1 GCF_020023995.1 Rhodobacter sp. TJ_12 | reverse complement strand
GCCGCAGCCGGGGCAGGCGCCGGTTGCGGCGCAGGTTTCGGGGCGGGCGCGGGCGCAGCGGGTTTGGCAGCGGGGGCCGCCTTCGCCACCGGCTCAGCGGAGGTCATTTCGGTTTTCTTGGGCAGGCAGCCCATCACGTAGCAGGTGGTGCGCGCCACGATCAGCGCAGAGGCCACGCCAGCCACGAAGGCGGCGCCGACCGAGTTGGAGCCGAGTTGCCACAGCGCCACAAAAATAATGGCCCCGACGACACCCCCAAATTTCCGGGCATTAGTTTGGCATTCAGCGTCGTTCATCGACATTTTGCCTTTCCTTTCCCTCATCCCGGGCTGTGGCGGCGGACGTCTCGCCCCCTTGCGCCCTTTTGGTTTGATCTAGTCTTCCAAGTCTTTCGTCAGTCTGTCTTCCGTCTTAGTAATCGTTCGTTTTGGCGCGTTCGAGGAAGCGGGCAACGCCCTCCTCGGTGATGATCTTGGCTTGGGCCACCCATTTGTCGCGGGTGACACGGCCCTTGAAGCCTTTGAGGTTACTGTCCATCCAGGCCACCTCATCCGCGCCCCACTTGGCGATCTGGTCGAAATGGTAGATGCCCAGATCGTAGCACAGGGCCTCCAGCACCGGGCCGATGCCCTCGATCGTTTTCAGATCATCGGCTTGGCCCGCCCGCGGGGCATCAAGCCCTTGCGGCTGCACGCCCTCGCCCGCCTCCACGTCCAGAACCACCGGGCCTTTCTTGGCCTTGGCTTTGGCCGGGGCCGGCGTCGCGGCTGGCTCAGCCGTGGTTTGTGCTTTTGGCGGTTCAACCTGCGCGGGTTCCGCTGCAGCCTTGGGCGTTGCCGGTTTCGGCGCAGCCTCCTTGGCGGCATGCACCACCGGCTCGGGCGCTGCCTCGGCTTTCGGCACGGGCTCGGCTTTCGGTTCCGGCTTGGCGTCGGCTTTCGCCTTTTCCTCGGCCTGTTGCGCAGCGGTCTTCGGACGCGCGCCCATCAACCCGATCGGCCCCAACCGGCCCCCCGCCTGCCAGGGCGCGGAAAGCGCGACTTCGCTGCCATCAATGCGCTTGACGCCGTCGCCCAGTGCCAGCGCCCGAGTAACAGAGCCGTTCGTCGCTTCCTTATCGCCCGCCGTTTCCATGCAGGCCGTCAGGCCCGAAGCGGGTTCGGACGAGAAACGCCCGGTTTGCGAACCGGCGCGCGGGGTTTGCCCCTTGGCCAGCGCCTCCAGAAGCGCCTCAAGGCTCTCTTCGGTCAGGTCTTCGTAGTAATCCTTGCCGATCTGCGCCATCGGCGCATTCGCGCAGGCGCCAAGGCATTCCACCTCTTCCCACGAAAACTTGCCATCTTCCGACAGTTCGAACGGATGCGCGGCAATCTTGCGTTTGCACACCGCCATCAGATCTTCGGCCCCGCAGATCATGCACGAGGTCGTGCCACAAATCTGGATATGCGCCACCGAACCAACCGGTTGGAGTTGGAACATGAAGTAGAAGGTCGCCACTTCCAGCGCGCGGATATAGGGCAGACCCAGCATATCGGCGACATATTCAATCGCCGGTTTGGTCAGCCAGCCTTCTTGCTCTTGCGCGCGGAACAGAAGCGGAATGATCGCCGAGGCTTCACGACCCTCGGGATATTTCGTCATCTGCGCTTCGGCCCAAGCCAAGTTTGCAGGCGTGAAAGCAAAGCTTTCGGGTTGTTCATGATGCAAGCGGCGCAGCATTAGCGGTCGACCTCCCCGAACACGATATCCATCGTGCCGATGATGGCCGACACGTCGGCCAGTTGGTGGCCCTTGGCCACAGCGTCCATCGAGTGCAGATGCGCATAGCCCGGCGCCCGGATCTTGGCCCGATAGGGCTTGTTGGTGCCATCGGCCACCAGATAGACGCCAAATTCGCCCTTCGGCGCCTCGACGGCGGCGTAAACCTCACCCGCAGGGACTTTGAACCCCTCGGTGTAAAGTTTGAAGTGATGGATCAGCGCTTCCATTGAGGTTTTCATATCGCCCCGGCTGGGCGGGGTCATCTTGCCTCGGGCCAAGATATCGCCCTGCCCTTCGGGCGCGCGCAGCTTTTCCACCGCCTGCAAGATGATCTTGGTCGACTCGCGCATCTCGGCCATGCGGACAAGATAGCGGTCATAGCAATCGCCGTTCTTGCCGACAGCCACTTTGAAGTCGAATTCATCGTAGCATTCATAGGGTTGGCTGCGGCGCAAATCCCACGCCAGCCCCGAGCCGCGCACCATCACCCCCGAATAGCCCCATTGGGTGATCTCTTTTTCAGTGATGATGCAGATATCGGCGTTGCGCTGCTTGAAGATCCGGTTCTCGGTCAAGAGCCCCTCGATATCATCAAGCTTTTGCGGGAATTCATGCGCCCATTGCTCAATGTCATCAACCAACGCGGGCGGCAGGTCTTGGTGCACACCACCGGGGCGGAAGTAGTTCGCGTGCAGACGCGCGCCACAGGCCCGCTCGTAGAAGATCATCAGCTTCTCGCGTTCCTCGAAGCCCCAGACCGGCGGCGTCAGTGCGCCAACGTCCATCGCTTGCGTGGTCACGTTCAGCAGGTGGTTCAAAATACGGCCGATTTCGGAAAACAGCACCCGTATGAGCGAGGCGCGACGTGGCACCACGGTGCCCGTCAGACGCTCAATCGCCAAGCACCAGGCATGTTCTTGGTTCATCGGCGCCACATAATCGAGCCGGTCGAAATAGGGCGTGTTTTGCAGATAGGTGCGGCTTTCCATCAGCTTTTCGGTGCCACGATGGAGCAAGCCGATATGCGGGTCCGCCCGTTCGACGATCTCGCCGTCAAGCTCCAGCACCATCCGCAGCACGCCGTGCGCCGCAGGGTGCTGCGGGCCGAAGTTGATGTTGAAGTTGCGGATGCTTTGTTCGCCGGTCAGCACATCATGCGAACCGTCGTCATAGGTATTCTGCCGGATGTCGCCGTCCATGCTCCTCACCTTTCTTCCTTCACCGCCAGGGCCTTCGCCACGGCTCAGCCCTGTTTCTCGTCACCGGGAAGCACATAATGCGCGCCTTCCCAGGGGCTCAGGAAATCGAATTGCCGGTATTCCTGCGTCAGCTTGACCGGCTCATAGACCACGCGTTTGAGCACTTCGTCATAGCGCAGCTCAACATAGCCCGTGGTCGGGAAGTCTTTGCGCAAAGGATGGCCACGGAAGCCGTAATCCGTCAGCAGGCGGCGCAAATCGGGATGACCCGAGAACATCACGCCGAACATGTCGAAGATTTCGCGCTCATACCAATTGGCCACCGGAAAGGCATCGACGATCGAGGGGCACATTTCATCTTCGCGCACGCTGGCCTTTACGCGAATGCGCTGGTTGCGCCACATCGACAGGAAGTGCCACACCACCTCAAACCGGGCCTGACGCTCGGGCCAGTCCACGGCGGTGATGTCGATCAGCGTCGAAAACCGGCAGGTCGGATCGTCGCGCAGGAATTCGACAAAGCGCAAAATCCCCGCCGGGGTGACGGTGATGGTCAGTTCGTCAAACTCGACCTTGGTCGAGACAACATCATCGGCGCGCTTCATTTCGATATGCGCAGCCAGTTCTTGCAGCAGTTCGCTCATCCTCTGCCCTCCTCAGCGCACCAGCGTGCCGGTGCGGCGGATCTTGCGCTGCAATTGCAAGATACCATACATCAGCGCCTCTGCCGAGGGCGGGCAACCGGGAACGTAAATATCGACCGGAACGATGCGGTCACAGCCGCGCACCACCGAATAGCTGTAGTGGTAATAACCGCCGCCATTCGCACACGAGCCCATCGAGATCACATAGCGCGGCTCGGGCATCTGGTCGTAGACCTTGCGCAATGCCGGGGCCATTTTGTTGGTCAGCGTGCCCGCAACGATCATCACGTCAGACTGGCGCGGCGAGGCGCGCGGCGCAAACCCGTAGCGTTCCACATCATAGCGCGGCATCGCGGTATGCATCATTTCGACCGCGCAGCAGGCCAAACCAAAGGTCATCCAGTGCAGCGAGCCGTTGCGCGCCCAATTGATGATGTCTTCGGCGGTGGTAAGCAAGAAGCCCTTGTCTTGCAGGTCGCGGTTGAGCGCGGCGGCCGCTACATCCATATCGGCGGCAGCCGTATTCGGCCCGGTCATCACGCCCATTCCAGCGCCCCCTTCTTCCATTCATAGGCAAAGCCAACAGTCAGCACACCCAGAAACACCATCATCGACCAAAAGGCCGTCATCGAGATTTCCCCGAACGACACCGCCCAAGGGAATAGGAACGCCACTTCCAGATCGAAGATGATGAACAGGATCGACACGAGGTAGAACCGCACGTCGAATTTCATCCGTGCATCGTCAAATGCGTTGAACCCGCATTCATAGGCCGAGACCTTTTCCGGGTCCGGGTTGCGGATCGCAATTACTGCCGCGGCAAGGATCAGCACCAATCCCAAGGCGATCGCCATCGCCAACAGCACGAGGATCGGCAGGTATTCCCGCAACAGTCCGGTCATCAACGCATCTTGCATGAGAGCCCCTCCTTGCCCCGAGCCGCGCCTTCCCGCACGGCTTCCGGATCAAGGGAGGAATAGCCTTCCCCCCCATGCCGGTCAACCGAGCGCAGCCCTGTTTCGGGGCGAAAAGCGCAATTTGTATACCGATGCACACTGTTTTTTGCGACTCTCGCAAGCGCAGAATCGACATGCCGCAATGCGGCATTACGTCTCACCCCGCGAAATCGCGGGAAATGGCCGAGAATCGGCGTCGTCGGGAAAGTGTATTGTGATTCCGTCACTTCACAAGGTCATATTGTCCAAAGGGGCGCGCGCTTTTCGAAAAAGGCTGCGATTCCCTCTCGCGCCTCGTCGCTTTCCCAGCGTTTGACCAGCGCGGCGATGGTCGCCTCTTGCGGGGCTGAGTCGCCCGCTTTGGCCAGCATCTGTATCAGCGCTTTCGCCTCGGCCACGGCCCCGGGCGCACAGGCCAAATAGGGCGCCACCTCGGCCTCAACCGCGGCGTCCAAATCGGGCTCGGGCACGACGTTTGCCAGCAGATCGAGCGCCTGCGCCTCTTGCGCATCGAACAGCCGCGAGGACATGAAAACCCGCCTTGCCTTCGCCGCCCCCATCCGCGCGACGACATAGGGCGAAATCGTTGCAGGCGTCAGGCCCAGCTTGGTTTCGGTCAGCCCAAAGCGCGCAGCGGGCACGCCCACGGCCACATCGCACACCGAAATCATGCCGACACCGCCACCAAAGGCATTGCCCTGCACCCGCCCGATCACCGGTTTGGGGCAGGTGTCGAGCGCGGCCAACATATCCGCCAAAGCGCGGGCCGAGGCCGCGCGCTCTGCGGCGCTGGCGGTCATATTCGCCAGCATCCAGCGTAGATCGCCGCCCGCGCAGAAGCTTTTTCCCTCTGCTGCCAGCACCACGACGCGCACGGTCTCGTCATGACCCAGATGGCGGATCACCTGAGTGATTTCCGAAATCATCTGCGCATCCAAGGCATTATGCTTGTGCGCCCGCGCAAGCCAAAGCGTCACCACGCCCCGCCCGTCCCGCTCCAGCCGGATCGTCTCGGTCATGGATGCTCTCCTTTCATCGCAAGCGCCTGTGCCGCCGCCTGCGCAAGCTGCGCCATATTTAGCCCCGTTTCATAGCCGAGCCGGGCCAAATGCGCCGCCACGGCTTCTGTTGCGACATTTCCCGCCGCACCGGGCGCATAAGGACATCCGCCCAAACCCCCGGCTGCGGCATCGAAGACCCGCAGCCCTTGGGCAAGGCTTGCCTCGATATTGTCCAGCGCGCGTCCAGCGGTATCATGGAAATGGCCAGCAAGCTGGGCGGGGTCCATTTCCTCCAGCACCGCCGCCAGCATCGCGCGCACGCTTTCGGGATGCGCCTGGCCGATGGTATCGCCAAGGCTCACCTCATCGCAGCCCATCACCCGCAGATGCGCCACAACCCGCGCCACTTTCGCGGGCGGGATCGCCCCCTCAAACGGACAATCGGTCACCATCGAGACATAGCCCCGCACCGGCAGATTGGCGGCGCGCGCCGCCTCGACCAGCGGTCGAAACCGCTCAAGGCTTTCCGCGATTGAGCAATTCAGGTTGGCTTGCGAAAACCCCTCGGAGGCCGAAGCAAAGACCGCAACCCCATCCACCTGCGCAGCCCGCGCGGCGGCAAGGCCCTTCAGATTGGGTGTCAGCGCAGTGTAATGCACGCCGGGCGCGCGCGTGATCCCCGCCAGAACTGCGGCCCCATCGGCCATTTGCGGCACCCATTTGGGCGACACGAAGGCAGCCACTTCGATCCGCTTGTAGCCAACCTTGGAAAGCGCATTCACCAGCGCGATCTTCTCCGCCGTCGGGATCGGGCGCTTTTCATTTTGCAACCCGTCGCGCGGCGCCATTTCCACGATTTCGACCCGCTCAGCCATCGGGCAGCTCGTAAAAATCTTGCGCATACATACTGGCCCCGCCCTTTTCGACTGCGCGTTGATGCGCGGGCCGCGCCTGCGCGCGCGCGGTCCAAGCGCTCAGCGCCGGAAAGCCCGCGCGCGGCACAAAGCGAAACATCGCATCCATGTTGAAACCAAACATGCAATCTGCGGCCGAAAATTCATCCAGCAACCAATCGCGCCCGGTCAGATGCGCCTCCATGGCCTGCATCGTCACCGCCAAACGCTTGGTCTCAAGCGTCATCAAGGGCACAGAGCGCGCGCTTTCGGGGCGCAAGAAGATGTGATGAATATTCAGCGCTTGCAGGATATTGGCCTGCGTTTCCGCAAAACTGAGCCATTCCAGAAAGGCCGCCCGCTCGGCTGTGCCGGGCGCCGGTGCCAGCCGGGCGCGGGTTTCCGTCAGATATTGTACGATGGCGCCGGATTCAAAAATCACCTGCCCATCGATTTGAAGCGCGGGGATGCGCCCAGCAGGCGACAGCGCGCGAAATTCGGGGCTGCGCAAATCACCCCCGGTCAGCGACCACGTGCGAATCTCGGTCTCTTCGCCCAGTTCCTCCAGCAACCAAAGCACCCGATGCGAGCGCGATCCGGGCACGTGATGCAAGATCGTCATGCCGCCTCCTCCTCTTCTGCCAGCCGTATCAACGCAGCGCCGGCCTCGACCTGCGCGCCGGGCGCCACCAGCACTTGTGCAACTTCGCCGGCGCGAGCCGCACACAGCGTATGTTCCATTTTCATCGCTTCGAGCACCGCAAGTCGATCCCCCGGCGCGACAACCTGCCCCGGCGCGACAAAGACCGCCTTCACCAGCCCCGGCATCGGCGCCAGTGTCAGATCAGAGGCAGGGCCATGCGCTTGGCGGTCCAATGGATCGGGGCAGGCAAAGACATGCGCGCCCTGCAAAAAGACGGTGATCTGATCCCCCGTGCGATGGAACCGTGCCCCGGTCTTGCGGCCATCGACCCACCAGCCATCGGGGTGCAGGGTACAATCATGCTGCTTGCCCGCCACCTCGACCATGATCCGGTTCGGCCCTGTGATCTGCACGAAGGCGGGGTCCTCAAAATCCACCGCACGGCGCAGGGGGGCCCAAAGCGTGAAGCCTTGGCCCGGGGTTTCATGCAGCCCCGCCGCCGCAATCACAGCAAGCGCGCGCGCGGCAGCGGGCACCGCTGTCGGCGCGGCAAGGTGCTCCAAATCGCGCGCAATCACCCCGGTATCGACCGCGCCTTCGGCAAAGCCGCGATGCCGCGCAAGCCGGGCCAAAAACCCAAGATTGGTGGTGGTCCCAGCCACCTCTGTGCGCGTCAGCGCGCTGGCCAAAAGGTTCAATGCGGCAGCGCGGGTGGGCGCATGGGTCACGATCTTGGCAATCATCGGATCATACCACGGGCTGATTGCATCCCCTTGCCGCACGCCGGTGTCCACCCGCACATCGGCGGGAAAGTGTAGATGGGCCAGCGTGCCGGTAGCAGGCAGAAAACCTGCGGGGACATCTTCGGCATAAAGGCGCGCCTCGAAGGCGTGACCCTTGATCTGCAAAGCCTCTTGGCGGGCGGGCAAAGGCGCACCACTTGCCACACGCAATTGCCATTCCACCAGATCAATGCCGGTGATCGCCTCGGTCACCGGGTGTTCGACTTGAAGGCGGGTGTTCATTTCCATGAACCAAAACCGATCCGGGCGCAGCCCCTCGGCCCCGTCGACAATGAACTCGACCGTGCCCGCGCCGCTATAGCCAATCGCCTGTGCCGCGCGCACGGCGGCTTGGCCCATTGCCGCGCGCATTTCATCGGTCATGCCGGGGGCTGGGGCCTCTTCGATCACTTTTTGATGGCGGCGTTGCAGCGAGCAATCACGCTCAAACAGATGCACCGCCTCGGTGCCATCGCCAAAGACCTGCACCTCGATATGGCGCGGCATTTCGATATATTTTTCAATCAAAACAGCGGGGTTGCCAAAGGCGGTTTGCGCCTCGCCCTGCGCGCTTTTGAGGGCCTCCATGAAATCTTCTGCGCGGTCGACCCGGCGCATGCCCTTGCCGCCGCCCCCCGCCACGGCCTTGATTAAAACCGGAAAGCCAACAGCCTCTGCCGCCCCCGCCAAATGCTCGGGATCTTGGTTGTCACCGTGATAGCCCGGCACCACGGGCACGCCCGCCTGGGCCATCAGCGCCTTGGCGGCATCTTTGAGCCCCATCGCGCGGATCGCCGCCGCCGAAGGGCCGATGAAGGTCAGCCCTGCGGCTTCTACCGCTTCGACGAAATCGGGGTTTTCAGACAGGAACCCATAGCCCGGATGGATCGCCTGCGCGCCGGTGTCGCGCGCCGCTTGAATGATCACATCGCCCCGCAGATAACTGTCTGCCGGGCGCGGCCCGCCGATGGCCACCGCCTCATCCGCCAACGCCACATGGCGCGCGCCGACATCCGCCTCGGAATACACCGCGACCGTGGCGACGCCCAAACGCCGGGCGGTGTCGATCACGCGGCAGGCAATTTCGCCCCGGTTGGCGATCAGGATCTTGGAAAACATGGCGCTCTCCCTTGGCCAATGCGGAGCGGGGCCCCGTGCCCTTGGGTATATGTTGCAAGATGAAAGCTAAAACCGCGCATCTGGCTGCAAATACCGATGGAAAGGGCAGAAAAGTTACATTCGGAACAGCCCGAACTGCGTCGGCGCGATGGGCGCATTCAGGCTGGCAGACAGGCTGAGCGCCAAAATCTCGCGGGTTTTGCGCGGATCGACGATGCCATCGTCCCACAGCCGGGCCGAGGCATAAAGCGGGTGGCTTTGACGCTCGAACATCTCGATCGTGGGGCGCTTGAATTCAGCCTCTTCCTCGGCAGACCATGTGCCACCCTTGCGCTCGATCCCCTCGCGCCGGACGGTGGCCAGAACACCTGCCGCCTGTTCGCCCCCCATCACCGAGATGCGCGCATTTGGCCATGTCCAAAGAAAGCGGGGGGAATAGGCGCGCCCGGCCATACCGTAATTGCCCGCCCCGAAAGAGCCACCCACCAGCATGGTGATTTTGGGCACCGAAGTGGTGGCAACGGCGGTGACCATTTTCGCCCCATGGCGGGCGATCCCCTCGTTTTCATATTTGCGCCCGACCATGAAGCCGGTGATATTTTGCAAAAAAACGAGCGGGATAGAGCGTGTGGAGCACAGCTCGATGAAATGCGCGGCCTTTTGTGCGGCCTCAGAGAACAGCACACCATTATTGGCCACAATGCCGACCGGGCAGCCCATGACATGGGCAAAGCCGGTGACGATGGTTTCGCCAAAGCGGGCCTTGAACTCGTCAAAGCGCGAGCCATCCACCACGCGGGCGATCACCTCGCGGATATCATAGGGAGTGCGCAGATCGGCGGGCACCACGCCCAGAATTTCCTCGGGGTCATAGGCGGGCTCTTCGGGGCTTTGCCACGCCACTGTGGTGGGTTTGGTGCGGTTCAGGTTGCCCACCGCGCGCCGCGCGAGCGCCAGCGCATGGGCATCATCTTCGGCCAAATAATCTGCGACACCCGAAAGCCGCGTATGCACATCGCCGCCGCCCAAATCTTCTGCGGTGACCACCTCGCCCGTCGCCACCTTCACCAAAGGGGGCCCCGCAAGAAAGATCGTACCCTGGTCGCGCACGATGATCGTGACATCCGACATCGCGGGCACATAGGCCCCACCTGCCGTGCACGAGCCCATCACCACAGCGATTTGCGCAATGCCCTTAGCCGACATCCGCGCCTGATTGTAGAAGATGCGGCCAAAATGATCGCGGTCGGGAAAGACCTCATCTTGGTTGGGCAGGTTCGCGCCGCCGCTATCCACCAGATAAAGGCAGGGCAGCGCGCATTCCTCGGCAATTTCTTGCGCGCGCAGGTGTTTTTTCACCGTCATCGGGTAATAGGTGCCGCCCTTCACCGTGGCATCATTGGCGACCACCATCACCTCCTGCCCGCAGACTTGCCCCACCCCGGCAATAACCCCCGCACAAGGAGCGGCACCATCATAGAGCCCATGTGCGGCGGTGGCGCCAATTTCAAGAAAGGGAGAACCGGGGTCGAGCAAAGCGGCAACCCGTTCGCGCGGAGCCATTTTCCCGCGCGCGGTATGGCGCTCTTGCGCCGCTGCGCCCCCGCCGGCCGCGGCCAAGGCTGCCGCTGCGCGCACCGGATCGAGCATCGCCAGATGCGCCGCGCGGTTGGCGCGAAAGGTCTCTGACGCGGGAATGATTGCGGAGGTCAGCTTCATTGCGCGCCCACCAATTCGCGCCCGATCAACATGCGCCGAATTTCCGAGGTGCCCGCGCCGATTTCCATCAGCTTCGCATCGCGGAACAATCGCGACACGACCGCGTCATTGAGGAACCCCGCCCCGCCCAAAGCCTGCACAGCCTGATGCGCCTGCACCATCGCCTGTTCAGAGGCATAAAGCACCGTCGCGGCGGCATCTTGGCGGGTGACTTCGCCCCGATCACAGGCCTTGGCCACCTCATAGGTGTAGGCGCGCGCGGTGTTGGTGGCGACATACATATCGGCGATTTTCGCCTGCATCAGTTGGAAATTACCAATCGGCTGGCCGAATTGGTGCCGCTCTTTCGCGTAGGGCACCACCTCATCGAGACAGGCCATCATGATCCCTGTGCCAATGCCCGACAGCACCACGCGCTCATAGTCGAGCCCCGACATCAGCACGCGCACCCCCTTGCCTTCTTGGCCAAGCACGTTTTCTTCGGGGACTTCGCAATCATCAAAGAAAAGCTGTGCCGTGTTCGAACCCCGCATCCCCAACTTGTCGAAATGCTGGCTGGTGGTGAAGCCTTTCATCCCCTTTTCAACGATGAAGGCGGTGATCCCCTTCGACCCCGCTTCGGGGGCGGTTTTCGCGTAAACCACCAGCGTATCGGCATCGCAGCCATTGGTGATCCAGTATTTATGGCCATTGAGCAGATAATGCCCGTCGCGCTTGACCGCGCGCAGCTTCATGCCCACCACATCCGACCCCGCGCCGCTTTCGCTCATCGCCAGCGCGCCGATTTTGCGGCCCGCCACCAGATCGGGCAGGTATTTTGCTTTTTGCGCCTCGGTTCCGTTCAGCTTCAACTGGTTGACGCATAGGTTTGAATGCGCCCCGTAAGAGAGCGAGATGCTCGCCGAAACGCGGGCAATTTCTTCGGTTGCCACAACATGCGCCAAATAGCCCATACCAGAACCGCCATAAGCTTCGGGCACGGTAATCCCCAAAAGGCCTAATTCGCCCATTTCAGCCCAAAGTTCATTTGGGAAAAGGTTGTCTTTGTCCACCTTTTCAGCCAGCGGGCCCAGCCGGGCGCGCGCCCAGCCCTGCACCATGTCGCGCAGCGCCGCGATATCCTCTCCCAGATCGAACCGCATCGAAGCTTCGAACATTCTCTCCTCCCGAATGCTGCCGGCCCGGTCGATTTGGGCCTTTTGACGCCCTTATTGAACGCACGTTCATTTCATTGCCCGGAAATGCGATTCCGTCAAGCGGCGGCGCGGCCTAAACCAAAGTCTGACGGAACGTCACACGCCTTTTGTATATAAAGCGCACTTTTGCGTGTTTGCGCTAAACTCTCGATCCCGTGAAGCCTTGGAAAAAAATGGTAAATGTCGTCAAATAGGGATAGCTGCGCAGCCGAGGATGCCGTGAGCACAATTGCGAAAGCGAGCCAGCATGCATGGATGTATGCCGTGCTGATCGAGATGAATGACTATTGCCGCAACGAAGGCCTGGAAGAAGTGGCAGCTTCTCTCCATCAAGCCATCGAACAGATGGAGCCGGTGGTGTTTCCGCGCCTTCCTCTGGGCCGGACGTTGGCGGAATGCACCCCTATACATTCCGCCGAAGTGGTGAGTTTCCCCTCGCCCCGCTGACACCGTTTTCCGGCTCTCGCCGTCCCAACCAGAGATCCGGAAGCCCGCCGAGCAATCTCGATCCGGCGGCAGGAGGCGGTGTCCCAGGCGCCGCCTCCAAAATTATCGCAAGACGGTCTAAATTCCATCTGGCGCGGCACTTCGCGGCGCCGGCTCCGTCAACGCCCCCGAAGGAACGGATCAAAACCAGTGATGTTCGCGCGCGATCATCGCCGCATGGGTGCGGTTGCGCGCCCCGATCTTGCGGGTCAGCGTGCGCACATGCAGCTTCACCGTGACTTCCTGAAGGTCCATCTCGCGCGCGATTTCCTTATTGGTACGCCCGGCGCAAATGCCGCGCAACACCTCGGTTTCACGCGGGGAAAGCCCGCCCATCGTGGGCGCATCGTCTTGCTTAAGAAAATCGAAGGGCGCAAAGACCGATCCGGACGCCATGAGCGTTACCGCGCCGATGATCGAACGCGCGGGCAGCGCCTTTGGCACAAAGCCAATCGCACCTTCATCCAGCGCCTCGCGCGCTGCAGCCGGGCGCGCCACGCCGGAAATGATCGCCACAGCTTGATCGGGATATTGCTGCTTCATCTGCGTCAGCCCGTTCAGCCCATCCATGCCCGGCATGTCATAATCCAGAAGCACAAGGTCGAACGGACCTTCGGCTGCGACTTGGTCAAGCGCTTCGGAAAGATTGCCCGCCACAGCGACTTCTTCACACCCCCCCGTGCGCAGCAACGCAGCGATCGCGTCACGCACAAGGTCATGATCGTCGGCAATCAACAGTTTCACACTCACCTCCGAAATTGCCCTGCAGCCCCCCCGGCCGCGGGACCAGATTTACCCCCTGCCCGGTCCGCTCCAAAGGTAATCTTAAAGAACCGGAGCCATTGCAAGAGAGGCGCGGGTTTGTTTTTCCCGGCTTCGCCCTAAGCACCAAGCATACTACCCAAGGTAGTGCAAGGGGCACACTTAGGGCTAGCCCCATATACTTATCCACCTGTGGTGTGGCAGGAAGGCTATGCGAAACTGCGTCCGTCGCGCGGGTTCGGAGGGGAACAGAGTGCCCATCAAAAGATCGGCGGTGGTCGCCGTGTTGCTCCTGTGCCTGATCGGGGGCGCCGGAGTGATTTCGGCCCTTTACGCGCAGGCCCTGCAAATCGTGCCGCCGCAACTGACTTCGGAGCCTGCGGCGAAAACCGACACCGCCGCCACACCAACAGCGGCGCTTGCGCCGCTTGACATTCCGCGCGGGCGCGTGCTGCTGACCGTCACGGGCGCCATCGCCACCGGCAATGGCAGCGCACCGCAAGGGGGCCGCGCCGCCCGCTTCGATGCGGCCATGCTCAATGCATTACCGCGCAACGGTTTTGCCACCTCGACAATCTGGACCAGCGGCGTGATGCAGTTCGACGGGGTCGATCTGCAAGCCCTTGCGGACCGGCTCGGGGTGACGCGCGGGGTCTTGCGGGTGCGCGCGCTGAATGATTACGCGGTGGATATCCCGGTTGCGGAACTTGGCCCCTCCAGCCCGCTTTTGGCCGATCGCCGTGACGGGCAAATGATGACGATCCGAGAAAAAGGGCCGTTATGGCTCGTTTATCCCTATGATCAGGGACCAGATTATCGCAATGAGATCGTCTATTCCCGCTCGGTCTGGCAGGTGGACCGGATCGAGGTTCTGCCGTAACCTGCGCCCAGAACCGCCCCCGAAGAGCTGATGCACGAAAGTCGAAACCCGTTCCGCGATCCTCCGCAGCCCTGGCGCAACCTGCTTTTCGCGGGTCTTGTGGTGTTGCTGTTTGGCGCGGTGGCCGGGCTTTATCGCTATGGCGTTTCGGTCCGCTCAGAGATTGACCATCTGGCGATCGCCAATTCTGACAGCCTGCAATGGACGCTTGCGCAACTCGAGGTGGAATATTTCCACATGGATGCGGCGCTGTTGCGTGCCAACCCAGCGGACCCGAAAACGCTGGCCGATTTCGTACGCAACTTCGATATCTTTTATGCGCGCGTGCAGACGATTACCGAAGGCAGCGGCTTTGCGGATGTGCTGATCTCGCCCCCGGCGGCAACGGCGCTCGACCGGATCGAAAGCTTTACCGAAGAGACGGCCGCCCGGATCGACGCCGGGCCCAAGACATTGGCCGCGGCCTTGCCCGAGTTGCGCGCCACGACCACCGCAGTCATGCAAGATGTCCGCACCCTGTCGCTTGATGGGGTGCGCGCCTTTGCCGAGCGCGCGATGGAGCAGCGCGAGCAGGTGTTTGACTCGCTGATCCGGCTGGCCACGTTAACGGCCGCGCTTCTGGCGACGGTTTCGGCGGGCTTTGTCGGAACATGGTGGCTGTGGCGCTATGGGCGCAATCAGACGCAATCGCTTTCCTCCGCCAAAGCACGGCTTGAAGCGGTGATCGGCACCTCGATCGATGCGGTGATCGTGGTCGATCAGGATGCGCGGGTGATCGAATTTAATGGCGCTGCCGAAAAGGTCTTTGGCTACAGCCGCGAAGAGGCGATCGGCGCGCCGATGACCGAGTTGATCGTGCCCCATCACATGAAATCCGCGCATGACTCGGGCTTCAAACGCTATCGTGCGGGGGGCGTGCCGCGCATCGCCGGGCATGGGCTGATTGGCCTGCAGGCGCGGCGCAAGAACGGCGAATTGTTCCCGGCAGAGCTGTCGGTCACCGCAACGCGGATCGGCAAATCGGAAATTTTCGTGGGATATCTGCGCGACATCACCGACCGGGTGGCTGCCGAGCAAGAGTTGATCGACGCGCGCGATGCCGCGATGGCGGGCGAACGCGCGCAATCCGAATTTGTCGCGGTGATGAGCCACGAGATGCGCAACCCGCTCAACGGGCTTTTGGGCACGGTCGACCTGCTGAGCGAAACCGAGCTGGATGACACCCAGCGCCGCTTTGTCAGCTCGATGCAGAAGGCGGGCGAAATTCTTCTGTCGCATGTCAACAACACGCTGGACGTGGAACGGCTTGATGCGGGGAAATTCTCGCTCACCCGTGCGCCCTATGCACCGATGGCCGTGGCTGACGAGGTGGTGCAGATGCAGGCGGGCACCGCTGCCGCGCGCGGCGACCGGCTTTTGGCCCATGCCGAGGGCGATCTGCCCGCCGCAGTCGAAGGCGATGCGCTGCGTATCCGGCAAGTGCTGATCAACCTCGTCAGCAATGCGATCAAATTCACCCGCGACGGGACCGTGTCGATTGAGGTGGAATATCACCGCGACCAGAACACGCTTGAATATCGCGTGATCGACACCGGGATCGGCATTCCGCCCGATCAGACGGAACGGATCTTCGACGATTTCGTGACGCTTGACCCAGAATTGTCGCGCGAGGCGACGGGGACCGGTCTTGGCCTGTCGATTGCCCGCCGTCTTGTGCGGGCGATGCGCGGCGAAATCGGCGTCGAAAGCGAGCCGGGTCAGGGCGCGGCTTTCTGGTTTACCGTCCCCGCGCCGGTGGTTCTCAAGGTGCCCGAGACGGCCCCCGCCGCCACATCCGCGCCCAAGCCCGCCCCCCTCAATTGGGGGGACGAACCCGAAGCCCCGATCCATGTGTCGGCCGATACGCCCTTGGTCTTGACCCCGCGCCGCGCCGAACCGGCCGCCGGCAACGGTGAGAGCGCCCCCTCCGGCCCCCAAACGCCGGCCCAAGGCCCGATCGAAGGCCCGATCGAGGTTCTGGTGGTCGAGGACAATGACATCAACCGTGTCGTGCTGTGCGAGATGCTGCGCCGGGGCGGCCACCTTTTCGACGAGGCGCGCGACGGGATAGAAGGCGTCGAGGCGGCGCAGAAACGGCGCTTTGACGTGATCTTGATCGATTTGAACATGCCGCGCATGAACGGGATCGAGGCGACCGAGGCCCTTCGCGCGGGCGATGGTCCCAACAAGCATACACCGGTGATCGCGGTCACCGCCAATGTCTTGCCAGAGGCGCGGGCGCGGCTGGAAGCGGCTGGCGTGTGCCGGGTGATTGCCAAGCCGATCACGCGCAAGATCCTCGAACAGGTGCTGGCCGACGAACTGCGCGAGGGCGGGCGGCTTGCAAAGACCAGCGCCGCGCCCAAGCCCGCCGCCCCCGCGCCGCAACCGGCTGTTGCGCTCACGCCCCCGGCACCGACGCGCGTGCCCCTGCCCCGAACCAGCCCAACCAAGCCCAATGGCACCGCCAGCAACGGCTCCAAGGCGCCCGCCGCCGATGCGCCCTTGCTCAATATCGAAACCCATACCGACCTTGCGCAATCTCTGGGCGACGAGCTGATGGCGCAAACGCTCAACCAGTTCATGAACGAAGCCGAGGCGATGCTGCCGCGCCTTACCGCCGCGGCGGCACAGGCCGAACCGGCGGCCACGGCGGCCCTTGCGCACAAGCTTGCGGGCTCGGCCGCCTTGATGGGCGCAGAGCGGCTGCACCGCACGCTGAAGGCGATCGATACGCCCTTGCGCCATGCCGCGCCGGGCGCGCCGCCCAGCGACCCGGTGGCCGCCGCCTTGATCGCCTTGCCCGCCGTTTGGTCCGCGACACGCGCAAGGGTTGTACCCCCCAGCACCCCCGGGGCCCCACAAAATCAGGCCAATGCAGGCGCATAAACCAAGGGCGGAAGCTCCCCATCCCTTACTTTTGTAGCGCTAAACTATACTTATGAGTGTATTTTGACCCCCTCAGACCCCTTGCCAGATTTCCCTAACGCCAATTAACCTTGCAATTAGGTTAAAGAAGGGACGTCCCATGGTCTGGCTTCACAGTACCCCGCATCCCGCGCAGAACGTTTCCGCGCTTGGGCCGTGGTTTGGGCGGCTGGCCGCGCGTCTTCGGGCCCCTTTTGCAACCACCTCCACCTCGGTGAGCAAGGAACAGGCCCAACGCGCCGAGCGGGCGGCCTATCACCGGGGCTTCAGCGAAGGCTTCAGCGCGGGGTTCACCCGCGTGACGCCCCTGCACCGGCTGCCGATGACGCCGGCGAAGACCGATGTCGCGGATCTCTCCTCCGAACTTTCCCCCGAGGCGGCCCCCACCGCCGAGCTCTCCGCGCAGGACACCACCACACAACCGGCTTCGGCGTCGCTTCCCCAAGCGGCGCCGAAGTTCCACGCACTTGATGTCGACGATGTTTCGCTGGTTTTGCTCCTGTCGCGCCGCGCCGGGGCCGATCTGCCCTGTGTCGAATGGATTTCTGAACACGGTCTGCCGTTCCGCCGTATTGCCGCGCTGCACCCGACTTCGCCGATCTGGTCCGCGCCCCATGGCGCGCTGTTGATCGTTGACCTTGACACGCTGGGCGGCGTGGCGACGATGGCGGAAAGCCTGATGCGCCTGCGCGAAGGCCGCCCCGACATCTCCATCGTACTGATGTCCGAAGAAGTGGCGGGCCATGATTTCGGTCTGGAGCGTCTGGCGCTTGCCGATATCACGCTGCGCCTGCCCTGTGCCTTTGCCAGCTTTGAATTCGCGCTGGCCGAAGCGCCGATCAACAATGCGATCTGGCAAGAGCGCATGGCCGAAGCCAATATGGCCTCGGGCAGCTAACCCGACCGCGGCGGATCACATCCGCCGAACCTCCTGATCCAAAATACGGGCGATGGTCGCCGCATCCGCCTCACAGAAGGTGAGCGGCAGACGCAAATCGAGCAGTCCCGCGAGAACGTGATCGGTGCGCGGCAGATGCTGCGCGGGGGCATAGCGCCAGCTTTGATGGCGCGAGGTGAAGGCAACGGGTTCCTCGGCCCCGAACCATTTCAGCTCGACCCCGCGCGCAGCGCAGCGCGCCACGAGCGACAAGATACGCGGCGCGGCCCAGCCGGGCAGCAGGAACTGGAAAGAAGAGCCCACAAAGGTCTCTTCTTGGGGACGCGGGATCACCCGCAAACCCGGCGTGGCAGAAAGCCCCGCCTCCAGCGCGCGGTAAAGCGCGGTCCAACGGGCAATCTTTTCCGGCAATTCGGCAATTTGCGGGCGCAAGATCGCGGCGCGCAGATTGTCCATCCGCCCCGAGACATTGGGCGTGTTGTATTTCAAGCCCTCAAACACCTCGGGCGGGGGCGTGGCGCGGTGCCGATCAAAAAGCATATAGCTGCCCGACAGCAAGATCATCCGCGCCATCGCCACCGGATCGTCGGAAACGATCAAGCCGCCCTCGCCGGAATTCATATGCTTGTAGGTCTGGGTGGAATAACACCCAATGATCCCGTGTCGGCCAGAGGGCGTGCCGCGCCACGCAGCCCCCATCGTATGCGCGCAATCTTCAATCACCTGCAGCCCGGCGGCCTCGGCAATCTCCATCAACCGGTCCATATCGCACAAATGGCCGCGCATATGGCTTAGCATTAGCACTTTGGCCCCGGCGGAGGTGGCCTTGTCGGCCAAATCATCGAGATCGATCACCAGATCCTCGGTCACCTCGACAAAGACCGGCTCGGCCCCCAGCGCGGCAATCGCCCCCGGCACCGGGGCAAGCGTGAAGGCATTGGTCAAAACCCGATCCCCCGGCCCCACGCCAAGGGCGCGCAAAGCGCAGCCCAACGCATACCCCCCCGAGGCCACGGCAAGACAATAGCGCGCCCCGGTAAATGTTGCAAAATCGACCTCTAGCGCCGCCACCTCGCCAATTTCACCCGGTGAAATGTTGTATCTGTGTAAGCGACCAGATTGCAAAACCGCCAGCGCCGCAGCGATCCCGGCCTCGGAAATCGGCTCTTGTTGGGTGAAATTGCCGCTAAAGACTTCCAAAGTGTCATCCATCGGCGGGGTCCTTTTGCAAGGCAAAGATCAAACAAGGCACCGCAAGCACAAGCGCGGCAATGAAAAAAGCAGCATCGGGGCTTTGCACCGGCGCGGCGTCTGAGAGGAAATAGCCAAAAACCTGCGCAAAGAACAAGGTCCCTGCCAGCATCGCCAGGCTGCCCAGTGCGCCGATGCCGCCTTGCAGGGCACCTTGTTCTTCTTCAGGCACCGCGCGCGACATCATCGCTGTGAGCGCGGGCTGGGCAAAGCCTTCAGGCCCGTGAAACAGCAACAGCAAGACCACCGCGCCGATCCCACCCGCAAACCCATAGCCAGCAGCGGCAAGCCAAGCGATCATCAGCCCCAAAAGCGCGGCGCGCCGCTCCCCCAGCCAGGCAACGGCGGGGCCGGTCAGCACGCCTTGAAAGACCGCCCAAACAATGCCGAATGCAGCCAGGGACAGGCCGATCACCGCTTCTGACCAGCCGAATTTCGCGATCCCCCAAAACGGCCAAATCGCCGGATAGATGGCCGAGCCGAAGGCATAAATCACAAAGACCACCAGAAGCCGCGTGGTCCCCCGCGCCCGGCGAAACACCGCAAAGACGCCAAAGGGGTTTGCCTCACGCCAGCGGATCGCACGCCGTTTTCCGCGCGCAAGCGTTTCGGGCAAAAAGAAAATTCCCCAGACCAGGTTCATCCCCGCCAAGCCCGCCGCCACCCAAAACGGCACGCGCGGCCCCAAGGTGCCCAAAAGCCCGCCAAGGGCTGGCCCCATCACGAAGCCCAAACCGAGCGCCGCGCCCAAGCGCCCAAAGGCGCGCGCACGCTCCCCTGCCGGGGTAATATCGGCCACATAGGCATTGGCGATCACCGGCGTCGCCCCGCAAATGCCTGCGGTAATTCGCGCGACGAACAGCCACGCCAAATTGGGCGCCAGCGCATAGAGCAGATAATCGACGCAAAGCCCCGCCAATGCCAACAGCAACAGCGGACGCCGCCCGAACCGATCCGACAGCGCCCCCATCAAGGGCGCGGCCGTGAATTGCGCCAGCGCATAGCTGGCATAAAGCCAGCCCCCCACCTGCACCGCATCCGAAACCGCGATGCCGCCCACCTCTTCGATCAGCCGGGGCAAGACCGGGATAATCAGCCCCAGCCCCGCCATATCGATAAAGACCACAGCCAGGATGAACAGCCCGGCCCGGCGCGGAAGGGCGCGCTCAGCCATGCAAAGGCAAAAGCCGTGCCATCACGCCCGACAGATCGGCATAGCTGTCCAGCATCGCTTCGGGGGCCAGCCGAGAAATCGCCCCCCCTTCAGGACCAAAGCCCACCAACACGCAGGGCACCCCCACGGCGCGCGCGGTCTCGCGGTCGGTTTCGGTATCGCCAATCAACAGCGAACGCGCCACCACCCCCCCCGCACGCGCCACCGCCGCGTGATACGGCGCGGGATCGGGCTTGCGGGTGGGCAACGTATCGGCCCCGATCAAGGCATCAAAGAGGCTGGCCACGCCCAGTTCATCAATCAGATCCCGCGCCAGCACCTCTGGCTTGTTGGTGCAGATCGCGGTGCGATACCCCGCGCTGCGCAACGTGGCCACCGCCCCCGCCGCGCCCGGATAAAGCCTTGAATGCACGCAAATATGATCGGCGTAATGGGCCAACAGGCGCAGGTAATCCTCTTCGATCAGGCTCGCGGCATCGGCGGTGCCATGGCGCGCGTGGCCCAACGCCAGCATCGCCCGGCCCCCATGAAAGGCGGTTTTCGCATCCGCTATCGGGTCGAGCGGCGTGCCCATGCCGCGCGCGGCGAAGCAGGCATTCGCCGCCGCCACAAGATCGGCCGCAGTATCCACAAGCGTGCCATCCAGATCGAAAACCACCGTCGCCACTGTTACGCCCCCGAAAGATTGTGTGATCCCCGCCCTCTTGCGAGGAGATATGGTATCGGTAAAACAGGCCAGAGCAGAAGAAAAGGGATCCTCATGGCAGTTGCGCTTGTCGTCTTGGCCGCGGGCCAAGGCACCCGCATGAATTCCGACCTTCCCAAGGTATTGCATCAGATTGGCGGCGCGCCGCTGGTGGCGCATGCTTTGGCGGCGGGCGGGCGGCTGGCACCCGAAAAATCGGTGGTGGTGGTTGGCCATGGGGCCGAAGCGGTGGCGAAGGCGGTCGCCAAATTCGACCCCGAGGCGGAAATCGCCTATCAGCCCGAGCAATTGGGCACCGGCCATGCGGTCGCCCAAGCGCTTTTGCAGATCCCAAGCTTTGAGGGCAAGGTGGTGGTGCTTTACGGCGACACGCCTTTCATTCGCCCCGAAACGCTTGAGGCGCTGACCGAAAGCACCGCCGATGTGGTGGTGCTGGGCTTTGAAGCCGCCGATCCGGGCCGCTATGGGCGGTTGGTGGCCACAGGAGACCGGCTTGAACGCATCGTCGAATACAAAGATGCGACCGAGGCGGAACGCGCGATCACCTTGTGCAATTCCGGGGTGATCTGCTGCGATGCCTCGTTGCTGGCGCTTTTGGTGCGCGAATTGAAAAACGACAATGCGGCGGGCGAATACTATTTGACTGACATCATCGCGGGGGCACGCGAAAAAGGCTATGTCGCCGAGGTTGTGCGCTGCGCGGAAGAAGAGACTTTGGGCATCAATACGCGCGCCGAACTGGCCCGCGCCGAAAGCCTGTTTCAGGCCCGCGCCCGCGCCGAGGCGTTGGAAAACGGCGTCACCATGGTCGACCCGGCAACGGTTTATTTCGCGCTGGATACATGGATCGGGCGCGATGTCGTGCTGGGCCCGAACCTTGTCTTTGGCCCCGGCGTGACGGTTGAAAGCGGCGCGCGGATCGAAGCCTTTTGCCATTTGGCAGATTGCCATATTTCGCGCGGCTCGACGATCGGCCCCTTCGCGCGACTGCGCGGTGGCACCGAACTGGCCGAAGATGTGCATATCGGCAATTTCGTCGAGTTAAAAAACGCCGCCCTTGGCGAGGGCGTGAAAGCGGGGCATCTGAGCTATCTGGGCGATGCCGTTGTGGGCGAGCGCACGAATATCGGTGCGGGCACGGTGACGTGCAATTATGACGGGGTGTCCAAGCATCGCACCGTGATTGGCGCCAATGCGTTCATCGGCTCTGACACGATGCTGGTCGCGCCGGTGACGGTGGGCGATGGCGCGCTGACGGGGTCCGGCTCGACCATCACCGAAGATGTGCCTGCTGGGGCTTTGGCACTTGGTCGCGCGAAACAAGTGACCAAACCCGGTCTGGCCACGAAACTGTTCGAGATGTTGCGCGCGAAAAAGGCCGCGCAGGGTAAGGGGGCGTAAATGTGCGGCATCATTGGCATTTTGGGCAAGCACGAAGTCGCCCCGCTGTTGGTCGAAGCCCTCAAGCGGCTTGAATATCGCGGCTATGACAGCGCAGGCATCGCCACGGTGAACGCGGGCCGGCTGGACCGGCGTCGCGCGGTGGGCAAACTGGCCAGCCTGTCCGACCTTTTGGTGCATGAACCGCTTGCGGGCCGGATTGGCATTGGCCACACCCGCTGGGCGACCCACGGCGCCGCCACCACCGGCAATGCGCATCCGCATCGTTCGGGCCCGGTGGCGGTGGTGCATAACGGGATCATCGAGAATTTCCGCGACTTGCGCGCCGAACTGGCTGGGGCAGGCATCACCCCCGAAACCCAGACCGATACCGAAACCGTGGCGCTTTTGACGCGGCTGCATATGGATCGCGGCATGGACCCGCATGCGGCGGCGATTGCCACCTTGAACAAGCTTGAGGGGGCCTTTGCGCTTTTGTGGCTGTTTGAGGGGCAAGACGATCTGATGATCGCGGCGCGCAAAGGCTCGCCGCTCGCCATCGGCCATGGCGAAGGCGAAATGTTTGTGGGCTCGGATGCGATTGCGCTTGCCCCCTTCACTGACCGGATCACTTATCTTGAGGAAGGCGATTACGCCTTTGTCACCCGCGCGGGCGTCGCGATTTTTGACCATGACGGCGTGGTCGTGCAGCGCGAGCAAACCGTGGTCAACAGCAGCGCCACGCAGGTGGAAAAGGCGGGCTACAAGCATTTCATGGCCAAGGAAATCGCCGAGCAACCCGTGGTCTTGGGTGACGCTTTGCGACATTATCTAACGGCAGACGGCGTGAATCTGCCCCAAGACTTAGACTTTTCCAACATTGAGCGGTTGACGCTGGTGGCCTGTGGTACGGCCTTCTACGCCTGTTCGGTGGCGAAATACTGGTTTGAAAGCTTGGCCGGCCTGCCCTGTGAAATCGATGTCGCCTCGGAGTTTCGCTACCGCGAACCGCCGCTGCCCAAGGCCAGCTTTGCGCTGTTCGTCAGCCAATCGGGCGAAACCGCCGATACGCTGGCCGCGCTGCGCTATTGTGCGGGCAAGGTCGACAAGACAGTGGCGGTGGTCAATGTCGCCACATCGTCGATCGCGCGCGAAGCCGACGTGGCATTGCCGATCCTTGCGGGGGTCGAGGTCGGCGTCGCCTCGACAAAAGCGTTTACCTGTCAATTGCTTGCGCTTGCCGTAATGGCCCTGAAGGCCGGGCGCGACCGGGGTAAGCTGACATCGGCAGAATTTGGGGCGCATCTTGATACATTGCGCGCCCTGCCCGGCCTGATGAATGCCGCTCTGGCCACCTCGGACGAGATCGCCAAGCTCGCCGGACAATTGGCCGAGGCGCAGGATATTTTGTTCCTTGGGCGCGGGCCGATGTATCCGCTGGCCTTGGAAGGGGCGCTGAAACTCAAGGAAATCAGCTACATCCATGCCGAGGGCTATGCGTCGGGCGAATTGAAACACGGTCCCATCGCGCTGATTGACCGCACGGTGCCGGTGATCGTGCTCGCCCCGCATGACCGGCTGTTCGACAAGACCGTGTCAAACATGCAAGAGGTTATGGCGCGCCACGGCAAGGTGCTTTTGGTGACCGATGGCAAAGGCGTCAACAGCGCGGCAGAGGGCACATGGGCGCATCTGCGCCTGCCCGAAGTGGCCGAGCCCTTTGCGCCGATCCTTTATGCGCTGCCCGCGCAACTGCTGGCCTATCACACAGCCATCGCCAAGGGGACCGACGTGGACCAGCCGCGCAATCTCGCCAAATCGGTGACGGTGGAATAATGGGCCGCAAGCGCCGCAGCCGGGTGATCGTGGCCGAAGACCGCCCGATGACCGAAGAAGAGGCACGGCTGGCCGCCGAAGCTGCCGCCTATGCGGCCTCTGATGCAGAATATACGCAATATGCGGAGGCCGAGGAGGAAGACCTTGGCCCGCCGCCAAGTGTCGAGGAAGCCCTCGCGACGCTGGAAAGCTGCGGTGACGCGGAACGGGCAGCGGGGGCCGCCGCCTATCACAAGATCGACCGGCGCTATCTGGGGATCACCGTTCCGCTGATCGAAGACATGGCGCGGCTGTGGCGTGCGCAATGCACGCTCGACGAACGGATCGCGCTGGCCGAAGGGCTGTGGCGGTCGGATGTGCATGAGGCGATGATTGCCGCCACGAAACTGCTGACCCAAGCGCGCATCCGCCCTGACGATGCGGTGTGGGATCTGATCGCAAGCTGGGCGCCGGATTTTCAGGGTTGGGCGGTGGCCGATCATGCCTGTAATGCCGGGGGTCGGCGGCTTCTGGCCGTGCCGGAGCGGATCGATCACGTTGAAGGCTGGTTGCAGAATTCGAACATGTGGACCCGGCGCGCTGCGCTCGTCATCACATTGCCCTTTACCAAATCGAACAATCCAAGCGCGGAAGAGCAGGCGATCCGCGCCCGCGTTCTGGGGTGGTGTGAAACGCTTGCCCCCGAACGGGACTGGTTTCTTCAAAAGGCCATCGGCTGGTGGCTGCGCGAATTGTCCAAACATGATGCGCAAGCGGTGCGCGACTGGCTGGCCGCCCATGGCGACAGGCTCAAGCCCTTTGCCCGCAAGGAAGCCACGAAATACCTGACATGAGCGTTTAGCCGCGTTTCGCGGCCGCCCAAGCCCGCACCGCATCGCCAAAAGCTTCAAACAACGGCCGCGACACCGGGTCTTGCGATGCATTCCATTCCGGATGCCATTGCACCGCGAGCGCAAAGCCCGGCGCGTCATCGACATAGATCGCCTCTGGCGTGCCATCTTCGGCGCGGCCCTCGATCACGATGCGCGGCCCGGGCTGGCAAATTCCCTGCCCGTGCAAGGTGTTGGTCAATACCTCATCGGCCCCGAAAAGCTGCGCAAACTTTCCGCCCGGCTCCAGAAAAACCTTGTGACGCAAGGCGAAAGCCTCTTCCAACGTGCCTTCGGGCGGCATGCGATGGTTCATCCGGCCCGGCAATTCGCGAATTTCAGGGTGCAGCGTGCCGCCCATGGCCACGTTGACCTCTTGAAAGCCACGACAGATCCCAAAGAACGGCTGACCGCGTTCGACACAGGCGCGCACCAAGGGCAGCGTGATCGCGTCGCGCGCGCGGTCGAAAGCGCCGTGTTTCTCGGTCGGTTCTTCGCCATATTCCTCGGGGTGGATGTTGGGACGCCCGCCGGTGAACAAAAACCCGTCGCAGACCTGCATCAACTCTTCAACACTGACCATCTCGGGGTCGGCGGGGATCAAGAGCGGAATGCAATTGGACACATTCGCCACCGCACAGGAATTCATCTGCCCGCCCTCATGGATCGGGTAGTGGTCGTTCAAAAGACCGCGGTTGCCAATGATCCCGACGACCGGGCGATGTGCTGCGCTTGCCATGACATGCTCCTTTGCGCACAAGCTAATGGCTCGGCGCAGATGCGCAAGGCTTTCGGCATGCGCAGCTTTTGTGCATCAACGCAGGGGTGGTTAGGCGGCGGCGACCTCGGCGGCCAGTTTGCGGATCCGCTCGACCATCGCGGCCAAACCGTTGGAGCGTTGCGCGCTCAAATGCGCATCAAGCCCCAGCCGACCCATTTCCGCCTTGGCATCCACCGCACCCACCTCGGTCACCGTCAGGCCCGAATAAAGCGCATGCAGCAACGCGATCAGCCCTTGCACGATCATCGCGTCCGACGCGCCCTCAAAATCGAACACGGCCTGCGGCCCGGTGCCATCGATCCGCGGCATCAGCCAGACTTGGCTTGCGCAGCCTTCAACCTTGGTTGCGGGCACCTTCAGCGCGTCATCCAGCGGCGGCAACGCCTTGCCCATTTCGATCACATGGCGGTAGCGGTCTTCCCAATCGTCAAGGAAGTCAAAGGTTTCGGCGATCTCTTCGAAGGCGGGGCTGGCCATGGCTCTCTCCGGTCTTGCTGCGGTGCAACATGGGTAGCCTGCACAGGCCCAGCCGTCCAGTGCGCCATGTGCCGCTTTTCAAAGCGCGCGCAATAAGCTACCCAGAGACAACCCCAAGCCGCACGACCGGAGTGCCCATGACCCTCATCCGCCGTTCCGCGCCCCTTGCCCTGCTGCTGGCCAGCGCGCTTGCCCTGTCGGCCTGTGGCTGGCGCGAAAGCCGGATCAATCCGTGGAACTGGTTCCAGAAAGAGGAGGTGGCGACAACGCTGGCTCCCAAGGAAGGCTATCCCGAGATTGCCGATGATCCGCGCGAATTGGTGGCAAGCGTGACGAAACTGGAGGTCACGCGCAGCCAAGGCGGCGCGATCGTGGCGGCAACGGGCCTGCCGCCGACCCAAGGCTGGTGGGGCGCCGATCTGCTGGCTGAAAATGACGGTGTGCCGGTTGACGGTGTGATGACCTATCGCTTCGTCGTGGCGTGGCCCAATCCCGGCAGCCCGGCCAGCCAGCGCAGTGGCCGCCCCGAATCGCGCGAGGTCACCGCGGCAGCCTTCATCAACAGCGTAAAATTGGCGGGCGTGCGCAAGATCGTGGTGATCGGTGCCGCAAACCAACGCGCGATCAGCCGCTAATCCCCAAAGATCGCGCCAAAAGCAAAGGGCGGCTCTTGCGAACCGCCCCGCTTTGGCCCCGGTGCGCGCCCATGCTGGCGCCCCGAAGCCGGTCTTCAATACTGCTCTTCGTAGTGATCAAGCATCGCGGTGAAGCTGGCCGTGCCCCGCGTTGCCCCGCCAAGGCTTTGGAAAAGCTCGGTCAATGAAGAGGCGGGCATCAGCGCCTCGAACAGATCCCAGCCCTTGGCCCCCGGATCGGCTTCAAAGCCAAGCACCTGCCCTTTGAGACCAGAGACCAGCGGCGACAGCCCGCCAGAATAGACCGAGGGCACCGAGATCGTGACTTTGCACACCGGCTGCAAGACGACCGTGCCGACCGTGCTCAGCACCTCGCGCAGCGCCATTTTGCCCGCCGTGCGGAAGGCATGGTCGGAACTGTCCACCGCATGGTGCTTGCCATCGGACAGGTTTACCGCAAGGTCCACGACCGGATGCCCCTTCGGCCCTGCCGCGAGCGCGTCACGCGCGCCCGCCTCGACCGAGGGGATATAATTGCGCGGCACCGCGCCCCCTTTGACCGTTTCGGTGAACTGGAAGCCCTCGCCCCGGCCCAAAGGTTTGACCTCAATCACCACATCGGCAAATTGCCCCGCACCGCCTGATTGCTTGCGATGGCGGTAGTGGTTCTGCCCGGGGCCTGTGATGGTTTCGCAAAGCGCTGTGCCTTGCGGCGCGGTCACCGCCTTGATGCCAAAATCGCCGTCAAGCTTTTCAAGCACCCGGCGCAGATGCAGCGGGCCTTGCGTGCCCAAAAGCGTTTTGCCGGTGATTGGGTCGGTTTGCAGCGCAAGCCCCGGATCGATTTCCATAATCTTGGGCAAAGCGGCGGCCAACCGGGTTTCATCGCGCTCGTTTTCGGGCTCAATCAACAGCGCATGGTTCGCCGCATGGCAGGCCATCCACGGCAGATTTTCCAAGCTGCCTTCGGTGGTGTAAAGCGGCGCGCCCAAAGACAGGTGATCGGTCTTCACGGTCAGGCCGATTTCACCGGGTGCCAAGGCGCCGATTTGCGTTTTGGCATCAATATCGGTGATCGAGCCGATATTCGCCCCCGCAAGTTTTGCACCCGGAGCAACGCCTTCGCCCAAAGCCCGCACCAGCACGGTTTTGCCAAGGTGTTTGACGTTATCGGCCAGCGCACCCACGGCCAAAGCCCCCACCCGCGCGGCGGTTTCCTCAACCCCCGGCACTTCATGGCGCAGGCTTTTCATCAGCCGCATCATGCCATTGCCGTGGCTCGCCGAGCCCAAAAGCGCGGGCAAAAGATCGTGATGCTGCAAGACTTTGGTCGACACCTCATAGACTTCATCGGTCATCGGGGCCTGATCTTCGATCAGTTCCGTCAGCAGCACTTCGTCGAAATCGGCCAGATGTTCCAGCAATTCGGTCCGCGCCTCTGCTTCGCGGTCCATGACCGAGGCGGGCAATTCCATCAGCGACGAGCGCGCATGATCGTGATATTCCCAAGCGCGTTCGGAAATCAGATCGACGGCGCCGATCACTTGCCCGTTTTCCCGGATCGGGATTTGACGCAGCACGATCCCATGCGGGCAGTAATTCTGCAACGCCGCCACGATTTCACTGGTGCGGTCCTGCGCGGTGTCGATTTTGTTGATGAAGATAAAGGTCGGCAGATCGGCCTCTTCCACCAGCCGCAGATAGGGTGCGACCAGCACCGCCGCCTCGGCATCGGCGGGCACGCACAAAACCACCGCGTCAGAGGCCGCCAGCATCGGGGCCAGTTGCGGCAGGTGATCGGCGCCCCCGGGCGCATCCAAGATCGCCCAGTCTTCCTCCATGAATTTAAACTTGGTCACGGCGGCATCGCCGAAAAGGACATGCTTGCGCGGCTTCCCGCCTTCAATGGTCGCCAGGGCATCGGCCAGCGTCGATTTGCCGGCCTGAGATGGGCCTACGATGGAGACGACTTTCATTTTGGGAATCCTCCTCGACTGTATCCGCGCCGCGCCAGATTGCAGGGCGCTTGTCCCTTTCATAGCGCAGCGAATCTCGCCCCACCTTGACCCATGCCAAACAGGGGCTTATCGGGCGGGTCGTGACAGACCGCCGCAGGAGAAGATGATGGCCGACCGCAAGATTCGCACGAAACTGGTGCATGAGGGCATTCGCCGCAGCCAGTATGGCGAGATGGCCGAGGCCATGTTCTTGACCCAAGGGTTTATCTACCCTTCGGCCGAGGCCGCCGAGGCGCGCTTTATCGAGGCGGGGGAGGATGAATTCATCTATGCCCGTTACGGCAACCCGACGACGCGGATGTTCGAAGACCGCATGGCTGCGATTGAGGGGACCGAGGATGCCTTTGCCTGTGCCTCTGGCATGGCGGCGATCAATGGCGCGCTGATGTGCACGCTCAAGGCGGGCGACCATGTGGTGGCCGCGCGGCAAATGTTTGGGTCATGCCTGCATGTGCTGAAGGTGCTGGCGGGCTTTGGCGTCGAGGTCACGATCATCGATGGCGCCGATCTGGAAAACTGGCGCGCCGCCGTGCGCGCCACCACCAAGATTTGTTTCTTTGAAAGCGTCTCCAACCCCGGGCTGGAGGTGATCGACATTAAAGGCGTGGCCGAAATCGCCCATGCCGTCGGTGCGCTTGTGGTGATCGACAATGCCTTTGCCTCGCCGATCTATTCGCGCGCGGTGGAGCTGGGCGCCGATGTCGTCGTCTATTCAGCCACCAAGCATATTGATGGCGGCGGGCGCGTGCTGGGCGGCGTGGTTTGTGGCACGCAGGAGTTCATTCGCGGCCCGCTCGAAACCTATGTCAAACATACCGGCGGCGCGATGAGCCCGTTCCATGCCTGGATGCTGCTGTCGGGGCTGCAAACGCTTGATCTGCGCGTGCGCGCGCAAGCCGCCAGCGCGGCGGCCGTGGCCGAAGCGGCGCAGGGGCATGCCAAACTTGCGCGCTGCGTCTATCCGGGCCTGCCCAGCCACCCGCAACATGCGCTTGCCATGGCACAAATGGGCGCGGGCGGCACGATGCTGGCGCTCGATATGGCGGGCGGTAAGGACGCGGCCTTCCGGTTCCTCAATGCGCTTGAGATCGTGTCCATTTCCAACAACCTCGGCGATGCGAAATCGATTGCCACCCATCCGGCTACGACAACACATAAAAACCTGTCCGAAGAGGAACGCAGCACCATTGGCATCACGCCGGGGCTGGTGCGCATTTCCTTCGGCATAGAGGATACCGCCGATTTGCTGGCCGATGTGATAGGCGCGCTTGACGCTGCCTGAGCCTGCGGCGCGATCTCCCTTAAAACCGGGCAAGGGGCTGTTCCCTTGCCCGCACGCCTGCACGGCCTGACGCCCTTGGCCCTTCGGCGCCGTTTCCGTTGAGGTTGGATCGGGAACGGGGGTGGCGTGAGCCCCCATAAAGGGCGCAAAGACGTCCTGAATGCAAAGGCGCGGGATCTGAAGAATTAGGTTTTTTCAACCAACGCCGCAATTTCGGGCAATAATGTCGTTTCGGCTGCAACTTTTCTTGGACATTCCCCGTCTCACTCCCATATCGAAACCATGCGCCACTGGGCGAGAGGGAGAGGCCATGAACATCCAAGGACGCATCGGAACCCCCGACACCGACGAGGCGCAAGCCGCGCTCGAAACTTTGCGCCTTTGGGCGGCAGAGGCCCATCCGGCGGAAATCACCGCGCTGGATCCGGCGATTGCGCGGCTTTTGCCCGGCGCGCCCGACAGCTACCCCGATCTGGCGCGCGACTATGATGCCGATTTTCGCCCCGATGCGGCCTATAAGGCGGCAATGCCCGATCTGCAAAACGGCCCCTCCTCGCTGATCGTTGGCGCCAAGGCGCGCATCGAACATGTGGGCATTTCCAACTTCCGCCTGCCGATCAAATACAAGCTTCGGGACGGCGGCGAAGTGGTGCTGGAAACCTCGGTCACGGGCTCGGTCAGCCTTGAGGCCGAGAAGAAGGGCATCAACATGTCGCGCATCCTGCGCAGCTTCTATGCCCATTCGGAACGTGAGTTCTCGTTCGAGGTGATGGCGGCGGCGCTGGATGATTATGTCGAAAACCTTGAAAGCTTCGACGCCCGGCTGATGATGCGCTTTTCGCTGCCGCTTCAGGTGGAAAGCCTGCGCTCAGGCCTGAGCGGCTGGCAATATTACGACATCGCGCTGGAACTGGTGGAAAGCGCGGGCGTGCGCACCAAAATCGTGCATCTGGATTTCGTCTATTCCTCGACCTGCCCCTGCTCGCTCGAACTAAGTGAAGATGCACGCATCCGCCGGGGCCGCATGGCCACGCCGCATTCGCAACGCTCGGTCGCGCGTATCTCGGCGGTGGTGGAACCGGGCCAAACCTTGTGGTTTGAAGACCTGATCGAATTGGCGCGGGCCAATGTGCCCACCGAAACGCAGGTGATGGTAAAGCGCGAAGACGAGCAGGCTTTTGCCGAACTCAATGCCGCGAACCCGATCTTTGTCGAAGATGCGGTGCGCGCCTTTGCCGCCGGGTTGATGGCAGAGCCGCGCGTGGGCGATTTTCGCGTGATTGCCAGCCACCAAGAAAGCCTGCACAGCCATGATGCGGTGGCGCTGTTGACCGAAGGCCCGACCTTCGCGCAAACGAGCCTTGATCCGCAGATGTTTGCAACGCTCATTCATCGCGGCTAACCGGGTCTGGGGGGCGCTGCCCCCCGGGATATTTCGACAAAGTCGAAGGCAAGGCCATGTTGCCGCTTCGGCTTTGCGCAAATATCCTCGGGGGTGAATTGGCGCCAAAGCGTTCAAAGGGGGCAGACAGGCCCCCTTCTTTTTACCTCGCAAAAACAAGAACAGATACAGAACATGGGCCTTTCCCTTGGCTGAACCGCAAGATAAAGTGCGGGCATGAGTATTCTGGATGATGACGACGATTTCAGCGACCTGAGCCTGTCGCAGCGCGCCATGATGGGCGCGCGCGCGGCTGTGGCGGTGCCCGATTATCTTGGCGGGCTCAACCCCGAGCAGCGCCGCGCGGTCGAGGCGATGGATGGCCCGGTGCTGATGCTGGCAGGCGCCGGCACCGGCAAAACCAAGGCGCTCACCACGCGGATCGCGCATCTGATCCATTCAGGCCGCGCGCGCCCCAATGAAATTCTGGCCGTGACCTTCACCAATAAGGCCGCGCGCGAGATGAAAGAGCGTGTGGGGCGGCTTTTGGGCCAAACGCTTGAGGGGATGCCGTGGCTTGGCACCTTTCACGCGGTTTGCGTAAAGCTCTTGCGCCGCCATGCAGAGCTTGTGGGGCTGAAGTCGAACTTCACCATTTTGGATACCGATGACCAGATCCGCCTGCTCAAGCAGTTGATCATCGCCGCCAATATGGATGAAAAGCGCTGGCCCGCGCGGCAGTTGGCCGGGCTGATCGACAGTTGGAAAAACCGCGCGCTGACGCCTGAACGGGTGCGCGGCGCGGAAACGGCGCATTTCAACAACCGTGGCAGCGAGCTTTATGCCGCCTATCAAGAGCGGCTGAAAACGCTCAACGCGGTCGATTTTGGCGATTTGCTCTTGCATATGGTGACGATCTTCCAGCGTCACGAAGATCTGCTTGCGCAATATCAACGCTGGTTCAAATACATCCTTGTCGACGAATACCAAGACACCAATACCGCGCAATATTTGTGGTTGCGGCTTTTGGCGCAGGGGCACCGCAATGTCTGCTGTGTGGGCGATGATGACCAGTCGATCTACGGCTGGCGCGGCGCCGAAGTGGGCAATATCTTGCGGTTTGAAAAGGATTTTCCGGGCGCGGTCGTGGTGCGGTTGGAACAAAACTACCGCTCCACCGAACATATTCTTGCCGCCGCTTCGGGGCTGATTGCGGCCAATAGCGACCGTTTGGGCAAAGAGCTTTGGACCGCGGAGCAGGGCGGCGAAAAGGTCCGGCTGATTGGCCATTGGGATGGCGAGGAAGAGGCGCGCTGGATCGGCGAAGAGATTGAGGCGCTGTCGCGTGGCACGCGCGGGCATGACCCTGTGCCGCTGAATGGTCAGGCGATTTTGGTCCGCGCCAGCCATCAGATGCGCGCCTTTGAGGACCGCTTTTTGACCATCGGCCTGCCCTATCGCGTGATCGGCGGCCCACGCTTTTACGAGCGCCAAGAAATTCGCGATGCGATGGCCTATTTCCGGCTCGCCGTTTCGCCCGACGACGATCTTGCGTTTGAGCGGGTGGTGAATGTGCCCAAGCGCGGTTTGGGCGACAAGGCGCAGGCGAAAATCCAGACAGAGGCGCGCACGGCGCAATCGGGCCTTGTGATGGGGGCGAAGGCCGTGTTGCAGCAGGGCGCGCTTGGCGGCAAAGCGGCGGGCGGCTTGCGCAACTTCATCGAGGGCGTCGGGCGCTGGCATGCGGCGGTGCTGGACGGCGCCGATCATGTGCGTCTGGCCGAAACAATCTTGGAGGAATCGGGCTACACCGAGATGTGGCTCAATGACAAAACGCCCGAAGCACCCGGGCGGCTTGAAAACCTCAAGGAACTCGTCAAAGCACTGGAACAGTTTGAAAACCTGCAAGGGTTTCTCGAACATGTCGCGCTGATCATGGACAATGATAAGTCTGAATCCGAAGACAAAGTCTCGATCATGACGCTTCATGCCGCCAAGGGCTTGGAATTTCCCGCCGTCTTCCTGCCTGGCTGGGAAGAGGGGCTGTTTCCGAGCCAGCGCGCTTTGGATGAAAGCGGACGACGCGCGCTAGAGGAAGAACGGCGGCTGGCCTATGTCGGCATCACCCGCGCGGAAGAGATTTGCACCATTTCTTTCGCGGGCAACCGCCGCGTCTATGGGCAATGGCAAAGCCAGCTCCCCTCGCGCTTCATTGATGAATTGCCCGCGCGCCATGTGGAGGTGCTCACCCCGCCCGGCCTTTATGGGGGCGGCGCGGGGGCGGCAGCGCAGGTCACGGGCTTTGGCAATTTGGAAAGCCGCGCCGCGCGGGCCGATGTTTATAACTCGCCGGGCTGGAAGCGGATGGAAAGCCGCGCCACGGGCGCGCCCAAACCCAAGGCGCGCACGGTGACAACCGTCGATGCGGTGGCCTTTGGCGTGGGGGATCGGGTGTTCCACGTCAAATTCGGCTATGGCGCGGTGATCGACCTAGAGGGCGATACGGCACAGGTCGAGTTTGAAAAAGCGGGCGCGAAACACGTCAAGGCCGGTTTCCTGCAACCGGCGGACAAGGCGGGCGACGTGCCGTTTTAAGCCCCGCTTATTCCGGCGCCGCCACGTCTTCGACCTTGTCGGCCATCGCCTCGGCACGGGCGGCAATCTCGGCCAATGTATCGGTGACCGTGGCAGGGATCACCGGCACTTCAACGCGCTGCGGATGCGCCTTGGCCTCGGCCAGCGCGGCCTCCAATTCTGCGATACGTTCGCGCAACTGGCGCATCGTATCCTCGGTGCCCGCGGCCTTATCAGCCAGCATCAACCCGGCCATCAGCAGCATCCG
The DNA here is from genome assembly GCF_020023995.1 of Rhodobacter sp. TJ_12. Classification (GTDB taxonomy): domain Bacteria; phylum Pseudomonadota; class Alphaproteobacteria; order Rhodobacterales; family Rhodobacteraceae; genus Rhodobacter. The sequence goes on along the minus strand of NZ_NRRD01000007.1, from coordinate 94,523 downwards.
GTTTTCAGGAATGCGCCCCATCTGCCCCGTCAAGACAGAGGCTTCGGCATCCAGCATCGCAGCCGCCGCTTGCAAAAAATGCTCTTCGCCTTCTTGGCAAGAGACTTCGAAATCACGTCCACCGATGACAATACGCAAGTCAGCCATGCTCGGCCCCCTCTTGCGCCGCGCCACGCGCAGGCGCCTTGGCATGCGCCGAAACGATCGGCTCCAGCCCTGCCAGTATCTCGGCCAATTCCGCCATTTCCCACGCCCGGGCGGCGCGCAAGGCTTCCAATTCCGCCTGCATCGCCCGATTGACCAATTGCCCGTTGGCCTGACCACCGGCCTCGACCACGGCGCGGTTCACCTCGATCAATTCGCCATTGGCGCGTTTGAGCCGGTTCGCTTCGGATTGCACCGCTTCAAGCGCCTTGGTCGCCTGCGCCAAGCGCCGCTCCAGCGCGGCCAGCGTGGTTTCCTGTTTTTCGCGGATCGCGCGCACCCGCTCGGTCAATTGCGTATTGGCGGCGCGTTCGGCCTCAAGCGCGGCCTTTTCGGCGGCCAAAGCCGTGCGTTCGACCGCCAGTTCGGCCTCCAGCGCCTCGATCCGCGCGGTATCTTCGATCACCACCGGTTCGGGCGGCGGCTCCACCACCGGCTCGGCCACAGCGGCACGGCGCTCGGACAATACATCCACCCCGCGCCCAATCCGCTCGAGCGCATAAGAGATGCGGCGCTCATATTCTGCCAGTTCGGTCATTCTCTGCCTCGCGTCTCGTCCTCTACCCGTCACGGACACCTGTATCTTCCTGTCACGGGCGGGCGTCCCTGTGCAACCCCACATTGCAGGCGCGGCGAATCGCGCGCGCGCGGGCCTTCAAGGCCAGTCTAGCCGCTGCGACAATCTTGTCCCAACCTTTTGCTTCAAGCACTTGGGGGGCGCGCTTGATCTTGCCCCGATCCCTGCTATCACGGAGGCCGACCTTCCGTTCCACAAAAAGGACGCCCCTCATGGATATCGCCGCGCTGCGTGCCGCTCACCCCGACCATTGGAAGCTTGCCACCGCAATCCGCGTATTGGCGATTGATGCTGTGCAAGCGGCCAATTCCGGCCACCCCGGCATGCCGATGGGCATGGCCGATGTCGCCACGGTGCTGTATCGCAACCATCTGAAATTCGACGCGAAAGCCCCCAATTGGGCGGATCGCGACCGGTTCATTCTGTCGGCCGGCCACGGCTCGATGCTGCTTTACGCGCTGCTGTATCTGACCGGGTATGAACAGGCCACGCTGGACGAAGTGAAGAACTTCCGCCAATGGGGCGCGCGGATGGCGGGCCACCCGGAATATGGCCATCTTGAGGGCGTCGAAACCACCACCGGGCCGCTGGGCCAAGGCATTTCCACCGCCGTCGGCATGGCGATTGCCGAAAAATCGATGAAGGCGCGTTTTGGCAAAAGCGTCGTCGATCACAAGATTTGGGTGATCGCGGGCGATGGCTGTTTGATGGAAGGCATCAGCCAAGAGGCGATTGGTCTGGCGGGCAAGCAAGAGCTCGACAACCTGATCGTGCTTTGGGACAACAACAATATTACCATTGATGGCCGCGTCACCGTGTCGGACAAAACCGATCAACGCGCGCGCTTTGCCGCCTCGGGCTGGGAAGTGCTGAGCTGCGATGGCCATGACCCCGAAGATATCGACCGTGCGCTGACGGCTGCGAAAAAGGCCAAAGGCCCGGTTCTGGTCGATTGCAAAACCCTGATCGGTTTTGGCTCGCCCAACAAGGCCGACAGCTATGCCGTGCACGGTGCGCCGCTGGGGGCCGAGGAAATCGCCGCCACCCGCGAGGTGTATGGCTGGAACCACGGGCCGTTCGAAATTCCCGCCGATGTGAAAGCGGAGTGGGAAGCGATTGGGGCCAAGGGCGCTGCCGATCATGCCGAATGGACCACCCGTCTTGAGGCGCTGTCGGCCACCAAAAAGGCCGAGTTTGAACGGCAAATGTCGCATGGCGTGCCGAAAAAGCTGGCCTCGGCGATCCGCGCCTTCAAGAAAGCCAATTCCGAAGCCGCGCCGAAAGTCGCGACCCGCAAAGCCAGCGAAATGGTGCTGGGCGCGATCAACCCGGTGGTGCCCGAAACCATCGGCGGCTCGGCGGACCTGACCGGCTCGAACCTGACCAAAAGCGCGGATATCTCGGATTTCATGCCCGATAACCGCAAAGGCCGTTACATGCGCTATGGCATTCGCGAACATGCGATGGCGGCGGCGATGAACGGCATGTATCTGCACGGCGGCGTGCGCCCCTATGGCGGCACCTTCTTCTGCTTCACCGATTATGCGCGCGGCGCAATGCGGCTGTCGGCACTGATGGGGGTGCCCACCGTCTATGTGATGACCCATGACTCCATTGGCTTGGGCGAAGACGGGCCGACCCACCAACCGGTCGAGCATCTCGCAATCTGCCGCGCGACGCCCAACACTTGGACCTTCCGCCCGGCGGATGTGATCGAAACGGCAGAAGCTTGGGAATTGGCGCTGTCGTCGGAAAAGACGCCTTCGGTTCTGGCGCTCAGCCGTCAAAACCTGCCCACGTTGCGCACCACGCATAGCCAGAAAAACCTGTCGGCCCAAGGTGCCTATGTGATCGCCGAGGCGGAGGGCAAGCGCCAAGCGATCCTCATGGCGACGGGGTCCGAGGTGGAAATCGCGCTCAAAGCGCGTGACATCCTTCAGGGCGAAGCGATTGGCACCCGTGTCGTGTCGATGCCCTGCATGGAGCTGTTCGCGGCCCAGCCCGAAGCCTATCGGCGCAAAATCCTGCCGCCCGGCGCGGTGCGCGTGGCGGTGGAAGCGGCGATCCGTCAACCGTGGGATCGTTGGCTTCTGGGCGAGCGCGGGTCCGAGAAAAAGGCAGGCTTTGTGGGTATGGACGGCTTTGGCGCCTCCGCCCCGGCGGATCGTCTTTACAGCGAATTTGGCATCACCGCCGAAGCGGTGGCCGAAAAGGTGAAAGCCCTGCTGTGAGCAACGGGCCAGACCCGGATCAAACGTCAAACGGGGGGCCGGACACGGCCCCCCGTTCCATTGCCCCCACAGATCTTGCGCCGGCCGATCTTGCAGGCCCCGATATGCCTGCACCGCCCCTGCCCGCCCCGGAAAAGTCGTTGATCGGCAAGGGCATCGGGCTTTTGCTGGTAGCGCTTGTCTTTTTCACATTAATGGATGTGGCGGCGAAAAAGCTGGGCCAAACCTATGCCCCTGCGATGGTGATCTGGGCGCGGTTCGCGGTCAATCTGGCGCTCGTTTCGCTGATCTATCGGGGCAGTTTCGTGCAACATGCCCGTTCGCGCCAGCCGGGGCTGCAGCTTCTGCGCGGTGCGTTTCAAATGGCGACCGTGGCGCTTTTCTTTCTGGCGATCCGCTCAATTGGCTTGGCTGAGGCCGCCGCACTGACCGACCTGAACCCGGTGCTGATCACCTTGGGCGCGGCGCTCTTTCTGGGCGAGAAAATCGGCCCACGCCGTATGGCGGGGATTTTCGTCTCGTTCCTTGGGGCGCTGATTATCTTGCGCCCCGGCGCGGGCGTGATGGACCCAGCCGCGCTTTTCGCACTGGCAGCGGCCTTCACCTATGCAGGCGGCGCGCTGATGACCCGCGTGGTGCGCCATGACAGCACCGCCACCTCGGTCATCTGGTCGGCGGGGGTGGGCACGGTGCTGACCTCGCTTGCGCTGCCCTTCTTCTGGCAAGAAGTGGCGCCCATCGATCTGCCGCTGTTCCTTGCGGTGGGCGCGCTTGGTGCGGCGGGACAAGCGGCGCTGATCGTCGCCTTTCGACATGCCCCTGCGGGCGTTCTGGCACCTTATGGCTACCTTGGGCTGGTGCTATCATCGCTGTGGGGGTGGATTTTCTTCAACAACCTGCCCGATTTTTACACCGTGGCGGGGGCTGCCGTGATCGTTTTGGCCGGGCTTTGGGTCTGGCGGGCCGAGCGGCGCGCCGACCGCAAGGCCGATCAAATGAAAGCAGACGGGCAGATCAACGCAGACGGGCAGCGCTAAGGATCGGGCCGGGCAACGGCGCGGCTTTGCCCGGCAGCGCGGCTTGCACGATCACCACCGCCGGTTCGCCCCCGTCGATCTTGGCATTGAGCCGCAAGGGCGCCTGTCCATCCCATTCGGCCACCGCATGCCATGCCGTGACAACATTGGCGAAATCCAGCACCTTGCCCGCATTCTCGCCACGCAGAATTTCCACCTGCGCTTGCGGCACATAACGCACGATCTGCACCACGGTTTCATGCTTGAGCGGGCGACCAACCGGGGCAAGATCAATCACATACTGGCCCGCCTCTTCCCCTTGCGAGACCGCCATCGCCACCTGCGGCGGGGCCGCCGCCTGTGCGGCGATCATCCGGTCAAGCGCCCCGGCGGCGGGTGCCGTCAGCGATTGCGCGCCGCCCACGATCACCTGCGGCGTGTAAAGCGTGCGCCCGCCCGCCGCGCGGACATAGCCGCGTTGGCGCGCGGTAAAGGCGGGTTGGGCAAAGGGGTCTTCCCAGCCCAGATAATCCCAATAATCGACATGCAGCGACAGCGCGACAACATCGGGTCGCTCGGCCACCTTGGCCAAAAGCGCATCCGCTGGCGGGCAGGCCGAACAGCCTTGCGAGGTAAAAAGCTCCACCACCACCGGCGCGGGCTTGGGCGGCGCCGAGGGCGCGATCAGCGTATTGATGGCAGGTTGCGCGGCGCGGGCGCCTTGTGGCGCGGCCAAGGCACGATCCAGCGCCCGATTGAGGCTTTCGATCAGCGACGGGCCAGGCAGCGAACCGGGCGCGGGCTGGGCGATGCCGGACCCGGGGGCCATCGGCAGGCCACCGGCGCGACCCGCGGGCCCTGCCCCCCCGTCTTGCGCCTGCACCGGCGCGGCAGCGAGAAGGCCAAGAACGATCAACCCACCGATCGCGGCGCCAAGTTTCGCACTTGCCATGTTGCCTCGTTTCGTTTCGTCCGTTTTTCCTAAGAGGAACCGCCCACAAAAGCCAATCAAGGTTTTGCGATGTGTGCCCTTAAGGCCGCAGCCCCGCGCGGCGGCCTGCCCTGCGACAATTCAGTGTGCAACGGTATACAAAAAATGCTCACGCCCCCTTGATCGACTCCGCGGCATGGGGCACATACCGATCAAGACATCCTTTACAGCCACGGGAGGCCCCCAGATGACCGTTGTCACCGGCAAGGACACCGCCAAGACCCGCCGCCAGCTTAACGTCGGCGGTGCGAGCTACGCCTATTATTCGATCCCCGCCGCGCAAGAGGCGGGACTGGGCGACTTCTCGAAGCTGCCCGCCGCACTCAAAGTGGTGCTTGAAAACCTGCTGCGCTTTGAAGATGGCGGTTTTTCGGTCTCGGTCGAAGATATCAAAGCCTTTGGCGATTGGGCGAAGATGGGCGGCAAGAACCCGCGTGAAATCGCTTACCGCCCGGCGCGCGTCTTGATGCAAGACTTCACCGGCGTGCCCGCCGTGGTCGACCTTGCCGCGATGCGCGATGGGATCAAAGCGCTTGGCGGCGATGCGAAAAAGATCAACCCGCTGGTGCCGGTCGATCTGGTCATCGACCACTCGGTGATGATCGATGAATTCGGCACCCCGCGCGCCTTCCAACGCAACGTGGAGCTGGAATATCAGCGCAACATGGAGCGGTATCAGTTCCTCAAATGGGGCCAAGGCGCGTTTGAAAACTTCCGCGTGGTGCCGCCGGGCACCGGCATTTGCCACCAAGTGAACGTGGAATATCTGGCGCAAACCGTTTGGACCGACACAGACCAAAACGGCGATATGGTCGCCTATCCCGATACGCTGGTGGGCACCGACAGCCACACCACCATGGTCAACGGCATGGCCGTTCTAGGCTGGGGCGTGGGCGGGATCGAGGCCGAAGCCGCGATGCTGGGCCAGCCCGTTTCGATGCTGATCCCCGAAGTGGTGGGCTTCAAGCTGACCGGTGAAATGGTCGAAGGCTGCACCGGCACCGACCTTGTGCTGAAGGTCGTGCAAATGCTGCGCCAACATGGCGTTGTGGGCAAATTCGTCGAATTCTGGGGCCCCGGCCTTGATAAACTGCCGCTCGCGCAGCGCTCGACCATTGCCAATATGGCGCCCGAATATGGCGCGACCTGCGGCTTCTTCCCGATCGACGATGAAACCCTGCGCTACCTGCGCCAAACCGGTCGCTCCGAAGAGCGTGTCGCGCTGGTCGAAGCCTATGCCAAAGAAAACGGCTTCTGGCGCGATGCGGATTATGCGCCGATCTATTCCTCGACGCTTGAACTTGACATGTCGACCATCGTTCCGGCGATCTCGGGCCCGAAACGCCCGCAAGATTACCTGCCGCTGACCGATGCGAAAACGACCTTCGCGAAGATCGTCGCCGATTATCGCGGCGTGGATATGACCTCGGAAGGCAAGGAAATGGCCGCCGAGGGGGGCTTGCCCGTCGCGCCGAAAACCGGGCTGAAATCGGTTCCGGTCGAGGGCAAAGACTATGAAGTGGGCGATGGCTCGGTGGTGATTGCCTCGATCACGTCGTGCACCAACACGTCGAACCCCTATGTGCTGATTGGGGCGGGCCTTGTGGCGCGCAAAGCCCGCGCGCTTGGCCTTTCGCCCAAACCTTGGGTGAAAACCTCGCTCGCGCCCGGGTCGCAGGTGGTTGAAGAATATCTCAAAGCTGCCGGTCTTCAGGACGATCTGGACGCGATGGGCTTCAATATCGTGGGCTTTGGCTGCACCACCTGCATCGGCAACTCCGGCCCGCTTGGCACGCCCGAAATCTCCAAGGCGATCCACGACAATGACCTTGTCGCCGCCTCGGTTCTGTCGGGCAACCGCAACTTCGAAGGCCGCATCAGCCCCGATGTGCGCGCGAACTTCCTTGCCTCGCCGCCGCTCGTCGTGGCCTATGCGCTGGCCGGGTCGATGAACGTGGATCTGTCGTGCGAGCCGCTGGCGGAAACGCCCGACGGCAAGCCAGTCTACCTCAAAGACATCTGGCCGAGCGATGCCGAGATTGCCGATCTGGTGGAAAAATGCGTCACCCGTGAAGCCTTCATTGCGAAATACGCCGATGTGTTTAAGGGCGATGCGAACTGGCAAGGTGTCGAAACCACCGAGGGCGAAACCTACGATTGGCCCGCCGCCTCGACCTACATTCAAAACCCGCCCTATTTCCAAGGCATGGCCAAGGAACCGGGCACGATTTCGAATGTCACCGATGCGCGCGTGCTGGCGGTTCTGGGCGATATGATCACCACCGACCACATCTCCCCCGCTGGCTCGTTCAAACCCTCGACGCCCGCGGGCAAATATCTGACCGAACGCCAAGTGCAGCCGAAAGACTTCAACAGCTACGGTTCGCGCCGCGGCAACCACGAGGTCATGATGCGCGGCACCTTCGCCAATATCCGCATCAAGAACGAGATGCTTGATGGCGTCGAAGGCGGCTTCACCAAAGGCCCGAATGGCGAACAGACCACGATCTACGACGCCTCGATGGATTACCAAGCCGCAGGCACGCCCTTGGTGATTTTTGGCGGCAAGGAATATGGCGCAGGCTCGAGCCGTGACTGGGCCGCCAAAGGCACCAACCTGTTGGGTGTCAAAGCCGTGGTGGCCGAAAGCTTTGAGCGCATTCACCGCTCCAACCTGATCGGCATGGGGGTCATTCCGTTCGAGTTCACCGATGGCGCGAGCCGGAAATCTTTGGGCCTGACCGGCGATGAAGTCGTCACGATCGAGGGGCTGGAAGGCGATATCAAACCGCTTTCGCTGGTGCCCTGCACAATCAAGCGCGCCGATGGCACCGAGACCAAGATCATGCTGAAAAGCCGGATCGATACCGAGGTCGAGATCGAATATCTTAAGAACGGCGGCGTGCTGCATTACGTGCTGCGCAACCTGTCGAAAAGCTGAGGCAAGCCCAGCCACAAAGACGATCAAGGCGGCTCGCAAGAGCCGCCTTTTTCATCAGTGCTGTGGCAATTCCGCCCGGCCAAAACAAAACGGATCGGTTTACACGCTTGGTTAACCTGCCGCAGGTTTTGTGCCCCCAAAACCACTGCCAAGACTTGAGGTTCTTATGAGCGCCGCACCGACCCTAGATGCCATCGCCACCGAAACCCGCGACGCCTCCGAGCTGACCGGGGTGACCGTGGATCGGATCGCGCAAATCACCAAACAAATGAATGTGCTGGGCCTGAATGCCCGGATCGAGGCGGCGCGGGTCGGCCAACAAGGCGCGGGCTTTGCGCTGGTGGCCGAAGAGGTGCGCAAGGTCTCTGGCCAGATCGGCGATATCGCGAATGAACTGGGCGATACGTTGAAGGCGCGGCTCTCTGGGCTGGAAAACATGGTCAGTGCGCTGTCGGTCGCGGCCACCGGCACGCGGCTGGTGGATTGTGCCTTCAATGCAATCGATCTGATTGATCGCAACCTTTATGAACGGTCTTGCGATGTGCGCTGGTGGGCGACCGATGCCGATCTGGTGCATGCCGCACAAACGCGCAGCGATGCCGCCCTGCGCCAAGCCTCGGCGCGTCTGGGCGTGATCTTGGATGCTTATACGGTCTATTCCGATATTTGGCTTGTCGGGATGGACGGGCGGGTTTTGGCCAATGGCCGCCCCGAAACCTATGCCGTCGCCGGGGCCGATGTGACCCGCGCAAGCTGGTTCGACGCCGCTTGCGCCGTGACCGACGGTGATGGGTTCGTGGCAGGCGATGTCGAAACCTCGGCGCTGCTGCGGGGAAAAAAGACGATGGCCTGGGCCACTCCGGTGCGCGCAGGCGGCGCGCGCAATGGGCAGCCGCTTGGGATTTTGGTCACGCAATTCGACTGGGCCCCGCAGGCCGATGCGGTGCTATCGAGCCTGCGGTTTTGCGCCAATGATGGCGTGATGCGCAGCTATTTGGTCGATGCAGATGGGCGGGTTCTGGCCGCACATGGCCCTGACGCAGAGAAGGTCACCCAGCTGACACTGCCCGCCAATACGCCCCACGGCTGGGCGGAAAACGGCACCGTGCTGACCGGCTTTCACCGCACCGAAGGGTTCGAAACCTGGGCGGGCAAGGGCTGGTATGGGGTGATCGAGCGGCTTTGAACGATGCGCCGCCCCCGCGCCATGCCGCAGCCGCAGTTTTGCCGCCGCAGGGGCGCAGCGTGGATCGGCCCGGCGGATCTATGCTAGGGTTCCCGCATTGGGCTGGCCGCATCGCCGCCCGCCCCAATTTCTGCGCATCTGACGAGGTTCGCCATGAAACGTCTGTTCCCCGCCCCGATGCTGCTGGCGCCCGCGCTTTTCGCGCTGGCCGCCTGTGTGCAAACGCCCGCACCACAAGCCCCGCCGGAAAGCGCCGCCACCGCACCGGTGCCGAAACTGCCCGGCCGCGTCATCTGGACCGATGGCCATGCGCCCGTTGCCGTGGCGCAAGCGGGGCAGGCCGATTGCCAGCCCACATCTGCAGAGCAGGCCGCGCGCGGGCTTGCCGCCACCAATGCCACGCGGCACGAGGCGGGGCTGGCGCCGCTGGTGGGCAACCGCAAACTAGACCGCGTCGCCGCCGATCACGCCTGTGATATGGCGCAGCGCGGGCTGATGACCCATACCGGCAGTGCCACCGCCGGGCCTATGGCGCGCGCCCGCGCGCTTGGCTACCGGCCCCGCATCATTGCGGAAAACATCGCCGCGGGCCGGTTCGAGATCGATGGCACGCTGGCGCAATGGAGCGCCTCGCCCAAGCACCGCGCAAATATCACGATCCCCGAACTGCAGGAATTCGGCCTTGGCATGGCCACCGCCGCCGATGGCAAGACCACCTTCTGGGCTGCGGTTTACGCCAAGAAGATGTGAGAGGGTCTTGAACCGGCGCGCTCACATCCCCATCTCTCGCTCATGTTAAGGAACTTCACATGAGCGACCGCGCCCTATATATCGAACAACGTATCGCCAACGAAGGCCCCTCGGCGCTTGTTGCCTATTTGCTGTGGCTCTTTGTCGGATTTTTCGGTGTGCACCGGTTCTATCTGGGCCGGTGGATCAGCGGGTTGATGCAGCTTGTGCTATTCGGCATCGGCTCGGCGCTGACCTTCCTTCTGGTCGGCTATATCCCACTGGCGCTGGTGGCGCTGTGGTGGGCGTTGGATGCGCTGCTTATTCCCGGAATGATCGCCACCGATCGCGCGATCTTGCGCATGCGGCTGATGCAAGGCTGGGACTGAGGCGGCGAACCCAAGGCCACCGGCCCCCCCAAAAACAGCCAGCTTGCCGAAAGTGCTTTGCAGCATGCCTCGCTTGGGCCCGCGCGGCCCCTATTTGCGCCCCAACCGCCGACGTCGTCCCCCCGAAATCAGCATCGTCACATCGGCCATCGCCACCATTGGCGACACCCCGACCGGCAATGCAATATAGCGCGGACGCCATTCCGGGTTAAATTGCGCCTTGAAGGCGCGCAGCTCTTCGAAATTGGAAAATGCCCCGCCGTGGCGGAACATCAGCGCGCCGAACCGGCTCCACAACCGTGCCGTGCGCCGCGCGCTCAGCCCCGACAAGGGCGCCATGCCAAGGCTGAACTCTTCGGCCCCCGCGCGCTGATAGTGATCGATCAGCGACAGGAACAGAAATTCGATCATGCCCGACGCATCTTCGGGCCGGTAGCGCATCAAATCCACCGCCACCCGCTTGCCCTTGCCCGGCGCCATGATCGTGGCGAAGGCAACCGGTTCCGCGCCACGCCGGGCCACCGCAATCGGGAAATGGCGCAGATAGGCCGGATCGAAGCGCCCGACAGAGAAGCTTTTCTCATGCCCCACCTTATCGCCCAGCCAAGCTTCGGAAATCGGGCGCAACGTTTCGATCAAGTCGGGCGCATGGGGCGGCTGGCAAATCTCGACCGTCATCCCGTCGCGATGGGCTTGGTTGAAAGCCGTGCGCAGGGTTTTGAACCGCGCGCCCGACAAGGTGAAGTTGCCCAGCTTGATCACCGCCTCTTCACCCACCTTATGCGCGGCGAGCCCCATTTCGATCATCCGCGGCAATTGCCGTTCCGAGATTTCATAAAACACCGGGCGGCAATTGGCCTGCTGTGCGGCCTCGACAAAATCCCAGCCCAGATCGTCGAAATAGCGCATATCCCCCACCGGATCGCCCAGCGCGACCCAGCTTTTGCGTCGCCGCGCAAACATCACAAAGGCAGAGGCATCGGCGGAAAAAGTAAGCTCCTTATCCCCCGCCAGCGCAAGACAGGCCGTCGGGTCCGATTGCGCACCAATCACCTTGCGCGCGGCGATCAACGCCTCGGTTGGGGTGCGTGGGCTGCGCCGTGCCAAAGGTTGCAGCGCGACATAGGTGGTGAAAATCACCAAGATGGCCGATCCCACAAGCCCCGCGCGCAGCGAGCGCGGCGTATTGGCGTTTTGCGCGAAATCGATCCAAAGGCTGTGCGAATAGGGCGTGGCCGCATGCACAAAGATGAAAAACAGCGACACAGCCATAATCACGGCGGTGACCATGGCGATCCAAGCCGGCCCCAAGACGCCTTCGGTGATCTTGGCCTCGCGGTAGAACTCCTGCCGGAACGGCCAAAGCAGCAAAGCCCCCGCAATCAAAAGCGCCGCGCTTTCATAGTCGAAATTGTTGAGCAGCACCGAGACGACCCCGCCCCCGATGGCCACCAGCGTCAACCAAAACGCCCCCGCCACACGGCGAATGAGCCCATGCGACAAGATCAAAAGCACCGCCCCCGCGACAGAGGACACCAGCGTGCCGCCCTCTAACAAGATCGCGCCGACAAGATCATCATTGTCATGCAGCGTCGGCACCGAGGGCAGCAGCGACAGCGCCAGCAAATAGGCCCCAAGACCAAAGGCCCAGGCGCCCGAAAGCCATGGCACCATGCCCGCCACCGCGTTAAAGGCGGGCCGCATCGGATCGGATATTTCACCAAACAACCGCACCGCCCAGCCGCCCGCCAAGCGCGCCTCGTTCAACGAGACGATAACGAAAGCCAGCGCGAAGGGGATGAGGTAATAGATCAGGCGGAACATCAAAAGCGCCGCCGCCACATCGCCCACCGCCGTGCCGGCCGGCATCGCCGCCATCACCACGGTTTCAAAAACGCCAACGCCCCCGGGCACATGGCTCATCACCCCGACCATGGTGGCGGTGGCATAGATCGCCAAGAAGGTGACAAAATCGGGCGCGCCCGCGGGCAAAAGCACATAAAGCGTCAGCGCCGCCATCGTGCTGTCAAACAGCGCAACGACCATTTGCCCCGAAAGAATGGCCGGGCGCGGCATCGCGATTTCATATTTGCCCAGCCGCAGCACCTTGCCCGAAATGCCCAGCCCAAACAAAAGCGCAACCGTCGCCAAGCCCCCCGACAGCGCCAAAAACCGCACCATCTCCTCGGTGAGTGGCAACAGACCCGAGAGGGCGGCGGGATGCGCGGCCAAGGCAAATACGCCCACAAGTGACAGCCCCGTGCCCATCGCGATGGCGATATAGGAGGCCAGCGCGGCCACCTCGAAAGCGTTGAGACCAAAGGCAGAATAGATCCGGTAGCGCACGGCCCCGCCGGACAGGACGGAAATCCCGATCGTGTTGCCGAAGGCGTAGCCCAAAAAGCCCCCCAGCGCGACCACGCGCAGGGGCAGCTTCTTTTCAAGATATTTCAGCGCCCAAAAATCATAACCAATCAGCGCGGTATAGCCCAAGGCGGTGGCGCCCAGCGCAATGGCGAAGACATAATTCGGCGTGGCCTGAATTTGGGTGTAAATCTCATCGGCGCTGACTTCCTTCAGCAGGTGGTGCAGCGCCCAGATGCCCAGCCCAAAAAGCGAAAACCCCAGCAAAACCGGGCCGAGATGGCGCAGCTTGCCCGGGCGTGTCGCACCGGCCTCGCGCTTGCTCATCGCGTCTCTCCCTGCCTTCGGTCTTCCTTGCCTTCTGAGTTACCGATTTTGCCCCAAGTTACAAGCGCCCTGCCCCACTGCACAGCGGCAAGGCACTGTCTCGATGCAGCATCGCGACAGTCAGGAAACAAAGGGGGCACACTGCCCCCCCGGAGCTATCGGGTACGAGAGCTAAGTCGCCATCCCTCGATCCGACCGGAGGCGCTCCGGGGGGGCCTCTGCCGGGCGGCAAAGACCGGTGTTCACGCGCGAGTGTAACGCGAGATCATTTCGTAATCCTTGTGCGGGCCTTTTACCCGCCATATGGCCTGCCAGGCGGGCCAATCGGTGAACTCGTATTCCGCCCGATAATCGTCGGGCGCGCACCAATGCGCCGCCGTGGCCGCCCCCGAAGGGTCAAAACCGTGAAACGGACGCCCGTCTTCAAAGAACACCTCGATCCGCGGCGGCGCCGGGCGCCAGTAATAAATCCGCGTGGCCTTGATCGGGGCGTCCTCTCCCAATGTCAGATAGCCACTTTCTTCCCATTTCCAAGACCCATCCCCACAAGGAATTAGGGTTGCCGACCCTTCGAAAGTCGCTTTTTGCCCCCCGAAGCGATCATCGATGCTGCGGCTGATCTGCCAAGTGCCTTCAAAATCCGTGATTGTCCGCGTCATTCCCGCCTCTATCTGCCACATCCCTTGCCCAAGGGGCCGCGCCAGTCTATCAACCGCCAACCCCGTCACAAGCAAGAGGCCTATCCATGATCCCGCGCTATGCCCGCAAAGAGATGGTCGACATCTGGGAACCCGCCACCAAGTTCAAGATCTGGTATGAGATCGAGGCCCATGCCTGTGACGCGCAGGCCGCCCTTGGCGTGATCCCGAAAACGAATGCGGACGCGGTCTGGAAAGCAAAGGATGTTGAATTCGATGTGGCCCGGATCGACGAGATCGAGGCCGTCACCAAGCATGACGTGATCGCCTTCCTGACGCATCTGGCCGAACATATCGGCTCGGAAGACGCGCGCTTTGTGCACCAAGGCATGACCTCGTCGGATGTGCTGGATACCACGCTGAACATTCAGCTTGTGCGCGCCGCCGACATTCTGCTTGCCGATATGGACCGGCTTCTGGCCGCGCTGAAAAAGCGCGCGCTCGAACACAAGGAAACGGTGCGGATCGGGCGCAGCCACGGCATTCATGCCGAGCCCACCACGATGGGGCTTACCTTCGCGCGCTTTTATGCCGAGATGGACCGCAACCGCGCCCGTTTGGTGAATGCACGCGAAGAAGTCGCCACCGGCGCGATTTCCGGCGCCGTCGGCACCTTTGCCAACATCGATCCCAGCGTCGAAGAACATGTCTGCGCGCAACTTGGCCTGAAGCCCGAGCCGATCTCGACCCAAGTCATTCCGCGTGACCGCCACGCGATGTTCTTTGCCACCTTGGGCGTCATTGCTTCGTCGATCGAAAATCTCGCAATCGAAATCCGCCACATGCAACGCACCGAGGTGCTGGAGGCCGAAGAGTTTTTCTCGAAAGGCCAAAAAGGCTCTTCGGCGATGCCGCACAAACGCAACCCGGTCTTGACCGAAAACTTGACCGGCTTGGCGCGCCTTGTGCGCATGTGTGTGGTGCCCGCAATGGAAAACGTCGCCCTTTGGCACGAGCGCGATATCTCGCACAGCTCGGTCGAGCGCGGCATCGGCCCCGACGCGACCGTGACGCTGGATTTCGCGCTGAACCGTCTGGCGGGCGTGGTCGAAAATCTTGTGATCTATCCCGAAAACATGCTGCGCAACATGAACAAGTTCAAAGGCTTGGTCATGTCGCAACGGGTGCTTTTGGCGCTGACGCAAGCGGGGGTTAGCCGCGAAGACGCTTATCGTCTTGTGCAACGCAATGCGATGAAGGTCTGGGAACAGGGCGCCGATTTCAAAGAAGAGCTTTTGAAAGACGCCGAGGTGACCGCCGCGCTCAGCCCTGCCGAGATCGAAGAGAAATTCGACCTTGGCTACCACACCAAACATGTCGACACGATCTTCAAACGGGTGTTCGGCGCGTAAGCGGCGCGCCCAAGACTTGGGCGGCGCGGGGGCAAGACAGGGCCGGCGGGCAAAAGTGATTTGGCGCTGCAAGGCGATTCGGGTGACGCTTTTCCTTTGACAGGGAGATGCCGATGACACCGAAAAGCCTTGCAGCGCTCTTACTTGTGACGGGCCTTCTGGCCGTCCCGTTTCCGGCGCTGGCGCGCGATTGCCCGGACCGGGTGACATTGTCCTGCCCCGAGGGACAATCTTGGGACGAAAAGACGAAAAGTTGCATTATTCCCTCTAGTTGAACGGTGCGGAACTGCAGAACCGATAACCGCCCTTTAACTGGCGGCATGGCAGTTTGGGTGCGAACAGAAATTCGGAGTCGCGCGTGAACGCCATCGCCCCCCATGCAGCCCTCGGCCCGCTGACCCGGCCCGGGGCCTCTCGTCCGGTGCTGTCGCGCCGCCAAAAAGCGGCGGTCGTGGTGCAGCTTCTTGCCACCGAAGGGCTGAAGCTGCCGCTTGATGAGCTCACCGATGACCAGCAGACGCAATTGGCCGAAACGATTGCCGAATTGCGCCTGATCGACCGCGATACGATGGTCGAGGTGGTCGAGGAATTCTGCGCCGAATTGGACGCGGTGGGCATCGCCTTCCCCGGCGGGATCGATGGCGCGCTGAAATTGCTTGATGGGCAATTGTCCGCCTCGGCGGCGACACGGCTGCGCCGCATGGCCTCGGGCACTTCGCGCGCCGATCCGTGGGAACGTATCACCGGGCTGTCAACCGACCTTTTGCTGCCGGTGCTGTTGGAAGAAAGCATCGAGGTGGGCGCGGTCATGCTGTCGAAGCTGACGGTCGCGCGCTCGGCCGAGCTTTTGTCCAAGGTGCCGTCGGAAAAGGCGCGCAAACTGGCCTATGCCGTGTCGCTCACCGGCAATGTCGCGCCTGAAACCGTGCACCGGATCGGCACGGCACTCGCCAGCCAGCTTGATGCGCAACCTGCCAAGGCATTTGAAACCGGCCCGGTCGAGCGGGTTGGGGCGATCTTGAACTTTTCGCCCGCCGCGACGCGCAATTCGGTGCTGGAGGGGTTGGAAGAAGAAGACAAGGTCTTTGCCGATCAGGTGCGCAAAGCGATCTTCACCTTCGCCAATATCCCGGCGCGGATCGAAACCCGCGATATTCCCAAGGTGCTGCGCGCCGTGGATCAGGCCAAGCTGATCGTCGCGCTGGCCGGCGCTAAGGGCGACACCGAGAAATCGGCGGAATTCATCTTGTCGAACATGTCTCAGCGCATGGCGCAAAACCTGCGCGACGAGATGGCGAACCTGAAGAAACCCAAGGAAAAAGACGTGGAAGAGGCGATGAACGAGATCGTCGCCGCGATCCGCGAGCTGGAAGCCAATGGGGAAATCTTCTTTGTCGCCGAGGATGGGGAATAGGCGCAGCCCGCGCGCCCCCACGACCCTCTGCTCCCTCGGTCCTTGCCGAGCAGTGGCTTTTCCCCGCGCGCAGCTTCGTCTATCGTCGCGGCGCGCGCGAACCGCCACAGGAGAGCTTGATGACCAACACGATCGCAATCTGGCTGGCGATGCTGGTGATCGTGTTCTTTTCGGTCGATGCGGTGGTCTTTGACGGGGTTTCAAGTCTGTTTCTAGCGCAAGAATTGATGCTTCTGACCGAATGGGTGGCCTTTTGGCGCTAGGCCGCGCCGGTGCCGCTATCACGGCCCGGCTGTGATCACAACTTCATGGAAACGCCCTCAAAAGCGCCCCAAAAGCCCGCAAAATAGGGGCTTTGCGCCAGTCTCCTGTTGACCTTTTCCCCGTCTTGGCAAAGGGTGCGCGCGACCTCGGAGCTAGTGTCAAAGGAGACGAAGATGGCGGTTAAGGTGGCGATCAACGGATTTGGTCGGATTGGGCGCAACGTGTTGCGGGCGATCATCGAATCGGGGCGGACCGATATCGAAGTGGTGGCGATCAACGACCTCGGCCCGGTCGAGACCAACGCGCATCTGCTGCAGTTTGACAGCGTGCATGGCAAATTCCCGGCGACCGTGACGACCGGCGAAGACTGGATCGATGTGGGCCGTGGCAAGATCAAAGTGACCGCAATCCGCAACCCCGCCGAACTGCCTTGGGGGGATGTCGATATTGCGATGGAATGCACCGGCATTTTCACCTCCAAGGAAAAATGCCAAGCCCACCTGCAAAGCGGCGTGAAACGCGTGCTGATCTCGGCGCCGGGCGATGGCGCAGACAAAACCATCGTGTTCGGGGTGAACCACGAAACGCTGACCGCCGATGACATCGTCGTGTCGAACGCCTCGTGCACCACCAACTGTCTGTCGCCGGTGGCGAAAGTCCTCAACGATGCGATTGGCATCGAAAAAGGCTTCATGACCACGATCCACAGCTACACGGGCGATCAGCCGACGCTCGACACGATGCACAAAGATCTGTATCGCGCCCGCGCCGCCGCGCTGAGCATGATCCCGACCTCGACGGGCGCTGCCAAAGCCGTGGGTCTGGTTCTGCCGGAACTCAAAGGCAAGCTTGATGGCGTCGCGATCCGCGTGCCCACGCCGAACGTCTCGGTGGTGGATCTGGTGTTTGAAGCCAAGCGCGACACCACGGTGGAAGAAGTCAACGCCGCGATTGAGGCCGCTGCCGAGGGCCCGCTCAAAGGCGTTTTGGGCTACACCAAGCTCAAGAATGTCTCGACCGACTTCAACCACGACCCGCATTCCTCGGTCTTCCACATGGACCAGACCAAGGTCATGGAGGGCAAAATGGTCCGGATCCTGTCGTGGTATGACAACGAATGGGGCTTTTCCAACCGCATGGCGGATACCGCCGTTGCGATGGGCAAGCTGATCTGATCGCGGCGCAAGCCGTGAACACGCAAGGGGCGGCTTTCGGGCCGCCCCTTTTGCATGGCCGGGTTGCCAGGTGCACAAGCCTTGCAGATGCGGCATCGCGGCAATACCGGATCGGCGATTGTTGCGCGGGCGCGAAAGGCGCATTCTGCGGTCAGAAAAACTGACCACCTGACCGCGAAAGCAAGACCGATGTCCGCCCTTCTCAGCCGCCTGTTCGATGTCGTTGAAAAACGTGCCCGCTACACCCACACCCGCAACGAGATTGCCCGGCTGTCGCCGCGGCTGTGCTGCGATTTGGGGATTTGCCCGGACGAGGCCGCGAAACTGGCGCATCGCGCGGTTTATGGCGCCTGAGACAACCGCCGTGACAGGCACATGGATCGGGGGCCTTCGGGCCCCCTTTTCATTGGCGGCGCTTTAGGCGTGTTCGCGCAAAGGCAGGGGCGCGGGTAAGGCGCGGCCTTGCGCCTCAAGCTGCGCTTCAAGCGTGGCCAGCCGGTTGCGAAACCGCGGCCCGCCCAGCCGATGCACCACATTGCGGCACAAAAGCGCCTCAAGCCAATGGCGCTTGCGCGCATCAAGCTGCGCCGCCAAGCCACGCAGGTAGCGCGGTGAATTGCGGCGCGCGCGGTAAAGCCGCCAAAAGCTCGCCGCATCCAGCGTGCCCGCGCAAGCCTGCACCAGCATCTGTTCCAGCACATCCATTTCGCTAAGCGCCGTTTCAACCGCCCGGCCCAGATTGCGGCAAGGCAAAAGCGTCACCTGCGGGCG
Source organism: Rhodobacter sp. TJ_12 (assembly GCF_020023995.1). Classification (GTDB taxonomy): domain Bacteria; phylum Pseudomonadota; class Alphaproteobacteria; order Rhodobacterales; family Rhodobacteraceae; genus Rhodobacter. The sequence goes on along the minus strand of NZ_NRRD01000007.1, from coordinate 75,894 downwards.
CGCCATCAGCGCGGCATGCATCGCATCAAGCGTTTGCAGCGGGTCATAGACCACATAGCCCTGCCCCGCTCCGTCCAGCATGTCGGGCGCATAGCCATAGCGTGAAGTGAAATCGAGCCGCCGTTTGCGCAAAAACCGGTTGTCCCAGCTTGCGCGGCGTGCCGATAGCGTGGCTTGCGGCGCCAAGGTCACGACCGTGGCGCCGGGCGCCGTCACCGAAAAGGCCGCCGCCGCATAGCCGCAACTGCCCGCGCCGTAAAACACCACGCGGTCGAAATCTTCAAAGAAAGCCTCGTCCACCAGCCGGTCGAAATAGGCATAAACCGCCGGGTCACGAAACCAGCTTTCCTCCTTGGCGATCAGCGTCAGGCTGGAATGTTCTGCCCCTTCGGCCAAGGTAAAACCCAGCGGCAATTGTTCCTCGGATCGGGTGCGGATCGTGGCGCGGGTTTCAAAGCTGACCAAAAGCACCGGGCCCCGGTCGGCAAACAACGCCGCATGCGCTGCGCCCAAAGGCTCGAAATAGCCTTCAAGCTCACCGATCTCTTCGATCCGGCTCAGCCAGTCGTTGTTATCGAGATCCCGCATGCGCTTTGGTTCCGTTGCTCCGCCATCCATGACCGATTCCTCTTGCCTTCGGCGAGAGTGGCCCCACAGGGTTAACGTAGCACTATGGACGCGCGGCGGAAATGCAGCTTTTACAAGGAAATGCAGGACATTGTAGGCGATTAGGCACCGGTGCTGCGCTCAGAAGCATATTGTTTCCCGCAGGGCGCGATGCATGTCATCCTTGGGACGACGCGCCCTTGGCCAAAGCCGCCGCCACCCCCAGTGCGCGCATCCGGTCCGCCAAGGCGGGCGGCAAGGGGCGCGCGGGCGGGGTCAGCATCAACCGACCGAAAAGCGCGCGAAACGGTTCCTCTGCCATTAATTCGGTAAAGCGCGCCTGCCGCCAAGCGACGCCCGCGCGGTGCAGCCGGTCCACCTCGGGATCGGCGCGCAAGGCGGCCAGACCTGCCGCCAAAGCGGGGGCATAGCGCGCGATCGAGCGATCTTCATCGTTGCAGAAATTGCGCTCCACCCAATAGCTCATGTCAAACGTGGCCGCATCTCGATTGGCGCGGCCCCGATCGCATTTGAGCACGTAAGATTGCATCGCCCCCAAAGCGTAGTGGTTCAACTGCACCAGCCCATAGGGGTTTTCGCCCAAGGGCGTGAACAACCGCGCCCTGCGATAGCTTTCGGGCAGCTCGCGCCCCGCCCCGTCAACCCAACGTGTTTGCGGCAGTTTTTCTTCGACCGGCGCGCGGGGCCGATGCACCCCCAGTTTGCGATAGCTGCCATCGTTGCGAAACAGCGTCTTGAACAGGCTGGCGCGCCACGGCCACAACATACCGGGCGGCGCGGCGCGGGTGAATTGTGCGCTCACCGGCGCGTCGGTGTAATCGACCACACCGCAATTGCCAAACATCCGCCACGTCAGGGCAATCGCCGTGGCCTCGGGCACGGCTTCCAAAAGCGCCGACAGCGTGCCATCGCCCAGGTGAATGTTGACGAATTCATCCACATCGCAAAACAGCACCCAATCGGCCTGTGCCTTCAGCGGGTGCTTGTCGGCGGCCTTGAGCGCGGCCCATTGCGGCCCCTCGGGCCACGGGCCGGGATTGGGCACATGGGTGAGTTGGCCCAGCGCCTGCAACCGATCCAGCAAGGCATCGGTGCCATCGGTGCAATCGTTGGAAAAGACCAGAAAATCCGTGAACCCAACGGCGCGGTGATGGGCAAGCCATTCCAGCAAAAAGGCCGCCTCGTTCTTGACCGTCAGGATCGCCAGCGCCCGCATCGCTCAGGCGCCTGTCTCAAAGGGGCTCAATGCTCGGCCTCCCCGCTATGTTCGACGGTGAAAAAGAAATTGGGCGGCAAATCCCGCTGATGCAGGTCTTCGGGCACCACGCCCGGCCCTGCATTGAAAACCGCCGATCCAAAATGATGCAGCATGCGCGAAAGCTTCTCAAACCGCTCCGAACACAATTCGCCATAGAATTTTTCGTAGTTTTCGGTGGCACGCAGTTCCGCGATTTTGGCGCGGTGCGCGGCGACGGAATATACATGCGCGGCCTTGATCTCGGGGTCCGCCATCAGCCGGTCCCATTCTGCGCGCAGCTTTGGCAGCATCCGCTGGATCGAGCGATCCTCGACCGCATTATGGTTCATCCGGAACCAGTAATTCAGCCCCTGGTCGCGATCGACATGGTTCACCCGGCCCCGGTCGCGCTTGACCAGAAAGCTTTCGGCAGAGCGGACCGCATAATGGTTCAACTGCACCCAGTCATAGCCAAAGGTGTCAAGCGTGGAGCGCCAGCCGTTGCGGAACATCTCCTTTGGCATCGGCTTGCCGGACCCGTTGAGCCATTTCACCTGATCCCACAGATCGGGGATCAACCCTTTGGGCCGGTGCACGCCCAGCTTCTTGTATATGTCGATATTGCGAAACAGCGTTTTGAAGCCCCACGCCTGATGCGGCTTGCGCACCAATTCGGGCGCGCAGGTGGTGAATTGCTCCAGCAAGAACCGGTCTTGGTATTCATGCACGTCGCAATTGCCAAACAGCCGCCATGTCAGCGCGATCATATTGGCCTCGCCCATCGCCTCATAAAGCGCCTTGAGCGTGCCGTCACCGATCTTGATATCGATGAATTCATCGACATCCATGCAGATCGCCCAGCCCGCATTCTGGATCAGCGGCTCGCTTTCAGCCGCCTGAAGTGCGGCATGCTGGGGCGGCATATCCATGGTGCGAAACGGGTTTTCGCGGTGCTGGCAGAGCCCCTTGCGCTCCAGCAGATCAAGCATCTCATCGGTGCCATCGGTGCAGTCATTCGTGTAGATCAGGAAATCATCTACGCCGATGGCCCGATGATAGGCGATCCATTCCATGATGAAGGGGCCTTCGTTCTTCATCGTGGTCACGATGCAGGTGCGCCCCGCATCGACCGCGCGTTTCGGCGCCGCTTTCGGGGCGGAAACCGGCGGGCGGATCGGCTTGGCGCCCCAGACGCGGGTGGCCAGGTCCAGCAGCTGCGCATCTTCGATCAACGAGGTTTTGGGGGCGAGTTCAGAGGCCGCACGCCCTGGGACCCGCAGCCCCATCGCGCGCCAAAACAGATAGACCGTGTTCGGGTCGGGCTTGGCATAAGACACGCGCATCGCCCGCCATGTGGCCTCTAGCCCGGCCTTTTCGGGGGCCACACCCCAGCGCGCAATCCCACGCCGCGCATCGAACTGGCGGCAGATATGATCCGAGAAATGTTCGGGCTGGCCATTGCGCACCCGCCACGGGTAGATGCGCCGCCCGACCAAAAGCACAACCCCCGATTTCGCCGCGACACAGGCCTCAAAGGCCGAGGGCGCCCCATGCCGATGCGGCGTCAAAAGATCGGTCACATCCAGTGTCAAAAGCGCCCGCGCCTGCGCAAAGAACCGCCATTTCATCGCCTCGAACACCAGCCCCTGTCCCAAAGGCGCGCGCCACGGATCGGGCGCAGGCGGCACCATCCGGTCCTTGCCCGGCGCATCGGGGGCCAAAAACGGATGGCTTTCGGGCCCCATATCGGGCTTGCCGAGCGGCAAAGGCGCGGTGATCACCACAACGGTCATCGCCAGTTCGCGCGCCTCTAGCCCCGCGCGAAGGGCATTCGCCAGCGCGTCGCCGCGCAAAGCCTTGGTGTCGGGCGGGGACCGGTCCAGCACCACCGCCGCCTGCGCACCGTGGTAGTCATGGTGCCAACTCAGCCAATCAAGCAGCGTTTCCGCGCTTTCTTCAAGCCGCTGGCCAAACAGACAGTTCTTGCCCGCAAACAGATCACGATCAGGCAGATCGGCGGCAAAACGCACCACCACCGCCGCGCTGTCGCCCCCCGCGCCGGTGCCATCGACCTCCAGCGCCGAAGGATCGGTGCCCGCCAGATAATCGGCCACGGTCACCTCGTCGCCCAACGCGCTTTCGGACGTGGCCTCCGGCCCCGGTAGCGGCGGCGGCACAGGCCCCGCCTCGGCGATCAGCGCGATTTGCAAAGGACCCTCGGGGGCGGCGCGGCCCACCACCATCAGCCCGCCCGACACCTCGCGCCGTTCCAACACCTCTAGACAGCCCTCGGGCTGCTGCGCGGCCACCTGCACCGCCCGCGCGGGATTGGCCAAAAACAGCCGCACCATGCGCACAGGCCGACCGTCGTGCGCCTCGGGCCAAGCCACAGCGTCCAGAATACGCGGCGCCAGATCGGCCGCCCCGCACATCTGACGGGTTTCCACCCGCGCCATGGTGTCGCTTTGCTGCCCTGCCGTCATGCGCGTCTCCGGTCGTTTGCTCCTTCCTACCAGCCCCGCCGCGCCCCGCAAAGCCCTGCCGCCAAAGCACATCGCTTTGCAGTCTCGCGCTTTAGCGTTGGAATGGCGCGCGCTCTTTGGCAATGTGGCGGCAATCAAACGGGCAGGTGAGCATGGCACGAGAACGCGAAGTCGGAACGCTCTGGATCGGCGGGGCGCTCAGCTGGATGGAACAGCTTTGCCTGAAAAGCTTTGTCGATGCGGGCCAAAAGATCACCCTCTTTGCCTATGAAGACATTCCCAATGTGCCCGAGGGCGTGATCTTGCGCGACGGGCGCGAAATCATCGATACCGACGATTTCATCAAATACGAAAAGAAGAACAGCTACGCGCTTTTTGCCGATTGGTTCCGGCTGCACATGATCGCGCAAAACCCCGGCATGATCTGGGTCGATACCGATGTCTATTGCCACCGCCCCATGGATTACGACAGCGATTATGTCATGGGCTATGAACTGCCCGACAGCGACCGGGTGAACAATGCGGTGCTGGGCCTGCCCGCCGACAGCGAGCTTTTGCACGCGATGCTAGAGTTTACCGCCGATCGCTATGCGATCCCGCCATTCTTGCGCCGGGGCCTGCGCGAAGACTATGCCGCGGCGGCGGCGGCAGGCACGCCCGTGCATGTCAGCCAGCAACCTTGGGGGGTCTGGGGCCCCTCGATGGTGACCCATTTCGTGCGCGCCTACGGTCTGGGCGACAAGGTGCAGCCGATGGAGGCGTTTTATCCCGTGCCCTTCCCCGAACGGCTGCGGATGATCCGCAAGGCGATCAAGGTGGAGGAACGTCTGACCGAGGCGACAACCGCGCTCCACCTATGGGCCTCGAACAAGCGCGAACTGGGCATTCGCTATAACGGTCTTCCGCCCGAAGGCTCCTATCTGGCAAAGCTGTTGCGTCAGCATGAGCTGCGGCCCGAATTTGCCCCGATCCGCAGCCGGGGACGGCGGGTCTTTACCTATGAAGACGAAGATAACAGTGCCGAACTGCTGGCGCGCACCGGGCTCGAACAGGTCGGATCGGTGGCCGATCTGGGCGGCACGGCGGCCAGCGTGGTGTTGGCCGCGCATGACCGCTGGGATTGCGATATCACGCTGATCGATTTGCGCCCCGATGGCAGTTGGGCCCAAACCCCATCGGATTGGGTCGCGGGCTATATCGCGCATTTGCAAGCGGCGGGCGTCGCCCAAGATCGTATTCGCGTGGTCGCAAGCGCGGCCGATCTGCGCCCGGTCGATCTGTTGCTGAACCTGTCGGGCTTTGGCGATGTGAACAAGGTCAAATTCCTTGAGCCGGTATTGCGCAGCGCGTTGCATGCCGACAGCCGGATGCTGATGGATATTCGCAAAGGCACCGGCAGTTTCCCCTTTCTCAAAGCCTTTGGCAGCTGCGAGAAGCTGCAAGAAACAAGCGAAGGCGGCGGCAAGAACACCCGGGTGCTGTTCACCCCCGATCCGCCGCGCGCCGAATCTGGCATAGATGACGGATGGGAAAGTTTGGCGCGCACGCTGGCCGGGCCAAAGGGGTTCTTCACCGGCAATGGCGCGCATAGTTTCTTGTATATTCCGCGCGGGCGCACCTTGGTGGTAACCTTCGACAATCTCGATATCGCGATGACGAAACGCGAGGACCGCCGTCCTTGGGGGTTTGAGTTCATCGAAAAACAGGGCTGGTCGATGCTGGGCGTGATGGCGGGCGGCTGGACCTGGTATCGCGACCCTTGGGTAAGCGATGAATTCGACCGGCTCGCCGCCGAGGGTTTCTTTGCGCAATTCGAACGCGTGGTGTTTTACGGAGCCTCGATGGGGGGCTATGCGGCGGCGGCATTCAGCGGCGCCTGCCCCGGCGCGGATGTGGTGACCATCTCGCCGCAATCGACGGTGGATCGCAGCGTCGTGCCCTTTGAAACCCGCTACAAAGTGGTCTGGAAGGCGGATTTTTCCGGCAAATATGGCGATGCGGCGCAAGTCTCGGGGGCGGCGCGCCGGGTCGTGCTGCTTTATGATCCCTATGAGCCGCTCGACAAAGGCCATGCGGACCGCTTCACCGCGCCCAATGTGATGAAGCTGCGCGCCTCGATGCTGGGACACCGGCTTGGATCCTCGCTCAACCAGATGGGCATTTTAAGCCCGATCATTCTGGCCGCGCTGGATGGCACGCTGACCGAGGCCGAATTTTATCGCCACCTGCGCGCACGCCGCGACTTCCCGCGCTATCAGCGCGAATTGTTCGAGCGCGCCGTGAAAAAGGGCCATATCAAGCTGGCGCGGCGGCTGGGGAATTGGGTTCTTGCGCGCGGCGACAACCGCGCGATCCGGCTGGCGATGCAGGCCTTGTGACGAACGCCGCGACTTTCGCCAAAATGTCGCAGCGCCCGGTCACAGATTCTTGACCTAGGTCAAATCCTTCGGCGCGCCCACCGCCTAGAAAGGGCCATCGGGTTTCGGATCTCCCTGAAACGGCGCAAGCCAGCGAAACCTGTGGCAGAACCCAGACGTTCTCCCTCGTCGGGTTCCAAATAACGCGCTGCGGGCCTCCCTCCCGCAGCGCTTTATTTTTATGGCTCAGGGCCCTTGCATTACAAGATCAGCACCTGCGTGCCGACCGGACACAGCGGATACAGATCCTCGACCTGTGCATTGAACAGACCGATGCATCCCGACGAACTTTTGCGCCCAATCTTGCGCGTGTCATGGGTGCCGTGGATGATATAGGCGGGCCAGCCAAGATACATCGCCCGCGTGCCCAGCGGGTTATCTGGCCCCGGCTCCATCGGATGCAGGCTTGGATCGGCGGCGATCATCGAGGCGGTGGGCGTCCAGCTTGGGTTTTCGCGCTTGCGCACGATCTCGGTATAGCCGGTTTTCGTCAGTTCGGGCGATTTCGGCACCGAGGTCGGAAACACCCGATAGTCAGCCCCCTCTACCGCCCAGTAATGCAACGCCTTGGAGCGGGTATCGGCAATCAGCGTCACCCGGCCGAGATTCTGAAAATGGTCGCGCCAGTCGATCTCGCGGAAGGACGAGATATTATGGCGTTGCGGAGGCGCGATGATCGCCGGCTGCTGTGCCATCGGCACATCTTGCGTGTCAGCGCGCGCCAAAACAGGCGCGAAAAGACTGGCGGCCCCGGTCAACAGGGCGGTGCGGCGGGTCATCAGGGGCATCGGGGCGGCTCTCGCTAAATCTGAATTTTGGCAGAATCATTTTCACGCCGCAGCCGCCTTGGCAAATCACCTACCCTCACACTCCGGTGACTGGCGCGCCCCCCTACTTGCCGCTTCGGCGCTGCCAAAGCGGACCTAAAACGAAAAAGGCCCTCCGAAGAGGGCCCATTCACATCTGGCACAACCGGCTTAGCGCGGCGCGATCATCATCACCATCTGGCGGCCTTCCAGCTTGGGCATGCTTTCGACCTTGCCCGCCTCGCCGACATCGGCGGCCACGCGATTCAGCAACTCCAGCCCAAGGCTTTGGTGCGCCATTTCCCGGCCCCGGAACCGCAAGGTGACCTTCACCTTGTCGCCTTCGCCAAGGAATTTCATCACCGAGCGCATCTTCACGTCATAATCATGCGTGTCGGTGCCGGGGCGGAATTTGATTTCCTTGACCTCGATGATCTTTTGTTTTTTGCGCGCCTCGGCCTCTTTCTTCTGCTGTTCATACTTGAACTTGCCGTAGTCCATAATCTTGCACACCGGCGGCGTCGCGGTGGGCGAGATTTCCACGAGGTCAAGGCCGGCTTCCTGCGCCATCATCATCGCGCGCTGCGGGGTGACCACCCCCACGTTTTCGCCATCAGCGCCAATCAGGCGGATTTCGGGCGCGCGGATGCGATCGTTGATCCGGGGGCCGGTGTCGCGTTGCGGCGGGGCATTGTGCGGTCTGCGGGCTATGACGGTCTTCCTTCTACGGTCCAAGAATGGCGGGCAAAATAGGGCCTGCAACCCTGTGTTTCAACCGGTTTATTGCGAATCAACACCGGCGTCATGAGAATCGATCCGCCGATCCGCCAAAGGCGGCAATGCGACACGTTTCCTTTCCGTGCCTTGCGGTCCATAACTGGCGGTATTGACGTGTTCCCAATGAGATTCCCAACAGCACAGAGGGGGGAAATATGAGCGATAAGAAAAGCTGGAAAGATCTGCCGCAGAACCAAAAGGTGATGCTGAGCGTTCTGGGCGGCGGCATCGTCCTTGCGGCGGTCCTTGGCGCCTCGGCTCCGAAATATGAGGTCAACTATGTGACCGCGCCGACCCCCGCCGCTGCTCCGGCTGAAGAAGCTGCTGCGCCGGCCGAAGACGTGGCTGTGGTCGAAGAAGAAGCTGCTCCGGTCGAAGAAGCCGCGGCTGAAGAACCCGCCGCCGAAGAAGCTGCTCCGGTCGAAGAAGCCGCTGCTGAAGAGCCGGCCGCTGAAGAAGCTGCTCCGGTCGAAGAAGCCGCTGCTGAAGAACCGGCCGCCGAAGAAGCTGCTCCGGTCGAAGAAGCCGCTGCTGAAGAGCCGGCCGCCGAGGAAGCTGCCCCGGTCGAAGAAGCCGTTGCTGAAGAGCCGGCCGCCGAAGAAGCTGCCCCGGTCGAAGAAGCCGCTGCTGAAGAGCCGGCCGCCGAAGAAGCTGCCCCGGTCGAAGAAGCCGCTGCTGAAGAACCGGCCGCCGAAGAAGCTGCTCCGGTCGAAGAAGCCGCTGCTGAAGAACCGGCCGCCGAAGAAGCTGCCCCGGTCGAAGAAGCCGCTGCTGAAGAGCCGGCCGCCGAGGAAGCTGCCCCGGTCGAAGAAGCCGCTGCTGAAGAACCGGCCGCTGAGGAAGCTGCCCCGGTCGAAGAAGCCGCTGCTGAAGAACCGGCCGCCGAAGAAGCTGCCCCGGTCGAAGAAGCCGCGGCTGAAGAACCGGCCGCCGAAGAAGCTGCCCCGGTCGAAGAAGCCGCTGCTGAAGAACCCGCCGCCGAAGAAGCTGCCCCGGTCGAAGAAGCCGCTGTTGACCCGGTTGCCGAAGCTGTTGCCGCCGCCACCGCTGCGCAAGAAGCTGCGACCAAAGCCAATGCGGCCGCCGCTGCCGCGCTTGCCGCGGCCCAAGCGGCTATTGCCGCCGCTGCGGAATAAGATCGCCCCAAATGGGTTTGAGAACGCCGCCCCTTGGGGCGGCGTTTTTCATGGCGATGATGCGTTGTGCCGCGCCTAGCGCTCGGAGCGGCGTTTGGCCAAGGCGGCCTGTGCATCCAACACCGGATCTTCGGACAGGAAGAACACCCGCTCGAACAAGCTGCCGCCGTAAAGCAGACGCCGATAGGCCCGCGCCCCCAAATCGCTCATAAAGCGCGAGGCCGCCGAGGGATTGTTGATCTTTGGGTGCAGCCGGTCGCCCGAGGCCAGCGCAATCGTTTCCACCGAACGGCGCAGCGCGCGCTCGGTTGCACTGTTCCAATGCCCATCGACCGGGGCAAAGAACAAATCCGCCCGCGCCAATTCACGTTGGACGGCGATCCGCTCTTCTTGGCTAAGCGCGTTGAACCCTTCGCGCAAACCGTCTTGCCCGGCCCAGACCGGACCAGTCAACGAAAACGCAACCAGCGCGGCGGCAAACAATTCGCGGGGCGGGCGTTTCATATCAGACATGACAAGCCTTTTTTCGGTTCCGGATCGGATAGTCTTCCCCCGGGATCGCGGCGAAATGCGGCACGATCATGGGCAGGATTCCAGCAATTCTTTGCGAATTTCCTAAAACTTTATCGATCGGGTGGCGGTGCCGCAGAACCACACCTTTTCAAAGCCGCCAAACAAGGCTTCCAAAGCACGATCTTGCCCGCTATTGAGGCCACGAGGACAAGGAATGCAGCCATGACCGACCCGATCCGCCCCCAACCCGGCATTCTCGATATCGCGCTCTATCAGGGCGGCGCCTCGCATGTTGCCGGGGTCAGCGATGCGATCAAGCTGAGCTCGAACGAGAACCCGCACGGCCCCTCTGACAAGGCGAAAGAGGCGTTCGGACGCTGCATGCACAAGCTGCACCGCTACCCCTCGACCGATCACGCCGCGCTGCGCCAGGCGATTGGCGAGGTGCATGGGCTTGACCCGGAGCGGATCATCTGCGGCGTCGGCTCGGATGAGATCATCCGCATGATCACCAATGCCTATGCCGGCCCCAAAGACGAGGTTCTGCATACCGAGCATGGTTTTTTGATGTATGCGATCGCCGCCAAAGGCGCAGGCGCGACCCCGGTGGCCGTGCCCGAACGCGAACGCACCATCGATGTGGATGCGATCTTGGCCGCCTGCACCAAGAAAACCAAGATCGTCTTCATCGCCAACCCCAACAATCCGACCGGCACGATGGTCGGGCTGGCAGAGTTGGAGCGGCTGGCGATGGGCTTACCGAAACAGGCGATGCTGGTGATCGACAGCGCCTATGCCGAATATGTCGATGGCTATGACGGCGGCGCCGAATTGGCCGAGCGGCTGCCCAATGTGGTGATGACGCGCACCTTCTCCAAGATTTATGGTCTTGGCGGGCTGCGGATCGGCTGGGCCTATGGGCCCAAGGCGATCATCGATGTGCTGTCGCGCATCCGCGACCCGTTCAACCTGTCCACCGCACAGCTTGAAACCGCCGAGGCCGCGGTGCGCGACCAAGATTGGATCGCGCATTGCCGGGCGGAAAATGCGCGGCTGCGTCATTGGCTGTCCGAGGCCTTGGCCGAACGTGGCGTGCCCAATGACACCTCGCTGGCCAATTTCGTTTTGGCGCGCTTTGGCTCGGAAGCCGAGGCCGAGGCCTGTGACGACTTTTTGAAAAAAGACGGGCTGATCGTGCGGCGCGTGGGCAGCTACGGGCTGCCGCATTGCCTGCGCATCACCGTGGGCGATGAACCCTCGTGTCGGCGCGTGGCGCATTTGATCGGGGTCTTCAAGGCAGGCGGCACCGTATGAGCCATTACGACCGCGTCGCATTGATCGGGCTGGGGCTGATTGCCTCTTCCATGGCCCATGCGATCCGGGCCAATGGTCTGGCCAATGAGATTGTGGGCCATGCGCGCTCGGCCGAGACCCGCGCCATCGCAAAAGACATCCGGCTGGTGGACCGCGTCTTTGAAACCGCCGCCGAGGCGGTGGCCGGGGCGGACCTGGTGGTTTTGTGCGTGCCCGTCGGCGCAATGGAGGCCATCGCGCGCGAGATTGCCCCGCATCTAGCGCCCGGCGCCACGGTTACCGATGTGGGGTCGGTCAAACAGGCCGTGGTCGAGGCGGTTGCGCCGCATCTGCCCGATCATGTGCAATTCATTCCCGGCCATCCGCTGGCCGGCACCGAACATTCCGGCCCGCGCTCGGGCTTTGCGACGCTGTTTGTGAACCGTTGGTGGCTTGTCACCCCGCTTGAAAGCAATGACCCAGCGGCAGTGACCCGGCTGAAAGAGTTTTTGACCGGGCTTGGGGCCAATGTCGATGAGATGGAGGTCACCCGGCACGATCTGGTGCTGGCGGTTGTATCTCATACCCCGCACCTGATTGCCTACACGATGGTGGGCGTGGCCGATCATTTGCGCCGCGTCACCCAAGACGAGGTGATCAAATATTCCGCCTCGGGCTTTCGGGATTTCACCCGGATCGCCGCCTCGGATCCGACAATGTGGCGCGATGTGTTCCTGACCAACAAGGAAGCCACGCTCGATATTCTGGGCCGCTTCACCGAAGAATTGTTCATGCTGCAACGCGCGATCCGCATGGGCGATGGCGACATGCTGTTTGACTATTTCACGAAGACCCGGGCGATCCGGCGCGGCATCATCGAGGCGGGCCAAGATACTGCCGCGCCCGACTTTGGCCGCACGCCGCCTGCCACCCCCACGAAAAAGTAACCGCGGGCTTAGCGCAAACGCGGGGCCGGGCCAATCGGCAGCCCCGCGAAAAACATCGTTCCCCCTGCAAAGCTAACCGGAAGCCGGATCACGCCATCCGCGCTTTGCCCAGCCAGCCCTTGTGCGAGCGCCGTAAGCATTCGCATTTGATCGGCCCGCAGCATCCCGGTGCCGCGCGCAAGCGCTAGCCAAGCTTGCCAATCGGATATGGCCAGCATCAGCGTGCCCTCGGGCCAGCCCGCCTCAGACACAGTCAGCGCGCCCGAAACCCCAAGCCGATACCCGCCCCAGACCAGTTCGCCCGCCGCGATATCGACCGCCGTCAGGCGCGGGGCGGTTCGCGCCAGAAGCGCAAGCGGCGGTTCGGTGGCCACACTGGCCGATAGCGAAACGCGGTCCAGCCGATCGGGAAAAAGCGCCTGCGGGCTTAGTGCGGCGGCGAGACGCGGCGGCAAGGTGATCGCCTGCGCTTGCCCCGAAATCTCATAGCGGCCCGCCCCATTGCCCGGTTCCACCCGCAGAAAGACGCTGTCCACCGCGATCGAAGAGACAGCGGCCCCCGCCCCGGTCAGGCTAAGCTCGCGCAAGGCCAAGCCGCCGCCGCGCAAGGGCAGATCGCGCCCCAGCCCAAGCGCCAGATCGAGCTTGGCCCCCTGCCCCGCAACAACAAAGGGCACCCCGCCCAGCAAAAGGTTTTGCGGCAAGGCCAAATCGGCTTGCCAATCCAAGGGGGCCCAAAGCGGTGCGGACAGGGTCAGGGCCGGAATCTGCCAATCGATCCCCTGTGCCGGATCGGTCAGGCGCACGCCCTGCAGCGCGGCCCCCATGGCAAGCGGAAAGCCCTGTGCCGCGACCGTCGCCACCTGCCCCTGACCGCGCGTCTCAAGCTGCGCGAACCCGCTGCGCACGCCCTGCACCAGCGCCGCACTGCCACCCCAGCTTGTCGCTGCCGCCAGCCCCGCCGCCAGCACCATCCAGCCCCAGATCCGCATTGCTGCCCCTTCCCAAAATCGCCCAATCCCTTTATGCCCCGCCGCGAAGGAGAGCCAGCCCATGACCGACGCGCACGACCATTCTGCCCCTTTGTGGATTTTTGGCTATGGCTCTTTGGTCTGGGATCCGGGTTTTACGCCCGCAGAGGCCGTGCCCGCGCGGCTTGAGGGCTGGCACCGCAGCTTTTGCATGCGCTCGATCCATTTTCGCGGCACGGCGGAAAACCCCGGCCTTGTCTTGGCACTGGATGCCCAGCCCGGCGCGCATTGCTGGGGGGTGGCGCTGCGCGTGCCGGAAAAAGAGCGCGAGCCGGTTCTGGCGCAGACCCGCGCGCGGGAATTGGTGTCGGACGCCTATCTGGAGCGGCGCCTGCCCGTGACCTTGCAAGATGGCCGCAAGGTCGAAACCGTGACCTATGTGATCGACCGCACCGGGCCACAATATTGCCAGATCGGGGTCGAGGAACAGGCGCAGATCATTGCCACCGCCGTGGGCGGGCGCGGACCGAACCGCGATTACCTGTTTAACACCGTCGCGCATCTGGCCGAACTCGGCCTTGAGGATGATGACCTTGTGGCGCTGGCAACACGGGTGCGTGTGCTGATCGACTGACCCTTGGCACGGGCCAATCTGCGGCATATCCTCGCGCCAAGAGCAGACGAGAGGCATATCATGCGCGCACCGGCCCGCCCTCAGGCCCCGCAGTTCTCGCAACCCGTCCGGCAAGTGGCCTCGATGCTCGCCGTCTTGGGCCTTATCGGTGCAGGCGGCTGGTTCGCCTATGGTCCGATTTCCGCGATCTTCCAAGCCAACCCATGGCTGAACGGGGTGATTTTCGCCGTGTTCGGGGCCGGGGTAATCGCCTGTTTTTGGCAAGTGGCCCAATTGATCAAGGCGGTCAGCTGGATCGAAAGCTTCGCCGCTGACCGTCCCGGGCGTCCGCACTACAAAGCGCCCCAGATGCTGGCGCCTTTGGCGGCCTTGCTTGGGGCGCGCGGGTCGTCACGCTCCATCGCAACCTCGGCGGCGCGCTCGATCCTTGAATCTGTCGGCACGCGGATCGATGAAGCCCGCGATATCACCCGATATCTGTCAAACCTTCTGATCTTCCTTGGCTTGCTTGGCACCTTCTACGGGCTTGCCACCACCGTGCCGGGCGTGGTGGAAACGATCCGGGCACTCGCCCCGCAACCGGGCGAAAGCGCCACTTTGGTCTTTGAGCGGTTGATGGGCGGGCTGGAAAACCAGTTGGGCGGTATGGGCACAGCCTTTTCCTCGTCGCTGCTTGGGCTTGCGGGCTCGCTTGTGGTGGGGTTGCTAGAGCTGTTCGTCACCCATGGGCAAAACCGCTTTTACCGCGAGCTTGAGGAATGGATTTCCTCGATCACGCGGCTCAGCTTTGCCGCGGCCGAGGGCGACAGCGGCGAAGCCTCTGCCGTGGCCGAGATCCTTGACCATATGGCCGAACAGATGGATGCGCTGCAAAGCCTGTTCACGCGCGCCGAACATGCCCGCGCCCAAACCGAAACCCAGCTTGCGCATCTGACGCAATCCTTTGCCGATTTCGCGGGCCGGATGAGCACCGAGGTCGAGCAGCGCAACGCACAGGCGCAATCGCTGTCGCGCATGGCCGCCGGACAAGACCGGCTGATCGGCGCTATGGAGGCGCTTAGCCAACGCGCCGAAGCGGACCAAGAGGCCGAGGTCGATGGCGAAATGCGCATGCGGTTGCGCTCTATCGATCTGCAATTGTCGCGGCTGTTGGAAGAAATGGCCGCCGGGCGGCAAGAAAGCATGGCCGAATTGCGCAACGATTTTGCGGCGCTGACACGGGCGATCCTGTCGCGCGGGCGCACGGGGGGCTAGATGGCGCTTTCGGCCCGGCGCGGCGGCGCGCGTTTTTCCACCAATGTCTGGCCCGGCTTTGTGGATGCGATGGCCGCGCTTTTGATGGTGCTGTTTTTCGTGATCTCGATCTTCATGATCGTGCAATCGATGCTGCGCGATACGATCACCACCAAAGATCACGAATTGTCTGCGCTGTCGCAGCAGGTGGCCAGCCTGGCGCAGGCGCTTTCGCTTGAAGAGGCGAAAACCGCACAACTGACCGGACGGCTTGAGGCTGCGGGCGCGCAAATTTCCGCGTTTGAGGCACAGGTCTCGGCCCTTTTGGCCGATGCCGAAGCCGCACGCGGCCAGATCGCCGCCCAAGAGGCGACGATTGCCAGCCAAAAGGCCGCGCTCGCTGATCGCGACACCCAGTTGGCCGACCAGCAGGCCCGGCTTGATGATCGCGATGCGCAACTGGCCGAACGCGCCGCGCGGATCGCGGGGTTGCAAGACGACCTGCAAACCTCGGAATCGGCGCTGACGGCGGCGCGTTTGCAACTGGAGGCCGCGCGCCAAAAGGCCGAGGAAACGCTGACGCTGCTGGCCGCTGCCGAAGCCGCGAAATCCGATCTGCAAGACAAGCTTGATGCGCAACTGACCGAAGCCGAACGGCAAGCAGGCCTGAAGGCCATGGCGGAAAAGACCCTGACCGAAACCCGCGCCGAGGCCGACCGCAATGCCGAACAGGTGGCGCTGTTGAACCAGCAGATCGCGGCGTTGCGGGGGCAATTGTCCGATCTGCAAGCGGTGCTGGATGAAGCACGCGACAAGGATGCCGCTGCCAAGGTGCAGGTCGAGGCCTTGGGCAGTCGGCTGAATGCCGCACTGGCACAGGTCGCGGCGGAACAAAAGCGCCGCGCCGAATTGGAAGAAGAGGCCCGCCAGCGCGCCGAAGCCGAAGCGCGCAATCTTGAACGCTATCGTTCCGAATTCTTTGGCCGCATGTCGCAACTGCTTGAAGGCCGCGCGGGCGTGCGGGTGGTGGGCGACCGGTTCGTGTTTTCCTCCGAGGTGCTGTTTGAACCGGGCTCTGCCGAACTGGCCCCCGAGGGGCAGGCGCAAATTGCCCGCGTGGCTGAAACCTTCCGCGATCTGGCCAGCGAAATCCCCCCCGAAATCGATTGGGTGTTGGAGGTGGATGGCTTTACCGATGACACGCCGCTTTCGGGGCTTGGCGAATTCAAGGACAATTGGGAATTGTCGCAAGCGCGTGCGCTGTCGGTGGTGCGCTATCTGATCGATACGCAGGGGTTCAACCCCAAGCGGCTGGCGGCGGCGGGCTTTGGCGAGTTTCGCCCGGTGGCCGAGGGCACGAGCGACGAGGCCCGCGCCCAAAACCGCCGCATCGAGTTGAAACTGACCGAGCGCTAACCCTCAGGCCGCCAGATCGTGGCGCAAGATCGCCGCTTCGGAGGATGTCAGCGCGCGCCGTGCAAAGGCGCCATAGCTAAGCGGGTCTTGCGCGGCCCCGGGACAAAGCGCCAAAAGACCGGCGCGTTGCGCGGGATCAATCATCTCAAAGGCGGTCGAGGCGGGATGAAAGCTTTCGCTTTCCACACCATTGCCCCAGATCACTTGATGGCGTTCAAACATCAGATGCATGTAATGCACTTCGGGCAGGCTGTGTTCGCGCCGCACCGACCCGCCATTCACCAGATCGAGCGCCTGCACCAGCACTTCGCTTTCGTTAAACAGCGCGCGCGCGGCCGGCCCCTTGACCAAGACCCGATGCTGCGGCGAAACCAGCAGATCGCCCGCAGGCTGTTCGCGGCCAAACGCGCCCGCACGGATGCGCACCGGGCGTAGATGCGGCAGCGCATAAAGCCGCGCGCCGCTCATCCGCCGTGACCCGATCCAGTGCAGCTCTTGCGCGCCATCGTCACGGGTAAAAACCTTGTCGCCCGGACGCAACGCCTCGACCGGGCGCTTGCCGTGGGGCTTGTCGATCAAAGTGCCCGGTGTAAAGCAAATCACCCCCGGATCGGGCAGGCGCAGGGCCTCGGGGCGGGTATCGACGGTGCTATCGACCAGCCACAAATCGGTATCGCGCGGCGGCACCCGGCCCGAAAACATCAACAAACGCGCCCGCGCCTCGGGCAAGGCGACCAAGGTGACCACATAGGCCTCGATCCCGTCGGTGATGGTGAAACTTTGATCGGGCAGATCGGGCAACTCCGCGCCCGTCAACAGCGTCTGCGCGCCATCGGGCTCCATCGCGGCGCCCAAAAGGCGGCGCACCACGCGCGCGGCGCGCAACCGCATCTCGGCCTCCCCCTCGGCCCCGGTCAGCAACAGCGGTGCCGAAGGCCCATCGATCTGCACCGCTTCTCCGGTCCAGCGCCAGCATGCCCCCGTGGAAAGCGCATCGACCGGCGCGCCCTCCGCGCCATCGATCTCTGTCTGCGCCCAAGAAATGACGAAAGTTCCGAGATAACTCGGTTTCATTGCCTGTATGTCCCGCGCCTCGTTTATATGGGCCTTTTGACCCTTCATTGCCGGTAACGCTAGCACGGGTGATTCGGCTTGGGAATCCCCTTTGTCACGGCAACCCAAAGCCGCCGCCCATTTAAAAATTAAGCCGCAGTCGCAGTGACCCGATCACCTGCCACTCGGGCTGGCCCTTGAACTCCTTAGATAGCCAGGTTGCGCCATAAAACACCCCAAGGGCACCGATCCGGGTGGTGACGCCCACACGCAGCCGCTTGCGGGTCGGCTCAAGCGCCACACCACCGGCTGCGGGAAAATATTGGCTGTCGAAGACATGGGCGATATCGCCGCCCAGCACAAAACTGGTGCCGCCTGCCTGCTGCCCCGAAATGCCCACATAGCGCTGCCCGGTCACCTCATCACGCAGCCACAGCGCCCCGCCTTCGCGGCGCCCAAAAGCCAGATCGGCCCCGGCGCGCACAAAGCTTTCATCGCCCGCACGCGCGGACACGAAGGGGCGCAGTTCCGCCACACCCAAGGCAATCGGGCGCGCCAATTCTGCGGTCGCCACCGGGTAAAGATGATTGGGCCATTGATTGGCCGCCACCACCGGGCGCGGCGCGGAAAGCACCCGATGCAAAAACTCTTGGATCTGCGACACCCCGTTGGAGGGACCGGTCCAGACAAGGCCAAGCCCCAGATCGGCCTCTAGCCCTGGCGCGGGCGCAAAGGGCGTGTGCACCGAAAACATCGACTTGGCCACATAACGCCGGTCACCCGGGCGCGGGTTGCGCAACCGCGCGGGCGCGACGATACTGCCCCCCAAACGATATTCCAGAATTTCAAACGGCTGTTGCGGCAAGCGCCCAGCCCAACCCGGCCCGCGCAGCCATGACAGCGTGTAAGAGCCGCTTTGCCAACGGTCTTTGCCATCACCGATTAGGTCATTGTCAAGAAAATGCCCAAACCCCAAGAACTGACGCGCCCCGGGATCGGCCTGCACCGGGGCGGCCCCCCCCACCGAAAGCGCGCAGGCAAAAAGGGAAAGGGCGGCGGTGCGCAGAGCCGCGCGGAATCGGGGCAACATATCTGTCCTGCTCATGTGGTCCGGCCCATTTGACGGGCACGTGCTTAACCAATCGTGAATGCACATAGACAACCGAATCCGGCAGAAATTTGGCCGCCGCTGCGCCTAGGCATCGTCGGGCGGGCCAAAACCGCCGGTCGCAGCCGGATCGGGCGCGCGCTCCTGGTGGAGCCGGTCGATCACCTCTGCGATCTGCGCGGCACAACCGGGGCAGATGACATAGGTCACGCATTGCGGATGGCGCGCGCCCAAATCCTCGGCAAAATCCCATTGCCCCTTGCCCTTTGTGCCCCCCAAGCGGTGCACCGCCCCACAAAAAGAGCATTTCTGCGCCTTGGCCGCCGGATCGGCCCGCCAGGGCGGCAGCGGCGCATCGAAGGCGCGGGCATCGCGCAAATCATGCACCATCAAAACCCGGCCATCCTTCATCGGCTGGATCGACAGTTGAAACCGGCGCAGCATCTGCGGGCTGTCGCAGCGGTAATCCAGCCGCGCCGGACGCTGGGTTTCACGCACGGCGCCGATCATCTCGGCCAATGCGGTGCGGGTGCTGGCGCCCGAGACATGCGCTAAAAGATCGCTGGACAAGACCGTGTTCGCGCGCGCCGCCGCACCGCCATTGGCCAGTGCGAAATCGTCCCATTCCCCGCCGATCCACAGAATCCGGAATTGAGCGTCAACGACGTAATAGACCTGTTGGAACTTCAAGGGCGCGGTCCGACATGGCATTCTCAGGCAGCAAGCAAGGCCTGCCCCCCGACTGTGTCATGGCGGTTTGCCCGAACGCAAGCCCCGTGTTCGGGGCCCGGATCGAACGGGTATGACCGAAGCTCAGGCCCGGTGAAGCTGATGCACCGGCGCTGCCGGGCGCAAGGCCCCGAGCGCGGTCTTGCAAATATCGGCCGCTGTCAGCCCTGCCCATTCATACATTTCCTTGGGCGAGCCGTGATCGACGAAGTGATCGGGCAGCGTCATGGTGCGGATCGCGCGGCCCTTTTCAAGCTGCGCGGTGCGGGCAAGGTAATGCAGCACCATCGCGCCAAAGCCCCCCATCGCACCTTGTTCCAGCGTGATGAATACCGGGTGGTTGTCGATCAGCCGGTCGATCAGATCGGTGTCCAGCGGGCGGGCAAAGCGGGCATCGGCCACAGTGACAGACACGCCTTCGGCGGCCAGCATCTCGGCGGCCTTCAGCGCCTCGGACAGATGCGCCCCATACGACAATAGCGCGACGTCGCTGCCCTCTTGCAGCACCCGGCCCTTGCCGATTTCGAGCACCTCGCCGCGCTCAGGCATGTCCACCCCACGGCCCTCGCCGCGCGGATACCGCAGCGCGGTCGGCCCGGCGTTATTGGCCACAGCGGTCACGATCATATGGCACAATTCGGCCTCATCCGCCGCCGCCATCACGGTGAAATTGGGCAGGTTGGCAAGCATCGACACGTCAAAGGCCCCCGCATGGGTCGCCCCGTCCTGCCCCACCAGCCCCGCGCGGTCGATCATGAAGCGCACCGGCAGGTTTTGCAGCGCCACATCATGCACGATCTGGTCATAGCCGCGCTGCAAGAAGCTGGAATATAGCGCACAGAAAGGCTTAAGCCCCGCCGCCGCCATCCCCGCCGAGAACGTCACGGCATGTTGTTCGGCAATACCCACATCAAAGACGCGGTTCGGGAACCGTTTGCCCATGACATCCAACCCGGTGCCGGTGGGCATCGCGGCGGTGACGCCGACAATCGTCGGATCTTGGGCGGCTTCGACGGTCAGACGTTCGCCGAAAACGGCCGTGTAATTGGGCGCATTCGGGACCGATTTCTTTTGCTTGCCGGTCTCGATGTCGAATTTCGACACGCCATGCAGCTTGTCTTCGGCCCCTTCCGCGGGGGCGTAGCCCTTGCCCTTGGTGGTGCAGACATGGATCAGCACCGGGCCGGACGCGCGCGCGCGCGCCACGCGCAGCGTTTCGACCAGCTCATCCATATTATGGCCATCGACCGGGCCGATGTAATCAAAGCCCAACTCTTCAAAGAAGGTCGCGCCGCCCGGCATGGCTGTGACGATCTGGCGCGCGCGGCGGGCGCCATCGCGCACCGGGCCGGGCAGATGCATCTCGATCCCTTCGGCGGCGGCCTTGAGCGCGGCAAAGGGGGCCTGCCGCCCGATCGTGTTCAAATAGCGTTGCAACGCGCCCACCGGCGGCGCAATCGACATGTCATTATCATTCAAGATCACGAACATCCGGGTGTTCAGGTGCCCGGCATGGTTCAACGCCTCATAGGCCATGCCCGCGGTGATCGAGCCATCGCCGATGATGGCGACCGTATCGCCCACGGGCTGGCCCATATCGCGGCCCACGGCAAAGCCGACGGCGGCGGAAATCGAGGTAGAGGAATGGCCCGCGCCAAACGGATCATGCGGGCTTTCCGAGCGTTTGGTGAACCCCGACAGGCCACCCGCTTGGCGCAAGGTCAACATTTTCGAGCGCCGCCCGGTCAGGATCTTATGCGGATAGCATTGGTGCCCCACATCCCAGATCAACTTGTCACCCGGCGAATTAAAAACCGCGTGCAGCGCCACGGTCAATTCCACCACCCCCAGCGACGAGCCAAGATGCCCCCCCGTTTCGCTGACGATCTCGACCGTCTCGCGGCGCACTTCGCTGGCCAGCGCGGTCAGCTCGGTCGTGCTCATCGGCTTGAGATCGGCCGGGCCGGTCACTCGGTCAAGATGCGGGGTGCGGGAAGCGGTGTCGCTCATGGCTGCGTCCTCCGATGAGCAGGTATTGGTAAAAATGGTGCCGCGGGCGGTGCCGCACGGCACCAAGGTGCCTGTGTTCACAGGGAAGGGATGGAGCCTGTGGGGGCCCCAAAGCTTCCGAACTGGGGTCCGGAAACGGGAACCGACCGCCCATGCGCGAAAGCACAGGCGGCCGGAAAGTCAGATCAGGCGATTTCCGTAACCGACACGACCTCAAGGGCCGAGTAGGGCGAGGGCGCCTCTTTGCTGCGCTCGGGCAGGAACATCCCCACGAAGTAGGAGAACAGGAACAGACCGAGCAGGAAGCCCACGAAGATCGATGCAAGCACCGCCCCCCAGGTCATCTGACGACCGATCCAAATCCCCATCGAGAACTTCGAGCCATTGGAGAAGTCATAGGGTTTGTCGAACAACGGTTTGCCGAACATGGTCACGTCTCCTCAGTTGACCGGCGCGTAGCCGTGGTTTTGAGCCCAGACGAACCAGTTATCGACCACGGTCCCCGAGAGCAGGATGCCGATGCCGCCCGTCAGGGTGACCATCACGGCCATCCAAAGCGCCCAGCGGTGGATACCTTCCATGGTGGCGTTGAAGCCCATGGTCCAGCGCCAGAACAGAGCCGCACGTTCCGAAGCGGTGCCGCGGTCAGCGATCTGTTCGAGTTCCCGCTCCCCGCCGAAGCGGCTAACGGCAAGGATCGTTGCACCGTGCATGGCGAACAGCAGAGCCGAGCCATAGAGCGCCGCGATCGAAAGACCGTGGAAGGGGTTATAGAACAGGTTGCCGTGGTCCAGCGAGAACTGGTTGGTCCAGTCAAGGTGCGAGAACACGCCATACGGCACGGCCACGCTCCACGAGCCCATCATGATCGGGCGCCAGAAGCCCAGAACCGACCACAACCAGATCGCCGACAGGAAGGCCCAAGCCATGTGCTTGCCCATGCCAAGTTGTTCGGCGCGGGTGTAGACACGGACCCACCAGGTGATGACCGAGATCGCCATGAAGACCGAAGCGATCTGCCACACACCACCCTCGCCAAGCGGCGCAAGGCCCAGACCCCATTCCGCCGCCGGCGGCTCAAGGCTGAAGTAGAACAGGTCGCGCATGAACACGGCCGGGTTGAAGCCCGCCTGGTAGAAGAACCAGAAGCCGATGGTCATGAACCAAGCCAGACCGAAGGCCAGCGAGACGGTGCCGGCGATGCCGAGGTAGATCGGACCGATCTGGGCGTTGCCCATCCAGCCCAAGATGGACCAGAAACCAGCGCCGGTACGTTCGGAAAGATCGACCTGTTCGGTGAGCCCGAGTTCGGGCTCCCCCTTAACCTGCACCTGAGCGAAGTAGTTTTGATACTCAACCATTGATGCCTCCCGCGATGTCGACCCAGAACGGCATGTCGACCCACCAGTACCACCAGTCACTCCACAGATCGAAGTAGATGGTGCCAGTCACGAGCATGCACATGGCCGACCAGAACACCGCATTGAGAGCGAGCAGCAGGCCGACGCGGTGAATGCCGAGCGTGCCGAGCGAATAGCCGATAAGATCGCGGAAGTAGGTGTCTTCGTGATCGGGCGAGCGCATGGTCTTGCCCTTGACCGGGTTCGCGGCCGAGAGAACAAGCGCGCCGTGCATCGCCAACGCCCAAGCGGTGGTGAAGAACAAGCTGATCCCCAGCATGTGGAACGGGTTATAGTGGAAGTTCCCGTAGGTGTAGCCGGTGTTCGAAACCCAATCGAGGTGGGTCCAGATACCGTAGGGGAAAGCATATCCCCAAGCGCCCATCATCACCGGGCGGATCACCACCAGCGTGATATAGGCAAAGATCGCCATCGAGAAAGCGATCGGAATGTGATAGCCGATACCGAGCTTGCGGCAGATTTCCACCTCGCGCAGCGCCCAGCTGCAGAATGCGCCGATGGCGCAGACGGTGATGACCTGCCAAAGCCCGCCTGCGGCGAGCGGTGCCATACCAAGGCCCACGTCAATCGACGGAGGCACGATGGAAATCAATTGCGGGTTCCACGTGCCTTGCAGCGCAGCCCCCCACAGGATGAGAAGAGTACCAAGAGCGGCGAAGAAGATGGAAGTAACCCCGAAGAACCCCACGTAGAAGGGTCCGACCCAGAAGTCGAAAAGGTTCCCGCCAACTAAGGTGCCGCCCGGCACGCGATATTTTCGTTCGAAGCTGAGCAAAGCCATGCCCGTGTCTCCGCTGTTGCGGGACGGTCCTTAGCCCGGCGAAAGGCTCCGGATCGTGCCGATGGGTTGCGTCTTGCGGTGTGATCGCGGGCGGGACGGCATGCGCCCCGCCCGCGATGCTTGTTCGCGCTTACTGGGACGCGGCCACGTAGCCATGTTTGGCCGTGGCAACGGTGAGCCAGTTGAAAGCGGGGGTCGAGAGCAGGATCAGATGGATCAGCACCGCGAGAAGGAACAGGAACACGCCCTGCGCCACGAACACGCGACGGGGATCGAAAACGAGCCAGATTTTGTAGAACTTGGACATTTTCAGATTCTCCTCAGAACCACGGACGCCAGATGAAAACCGCCAAGTGAGCGAGAACCGCAACGGCGACGAACGCCGAGAGACCGCTCATGTAGACGGCATGCAGTTCCTGCGCCTGCTCGTCGCTAAGACCTGTGAAGCTCAGGTCGTTCTTATCAGCCATAACAACCTCCGGATTGGCAGACTGACGCCGCAACCCCTGCGGCCGGGTGACGAGATGGCACCACACCATCTCGCATTTCCGCCATGACCGGGCTCATTCCCGAGCATGGAGAACTTTGATCCAACAGGCGGGCGCGGCCTGTCGGGAATTCGCTCCGCCTTAGGGGCGGAAAATCTCGGGCGTGATCTCGGTCGCTTCGCGCCAGGCGCGGGCGAACGGGCCCATCTCGGGCAGACGACGATCACGGATGAAGCGGTTCACCCAGCCGACCAGCGCGAAAGGCACCGCGACGATCAAGATGAGCGAGAAATAAAGCGTGTATTCCGGCCGGGGGGCGCGATGCGCATGCGAGACCCCTTGAGCACGGATCTGTTGGGTATTCATTCACTTCCCCCCTTCTTCGCAGTCTGGTCGGCGCCGCCAAGCGCCATGACCATCTCTAGCACAACTCGTTCCGCCCCTTGGTCGAGGGCGGCTTTTTCGGCCGCGTCCCGCAGAGACTTGGCCGCTGAAATCCGCGTAAGTACCGGATGTTCGCTGACGATCCGGTCCAGCGCCACCTGCGCATCTGCATCCCAGGGCATGTCACGACGCAAGGTAGTCGGTGTCGCCGCAGAGCTGTCCATTTCGGAAGCGAGCGGCAAGATATTGAACAAAGCGTCGAACAGTCCGTTGCAGACTTCTTGTAGCAAGTAGACGCTACCTGTGTAGCCCATGAAGGGGGTCCCCGTCGCGCGGCGGATTGCCGCCCCGGGGAAGGAAGCGGGCACAAAAGAGGCCGCCGGGCCGTGCCCGCCCTTGGTTTCTGCAAGGTAAATCTTCTCGTTGATCGAGCCAAAAACCACCAAAGGCCGGGTTTGGCGGATCAAACCGCGAACTTCCTCGTTATTGGTCTTCTTTCCGGCCACTCTTGGCACGGAAAATGCGCAAGGCAGGCCCAAATCGCGCTCAAGATAGGCGCGAATCCCGCGCGCATATGTCTCATTCGCGACGACGCCGAAGCTGGCCGTGCCAAAGAAGTCCTGCGTGACAGAACGCCACAGATCCCACAGCGGCTTCAGAGTCGTGTGTTTTTCACGCTCGATGAAGGGCTCGGGATCGATTCCCAGCAATTCGCCAAGGCTGCGCAGGAATTTTGTCGTGGCCTCAAGCCCCATCGGGGCCTGCAAATAGGGTTTGCCCAGCTTCTCGGCCAAGTTGCGGCCGAATTCGCGATACATGACCACGTTCACATCGGCATTCACGAGGTTGCGCATCTCGCTCAGATGCGCGCCCAGCGGGAAGACCATGTTGATCTCGGCGCCGATGCCCTCAACCAGACGGCGAATCTCTGCCAGATCCGAGGCCATGTTGAAGGTGCCATACATCGGGCCAAGGATGTTGACGCGCGGCTTTGCGCCTTCGGGGCGCACGCGCTCGCCGGGCATCCGCCCTTTGGTCATGCCAAATTCGGTGAAAAGCCATGTCATCGCGCGGTCGGCGCATTGCCATTGGTCTTCATCGATGGTGCGCGGCAAGAAGCGCTGGATATTGGTGCCCTGCGGCGTCACGCCGCCGCCGATCATCTCGGCGATCGAGCCCGTCACCACCACAGCCGGCAGATGCGGATCAAGCGTTTTCCAAGCGCGGCTCATCGCCGCCTCGGTGCCCTCGCGGCCCAGTTCTTCTTCACCAAGGCCGGTGACGACAATCGGCAATTCATGCGGCGGCAGCGCGTCGGTATAGTGCAACACCGAGGTCACAGGCAGGTTTTCGCAGCCCACCGGGCCATCGATCACCACTTGCAGCCCTTTGACGGCACAAAACGCATAGACCGCGCCCCAGTAGCCCCCTGCCCTATCATGGTCGAGGATCAGCATCAGATCATCTCCTCGGATTTGGCCAAACGGGCGGCTTTTTCTTGTTTCTTGCGCTGGCTTTCGCGGAACTCGGGGTGCAGCTCGGGCTCATTTTCCCAGATCCCGGCGGTATCGCCCGTCCCCACCCCCTCGAAGAAGGCTTTCATCGAGGCCATGCGGTCGCGGTTGCCCATCGCGGTGTTGATCACCTGCGCAAGGCTGCCTGCCCCGGCCGGGCCCATCAGCGGACGGGCCGAGATCAGGTTGGTGAAGTAAAGCGCAGGCGTGCCCGATTCTTTCGCCTTTTGCACCACAGGCGTGGTGCCGATGGCGAGATCGGGTTCAAACGCTTCCATCGCGGCATAATCGTCTTCAAGGCTGGCGCGGTATTTGACCACCGTGCCGCGCGCCTCAAGCCATTCACGATCCGCCGCGCTCCACGGCGTGCGACCCAGCGCGGTGCCCACATAAGGCACCTCGGCGCCAGATTCGATCAGCAGACGCGCCACCAGCAGTTCCGAGCCCTCATAGCCCGACAGCGTGATGCGGCCCTTGATCGGCGCATTGGCAATCGCCCCTTTGATCGCGGGACCGAAGGCATTTTGCGCGGCGGCAATCTGTTCGGCGGGCACATTATAGGCGGCGCCGATATTGGCGATCCAATCCATCGTGCCGTCATGGCCCACCGGCGCCGAGCCGACGATGGTGCGGCCAGCGGCCTCAAACTCGCGGATCGCGGCGGTGTAGAACGGGTGAATCGCGGCGATCACCTTGCTATCCAGCGCGGCGTAAAGCTCGCGCCAGTCACGCACCGGCACGGTCGGCCCCACGGCCAGCCCCATCGGCGCCAAAAGACCACCGATCACCATCGGATCGGCCGGGAACATCTCGCCCAAAAGCGTCACGGTCGGACGGTCGGCCCGCCCCGAAGCGGGGGCTTGCACCGGACCCGCCATCGCCTCTTGGCGGGCGTAGTTCAGCATCGCGCCCGAAAGCACGTCTTTCGCCTCGGCATGGGTCGGCACGCCGAAGCCGGGCACATCGATCCCAACCACGCGCACGCCGTTGATCTCGCTCGGCAACAGCCGCAGCGGCACACCCGATGCCGTGGGCACGCACAGGTTCGCCACCACCACCGCGTCATAGCGGTCCGGATCGGCCAGTTCATGCACAGCGGCCCGAATGTCCTCGAACAGCTTGCCTGTCACCAAAGTTTCAGAATCAAATGGCACATATCCCACGGACCGGCGCGCGCCGTAGAAGTGGGAAATGAAGCTCAACCCATAGACGCAGCAGGCAGAGCCGCACAAGACCGTCGCCACGCGGCGCATCCGCAACCCAACGCGCAGGCTGCCAAAAGCCGGACACATAGTTTGCGGCCGGTCATGCGGCCCTTGCGGATAGTCGGCGGCAAAACGGTCGAGCAGGTCAGCATTGCCCGCAGCACGCGCCTCGGCTTCGAGCCGCTCAGCGCCTGCCGTGCAGCCGCCTTCGCTCTCGCCATATGCGCCTTGGCTCTCAGACATCGTCGTAGATCACTTCCAGAGATTGCTTCGGCGCGGCATTGGCACCACGCAGGTCTTCTTCGGTGGCGGGCACCAGATCGACATCCCCCCCCTCGTCATTCGATTCAAAGAGGCCCAGCAGTTCATCTTGGCTGAGCGGGCGCGGGCGCAGCGGCGGCGCATCGGCCACATTCTGCGCCAGCTCGGCAAAAAGCGGGCCCCAAGCCGTCTCATTGGTGCCGACGATCTGATAGGCCGCCGATTTGCGGCGCAATTCCTCATCGGCCGGGATCGCGGCCAAAATCGGGATATTGGCGGCCGAGGCAAAGGCTTGCGCCTCGCCGGTGCCGTCATCCTTGTTGATCACAATGCCCGCCACGCCGACATTGCCGCCCAGCTTGCGGAAATATTCCACCGCATTGCAGACGTTGTTGGCCACATACAGCGATTGCAGGTCGTTCGAGCCGACCACGATCACCTTTTGCGCCATATCGCGTGCGATCGGCAGACCAAAGCCGCCGCAGACCACGTCGCCCAAGAAGTCGAGCAAAACGAAGTCGAAATCCCATTCGTGGAAGCCCAGCTTTTCAAGCGTCTCAAAGCCGTGGATGATGCCGCGCCCGCCGCAGCCGCGACCGACTTCGGGCCCGCCAAGCTCCATCGCGAAAACGCCGCCCGATTTGAAGCAGACATCACTCACCGTCACCTCTTCGCCTGCGGCCTTTTTGGCGGCGGCAGTCTCGATGATGGTGGGGCAGTTCTTGCCGCCAAACAAAAGCGAGGTGGTGTCGGATTTCGGGTCGCAGCCGATCAGCAGCACCCGCTTGCCCATTTCGGCCATCATATGGCTGAGGTTGGCGAGCGTGAAGGACTTGCCGGAGCCGCCCTTGCCGTAGATCGCGATGATCTGCGTTTTCTTGGTGGGCGGGAAATCGGGTAGTTCCATGGTCGGCTCCTCGGCAGCCTCGTTGCGCAGCCGGTCGTCATATCCCTTCAGGTTGGGAACGTCGCTCATGCCACATCCCTCCAGTCCAGGATCATCTTCAGGCAGTCAGGGTCTTCGAAAGCGGTTTGATAGGCCTCTGCCGCTTCCGTCGCGGGACGACGGTGGGTGATGAGGCCATCAAGCGACAGCGCACCGCTTTCAATCAGCGCGCGGGTCGCGGAAAGGTCAGCCGGTTGCCATTCGGCGGCGATACGCAAGCGCATCTCTTTCATAAAGGCGGGCACAAAGGCGAAGCTGACCGGCACGGTATAAAACCCGCACAGCACCAGCTCGCCGCCTTTGGCGATACGGCCCACAAGCTGGTCGATCAGGCCGGGCGCACCAGAGGCATCATAGATCGCCATGTAATCGCGGCGGGGATCGTCTTCGGGGTCCAGCACTTCGTAGCCCACAGCGCCAGAACGGCGCGCGGGATTGGTTTCCCACACCATCGGCGGTTTGCCACCGGCGGCAATGGTCAGGCGCGCCAATAGGCGGCCCAAAGTGCCATGACCCACGATCAAATCGGGAAGCGCATTGTCGAACCCGGCCAGCGCGTGACGGGCGGTGGCGGCGAGCGCCAGCAGCGCCCCTTCGGCGCCCATCCCGGCATCGAGGCGGCAGACCCGCGACGAGGCCGTGACAAGACGTTTGGAGGCACCGCCGAACAGCCCGCGCACCCCGCCCGAGAAGCAGTTAGCGCCAGGGACGAAGACGTGATCACCCGGTCGGAAGCCGGTGTCGGGGGCGGCTTCAACAACCTCTCCGAAACTTTCGTAGCCGGGAACAAGAGGGTACCCCATGCCCGGGAAGGGTGGCATGGTTCCAAGCCAGAAGAGCTTTTCAGTACCAGTCGAAATGCCCGAGTAGGCGATATCGACGACGAGATCCGTAGGACCGGGGTCGGTCAGTCCAGCGGTGCCCGTCGAGATCGCTTTCGGACCGGACATTATAACGACTTTAGTTTCCATCTCTCACTCCCGGCGCGATCGATCCAGAGAGTCGGGCAGATCACGCCTAGGTGTATGTTTAAACTTACACGCCCGACTGTCAATTTTATTAGACACTTTTGCGATAGCGAAATGTGCGACTTTCTGCCCCCCGGTCCGCGCGGGGCTCAGCCGCGCTCCGCCTCGATCACCGAGGTGATGAACGGGCGCAGGCTCCGCGGCTTGCTCACCTTCACAAAACCTGCTTTTTCAAGCATTTGCTTGATCTCTTCGGGGCTGCGCGTGCGCCCGGAACTCATCGCCATCGTGTAGAAGGCAAAATAGATATCGCAGGCCGTATCGGGTTTTTCCCCGCCGCCAATCGCTTCGGACACGATCAAACGCCCGCCAGAAGGCAGCGCGTCATGCACCTTTTTCAGCAAAGGTTCCACCACGCTGTCAGGATGATCATACAGAACGCGCACCAAAGAGATGACATCGGCGCCTTGGGGAATCGGGTCATCGCGGAAACTGCCGGGCGACAGCGTAAGCCGCGGGCTGAACGGTTCAGCAACGGCCAGAACATGCGGCAGATCGAAAAGCGTCAGATCAAGATTCGGGTGCAGTTTCGCGGCTTGACGCAAGAAGGTGCCAGTGCCCCCGCCCACATCCATCAGCCGCTTCGCCCCCCTCAGATCGACCAAGCGCAGCGTGTCATCGGCCACAATGCGCTGGCTGTCGGCCATAAGCTGCGAATAGCGCTCTGCCAGCCCGGCATCTTCTTGCGCCAGCGGGCCAAAGACATAGGGCCAAAAGCCTGCAAGCTCGGGCTCGATATCGCCTTTCAAAAACGCCACCGGATCGGCCAGATCGCGATACAGCACCGGGTGATGGCGCACCATGGCTTCAAGCCCCGGCACGGTGATGAACGCCGCGCCGCGCGGCGCCAATTCCCACAGGCCGCGGCGGAATTTCACCAGCTTGAGCGCCGCCCCCGCCTGCATCAACACCGCCAGCCGGTTTTCGGCCAAGCCGGTGCGATCAGAAAGCGCGGGCAAGGGCCAAGAAGCCTCGGCCAAAATGTGCAAGATGCGAAATTCGACAATCGCCAGCAAAGCCTGGCTTTGCACGAATCCCGAGACCACATCGAACAGCGCCCGTCCCTCGCGCCGGGTCACCCGGTTGAACAGTGGCGTGCGCTCGAAAATCTCATGCAGGCGCGGCGACAGGGCAATCCGGGTGAAGAAATTGACCCGACCCGGCTCTGTCGGGCGTCCGCCGGGTTGGCCCGGCACAACTGGGGTCGTAACACCGGGGGCTGGCGCGGGCTTTTGGGTCGCGACGCTGACCTCGTCCTTCGCCACGGCTCAGCTCCGGTCAGCGGCGGCCGGGATATCCATGATCTTCTGGGCGTAAAGCTGCACCAGTTGCGCCAGCTTGGCTTCGCCCGGGCAAGACGGGATCGAGGCAATCGCCCCCGCCAGAATGTCTTGCAGATGCTTGGTCGCGCCCGCAATACCCATCGTCTGCACGGCGGTGGGCCGCTGGTGCGTGCTGTCTTGGCCAGCGGGCTTGCCCATCACCTCGGCGGGCACAAGCGCATCTTTCAGATCATCCGCGATCTGGAAGGCAGAACCGATCCGCATCCCAAGATCAAACCACGGCTCGGGCTCGGCCCCGGCGGCAATCGCCCCCATCTGCGTGGCGGCGATGAACAGCGCCCCGGTTTTGGATTGGTGATAGGCGGCCAGATCCACCTTGTCTTCGCTTTCCCACGCCTGACCGGCACAAATACCGCCGCAGGCGCCCGAAAGCTGCCCCAGCTTGGAGATCAGCTTCAAGGACCGGTCGGGGCATTCGGGGCCAACCGCCGCCAAAACCTCGAACCCGCGGATCAGCAGGCTGTCACCCGCCAAAACTGCCAATGGCTCGTTATACGCTTTGTGCAGCGAGGGTTTGCCCCGGCGCATATCGGCATCGTCAAAGGACGGCAGATCGTCATGCACAAGGCTCGCGCAATGCATCAGTTCCAGCGCCACAGCGGCAGCATCGGTCACCGCGGGCTTGTCATCGCCACAGGCCATCGCCACCGACAACAGGATCGTCGGGCGGATGCGCGCCCCACCGGGAAACACGGCATACGGCAAAGACGACGCCAGCAGCGGCGGACAATCGGCCAAAGCCTCGGGCGAAAGTGCGGCTTTGAGAGCCGACTCGATACGGGTATCCATGGACATTACGGGGCCCTCCGCTGCGTCATTGAGCACATTGGCATTCGCCCCTCTATGTGTAAACTGAAACTTACACCGGTGGGGATGGGACAAAATTGCACTCCCCCGGGACATGTTTTTGGAGTGCGGAATGCAAGGCGATACGGGCGTCGTGGTGATTGGCGCCGGCATGGGGGGGCTCGCAGCGGCCCTTGGTTTGGCGGCAAAAGGCGTCCGGGTGACGGTTGTAGAGGCAGGAGACCTGCCCGGCGGCAAGGCGCGTGGGGTGCCGACCCCCAGTGGTTTGGCCGATACCGGCCCGACTGTATTGACGATGCGCCATGTGCTGGATGCGATTTTTGCCGAATGCGGCACCCGCACGGAAGATGAGCTGACGCTGATTCCCCTGCCCCGCTTGGCGCGCCATTTCTGGCCCGACGGGGCGCAACTCGACCTGTTCACCGACTTTGACGCCAATGTTGCGGCGATCGAGGCGGCCTTTGGCGTGAAAGAAGCTGCGGCATTCCGCCGCTTCGATAAGGTCACGCGGGGCCTATGGGAGGCATTCAACGGCCCGGTGATTGCCGCGCCGAAGCCCAATCTGGGCCGAATCATTGCCGCCACGCTGACCCGCCCGAAGCTGTGGCCCGCGCTGCGCCCGGGGTTGTCGATGCGCGATTTGCTGCAGGCGCATTTCAGTGACCCGCGTCTGGTGCAACTTTTCGGCCGCTATGCGACCTATGTGGGGGGGCGCCCCGCGCAGACCCCCGGCGTTTTGTCGCTGATCTGGCAAGCCGAGGTGCAAGGCGTCTGGGCGATCGCCGAGGGGATGCATGGCGTCGCCGCAGCCCTTACCCGCGTGGCCGAGAGGATGGGCGTGCAATTCCACTACAACAGCCGCGCCAAGCGCATTGTCCGCAAAGAAGGCCGGGTGACCGCCGTTGAAATTGAAAACGGCACCTCGATCCCCTGCTCTGCTTGCGTCTTCAACGGCGATCCGGGCGCGCTGCGCGATGGTTTGCTGGGCGACGCCGCCCGCGCTTCGATGGAAGATACCAAACGCCCCGAACCCAGCCTGTCGGCCTGGGTCTGGGCCTTTGGCGCGAAACCCAAGGGCGTGGAGCTTGCGCATCACAACGTGTTCTTCACCGCCGATCCGGAGCTGGAATTCGGCCCGATTGGCGTGGGCCGGATGCCCGAAGAGCCGACGCTTTATATTTGCGCGCAAGACCGCGAAATGGGCACCGAGCTTCCCGAATGGGAACGCTTTGAAATCATCATGAACGGGCCTGCGGGCCATCAACCTTTCCCGCAGGAGGAATCGCAATGCAGGGCACGAACATTCCCGATTCTGGAGAGCATGGGGCTGAGCTTCGAACCGGAGCCGGGCAGCCCGGCGCTGACAACGCCAGCGCTGCTGTCACGCCGGTTCCCGGGGTCGCAGGGGGCGATCTACGGGGGCTCGCCCGAGGGGACGCTGGCGACATTCCAGCGCCCGCTGGCGCGGACGGGTCTGAAGGGGCT
Source organism: Rhodobacter sp. TJ_12 (assembly GCF_020023995.1). Classification (GTDB taxonomy): domain Bacteria; phylum Pseudomonadota; class Alphaproteobacteria; order Rhodobacterales; family Rhodobacteraceae; genus Rhodobacter. Next base: position 42,841 of record NZ_NRRD01000007.1, on the reverse strand, counting down.
TTATCTGGCGGGTGGGGGCACCCATCCTGGAGCGGGGGTTCCCATGGCGCTGACTTCCGGGAGGCACGCGGCACGGGCCTTAACCTCGGACCGGATTTCCGCCGCGAAGTAGGGCCGAACGGCTACGCTTGGTGGTATTGCGACGGGATTTCGGACGATGGCACCAAGGCGTTCTCGATGATCGCCTTCATCGGCTCGGTGTTTTCGCCGTGGTATCGCTGGTCGGGCCGCAAAGACCCGCAAAACCATTGCTGCATCAACCTTGTGACCACCGGGCGTGACGGTCGCTTCACGATGACGGATCGGGGCCGCTCTGCGCTGCGCCAAAGCCGCGACACGTTCGAAGTGGGGCCAAGCAAGGTGCATTGGACCGGCACCGAACTGGTGATCGATGTCGATGAATGGGGCGCCTTGCCGAAACTGGGCAAGCTTAAGGGGCGTATCGTGCTCACCCCCGAAGCGGTCACCAACGCCGAGGTGAAACTGACGCCGGATGCGGGCCACACTTGGCGGCCTTTTGCGCCGATGGCGAAGGTCGAGGTCAATCTGGCGCCCGGCCATAGCTGGACGGGGCACGGCTATTTCGATGCGAATTTCGGCACCCGCGCGCTGGAAGAAGATTTTGCCTTCTGGACATGGGGCCGGTTCCCGCTGCGCGACCGCACTGTATGCTTTTACGATGCGGTGCGTCTGGACGGCACCAAGGTCGCGCTGGCCGCGCAATCGGATCATGCGGGCGTGGTGCGCGAAATCGAGAACCCGCCGCCGCTGGTGAAAATGAAGCGCACGCCGTGGTTCGTGCGCCGCGAAACGCGTTGCGATCCGGGGGCCACGCCTAAGGGCGTCTTCTCGCTGCTTGAGGCGCCCTTCTATTCGCGCGCCTTGATGGAAACGACCATCGACGGCGAGGTGAGCGTGGGCATGCATGAGGCGCTGGATCTGGTGCGCTTCCGTCAGCCCGCCCTGAAACCAATGCTGGCGGTGCGGGTGCCGCGCCGTGCGGGCTGGAAATTCAAGGACTAAAACAAACAAAGGGCGCGCCTGAGGCGCGCCCTCGATCATTGTGGGGGCACGTGGTCACACGTGCCCCCTTTTTCTATGTTAGTCGATCTGCACCGCAGGCTCGTTCGGGTTGCGGCGCCACACGCTCCAGTTCAGCGCGCCGGCCACGGTGACCCAAGCCACATAGGGCAGCAACAGAACGCCCGCGACCCAGTCGATTTGCCAAAACAGCACGGTCATCGCAAAGACCGACAGCCACAGGCCCACCAGCACGGCCATGCCCGCTGCAAGGCGATGCAGGCCAAAGAAGATCGGGGTCCAAAGCGTGTTGAAGCCGATTTGCAGCCCCCAGACCGCCAGCGCCAGCCCAACACCGGCGTTTTGCCCGGCTTGCACCGCCACCAACGTGGCCGAGATCGACATCAGGATGTAAAGCGTGGTCCAAGCGGTCGGAAAGACCCAATTCGGCGGGGTCCATTCGGGCTTGTTGAGGCTGTCATACCAAGTGCCGGGTTTGAATACGGCCCCCGTTGTCCCGGCAGTCAGGCAGGATACGAGGAAAATAGCAAAGAAAAACAGGTTCACGGGAAGCCTCCGTTTGGGGAAGGGTGAGGTCTTTCACAAGAAAACGCGAAAGTGGCGACCCGGTTCCACCCCGATCGCCACTTTGGACGTTATGCCGCAGGTTATGCGGGCGTGTTTTGGGCTCAGGCAAGGCCCCGATCACGCGACTTGAGCGCGATCATCGCCTCGATCAGCTTGTCAGCGCGGTCCGGCCCTTCGGGCTTGCGCGCCGCCGCATCGACCAAAAAGGCCACCTCCGGTTCGGGCTTGGCATGCAACCGCGCAGACCGCGGCAGCAGGGAAAACCCGAAGGATGAGAAGACAGAGCCCACCATCAAGAAAATCTTGCGCCGCCCCGAGGTATAGGCACGGCTGGTGACGCTGTCATGGCCTTGGCGCACCACCTGATCGCCGATTGCGGCATAGACGCGGCCCGCCGCCAAAATGCCGGGGCGGCAATCGGCGGGCAGACAGCGCACGCCTGTGGCGGCGCGCCAGTATAGCCAGTCGGCGCGGGTGATCAGCTTTTCGGTGCACCGCAGGATGCCCGGCAAGGGCTTCGGATCGGCCAGAAATTCTTCCGGATCGATCCCCTCTTCGGCCAGCCAGTCGAGCGGCAGAAACAGCCGCCCGGCGCGGGCATCCTCGCCCACGTCACGCGCGATATTGGTCAACTGCATCGCCAGCCCCAAATCGCAGGCGCGCGCGATCACATCGGGGTCGCGCACCCGCATCAGCACGCACATCATCGCCCCCACCGCCGAAGCGACGCGGGCAGAATAGTCCTGCAGCTCGGACAGGTTTTGGTAGCGACGCCCAGAGGCATCCCATTCCAGCCCCTCGATCAGCGCCTCGGGCAAAGCGCGCGGCATGTCGAATTCTTCGACCACCGCCGCAAAGGCCCGGTCCGAGGCCGCATCGCGCGGCTGGCCCTTGTAGATCCGGTCCAGCCGTTCTTTCAGCGACATGACCGCCGCGCCCTTGTCCGCCGCCGCGACTTCGTCCACCGCATCATCGGCGACCCGGCAAAACGCATAAAGCGCCAGTGCCGGATCACGCACCCGCGCGGGCAAAACCCGCGAGGCTGCGTGAAAGGAATAGCTGCCGGTGCGGATCAGCTCACGGCAAACCGCCATGTCCTCCGGCGCGATCATTTGCGTGCCTTGCCCCGGGGTTTTTTGGGCGCACGGGCCGGTTTTGCCGCCGCCGGGGCCGCCGGTTTCGCTGCCGCAGGCGCAGCCTCTGCCGGTGCCGCCTTGGGCGCAACCGCCTTGGCGGGAGCGGATTTCGGCGCAGGCGTCGCGGCAGGCTTAGGCGCGGGCGTCTCTGCCTTGACAGGTGCCGCAGCAGCAGGCGCCGCCGCCGGGGCCGGGGCCGGTTTCGGCTCCGCCTTCGGCGCGGGTTTGGCGGCAGGTTTCGGCGCCTCCGCTTTCGGCGCGGCTTTCACCTCGCCCGTGAAGCCCGGCGCAGCACCGATCATATCGGCCACCAATTCGCCCGAACCAATCACCGAAGGCACACCCGCACCCGGATGGGTGCCCGCGCCGGTGAGGTAAAGACCATCCACCTCTTCGGAGACGTTATGCGGGCGGAACCACGCCGATTGGAAGATGCGCGGCTCCAGCGAGAAGCCCGCCCCAAACGGCGACAGATAGCGGTCGCGGAAGGTTTCGGGGGTAAACACCACCTCTTCGGTGATCTTGTCGGCCACGCCGGGCAACAGCCGTTCCTCGATGACCTTAAGCACTTTGGCTTTGTAAGCCTCCATGTCTTTCGACCAATCCACGCCATTGTCATGGCCCAGATGCGGCACCGGCGAGAGCACGTAGAACGTATCGTCGCCCGCAGGCGCGGCGCTCGGGTCGGTCACGGTCGGACGGTGGACATAAAGCGACATGTCATCGGCAAGCTTGCCGTTGATGAAGATGTCTTTGACATGCTCTTTGTAGCGCGGACCGACGACGACCGAGTGATGGCCCACGTCTTTCCACATGTTCTTGGTGCCTTTGGTGCCGAAATACCAAACGAAAAGCCCCATCGACCAGCGTTTCTTGTCGAGCTTTTCATCGGTCCAGCGCCAGCGCGTGGTGTTGCGCAAAAGGCGTTTGTAGGTGTGCCCCGCATCGGCGTTCGACACCACCACCTCGGCGGGCAATTCGGTGCCATCGCCAAGCCGCACGCCGGTGGTTTTGCCCTGCCGCGTCACCATGATCTCATCGACCTCGGTGTTCAGCATGACCTTGCCGCCATGGCTTTCGATCACCTTCACGCCCGCATCGGCAATCGCCTGAACGCCGCCCATCGCGTAATGGACGCCGAATTTCTTCTCAAGCTGGCTGACCAGGATATACATCGAGGTGACATTGAAGGGGTCGCCGCCGATGAACAGCGGGTGGAACGACAGCGCAAACCGCAGGTGATCGTCTTTGACCATCATTTTGGCGTGGTTGTAGACGGACCGATCCGCGCGCAGCATCCCGAAGGTCGGCAGAACCTTGATCAGGTCCCACAGCTTGTGCATCGGCTTACGGCCAAGGTTTTCATAGCCGAATTCGTAGCGCGCCTTGGCATCCCACATGAAATGGCGGAACCCCTCGACATCGCGCGGGCTGATCCGCTCCACCTCGGCCTTGACCTTTTCGTCATCGCCATAAGCGGTGTAGCTTTCCCCATCGGGGAACAAAATCTTGTAAAAAGGGTCCATCTCGACCAGTTTCACGTCCTTGTCGAAGTCGCGGCCACAATCGGCCCACAACTCGCGCAGACGGTCCGGAACGGTCACGATGGTCGGACCGAGGTCGAATCGATAGCCCCCTTTGGTGATCGACGAGCCGCGCCCGCCGGGCCGGTCGAGCTTGTCGACGACCGTCACGTTCCAACCCTTGGCGCTCAGCCGCATGGCCGCCGCCAACCCTCCGAGACCGGCGCCGATAACGACGGCCCGGCCCTTGCCTTCAGTGTTCATGGACATGGTCTTTTCAGTGGAATCCCGTTGCATGGGGCGCGATGATAGGGCGTCAATCTCGATTTACAACCGACATGGCATCGCAGCGACAAAACGTCTGTCCCCCTTCCCATTAAGGGGGGCGTGTGTAAATATGCATTTACACTTGTGGAAAGGTGAGGAGGGGGTGCCTCATGGCCGTCGCAACACTCAGCCTGTTTCGCTTTGAAGGCACCAGCCACCTGCCTTGGCTTATTTCGCAAATGGTCTTCGCGCGCAGGCCCCTGAACGCCGAACCCCGGCTTCGTTTTTTCAAACTTTGTGGCTCCGGCACTGGTGAAGGGTTCACCCCCAAGCCCAATCTGCATGTCTGGGCGATCATGTCGGCCTTTGCCAATGAAGAGGATGCCCGCGCCGTCACCCATGACAACCCGGTCTGGAAGAACTGGCGCAAGCATTCCGACGAACAACTTTTTATTCATCTGTCGCCGACCTCTTCGCGTGGCAGTTGGGGCGGGCGCAACCCGTTCATCCCCGAACCCGATGCCGCCCCCGATGACGGGCCGATGGTCGCGCTGACCCGTGCGGCAATCAAGCCGCATATGGCGACCCGTTTCTGGTCGCGCGTGCCGAATATTTCGGAGAAAGTCGGCTCCGACCCGAATCTGATCTTCAAGATCGGGATTGGGGAAATACCGCTCTTTCATCAGGTCACCTTCTCGATCTGGCCCGATGTGAAGACAATGTCGCAATTCGCGCGGGGCGACACCCCGCACGGACGGGCCATCCGCGCTGCGCGCGAAGAAGGATGGTTCACCGAAGAACTTTACGCCCGGTTCCGCCTGCTTGGAATCGAGGGCACCTGGATGGGCAAGAACCCGCTGGACGCCCGAAAAGACTTGGAAAGGGAAGCTGCATGACATCCGCTGTCGCTCAAATTCATCCCGTAGCAGAAGGCGCGCGGCAACGACCTGTCTTTCCTTTCTCGGCGATCGTCGGTCAGGAAGATATGAAACTGGCCCTGCTTCTGACCGCAGTCGATCCCGGCATCGGCGGCGTTTTGGTCTTTGGCGACCGCGGCACCGGCAAATCCACCGCCGTGCGCGCGCTTGCGGCTCTTCTGCCCGAGATTGAGGCTGTGCAAGGCTGCCCGGTCAATTCGCCCAAAGTGGAAATGGTGCCCGAATGGGCCACCGTGCATTCGACCGAAATCGTTCGCAAACCGACCCCGGTGGTCGATCTGCCGCTGGGTGTGTCCGAAGACCGCGTCGTGGGCGCGCTGGATATCGAACGCGCCATCTCGCATGGCGAAAAGGCGTTTGAGCCGGGCCTTCTGGCGCGCGCCAACCGCGGCTATCTCTACATTGACGAATGTAACCTTCTGGAAGATCACATCGTCGATTTGCTTTTGGACGTGGCGCAATCGGGCGAAAACGTCGTCGAACGCGATGGCCTGTCGATCCGCCACCCCGCGCGCTTTGTGCTGGTGGGCTCGGGCAACCCCGAAGAGGGCGACCTTCGCCCGCAGCTTCTGGACCGGTTTGGTCTTTCGGTCGAAGTGCTTAGCCCGCGCGATGTGGAAACTCGCGTTGAGGTGATCCGCCTGCGCGACACCTATGATGCCGATCCGATCAAATTCCTTGAGGAATGGCGTCCGAAGGACATGGAAATCCGCGAGCAGATCCTGAAAGCGCGCGAACTTCTGCCCAATGTCGAGGCGCCCAACACCGCGCTTTACGATTGTGCCGCGCTGTGCATCGCGCTTGGCTCGGATGGTCTGCGCGGCGAGCTGACGCTTCTGCGCTCGGCCCGGGCTTTTGCGGCCCTCGAAGGCGCGAGCACCGTGACCCGCGATCACCTGCGCAAGGTGGCGGGTATGGCGCTGTCGCACCGGTTGCGCCGCGATCCGCTGGACGAGGCGGGTTCCACCGCCCGTGTGGCACGTATCGTCGAAGAAACGCTGCCCTGATCATGGACCACGAACACCTCCGCTCGGCGCTGGCAGTGCTGACGGTTGATCCGGCAGCGATGGGCGGTCTGTGGCTAAGGTCACGGGCCGGCCCGGTGCGCAACACACTGACGGACACGCTGGCCCATCTGCCCTTCCCGATGCCGCTGCGCCGCCTGCCGCCCAATGTGGACGATCAGGCGCTTTATGGCGGGCTTGATGTGGCCGAAACGCTGCACACCGGCAAGCCTGTGCTGCGCGGCGGTTTGCTCGATAGCCCGCGCGTTTTTGTGCTGCCCATGGCCGAACGCTGCACGCCCAAACTGGGCGCGCGGCTGGCGCAGGCTTTGGATGCGCGCCAGCACGCGCTGATTGCGCTGGACGAGGCCGCCGAGGCCGAAGAGGGCCTGCCCTTTTCCATCGCCGACCGGCTTGGGCTGTTCATCGACCTGACAGAGACGCGTTCCATCGACCCCGAAGCGATCACCCCCGACGCCGATCAAATCGCGCGCGCGCGGGAATTGCTGCCCAAGGTGCAGATGCCGCAAGAGCGCGTGCAAGAGGTGGTGGAAGGCTGTCACAAGCTGCAAATCCAGAGCCTGCGCGCGCCGATGCTGGCACTGGTGGCGGCGCGTATCGTGGCCGCGCTGGATGGCCGGACCGTGGTGGAAAAGGATGACATGCTGGCCGCCGCGCGGCTGACGCTCGCGCATCGCGCCATTCCGTTGCAAGACATGGAAGACCAGCCGCCGCCCCCTCCGCCGCCGCCCGCACCGGAGGACACGCCGCCGCCGGACAACGACGATCAGGATCAAAGCGACCCGGGCGAAGGTCTGCCCAGCGAGATTGTGGTCGAGGCCGTGCGGGCAATGCTGCCCGATGATTTGTTGAAAACCATCGACCTGCGCTCCCGGCTCAAGGCCGCCAATGGTGGTGCGGGCTCGGGCGAGGAACGCATCGGCAACCGGCGTGGGCGCCCCCTGCCCTCACGCAAGGGTCGGCTGGAGGACAACGCCCGGATCGACCTTGTGGCAACGCTGCGCTGCGCCGCCCCGTGGCAGGGCTTGCGGCGCAAATCCGCCCCGCCCGCGCGCAAGCAGCAGGTTCTCTTGGTCGATAGCTCCGACATCCACTTGCGGCGGCGCAAGGAAATGTCCGACCGGGTGCTGATCTTTGCGGTGGATGCCTCTGGCTCGGCGGCGATGGCGCGCCTCTCTGAGGCGAAGGGCGCGGTAGAGCTGCTGCTGGCCCGCGCCTATAGCCAACGCGATCACGTCTCGCTTGTCAGCTTCCGGGGCGAGGGCGCACAGCTTTTGCTCGCGCCCAGCCGCTCGCTGACCCAGACAAAGCGGCATTTGTCGGGCCTGCCCGGCGGCGGCGGCACGCCGCTGGCCAGCGGGTTGGAATTGGCGATGTCCACCGCCAAACAGGCACGCTCGCGCGGGATGACACCGACGATAGCGCTTTTGACCGATGGGCGGGGCAATATCGCGCTCGATGGCAGCCCGAACCGCGCTTTGGCCGAGGAACAGGCAACGCAGATGGCCAAGGCCATTCGCGCGGCTGGCACGCCTGCGGTGATCATCGATACCGCGATGCGCCCCAACCGGCGGCTTCAGGAACTGGCTCAAAACATGGGCGGCCACTACATCGCCCTGCCCCGCGCGAATGCGCATCGGATGGCCGATGTGCTGGGGGCGGCTTTGGAGGCGTAAGCGATGGACCCGCGCAACCTGCCGGCAAACTGGCCCTATCGGTCTGCCGCGCGGATGGTGCGGGTCGAACGCATCGATTGGTGGGTGGTCGACACCGGCCCCCGCGAGGCCCCGGTTTTGCTGCTTTTGCATGGGCTGGGGGCGTCTGGCCACAGCTTCCGACGAACCATTCCGGGCCTTGCGAAACACTATCGTCTGATCGTGCCGGACCTGCCCGGCCATGGTTGCACCCGCACCAAAGACCGTGACCGGCTGGGCCTTTGCCCGATTGCCGAGGATTTGTGCTGGTTGTGCGATGCGATGGGCGTGCAGCCCACAGCGGTGATCGGCCATTCGGCGGGCGGTGCCATTGCGCTGCAAATGGCGCTCAACACCGGTATTCCGCGTGTCGTGGGCATCAATGCCGCGCTGGATCATTTTGAAGGCGTGGCGGGGGTGCTGTTTCCGCTGATCGCGCGCGGCCTTGCGGCCTTTCCGCTGACGGCTCCGGTGGCGGCGCGGCTTTGGGCCTCGCCCGCGCGGGTCAGCCAATTGCTTGACAGCACCGGATCGGTGATCGATGCGGCGGGCAAGGCACAATATACCACGCTGGTGCAAGACACCGAACATGTCGCGGGGGCGCTGGATATGATGGCGCAGTGGCGGCTTGATCCATTGATCTTGAACTTGCCGCGCCTGCGCAAACCCGCGCTGCTGCTGGCAGGCGCCGACGATAAGGCCGTGCCGCCCGACGTATCGGAAAGCGCCGCCCATGCGATGCCCCAGGTCGAGTTGCGCAAGATGCCGGGCGGGCACCTGCTGCATGAGGTGGCCGAAGACGGGCTTTCAGCGCTTTTGTCCGACTGGCTGGCAAATTAACGCCTTGCGGGCCGCCCCTCGAAAACCAATCCCCGGCCACACCCACCTGCCCCAATGCCCGCCGAAATCCCGGGCAAAAGGCCAATTTCCTGTGGGGAAGACGCAGGTTTACGACTTATCCACCATAATCTGCTTTACAGATCGCAGCGCCATCCCCACGATATCTGGTAGGGACGGCCGGATGAACCGCCGCTCATAGTGAACGATCCAAGCTCTTGGGGAACATCTCCAAGCGTGCACAGGCAACCGGGGGCAGCATGGCACTGAGCGCAGACTTTTTCGACGGCACCGAGATCCATCCGATCGATGTGGTCGAAACGCTGGCGCAGGCGCATGACTGGCCTTTTGAGCGCGTGGCCGATGATCAGATCGCCATGGCGGTCGAGGGGCAATGGCGCAGCTATTCGCTGACGCTTGACTGGTCCGAGCAAGATGAAACCCTGCGGCTGATCTGCACCTTTGAAATGGACCCGCCGGGCGAGCGGGTGGGCGCGCTCTATGACCTGCTCAACCGCATCAATGACCAATGTTGGACCGGCGCTTTTACTTGGTGGCCGGACCAAAAGCTGATGGTGTGGCGCTACGGGCTGGTGCTGTCGGGCGGGCAAATCGCCGGGCCCGAACAGATCGACCGAATGTTGCGCGCCGCGCTCAATGTCTCGGAACGGTTCTATCCGGCGCTGCAGCTGGCGACCTGGGGACAAGAAAGCCCCGAAGCCGCGCTAAAAGTCGCCATTGCCGAGGCTTACGGGCGCGCCTAATCTCCCGCCCAAAAGGGAGATCGCGATGGACTTTTCCGAGATCGAGAAACGCGGCCTTGTGCTTTTGGGCTGCGGTAAGATGGGGTCTGCCATGCTGGCGGGCTGGCTGGACCAAGGGTTGAAACCGAAATCGGTGCATGTGATCGAGCCGTTCCCCTCAGACTGGCTGAAAGAGAGCGGCGTCACGCTGAATGACAAACTGCCCGAGGCGCCCGCCGTGGTGCTGGTGGCGGTCAAACCGCAGATGATGGGCGAGGCGCTGCCCACGCTGAAGGATATGGGGGGCGGCGCAACGCTGTTTGTGACCGTGGCGGCAGGCACGACGCTGGCCACCTATGAAACGATCCTTGGGACGCAAACCCCGGTGGTGCGCGCCATGCCCAACACCCCCGCCGCGATCGGCCGCGGCATCACCGCGATTTGCGGCAATGGCGCCACGACCGAGGCACATCTGGCGCTGGCCGAGGGGCTGTTGCAGGCTGTGGGCCAAGTCGTGCGGCTGGAAGGCGAGCATCAGATGGATGCCGTCACCGCGATTTCCGGTTCTGGCCCGGCCTATGTGTTCCACATGATCGAAGCCTTGGCCGAGGCGGGCGAAGCCTTGGGCCTGCCCGGCGATCTGGCGATGAGCTTGGCCAAAGCCACGGTGGGCGGCGCGGGTCAACTGGCCGAAGACAGCGCGGTGTCCCCTGCGCAATTGCGCGTCAATGTCACCTCGCCCGGCGGCACCACCGCTGCGGCTTTGGCCGTGTTGATGGACCCCGAAACCGGTTTGCCGCCCTTGATGCGGCGCGCCACCGCCGCCGCCGAAGCCCGTGGGAAGGAATTGGGAAAATGAGCGATCCGATCAGCTATGACGATTTTGCCAAGGTCGATATTCGTGTCGGTCGGGTGGTCGATGTGCAACCCTTTCCCGAGGCGCGCAAACCCGCCTATAAACTGTGGGTCGATTACGGCCCCGAGGTCGGGGTCAAGAAATCCTCGGCCCAGATCACCAAGCATTACACCGCCGAAGAGCTTGTCGGGCGGCAGGTGCTGGGCGTCGTCAACTTTCCCCCGCGCCAGATCGGCCCCTTCATGTCCGAGGCTTTGGTTCTGGGCCTGCCCGATGAGAACGGCGAAGTGGTGCTGATCGGGCCGGGGCAAGAGGTGCCGATCGGCGGGAAGATGTTCTGATGCGGCTTTTGGTCAGCCGCGCGCAAACCGCGCGTGTCAGTGCGATTTTACGCGACGAATTCGAGGCGGAGTTTCGCGACAAAGACGCCCCGATGACCGTTGCAGAGGCGCGCGCGGCCTTGGCCGATTATGACGCGCTTTTGCCAACGCTGGGCGATGCCTTCGGGGCCGCGGCCTTCACCGGCCCGATCCGGGCAAAACTTTTGGCCAATTTCGGTGTCGGCGTGAACCATATCGACCTTGCCGCGGCCCGCGCGGCAGGGATTGCCGTCACCAACACCCCCGGTGCGGTCACCGATGCCACCGCCGATATTGCGATGACACTTTTGCTGATGTCGGCGCGCCGCGCCTCGGAAGGGGAGCGGCTGCTGCGCGCGGGCGAATGGACCGGCTGGGCGCCCACGCAAATGCTGGGCGCGCATGTCACTGGCAAGCGGCTCGGTATCATTGGCATGGGGCGGATTGGGCAGGCCGTGGCCCGGCGCGCGCATTATGGTTTTGGGATGGAGATTGCCTATACCACCCGCAGCCCCCAAAATCTGCCATTCGCGCCCCCCCCCCTGCCCTTGCACGATCTGCTGGCTTGGGCAGATTTCGTGGTGCTGGCCGTGCCCGCCACCGCAGAAACCCGCAATATGATCGGCGCGGCAGAACTGGCCGCGATGCGCCCGCATGCGCATCTGATCAATGTCGCGCGCGGCGATGTGGTCGATGAAGCCGCGCTGATCGCGGCGCTTGAGGCGGGGCAGATCGGCGGTGCAGGGCTGGATGTCTATGCCAAGGAACCGCTGGTGCCCGAGGCCCTGCGGTGCCTGAACAACGTCACGCTTTTGCCCCATCTTGGCACCGCTACCGAAGAAGTACGCGACGCGATGGGGATGATGGCGGTCGAAAACTTGCGCGCCTTCCGTCACGGCAAAGCGCTGCCCAACCCCGTCTAGGCGCTTGACCTTCCCCCCAAGCGGGCCGAATTTGGCGCAACACTGGGGGGAGCGACCATGTATCAGCCAGCCATCACCGCCACCGGGGTCTTTGTCCCGCCCGAAGCGATCTCGAACGACGATCTTGTCGCCGCCTTCAACGCTTATGCAGATCGCGTGAATGCGGAAAATGCCGCAGCCATCGCAGCGGGCGAGATGGCCGCGATCCCGCATTCCTCGTCAGAGTTCATCGTCAAGGCCTCTGGGATCGAGAACCGATATGTGATGGACCGCTCGGGCGTTTTGGACCCGGCGCGGATGTATCCCAACCTGCGGCAACGGTCTGACGACGACCCCGGCATCATGGCGGAAATGGCGCTTGCGGCATGCACCGCCGCGCTGGAAAAGGCGGGCCGTCAAGGCGACGAGGTTGATCTAGTGATCTGCGCGGCCTCCAATATGGAGCGCGCCTATCCGGCTGTTGCGATTGAAATTCAAAAACTTCTGGGCGCGGGCGGCTTTGCCTTTGACATGAATGTGGCCTGTTCCTCGGCCACGTTTGGCATTCAGGCGGCGGCGGATATGATCCGGTCGGGCTCGGTGCGGCGCGCGCTGGTGGTGAACCCGGAAATCACCTCGGGCCATTTGGAATGGCGCGACCGCGATTGCCATTTCATCTTTGGCGATGTGGCGACGGCGACCCTGATCGAACGCCAAGATGATGCCGCGCATGGTTTTATAATCCGCTCCACCCGCTGCGCGACCGAATTTTCCAATGCGATCCGCAACAACAACGGCTTTTTGCGCCGCAACCGCCCCGACGGGATGCAAGACCGGCGCGACATGCAATTCATGCAAGAGGGTCGTAAGGTTTTTAAGGAAGTGCTGCCCTTGGTCTGCGCCCATATCGGCGCGCATCTGACCGAGGAAAGCGTGCCCGCAAACAGCCTGAAACGGCTTTGGCTGCATCAGGCGAACAAGACGATGAATGATTTCATCGGCCGCAAGGTGCTGGGGCGCGACCCCGAACCGGGCGAGCAACCCAATATCTTGCAAGAATTCGCCAATACCTCTTCGGCCGGGTCGATCATCGCCTTTGACCGGTTTTCTGATGACCTTGCGCCGGGCGAGATGGGGCTGATCTGCTCCTTTGGCGCGGGCTATTCGGTAGGCTCTGTAATCGTCGAACGGTATTGAAACGCGCCCAGAGCCGCCGCACGCGGCTCCGGGCGGGTCTAGTTTACTCCGCCGCCCAAGCCTCTACCGGGGGGCAGGTGCAGACCAGATTGCGGTCGCCATAGGCGTTATCCACCCGGCCCACGGGCGGCCAATATTTATCCACCCGGAACGAGCCGGGCGGGAAACAGCCCTGTTCACGCGAATAGGGACGATCCCAGTCGGCCACCAGATCCTCGACCGTGTGGGGCGCATGGCGCAATGGGCTGTCTTGCACCGCAATCCGACCATCGGCCACGTCGCGCACCTCTTCGCGGATCGCCTCCAGCGCGGTGATGAACCGGTCCAGCTCCGCCTTGGTTTCGCTTTCGGTGGGCTCCACCATCAGCGTGCCCGCCACCGGCCACGACATGGTGGGGGCGTGGAAGCCCGTATCCATCAGCCGCTTGGCAATGTCATCCACGGTCACGCCCACCTCGGCGAAGGGGCGGGTGTCCAAAATGCATTCATGCGCGACCCGGCCCCGGTTCCCCATGAACAAGATCGGGTAAGAATTGCGCAACCGCGCGGCGATGTAGTTGGCATTCAAGATCGCCACGCGTGTCGCCTGCGCCAGCCCTTCGCCGCCCATCATCAGGCAATAAGCCCAAGAAATCAGCAAGATCGAGGCCGACCCAAGCGGCGCAGCCGAGACAGCCCCTGGCTTGCCATCGGTTTCCGGATGGCCCGGCAAGAAGGGCGCCAGATGCGCCTTTACCCCGATCGGCCCCATGCCCGGACCACCGCCGCCATGCGGGATGGCAAAGGTCTTGTGCAGATTGAGGTGGCTGACGTCCGAGCCGCATTCGCCCGGCCGCACCAGCCCCACCAGCGCGTTCATATTGGCGCCGTCCAGATAGACTTGCCCGCCATGGTCATGAGTGATCTGGCAGATCGTTTTCACCGTTTCCTCAAACACCCCATGGGTCGAGGGATAGGTGATCATGCAGGCCGCCAGCTTATCGCCCGCCGCGGCGGCTTTTTCCGCGAAATCCTCTACATCCACATCGCCATTGGGGGCGGATTTCACCACCACGACTTTCATCCCCGCCATCGCCGCCGAGGCCGGGTTGGTGCCATGGGCCGACATCGGGATCAGGCAGATATCGCGTTGATCATCGCCATTGGCGCGATGGTAAGCGGCAATCGTCATCAACCCGGCATATTCGCCCTGCGCCCCCGAATTGGGCTGCATCGAAAAGGCATCGTAGCCGGTGATCTCGCATAGTTTCGCCGTCAGATCCTCGATCATCTCGGCATAGCCCGCCGCTTGATCGGCTGGCACAAAGGGATGGAGCGAGTTGAACCGATGCCAGGTGAGCGGCGCCATTTCGGCGGCGGCATTCAGCTTCATCGTGCAAGACCCCAAGGGGATCATCGCGCGATCAAGCGCCAGATCGCGGTCCGACAAGCGGCGCATGTAGCGCATCATCTCGCTTTCGGCGCGGTTCATATGAAAGACCGGATGGGTCAGATAGTCGGTTTGGCGCAGCATTTCCTCGGGAAAGCCCAGATGCGTGCCCGCGGGCGGCGGATCGTAAATCCCGAACGAGGCCAGAACCCGCTCGATCACCTCATCGGTCGTGGTTTCATCGACCGAAATGCCCACGCGCCCTTCGCCCACCTTGCGGAAGTTCAGCCCATGCTGGCGCGCCGCCGCCATGATCCCCATTTGCCCGACGCCCACGCGCACGGTGATCGTGTCGAAATAGGCCTGCGGGGCCACATCGGCCCCCGCATTGACCAGCGCATCATGCAACCGCACCGCATTGAAATGCACGCGTTCCGCAATCGCACGCAGACCCATCGGGCCATGGAAGACGGCGTAAAAACTGGCCATCACCGCCAAAAGCGCCTGCGCGGTGCAAACATTCGAGGTCGCCTTTTCGCGGCGGATATGTTGTTCGCGGGTTTGCAAGCTTAGCCGATAGGCCTTGTTGCCCCGCGCATCGACCGACACGCCGACAATCCGCCCCGGCATGGTGCGTTTGAGCTTGTCGGTGCAGGACATGAAAGCCGCATGCGGCCCGCCAAAGCCCATCGGCACGCCAAAGCGCTGCGCCGAGCCCACCGCGATATCGGCCCCCATCGCGCCGGGTTCTTTTAGCAAACACAGCGCCAAAAGATCGGTCGCCATCACCGCGATGCCGCCCGCCGCATGCAACATGGCGATGTAATCGGTGAAATCGCGCACATGGCCATAGGTGCCCGGATATTGGAAGATCGCACCGAACACGTCATCGGGGACCATCTGATCGGGGTGATCCTTGATAATGGTGATGCCAAAGGGCGCGGCGCGGGTCTCCAAAACCGCAATCGTTTGCGGATGCAGGTGGTGATCGACAAAGAAGGCCTGCGCTTTGGATTTGGAGGCGCGATGCGCCATCATCATCGCTTCGGCGGCGGCGGTGGATTCGTCAAGCAGGCTGGCATTGGCCACCGGCAGGCCGGTCAGATCCGCCACCATGGTCTGAAAGTTCAAAAGCGCTTCCAGTCGCCCTTGCGCGATCTCGGGCTGATAAGGCGTGTAGGCGGTATACCACGCCGGATTTTCCAAGATATTGCGCTGAATGACCGGCGGCGTGGCCGTGCCATAATAGCCCTGCCCGATGAGCGAGGTCATCACGGCGTTCTTCTTTTGCACTTCACGCAGCTTGTTGTGCAGCGCGTGTTCGGTCATCGGCGCCCAGCTCAGCGGCGTCGATTGCCGGATCGCGCGCGGCACTGTTTCATCGATCAGCGCCTCAAGCGAGGGCACCCCCACCACCTTGAGCATCTCTTCCATTTCGGCCGGACTGGGCCCGATGTGGCGGCGGTTGGCGAAATCGTAGGTGTTATAGTCGGTGGGGGTAAAGGTCATGATGTTATCCGATAAAGTCCGTGTAAGCGGCTTCATCCATGAAGCCTTCAAGCGCGGCGGCCTCGGTGGGCTTGATTTTGAAGAACCAAGTGCCCAGCGCATCTTCATTCACCGCGCCGGGGCTGTCGGGCAGGTCTTCGTTTACCGCCACGATTTCACCGGCAAGCGGGGCCAGAATGTCCGAGGCGGCCTTGACGGATTCGATCACGCAGACCTCTTCGCCTTTTTCGACCGTGCGGCCCACTTCGGGCAATTCGATGAACACCACATCGCCAAGCTGTTCCGAGGCATGTTCGGTGATGCCGACGGTGACCAGATCCCCTTCGGGGCGCAGCCATTCGTGGTCTTCGGTGTAACGGATCGTCATGGAATGCTCCTCAGCGTTTGTAGCGTGTGGGGTGGAAAGGCAGCGGCACGATCCGCGCGGGCAAGCGTTTGCCGCGAATCTCGCCGTAAACCGTGGTGCCGTCGGGCAGGTCGGCGGGCAGGTAGGCCATCGCCATCGGCCCTTCGATCGAGGGGCCAAAGCCGCCCGAGGTGACCGTGCCGATGGGCGCGCCGCCCTCGGCCTTCGCAAAAATTTCTACGCCCTCGCGCATCGGCGCGCGGCCTTCGGGGCGCAGGCCCATACGTTTGCGCGCCGGTCCTTCGGCCAATTCGCGCAAGATACGCTCTGCCCCGGGGAAGCCGCCTGCACGCGCTCCGCCTTCGCGGCGCGCTTTCTGGATCGCCCAAGTCAGCCCCGCCTCGACCGGCGAGGTGGCGGTGTCGATATCATGGCCATAAAGGCACAGCCCCGCCTCCAGCCGCAGGCTGTCACGCGCGCCAAGGCCAATCGGGGCCACGGCCTCTTGCGCCAGCAGCGCGCGGGCAAAATCTGCAATCACCGGATCGGGCACGGAAATTTCATAGCCATCTTCGCCCGTATAGCCCGAGCGCGAGACCCAAAGATCTTGGTCTTTCCAAAGGAACGTGGCGCTGTCCATGAACCGCATCGCGGCGGCACCGGGCAAAAGCTGATCGAGCGCGGCTTCCGCTGCCGGCCCTTGCAGCGCCAAAAGCCCACGCCCCTCGACCACGGTCACATCGGCGATATGGGCTTTCAGATGGGCAATATCGGCCTCGGCACAGGCGGCATTCACGACCAAAAACAGATGATCACCGCGATTGGTGACCATCAAATCATCCAAAATCCCGCCCTGATCGTTGGTGAACATCGCATAGCGCTGCCGGTTGAGCCCAAGCCCGGCAATATCGACCGGCACCAAAGCCTCAAGCGCGGCGACGGCGCTGATCGGCAAAATCACCTGCCCCATATGGCTGACATCGAACAGCCCCGCCTCCGCGCGGGTATGAAGATGCTCTTTCAGCACCCCCATCGGATATTGCACGGGCATGTCCCAGCCCGCGAAAGGGACCATTTTGCCCCCCAATTCCACATGCAGATCGTAAAGCGGCGTGCGCCGCAGCCCAGTATCCCCGGCCATATCATCCCCTTCAGCCGGTTCCCCGGCACCGATTCCCCGGGCTGCCGCCCGCTCGATGCCCCCCCTGTCCGTGCCCATGACGGGCGCCTGAGATCATTATCCCTTCGGCGGGCACACCCAAGGCGCGCCTCTCTCCAGAGTTTTTGTCAGAGCGGTCCTTTTGCCTGAGAGTTTACCGGGGCGGTTGCTCCTTCGGCCCTGACCTTACGGCCAGCGTCTCCCGTTCCTGACACCCCCCGCATAGCCGAGGCATCGCAACCATGGCAAGAAAGAAAATCAAATCCGACGCTTTGCAGATAAAAACGACGAAAATCGGGTCGCAATTGCACAAAAAAGAACAGGGCCGACGCCGTCGGCCCTGATTCGCATAGATGTCTGGAAAAGATAAAAGGCTTAGCCCTTGGCGCGCACTTTTTGCAAAAGCGGCATCAGATCGGCCATTTCGGGGCCATGCCCCTGCCCGGTCAGCGCCTTGCGCAGCGGCATGAACAGCCCTTTGCCCTTCCGCCCGGTTTCCGCCTTCACCTTCGCGGTCCATTCGCTCCATGTCGTCGCGGTAAAGGGCGGCTCGGGCAAAAGCGCCATCGCGGCGGCGACAAACTCGGCGTCTTCAGGGTCGATCACCGGCTCTGCCCCCTCCAGCACCAGGTCCGCCCAATGCTTGAGGTCCGACAGCTTGTCGATGTTTTGCGATGCCACAGCCCAGAATTGTTCTGCCATTGCATCGGGCACGCCCAGCGCGCGAATGTCCTCGGCCACCGCCGCATAGGGCAGTTGGTGATTGCGCGCACGGGTCAGCGGGATCAGGTCATCCGGGTCGAATTTGGTCGGCGCCGATCCGAATTGCGACAGGTCGAACCCTTCGGCAATTTCATCAAGGCTCAGCTTCAGCTCCACCGGCTGGCTTGAGCCAAGCCGCGCCATCAGGCTGAGCAGCGCCTCGGGCGCGATGCCGTTTTCCCGCAAATCGCGGATCGACAGCGTTCCAAGGCGTTTGGACAATTCCTCGCCCTTGGCCCCGGTCAGCAGGCTGTGGTGGGCGAAGGCCGGGGGCGTGCCGCCCATCGCCTCGATGATCTGGATTTGCGTCGCGGTGTTGGTGACGTGGTCGCCGCCGCGCACGATATGGGTCACGCCCATTTCCATGTCATCGACCGAAGAGGCAAAGGTATAAAGCACCTGCCCGCCCGCCTTGATCAGCACCGGGTCAGAGACCGAGGCCGCATCAATCGAAATGTCGCCGATGATGCCATCGGTCCATTCGATCCGGGTCAGATCAAGCATGAAACGCCAATAGCCTTCGCGGCCCTCGGCGCGCAGCTTGGCCTTTTCCTCGTCGGTCAGCTTCAGCGCCGCGCGGTCGTAAACCGGCGGGCGATGCATGTTCAAAAGCTTTTTACGCTTCAGGTCCAGCTCGGTCGGGCTTTCAAAGCATTCGTAAAGCTTGCCATCCGCGCGCAATTTGTCCGCTGCTGCTTCATACCGGTCAAGCCGCAAAGATTGCCGCTCTTCGCGGTCCCAGGTCAGGCCCAGCCATTCCAGATCGGCCTTGAGCGCATCGACATATTCCTGCTTCGAGCGTTCTTGGTCTGTATCATCGATGCGCAAGATGAAAGTGCCGCCGTTTTTGCGGGCAACAAGATAGTTCATCAGCGCGGTGCGCAGGTTGCCGACATGGATATAGCCGGTCGGCGAGGGGGCAAAGCGGGTCACAACGGTCATGGCGGTCTCCTGTTGCCTGTTCCTCTTTCACAGGCGGGCCGTTTTGTCCATATCAGGCAGGGGGCGGTATCGGGCCGCGTCCAGCAAGGAGCCATTCATATGCGCCGTTGGGAAGATTGCGAAGCCCCAAGCCTAGAAGAGATCGAAGCGATGGCCGAAGCCGCGCGCGCCGCGCTGCCCGAGGCGTTCCGTGCGGCAGCCGCGCAGGTGGTGCTGCGGGTCGAGGATATAGCGCCCGACGCGCTGTTGGACGAGCTTGAGATCGAAGACCCCTATGAGCTGACCGGGCTTTATGAAGGCGTGCCGATGACCGAGAAATCGATCTCGGACCCGACCGGGCCGGATGTGATCTGGCTGTTTCGCCGCGCGATCTTGGATGAATGGATCGCGCGTGCAGATGTGGCGCTGGATGCTTTGGTGGCGCATGTTTTCGTGCATGAGATGGCGCATCATTTCGGCTGGTCGGATGGCGATATCGCCAGCATCGACCGGTGGTGGGAATAACGGCTGCGCGAGATCGTCTGGACCGGGGACCGACCTCGCCTATCTGGTGGCGCCCAGACAGGAGGCCCCGATGACGAAACTTACCCGCCGCGCCACGCTGATGGCCGCCGCCACCGGGCTGGCCACGCCCGCATTTCTTGCCCCCGCCACGGCACAAACCGCGCCCGCTGAAACGCCCCCCGATCGTGCGCCCTATCGGCGGCTGAAACTGGGCGATTTCACCCTGACAACGCTTTTGGCAGGCACCCGGCCCATGGCCGATCCGCAAACGATCTTTGGGCTCAATGCCACGCCCGAGGACTTTGCCGCGCTGTCGGCTGCGGCGTTTATACCCGCCGATGCCTCGCTTAACGGGTTCACGCCGACACTGGTCGAAACCGGGTCCGAAGTGGTGCTGTTTGATACCGGGCTGTCGCCCGAGGGGATCACGACAGCCCTGACCGCTGCGGGCGTTGCGCCCGAGGCGGTGACTTTGGTGGTGCTGACCCATATGCATGGCGATCATATCGGCGGGCTCAGTGATGGCGCCACGCCCACCTTCCCCAATGCGCGCTATGCCACCGGCAAGGTGGAATATGATTTCTGGGCCGGCGCGGGCAATGCGGGCTTTGACGCCAAAGTGCGCCCGCTGGCCGATCAGACGACCTTTCTCAACGATGGCGACAGCCCCGCTGACGGGATGACCGCGATCCTCGCGCCCGGGCACACGCCCGGCCATATGGCGTTTCGCATCGACAGCGCCGGGGAAAGCCTGATCCTAACCGCCGACACCGCGAACCATTATGTCTGGTCGCTCGAACGTCCCGATTGGGACGTGAAATACGATATGGACAAGGCGCAGGCCGCCGCCACGCGCCGCGCGCTTTTTGGGATGATCGCCGCCGAACGGCTGCCTTTCATCGGCTATCACATGCCGTTTCCGGGCGTGGGCTTTTTGGAGCCAAAGGGCGACGGGTTCCGCTTCGTGCCCGCAACTTATCAATTCGATCTCTAATCTGTAAAAACGCCAAACCCCGGCACACAGGCCGCAACCTGTGCGCCGGGGCGGGCGCGTCCCCGGAGAGAGACCTCGGTCGGGGCGCCGTTTCGATGCACCCCGTATCTTTTGCGGCTTTGCGCGGCCTGCGCCGCGCTGCGCCATCACGCGGCGTCGTTGATATCCATGCGCACCAGCGTCTGGTTGAGCAAGATATAGGCGATCTCGCCAAAGGTGACCGGGCCGGTAAAGCCACCGGTGCGTTGGCCTTCAAGCTCGCCATAAAGGTAGTTCAGGATGCAGTTGCACGAATATTGATCCGCGCCACCATCGCTCGCGCCTTGGGCAAAGGCCTGCGCATAGGACCCCAGCGCATTCGCCATGCGATATTCGACACCGGCCACGACCGGGGCGTAGAATTTCACCTCGCCAGTTTCGGTATCGACCGATTGGATCGAGACATTGACCAGCGCCCCGGCGTAGTTCGCCACCAGCGGCAGACGGGTGTCGATCTTGTTGTCGGTGATGTAATCGGCCAGTTTCACCTGCGCGCCATTGACCGTCGCGGTCTTGGCCGAGAAGCCGCCCTCTTCAAAGACAAAGCGCAGCTTCTCATCATCGCCTTGGGCAAAGATGTTGAGGATATCGAGATCGATCTGCACGCCTTCGGGCAGCGCGATGTGCAACAAGGCCGCCCCTTCATCATGCGCGACACCGGTGGCGCCGTCGAACACCTTGGGGGCTTTCTTGCCGATGTCATCAAGATGCACACCGGTGATCCAGCCCGCGAGTGGCTGGTCGAACAGCCCCGGATACGTCTGGCCATCCACGGCAAATTGCGAATGCGCCACCGAGAAGGCCGGGATCATGATCATTGTCACGCCGCCGGTCTTGTAGCCTTCGGCAATCGTCGGCAGACCCGCCACATCCACATGGCGCGGCGTGGCGCCGGTCGCTTTGGCAAAGGTGGTGCAAAACAGCTTGTCGCGCACCACAGCGCCGCCGGTTTCGGTGACGAAATAGACGGTCGTGCCGCCGATCCAAGCGCCTTTGGGCAGTTGGGCCAGCAGTGTTTCATCGCCCGCGATCACCATCACATCGCCCGCCTCGATCCGGGCCGAAGCCTCGGTGACGGTCAGCATTTCATTTTTCATGCGTGTTCTCCGGTCAGAATTTCGCCAGATCGCCCATGGCGAAGCTGTTCTTGGCGACAAAATCCCGCAACTCGCCCATTTTGGCCGAAAGAGTGGCGGGCGCTTCTGACACTTCGCGCCGCAGCCGCGAAATCAGAATACGCGTGGCCAGCGACGCCGAGGAAAGGTCGGAGTCACTGGTCAAGACCCGCTTCCAGCGCGGGTCGTTCAAATCGGGAATCATAGGCACTCCTCCTTAGAATTCGTCCAAGAATAAAGCGGCAATTTATTAAATTCCGGTTTCTCGTCGCCAAGCAGGTTTCCGGCCTTCCCCAACCGCGGTGAAACTGTATGTTAGCGCCATAGAACCCCAGTGGGCCGTGGCCCGGGAAGGCTCTGCATGACTGCAATATTGACTGTCACCCTCAATCCCACCGTCGATCTGTCGATCTTTGCCGATCAGGTCGCGCCGGAGCGTAAGCTGCGCTGTTCGCGCCCCGATACCGATCCGGGCGGCGGCGGGCTCAATGTCAGCCGGGCGATTTCTGCGTTGGGTGGGCATTCGACCGCCTTCGTCGCGCTGGGCGGGCCCACGGGCGACAAGGTCATGCATCTTTTGGCCGAACAGGGCATCGGTCTGGCCCCGTTCCCGGCCCCCGGCGAGACGCGCCAAAGCCTGACGGTGACCGATGCAGAAACCGGCGAGCAATACCGCTTCGTGATGCCGGGGCCGAAATGGAGCACGCGCGATGTGACCAAAGTGCTGGACCGGATCGGCAAGGCCGCACCGGAAAACGGCATCGTGGTGCTGTCGGGTAGCCAACCGCCCGGCGTGCCCGATGATTTTCCCGCGCGTCTGGCCACCCGGATCGCACGCACCGAGGCGCGGTTCTTTTTAGACACCTCTGGCAAGGCGCTGCACCGGCTTTTGGAAGCGCAGGCGAAACCCGTCGATGTGCTGCGGATGGACGATCTAGAGGCCGAGGAATTGGCAGGCCGTGCCCTGCCCGCCCGCGCCGATAGCGCCGATTTCGCGCAAGAACTGGTGCACAAGGGGATCGCGCGGGCCGTCGTGGTGGCGCGCGGGGCCGATGGCAATGTGCTGGCCACCGGGACAGAACGTTGGGTCGCGCAAGCGGTGCCTGAAAAGGTGATCTCCAAGGTCGGCGCAGGCGACAGTTTCGTGGCGGCCTTCACGCTCAGCCTTGGGCGCGGAAAAAGCCTGCCGGATGCGTTGCGCTGGGGCGCTGCCGCCGCAGCTGCTGCGGTGATGACCCCCGCCACCGATCTGTGCACCGAACGCGATGTGAAACGTCTTTTGCGGGCTTCGACGCTCGAACGCATCTAACATTGGCGGGGGGCACGCCCCCCTGCCCTAGCGGGTATCGCGCCAGCGGTTGACCATCGGATAGCGCCGATCCAGCCAAAAGGCGCGCGTGGTCAGTCGCGGCCCCGGCGCGGATTGGAAGCGCTTCCATTCCGAGATGTAAAGCAGATGCTCGATCCGTTTGACCGTGTCACGGTCATGGCCCGCAGCCACAATATCCGCGACCGATTGATCGCCTTCGACCAGCCGTTCAAGGATGTCATCCAGCACCGGATAGGGCGGCAGGCTATCTTCATCCTTTTGGTTGTCGCGCAATTCCGCCGAGGGGGGCTTGTCAATGATCGAGACCGGCACCGCCACGCCCGCGGGCCCTTTCATCCAAGGCCGATGATTGGCATTTCGCCAGCGGCAGGTTTCAAAGACGCGCGTTTTATACAGGTCTTTGATCGGGTTGTAGCCCCCCGCCATATCGCCATAAATCGTGCAATAGCCCACCGCGACCTCGGATTTATTGCCGGTCGTCAGCAGCATGCCGCCAAATTTGTTCGAAATCGCCATCAACATCACGCCGCGCAGGCGTGATTGGATGTTTTCCTCGGTCACATCGGGCGTGGTGCCCGCCAGCACATGGGCCAGCGCCCCTTCGACCGCGTGGCGACTGTCTTCGATGGACACCGTATCAAGCTTGCAACCCAACCCCGTCGCGGCGGCGGCGGCGTCGTCCAGCGAGGCTTGAGAGGTGTAGCGCGAGGGCAGCATCACGCAATGCACGTTTTCAGGCCCCAGCGCATCGGCCGCAATCGCCGCCACCAGCGCGGAATCGACCCCGCCCGACAGGCCGAGCACCGCCTTTTTGAACCCCGATTTGCCAAGATAATCTGTCAGGCCAAGCACCATGGCGCGGTAATCTTGTTCCAGATCGTCGGGCTGCGCGGTGATCGGGCCGGGGCATGGGGTCCAGCCCAGCGCGCCTTTTTCAAAATCGATATGCGCCAGCGCCTCTTCAAAGGCGGGCAGTTGCGCCACCACCTGCCCTGCGCGGTCCAAAACGAAGCTGGCGCCATCGAAAAGCTGATCGTCCTGCCCGCCCACCATGTTCAGATAGACGAGCGGCAAGCCGGTTTCCGCGACCCGCGCGCGCGTCACATCCAGCCGCAGGTCAAGCTTACGACGACGATAGGGGGAGCCATTGGGCACCAAAAGCATCTCCGCACCGGCCTTGGCCAGCGCAGCGGCAACATCGCCATGCCACGCATCTTCGCAAACCGGCAGACCCAGCCGCACCGCCCCCAGATCAACCGGCGCCCCCAAGGGCCCCGAATCAAACAGGCGCATTTCGTCAAAGACGTCGTCATGCGGCAAATGATGCTTCAGCGCGCGGGCAAAGACCTTGCCGTCTTTCAGCAGCCAATAGGCGTTATAACTGCCGGTCGCGTCACACCACGGCCCGCCGATACCCAGCGCAGGCCCGTCGGTAATGCGTGTGGCCAACGCCGCCATTGCCGCCATCGCATCGTGCAAAAAGGCGGGTTTCAGCACCAGATCCTGCGTTTGATAGCCCGTGAGGAACATCTCTGGCAGCATCACCAGATCGGCCCCCGCCGCGCGGCCTGCCTCCCAAGCGGCAAAGGCATTCTCGGCATTGGCGGCCAGCGCCCCCACGGTGGCGTTCATCTGGGCAAGGGTCAGGCGGAAGCGGTCGGTCATGGGCATCCCGGGTTGGTTTGTCTTCATGTAGCCGCCCCGCGCGGCAGAGGAAAGCCTTGCCAGCCCGATCACCCCCGCCTAGGCGCGCTTGTTTCCGATCCGCCCGCGCACTAGGCTTCACGCCAAGCAATCGAGTCAGGGAACCACCATGAAACAGGCAGGTCGTTTCGGGCTGGCACTGGCCATGGCGCTGGCCGTGGCGCCAGCCCATGCACAAGAGGTCATCACCAAGCAATATGATGATGGCGGCATCTACGAGGGCACGTTCCGCGATGGCAAGCAGGACGGATTCGGGAAATACCGCCTCCCCTCGGGCTATGAATACGAGGGCGAATGGCGCATGGGCGAGATTGCCGGTCAAGGCCGGGCCCGCTTTCCCGATGGGTCGATCTACGAAGGCCAGTTTGCGCGCGGCAAACCCGATGGCCAAGGCAAGATCACTTTTGCCGATGGTGGCACCTATGAAGGCGATTGGGTCGCGGGCGCGATCACCGGCACGGGCGTTGCGCATTACGCCAATGGCACCACCTATACCGGCCAGTTCGTCAACGCGCTTCATGATGGGCAAGGCGTGCTGACCGGGCCGGATGGCTATCGCTATGAAGGCAGTTGGGTGCAGGGGGTGAAGTCCGGCACCGGGCAGATCACCTACCCCGACGGCGCCGAATATGTGGGCGAGATGGCCGCCGGCCAGCGCCATGGCAGGGGCAAACTGACGCTCGCCAATGGCGTGATTTATGAAGGCGACTGGGTCGCGGGCCGGATGGAGGGGCAAGGCGTCCTGATCCAACCCAATGGCGACCGCTATGAAGGCGGCATGTTGGCGGGGCAACGCTCGGGCGCGGGCAAGGTCGCCTATGCCAATGGCGACAGCTACACCGGCAATTTCGCGCTCGATAAACCCAATGGGCAGGGCACGTTTCGCGGGGCCGATGGCTATGTGTACACCGGCGAATGGGTCGAGGGCCGGATCGAAGGCATGGGGCGGGCCGAATTTCCCGACGGCTCTATCTACGAGGGCGCGTTCAAGAACGATATGCCCGAAGGCAAAGGCCGGATCGCCTATCCCGACGGCGCCACCTATGAAGGGGACTGGGTTGGCGGCGTGATCGAAGGGCGCGGGCTGGCGCGCTACGCCAATGGGCTGGTCTATGAGGGCGATTTTCTGGCCGCGCGCCAACATGGCCAAGGCAAGATGACCTATCCCGACGGCTACACCTATGAAGGGGACTGGGCCGATGGTCAGCGCCAAGGCGAAGGCACGGCGATCCACCCCGATGGCACCATCTATACCGGCGAGTTTGTGGCCGGCCAGCGCGAAGGCTATGGCAAATTGGTGATGCCCGATGGCTTCACCTACGAGGGCGCATGGGTCAACGGCGAAATCGACGGGCCGGGCAAGGCGACCTATGCCAATGGCGATGTCTATGAAGGCATGTTTGTGCGGGGCCGCCGTCAGGGCAAGGGCGTGATGCGCTATGCCTCGGGCGTGGTCGAGGGGGGCATCTGGGAAGAAGACCAGCTCGCCGAACCCGCCAAGCCGCTGCCGCCCGGCCCAGATGACACTACCGTGACAGAACCCCCTGACGACAAGTGATTAATTTCGCGCCACCGCGCTGCGGCACCCCGCCGCGGTGGCGGCTGACGGCAGTTTTGGACGTTTCTAAGAACTCGCCTTGACCCGGTTTTCGCGCGCCCTACAAAATAAGGCGCTTCGCCGCATTTTTGCCATGGGCTGGCCACGGAAACTTACCGCAAAGGCCAACTCCCGGTTGTGGGTGACCAAGTGTTAAGGAACTAGCAGTAGAGTAAGGGGTGAGGTAGGTAACGATAGACGCCAAAGGAATCGGTTAACGGAATCGGTCGCTTGGCTCTGTCGCTCACCCCACGGGATTAGGTTCGGTGGTAAATTGAGTAGGCAGCACGAAGAAGAGATCGCCATGGACTACCGCAAGGAAGTCGATCGGCTATTAGATCTGGAATACGGGCGCAAGATCGATGCGGCGTTCCGGTTCGGGTTGATCATTCTCGGCGGCGTCTCGCTCACACTCTACACCGGCTCTCCAATGTCACTCTATTGGATGGCGGGGCTTCTGGTCCTGCACCTGATACATTTCGGTTACATGCGCACCCGTGGCGACAGCTGTTCGCGGCGTGAAGTGATCATCAGCGGCGCCACCTTCTGGGCACTTGTGGCGGGGTTCATCTGGCTGCCAGCCTGGATGATCGTGCAAGAAGATCCGGCGCTGCGGATCGGCGGGGCGGCGGGGATCGGCGCGATCTTGGTCTTCTTGATCCACCGGGCCGACCGGGTGCTGACAATCCTGTTGGGCGAAATCGGTGTCATCGGTGCGGCCATCGCCTGGATTCTATATGAAACTCTGCTCAAGATCGACTCGCTGAGCGCGCAGATCGGCGTGGCCGTGACCGGGGGCGGGCTTTGGGTCTATTTTGCGGTGACGATGTTCACCAACCGGCGCATCCGGGTTGAGGCGGAACGCGCCGCACAACGCTCTGTGCAGGCGCAAAAGATGGAAGCCATCGGCCAGTTGGCAGGCGGCGTCGCCCATGATTTCAACAATATCCTGACCGCGGTGATCGGCAACCTTGACCTTTACGAGGGCCTCGAAACCGAGGCCGAGCGGCAAGCCGCGGTAACCGAGGCGCGCATGGCGGCAGCGCGAGCCGCCGATCTTGTGCAACAGCTTTTGGCCTATGCCCGCCGCTCGCCTATGCAGGTGGCGCGGCGCGACGTGGGGGCATTGCTGGAACAGCTTGAACTGCTGACCCGGCGGCTTTTGCCCGCGCGCATCACCCAAACCTTTGAAGCGCCGCGTGATCCGCTTTGGGTGGCGCTGGATGAAAGCCAGTTCATCACCGCGCTGGTCAACCTTGTGGTGAACGCCCGCGATGCGATGCCCGAAGGCGGCGCGCTGACGGTGACGGCGCGCCCGGTGCATCTGTTTACCGAAGATCCGCAAGCCGATGGCACGGTGCTGGCGGCAGGCGATTATGCCGAGGTTACGGTAGCCGATACCGGCACTGGCATCCCGCCCGAAATTTTGCGCCGCGTGACCGAACCGTTTTTCACCACCAAAGGGGTGGGGCAAGGCTCCGGTCTGGGGCTCAGCATGGTCGAGGGGTTCGTGCGCCAATCGGGTGGCACCTTGTCGATCAATTCGTCTGACGAAGGCACCTCGATGCATTTGCTGCTGCCGATTGCCGCAGCCAATGGGGCACTTGACGATACCGCTGCCGAGATGAACGCCAATGTGCCGCCCTCGGCCTCGGTGCCCTCAATCTCTCTGCCCGGTGCGCGCCCGGCCACCAAGACCGCCCCTGCGGCCTCGGCTGGCGCCACGGTCGAGCCCGAGCCCGTCGAGCGGCGCCCGCAAGACCTGTTTCCGGGGCTGCGCTATTCCGCCTGAGCCGGTTTTTGGGGGTTTTCATTTGCCCCCACCCCCGGCATAGTTGCGCCATGACACGGATGCCGATCAGCTTGGCTTGCACGACCGGGGCGGTTACGCCCCTTTTTCCCGTGTCCGGTCTGCTTCTTCTGAGCCTGCTCTGAGCGTGCCCTTGGGCGCGACCGCTCAGAGAGTGCCAGCGCCCACCCCCGAATAACAGGCGAGACGCTGGCATTCGGGACCAAGCAAGGCTAAGACACAGCAAATCCGACAGACCGAGACCCAGACCATGACCGACAAATCCCGCGTTCTGATTTTCGACACCACTTTGCGCGACGGCGAACAATCGCCCGGTGCCACCATGACACATGACGAGAAGCTCGAAATCGCGATGCTGCTCGACGAAATGGGCGTGGATATCATCGAGGCCGGTTTCCCGATTGCCTCGGAAGGCGATTTCGAGGCGGTCTCCGCCATCGCCAAAGCCTCCAAAAACTCGGTGATCGCCGGGCTTTCGCGCGCCAATTACAAAGACATCGACCGCTGCTGGGAGGCGGTGAAACACGCCGCCCAACCGCGTATTCACACCTTCATCGGCACCTCTCCGCTGCATCGGGGGATCACCAACCTCGATCAAGAAGACATGCTGACCCGCATCCAAGACACCGTCGCCCATGCGCGCAACCTGTGTGACAATGTGCAATGGTCGGCGATGGATGCGATCCGTACCGAACGCGACTATCTGTGCCGCGTCGTGGAATGCGCGATCAAGGCTGGCGCCACCACGATCAACATTCCCGATACGGTGGGCTATACGCTGCCGTCTGAAAGCGCCGATATCATCGCCATGCTGATGGAAAAGGTGCCCGGCGCGGATGAGATCATTTTCGCCACCCATTGCCACAACGACCTTGGCATGGCCACGGCCAACGCTTTGGCCGCCGTCTCGGCGGGGGCGCGCCAGATCGAATGCACGATCAACGGTCTGGGCGAGCGCGCGGGCAACACCGCGCTGGAAGAGGTGGTGATGGCGATCAAGGTCCGCAAGGATCTGATGCCTTATCAGACCAGCATCGACACGACCAAGATCATGCATCTGTCGCGCCGCGTCGCGCAGGTTTCGGGCTTCCCGGTGCAATTCAACAAGGCCATCGTCGGCAAGAACGCCTTCTTGCATGAAAGCGGCATCCACCAAGATGGCGTTTTGAAAAACGTCGAAACCTTCGAGATCATGAAACCCGCCGATATTGGCATCACCGAGACCAATATCGCGATGGGCAAGCATTCGGGGCGCGCGGCGCTGCGCTCCAAACTGCAAGACCTCGGGTTTGAGCTGGCCGATAACCAGCTCAACGATGTGTTCGTGCGGTTCAAGGCGCTCGCCGACCGCAAGAAGGAAATCTATGACGATGACCTGATCGCGCTGATGACCGACAGCGCCGCGAATACCGACAGCGATTACCTTCAGGTGAAATCGCTGCGCGTGGTTTGCGGCTCCGACGGGCAAGAAGCCGATCTGAAGCTTTTGGTCGATGGCGAAGAGAAATCCGCCAGCTGCGCGGGCGATGGCCCGGTGGATGCCTGTTTCAAGGCGGTCAAGACGATTTACCCGACCAAGGCCCATCTCAAACTCTATCAGGTCCATGCGGTAACCGAAGGCACCGATGCGCAAGCCACCGTTTCCGTGCGTCTGGAGGACGAAGGGCGCATCGTCACCGGCTCCGCCGCCGACACCGATACGATCCTCGCCTCGGTCAAGGCCTACGTCGGCGCGCTGAACCGCCTGCGGGTGCGCAGCCAGAAAACCGCGCCCGATGCCGATGTGAAATCGGTCAGCTACAAGCTCTGATCTGGCTGAGAACAGACAAGGGCGCCCCAGACGGGGCGCCTTTTTCATGACTAAGGTCGATTTCGCGCACGAATTCGTGAGATGTTGCAAAACTGAAAGTCACAGCGCGATTTTACGGATTTAGCGCCATTAATGCGTTGAATAAAGACATCCGGTTTGCGGATTGCCGCCCGCCCCGACCCCGGTTTTCGGGAATCTTCTTCCCCCAAAGCACCGCTTTGCCTATACGGACGCAACACCGGGCTCGGGGGGCGAGTCGCGGACCAATCACTATGGGAACGGATTCATGGGCCTTGGCGGCATTTTCTCTTCCGATATGGCAATCGACCTCGGCACGGCGAACACGCTTGTCTATATCAAGGGCAAGGGCATCGTCCTCAATGAGCCCTCGGTGGTCGCCTATCACGTGAAAGACGGCAAGAAGCAGGTCTTGGCCGTGGGGGAAGATGCCAAGCTGATGCTGGGCCGGACACCCGGATCCATCGAAGCGATCCGCCCAATGCGCGATGGTGTCATCGCTGACTTCGACAGCGCGGAAGAGATGATCAAGCATTTCATCCGCAAGGTGCACAAGCACACCACATTCTCGAAACCGAAAATCCTTGTCTGTGTGCCCCATGGTGCGACACCGGTGGAAAAGCGCGCGATCCGACAATCGGTTTTGTCGGCGGGCGCGCGCCGCGCGGGCCTTGTGGCCGAACCCATCGCCGCGGCCATCGGTGCGGGGATGCCGATCACCGACCCCACGGGCAATATGGTCGTCGATATTGGCGGCGGCACCACCGAGGTGGCGGTTCTGAGCCTTGGCGATATTGTTTACGCACGCTCGGTGCGCGTCGGCGGCGACCGCATGGATGAGGCGATCATCTCCTACCTGCGCCGCAACATGAACCTGCTGATCGGCGAATCCACCGCCGAGCGGATCAAAACCACCATCGGCACCGCGCGCATGCCCGACGATGGCCGGGGCGCCAGCCTGTTGGTGCGCGGGCGCGACCTGCTCAACGGTGTGCCGAAGGAAATCGAGATCACCGGCGCACAAGTGGCTGAAGCGCTGGCCGAGCCGGTGCAACAAATCTGCGATGCGGTGATGCAGGCGCTGGAAACCACCCCGCCCGATCTGGCCGCCGACATCGTCGACCGGGGCGTGATGCTAACGGGTGGCGGCGCGCTTCTGGGCGAGCTGGATCTGTCCTTGCGCGAACAGACCGGCCTGTCGATCTCGATCGCCGATCAATCGCTGAATTGTGTTGCTTTGGGCACCGGCAAGGCGCTGGAATATGAAAAGCAACTGCGCCATGTGATCGACTACGACAGCTAAAGCGCGCCCGCGCCAGTTGCCGAGCCGTGAGCGGAGGGTTTCGTGGCGAAAGACCGTGACGAAGATTATGCCGGACCGTTGCGCCGCATCCTGATTGCGGTGCTGGCGCTTTTGCTGGCCGTCACATTCTTGGCGTGGCGGATCGACAGCGTGCGGGTGGAACGGCTGCGCGCCGCCTTTATCGATCGCTTCGTGCCGACCTTCGATTGGGCCATGGTGCCGGTGACCAAGGCGCTGGGCATGGTCGAAGGTTTTCAAAGCTACGCCCGGATCTACGAACAAAACCAAGAACTGCGCCGCGAATTGCAGCAGATGAAGGCCTGGAAAGAGGCCGCCGTGCAGCTTGAGCAGCAAAACGCCAAGCTTTTGGCGCAAAACCAGGTGCGGCTTGACCCCAAGCTGACCTCGGTTTCGGGGGTCGTGCTGGCCGATAGCGGCTCGCCGTTCCGGCAATCGGTGCTGCTGAATGTTGGCGCGCGCGATGGCGTTGTCGATGGCTGGGCAACCATGGACGGGCTGGGTCTTGTGGGCCGCATTTCGGGGGTGGGCAAATCCACCAGCCGGGTGGTGCTGCTGACCGATACCGCCTCGCGCGTGCCGGTGACGATCCAGCCCTCGGGGCAGCGCGCGATGCTGACGGGTGACAATTCGATGCTGCCGCCGCTCGATTTTCTCGAAAACGCCGATCTTGTGCGGCCGGGCGACCGGGTGGTGAGTTCGGGCGATGGCGGCGTGTTCCCGGCGGGGCTTTTGGTGGGCCAAGTCGTGCAGGGGCAGGATCGGCGGTTGCGGGTGATGCTGGCGGCGGATTACGAGCGGCTGGATTTCCTGCGTGTGCTGCGTTCCCACCCGGTCGAACAGATCACCGATGTCGGGCCGCTGGTCGCCCCGCCGCGCCCGCCGCAGACCGAGTTCCGGGCGGAGGACCGCGATGATTGATCCGCTGACCTCCCGCCGACTGGGGCATATGGCGCTTTACCTTGGCCTTGTGCTGCTGTTGCTGTTTTTGCGGCTTTTGCCGATCAACCCGGTCTCGACCGGGATTCCGGGGCCCGATCTGACGCTGGCGCTGACCATCGCCTGGGTGATGCGGCGCCCCGATTACCTGCCTGCGGTGCTGATCGTCGCCGTTTTTCTGCTGGAAGATCTGATGCTGTGGCGCCCGATCGGGCTTTGGCCGCTGATCGTGCTGTTGGGCACCGAGTTTCTGCGCGCGCGCGAAGAAGGCTCGCGCGATTTGCCATTCGCGCTGGAAATGTTGCTGGTGGGCGGCGTCATGGTTGCCATGCAGGTGCTGGATCGGTTTATCCTTGGCCTTCTCATGGTCGATCAACCGCCGCTGGGGCGCGAATTGCTGCGCATGCTGATGACGCTTGTCGCCTATCCCTTCGTTGTGGCGTTGTCGGCGCTGGCCTTTGGGCTGCGCCGTCCCGCCACCGGCGAGGTGGATGATTTCGGCCGACCGATCTGAGGGGGGGGCAAGATGAAGGGACTTCGCCGCCGCAACACCGCCAGCGCACAGGCCAGCCGCACCACAATCACCCGGCGCGGGCTGATGCTGGGCGCTGCCCAAGCCGCCGTGGTCGCCACTTTGGGCCTGCGGATGCGGCATATGCAATTGGAACAGGCCGATGAATACCGGATGCTGGCCGAGGGCAACTCGGTCAAGATCCGGCTGATCCCCCCGGCGCGCGGGCTGATCTATGACCGCAATGGCGTGCTTTTGGCTGGCAATGAACAAAATTACCGCGTGACCATGACGCGCGAAGACGCCGAAGACGTGGAACGCGAACTGGCCGATCTGCGCCGGTTGATCCCAATCACGGATGAAGAAGCCGAAGAGCTTTTGGACGAGTTGCGCCGCCGCCCCCCCAATGCGCCGATCACTTTGGCCGACCGGTTGAGCTGGGAGGAATTTTCCCGCGTTGCGGTGAATGCCCCCGCCCTGGCCGGGGTCACGCCCGAGGTGGGGCTGTCGCGCTTCTACCCCCATGGGCCCGATTTCGCCCATGTGGTGGGCTATGTCGGGCCGGTCTCGGATTACGACCTGTCGAAACTGGAAAACCCCGATCCGCTGCTGCGCATTCCGCGCTTCCAATTGGGTAAATCCGGGGTGGAGGCCAAGCTCGAAGACGATCTGCGCGGCACCGCGGGGCAACGCCGGGTCGAGGTCAATTCAGGCGGGCGGGAAATGCGCGAATTGGGCCGCCGCGAGGGCGAGCCGGGGACCGCGCTGCAACTGACCCTCGACACAAGGTTGCAAAATTTTGCGCTGGCCCGGCTGGGCGAAGAAAGCGCCGCCGCCGTGGTGATGGATATCACGAATGGCGATGTGCTGGCGATTTCCTCGGCCCCGTCCTTTGACCCCAACCTCTTTGTGCGCGGGATTTCCACGGCTGATTACAGGGCGCTGATGGAAGATGACCACCGCCCCTTGGCCGACAAGACGGTGCAGGGCCTTTACCCGCCGGGATCGACCTTCAAGATGGTGACGTTGCTTGCCGCGCTTGATGCCGGGGTCATCACGCCCGAGGAAACCGTGCGCTGCCCGGGCTATGTCGAATATGGCGGGCGGCGGTTCAATTGCTGGAAACGCGCGGGCCATGGGCGGCTGAATGCGTGGCAAAGTCTCGAACAAAGCTGCGACGTGTTCTACTATGAGATTTCGCAAAAAGTCGGGATTGAGGCGATCTCGGCCATGGCGCGCAAGCTTGGCATCGGTGTGCGTCATGATCTGCCGATGTCGGCGGTGGCCGAAGGCAATGCCCCGACAAAAGACTGGAAATTCTCGCGCTACGGGAAGGATTGGCTGATTGGCGACACGATCAACGCCTCGATCGGGCAAGGCTATGTGCTGGCCTCGCCGGTGCAGCTTGCGGTGATGACCGCGCGGATCGCCTCGGGTCGGGCGATCGTGCCCCGGCTGGTGCGCGCGCGTGACGGGGTCGAGGTGCCGGTGGCCGAAGCCCCCGATCTGGACCTTGACCCGGCGCATCTGGCACTGGCTCAAAAAGGCATGTGGGCGGTGGTCAACGGGGCGCATGGCACGGCGGGGCGGTCCAAGATCGTCGGCGCCGAATGGCAGATGGCAGGCAAGACGGGCACATCGCAGGTGCGCTCGGCCGTGGTGAACAACAATGCCGTGCCGTGGGAGCAACGCGACCATGCGCTGTTCGTCTGCTACGCGCCGGTCGAAAATCCGAAATATGCGGTTTCGCTGATTGTCGAACATGGCGGGGGCGGCTCGTCCACCGCCGCGCCGATTGCGCGCGATATCATGCTGTTTGCCTTGGCGGGCGGTCTGCCGCCACTGGCCGCCTATCCCTCGAGCCAGCGCGATCAGGCGCGCCGTCGGCTTGAGGCGCTGGATCTGATCGACCCCGCCATGATCGCGCCGCCCGCGCGCAGCCGGGCCTGAGGTACCGCGATGTCCTATCTTGAAAGCAACCTTAAAACCGTGCCCTCGGGGCCGACGAAGGTGCTGTTTCTGAACTGGCCGCTGATCATCTTGCTGACGGCGGTGGCCTGCGCCGGGTTCTTGATGCTTTATTCTGTTGCAGGCGGCAATCTGGAGACTTGGGCCGAACCGCAGATGAAACGCTTTGGCGTGGGCATGGCGGCGATGCTGCTGGTCGGGCTGACGCCGATCTGGTTTTGGCGCAATATCTCGGGACTGGCCTATGCCTTTGCGCTCGTGCTGTTGGTGGCGGTGGAATATTTCGGCGCCATCGGCATGGGCGCACAGCGCTGGCTGGAAATCGGGCCAATCCGCATTCAGCCCTCGGAATTGATGAAGATCGCGATCGTGATGCTGCTGGCAGCCTATTACGACTGGCTTCCGGTCGAGCGGGTCTCGCATCCGCTTTGGGTGGCGATCCCGGTGGGGCTGATCTTGCTGCCCACCTTCTTGGTTCTGGCCCAGCCCGACCTTGGCACGGCGGTGATGCTGGTTTTGGGCGGCGGCTTTGTGATGTTCGCCGCCGGGGTCAGTTTTTGGTATTTCGGCACGGTGATCGCGCTGGTGGTGGGCTTGGTCTTTGCGGTGCTCAAAAGCCGGGGCACTTCATGGCAATTGCTGCACGATTACCAATTCAAACGCATCGACACCTTCCTTGACCCCTCTGCCGACCCGCTGGGGGCGGGCTATAACATCATGCAGGCGCAAATCGCGCTTGGCTCAGGCGGCTGGTCGGGGCGTGGCTTCATGCAGGGCACGCAAAGCCATCTGAACTTCCTGCCCGAAAAGCACACCGATTTCATCTTCACCACCTTGGCCGAGGAATTCGGCTTCATCGGGGCCTTTGGGCTTTTGGTGCTGTATGTCGGCATTATTGCCTTCGCCACTTATACCGCGCTGGCCACCAAGGACCGGTTCGCCTCGCTGGTGTCACTGGGCGTGGCGGGGACGTTCTTTTTCTTCTTTGCCATCAATATGGGGATGGTGATGGGGCTGATGCCGGTCGTCGGCGTGCCGCTGCCGCTTGTCAGCTATGGCGGCACGGCGATGATGATTTTGCTGGCCGCCTTTGGCCTTGTGCAAAGCGCCCATGTCCACCGCCCCAGATAAAGGCCCGCCATGCTGAAACTTCTGTTCGCCGACCGGATCGAAAATTGGCCCGCCTATGAGCCGGCGCTAAACGCGGCGCTTGAACAGGCCGGGATCGCGGCAAAGCTCGTCTTGCCGCCCGCTGATCCGGCCAGCATCGATTACATCATCTATTCCCCGCGCGGCCCGGTGCAGGATTTTGCCGCCTATACCCGCACCAAGGCGGTGCTGAACCTGTGGGCCGGGGTGGAACGGGTGGTGGGCAACCCGACGCTGACCCAACCGCTGTGCCGCATGGTGGACGAGGGGCTGGAACGCGGCATGGTTGAATGGGTCACCGGCCATGTGCTGCGTGCGCATCTCGACATCGACTTTTTCCTGACCCACCAAGATGGCGTCTGGCGGCAAACCGGCCATGTGCCGCCCCTTGCGCGCGACCGATCCGTGGTGATCTTGGGGATCGGCGCCTTGGGCGGGGCCTGCGCCACAACATTGGCCGGGCTAGGGTTTAACGTCACCGGCTGGAGCCGCACGCAAAAGACCCTGCCCGGTGTCACCTGCCTCTCCGGCGCAACGGGGTTGCGCGACGCGCTCAGCAAGGCAGAAATCCTTGTCACCGTGCTGCCCGATACACCCGAGACAACGAATTTGCTCAATGCCGAAACGCTGGCACTGCTGCCCAAGGGCGCGGCAATTCTCAACCCTGGGCGCGGCACGCTGATCGATGATGACGCGCTTTTGGCCGCGCTGGACAGCGGCCAGATCGCCCATGCCACGCTGGATGTGTTCCGGGTGGAACCCCTGCCCCCCGCGCATCCCTATTGGGCACACCCACAGGTCACCGTCACGCCCCATATCGCAGCCGAAACCCGCCCGGCCTCCGCCGCAAGGGTGATTGCCGAAAATATCCGCCGGTTCGAAGCGGGCGAGCCGCCGCTGCATCTGGTGGATCGCAGCCGCGGCTATTAGGGCAGATAGGTCTGGATCGGCGCGACCGCCTGCCCGTCGGACCACTGCCCCATCTCAAAGGTCAAAAGATCGGCGCGCACGCCTTGCGCCACCACCTGATCAAGCCCCGCCCAAAGGTAGCTGTAATCCAGCGTATCGACGCTGCCCACACCATCCAGCAACAGCGTCGCCAGCCACGGCCGGAAAAAGCTTGTGTCATCGGTCGCCTGCTCATGGTTGGCGTAAAGCCCCGGACAGCCATGTGTATCGGTTTGCGATAGATACATTTTCTTATGCGGCGTGGCGATCCAGCCAAAGGGGGCCTGCCAATGCTCTTTCGGCACGATCCAATCTGACGCCCCATGCAATATGGCCACCGGCATCGTCAGCGCCGCACCCGTCACCTGCAAATCGACATCGCTTTGCGTGCGGGCCAGTGCCGCGCCCAGTTGCATCGGCGCCTGCGCCCGTTCCGTGGTGGTGCCGCTGGGGATCGGATCGGCGGTCACCACCTGGCGCGGGATCAATTCCGCCGGATAGCCCCCCGCCTGCACATACCAAGGCCAACTGAGCGCAAAAAGTCCGCCCAGCGAATGCCCGTAAACATAGGTATCCACCGCCGCGCCGGGGCCGAAACCGCATTGCGCATAGGCCCCGGACACGCTTTGCAGCGCATTGTGCAACCATTTTTCCTGTGACGGGCGGCCCTCGCCAATCACCTCATCCAAAAGCTCGGCCAAGGTCATCAGCCCGCTATCGGGAAAGGCGCAAAAGCCGGTCTGGAAATTCGGAAAGAAAACGGTCGTGCCCTGTTTCACCAAATGCTCCAGATGCGCGCGGTAAATCTGCGACGCGCCCAGAACGAAGCCATGCAAAAAGATCACCGCCCGCTGCCGCCCCTGCGCATCGCGCCACGGCGTGTCGGGGCGGTATACCTCGATATAGCTGCCCTGCTGGCATTGCCCGAACCGCTCAACCGTGAAGGTTTCAGAGATATAGTCATAATGTGGTGCAGCGGGGGGCTTGGGCCGCCAGCGCCCGAACAGGCGGCATAGCGTGGCCTCTTTATAGGCGGCAAGGGTCGTGCGCAGAATGCTGGCAATCTGGGACATGGCGCGGGCCTCTTTCGCTAGGGGTTCCCCATGAAATGCGGCCCAAGTGCAGCGGGTCAAGCAGAAGTTGCGCGCCACACCTGACGCACAACCCTAGGTAAAGGCTGTAACCCAGATTAAAGCTGCGGCGTCTGCACGCCCAATTGCGCGCAAAGCTTGGCAAAGGGCGTCTCCAGCCCGACCCAATCTGCGCCGCGCGCGGCAAAAAGCGTGGCTTGGGATTGGTGGATCAAACCGTCGGACAGAATTTTCAAATGGTTCGCCCGCAGGGTCTCGCCCGAAGAGGTGATATCGGCCACCGCCTCGGCGGTCAGGTTTTTCACCGTGCCCTCGGTCGCGCCTTGGCTATCGACCGATTGCCAATCCGCCACGCCTTCGCGCGTCAGGAATTCGCGCAGAAGCCGATGATATTTCGTGGCGATCCGCAACCGATGGCCATGGGTGGCACGAAATGCATGGGCCGCGGCATCCAAATCTTCAAGCGTGTCGACATCCGCCCAACAGGCGGGCACGGCAATGATCAAATCGGCATGGCCAAAGCCCATCGGGGCCAAAGCCGCAACCTGCGTTTCCCAATCGGCCAATTTCTCGCGCACAAGGTCCGACCCGGTGACGCCCAAATGGATGCGCCCGGCCGCCAATTCGCGCGGAATTTCGCCCGCGGACAAAAGCACCAGTTCGACCTGTTCCGCCCCTTCGACCGCGCCCGCATATTCGCGTTCAGATCCGGTGCGGCGCAGCGTCAGCCCACGGTCGGCAAACCAGCCAAAGCATTGCTCCATCAGCCGCCCCTTGGAGGGCACGCCCAGCTTGATCGCGCTCATGACAGGCCCCCCAGATCGGCGACGAGGCCGGGGCGGATGACCCCGCCCACCGCCGGAATTTCGCGCCCGCCGCCCAACACGCGGGTCAGCGCATCATAGCGCCCGCCCGAGGCAACGGGAGGCAGCGCCGGATCGGCGGCCTCAAAGCTAAAGACGAAACCGTCGTAATATTCCATCGTTGCGCGACCGTGGCTTGCCTCAAAGGCGAGCGCAGTCAGGTCGATGCCTTTAGCATCAAGCGCCGAGAGGCGTTTTTCGAGCCGCGCGATGGCCGGGGCCAGTGCCGCAATGCCCAGATCGGCCAGCATCGCCGGGGCGCGATCTGCGGTGCAGCGCAGCGCAAACAGCGCATCAAGCCGGGCCACATCGTCTGCACCAATCGGCGCGCATTCCGCATCGGCTTTCAGCGTTTCGATCCGTGCGGCCATTTCCGCGGGCGCGCGCAGGCCGATCCACGGTGCATCGCTTTGCACCGCCCCAGACAAAAGCGCGGCCCGGCTTTCGGGCACTGCGCTTAGCCCCGCATAGCGTTGCAAAAGCTGATGGAACCGCTTGGGCCGCCAAATATGGCGGGCCAGCGCGGCTTTGCGCGCGGGCAGGGTATCAAGCCCCTCGACCGCCGCGCGCAAAAGGCCAATGTCCCCGATCGTCGCCACCAGATCGAGCGGCTTTAAAACGGTGGCAAAAAGCGCAAAGACCTCGGCATCGGCGGCATCCGGGTCGGTACGGTCAAAGACCTCGTAGCCCGCTTGGAAATATTCGGCCACGCGCGCGGTGCCGCGATGATCTTGGCGCCGGAACACTTCGCCCATATAGGCGTAGCGCGCGGGTTCTGCGCCTTCGGCCATATGCGCCTGCACCACCGGCACGGTGAAATCGGGGCGCAACATCATTTCACCCTGCAACGGATCGGCCGTGACATAGGCGCGGGCGCGAATATCCTCGCCATAAAGGTCCAAAAGCGCCTCGGCGGGCTGCAAGATATCCGGCATAACCTCGACGGCGCCGGCCGCCTCAAACGCGGCCAGAATTTGCCGCGCCACAGCCCGCGATTGCGCTTTTCCGGCCATCAATTGCCCCCGTTGCGGGCAAGAATTTCTTGCACTTTTGCAACCATTTCAGCCCGCGACACCTCGAATTGTGCCGGTTGGGATTTCCATTCTTCAACCGAAGCGGAAGCGGCGATTTTCGCGCCCAAGACCAGATCCTTGATCTGCACCACGCCGCGTTCCGCCTCGTCGCCGCCTTGGATCACCGCGACCGGGCTCTGCCGTTTGTCGGCATATTTAAGCTGGTTGCCGAAGTTTTTCGGGTTGCCCAAATAGACCTCGGCCCGGATGCCCGCGCGGCGCAGCTCCGAGGCCATGGCAAGGTAATCGCCCATCCGGTCTCGGTCCATCACCGTCACCACAACCGGGCCCGCCGCCTCGCCGCCAATCCGGCCCTTGGCGCGCAGCGCGGCCAAAAGCCGGTCCACCCCGATCGACACGCCCGTGGCCGGCACTTCTTGCCCGGTGAAGCGTTTGACAAGGTCATCATAGCGCCCGCCACCCGCGACCGAACCAAAGGAGCGCTTGCGGCCCTTTTCATCCAAAATTTCAAAGGTCAGTTCGGCTTCGAACACCGGCCCGGTGTAATACCCCAAGCCACGCACGACAGATGGATCGATTACGATCCGGTCCGGGCCATAGCCTTGGGCCTCAAGGATTTGCGCAATATATTCCAGCTCATCCACGCCCTGCGCACCCAGATCAGAGCCTGCCACCAATTCGCGCAACCGCGCCGCAGTTTCCGCGCCCGTGTCGCGTTTGGCGTTCATGAAGCCCATCACCACATCGGCTTGCGCCTCGCTCAGCCCCGCGCCCTTGGTGAAATCGCCCGAGGCATCCATCCGCCCCGCGCCCATCAGCGCGCGCACGCCTTCTTCGCCGAATTTGTCGAACTTATCGATCGCGCGCAAAACGATGCCGCGTTCCGCGGCAAATCTCTCGGGGTCGGTCGGGTCCAAAACGCCCGCCACTTCCATCACGCCGTTCAACACCTTGCGATTGTTGACCCGCACGATGTAATCGCCGCGCTCAATCCCCACGGCTTCCAATGCGTCCGCCAACATGCCGCAAATCTCGGCATCCGCGGCCACGGACGACGCGCCAACCGTATCTGCATCGCATTGGTAAAACTGCCGAAACCGCCCCGGACCGGGCTTTTCGTTGCGCCAAACCGGGCCCATCGTATAGCGCCGATAGGGCGAAGGCAGATCATTGCGGAACTGCGCCGCGACACGGGCCAAGGGGGCGGTCATGTCATAGCGCAGCGCCAGCCAGTCGCCGCCCTCATCTTGCCAGGCAAAGACCCCCTCGTTCGGGCGATCCACATCGGGCAGGAACTTGCCCAACGCCTCGACCGTTTCCACCGCCGAAGTTTCGAGCGCCTCGAACCCATGCGCGCGATAGACCTCGGCGATCGTCGACAGCATCTGTGCCCGCTCGGTCACCTCCGCACCGAAATAATCGCGGAACCCTTTCGGGGTCTCGGCGCGGGGGCGGCGAGGTTTCTTGTCCTTGGCCATGGTCTTCACCCGTTGATTTCCTGCGCGAGGGTCTAGCGGGTAAAGGCCAGACGGGCAAGCGGCGCCGTAATCGCCGCGGGTTTGCGCATTGTCTCGTCGCGCGGTTCGCCCCTGGGTTCGGGCGTGGCATATCGGCGTGCAGCACGCTATGACAGAGAGCAAGGAGGCCCCAACATGGCGCAAGATACGACAGCTTTGGAAGAGATGCTCGCCCATCAGGCCAAGATGCTGGATGAATTGAGCGAGGTGGTGGCACGGCAAGGCCGCGAATTGGACCGGCTGACGCGGCTGACGGGCCTGTTGATGGAGCGCGAGGCGGAACGCGAATTCACCGCAGGCGGGCAGTTTCCGCTGGCCGATCAAAAGCCGCCGCATTGGTGATGCGCCGCATCCTGTGGGCAAGCGCGGGCGGCATCGCGCTTTTGCAGGCTTTGTTTGGCCTTGCCACGCTTGTCTGGCCCGCGGGAATGCGGCTGGAAGCCTTGGTCGAACGGATCCTGATCTGGCAGGCCGCGCCGCTGTGGTTTGCGCAAATCTTTCCGGGCCTGCCGATCCTTGTGGCGCTGTTTTGGCGTGCGCGCAGCGGCTTGGTGCGCGTGCTGTTGGTGCTTAGCCTGGCCGCGGCACTGGCACTGCCCTTCACGCTCATGGCTGAGATGGCACTTTTGCACCAGATGCTTTTGGACACTGTCGCGCCCAATGGGGCGCTGCGTTTGCTGGGGCTGGCGCGGTGGGCCGATGCCGTGCTGGGGCTTGTGGCGCTGATTGCCTTGCGCTTGGCCGCGCGCGCCGAGGCGCTGGATGCGCCCCCCTTGCGGCAAGCTGACGCGCCACGCTAGAAGGCGGCGATGCGCCGCCTGATCGAGACACATTCTGCCCCCCTGCATTGGCCCAGCGTCGCGCTGACGCTGGCTTTTGGCACCGCCGGGGGTTTTGCCGCCAAGGCCGTGCATCTGCCCCTGCCGATGCTGGTGGGCTCGCTTCTGGCGGTGGGGACGGCGGCATTGATCGGGCTGAAACCGCTGCGGCGCACGGTGCAATTTCCGGTGCACTTGCGGCTATTTTTCATTCCGGTGATCGGCGTGGCCATTGGTGCCTCGTTCACGCCCGAGATTTTGCGCGGCGCGGTGGATTGGCTGCCCTCGCTTGCCGCCTTGTGCCTGTTTATTCCGCTGGCGCATTACCTTAGCTTTCGTGCCTTGCGCCGAACCGGAACGCTGGACCCGGTGACCGCCTTTTTCGGGGCCGCCCCCGGCGGGCTGATCGAAACGGTGCAGATGGGCGAGGAAATGGGCGGCGATGCGCGCATGCTGACGATGCTGCAATTTCTGCGCCTGATCACCACGCTGATTGCCGTTCCCTTGTTCTTTACCGCAGTCACTGGACATGCCGTCGGCTCGGCGGGCGGGGCCAGCCGAGCCGACGGCATGTCCAGTGACTGCGGTA
>NZ_NRRD01000006.1 GCF_020023995.1 Rhodobacter sp. TJ_12 | reverse complement strand
GGGGGGCAGTCACGACAACGAATGAAGATCCGGCCGCGTCCGATGGTGTCTGATGGCACCCCCGGGGCATCGTGAGCTTATGGTGTTGCCGGCGTGGCCCCGAGGGGAGGGGAGAATGACCGAGACCACGGCAGATATGGCCAAGCGCGCCCGTGCCACGGGCCGCGCCTCGGTGTCCGCACGCGCGCAGCCCCAGCCACGCCATGGCGAAAAGGACGCAGCCCGCCTTGATGCGCCCCATGTCGAGCGCGCGCCGGGGGCCGTTGCCAGCACCGGCTGTGCCGCGTCACGTGCCGCATCTGGGGGGGCGGGGGCCGCTGGTATGTCACTGCCCGCCGCACAGGCGCGCACCGAAAGCTATTACGACAGCCTCGAGGCAGAGACCTTCTATGCCCATCTGTGGGGCGGCGAGGATTTGCATATCGGGATTTTTGACGGCACCGACGATATCCGCACCGCCTCGGACAACACGATCGCGGCGATGTTGGCGCGGCTGCCCCAGCTTGGCCCTACGGCGCAGGTGCTCGATATGGGCGCAGGCTATGGCGGGGCGATGCGCATGGTGGTGGGCCGCACCGGGTGCCGCGCCACCTGCCTGAATTTGTCGCGCCGCCAAAACGCGCGCAATCTGTGCAAAATCGAAGAGGCGGGGCTGCAAAGCCTGATCACCGTGCGCCACGGGATGTTTGAGGATGTGCCTGCCCCCGATGGGCAGTTCGATGTGGTCTGGAGCCAAGACGCCTTTTTGCATTCGGATCGCCGTTATGCGGTCTTGCGCGAAGCGTGGCGGGTGCTGCGTCCGGGTGGAGATCTGATCTTCACCGATCCGATGCAGGTCGATGGTGCAGATCCGTCGGCGCTGCAAGCGGTGTACGACCGGCTGAACCTCGATT
This sequence comes from Rhodobacter sp. TJ_12, assembly GCF_020023995.1. Lineage (GTDB taxonomy): Bacteria > Pseudomonadota > Alphaproteobacteria > Rhodobacterales > Rhodobacteraceae > Rhodobacter. The sequence goes on along the minus strand of NZ_NRRD01000006.1, from coordinate 133,467 downwards.
CGCTGGGCAGTCCCGGTTTTTACCGCGCCACCGCCGAGGCGATTGGTTTTACCTGTCTGGCACAGGACGACATGACGGGCCATTTGCGCACCACCTATGCCCGCGTGCGCGATGCGCTTTGGGACCATCACGCGATGCTGTTGACCGAAGGTGCTTCGGCCGACTGGCTCGACCGGATGGCGACAGGGCTGGAAACTTGGGTCAAGGCGGCCGATGCCGGTCAGCTGGCCTGGGGCATCCAGCATTTCCGCAAGCCAAAGGCCTGAACGGGGCAGCCTGCGCCCGGCCTTTGGAGTGGAGCAAAAACGGACGGGGAAGGGCCCCGCGTCCGCGCCTAATATGCATGCCTGCTTTTCTTTAAGATATTGAATTTAAACGTTAAATTATTAAGAAATCTCACGAAATCGTGCCCTGCGGCGGTTGACCCCCCGAGGGGGCGATGCTTGGATCGCCCCGCAATGTCGGAGGTCAGAGGCTTTCGTCACAACGGACCAAACCGGGAGATGACGCATGACAACGAAATTCCTCAAATCGCTGGGTATGGCTGCGGTTGCGCTGGGGCTGGGGGCCACCACGGCGCTGTCGGGCCCGCTGATGGATCGCATCGAAGCGGGCGAGCCCATTCGGATCGGTTTCGCCAATGAAGTGCCCTGGGCCTATCCGGGAGAGGACAAAGAGCCGCTTGGCTTCGTCAATGCCTATGTGCTCGGCGTTCTGGGGGAGATGGGCTATGACGACATCCAGCCCGTGGTGACCGAATGGGGCGGGCTGATCCCCGGGCTGAAGGCCAGCCGGTTCGATGTCATCACCGGCGGGATGTATATCCTTAAGGAACGCTGCGAGAACGTCGCCTTTTCCGAGCCGATGGCCAAGGTCAACGATGCGCTGATCGTGATGCCGGGCAACCCCAAGGGGCTGAACAACATGGATGACATTGCCGCGGCCGACGCGGTGGTGGTGACCGGGGCGGGCTACAATTCGATCAAAGTGGCCAAGGCCGCCGGTGTGCCCGACGATCACATCATGGAAGTGCCCGGCCCGACCGAGATTTTGGCGGCGGTGAAGGCGGGGCGCGCCGATGCAGGCGCAGTGACCTATTTCACCGCGCAAAATCTGGTGCAAGAATCGGATGGCGCGGTGGAACTGTCTGATGTGACCAAGCAGCCTGTCGATGGCGCGAATTGGGTTGGCATCGGCTTTCGCGAAGAGGATCGCGATTTCCTAGAGGCCTTCAACGCGGCCCAGAAAGATTATCTGGGCTCTGAGGCGATGATGGCCGCGGTGGCCGAATATGGCTATGGCGAAGGCGCGCTGCCCGACGACAAAACGACCGAATGGGTCTGCGCCAACCGCTGATCTGAACAAGCCCCGGGCCGGTCTGCCCTGCCCGGGGCCCGCAATCGGAGCGGTTCTTCCGCATGTCATACCTTGATTTCCTGCGCGACTATGGCCCGCGCCTGCTTGACGGCACGTTGATGACCGCCGCGCAGTTTCTTTGCGCCACCGTGTTGGCCATCGCGATTGCGCTGATCGCCGGGCTGATGAAGCTGTCGCACAATCGGCTGATCCGCACCCCGGCGGTGATCTATATCGAGATTTTTCGCGGCACCTCGCTGCTGGTTCAGCTTTACTGGATCTTTTTCGTGCTGCCGCTCTTTGGGCTGACGCTTGAAAAATTCACCGCCGGTTTCGTGGCGGTGGGCATGAACCTAGGCGCCTATGGGGCGGAACTGGTGCGCGGCGGCATCCAATCGGTGCCGCGCGGTCAGTGGGAGGCAGCCTATGCGCTGTCGCTGTCGCCCGCAAAACGGATGTGGCGGATCATCTTGCCGCAAGCCTTGGTGAACATGCTGCCGCCTTGGGGCAACCTGTTGATCGAACTGCTCAAGGGTACGGCGCTGGTGTCGCTGATCTCGGTTGCGGATTTGATGTTCGAAGCCAAGCAGATCAATGGGTCCACCTTCTTGTCGGCCCAAGCCTTCGGCACCGCGTTGATCATCTATTACATCTTCGCGCGGCTGATCGTGACGCCCTTCATGCGCTGGCTAGAGCGGGTGATGGCTCGCCGCATCGGGAGGGCGTAAGGCATGTTCGATTGGAAATGGGATTTTGCCTTTGAAATTTTGCCGCGCCTGTTGTGGGCCACGCTTAACACGCTGATGGCGGCGGGGGCGGGCTATGCGATTGCGGTGGTGCTGGGCCTTGTACTGGCGCTGGCGCAGCGCACACCGATCCGGGCGCTGACCGCCGTGGTGCGCGAGGCGGTGGAGTTCATCCGCTCTACCCCCTTGGTGCTGCAAATCTTCTTTGTTTTCTATGTCGGGCCGCAATTCGGGCTGCGGCTCAGCCCGTGGACGGCGGGGATGATTGCCATCGGGCTGCATTACGCGGCCTACCTGTCCGAGGTTTATCGTGGCGGTATTGAAAGCGTGCCCAAGGGCCAATGGGAGGCTTGCACCGCGCTCAGCCTGTCGACCCGCGATACCTATGCGCGCATCATCATCCCGCAGGCGCTGCCGCCCGCGCTGGCGGGGATGGGCAATTACCTTGTCGGCATTTTCAAAGACACGCCGATGCTGTCGGTGATCGGGGTGGCCGAATTGATGCACACCGCCAATGCCATCGGCTCCGAACATTACCGCTTTTTGGAACCGATCACGATGGTGGGGGTGATCTTCTTGATGATCTCGCTGCCCGCCGCGGGGCTGGTGCGGCTGTTTGAAACTTGGGTGCGGCGCAAACTGGGGATGATCCGATGAAAGACCTGCATGACCTGTCGCACTATCCGTTGAAGCTTGAGGGCCCCGACCGGCCAATGGTGTCGTTTCGCAATGTCACCAAGCGTTACGGCGATCTGGTGGTGCTGGATGGGCTGAACCTTGATGTGGCCGAGGGCGAGATGGTCTCGATCATCGGGCCCTCGGGCTCGGGCAAGACCACGGTGTTGCGGATGCTGATGCTGGAAACGATCCAAGGCGGCGTGATCTATGTCGATGGCCAACCGCTTAGCCATATGGACCGCGGTGGCATGCTGGTGCCGGCCACCCCCCGGCATCTGCGCGCCGGGCGCGAACAGATCGGTATGTGCTTTCAGCACTTCAACCTGTTTCCGCATATGACGGCGCTGGGCAATTGCATGGAAGGGCCGGTGCAGGTGCTGGGTATGTCCAAGCAAGCCGCCCGCGAACGCGCCGAGGATCTGCTGGAAATGGTGGGCATGATCGACAAGCGCGATGAACACCCCGCGCGGCTGTCGGGCGGTCAGCAGCAGCGCGTGGCGATCGCGCGGGCGCTGGCGATGCGCCCCAAGGTGCTGTTGCTGGACGAGGTGACCTCGGCGCTGGACCCCGAGGTGATCGGCGAGGTGACCGGCGTTATCAAAAAGCTGGTCGAAAAATACCGGCTGACGATCATGATGGTCACCCACCAGATGGGCTTTGCCGCCGATATCTCGGACCGGGTGTGCTTCTTTTACGATGGCCGGATCGAGGAACAGGGCGCGCCGGCGGATCTGTTCTCCAACCCGCAAAAAGAGCGCACCCAGCAATTCCTCAGCGCGGTGAAATCCGCCGATTAAGGCCCACCCCTGCGCGCGCTTGCCGCAGGGTGCCACCGGGGGGCGGGCTGGACAGGGGCTGCCGGGGCAGCGTTTACTGAACCCGGCAGCCCTTTGCGCTGCCAGCGCAAGCCAAGACAACTGCCAAGACCACTGAATACGAGTCTCTGCGCCCCGCTTTTGTGGGCGCATCACCGACCTCAGGGGGGTAGATCATGCCATTTGGACGGGAAGGATTGCACGACGGGATCGGGCTTGCCCTTTCGGGCAGCGGGTTCCGGGCGGCGTTGTTTCACCTCGGCGCGCTGCGCCGCTTGACCGAGCTGGGCATTCTGACCAAGCTTGACCGGATTTCCTCTGTATCGGGGGGTGCGATCGTCGCCGGGCGGCTGGCCGAGGTCTGGGGCGCGTTGGCCGCCGACCCGGATGTGGCGACCTTTGAGCGGCTGGTGGGCGATCCGATCCGCGCATTCTGCGACCGTTCGATCGATCTTCCGGCCATTTTGAAGGCGGCGGCCAATCCGTTTTCTTCGGCCGGGGAAATGCTGGAAGAGGCCTATGCCAAGGGTCTGATGACCAAAAGCTTGGATGGGCTGCCCGATCATCCGGTGTTCATCTTCAACGCGACCAATATGCAGACCGGGCGCAATTTCCGCTTTTCCAAGCGCTATATGGGCGATTGGCGGATCGGGCTTTTGCCGGCGCCGCTTGTGCCGATGGCGCGCGCGGTCGCGGCCTCTTCGGCTTTGCCGCCCTTTTTCTCGCCCGTGACCTTGCGCCATCCGGGGCCTTTCGCGGCGGTGGAGGGGGCCGATCTGAACAACACCCCCGCCTATACGCAGCAGATCCGGCTGGCCGATGGCGGCATTTATGACAACCTTGGGCTAGAGACCGTCTGGAAACGCTGCAAGACGGTTTTGGTTTCTGACGCGGGGGCGCATTTCCAGCCAGACCCAAAACCCGGGCGCGATTGGCTGTCTCAGGCGATGCGCTCATATGCGATTGCCGCCGACCAGTCGCGCGCCTTGCGCAAGCGCTGGCTGATCGATCAATTCAGCGCCGAAACCGCCGAAAACGGGCAGGCGCGGTCGGGCACCTATTGGGGGCTGGAAACGCAGATCGCGCATTATGGGCTGGAGGATTGCCTGCCCTGCAACCCGCAGGTAACGCGCGGGCTGGCGCGGCTGCGCACGCGTCTGAACCATTTCACCGACCGCGAAAAGGGCATGCTGATCAATTTCGGCTATGCATTGACCGATGCGGCGGTGCGCCGCCACACCCCTGAATTGACCGAAGGGCATATCATGCCCGCAATCTGGCCCTATCCGGCCTATGCGCTGGGCTAAGACGGGCGAGCCTGCGCAAAGGGCTGGAGCCATGGGCTGCGACGATGTTTTTCTGGCATGGGCGCGCGCCTCGCGCTAAGGCAACGGCATGAGTGACACCCTGCCGCCGTGCCCCGAATGCAACTCCGCCTATACCTATGAAGCGGATGCCCTGTTGGTCTGCCCCGAATGCGGGCATGAATGGTCCCCCGATGCCGAAGGCGCGGGCGAGGCTGTCGTGCGCGATGCGGTGGGCAATGTGCTGGCCGATGGTGATACCGTCACCGTCATCAAGGATCTAAAGGTCAAGGGCTCGTCCACGGTGGTCAAGGTCGGCACCAAGGTGCGCGGCATCCGGTTGGTAGATGGCGATCACGACATCGATTGCAAAGTGCCCGGTATCGGCCAGATGGGGCTGAAATCGCAATTTGTGAAAAAGGTCTCGGAATAACCGGGGCCTCTTTGCTTTGAAGCCGGATAGGTCCGGGTGATCCCCCGGACCGGGCCCGCCCCAAGACGGCAGCCGTTAAAGCGGCCATGCCATCAAGATCGCGGGCAGGCCCACCCCCATGGCAATCACCTCGACCGGGACGCCCAGCCGCCAGTAATCGGAAAAGCGATAGCCGCCGGGCCCCATCACCAGCGTGTTGTTTTGGTGCCCGATGGGCGTCAAAAACGCGCAAGAGGCCCCCAGCGCCACCGCCATCAGATAGGTATCAGGGTTGGTGGCCGTGGTTTCGGCCAGCCGCAACCCCACCGGCACGGCCAAAATCGCTGTGGCATTGTTGTTCAGCACATCAGAGACCAGCATCGTCACCGCCATCAAAACGGCCACCGCAACCCAAGCGGGCAGCCCTGCGGTCGCCGCCGCCAGCCATCCGGCCACCAAGGCCGAGGCTCCGGTCGTATCCATCGCCGCGCCCAAGGGGATCAGCGCCGCCAAAAGCACGATCACTGGCCAATCGATCGCGTCATACAGTTCTTCGATGTTGAGCACGTCAAAGAGCACATAGCCCACCACTACAACGCCAAGCGCCACCGGCATCGCCAAGAAGCCAAGGCTGGTTGCGCCAATCGCCAGCAAGAACAGCCCGACGGCGAAAGCGGCGCGGCTTTCCTTCATCACCACCTCGCGGCCATCCAGCGGCAAAACGCGCAGCGCCGCCACAATGGCCTCGGCTCGGTCTTCAGGCACCAAAAGCAGCACGATATCGCCTTCGCGGAATTTCGTATCGCGCAGCCTGTCGCGGATCGTACGGCCTTGCCGCAAGATCCCCAAAACCACGCAGTCATGCTCGCTTGCCAGCCGGGCTTGCCGCGCGGTGCGCCCCAACAGGCGGCTGGATCGCCCCGCCACCACCTCGATCATCGCCTCGCCGGTGCCCGCGATACGCGGCGCGTCCTCGGCGGACCCATCGGGATAGGCAAGCCCCAGTTCCACCCGCAATTCTTCCAGCCGGGTCGGGCTGGCTTCCACCACCAGCGTATCGCCGGTTTCCACCGTGACGCCGCGCGCCGGGCCATGCAGGCGGCGGCCCCGGCGTTTGAGCGCCAAAAGCGTGCAATCCAGCGCCTCGCAGGCGCTGCGCAATTCGGTGCGGGTCATATCAAGCGCGCGCGCTTTTTCCGGCACCACGAGTTCGGTGACGTAATCGCGCACCATCGCCTCGGCCTCGGCAGAAATATCGCCCTCGGCCCGTGCGGGCAAAAACCGCCAGCCGATCAGCGCGACATACAGCAGACCCGCCAGCGCCACCGGCCCGCCCGCCCAGGCAAAATCCAAAAAGCCAAAGGCTTGGCCGGTTTCTTCGGCCCGAAAGCCTGAAACAATCAGGTTCGGCGGTGTGCCGATCAGCGTGACCATGCCGCCCAAAATGGTGGCAAAGGCCAGCGCCATCAGCGTCAGCCCCGCGCCGCGTCCGGCCTTGCGCGCGGTGGCCACATCGACCGGCATCAAAAGCGCAAGCGCAGTGACATTGTTCATCAGCGTGGAGAGCGCCGCGCCCACCGCGCCGAGCCGCAACAGATGCAGCGACACCGGCAGTTCGGCATTCGACAACAGCCGCGCCAGCGCATTCACCGCCCCCGTGCGCGTCAACCCCGCCGAGACCAAAAGCACCAGCGCCACCGTCATCACCGCCGGATGGCCAAAGCCCGCAAAGGCCCCCTCGGCCGGGACCACGCCCGCCAAAACCCCGGCAATCAGCCCGGCAAAGGCAACGATGTCATGGCGCAGCCGTCCTTGCACCATCAGCGCGACGACGCCTGCAAAAATGGCAAACAGGGTCATCTGCGCGGCGGTGATTTCGGCGCTCATGCTTTCTCCTTGGTTGGCGTTTCCCAACCCTGCCCAAAGCGCGTGGCAAGCGCAAAGATATATGTGGGTGGAACCAAACGCAGGCCCCGCGCGTTGACCCTGCAATCCGCAGCGAGGGAGAGTGAAGATGGATATGTTCAATCTGACCGGCCTTGGGGGCCTTTTGCTATTGGTGCTGGATCTTTGGGCGCTGATTTCCGTTCTGGGCGCGTCGGTCAGCACCGGCCAGAAGGTGATCTGGACGCTGTTGATCCTGTTCTTGCCACTGATCGGCTTCTTGATCTGGCTGTTTGCGGGGCCGCGGTCTTCGACCAGCACCGCTTGATGTCGCGCTTTGCGCCCATGGGGCTTGCCGGGCGATCCCGGCGGCCCAGATTTACCTGATCCCCAGCCACAGGAGCCCGCGATGAGCCAAGCCCCTTTCGATCGCCAGACCCGCGCCCGTGACGTGTTGATCCCGCTTGCGTGGATGACCGCCGGGCTTGCCCTTGGGGCGGTGGCGCTTTTGCGCGGCAAACCCGCTGCCGCGACCGAACCGCCGCGCCCCGAAACCATGGCGCGCTGGGAAGATGATGGCGGCCGTGTGGTCGAGCCCGACGATCTGGCTGGCGATCCGGCGCCAGAAGATTGGGTGGAGCGGGCCGAGGCGGCGCGCACCGCCGCGCGCGAACGCCTGCTGCACCTTTACGAAGAAGGCCGCGCCACCGCCGAGGCCAAGGCCGAGGTTGCCGCCACAATGGCGCGCGGTCTGGCGGAGGCTTTCCGCGAAGGTCTGGCCGATCTGGGCAATGAAACGGCCGACCGGATCGCCCGGGCGCGCCAGCGCAACTGGGAAGAGTTAGAGGAAAAACGCGCCGCTGCCCGCGCGCGGGCCAATGACTTTGCCGACGCGGCCGAAGAAACCGTCGAGATGGTATCAAGTGCCGTGGCGCGAGAGGCGGCACGGGCCCGGAAGGGCGCGCAAAGCCTTGCCCGCAAGGCAGGCGAGGCCGCACAAGAGGGCAGCGCAAGCTTTGCTGACAGTCTGGACGAAGCGCTAGAGGCCGCCGAAGGCGCGCTGCGCCGTGCTGCGCGCAAAGCGTCTGAGAGCACCGCGGCCGATGCCCCCTCGGTGCAAGAGGGCGCGCCGATCGCCACGCCCGATCCGTCGGCCCCGGCCCCCGACAAGAGCGCGCCGGAAGCGGCTGCGCCCAAAGACACGACCGGGGCCTAAGGCACCGTGATGGAGCGCGCCGCGCAGCTTTCGTTGATCGTTTTGGGGATCATCGCAACCGTCGCGGCGCTGTCCGCCGTGCGCGATCTGGCCGCGCCGATGGCGCTTGCGCTGGTTTTGGGGGTTGTGCTGTCGCCCGTGTCGCGGCTGTGGGAAAGGCTGCGCCTCAGCGCGGCCGTTGGCGCGGCGCTCAGCGTGATTTTGACCCTGTCCTTTCTGGGGACGCTGGGGCTTTTGGTGCAGCCCTTGGCCAGCGATCTGGTGGATCAGGCGCCGAAGGTCTGGGCCGACAGCCAAGCGATGCTGGCGGCGTTCCATGATCTGATCAATGGCGTGGTCGAAGCCACCCGCGAAGTGTCAAACGCGGTCGAGGGCACCGAGGCCCAGCCCGGTGCGGCGCCGGTTGCGCCCGATGTGGTCGCCATGCCCACCGTGGGGGGCGCGCTGATGATTGCGCCTGCGATTGCCGCGCAGGTGCTGACCTTCGTCGGCACGCTGTTCTTTTTCCTGCTCAGCCGCAACGATATCTATGACTGGGCCGCGCGCCGCCTCGCCAGCCCCGCCGGGCGCGGCGAACTGGCCTTGCGGCTGCGCCATGCCGAACAGATGGTGTCGCGCTATTTCCTGACCATCACGCTGATCAATTTCGGGCTGGGCCTCGCGACGGCGGGGGCGCTGCATCTTTTGGGCCTGCCCGGCGCGCTGTCTTGGGGGATCGTGGCCTTCTTGCTCAATTACGTGGTCTATCTGGGGCCTGCGGTCACGGCGGTGGCGCTTTTGCTGGCGGGGATCGCGGCTTTCGATGGGGCGGCGGCGCTGTTTCCGATGCTGGCCTATGCGGGGCTGATCACGCTTGAGGGCCAATTCGTGACCCCCGCGCTGGTGGGGCGTCGGATGGCGCTCAATCCCTTGGTGGTCTTTGTGGCGCTGTTGTTCGGCCTGTGGCTTTGGGGGGCGATCGGGGGGATCGTGGCGATCCCGCTGATCTTGTGGGGCGTGGTGGTGCAAAACGGGGCGACCGTTGTGCCCCGACCGACCGAGGCCCCCGTCGTCGGCTAGGGGGCGCAGAATAGGCTTGCGCGGGCAAAATATAGTTGAGTGTAAAAATAGGCTTTACATACCCGAGTGAATCAATCAGGTTATAGGGGCAGTGAACGAGGAGCCTATGATGACCCCTGTTTCCCCCTTTCCGGATACGGCACCGCAGATGGCGCCGGAATTGGCCGCTTTCGAACCGTTCGGCTTGACCGATCTGATTTCCGCTTTGTGCAAGGACATCCTGCCCGCGCCGATGGCCGGGGCCGGGCTTGAGGCCTTGCTGGACCGGGTGGAGGGGCAAAGATGACGGTGCAGCTTCCCCTTGGGGCTTCGGCCCATCCCGTCCGCCCGGCTGCGGCGCCCGATCTGCCCGCCCATGATGCGCGCGATCTGACCGGGGGCGGCAACTTGGCGCAGATCGGTCTCGACGGACAAATCTATACCTTGCGTATCACACGGCAGGGAAAGCTGATCCTGACGAAGTAATCCCCCGCCAGGATCGCGTCTCATCGCTGACTTGGGGGCCGGTTTTCCGGCCCCTTTTTTTATGCCGATGCGCTGGGGCCTGTTGCGGGGCCTGTTGGCGGGGGCGCGGGGCTGTTAGATTTGCGGCGCTTTAGGAGACGCCCCAATGAAGACCGATGCCGCCCCGATATCCGCCAACTTTCCAGATGCGCAAGACCTGCGTGAGCTGACCGCTTGGCGTCAGGACATGCATGCGCAGCCCGAACTCTCTGGCCAAGAGGGGAAGACGGCGCAGCGCGTCGCGGCGGCACTGGCGCCGACCGATCCCGATGAGATTGTGACCGGGCTGGGCGGGCAGGGGCTGGCGGCCGTTTACACTGGCGCGGCAACGGGGCCCACGGTGCTGATCCGCTGCGAACTGGATGGGCTGCCGATCCATGAAACCGGCGCGGTTGCGCATCGTTCGCGCCATCCGGGGCGGGGGCATCTTTGCGGCCATGACGGACATATGGCGATTGTGCTGGGCGTGGCACGCTGGCTGGGGGCGCATCGGCCCCAGCGCGGGCGGGCGGTGTTGTTGTTCCAACCGGCCGAGGAAACCGGCGCGGGCGCGGCGGCGGTGATCGCCGATCCACGCTTTGCGCCGCTGCGCCCCGATCTGGCGCTGGCGTTGCACAATTACCCGGGCCTGCCGCTGGGCGCGGCGGTGGTGCGCCCGGGCGTGGCCCATTGCGCCTCGCGCGGGATCAAACTGGTGCTGTCGGGGCGCACCGCCCATGCGGCGCAGCCCGAACTTGGCCTGTCGCCCGGCCCGGTTCTGGCGCGGCTGATCGCCGAGCTGCCCGCGCTGGGCGCAGGGCAGGGGCCGGAAGACGCGGAATTCGCGCGTGTCACGGTGACCCATGCCAGCCTTGGCGCGCCAAGTTTTGGCATCGCACCGGGACAGGCCGAACTTTGGGCCACTTTGCGCACCCGCACCGATGCGGGCATGGCGCGGCTTGTGGCGCGGGTCGAGGCTTTGGTGATGCAGGCCGCTGCCGCACAGGGGCTTGCCGTCACGCAGGACTGGCACGATGTCTTTGCCCATGTCGAAAACGCGCCCGAGGCGGTGGCGGTTTTCACCCGGGCGATGCAGGCGGCCAAGGTGCCGCCCACCGATCTGGATCTGCCGATGCGCGCCTCGGAAGATTTCGGGCGGTTTTCGGCGCTTTGCCCCGCCGCCATGCTGCTGTTGGGCGCGGGCGAGGCCTGCCCGCCGCTGCATGCGCCCGATTACGACTTCCCCGACGCGCTGATCGCACCGGGGGTGCGGCTTTTCACCGAAGCGCTCTGGGCCCAGCTTTATTAGGCTCAGCCCGGGGCAGAGGCCGGTGCCACGGGCATCCGCAAGGTGAAGGTCGTGCCCGCGCCGGGGGTGCTTTCAAAGGTCAATTCGCAGCCGGTCATCTCGGCAAAGCGGCGCGCAAGTGCAAGCCCGATCCCAGCCCCGTCGATGGCGCTGTTTTCATGGCCAAGCCGTTGGAATGCCTCGAACACCCTTTCGCGATGTTCGGGCGCAATGCCCACGCCGCTATCGGTGACCGCAATGGTCAGATGATCCTCTTCGTCACGGTCCAGCCGGATCACCACCGAGCCGCCCAGCACATTGTATTTCACCGCATTGGACAGGATTTGGTCGAGGATGCGCGCCAGCGTTTCGCCGTCGCAGGCCACCTTGGGCAGCACGGTGGCCGGTTCGGGCGCCTCGATCCGCAGATCCAGCCCCATCCGCGCGGCCTCTGGGGCAATCGTTTGCAGCGCGGTTTCGACGATCGGCAGCACATCGCGCGGCGTGCTCGACAGGCGCATATCTTGCCGCTCCAAGCGGCTCAGATCGAGCACCATGTCAACCAGCCGCACCAGCGTCCAACCCGCGCGTGCAATCGCATGCACCTGCGCGAGCCGCTCGCCATCCAGCTTTTGCCCCTCAGACCCTTCAAGCAGATCGGCATAGCCGATGATCGCGGTCAGCGGGGTGCGCAATTCATGGCTCATGGCAGAAAGGAAATGCGATTTCGCCCGGTTCGCGGTATCCAACTGGTCGCCCAGCCGCACCAGATGATCCGCCACACGCTGCAATTCGGCAATTTCGGATCGCCCGGCCCCCTCAAGCGTGCCGCCCTCGGCAATCACGGCCATGCGGGTTTCAATCTCGTCCAGCGGGCGCGCGACCCGCGCGCTCATGCTGTTGGCCCGGCGCCACAAGATTGCAAAGAAGACCGCGTAGAACACGACCAGAATGCCGACCATGGTCTCGCTGACAAAGGCGAGTTGGCTGCGCAGTGACGTCGCCTCGGCCAAGATGCTCTCTTCATGTGCCAAGACCAGCAATTGCCAATCCGGCCCGGCCACGGTGGACCAAGCCGCGATCATCGGCTGATCCAGCATGATCCGCCCGACCCCTTGCGCGCTGCCTTGCATGTCTTGCGCCAGATCCGACAGCATGGCCCGCGCGAAAATATTAAATTCGGCGGGCTTGAACGTGTCTTCCAAGATCGCGTCTTCATAGCTGTGGCCGACCAGTTCGGTCAGTTCCAGATCGGCCTCGCCCTCGGGCGGCAGCGCCAAAATGGTGCCGTCGCGCCCCACAAGCATCGCATAGCCTTCGCCGGGCAGCGCAATATCAAGCACCCGATCCACGATCGTGCCAATCGTCACGTCAATGCCGACCACGGCCTCTAGCTTTTCGGGGCCATAGACCGGCGCGATGGAGGACACCATCCAGCCGCCACCCGCCGGATCGACATAGGCATCGGTCCAGACCGGACCGCGTCCGGGGTTATGGGCGGCATCGGCCTCGTAATAAAAATTGTAGCTCGGGATATCCATCTTCGGCGCATAGACCTCGCGCACGTCGAACCATGGATAGATGCGGTTATAGCTGTCCCATGTGTTGAGGTAGATCTGCGCGATCAGCGGATCGGCCTGCTGGATTGAGCGCATCAGCGGGTCAAGCCGCACGGTGCGCCAGACCTTTTCCTTTTCGGCGGTGCCCACGGGCACGACGCCGGAATAAAAGACCGCCGATCCGCCATTGTCGGTGGTGGTGACAAAGGCCCCCTCGTCGGTCATCGCATGGCGTGCCTTCTCGGCGGCAGAGACCGTGGCCGGGGTGGCAAGGGCGCGCCCGGTTTCGTCGCCATAGACCTTGGTCAGGGCGGAAATCGTTTCAAGGCGATGTGCGATGATATTGGCTTCGCGGGCGGCGGCATCGCGCAGGCTGTCGGTTGAAATCTGGGTCACTGCGGCGGAAGACCGTTCGTAAACGACCTGACTGGTGGCCCAGTAGATTGACAAGAAGCCAAGCTCGATCAGCAAAAGCGGCACGAGCGCGGCGCGGACATAGGCGCGCCAAAGCCATGTCTTCAACGGCACGGACGCCGCAGCCTTTGGCTTGCCAGCCATCACACCCATTCCCTTCGCGTCCCCACGCCAGTTTCTGTTATCTTTGTGAGGGCTAACACGAAAGAGTCGCTAAAGTATGGACACCGGCAGGGGGGAAAATGCCGCATTTGTTCGAAGCGGGGGCTGCGCGGTGGCGCCGTGCGTTGTGGCGCGCACCTTTGGGCAAACGAAAAGCGGGTAAAGAAAAAGCCCCGCGACGGGCACGGGGCTTTCCGGAGGATGCTGCGAGAACCGCTGTTATTCGCGATTGCCCAGGAACTGCAGCAAGAACATGAACAAGTTCAGGAAGTCGAGGTAGAGCTGCAGCGCGCCGATGATCGCGGCTTTGCCAAGGAAGTCGGCATCCGACTGGGCAAGTTGCAGATAGGTGTTTTTGATGTTTTGCGTGTCATAAGCGGTCAGACCGGCAAAGATCAGCACACCCAGCACCGAGATCGCGAATTGCAGCGCGCTCGAGGCGATGAAGATGTTCAGGATCGAGGCGATGATCAGCCCGACCACACCCATCATCAGGAACGAGCCCATCGCCGACAGGTTGCGCTTCGTCGTATAGCCGTAAAGCGACAGCGAGGCGAAGGCGATCGCGGTGACCAAGAAGGTCTGGGCGATGGAAACGCCGGTATAGGCTTTGAAGATGAAGCTGATCGACAGCCCCATCAGCGCCGAATAGCCCAAAAAGACCATCTGCGCGGTTTGCGTCGACATCTTGTGGATCATCGCGCCGAAGCCAAAGACAATCGCCAGCGGCGCCAGCATCACCACCCATTTGATCGGCGTGCCGAAGATCGCCGCAACGAGTTGGTCATTGGTGCCGACGCCAAAAGCGACCGCGCCGGTGATCAGCATCGCCACGGACATCAGCCCGTAGACCTTATTCATATGGGTGCGCAGACCTTCGTCGATGCGGGCAGCAGAGCCCGCGACCGACTGGGCGCGCATGGTGTTGTAATCAGCCATCGAGTGCCTCCTTGAAGAGCGTGGCGGTGCTTGTCCGGCACCGCTTCAGGGTATCATTTGGGAAAGGCAGGGAAAGGTTTCAAGAAGTTTGCCCCAGTTTTTGGTGCGGATTTTCCCAACCTTGGTGAAGCCGTCACCGCATCGTGACGACAATCTTTCCGGTAGAGCGGCGCGTGCGCAGCATCTCCAGCGCGTCCGCCACCTGATCGAGCGGGAAAGTGGCGGAAATATGGGGCTTTAGGCTGCCATCGGCGGCCAACGCAAAAAGCGCGCGCATCGAACGATGCAAGGCTGCAGGGTCAAGGTTGAGATAGCCGCCCCAATAAAGCCCGTGGATTTCGAGGTTCTTCACAAGGGCGTGGTTCAGCTTGAGATGGGGCTGCGCGCCGCCTGCAAAGCCGATCACCAAAAAACGCCCGCCGGGTTTAAGCGCACCAAATCCCGCTGTGCCCAGATCGCCGCCCACCGCATCATAAACGACATCGGCCCCGCCCAGTTTTTTGAGCGCGGCTTTCAAATCGGGGGTTTCGGCATCCACCACTTCGGCCGCGCCGGCGTCTTTCGCCACAGCGCATTTTTCGGGCCCGCGCGCCACGGCAATGACCCGCGCGCCCATGCGCGCGCCGATTTCGACCGCCGTCAGCCCAACGCCGCCCGCCGCGCCCAAGACCACAAGCGTTTCACCTGCGGCAAGCCGCCCGCGCTGGGTCAGCGCCAGATGAGAGGTGCCGTAGGCGATTTGAAACGCGGCGGCGGTTTCGAAATCTATTGTCTCTGGCAGCACGGTGCAGCGCGCTTCTTCAAAAAGCCCCGCCTCGGCCAGACCGCCTTGCCCTGCATAGATCGCGACCCGAGTGCCCGGGGCCAGCCGGGTGCCCGGCCCCGCCGCGGTGACGGTGCCGGCGGCCTCCAGCCCCAAAACGAAAGGCGTGGGCGGCGTGTCTTGATACTTACCTTCGATCATCAACAGGTCGGCGAAGTTGAGCCCGCAGGCGGCAATCTCGACGGCCAGTTGCCCCGGTCCGGGCGCGGGCAGGGGGCGGTCGACAAAGTGCGGGGCGGCGGTGTGGTCGGTGACTTCGTAAGCGCGCATCGTGATCCGTTGATTTCCTTTGGGGCACGATAGCGGCTTGGGCGCGGGCGGGCCAGTCTCTGTGCGGCATGGTCTTTGCGTCGCGTCCGCGCAGCGTTCCAATAGCTCAGGCGGGTCGTGGCGCGCCGAATCAACCAGGGCGAGCATCGGGGCATTGACGCTGGGTTAGTTGCAGAATGAAATGCAAAATGCGACACATCTTGCGGGAGAAAGCGCTTTCGCGGGCTCCCGTCGCGGCTGTTAGAAAACGCTTTGGAAAGAAATGTGACATCGCGAAGCATCTTTGGGGTGTCTCGACCTATCTTTTTGGGCAGTTTCGCCTCTTTGTTGCCGAAGTCCCTTTTTGCAGCGTGCTACGGTGGTCCGTGCAGTTAGTTCCGGGGAAGTATGGAATGAAACATCCGGTTGATGTCCATGTTGGCAAACGTATCCGTCATCGTCGTTGGATGGTCGGTGTTACTCAACAACAACTCGCCGACAAGGTCGGCATTAAGTTCCAGCAGATCCAGAAGTATGAAACTGGGATGAACCGTGTTTCCGCTTCGCGTCTGTGGGATATTGCTGACGCGCTTGACGTGCCGGTGTCGTTCTTCTTCGAGGGTCTGTCGGGGGACGAGCCAGAAGGCCAGCGGCGTGAGGGCGATCTTTTTTCTGACAAAGAAGCGCTCGCACTGGTGCGCTCGTATTACGCGATTCCCGAAGAACAGCGTCGCCGTCTGTTCGAACTGGCGAAAGTGCTTTCGAACGTGGCTTGATCCGCTGCGGTCGAGAGGTTTTAAGAACGGGGAGCGTCATCGCTCCCCTTTCTTGTTTTATGCGGAGCCTGCGATGCCCCCGACCTTGAACGACGCCGAGCAGGCAGAGCTGTTGACCACGGCAGAGGCTTTGGCCGATGCGGCGCGCCGCACCACGCTCGCGCATTTCCGCCCGGTGGGCGGGATCGCGGCGGAAAACAAGCTGGCGGCGGGGTTCGACCCGGTCACTGTGGCCGATCGCGCCGCCGAAGAAGCGATGCGTGCGATTTTGGCGCAACGGCGCCCGCAAGACGGGATCTGGGGCGAGGAACATGGCGTGCAGCGGGGCCAGTCCGGGCTGACATGGGTGCTTGACCCGATTGACGGCACACGGGGCTATTTGTCGGGCACCCCCACTTGGGGCGTGTTGATCGCGCTGTCCGAGGAAGGCGACAGCAAACCCGGCGTGCCGCTGATGGGGGTGATCGATCAACCCTATATCGGAGAACGCTTCGTGGGCGGCTTTGGCACCGCGCGGGTTACCGGACCGATGGGGCAAGCCGCTCTGCGCGCGCGGGCGGGCGGCGCGGCAGCGGGGGCTCTTTCGCAAGCGGTTCTGTTTTCGACCTTTCCGGAAGTGGGCACAGAAGAAGAGGGCGCGGCCTTCGCGCAGCTTGCCAAACAGGTGAAGCTGACCCGCTACGGGATGGATTGTTATGCCTATGCGCTTTTGGCCGCGGGGCAGATCGATCTGGTCGTCGAGGCGGGATTGCAACCTTATGACGTCGCCGCGCCGATTGCGGTGATCGAGGCAGCCGGCGGGATCGTGACCGATTGGGCGGGCGGGCCCGCTTATGAAGGCGGTCGGGTCTTGGCTGCCGCCAATGCCGAAATTCATGCCGCGGCCATGGCGGTTTTGCAGGGCTGACCCGTGCGCCGAGATCAAGGAGACCACGATGCGTGAGGTTTTGATCCAAGGCGCCGAGGTCGTGGTGACGATGGATGGCACCCGGCGCGAGTTGAGGGGCGCCGATGTGCTGATCCGGGGCGGGGTGATTGCCGCCGTAGGGCAGGGGCTTACCAGCGCGGGCCAAGTGGTTTTGGCCAAGGGCTGCGTGGTCACGCCCGGTTTCATCAACACCCATCACCATCTTTATCAAACGCTGACCCGCGCGGTGCCGGGCGGGCAGGATGCGCTTTTGTTCGGCTGGCTCAAAACGCTTTACCCGATCTGGGCGCGGATGGGGCCGGAAGAGATGCATATCTCGGCGCTGACAGGGCTGGCAGAGCTTGCGCTGTCGGGCTGCACGCTCAGCTCCGATCACCTCTATCTGTATCCCAACGGGGCGCGGCTCGATGATACGATCGCTGCCGCTGCGGATATTGGTCTGCGTTTTCACCCGACGCGCGGCGCGATGAGCATTGGCGAAAGCGCGGGCGGGCTGCCGCCTGACAGCTTGGTGGAACGTGAAGACGCCATTTTGGAAGACTGTCTTCGCGTCATTGACGCGCATCACGACCCGCGCGATGGCGCGATGGTGCGGGTGGGCGTGGCGCCGTGCTCGCCGTTTTCGGTCAGCCGCGAATTGATGCGCGATGCGGCGCTGCTGGCGCGCGACAAGGGGGTGATGCTGCACACCCATCTGGCCGAAAATGACGAAGACATCGCCTATAGCCTGCATCACTTCGGGTGTCGCCCCGGCCAATATGCCGAGGATTTGGGGTGGACGGGGGCCGATGTCTGGCACGCGCATTGCGTGAAACTTTCGCACGAGGAGATCGCACTTTTTGCCCGTTCGCTCACCGGGGTGGCGCATTGCCCCTGTTCAAACTGCCGCCTTGGTTCGGGCATCGCGCCGGTGCGCGCGATGCGTGACGCGGGGGTAAAGGTGGCGCTGGGCGTCGATGGCTCGGCCAGCAACGATGCGGGCAATCTGATCGCCGAGGCGCGCATGGCCATGCTGTTGCAGCGCGTGCAAAACGGCGCCGATGCCATGTCGGTGCGTGAAGCGTTGGAAATCGCCACTTTGGGCGGGGCGCAGGTGTTGGGGCGGCCCGATTTGGGCAGCCTAGAGCGCGGCAAACGCGCCGATATCGCGATTTGGGATGTGTCGGGGTTAGAGGCCGCAGGGGCGTGGGACCCGGTCGCGGCGCTACTGCTGTCTGGTCCCACGCGGGTGAAGCATCTCTTTGTCGAAGGGCGTCAGGTCGTGGCAGAGGGCCAGATCACCACGATCAATCTGCCGCGTGTGATCGAACGTCACAATGCCTTGGCGCGGCAACTGGCGCATTGATCGCCGCGCTTTCGGATCAGACCCGCCGTTCCCCGGCCACCCAAACCGCCGCAATCGCCCGGTCATCACCCATCATGATGGTGGGGAAGAGGTTTTCCCAGAAATCCTCGGCCCGCGCCACGCGTTGCGCGATGACGGGCGTCGAGGCCAGATCAAGCGCAATCAGATCGGCTTCCATGCCGGGGGCAAGGTTGCCAACCCTGTCCTCGATCCGCAAAAGCCGCGCCGCGCCGGTGGTGGCCAAATACCAAAGCTGCGCCGGGTGCAGCGCCACGCCACGCAGTTGCGCGACCTCATAAGCCGCCGCCATCGTGCGCAGCATGGAAAAGTTCGAGCCGCCGCCGGTATCGGTGGCAAGCCCGACGCGCAGCCCCGCGCCCGCAAGCCCCGCCGTATCAAAAAGGCCCGAGCCGATAAAGGTATTCGAGGTGGGGCAATGGGCGAGCCCCGCGCCTACTTCGCGCAGCCGGGCCACTTCGCGCGGCTCAAGGTGGATGGCATGGCCGTAAACGCCATTTTCGCCCAAAAGGCCAAAGGTTTCATAGGTGTCTAGGTAGTCGCGCGCCTGCGGATACAGGCTTTTCACCCAAGCAATTTCATCGACCTGTTCGCTCAGATGCGTTTGCATCAGGCAATCGGGGTGCTCGGCCCACAGGCTGCCCAAGGCCAAAAGCTGATCGGGGGTGGAGGTGGGCGAAAACCGGGGCGTGATGACATAAGACAGCCGATCCCGCCCGTGCCAATGCTCCAAAAGCGCTTTGCTTTCATCATAGGCCGCTTGCGCGGTATCGCGTAGCCCCTCGGGCGCGGTGTCACGGTCCATGCAGGTGCGGCCTGTGAGCGCGCGCAGCCCCCGCGCTTGCGCCTCGGCAAAGAACGCCTCGACCGAGGCGGGGTGGATCGTGGCATAGCTGCACATGGAGGTGGTGCCATGCGCCAGCGCCAGATCGAAATAGGTCCCCGCCACTACCGCTGCATAGGCCGGATCGGCAAAGCGCATTTCCTCTGGGAAAGTGTAGCTGTTGAGCCAATCAATCAGCCGTTTGCCCCAGCTCGCGATGATGGCGGTTTGCGGGTAATGCACATGGGCATCAATGAAGCCCGCCGATAAAAGCCTGTCGCCCATATCGGTCACCGGGGCGGCTGGATAGCGCGCGCGCAAGTCTGCCGCCGGGCCTACGGCCGCGATCCGCCCGCCCTCAAGCGCGACCGCGCCGTGCGGTTCATGGCGCGCGGCGCTTTGGCCCTCGGCCATGGCATCCCCGGCGAACCACAAAACCTGCCCCAAGATCAGCTCGACCATCGCCCGCCCTTTCCTTTTTCCCCATGCTAGGCCGCCCCTTTCGCTTTGCCAATCTCGGCTTTTGTGTCGCAAGGGGCTGGGCTAAGGTGCCCCAAACCGGCTTCGGTCGACGCAAAGCAGGGGGCGCAATGGCACAAGAACGGGCCGAGGAGGAATTCGAAGAGGATTACGCGCTGTCGGGCGATCTGGTCGAACAGGTGCTTGACGCGACCGAGCGTGCGGATGCGCCGCTGCTGACCTCGCTTCTTGAACCGTTACATGCTGCCGATATCGCCGACCTTCTGGAACAGGTGGGCTCGGGCGAGCGGCGCGATATCCTCAAGCTTTACGGGGCCGAATTCGACGGGGAAATCCTGTCGGAAATCGACGAATCGATTCGCGAAGACGTGCTGGAACATCTGCCGGCAGAGGTTCTGGCAGATGCGGTGCGCGAACTCGATTCGGATGACGTGGTCGATCTGATCGAGGATCTGGAAGAGCCGCAGCAAGAAGCGATTCTTGACGCCCTGGATGAAAGTGACCGCGCGGCGGTCGAGCAATCGCTGAATTGGCCCGAATATTCGGCAGGCCGTTTGATGCAGCGCGAGGTGGTGACCGCGCCCGAGCATTGGACGGTGGGCGAGGCGATCGATTTCCTGCGCGCCGAAGACTGGCTGCCCGATCAGTTTTACCATGTGGTGCTGGTCGATCCGTTTCACCACCCGGTCGGCTATGTCACCTTGGGCAAGATCTTGGCCTCAAAGCGCGATGTGGCGCTCAATACGCTGGTCGAAGACAGTTTCCGCACGATTTGGGCACGCCAGGAAGAGGCGGATGTCGCCTATGCCTTCAACCAATACCACCTGATTTCCGCGCCCGTCGTGGATGATGATGACCGTCTGGTGGGCGTGATCACCATCGATGACGCGATGAACGTGCTGGATGAAGAACACGAAGAAGACATTCTGCGTCTGGCCGGTGTGGGCGATGAAAGCTCGATCTCCGACAGCGTGCCCGAAACGGTGCGCCAGCGGCTGCCGTGGCTTATGGTGAACCTTTTGACCGCGATCTTGGCTTCGGCGGTGATTGCGCTGTTTGAGGGCACGATTGAACGGCTGGTGGCTTTGGCGGTGCTGATGCCCATTGTCGCGTCGATGGGGGGCAATGCGGGCACGCAAACGCTGACCGTTGCGGTGCGCGCGCTGGCCACCAAAAGCCTGACCGAAAGCAACGTCTGGCGCGTGGTCCGACGCGAGGCTTTGGTGGGCTTTGCCAATGGGGCGGTGTTCGCCGTGGTGATGGGCGCGGTGGCTTGGGTGTGGTTTGGCACGCCAGAACTGGGTCTGGTGATCGGCGTGGCGATGGTGATCAACCTCTTTGTTGCGGCCTTGGCCGGGATCGCCGTGCCTTTGGCGCTGGAACGGCTGGGCGCGGACCCGGCGCTTGCCTCGGGCACATTTGTTACTACGGTGACCGATGTGGTGGGCTTTTTCGCCTTTTTGGCGCTGGCAGGAATGGTGTTGTTGTGACGGATTTGATCGAACGGAAGGCCCAGGCGCGCCAAACGGCCTTTGCGCGGCGCAAGGCGGCCTTTGCCGCGGGGCAGGGCGCGGCCTGTGACCACCTGCTGTCGGCGCTGATGCGTTTTGGCCCGGCGCCGCTGGCGGGATATATGCCGATCCGCACAGAGATTGATCCGCGTCGGGTGATGGAAGGCCATTCCGGCCCGGTTGGCGTGCCGGTGATTTTGGGGCCGGGGCGCGGGCTGATTTTCCGCAAATGGACCGCGACGACCCCGCTTATCGAGGGCGAATATGGTGCGGCCATTCCGCAAGAGGGGCCACAGGTGATCCCACGTGTGCTGATCGTGCCGCTTGTCGCCTTTGATCGGCGTGGCTACCGGCTGGGCTATGGCGGGGGCTTTTATGACCGCACGTTGGAGGCGTTGCGCGCCAAAGGGCCAACCACGGCGATCGGTTTTGCCTTTGCGGCGCAGGAACTGGACGAAGTGCCGATTGAGCCGACCGACCAACCGCTGGATTTGATCGTGACCGAAAACGGCCCGATCTGGCCGCGTGGCGGCTAGCTGGCCCATCTGCGCCAATGCCCTTGCTTTTTCGTCACCCTTGGGCCTATGCAACACCATGAAAATACTTTTCCTTGGCGATGTAATGGGGCGGGCGGGCCGCGCCGCCGTGGTGGAGCAGTTGCCGCGCTTGCGCGAAGAGTGGCGGCTCGATTTCGTGGTGGTCAATGGCGAGAATGCCTCGGGCGGCATGGGGCTGACGGGCGATCATGCGCGCGTGCTGCTGGCGGCGGGCGCCGATGTGGTGACGCTGGGCGATCATGCCTTTGACCAAAAGGATATGCTGCGCTTCATCGAAACCGAACAGCGGGTGATCCGCCCGGTCAATTACGCGAAAGAGGCGCCGGGCAAGGGCGCGCGGCTTTTTGAAGACCGGCGCGGGCGCAAGGTGCTGGTGACCCAGGTTTTGGGACAGGTCTTCATGAAACGCGCCTTTGATGACCCGTTTTCGGCGATGGATACGGTCTTGCGCGCCCATCCATTGGGTGGGCAGGCGCAGGCGATCATCGTCGATGTGCATTGCGAGGCGACCTCGGAAAAGATGGCGATGGGGCATTTTTGCAATGGCCGGGCCAGCCTTGTGGTGGGCACCCATACCCATGTGCCGACGGCGGATGCGATGATCTTGTCGGGCGGCACCGGCTATCTAAGCGATGCGGGTATGTGCGGCGATTATGATTCCGTGATCGGCATGGAAAAGGCCGAACCGATGCGCCGCTTCGTCACCGGCATGACGCGCGAGAAATTCTCGCCCGCGCGGGGCGCGGTGACGCTGTCGGGGGTTTATCTCGAAACCGATGATCGTTCGGGCCATGCGACGCGGATCGTGCCGGTGCGTGTGGGCGGGCATTTGCCGCCCTCTGCGCCTGTTTGAGCCGCGCAGGCCGCGCCATGCGATCACGCTTTGTGCAAGTCCGGGCGTGGCCGGCTGGCGCGCGCAGATGGCCCCTTGCCGGATTGCCCGGCGCGGGTAGTATCGCGGCGAAGGAAAGAGGTGCGCGATGATCGACCTTGGACTGAGCCAAGCCACGGAAGCTTGGCTGACGCTGGCGCTGGTGGCCGGGATGCTTGTGCTGTTCACGCGCGAGACTTTTGCCACCGAGGTGATTGCCATTGGTGGCGCGGCGTTTGTTTTGCTTTTGGGCATTGTCTCTTACGAAGATGCCACGGGGGTTTTGTCCAACTCGGCCCCATGGACCATTGTGATGATGTTCCTGCTGATGGGCGGGCTGGTGCGCACCGGCGCGCTGGATTGGCTGACGCGGCTGGCGGAAAAGCATGTCGATGATCGCCCCGTGATTGCGGTGATCGCGATTTTTGCGGCGATTGCGGCGGCTTCGGCCTTTTTGAACAATACGCCGGTCGTTGTGCTGATGATGCCGGTGATGATGGCTTTGGCGCGCCGCTTGGGGGTGGCGCCATCGAAATTCCTGATCCCGCTGTCTTATGCCGCGATCTTGGGCGGCACGATCACGCTGATTGGCACCTCGACCAACCTTTTGGTCGATGGTGTGGCGCGCCAAAAAGAAATGGTGCCTTTCACCATGTTCGAAATCGCGCCGATGGGGCTTGTTCATGTGTTGGTGGGCGGGCTTTACATGTTGTTGATTGGCCGCCACCTTCTGCCCGACCGCACCTCGATGGGGGCGCTTTTGGGCGATAAGCGCAAGATGAAATTCTTCACCGAGGTGGCCTTGCCCGAAGGCTCTGGCCTGATCGGCCAGCCGGTCTTGGAGGTGGAGTTGTTCAAGCGCGAAGGCATGCGGGTGATCGACGTGTTGCGCGGCGATGCCTCGTTGCGGCGCGATTTGGGCGCAGCGGTGCTGGCGGCGGGCGATCGGGTCGTGTTGCGCACCGAGATGGCTGAATTGATGAGCCTGCAACACAATGCCGATCTGCGCATGGTGGACAAGCTGTCCTCGGTGCAGACCGAAACCGTTGAAGTGCTGATCTCGCCCGGCTGCCGGATGATCGGGCGCAGCTTGGGCGATTTGCGGCTGCGGCGGCGCTATGGCGTTTATGTTCTGGCCGCGCATCGGCGCAACCAGAACATCGGTCGCAAGCTGGACGATCTGGTGGTCGTGGTGGGCGATACGCTGCTTTTGGAAGGCGCGCCGGGCGATATTGCGCGGCTGGCCGCCGATATGGACCTTGTCGATGTGACAAAGCCGACGATCCGCCCGTTCCGCCGCTCCAAGGCGCCGATTGCGGTGGGCGCGATGGCGGCGGTGGTGGGGCTTGCGGCCTTTGACGTGGCGCCGATCCTGCTGCTGGCCACTTTGGCGGTCGCAGTGATGCTTTTGTCGCGCGCGATTGACCCGGACGAGGCGTTTTCCTTCATCGAAGGGCGTTTGATGGCGCTTATTTTCGCCATGCTGGTTGTCGGCGTGGCGCTGGATCGGTCTGGCGCGGTGCAACTGCTGGTCGATGCGGTCGCGCCCGTCTTGCAAGGCGTGCCGCCGCAAATTGCGCTACTGGCCGTTTATCTGCTGGGATCGGTGTTGACCGAGACGGTGTCGAACAATGCCGTTGCCGTCATCTTGACCCCGGTGGCGATCCAGTTGGGGCATACGCTTGGCATCGATCCGCGCCCGCTGGTCGTGGCGGTGATGTTTTCGGCCTCGGCCTCTTTCGCCACGCCGATTGGCTATCAGACGAACACGCTTGTCTATGGGCCGGGCGGCTATCATTTCTCGGACTATCTGAAGGTTGGAGTGCCGCTGAACCTGTTGCTGGCGGGGGTGGCGACCTTTGTCATTCCGCTGATCTGGCCGCTGATCCCGGCCCCCGTTGCCCCCTGACCGATTGAAAGAGGTGTGTCCATGATCCCGCCACGCATTGCCCGTATCCTTGGCGCCACGCTTTTGGGGGGCGCTGTGCTGGCCGGTTGCGCGGGGCAGGGGGCATGGCCTGCGCGGCCCGATCAGGTCAGCTTGCATGGCACGGCGTTGAGCGTGCATTTCACCGATGGCGCGCGCTGCGGGGCCGATCTGGCGGTGGCGATGCAGGGGGATTTGGTCGGTTGTCCAACAGAGACCGCGTATCAGGTGGTTCAGCACCGCGCGATCTGGGTGCCAGGCGCGGAAGCCGTGCTGGAGCCCTATGCCACGATCACGCTGGTGCGCCACAGCGATGGGCGGCGCTTTACTTTCCGCACGCCCAAGGGCGGCGATCCGGACCCCGATCCCAATTACGGCCAGCCCGGCGGCGATGCCCTGCGCTGACAGCGCGGCTTGCGGCGCGCGCGGGCTGTGGCTATAGAAGCCGCCAACACGCGCAATGAGACGGAGACGGGCATGGCAGGCCATTCCAAATGGGCGAACATCCAGCACCGCAAGGGCAAGCAGGATGCGATCCGCTCGAAGATGTTTTCGAAACTGGCGAAGGAAATCACCGTCGCCGCGAAAATGGGTGACCCCGATCCCGACAAGAACCCGCGTCTGCGGCTGGCGGTGAAGGCTGCGAAAGCGCAGTCGATGCCCAAGGATGTGATCGACCGTGCGATCAAGAAATCGCAAATGGGCGATGCCGCCGATTACACCGAGATGCGGTATGAAGGCTACGGCCCCAATGGCATCGCGATCATCGTCGAGGCGATGACCGACAACCTCAACCGCACCGCGTCGAACGTGCGCTCGGCCTTTGCGAAGGCGGGCGGCAACCTTGGTCAGACCGGCTCGGTCAGCCACGGTTTCGACCGGGTGGGCGAAATCAGCTACCCGGCAGAGGCGGGCGATGCCGATACGGTGATGATGGCCGCGCTGGAAGCGGGGGCCGATGATGTCGAAAGCGACGAGGAAGGCCACTGGATCTATTGCGCGGTGGAAAACCTTTCGGAAGTGTCCGAGGCGCTGGAAAAGATCTTGGGGGAATCCACGGAATCCAAACTGATCTGGAAGCCGCAGGTCACCACCGAGGTCGATCTGGAAACCGCGCAAAAGCTGATGAAGCTGATCGATGTGCTGGAAGAAGATGATGACGTGCAAACCGTCACCCATAACTTCGACGTGCCCGAGGATGTGGCCGCGCAGCTTTAAGCTTGCGCGCATCCAGCCATGAAAAAGGCGCCCTGCGGGGCGCCTTTTGTTTTTGGGGGATAGCGGGGCCGTTCGATCCCGGCCCGCGCCCGGTGCGCCCGGTCAGGCGAGGCCCGCGTCGATCACATGGCGCGCCAGTGCCGCATAAGCCTCGGCCGCGGCGCCATCACCGGCTGCGATGGGCGTGCCCGCATCGCCCGCCATCCGCACCTCTAGCGCGAGCGGCAGCGCACCGAGGAACGGCAGGTTCAGCCGCTTGGCCTCTTCCGCGACGCCGCCATGGCCAAAGAGATGCGCCTCATGCCCGCAATTGGGGCAGACATAGGTGGACATGTTTTCAATCAGCCCAACGACCGGCACCTTGAGCTTGGCAAACATATCCAGCGCTTTCTTGGCATCCAAAAGCGCCACATCTTGCGGCGTGGACACGATCACCGCGCCATCAAGCGTGGTTTTCTGGCACAGGCTCAATTGCACATCGCCGGTGCCCGGCGGCAGGTCGATCACCAGCACATCCAGATCGCCATAGGCATTCCAGCGCACCTGCCCCAAAAGCTGCTGCATCGCCCCCATCAGCATCGGGCCGCGCCAGATCACCGCCTCATCCTCGCGCAGCATCAAGCCCAGCGACATCAGCACCACACCATGCGCCATCACGGGGGTGATGTTTTCACCGTCGTCCGACCCGGGGCGCTCGGTCGCGCCCATCATGCGCGGCTGGCTTGGACCGTAAAGATCGGCATCCAGAAGCCCGACCTTGCGCCCGGCCTTGGCCAAGGCTACGGCAAGGTTCGCCGCAACGGTGGATTTGCCGACGCCGCCTTTGCCCGAGCCCACGGCGATGATGTGGCGCACGCCCGGCACCGGGGTTGGCCCCGCCTGCGGCGTGGGATGGCCTCCGATCTTCACGCCCTGCTTGGGTTTGCCCATGCCTTTGGGCGGCCCCGCCGGGATCACCACGGACAGGGCATTAAGCCCCTCAAGCCCGCGCACGGCTTCTTCGAGGATCGGGCGTATCGCGACCAGCTCGGCTTCGGGCGCGCCCTCAAGCACAAAGCGCACCACCCCCGATTCGACGGCCAGCGCATGCACCAGATCGCGGCTGACGGCATCACCACCGCCCGGCAGGGGCGTGTTGCGCAGTTTTTCGAGCACCGATTCCTTCGTAAGGGCCATGAAAATCTCCTGTCGATTTGCGCGCGACTGTGGCGTTTTTGCCGCGCGCTGCAAGGGGCTTTGCCACCCCAAGCAAGATTCGCGCAAAATTTGAGCGCCAAATTTTGGAATTAACGCAGTTTGAAGGCGGAAACAGGTCAGAATCCGTTATGCATTTTTCGCAAGGCGGCGTTGCTTCTAAGCGCCATTGTGCAGATGCAGCAATTCCCCCATGTTAGCCCCAACAGCGACGGTGAACCACAGAGACATTCTGAGCCCACCGCGCAATGGTATCAAAGCTGAAAGACGAAAGAGACGACCGATGGCATTGGTGAGCGACATCCGCACTTCCGATATGGGCATGGCCCAGATCGTTGCCACCGTGCGTGAGGCGCTGGCGCGCCGCAAGGTCTACCGCCAAACGCTGGCGGAACTGCGCTCGCTTTCGGAACGCGAATTGAGTGATCTGGGCATGCACCGCTCGATGCTGACCCGCATCGCGCTGGAAGCAGCCTACGGCAAATAAGCATCCTGAGGCCTCTCCTCCTCCCTGGCCTCGGAGATCGGCGACACCCTCTCTCCTCCTCCCTGAGGGTGTCGCCAAACCTTATACCGGCCCCATCTGCCGGAATCGTATCAGGCCCCCTCCTCCTCCCTGGGGCTTGTAAAGAAGGCGGCGGCCTCTCTCCTCCTCCCTGAGGCCGCCGCTCCTTCGACCTGATACCGCGTCCTCTCCTCCTCCCTGGGCGCGGGATATGGTGCCGCTCTCCTCCCATTTGAGCGGTGCCGGACATACCAAGGCCTCTCTCCTCCTCCCTGAGGCCGCGGTTTTGAACGGCGGCGCCCCTCCTCCTCCCTGGGCGCCGCCGTTTTCATTTTTGGCGTGTTTCGCGGATCAAGGGGCCGTCTTGCTTGCAGGGGCGGGCCGTTGCAGGCAGGAAGGCGAAAAGGGGGACACCCATGCTGTCTTATCAACACGCCTATCACGCGGGAAATCTGGCCGATGTGCATAAGCATGCGCTCTTGGCCACGATGATCGATTACATGACCCGCAAAGAGAAACCGCTGAGCTACCTTGAAACCCATTCGGGCCGCGGGCTTTACGCGCTCGATGGGGCCGAAGCCGCGAAAACCGGCGAGGCGGCGGCAGGTATCACCCGCGCGCTGGCCGAGCGCTGGTTTGCCGACGATCATCCCTATGCCCGTGCGCTTAAAACCGTGCGCGCCAGCCATGGCAAGACCGCCTATCCCGGCTCGCCGCTTTTGGCGGCCACGCTGTTGCGCCCGATCGATAGTCTCCAGTTGTGCGAATTGCATCCGCAGGAATTTGCCGCGCTGAAAGCGGCGATGGCCGATCATGGCGGCATCTTTCACCAAAAGGACGGGCTGCAAATGGCGCATGCCATGTGCCCGCCGACGCCGCGCCGGGGGCTGTTGCTGATTGACCCGTCATGGGAGGTGAAGGCCGATTACGAGACAGTGCCGAAGCTGATGGGGCAGATGGCGCGCAAATGGAATGTGGGGGTGATTGCGCTGTGGTATCCGGTGCTGGCTGCCCATGTGCCGGTGGCCGAAGCGCAGGCGCGCATGGTGCGCACGCTCAAGGCCACGCATCCCGAGGGGCTTTTGTCCGAGGTGCGCTTTCCGCCTGCGCGGGCGGGGCATGGGATGGTCGGGTCGGGCATGTTCGTGCTGAACCCGCCTTGGGGCTTGGCCGAAGAGGCGGCTCGGCTCGACAAACGGTTCCACGCGCTTTAGCGGCACGGCTCAGCCAAACAAGATCAGATGCGAGCGCGCGATGGCATAAAGCGTCACCGCGCCATAGGCCGCAAAGCCCGCCATTGCCCACAGCGTGAGCCGCCGCAGCACCGGGGGCAGGGGGGCGCGCAAACTGCCACGCCGCTTGAACGGGGCCACCGCGCCAAGCCCCAAAGCCAGCGCCGTGGCGCCAAAAAGCGGGATGTAAAACGCATAACCGATATAGCCGTATTCAGGCTTTAGGATGCAAAACGGGCAATGGTGGTTCGGGTTTTCATAGACGTAAAGCGCGATCACTGAAACCATCGCGGTCAGCGCCACGGCAAAGAACACCGCCCCCGCCAGCGCAAAAAGGCCATGCCCGCGCCCGGTCTTGGCGGCAAAAGTACCTAGGGCCAGCACCAACACCTGTGCCCCCGCCAGCGCCCAAAGCGCAAGCGCGGGATCGACTGCGGCCATTTCATCGGAAATGCCTGCATTGGCCGGTGTGAACAGCTTGGAGCAACACGATGTAATCACATCTGTTTTTAGCCCCAGATACCAAGCCAGTTCCAACCCGCCCGCCACTATGACAAGCGGTGCAATCGCCAAAACCAGCGCATATTTCGCCCGTGTCAGCGGATAGTCGCGGCCCAGACGGTCCACATGGTCCATCACCAGCCAAACCGCCGCGGCGAAGAACACCCCGATCTTGGCGTAAAGCGCGGGGAAGCCATAGGGGTTCACATTCAGCGTGCCCACCGCGCACATCGCGCCGACGAACAGCGCGGCCATCCGGTCGGCGTTGAAGACAAACAGAAACAGCGCCACCGCTTCGGCCAGCATCACCATCGCAAACAGGGTTGAGATCAGTTCGGTACGCCGCTCCATCAGCAATTGCGCGCGGCTACCCGAGGTCAGATCCCACTGTCGCAGCACGCGTTGCCCAAACCATGCCGCACCCAAAGCCACCAAAATGGCAAGCGCCGAGACCAGAAGCAGCGTTAGAATGGGCGTGCGAAAGATCATCCCCGCCCCCTGACCATTTGGCCGTCGCGCATTTCGACCACGGCGGTTACGGCGCTGGCGGAAATGATGCGCGGGTCGTGGCTGGTCAGAATCACGGTTTTGCCCGCGTCGCGCAGACCGGCGACAATGTCCAAAAACCGATGCGTCAGCGCGGTATCAAGGTTCGCGGTCGGCTCATCGGCGATCAGCACGGGCGCGTCATTGACCAAGGCGCGCGCAATCGCGGCGCGTTGCGTTTCGCCGCCCGATAGCACTTCGACCGGCATCAAGGCTTTCTCTGCCAGACCCAGCGCCTCTAGCCGCATCATCGCGCGGGCTTGCACGGCTTTGGGGTCTTCGCCCGAGGGGGCGGCGGGCAGCATCACATTATCCAAGACGCTGAGACCGCGAATAAGGTTGAAACGCTGGAACACAAATCCAAATTTCACGCGCCGCAACTCGGTCAAGAACCGTTCGGGCAGGCCGGAAACCGGTTCGCCATCCAGCGTGATCCGCCCCGTGGTGGGGCGCGCCATGCAGCCCACAAGGCTTAAAAGCGTGGTCTTGCCCGAGCCAGAGGGGCCCATGAACACCGTCACCCCCGTGCGCGCGATATCAAGCGTGACGCCGTGCAGGGCGGTCACCGCATTCGGGCGCCCCTCGTTATAGGTTTTGGAGACATCGGAAAGAGAGATCATCGCATCACCGCATCGGGATCGGCACTTGCCACGCGCCACACGGGCACCACGGTTGCGGCGGCATAGGGCAGCACGGTCAGCAAAAACAGCGTGACCAGTTGCGCCGCATCAATCACCGGGGCTAGCGGAAAATCGGGGTAGATCACCGCCCAGCCTTTCAGCACCGGGGCAAAAAGCGTGGCGCCGAACCAAAACACATGCGCATAGGCGGCCACGCAGCCCAGCAAAAACGCGCCGATAGAGACGAGCCCGCCTTCCCACAGCTTCATCGCAATCACATCGCGCGTGTCCCAGCCGATGGCTTTTAAAATGCCAATCTCGCGCGATTCCTCGGCCGACAGGCCCGAGGCTTTGTCGGCGGCAAAAATCGCGAAAGCCAGCATCGCCATCGCCCCAAGGGCCACCATCAGCCCCTCGCGCCAATCGAAAAGCTTCATATAGGTGCGGGCAATGTCATCGCGGGTGACAAAGCGTTCATCGGGCATGATCCGCGTGGCTTTGTCGACGATGGTGGCCAGCTCATTGGCATTGCGCACCCGCGCGGCAATATCGGTATAAACCCCCGCCGGGACCGAAAAGAAGGCGCGGAAATCGGCCTCGTTCATCAACAACAGATCGGCCGTCAGCAGGGCAGAGTCACTGTCAAAGGTCTTGGCAATGTCAAACCGGCTCAGATCGCCTTGCTTGCGGCTTAGAAACAGCGGCGCGCCCTCCCAATCAAGGCCCCGCGCCCGCAAAACGCCTTCGCCCACGATGACCTGACCGGGCGGGGGCATCGCCCCGCCATCGGGCACCATCACCGTGTAATTCGCCCCCACCACGCGGTCGTAATAATACCCCCACAGCCGCCCGCGCACCTTGGACACGCCGCGAATGCTTTCCAGCTCGGCAATCCGGTCTTCGGAAATCATGCCCTGACGGCCAAGGCTCAGATGCTGCACAATCAGATCGGGCACGCCTTGCAGGGCGGTATCGGCTTCGTGCCGCAGCGCCGAGGCAAAGAACATTGCCGACGCAAGCAAAAACACCACAAGCGAGAACACGCCCACAAGCGCGCTATTCTTCACCTTTCGGCGGGCGAGGGCGGCCAGCGTGTAATCGGCCAGCGCGCGTTGGCGGCGTAGGGTTTTCATTGTGTGACCTCTTGCGCGTCAAAGCCGAGCCGCGCGGTGCCCCAAGGCCCGGCGGGCGGCACAAAGCTGCCCGAGGGGAAATGTTCGAAACTGCCCGGCGCATCTTGGAAGGGTGCGGCATGATCGGCCAAGGCCGGGTGGCGGGTGTAGCGCGCCTCGGTGAAAAGGGCGAGATCGCTGAGCCCAAGGTCGTGCACGATCTGCCGGTTGGCCGCGAGTCGGGCAGCCTGTTGCGGCGCGGTGGCCAGCGCATGCCCGCCCTGCGCCACTGCCAAAGCGAGCAAAAGACCAAGCGCGGTGAAAACCGGGGTCGAGGGGCGGCGGTAAGGGCGCGGTTGGGTCACTCGAAGGCGCCTTCATCCAGTTTGAAGGGCAGATCGGGCGTGATTTCGTCAAAGCGCAAAAGCCGCTGGCCCTTGTGGTCGGCCATGAAGTCGGTGGCATCGGCATCAGAGGCGAGCGGCACAAATTCATGCCCCATTGGGCCGAGCACATCTGACCCTACCGCATAAACCGCTTCGCGCGCATCGACGAGGCTGACCGCGTAATACTCCGTCACGCCCATGCCGGTGATTTGCTCGCGGGTGCGGCCCTGTGCATATTTGCCCGGGTCGTGCAGGAATTTGAAGAAATCCTTTGCGCCATCAAAATGGACCGCCTCGCCATCGGCAAATTGGATCGTCGCCACCCAATCGGGGTAGCGCGCCACGAACATGCCGCACACCGGGCAGGTGGCGCGCGGTCCGGGCGCGGGCAGGGCGATGGGTGTGGCTTTGGCGCGCGCCGTCTGCGGCGCCAGCGGAAGCGCGGTGGCCCCCAAAAGCAGCGCCAAGGTTGCGCGGCGGGTCGGGCGGGGAAGGGTGCACATGTGTATTGCTCCTGAACCAGCCACGCCCTTTCAGGCGTGGCCGGCCCTTTTACGGTGTTAGTTGCCCGCGGGCATATCCATGCCCATCTGCTTGCGTTTTTCGCCGCGCCGCTTGCGGATGGCGAGCGTATCTTTCGCCATGTCGAGATAGGCGAGCGTCAGCGCCTCTTCAAAGGTTGCGGTCTTCGCGGCCTCGCCTGCCGCTGCCGCTGCCGCTTCGGCCTTGGCCGCATCTGCATAGGCCCATTTGGACACGGCGGTCATCGTGCCGGGTTTGGCGGGGTCGATCACATAGGTCAGGGCGGATGTCTCGGCGAGCGGTTTCACCGCGCCCTCGGCCCCGGCATCGCCCGCATAAATTGCCTTGGGCCCCGCATCCATATTGAGCGAAAGCGAGATCGCCGCGCAATGCAGCGAGCAGGTGCCATCCACCGTGTCATTGCCATAAACGATCAGGTGGCGGGTATGCGAATACATCTGCCGCATCATCCCGCAATAGGGGCAGCGCGGGTATTTGGCGAATTCGTCGGTCAGCGGATCGGTGTCGTGTTTCAAAAACCGGGTCAGCCCGTTTTCATCGGTCCATTGCATCGGGCTGACGGGCTTTTCGCCGGGGCTCATCGCCATTTCGGCGCGTGCGGCGGTGCTGGCAAGCCCGGCCAGTGCCGCGCTGGTGGTGGTGCTCAAAAGAAAATCGCGACGGTTCATGGAAATCTCCGGAATGTGGCTAGAAGGCACCCGCGGGTGCCGCTTTGGCTTGGAAAATTGACAAGGTGTCGGGCGCCACAGGTTGAGCCTGTTTGCGCGCCCGACCGGGTCAGCCAAACTGCGGCGGGGCGCGGATATGCCCGGCGCGCAGCGGGGCCGCGACAAAGGCAAAAGGTTCAAAAAGAACAGGCTCTGCAATGGCTTGCAGGGTGAAGTTGGGAAGCGGTCCGGCCACATGGCCGGGGGCATCAAAGCTGCACACCCCGGCGCTGGCACAAACCGCGCAGCCGCCGTGATCGTTGGGCGCGGTCTCGCCCGGTGCGGTGACCATTTCGCCTGTGGCCGGGTCGTAAAGCGCGATCCCCTCGCCGGTGCAGATTTGCAAAAAGCCCAGCCGCTCGCCGGGGCTCAGTGGCCCAGCCGCATGAACCGCAGAGGCCCCCAGATGTTCGGCAAAGAACACCACCTGCACCAGCATCGCCAAAACCGCGAGCGCGCGCAGCACGGGGCTGCGAAACGGGCGCGAGGGGGCGGGGCGGGCAGATCTCAAGGGGGTTGTCTTTCCGGGCGGCTCAGTCTCGCGGCAGGTTCACCGCAGTTGGTTAAAAAAGCAATAACCTTTGCATGGCTTGCGGTGCGAAGCTGCGACATTTGCGCGCCGCCTT
Organism: Rhodobacter sp. TJ_12; assembly: GCF_020023995.1. Taxonomy (GTDB): domain Bacteria; phylum Pseudomonadota; class Alphaproteobacteria; order Rhodobacterales; family Rhodobacteraceae; genus Rhodobacter. The sequence continues at coordinate 99,654 of NZ_NRRD01000006.1, read as the reverse complement.
GCAAGCTGCGGCGCGGGCCTTTTGCGCGAAATCACGGCGATGATCTGGCGCGGCGCCCCGGCACAGGCTAGAGCGGGCCCGAAGGAGAGCGCTCATGTCCCCCAGTTTCGCCGCTGCTTTTGCCGGATTTCGCCTTGGTCTTGGGCTGATCTTGGCCATCGGGGCGCAAAACGCCTTTGTGCTGCGCCAAGGGCTGCGGCGCGAACATGTCTTTGCGGTGGCGCTGTTTTGTGCCGCCTCCGACGCGCTTTTGATCGCGCTTGGCGTGTCTGGCATGGGGACGCTGTCCAACCTTGCGCCTTGGGTGGCCGAGGCTTTGCGCTGGGGCGGCGTGGCCTTTCTGAGTTGGTATGGGATGCGCGCGGCACTGGCGGCCTGGCGGGGCGGCGAACGGCTAGAGGCGGGCACGGGTGCCGCGCCCACCCTGCGCAGCGTGATGGTGACGGTGGCGGCGCTGACTTGGGCGAACCCGCATGTATGGCTGGATACCGTGGTGCTGTTGGGGGCGGTCTCGGCGCAGTTTCCGGGGCAGGGGCTGGCGTTTGGCGCCGGGGCGGTTTGCGCCTCGTTTCTGTTTTTCTTTTCATTGGCTTACGGGGCGCGGTTGTTGGCCCCGCTGTTTGCCAAACCCATTGCATGGCGCGTGCTGGATGGGCTTGTGGCGCTGATTATGTTTTCGGTCGCGCTCAAACTGGCGCTGTCGCCGCTGTAACCGGCACAATCGGGTGCTTGCCAAGCGCCGGGCCGCGCCGCAGAAAAGAGATATGACTTCTGCCCCTGCCGCCCGCCCCGTGACACCCGCCGCCAAACCCGCCCAAGATCGCCCGCTGGCCGGGCTTTTGTGGATGCTGGGTACCACGCTCAGCTTCACGGCGGTAAATGTGATCGTGCATTACCTCGGCTCCAACCTGCCCGCGACGCAAACCTCTTTTGTGCGGTTCGCTTGGGGCTGGGTGTTCGTGGCGCCCGCGCTTTGGCATATTTTGCACATGAAGCTGTCGCCCAAGGTTTGGGGGCTGTTCGGTCTGCGCGGGCTTTTGCAGGCGATTGCGGTTTTGATGTGGTTTTACGCGATGGCGCGCATTCCGATCGCCGACGTGACGGCGATTGGCTACCTCAACCCGATCGTGGTGAGCCTTGGCGGCGCGCTATTGTTGGGCGAGGGCTTTGCGTGGCGGCGCGGGGTGGCCGTGGTGGTGGCGCTGATCGGGGCGCTGGTGATTTTGCGCCCGGGCATGCGCGCGATCGAGCCGGGCCATGTCGCGCAGCTTGGCGCGGCCTTTTTCTTTGGTTTATCCTATCTGATGATGAAGCGGCTTTCGGGCCTTGCGCCTGCCACGGTGGTGGTGGCGTTGATGACGGTGGTGGTCACGCTGTGCCTTGCGCCGCTCGCGATTTTGAACTGGCAGCCGATGACATGGTCGGAAAGCCTGTGGCTGGGGGCGACCGCGCTCTTTGCAACCTTGGGCCATTATTGCATGACCCGTGCCTTTGCCTGCGCCCCTGTTACAGTCACGCAGCCGGTGGTGTTCTTGCAACTCGTTTGGGCGTCGAGCGCGGGCTATGTGCTGTTTGGCGAGGCGCTGGACCCGTTTGTCTTCTTGGGCGCGGCGATGATCGTGGGGTCTGTCAGCTATATGGCGTGGCGGGAATCGGTGATCAAACGGCGCGCCGCACAGGCGGGCGGCTAAGCGCCGCCCGGCCCAAGCTTAAAGTTCCATGCTTTGCGGGTCGATCAGCCGCCCGATCACGCCTTCGCGGGTGACACGGCGGCCATCGCTCAGCGCCACGGCGGGGGCGGTGCGCAGCTTTTCCATCACCTCGATCACCGGCGTTTCGGGCGGCAAAAGCGCCCCGGGGGCGCGCCCCGGTTCGGCCACATCGGCGGCCGTCAGCACGCCGAGCGGGTTCATATGCGCCACGAAATCCGCGACATAATCATTGATCGGATTGGCGATGATCTCGCGCGCGGTGCCCACCTGCACGATCCGCCCGCCTTCCATCAAGGCAATGCGATTGCCGATCTTGAAGGCTTCATCAAGGTCGTGGGACACGAAGACGATGGTGCGCTTCAGCGTGGATTGCAGTTCCAGCAATTCATCTTGCAGCTTGGCGCGGATCAGCGGATCAAGCGCGGAAAACGGCTCGTCCATCAGCAAGATCGGCGCTTCGGTGGCAAAGGCGCGGGCCAGACCAACGCGCTGCTGCATGCCGCCCGAAAGCTCGCCCACTTTGCGGTCGGCCCAAGCTTCAAGGTGGACCAGTTCCAATTGCGCATCCACCCGCGCGCGCCGCTCGGCTTTGGTCATGCCGCCAAGCTCCAGCCCAAGCCCCACATTTTCGCGCACCGTGCGCCAAGGCAGCAGGCCAAATTGCTGAAACACCATGGCCACGCGGTTGAGCCGGATGCGCCGCAGGGTCTGGGCATCGGCATGGGTCACATCGACAAGCCCATTGCCGTCGCAGACCTCGACCTTGCCGCGGCACACTGGGTTGAGCCCGTTGACCGCACGCAACAGCGTGGATTTGCCAGAGCCAGACAGGCCCATCAGCACCAAAATCTCGCCCTCGGTCACCTCAAGCGCGCAATCATGCACGCCCAGAACCTGCCCGGTGCGTTCCTGAATATCGCCGCGCGACATCCCCTCATCCATCAAGGGCAGGGCGCGGTTCGGATGATCGCCAAAGACGATCGATACATTGTCGAACCGCACCGCGACGCCCGCGGTTTTCTTGGGGTCCATTTCCCTGTTCATTTCCGGCTCCCCATCCGCAGCATCCGATCCAGAATGATCGCCACGACGACGATGATCATCCCTGCTTCAAAACCAAGCGATGTGTTGACCGAGTTGAGCGCGCGCACCACTGGCACCCCAAGCCCGTTCGCGCCCACAAGTGCGGCAATCACCACCATCGACAGCGACAGCATGATCGTTTGGTTCAGCCCCGCCATGATCTGCGGCAGCGCATAGGGCAGTTCGACCTTCCACAACACTTGGCGCGGCGTCGCGCCAAAGGCGCGCGCGGCTTCCAAAAGCGCTTGCGGCGTGGTGGAAACGCCCAGATGCGTCAGCCGGATCGGCGCGGGCAATACAAAGATCACCGTCGAGATCAGGCCGGGCACCATGCCAATGCCAAAAAACACAATCGCCGGAATAAGATAAACGAAGGTAGGCAGGGTCTGCATCAAATCCAGAACCGGCTGCATCACGGTGTAAAGCCGGGGGCGATGCGCCGCTGCAATGCCAATCGGCACGCCAACCGCCATGCACACCACACAGGCCGACAGCACCAGCGTCAGGCTTTCCATGGTGGGCTTCCAATAGCCCTGATTGAGAATGTAAAGAAAGCCCGCCAGCACCAGCAGAACCATCTGCCATCTGCGCTGGGTGAACCATGTCAGCGCACAAAACAGCGCCACGATCACCAGCGGATGCGGGGTTTCGAGCAGCCACAAGATCCCGTCGATCAGGGCCTGCATCAGGGTGGAAAGCATATCGAAGAAGCCTGCGGCATTCTCCTTGAACCAGTCAAACACGACTTTCGCCGTCTTGCCGACCGGGATTTTGTGGTCCGTCAGCCACTCCATTGTGGGGGGAGCTCCTTGTCTTGTGCCGCGCCCCGGGGCACCGGGGAGCGGCTTTTCAAATCGCGCCTTAGTTCAGCGCTTCGGTCACGGCGGCCATCGCATCACCGCCGTCTTTCGTCGTCACACCGTCCAGCCAGGGGCCAAGCACCTCCGGGTTGGCCGCCAGCCACGTTTTCGCGGCCTCGTTCGGGTCTTCGCCGTCATTGAGGATCGCGCCCATGATCTCGTTCTCCATCGCGAGCGAGAATTCAAGGTTTTCCAGCAGTTTGCCGACATTCGGGCATTCGGCCACATAGCCCGCGCGCACGTTGGTCGCCACCTCGGCCCCGCCGAAGTTGGGGCCAAAGAAATCATCTCCGCCCGCCAGATAGGTCATGTCGAAATTGGCGTTCATCGGATGCGGTTCCCAACCCAAAAAGATCACCGGCTTGCCCGCCTTATCGGCGCGCTCAACCTGCGCCAGCATCCCTTGCTCAGAGCTTTCGACGACCTCAAAACCTTCAAGGTCAAAAGCATTGGCGGTGATCATATCCATGATCAGCCGGTTGCCGTCATTGCCCGGCTCGATGCCGTAAATCTGGCCATCCAGAGCGTCTTTATGCGCGGCGATATCGGCAAAATCCTTGATCCCCAGCGCGGCACCGGCGGCATTGGTGGCCAGCGTATATTTCGCGCCGGTCAGGTTGGTGCGCACGGTTTCAACGCTGCCATCTTCGCGATAGGGCGCGATATCGGCCTCCATCGTCGGCATCCAGTTGCCAAGGAACACATCCACATCGCCACCCGACAGCGCGGTATAGGTGACCGGCACCGACAGCAGTTTCACATCGGTCTCATAGCCAAGCGCATCCAGCACGGTCACGGTGGCGGCAGTGGTTGCGGTGATATCGGTCCAGCCCACATCCGAAAATACGACCGTGTCGCAATCGGCGTAGGCGGGCAGGGCGAGCGAAAGGCTCGCCGCACCGGCGAGAAGGATGGAACGAAGGGTCATTCAGGGTCTCCTGTTTGTTGCCCGGTTCGGGGGTCAGTCGTTTTTTGTTGATTGACGCGTCAATAAACTTTCATGTAGCTCCGGAATGCAAGGGATTTCTTTGACGGAGTCGCAAAACACATGCCGAAGCTTGGCGCAGAGCCTATTCGACGGGCAGCCTTGGTGAAAGCCACCATAGAAACAGTGGGGGAGGCCGGGTCGCTGGAGGTGACGGTCGCGCAAATCGCGCGGCGTGCGGGCATGTCCTCGGGCTTGGCGCATCATTATTTTGGCTCGAAAGAACAAATCTTTCTGGCCGCGATGCGCGCGATCTTGACGCTTTACGGGGCCGAGGTGCGCGGCGCGCTGGCGACGGCAAGCGATCCGGAATCGCGGCTGCGCGCGATTGTGGCGGGCTCCTTCGCGCCCGGCAGTTTTCGGCGCGAAACGATTTCGGCATGGCTCAACTTCTATGTGCTGGCGCAGACCAATGCGCAGGCGCATCGGCTGCTGCGTGTCTATCAGCGCCGCCTGCGGTCCAATCTGCGCCATGAATTGCGCCAGCTGGTTGGCGACCGCGCGGGGGCGGTGGCGCGCGGCCTCGGGGCGATGATCGATGGGGTCTATATCCGCGCCGCTTTGGCCGAAGATGCCCCGGATCCGCAATACGCCCTTGATATCGTTATGGAATATATCGACCGCGAACTGGAGGTGACGCCATGAAGGCACAACCGCAAGCCAGCCATTTCATTGATGGCACTTGGCACGAAGACAGTGCAGGCGAGGTGATCGAGGTCACCTATCCCGGCACCGGCGAGGTGATCGCGCGGCTTCATGCCGCCACGCCCGCCGTCATCGACGCGGCCATCGCTTCGGCGGCGCGCGCACAAAAGGATTGGGCGCGGCTACAGCCGGTGGAACGCGGGCGCATCTTGCGCCGCGCGGTAGACATCATCCGCGACCGGGGGGCGGAACTGGCGCATCTGGAAACGCTCGACACCGGCAAGCCGATTCAGGAAACCGAAGTGGCCGATTGGCCCTCGGGTGCCGATGCGTTGGAATATTTCGCGGGGCTTGCGCCGACGCTGACTGGCGAAACCATCCCCTTGGGCGGCGATTTCGCCTATACGATCCGCGAGCCTTTGGGGGTTTGCGTGGGGATTGGCGCGTGGAACTACCCCAGCCAAATCGCCTGCTGGAAGGCGGCGCCCGCGCTTTCAACCGGCAATGCGATGGTGTTCAAACCGTCCGAAGTCACGCCTTTGGGCGCGCTGAAATTGGCCGAAATTTTCATCGAGGCGGGCATGCCTGCGGGTGTGTTCAACGTGGTGCAAGGGCGCGGGCCCGTGGGCGCGGCGCTCTCGACCGATCCGCGCGTCGCCAAAGTCTCGCTTACCGGATCTGTGCCGACGGGCGAAAAGGTCTATACCGCCGCCGCTGCGGGTATGAAGCATGTGACGATGGAACTGGGCGGCAAGTCGCCGCTGATCATTTTCGACGATGCCGATCTGGAAAGCGCGATCGGCGCGGCGATGCTGGCCAATTTCTATTCTTCGGGCCAGATCTGTTCGAACGGCACCCGCGTCTTTGTGCAAAAGGGCATCAAAGAGCGGTTCTTGCAGCGGTTGGCCGAGCGCACAGGCACCATCGTCGCGGGCGACCCGCTGGACCCGGCCACGCAGTTTGGCCCACTCATCAGCGCCGATCAGCATGTAAAAGTCATGTCTTACATCGCCAAGGGTAAGGAAGAGGGCGCGCGGCTGGTTTGTGGCGGCGCGGCGGGCAATGAAGGCCCGCTTTTCGTGCAGCCGACGGTCTTTGCCGATGTCACCGACAGCATGACCATCGCGCGCGAAGAGATTTTCGGCCCGGTTATGGCAGTTTTGGATTTTGAGACTGAGGAAGAGGTGATTGCGCGCGCCAATGGCACGCAATTCGGCCTCGCTGCCGGGGTGTTCACCGCCGATCTGGCGCGCGGGCATCGCATGATTGGGGCGTTGGAAGCGGGCACTTGCTGGATCAACGCCTATAACCTGACGCCGGTCGAAATGCCCTTTGGTGCGGTCAAGGCCTCTGGCTTCGGGCGTGAAAACTCGAAAGCGGCGGTGGAGCACTACACGCAGGTGAAGTCCGTCTATGTCGGCATGGGGCCGGTGGATAGCCCCTATTAAGAAACTCGCCGGGGGCACCGCCCCCGGACCCGATGGTGTGTTGCAAGATGAAAGAGCACGGCATGGAAGCGGATTACGTGATCGTTGGGGCGGGCTCAGGGGGCTCGGCGCTGGCTTATCGGCTCTCGGAGGCCGGGAAAAAAGTCGTCATTATCGAACATGGCGGCTCTGACTGGGGGCCGTTCATCCAGATGCCCGCGGCATTGTCCTACCCGATGAATATGGGGCTTTACGATTGGGGCATGTCCACCGAGCCCGAGCCGCATCTGGGCAACCGCCGTTTGGTTACGCCGCGCGGCAAGGTGATCGGGGGGTCTTCTTCCATCAACGGGATGGTCTATGTGCGTGGCCATGCGCGCGACTTTGACCATTGGGCGGAGCAGGGCGCAAACGGCTGGTCCTATGCCGATGTGCTGCCCTATTTCAAGCGGCAAGAGAACTGGCATGGCGAGGATGATGGCGCCGATGCCGCCTGGCGCGGCCATCAAGGCCCGCTGCATGTGACACGCGGGCCTCGTGAAAACGTGCTTTTTGAGCATTTCATCCAAGCCGGTGCGGCGGCGGGCTACCCGGTGACGATGGACTACAATGGCCAGCAGCAAGAAGGTTTTGGTCCGATGGAGGCCACGATCTGGCAAGGGCGCCGCTGGTCCACAGCCAATGCCTATCTGCGGCCCGCGCGCAAGAACGGCAACTTGCAGATCGTGCGCGGCTTGGCACGCAAGGTGGTGATCGAAAACGGTCGCGCCGTGGGCGTGGAGTTTGAACGCAAGGGCAAAGTGCAGGTGCTGCGCGCCCGGGCCGAGGTGGTGCTCGCGGCCTCGTCGCTTAATACGCCGAAGCTTTTGATGCTGTCGGGCATCGGCGATGCCGAGCATCTGAAAGCGCATGGGATCGAGGTTTTGGCCCATCGCCCCGGCGTGGGCGCAAACCTGCAAGACCATCTTGAAATCTATATGCAATTTGCCGCGCAAGAGCCGGTGACCTTGTTCAAATACTGGAACCTTTGGGGCAAGATGACGGTCGGCGCCCAATGGCTCTTTATGAAAAACGGGCTGGGCGCATCGAACCAGTTCGAGGCTTGCGGCTTCATTCGTTCCGACAAGGGCGTTGAATATCCCGATATTCAATACCACTTCCTGCCGCTTGCCGTGCGCTATGATGGCAAGGTTGCCGCCGAGGGGCATGGCTTCCAAGTCCATACTGGGCCGATGCGGTCAAAATCGCGCGGCAATGTTACCCTGCGCAGCGCCAACCCGGCCGACAATCCGGTGATCCGCTTCAACTACATGTCGCATCCCGATGATTGGGCCGAGTTCCGCAAAGTGGTGCGGCTCACGCGCGAGATTTTTGCCCAAGCGCCGATGCAACCGCATGTGAAGCACGAAATCCAGCCCGGCGCCGATGTGCAAAGCGATGCGCAGATCGACGCTTTCATCCGCGAACATGCCGAAAGCGCCTATCACCCCTGCGGCACGGCGCGCATGGGCCGGGCCGATGACCCGATGGCGGTGGTCGACCCCGAGGCCCGCGTGATCGGGGTCGAGGGGCTGCGCGTTGCCGATAGCTCGATCTTCCCGCGCATCACCAATGGCAACCTCAACGGCCCCTCGATTATGGTGGGGGAAAAGGTCGCGGATCATATTCTGGGCCGCCGTTTGGCCGCAGAAAATGTCGAACCTTGGATTAATCCGAACTGGCAAACCGCGCAGCGTTAACGCTACATCTTGCGGTTTCGTTAAGGGGATCTACCGAATTTGCTTGCACGTGGCGCGGCGCGCGGTAGCGTCGCGCCATGGTGAAGTGGGTTTTTCTGATCATGGTGATGGCACTCCCGGCCTCGGCCGAGATGGTGCAGGGCCCTGCGCGGGTGATTGATGGCGACACGCTGGCGATTGGCGCGGTCCGGGTGCGGTTGCATGGGATCGACGCTCCCGAAAAGGCGCAACTGTGCAAGGATGCGGCGGGACGCGATTGGCGCTGCGGGGCGGCGGCAACGGCGGCGTTGCAGCGCATGACCGCGCGCGGCGAAACCCGCTGTGTGGGCGAAGACTATGACCGCTATGACCGTTTGATTGCCACCTGCCAAGCCGGTGGGCGCGATCTGAATCGGGCGCTGGTGCAAGAAGGCTTTGCCGAAGCCTATCGCAAATATTCGCAAGATTATGTGGCCGCAGAAGCGGCGGCCCGGGCGGCCATGCGGGGCATTTGGGCGGGGGCGCATCTTTCGCCTGCCGCCGTGCGCCGTGGCGCGCGCCTGGCCGGAGGGGACCCGCCGCCGGGTGCCTGTGTGATCAAGGGAAATATCTCGCGCGCGGGCCGGATTTTTCACACCACCGCCTCGCGCGATTACGCCGTGACAAAGATCGATACGCGCAAGGGCGAGCGGTGGTTTTGCACCGAAGCCGAGGCGCGTGCGGCAGGCTGGCGACCGGTGAAGCGCTGACGAATGATTGCGCTAACCTGAAGCGCGATTTGACACGGGTCAAAGCCCGCGCCGACTCGCGCCCCTAGGCTTTCCTTATAAACACAAGGGAAGGGGAGCCCCAATGTCCAACACACCGCATACGCTTGGCGAAGATTTTCCGTATGAAATTGAAAAAGTGCATAGTTTGAAAGTGGTCAATCTGCACTTTGCAAAATTGCTGGAAGACTATGATGAAGTGAATGACAAGGTGCATCGGGCCGAGACCAATGTCGAACCGCTCGAACATTTTGCCGAAGTGCATCTGCGCAAGCAGCGCGCGCATATCAAGGATGAAATCGCCTATATGCTGCACCATTCCTGAGCCTGTGAAACTGCGCTTAAGCCCCGGATATTCCGGGGCTTTTTTCATGCGATATCATAGGGCAGCAGGCCACGGCGATCGGGGTCCACCGTCAGGCGGCGTTCCAGCGGCGGCACCGAGCGCTGGTGGCATTCCTTGCGTTCGCAGATGCGGCACGAAATGCCAATCGGCTGATAGGCGCGCGGGTTGCCCAGTTCCATATCATCGGCATAGACCATGCCGCGCGCATGGCTGACCTCGCAGCCCAAGCAGATCGCGTAGCGGCGCACCGGGGCGGTGAAACTGCCCCCGGTTTTCGACACGTCCCGTGCCAGACAAAGATAGCGCACCCCGTCGGGGGTCTCTGCCAGTTGGCGCAGGAATTTCGTCGGTGTTTCAAAGGCTTGATGAACGTTCCACAAGGGGCAGGCGCCGCCGAAACGGGCAAATTGCAGCCGCGTGGCAGAGTGGCGCTTGGTGATCGTGCCCGCCTGATCGACGCGCACGAAAAAGAAGGGAATGCCCTTTGCGCCGGGGCGTTGCAGGGTTGAAAGCCGGTGTGCCACCTGTTCGATACTGGCGCCAAAAATATCGGCCAGCCGTTCCAGATCGTGCCGGGTCTCCTGCGCCGCTTCCAAAAAGGCGCGATAGGGCAGCAGCGCGGCACCGGCAAAATAGTTCGCCAACCCGATCTTGGCGATCTGGCGCGAGGTGTCCGATTGAAACCGCGCCAGATCGAGCGTGGCCTCCAGCAATTCATTTTGGGTCAGCAGCGCCACCTGATGCAAAAGCTGGAAAGCTTGGGTCGAGCGGCTGGCATTGGCGGAAAGCTGGATCTGGTCGCCGGTGCGGGTGCGCAATTCGGAAATGTTGGAAAACTGCACCGCGACCCCGCGGGCGGCCAGGGCGTCGATGGCCCGCGGGATCGGGTCTAACCGTTTGCCATCGGGGCAAGAAAAACGTTCTGCCGCGCGATCCACCGCATCGATATAGTTGTCGCAATAATGAAAGAAGTCCCGCACCTCTTCCCACGGGCTGACCACCGTCTGCGCGCCCTCGCGCCCCAAGGCTTCATCCAGCGAGGCCAGCCGTTCATGCGCCTGACGATAGGAACGATGGAGTTCCAAAAACGCACGGGCCAGCGCGGGCGCGTTGGAGGCCGCAAGCCGCAAATCGGCCAAGGGCGGGGTGCCGCCATCGGCAAAAACCGGATCGGCCAAAGCCTCGCGCATATCGCTGACCAGACGCTCGGCATCGCCTGCGGACAGTTCGGTTACATCAAGGCCGAATTCCCCCGCAAGGCCCAGCACCACCGCCGCCGAAACCGGGCGGTGATTGTTTTCCATCTGGTTGAGATAGGGCAGCGACACGCCCAGCCGGTCGGCAAAGGCTTTTTGCGTCAACCCAAGCCGTGCGCGGGTTTCGCGTAGCTTGACGCCCGCGTAAAGTTTTTGCGTTGCCATCGGCGCCTCCCCCGCGCTTTTGCAAAGCCAGTGTATGCTTTGCAAAGCCGGGGCGTCAAATGCCGAGCGCGCGGCGGCGTCGGCGCACCCACAGCATCATCACAACCGAAACCGCCGAGGAGCCGAACATCACCGCCACCAGCCGCAGCACCGAAACATGATCGCCCACCAGCGCGGCGGTCAGGCTGGATAGGGCCGCGCCGCAGCCAATCGTCAGCGTCGCGCCCAGCCCCGAAGCGGTGCCCGCCAGATCGGGGCGCACCGACATCATGCCCGCATTGGCCGAGGGCAGCGCCAGCCCGTTGCCCACGCCGGTGATCGCGACGATGGAAAAGAACAAGATCGGCGGCAGCGCCTCGGCCAGGGCCGCCACCAGCGCCAGCGCCAGCGCCGCCGTGGCCAGCGTTGTGCCCGCCAGTACCATCGCATCCATGCCGAGCCGGGTGGCGAACCGCCCCGACAGCCAATTGCCCACCAGATAACCTAAAGAGGGCAGGGCGAAGTAATAGCCCACCTCGACCGGGCTGAGCCCAAAGGCCTTTTCCCCCACCAAGGGCGCCCCGCCCAGATAAGCATAGAACAGCCCCGCCGAGGCCGAGGCCGAAAGTGCATAGCCCCAAAACCGTTGCGAGCGGATCAGCACCGGATAGGCGCGCGCCTGTGCCCGAAAGCCCAAGCCGCCACCCGCCACGGTTTCCCCCATATCGGCCCAGACCAGCGCGTATAGCGCGGCGCCAGCAACGGCCAGAACGATCAGGTTCGCCTGCCACCCAAAGGCGGTATCCAGCACGCCCCCCACCGCCGGGCCGATCATTGGCACCAAAGACATGCCCATGGTGACATAGCCGATTTGCGAGGCCGCTTCGGGCCCGGGGACCATGTCGCGCACGGCGGCGCGGGATAAAACAAAGGTGGTCGCGACCACCGATTGCACGAACCGCGCGAGCAAAAAGCTTTCTGCCGTGGGCGCGAACAGCGCCGCGACCGAGGCAAGGGTAAAGATCGCCACCACCGCAAGCGTGACCGGACGGCGGCCATAGCGATCCGAAATCGGGCCGATCAGGAATTGCGCCACCGCCGACATCGCCAGATAGGCCGAGATCGTCAGTTGCATCACCCCGTAATCGACACCGAAATGGCGTGCCATGCCGGGCAGCGAGGGCAAAAAGATATTGAGGCTTAGCGCGGCAAGCCCGGTGGCCAGCACCAAGGTCACGATATGCGGGGGGGTCTTACGGTCAAACGGCGTCATGCACAGCCGCTAGGCGGCGCGCGTCATATTGTCCACGGCAGAAATGTATGCGTCACAAGAATGCGCGTCGCCTGTGGCGGCGCCGGCGCAAAAGCATGATTTGGCCCGGGAAAGGGGGATTGGGGGGCCTGACCCCTGTTTCAACGGGCCTGAGGGGTATTTGCAATGTTGCAATTCGCAGCGCGAGCGCTGAGAATAATTTGCAAATTTTCGGAAATCCTCTTGGTAACAATGTTGCGTTCCATTAGGTTGCATTGAAATTCTCGGAGGGGACCGCAATGAAAGACATTCTGAGCGAGCTTGAAGCCCGCCGCGCCAACGCGCGCCTTGGGGGCGGGGAGCGCCGCATCGAAGCGCAGCACAAAAAGGGCAAGCTGACCGCGCGCGAGCGCATCGAACTTCTGCTCGACGAGGGTTCGTTCGAAGAATTCGACATGTTCAAGGCGCATCGCTGCACCGAATTCGGGATGGAAAAAGAGCATATTCCGGGCGATGGCGTCGTCACCGGCTGGGGCACGGTCAACGGCCGCATGGTCTATGTGTTTAGCCAGGATTTCACCGTCTTTGGCGGCTCGCTCTCCGAAACCCATGCCGAGAAGATTTGCAAAATCATGGATATGGCGATGCAAAACGGCGCGCCGGTGATTGGCATGAACGATTCGGGCGGGGCGCGGATCCAAGAGGGCGTGGCCTCGCTGGCGGGCTATGCCGAGGTGTTTCAGCGCAATATCATGGCCTCGGGCGTGGTGCCGCAAATCAGCCTGATCATGGGCCCCTGTGCGGGCGGTGCGGTCTATTCGCCCGCGATGACCGATTTCATCTTTATGGTGCAAGACAGCTCTTACATGTTCGTCACCGGCCCCGATGTGGTGAAGACGGTGACCAACGAGGTTGTCACCGCCGAAGAACTGGGCGGTGCGGGCACCCATACCAAGAAAAGCTCGGTCGCCGATGGCGCCTATGAAAACGATGTGGTGGCGATTGCCGAGACCCGCCGCTTGATCGATTTCCTGCCGCTGTCGAACCGCGAAAAGGCGCCGGTGCGCCCGTTCTTCGATTCGGTCGACCGGGTCGAGGAAAGCCTGGATACGCTGATCCCGGCCAACCCCAACATGCCCTATGACATGAAGGAGTTGATCACCAAGATCGCCGACGAGGGCGATTTCTTCGAAATTCAGCGCGATTTCGCAGGCAATATCATCACCGGCTTCATCCGCATCGAAGGCCAAACGGTTGGGATCGTGGCGAACCAGCCGATGGTGCTGGCGGGCTGTCTCGACATTGACAGCTCGCGCAAGGCCGCGCGGTTCGTGCGGTTCTGCGATGCGTTCGAAATTCCGATCCTGACGCTGGTCGATGTGCCGGGCTTTTTGCCGGGGACGGGCCAGGAATATGGCGGCGTCATCAAGCACGGGGCAAAATTGCTCTTTGCCTATGGCGAGGCGACGGTGCCGAAAGTCACGGTCATTACCCGTAAAGCTTACGGCGGTGCTTATGACGTTATGGCCTCGAAACACCTGCGCGGCGATTTCAACTACGCTTGGCCCACCGCCGAAATCGCGGTGATGGGGGCCAAAGGCGCGACCGAAATCCTGTATCGTTCGGAACTGGGCGATCCCGACAAGATCGCGGCGCGCACGAAAGATTACGAAAGCCGCTTTGCCAACCCCTTCGTGGCGGCCGAGCGCGGTTTCATCGACGAGGTGATCAAACCCTCCTCGACGCGGCGCCGGGTGGCGCGGGCTTTTGCCAGCCTGCGCTCGAAGAAGCTCGCTAACCCGTGGAAGAAACACGACAACATTCCGCTCTGAGGGGCGCGGAATGGGGCGTGGGGCCGGGCAGTTGGTCAAAGCCTTGCACGGGGTGGCGCTTGTCGCCCTGGTCTTGATGGCTGCCCGGCCTGTTTATGCACAAGAGCCCATCGCCGTGCCTTCGGGTCTGGCGGTGCACTGGTTCGAGACGTTGCGCGATAGCCAAGGCCCCAATGGGCTGACCTTGCGGTTTCGCTTCGTTGCGCCCGATCTGGCAGGCCCGGACTATGACCCGGATCTGGCCACGGCGGACCTACAGGCCTTGTGTGATGGCTATGTTTTGGCGCGGCTGCCCGAGATGGGGCCGCAACCCGCCGAGATCGTGCTTGATCTGGCAGACCGCGAAGTGCCGTTTGGCGAACCAAACGAGGACGCGGTGCAGTTCTTTGAGGCCTTTTCCGTGCAGCACGGGGCCTGTGTCTGGGAGTTTTACTGATGCGCGTAGTCGCGGCACCACAGGGCAGGACGGAGGCGGGCCGCGCGGGCGCGCTGGTCGCACCGATGCGCCCGGTCTGCCGTGGCGCTTTGGACGCGGCCGCGGGGGCGAAATCGCTCTCCAAGATGTTGAAAAATCCCCCCTTCTTTGAAGACGAAAGCCGCGATACGCTGGCCGGTGACGGGAATCGTTCTCGTCGCATCACCTTTGTGGCGGGCGTGGTTTGGGCGACCGTTCCCCCCCATGTCGGCCCGGTCAGGAGACACTCATGTCGAAAAAAGTTTTCATCGCTGTTGCCCTCGTCGCTTTTGTCGCCGCTTGCGCGCCGAAGCCGGAGCCGGTTGAGCCGGTCACCATCGAGCCCGTGCAAACCGGCAAATACTAAAGCGCTTCGGGGGCAGGGCCCGCGCCTTGCCCCCAGGCTCACGCCCGGCTTGAACCGGGCGCATCTGATGTGCCATGCCGCTTGCAAAGGAGGCACATCATGCTGAAACACCGTGGTTTTCCGTCCCGCCTGCCGGGCACTGACTATCAATTCACGATCCGGCGCGCCAACAAGCAGGGCGCGACCAAGATCATTCGCCGCGAACGCTACAAGGACCGCAATGCCGCCGACCGGCGCGCCGATGCGGGGTTTTTGGCGGCGCTGTGGGATCATTTTGGCGAAGAGCCGTTCGAACGCGGCAATCTGGATGCCGGTCGGCTAAGCTGGCTGATCGGGCGCGAGGTCGTCTGGGCCGAAGAACCGGCCGACCCCTGTTCCTATGACCAGCTTTTGCGGGTCGACCGCGCGCGCGCCGAAGCGGCCTTTCCGGAGGTCTTTGCAGAGCCCGAAACCTTCCAATGGGATGATCTCGACGACGAGGATTGGGATTGATGCCGGGGAATGCGCCGCATTTTCGGCAAGAAATTGCCGATTCTTGCAAAAAAGCGCCTGTGCGCTTTTGTAATTGCGCTGCGCGTCCCCAAATAATCCACAGGACGCCGCGTTTCGAAGCCGCGCCGTCTTTGAAAGCCCATGCTCTTGGTCTGCGGCCCGGGGTCCCGTTCGGGCCGCAGACATCCGGCACCAAGCAGGCATCCGCCGCACATGCGCGTCCCCGTCTTTGGGGCCATGCGCAAGGCTTTGCCGATCTCCGAAATCTTACCACGACATGTTGCGAAAAAGATTTGTGCGCGGCGCGTTCCGCGCTAGATTCATTGGCAATCACAATCGCCAATGGAGGCAGTTCACCATGCGCAGCAGCACCCTCATTCTTTCTCTTCTGGCCATCACCGCGCTTGCCGGTTGTATGGAAACGCAAGGCGACCGCGCCATCGCGGGCGCGGCGGCCGGTGGCCTTCTTGCCGATGCGACCGACAACAATGTTCTTACCGGCGCAGCGCTTGGTGCGCTGGCCGGCGGCGCGACCTGCAACGCGGGTATCGGCAACCCCTGCTACTGATTTTGCCTCCGCGCCCGGCGCGGTCAGGCCTGTTACGCGTGCCATCGGGGCTTTCCGCCCCGGTGGCCGTTTTGTTTTCGCCAATGACACCGCCATTACCAAGGGGGGCGCGGGGAGAGACGCGCCCGGAGGAAGGGACTGACCATGTTCAAGAAAATCCTGATCGCCAACCGCGGCGAGATCGCTTGCCGCGTCATCAAATCGGCGCGCAAAATGGGCATCCAGACGGTGGCCGTCTATTCCGATGCCGATGCGCAGGCGCTGCACGTCAAGATGGCCGATGAGGCGGTGCATATCGGTCCGCCGCCCGCGAACCAATCCTATATCGTGATCGACAAGATCATGGATGCGATCCGCCAGACCGGTGCCGAGGCGGTGCATCCGGGCTATGGCTTCTTGTCGGAGCGGATGGATTTTGCCGCTGCGCTGGAAAAGGAAGGCGTGGCCTTCATCGGCCCGCCGTCCCCGGCGATCGAGGCGATGGGCGACAAGATCACCTCGAAAAAATTGGCCAAAGAAGCGGGCGTGAACACGGTGCCCGGCTATATGGGGCTGATTGCCGATGCCGAAGAGGCGGTGAAAATCTCGGATGAGATTGGCTATCCGGTGATGATCAAAGCCTCGGCGGGCGGCGGCGGCAAAGGGATGCGGATCGCGTGGAATGCCGAAGAGGCGCGCGAAGGCTTCCAATCGTCGAAAAACGAGGCCGCAAACAGCTTTGGCGATGACCGTATTTTCATCGAGAAATTCGTCACGCAGCCGCGCCACATCGAAATTCAGGTGCTGGCCGACAGCCATGGCAATTGCGTCTATCTGCATGAGCGCGAATGCTCGATCCAGCGCCGCAACCAAAAGGTCATCGAAGAAGCGCCCTCGCCGTTTCTGGATGAAGCCACCCGCAAGGCCATGGGCGAACAGGCCTGCGCCTTGGCCAAGGCGGTGGGTTATACCTCGGCGGGGACGGTGGAATTCATCGTCGATGGCGATCGCAACTTCTACTTCCTTGAGATGAACACCCGTTTGCAGGTGGAACACCCGGTGACCGAACTCATCACCGGTGTCGATCTTGTCGAACAGATGATCCGCGTCGCGGCGGGCGAAAAGCTGCCCTTCACGCAAGAAGATATCAAGATCAACGGCTGGGCGATGGAAAGCCGTCTTTACGCCGAAGACCCTTATCGCAACTTCCTGCCCTCGATTGGCCGTTTGACGAAATACCAGCCCCCCGTCGAAGGCCCGACCGCAGGCGATGGCATCGTGCGCAACGATACCGGCGTGTACGAGGGTGGCGAGATTTCGATGTTCTACGACCCGATGATCGCCAAGCTGTGCACCTGGGGCGAGACCCGCGCGGCAGCAATTGAGGAAATGCGCCTGGCGCTTGACACGTTCGAGGTTGAGGGGATTGGCCACAACCTGCCGTTCTGCGCTGCTGTGATGGACCATGAGCGGTTCGTGTCGGGCAATATCACCACCGCCTTCATCGCCGAAGAATACCCCGAGGGGTTCGCAGGCGTGACGCTGGGGGCCGAGATGCTCAAGCGCGTGGCCGCCGCCACCGCTGCGATGTATCGCGTGGCCGAAATTCGCCGCACGAAAATCTCGGGTACGCTGGGCAACCACGAGCGGGTCGTGGGCGATGACTGGATGGTGTGCCTGCAAGGCGAATGCTTCCCGGTGAAAGTGGCCGCCGATAAGGCGGGCTCGTCGGTGACCTTTGAGGATGGCACCTGCCTGCGGGTCGAAAGCGATTGGACGCCGGGCAAGACGCTGGCCAAGCTGACGGTCGATGGCACGCCCTTGGTGCTGAAAGTTGGCAAAATCCCGATGGGCTTCCGCATCCGGGTGCGCGGCGCCGATCTTAAGGTCTGGCTGCAAACGCCGCGCCAGCACGAGCTGGCCAAGCTGATGCCCGAAAAGATGCCGCCCGATACCTCGAAAATGCTGCTCTGCCCGATGCCCGGCCTGATCGTGAAAATCTCGGTCGAGGAAGGCGACGAGGTGCAAGAGGGGCAGCCGCTGGCCACGGTCGAAGCCATGAAGATGGAAAACATCCTGCGCGCCGAGCGCAAAGGTGTGGTGAGCAAGATCAATTGCGAGGCGGGCGCGTCGCTCAAGGTCGATGACGTCATCATGGAGTTCGAATGACCGACACGCTCCGCAAGGTGCCGCAGGCGGAGGGGGCAGGGACCTTGGTCCTTGCCTCTGGCCTCGTGGCGCTTGCGGGGTTTGCCGCGCTTCAGGGCGTGGCGTCTTCCTTGGCGGGGGCCTTCGAATACCCGCTTGATGATGTCTATATCCATCTGGCAATGGCCGAGGGGATCGCAGCGGGCGGCTATGGGGTGAACCCCGGCGAATATGCCGCCGCCGATAGCTCGATCCTTTATCCGGCACTGTTGGTGCCCTTCGCGGGCAGTGCGTGGCAGCGCTATCTGCCGTTTTTGTGGAACATGGCCGGGGCGGTTGCCATGGCCGCGCTTTGGGGGGCGGCGCTGGCGCGGTCGGCCTTTCCGGCGGGCGGGCGCTGGGCATTGGCGCTGGTGGGGCCTTTGGCGCTCAATTTCGTGGGGGTCGCCTATACCGGCATGGAGCACAGCCTGCAGGGGGCGGCCGCTTTGGCGCTGGTGCTGGGGCTTTGGCACTTCTTGTCCGAGGGGCGCATTGGCGCGCTTTTGGTCGTGGGGGTGTTGGTCGGGCCGCTTTTGCGGTTCGAGGGGCTGGCGCTGTCGGGGCTCGCTTGTCTGGTGCTGGCGGCGCATCGCCGGTCTGGGACCGCCGTGCTTTTGGGGCTGGGGGCGGCGCTGCCGGTCGCGGCATTCGTCGCTTTTTTGCAGGCGAAGGGGCTGGGCAGCTTGCCCGCCTCGGTGCAGGCCAAGACCGCGCTGGCGATCCCTGAGGCGGGGCCGGTTATACGTGCCATTGCGACGCCTTTGCAAAATCTCGCAGATCCGCGCGGCGTCTTGCTGGCTGGGCTGACGGTGCTTTGCCTCGGGCTGCCCGCTGGTCTGGCTGAGATGCGCAAAACGCCACGGGGCTGGCTTTTGGGCGTGGTTGGGCTGGCCGGGGCTGCGCATCTGCTGGCGGGGCAGGTGGGCGGGATGAGCCGCTATGAAATCTACATTGTCGCCGCGCTGACAATGGCTTTGGTTTTGGCGAGTGCGGGGCTCTCGCGGCGCGCGGGGGCATGGGGCGCGGCTGGTGTGGGGCTTGTCTGCCTTTGCGCCGGGGCGGTTTATGGCCCAGATTTGTGGCGCAGCTATCTTTGGAACCCGCAATCGGTGCATCTGCAACAGGCGCAAATGGCGCGTTTTGTGGATGAATATCTGGATGCGCCCGTCGCGGTGAATGATCTGGGATGGGTTGCGTGGCAAAACGACCATTATGTTGTCGATCTGGTGGGGCTTGGCTCTTTGGAGGCGCTGAAAGCCCGGCTGGAGCAGCAAGACCCGTCTTGGGCGACGGCAGTAATGGCACGCCATAACGCACAACTGGCGATGATCTATGACAGTTGGTTCCAAGACATCGTCGGGCCCGATTGGGTGCGGCTTGGGACACTGTCGATCCTTGCGCCACGGGGACGATTGGGGGGCAACGAGGTTGCCTTTTATGCCAGCTCTGCCGAAGCGGCTGTGGATCTGCGCAAAAAACTCGAAGCCTTCGCACCAAGCTTGCCGCCCGGCGCCGTCTTCACCTTCGCGACCAACGCGCAGGGGGGGCTGTGATGGGCCGGTTGCGTTGTGAACCCGCCGGGAGGAGTGCGCCCTTGCGCGGCGCAAGGCTGGCGGGGCGCGGCCGCAGCCATCTGCCGCGGTTCGGGCGGTTGTCCGCCCTGAATATGCGCTTGGCCCCCCGAAAAATGCCCGTCGTTAAGCCGATGTTCCGATTTCGTTCTGCATATTGGACGCCGGGGCTGAAAGAGCCGTGCAGGACGCGCAGGCGCAGCCCGGTTTTGGGGCCGACGATGGACGTGATCTTGCATCTGGGGGCGCATCGCACCGCCACCACCTCGTTTCAAGGGTGGATGGTGCAAAACGAAGACAGTCTTACTGCTGCGGGGATTGCCGTTTGGGGGCCGCAAGTGACGCGGGCGGGCCGCTTTGCCGGGTTGACCAAGCGCCCGGAATGGCTGACCGGCGCGGATGAACAGCTTGCGCGCCGCTCTGCCGCCGAAATCCGCTATGAAATCGACAAGCTGGCGGCGTCGGGGCATCGCGCGCTGGTGATCTCGGACGAGAATTTTCTTGGCACCATGCCGCATTGCCTTGAACAGCTTACGCTTTACCCCGATGCGGGCGCGCGGCTGCGCCGGGTGATCGCGGCGATTGGCCCGCATCTGACGGGGCTGGCCCTCGCGATCCGGCGCCCGGATACGTTCTGGACCTCGGTGCTGGAGGATCAGCGCGCGCGCGGGCGGGCTGTGCCGGGGCCGCGCGGGCTGGACCGGCTGGCCAATCATCCGCGCGGCTGGAAACGGGTTGTGCAGGTGCTGCGCGAAGAGGCGATGGGGCGGCCGGTCACGGTCTGGCCGTTTGAAACGATGGTGGGGCAGAATACGGCGCAGATGCGCGCGCTGCTGGGGGCGCATCACCTGCCCGTGGGGCTTTTTGACCATGGCCGCGCAATGAATGCCGCGCCTGCGCCCATGGGCGCGCGCGTATCGCCCTTTAGCCTTGCGCAACGTGCGCAGATGGCGGCGGGCTACCGCGCCACGCTTGAATGGCTTTCGACCCCGCGTGAGGGGGTGCATTTCATCGCCGCGCCTGAAGGTCTGGGCGGGTTACAAACGATAGAACGGGGCCCGCCGGGGGCACATCCGGCCGGGTGGAGAGAGGAAGAAGGAAGGTTCCATGACCATGAAGAAAGAGGACTGGGCCAAGCTCGCTCAGAAGGAGCTGCGTGACAGACCGCTCGAGTCGCTGACCTGGAACACGCTCGAAGGGATCGCGGTCAAGCCGCTTTACACCGAGGAAGATACCGAGGGCTTGCCGCATATGGGCACGCTGCCGGGGATCGCGCCCTTCACCCGGGGGCCGCGCGCCACGATGTATGCGGGCCGTCCTTGGACGATCCGGCAATATGCGGGCTTCTCCACGGCGGAAGAGTCCAACGCGTTTTACCGCAAGGCGCTGGCGGCGGGCCAACAGGGCGTTTCGGTCGCCTTCGATCTGGCCACCCACCGCGGCTATGACAGCGACCACCCGCGCGTGGTGGGCGATGTCGGCAAGGCGGGCGTGGCGATCGACAGCGTCGAGGATATGAAAATCCTGTTCGACGGTATCCCGCTTGAGAAGATTTCCGTCTCAATGACGATGAACGGCGCGGTGATCCCGATCTTGGCGAATTTCATCGTCACTGGCGAGGAACAGGGCGTGGATCGCAGCCTGTTGTCGGGCACGATCCAAAACGACATTCTCAAAGAATTCATGGTGCGCAACACCTATATCTATCCGCCTGAACCCAGCATGCGGATCATTGCCGACATCATCGAATACACCTCGAAAGAGATGCCGAAGTTCAACAGCATCTCGATTTCGGGCTATCACCTGCAAGAAGCGGGGGCGAACCTTGTGCAGGAGTTGGCCTATACGCTGGCCGACGGGCGCGAATATGTGCGCGCCGCGCTTGCGCGGGGCATGGATGTCGATGCCTTTGCGGGCCGTTTGAGCTTCTTCTTTGCCATCGGCATGAACTTCTTCATGGAAGCTGCAAAACTGCGTGCTGCGCGTTTGCTGTGGCACCGCATCATGTCGGAATTCAATCCCAAGAAGCCCGGCTCGCTGATGCTGCGCACCCACTGCCAAACCTCGGGCGTCAGCTTGCAAGAGCAAGACCCCTATAACAACGTCGTGCGCACCGCCTATGAGGCGATGGCTGCGGCTTTGGGCGGCACGCAATCGCTGCACACCAACGCGCTGGATGAAGCGATCGCGCTGCCCACCGAATTCAGCGCCCGGATCGCGCGCAACACGCAGCTGATCTTGCAAGAAGAAACCGGCATCACCAATGTCGTCGACCCGCTGGCGGGCAGCTATTACGTCGAAAGCCTGACCCATGAGCTGGCCGAAAAGGCGTGGGAGTTGATCGAGGAAGTCGAGGCGATGGGCGGTATGACCAAGGCCGTGGCCTCGGGCATGCCGAAGCTGCGGGTCGAGGAAACGGCGGCGCGGCGTCAGGCGATGATCGACCGTGGCGAAGAGGTGATCGTCGGGGTTAACAAATACCGTCGCGAGACGGAAGACCCGCTTGATATTCTGGATATCGACAACGTCAAGGTGCGCGAGGCGCAGATCGCGCGGCTGGAGAAAATCCGCGCGACCCGTGACGAAGAGAAATGCCAAGCGGCGCTCTTGGAATTGGGGCGGCGCACGGTCGAAGGGGGCAACCTGCTTGAGGCGGCGGTGGAATGTGCCCGCGCCCGGGCTTCTGTCGGGGAGATTTCGCTGGCCATGGAAGGAACGTTTGGGCGTCACCGCGCCGAGGTGAAGACCCTGTCGGGGGTCTATGGCGCGGCCTATGAAGGCGATGAGGGCTTTGCCCAGATCCAGCGCGATGTAGAGGCCTTTGCCGAGGCAGAGGGCCGTCGTCCGCGTCTTCTGGTGGTGAAAATGGGGCAAGACGGGCATGACCGGGGCGCCAAGGTGATCGCCACCGCCTTTGCCGATATCGGCTTCGATGTGGATGTGGGCACCTTGTTCCAAACGCCCGAGGAAGCCGCGCAGGATGCGGTCGACAACGATGTGCATGTCGTCGGCATTTCCAGCCTTGCAGCGGGCCATAAGACGCTGGCCCCGAAACTGATCGAGGCGCTAAAGGAAAAAGGGGCCGAGGATATTTTGGTGATCTGTGGCGGGGTGATCCCGCAACAGGACTATGATTTCCTCAAGAAAGCCGGGGTGAAGGCGATCTTCGGCCCGGGCACCAATATCCCGCTGGCCGCGCGCGAAATCCTTGATCTGATTTCCGCCGCGCGGAGCTGAGGGCGGCGGGGGCTTGGCCCCTGTTGTGCCCCCGCGCCGCAGCCAGGCGGCACTCGACAATCGAAAAGGGCGCCCCTTACGGGCGCCCTTTTGCTTTTGAAAACGGGAAAGGATCGCGGCGCGGGCCTTGGTTGGGCCCGCGCCCGGTTGCTTATTGCGCGGGTTGCGCCTGCGCCTCTTCTTTTATCTCTTCCTTGGCATCCTTTGTTTGCGGCGCAAACCGCAGCACAAAGAAGCCAATCAGCGCCGAGATCAGCGACCCCGCCAGAACCCCCAAACGCACCGCGTTCATCTGCGTGTCAGCCTCGAAGTTCAGCGACCCGATGAACAGCGACATGGTGAAACCGATCCCCGCCAAAGAGGCAATGCCGTAAAGTTGCAACCAAGTGCTGGCAGTGGGCAGCCGTGCATAGCCGGCTTTCACCAGCGCATAGCTGGCCCCGAAGACGCCCAGTTGCTTGCCGATCACCAGACCCGCCGCAATACCCAGCGGCAGGGGCGCCAGAAGATCGCCCAGCCCAATGCCCTGAAGGCTGACGCCCGCATTGGCCAGCGCGAACAGCGGCACGATCAGGAACATCACATAGGGGTTGAGCGCATGTTCCAGCGCATGCAGCGGCGATTTTCCGTAGCGATCCTTAAGCGGGATAAAGAAGGCGGTGATCACGCCCGCAAGGGTCGCATGCACGCCCGATTTCAACACCAACACCCACAGCACCACGCCCAAGATCAGCGTCGGCGCAATCCGGTGCGCCCCGGTCCACAACCGCAGCGCCATCAGCGCCATCGGGATCAGTGCCAAAAGCAGATAGATCGGCTTCAATTCGGCGGTGTAAAAAAGCGCGATCACGATGATCGCCCCAAGGTCATCCAAGATCGCCAGCGTCAGCAAGAACAGCTTCAGCGCCGCGGGCACGCGCTTGCCCAAAAGCGCCACGACGCCAATGGCAAAGGCAATATCGGTCGCGGTCGGGATCGCCCAGCCCGAGACATGCGTCGGGTCGGACCAGTTCAGTGCCAGATAAATCAGCGCGGGCACCACCATCCCGCCCAAAGCCGCCACCCCGGGCAGCGCCACATTGGACGGGTTGCGCAGCGCGCCTTGGCGGATTTCGTGTTTCAGCTCCAGCCCGACCAGCAGGAAGAACATCGCCATCAACCCGTCGTTGATCCACAAGATCAAGGGTTTGGACAGGCCTGTTCCGCCCAGTTCGACGGTGAATTGCAGGTGCAGAACCTGTGTGTAAAGATCGGCATAAGAGGAATTCGCCAGCCCCAGCGCCAAGACTGTGGCGATCATCAATACGATCCCGCCCGCCGCTTCATGTTGGAATAGTTTTTCAATGCGGCTGAGCACGCGCTTTATCCTCCTGTTGCAAACGTTAGGCTGGAAAATGGGGGAAAAATGCCAATTTTCAAGGCAAAAACGGCTTGTGGAGGCGCTTTCGCCTTGCAGTTGCGCAGCGATTTGGCTCCGCGCGCGTCGCTTTGGCAACACGCAAAAATTTCCATCATTTCAATCGTCTTGCGCGGATGCAAAAGCCGGGGTGAGCCGCTAAAGTGACGGGATGGAGCGCAAGCCACCCCCGAAGCCATCCTTGTGGGCCCGCATCGGCGAGGCCGTGTCCTCGCTCACCCGTGCCGAGGGGCTGGCGGGGATATTTGAACGCACGCCGCCCGAACGCTCGGTCGCGTTCACCATTGCGATCATTGCGCTGGGGGCAAAGCTGTCGAAAGCCGATGGGCAGGTGACCCGCGATGAGGTTTCGGCCTTTCGCTCGGTCTTTCAGATCCCGCCGGGCGAAGAGGCGAATGCCGCGCGCGTTTTTGACATGGCGCGCACCGATGTGGCGGGGTTCGATGCCTATGCCCGCAAGATCGCCGATATGTTCGGGCGCGGCGATCCGATGCTGCAAGACCTGTTGGAGGGGCTTTTTTCCATCGCCATGGCCGATGGCGAATACCATGAAAACGAAGATGCCTTTTTGGCCGAGGTGGCGCGGATTTTCGGCATTGAGGATTTGCATTTCCGCTCGGTCCGCGCGGCATTCGTGCCCGGCGCGCCGCTGGACCCGTGGTCGGTGCTGGAACTGGAACCCGGCACCGATCTGAAGATCGTCAAGGCGCGCTGGCGGGATTTGGTGCGCGAGGCGCATCCCGACAAGGCGATGGCGCGCGGTCTGCCGCCCGAGGCGATCAAACTGGCCGAGGAACGGGTCGTGGCGCTAAATGAGGCTTGGGCGCAGATCGAAAGCGCGGCCAAGCAATCGGCGCTGTGAATGCGGATTGCCACTTATAATGTGGAATGGTTCACCGGGCTGTTCGACCGGCGCGGGCGGATTTTGGAGGATGGGGAGCGGTCCTCGCGCTATGGCGTGACGCGGGCCGAGCAATTGGGCGCGCTGGGGATTGTGTTTACCGCGCTGGATGCCGATTGCGTGCTGATCGTCGAAGCGCCCGACAATAACACCCGGCGCAAAACCGTGCCGATGCTGGAAGCCTTCGCGGCCAAGTTCAACCTGCGCCAGCGCCGCGCCTTGATCGGCTTTGAAAACGACACCCAGCAAGAAATTGCGCTGCTTTATGATCCCGATGCCGTGCAGGTGGTGCATGACCCCCATCCCGGCACGGAAGAGGCGCCGCGCTTTGACGGCAAGTTTCAGATCGATCTTGATATCGATGACACGCTGGACACGGTGATCTTTTCCAAACCGCCGCTGGAGGTCGCACTGGAAACGCGGGCGGGCACGCGGCTGCGGCTGATCGGGGTGCATGTCAAATCCAAGGCCCCGCATGGTGCCAACGACCCCGACAGCACGGTGCGGATCGCGATTGAAAACCGGCGCAAGCAATTGGCGCAATGCCTGTGGCTGCGCCGCCGGGTCGATGATTTGCTGGCGGCGGGCGACAGCGTGATGGTGCTGGGCGATTTCAACGACGGGCCGGGGCTGGACGAATATGAAAAGCTTTTTGGCCGGTCCGGGCTCGAAATCGTTTTGGGCGATGGGTTGCCGCACGCCCGGCAATTGCATGACCCGCACGCGCATCTGGGCAAGGGCCAGACCGAGGCGCAGCCCGCCTCGGCGCGGTTCTTCATCCCCGAGCCGGCGCCGGGCAAGTATTTCTCGGCCATGCTCGATTACATCTTGCTGTCGCGCGATTTGTTGCACCACAAGCCGCGCTGGCGGATCTGGCATCCGTTCGACGATCCGGGCTGCTATCACGCGCCGGAATTGCGCGAGGCCTTGCTGCAAGCCTCGGATCATTTTCCGGTCTCGGTAGATATTGCGCTGTAGCAGGCCTATATAAGGGGCATGAAACAGCGCATTCTTTTTGTCGGTGTCGCCGTGGCGGCCCTTGGGCTGGGGGGCTGGTTTGCCCTTGCACAGGACAGCGATCCGCAAGTGGCAGACCCGCCCGGCGCGGAACTGGAACTGCCCGAACCGTCGGGCCGCGATGATATGGCGGCGGGGAAATCCTTGGTGGAACGCGGCGCAGAGCTTTTCCTGCGCGGTCTTTTGGACGAGGTTTCCCCCCAGCTTGACGAGATGCAAAAGGGCCTGGGCGAGGCGGCAGAGGCTTTGGGCCCCAAGCTCAAGCAGGTTTTGGCGCTGATCGACGATATGCGCTATTACGGCGCGCCTGAGCGGCTGCCCAATGGCGACATCATCCTGCGCCGTATGCCCGACGCGCCCGAGCCGCCGCCGCTTTTGGACCCCGGTGACCGCGCCCCCGACAATGGCCCCGGCCCGGCGCCGATGGCCCCGATCACCGATCTTTAGGCCTCGGCGCGCTCCCGCAGGCATTGGGGCAAAAGTAAAGGCCGCCCGAAGGCGGCCTTTTGCATGTTTGTTGGGCTTGGCTTAGATGCCTTCGCCCACAAAGGCTTTTTCCACCACGAATTCGCGCGGCTCGGAATTGGCGCCTTCGCGCAGGCCGTAGCTTTCAAGCACCTTCATCACATCGACGTTGAAGGCGAGCGAGCCGCAGACCATCGCGCGGTCGGTTTCCGGGTTCATCGGCGCAAGGCCTAGGTCTTCGAACACTTTGCCCGAGGCAAGGTTGTCAGTGATCCGGCCCATGTGATGGAAGTCTTCGCGCGTTGTGGTCGGGTAGTATTTCAGCTTGCCCTCGACCATTTCGCCAATCAGCGGGTCATTTTGCAGCCCTTCCACCAATTCGCGGCCGTATTCCAGTTCGGCCACGGTGCGGCAGGTGTGCATCATGATGACTTCGTCGAATTTTTCATAGGCTTCGGGCTCGCGCATCAGCGAGGCGAAAGGCGCGATCCCGGTGCCGGTGGCAAGGAACCACAAACGCTTGCCGGGCAACAGCGCATCGATCACCAGCGTGCCCACGGGTTTGGGGCGCAAAATGATCTGATCGCCGGGCTGGATATGTTGCAGCCGCGAGGTGAGCGGGCCGTCTTGCACCTTGATCGAGTAGAATTCGAGTTCTTCATCCCACGCGGGCGAGGCGATCGAATAGGCGCGCATGATCGGCTTGTCGTTGTCATCGAGAAGCCCGATCATCACGAATTCCCCCGAGCGGAAGCGCAGGCTTTGCGGGCGCGTCACGCGGAAGGAAAACAGCGTATCGGTCCAATGCTTGACCGCGGTCACGGTCTGGGCATCGGGAAGAATCTTGGCGGGCGCAATGGGGGAAGTCACGTTCACGGTCGTCTCGTCTTTCGGGGCCCAAGGGCCAGTGAACAGTCACCGACGGGCGGCAGGCAGAAGGCTGCAGACCACGGGTCGGAAAGAAACATGTCTTGCGGATATCATAATTCCGCGGGCCATGCCATCTTTGCGGCAATGGCCCGCGAAGGGGGCAAAGTCAAGCGAGCAGGCTGTCGCAACCCTTATATCCAAGGCGTTTGCGGTAGTCATGGGCTTGCCAATCGGCCCGCGCGCGCCAATCTGCTTCGCTTTGCCGCGCCGCGATTTCTGCGGGAATCTCGACTTCGTCAAAGCCCGCGCGGCGCGCCATCGCATATTGATCGGCAATCAGCGGACCGCGGGCGCGCAGCCGCCCGGTGTAGCCTGCGGTTCGCACAAGGCGGCCCAGTGTGAAGCCCCGCCCATCGGCAAAGCTGTCAAATCGCACCGCAACCAGCCCGGCATTGGCCACCAAGGCGGCAATCTCTTCGGGGGCGGTGGTGGGCGCAAGCTCCACCGCCAGACCGTCGAAATCCTCGGCATGGAAGCCGTCGTCACGCACCAGAACGCTCATGCCACTTTCTCCGAATTTCCGGGGCGCACGATGCGCCCATTGACGAAATGGATGCCGCATTCGGTCTTTTCCTGACCCCGCCAGCGGCCCGCGCGCGGATCTTCGCCCGCCGCAACCGGCGAGGTGCAGGGCGCACAGCCAATCGAGGGGTAGCCGCGCGCCACCAGCGGGTGACGCGGCAGATCATAGCGGTCCATATAGGCGGCGATTTCGGTCCGGCCCCAATGGGCCAGCGGGTTGATCTTCATCCGCGTTGCGGTTTCCACCTCGAAATGGTCCAGATCGGCGCGGGTCTGGCCTTGGTAGCGCTTGCGCCCGGTCAGCCAGCCATCGAACTCTGCCAAGGCGGCCTCAAGCGGCGCGGTTTTGCGCAGCGCGCAGCAGGCATCGGGGTTGGTTTCATGCAATGTGCCATCGGGGTCTTGGGCCGCCAGATCCGTTTTGCTGGCGCGGATCACGCGCACATCGCGCAGGCCCAGTTGATCTGCCACTTCGCGCTGATAGGCCAGCGTTTCCTCAAACAGCATCAGCGTATCGACGAACAACACCGGCGTTTGCGGCGCGACCGTGGCCACCATGTGCAAAAGCACCACCGATTCCGCCCCGAACGAAGACACCAGCGCCACCCGCCCGGTATCGGGGTCGGCCAAGGTCGCATCCACCAGCGCCGCCGGATCATGGCTGCGGTAGCGGTGGTTCAACCCCGCCACCCGTTGCGAAAGCTCAAGCCGCATCGCTCACCTCTGCATATAGGGCCGCACGGAAGGGCGCGAGCCCCAACCGCCGCACGGCTTCCAGAAAGGTTTCCTCTGCCCCGTTGCGCAGTTCCAGATAGGCGCGCAACAGTCGCTCTAGGGCCGGAACAACCGCCTCATAGGCAAAGCCCGGCCCCATCTTCTCGCCAATCGCAGCCGGGTGGGTGCTGTCGCCCTCATGGCCGCCAATGGTGATTTGGTAGTTTTCTGCGCCTGCACGGTCAAGCCCGAGGATGCCGATATGGCCCAGATGGTGATGGCCGCACGCATTGATGCAGCCCGAGATTTTCAGGTTCAGCGCGCCGATTTCATCTTCCAGACCAATGGTTTGGAAATGCTGCGCAATCTCTTGCGCCAGCGGGATCGAGCGGGCCGTGGCCAGCGCGCAGTAATCCATGCCGGGGCAGGCGATGATATCGCTTAGCTTGCCCATATTGGCCGCCGCCAGCCCCGCGCGCAAAAGCGCGGCATGAACGGCAGGCAGGTCTTCGCGCGCCACATGCGGCAGCACCACGTTTTGGCTATGGGTGATGCGCAGCTCATTATAGCCATAGCGCGCCGCAATATCGGCCAGCGCGCGCATCTGATCGGCCGAGGCATCGCCCGGCTCTTCGCCCGCGACTTTCAGCGCGACCGTCACGCTGGCATGATCGGCGCGTTTGTGCGCGCTGACCGCTTGCGCCGCCCAAGCCGCGTAAAGCGGGTCCACCTTGCGGGTGGTGGCGTCATATTCGGCCATGTTCTCGCGCAGATCGGGCAGGGTGAATTGCGCTGCGATCTCGGCCAGAAGCTGTTGATCCTCGCCGGTATAGGCGGGGCGGATGCGGGCGAACTGGTCCTCGACCGCTTGGCGGAAGGTGTCGATCCCGTGTTCGAACACGGTGATCTTGATGCGCGCCTTATATTTGTTGTCGCGCCGCCCGGCGAGGTTATAGGCCGACAGAATGGCCTCCAGATAGGGCAGGAGCTCCGCTGAGGGGAGGAAGGGACGAAGCTCCTGCGCGAGCATCGGCGTGCGGCCCAATCCGCCGCCCACCAACACTCGAAAGCCGATCTCGCCGCCCTGTTCGACCAGTTGCAGCCCCACGTCATGGGCGGCAATCGCGGCACGGTCGTCCGGGCTGCCGGTGATGGCGATTTTGAATTTGCGCGGCAAAAACTGGAATTCGGCGTGATCGGTGGACCATTGCCGGATCAGTTCTGCATAGGGGCGCGGATCGGCGATTTCATCCGCCGCCGCCCCGGCCAAGGCATCGGTGGTGGTGTTGCGGATGCAATTGCCCGAGGTCTGGATCGCATGCAGCCCGACCGTTTCCATATGATCGAGGATGTCGGGAATATCGGTCAGCGCGACCCAGTTGAACTGGATGTTCTGGCGCGTGGTGAAATGGCCATAGCCCCGGTCCCAGCGTTCCGCCACCTCGGCCAGAACGCGCATCTGATCGGCGGACAGTGTGCCATAGGGAATGGCGGCGCGCAGCATATAGGCGTGCAATTGCAGATAGACGCCGTTCATCAGCCGCAGCGGTTTGAACTCGTCTTCGGTCAGGCTGCCCGACAGGCGCCGTTCCACCTGCGCGCGGAATTGCGTGTTGCGGTTGCGCAAGAAGGCTTGGTCGAATGCGTTATGCTGATACATGACGGGCCTCCGGGGTGGAGCGTTGTTTCGTGGGCTGGATCGAGGGGCCTTGCGCGCGGAACCGCTCGCGCAGCGCCACAGGCACCGGTCCTTCTGGCCCTTGCGTGACATCAACGAGATAGGCACCGACCACGACAGTGGCATGACCGATGGCGTCCAGCAGATGCAGTTGCGCCTCGGCCTCATCGGTGATGACTTCGGCTTGGGTGATATAGCGGCTCCAGCCGCCGGTCGCAGTGCGGTAGACGGTATGTCCGGCCCGCAGATCATTGGCCGAGATGACTTTGGCCTTGGGGTGGCTCATTGTGCGGCCTCCAGAATGTTTGCGGTTTGTGCGGCGCGGGGGGCAAGCCCCCACAAGATCACGGCGGGGCCATCCAGTTGCGCGGCAAGCGCGGGCAGATCGGCCAAGGTGCCGGTCAGGCGCCGTTCGGTGCTGCGCGAGGCATTCTCGACCAGCGTGACCGGGGTGGTGGCCGCGGCGCCATGCATCATCAAGCGGCCCTGAATGAAGCGCGCGGCCTTCTTGCCCATATAGATCGCGGCAATGCTGCCCGGGCGCGCGAGGCTGGCCCAATCGGCTTCGGCAAACCCTTCGGCACCATGGCCGGTCAGCAGGCGAAAGTCACGGTTGCGCCCGCGCTCGGTCAGGCTTTGGTGCATGCCCGCAGCGGCGGCGGCGGCGGCGGTGATGCCGGGCAGAACCGTGTAGGCGATGCCCGCAGCATCCAGCGCATCCAGTTCTTCGCCCAGCCGCCCGAAAAGGCCCGGATCGCCAGATTTCAGCCGCAACACATTGCGCCCCGACAGCGCGAATTCGACCATCATCGCTTCGATCTGCGCTTGCGGCATCGACGGGCCAAAGCCTTCCTTGCCGGTTTCGATCACCGTCGCTTGCGGCCCGGCCAGCGCCAGCACCTCGGCGGATACCAGCTTGTCATGCAAAACCACATCGGCGGTTTCGAGCGCGCGCGCGACAGCCAACGTCAGATGGCCCACCGCGCCCGGCCCGGCGCCGGCAAGGGTGACATGTCCGAAGGGAAGGGGATGTGTCATGGCGGTCTCCTTTGGGTGGAATATAGGAAATTTTCCCGGTCGGCCGCCAGTGGCTCTTGCGAATAAGGAACTTTGTTTCGTATCTCTGCGCAGGGGGAAGCAGTTTCCCCGGATGCGGGAGTTTTGACGAATGGTGGTCCGGCTAGACGAGATGGATCGGAAGATCTTGTTTCAGCTTCAGGAAGATGCGAGCCAATCGCTCGATGAAATCGCGCGCAAGGTGGGCTCATCGAAGACGCCGGTCTGGAACCGGATTCGCAAGATGAAGGATCTGGGCGTGATCGGGCGGCAAACGGTCTTGCTGGATGCCGAGGCCTTGGGGTTAGAGGCGTGTTTCTTTGTGTTGATCCGCACCTCGGAACATGAGGCAGAATGGCAAAACAAATTCCTTGCCACGCTGCGCGCGCGCCCCGAAGTGCTGGAGGCGCATCGGCTCGCGGGCGAGATCGATTATATCTTGAAAGTACGGGTCAAAAACGCGCGCGCCTACGACATCTTTTATCAGGCGCTGATTTCCGAAGTGAAAATCTACAATGTCACCGCGCTTTTGAGCATGGAAGAGATCAAATCGACCACGATCTTGCCGGTGTAAAACCGCGCGCTGCGCTGGGGCATAGCAAAAGGCGCCCGCGCGGAGCGCCCTTCCCGTCTTAGACTTTGTTGAAATATCCCGGGGGTTTGGGGGCAGCGCCCCCATCGCCCCCTTAGGCCGCGTCAAGTGCGGCCAGGATCGCGCCGAAATCGGCGGCTTTCAGGCTTGCGCCGCCCACCAACGCACCATCGACATTCGAGGTGGCAAAGATTTCGGTTGCGTTCGAAGGTTTGACCGAGCCGCCGTAAAGCAGCCGGATGCCCTCGGCCTCGGCGCCAAAGCGGGCCACCAGTTCGGCGCGCATGAAATCATGCACTTCGGCAATCTGCTCCAGCGTCGGCGTGCGCCCGGTGCCAATCGCCCAAACGGGTTCATAAGCGATGACGGTATTGGCCGCCGTCGCGCCTTCGGGCACCGACGTATGAAGCTGCTTGCCCACGACCTCAAGCGTGTCGCCCGCGTCGCGTTGCGCCTCGGTCTCGCCCACGCAGATCACCGCCGTCAGGCCCGCGGCTTTCGCGGCTTCGGCTTTCGCACAGACCATCGCGCTGCTTTCATCGTGATCCGCGCGGCGTTCGGAATGGCCCAAGATCACGTAAGACGCCCCGCAATCTTTCAACATCTCGGCGGCGACATCGCCAGTATGCGCGCCCGATTGCTTCATATGGCAATCTTGGCCGCCGACCGCGATCTTGCCGCCCGCAACATCGGCCATCGCCGCCACCAGCGTGGCGGGCGGGCACAGCAACACTTCGGATTTCGGGTCAGGATGGGCCGCGATCAGCGCCGTCACCTCGCCAAGGCTCGCCTTGGTGCCGTTCATCTTCCAGTTGCCCGCGGCCAATTTTCTGCGCATGCGCCCCTCCTTTGGTCAAATCCACGGCAGATTAGGCGGCTGGCGCGCGTGCGCAAGCGGTAAAACGCGCGGGTGAGGGCTGCGCGGGGCTTACCCCTCGGCGGGGTCGCGGAACTTGACGGATTCACCGCAGCCGCAACTGTCGACCACATTGGGGTTGCGGAATTTGAAGCCTGTTTCAAGCAGGCCCTCTTCATAGTCGATTTCCGTGCCCAGCAAGAACATCTGCGCCAGCGGCGCGATCAGCACCTTGGCGGGGCCCGCTTCGACCACGATATCCATCGGGTCCGCCTCGGCGGCGACTTCCATCGTATATTCCATACCCGCGCAGCCGCCCTTTTTTACACCGATGCGAAAGCCTGCCGCGCCCTCGCGTTCCATCAGCGCGGCGATTTGGGCGATCGCGGCGGGGGTAAGGCTCACAGGCGCTTGGCCGGGACTGGCGAACATTGGGGGGCTCCCTGCACAAAAGGGGTTTTCTCAAACATAGGTTTTGCGAAGCGCGCCCGCAAGGCGCGCCCCGCAGATCGGCTTAGCCAAGGGTGGGGTAATCGGTGTAGCCCTCGGCCCCGCCGCCATAGAAAAGCTCTGCCTTGGGGGGATTAAGCGGGGCATCGCGTTCCAGCCGCGCGGGCAGATCGGGGTTGGCGATGAAGGCTTTGCCAAAGGCCACGGCGGTCGCGGCACCGCTGGACACCGCATCCAGCGCCATTTCGCGGCTATAGCCGTTGTTGGCGATATAGGGCGCGGCGACCAGCGCGCGCAGCATTTCCAGCTCGCCTTCGGGCCAGTCGCGCGGCCCGCCGGTTTGGCCCTCGACCATATGCACAAAAGCCAGCGGGCGATCATTCAACTGCCCGATGGCATGGCCGAACAGCTCACGCGTATGGCTGTCGATCCCGACATTATTGGCGTTGGAATAGGGCGAAAGCCGCACGCCCACGCGCCCCGGCCCCCACACACCGATCAGCGCATCAATCGCGCCCAGCAAGAACCGGCAGCGGTTGGCGATGGAGCCCCCCCAGTCATCGGTGCGGGTGTTCGACGTGTCACGCAGGAATTGATCGATCAGATAGCCGTTGGCGGCATGCAATTCGACCCCGTCAAAGCCCGCTTGCTTGGCCAGTTGCGCAGCATGGGCGTAATCGAGAAAGGTCCGCTCAATGTCGTCGGCGCTCATTTCGCGCGGCATCGCGGTTTCAACAAAGTCGGTGCCGTCAAAGGTTTTCGCCGCTGCCGAAAGCGCCGAGGGCGCGACAGGCGTGGCCCCGTCGATCACGCTGGGATGCGACACCCGGCCCACATGCCAAAGCTGGATCACGATTTTGCCGCCCGCGTCATGCACGGCTTGCGTGACCTTGGCCCAGCCCTCGGCCTGTTCTTCGCTGTGAATGCCCGGTGTCCAAGCATAGCCTTGCGCCACCGGCGAGATTTGCGCCCCCTCGGTCACGATCAACCCGGCATGGGCGCGCTGGCGGTAGTAGTCCACCATCAGATCGGTTGGCACACGATCGGGCGCGCGGTTGCGCGTCAGCGGGGCCATCACAAGGCGGTTGGCAATGGAAATCTCGCCCAGATGTCCGGGCGAAAACAGCGTGTCGGTCATAAAACCCTCGTCATACAGCGGTTTCTTCGGCCTTTAGGGTAGGGGCGCGCGCCGCTGCGACAAGGGCAAAGCTTACATGAAGCCCAGTTCGAGCCGTGCCTCTTCGGACATCATATCCATGCCCCATGCCGGATCGAAGGTCATCTCGATCTCACAGCGTTGCACGCCCTCGATGGCCTCGACCGCATCCGAAACCCATTGCGGCATCTCGCCTGCCACGGGGCAGCCCGGCGCGGTCAGCGTCATGATGATATTCACCACCCCGTCATCGCCGATCTTGATCGTGTAGATCAGACCCAGATCGTAGATATTGACCGGAATTTCCGGGTCATAAACAGAACGGCAGGCATCCACCACCGCATCGTAAAGCGGGTGGTCGAGGTCAGAAGGGGCAATCAGCGGCGTGCCCTCTGGGAGCGGTTGCGCATCGGTCGTCATCGGTCATCCCTGCAAAATCCAAGAATTTATATAAGGTATCAGGGGCGAAGGTAAAGCCCGTCAAAGGCCGCAAGGGCGGGGAATGCCCATAGCGTGCCAACTGCGCGGCGCTGACGGGGCGGTTTGCGGGGTTTCTGGGCAAACGATGTGCCCCGAAGTCGCCGCGACAGCGCCGCGCAGACGAAAGATGCCGCGTGGTCTATTTGGGCAAGATCGCCATCGGCGTGGCCTTCATCGCCGCGGCGAGCGAGGCAAAGCGCGCCTCGGCCACCTCGCCAAACAGGCTGGCACCGCGCTTGGTCAGGCGCAATTCGATGCTGTTGGTCTTGTCATTATAGCTAAGTATCCCCGCATCGCCCGGATCGTGGATCGCAAACATCGCACCAAAGCGCATTGCCTTGCCCAGAATTTCCGCCTCGCGCAATTGTTCGGGGCCAAGCAGATCAAAGAGCGGGGCGAACCGGCTGCCGGAACGGGAATTCTTGTAGCGGTGCAAAAGGGCGACGCCCAAAAAAACCCGCTCCGGATGGCTGAGCGCGGCCATATTGGCGCGGGTGACATTGTCGAAACAGGCTTCGGCGCGGTAGTCGGGATGGGTGCGCCATGTCGTGTCATGCAACAAACAGGCGGCGCGCATCAGCCGGTAGCGCGCCGGGCTGATCTCGCCAAAAAGCGGCTCGATGAAGGCATGCAGCTTCTTGCCAAAGCCCGGAATGCGAGATTGATTGCGTTCGGCATGGCGACAGGCTTCAATCAGCGGATCGCGCGCGCGCAGCTTGTC
This sequence comes from Rhodobacter sp. TJ_12, assembly GCF_020023995.1. Classification (GTDB taxonomy): domain Bacteria; phylum Pseudomonadota; class Alphaproteobacteria; order Rhodobacterales; family Rhodobacteraceae; genus Rhodobacter. Next base: position 63,814 of record NZ_NRRD01000006.1, on the reverse strand, counting down.
GGGCATCTGCTCATACAAAAGCCCCTCGCGGATGCCGTAAGAGGAAACGTCGATTTCCTTGGGCTGGAAAGTCTCGATCAATTCGCGCAACACCAGCGAGGCCAGCGGCACCAATTCCATCCGCGCCTGCGAGGTGCCGGTTTTCGACCGCAGATCGCCCACATCCTGCTTGCCGATCCAATCCAGCGTTTTCAGCAGGCTTTCGGGCTCCATCCGGTATTCATGCAACACCAAAAGCGGGTATTTGTTGCGCTCCATATCCAGCCGGGCGATGGCGCGCCACGAGCCACCCACAAGGTAAAGACGGTCATGATCGGTGCCGACCTTGGTGGCCAGCCGTTCGATATGGGCGCGAATATGGGCCAGTTGCTCTTTCTTGCCGCCCTCGATCTGTTGCAGCCGGAACGGCCCGAGCGGGGAGGTGTCGCGCTTGCCGACCTTGCGCCCGCCCAGCACCGCCAATTCCATCGAATTGCCGCCGATGTCCGAAATGAGACCCTGCGCGTCGGGCCAACCCAAAAGCACACCTTGGGCCGACAGCCGCGCCTCTTCGGTGCCATCGATCACATGCAGCCGCAGCCCGGTTTCGGTTTCCACTTGGCGCTGAAATTCGGGGCCGTCCTTGGCATCGCGCACCGCCGCCGTGGCCACGCAGGTCAGCGGCCCGATATCCATGCCCTTGGCCAGTGCCGAAAAGCGTTTGAGCGCGGTCAGCGCCCGGACCCGCCCCTTGGGGTGCAGCATCCCGGTTTCGGTCAGCCCCTTGCCAAGCCCCGCCATGACCTTTTCGTTGAAGAAATAGGCCGGGCTGCGGGCCGCGCCGTCGAACACCACCATCCGCACAGAGTTGGAGCCGACATCCACCACCCCCACGCGCGATACAGCGCGGGCGGATGGATCATCGAAAAGCGGTTTCCCGAAAGCGTCCCAATCGTCGCCGTCTTCGTGGGCGGAAACGGTTTTTGCGGTCATCGGGCAGCCTTCCGAGTCAGTCGTCCAAGAGCGACCTCACGCTATCCTGTCTTCGGGCCCATGGGCAAGCACCGGCACGTCCTTTGCGCCCGCCGTGCCACGCCCCGAGAGCGAAGGGTTGTCCATGAAGAACTTGTGGCACGAAAATAGGTCTTTGCCTTCGGGCAGGGCGCGGATGAAACGCCCATCCGGGCCCAACACCCAACTTTGTGCGGTATCGGCCATGTTCGCCGCCATGATCTGGCCGACGATCTGCGCCTTGACGGTGTCGTTCTTGGCCTCGACCAGCGTTTCCACGCGTCGGGTGAGGTTGCGCCCCATCAAATCGGCCGAGGAAAAGAACACCCGTGCCTCGTCCGAGGGCAGCCCCCCGCCATTGCCAAAGCACATGATGCGCGAATGTTCCAAGAACCGTCCGACGATGGATTTGACGCGGATATTTTCGCTAAGCCCCTTGATACCGGGGCGCACGCCGCAAATGCCGCGCACCACCAGCGAGATTTTTACCCCGGCTTGGCTGGCGGCATAAAGCGCATCGATCACATCGGAATCGATCAGTGCATTGACCTTGATCCAGATTTCCGCCGGACGCCCGGCGCGGGCATGATCGGCCTCGGCGGCGATCAGTTCCAAAAGCCGCGGCTTGAGCGACGAGGGCGAGATGGCAAGGTTTTCAAGTCCTTCGGGGTGCACATAGCCGGACAGGAAATTGAAGACCTTGGTGGCATCGCGGCCAAGGTTCGCATCACAGGTGAAAAAGCTCAGATCGGTGTAAATCCGCGCCGTGATCGGGTGATAGTTGCCGGTGCCGTAATGGGTATAGGTCACCAGACTATTGCCTTCGCGGCGCACCACGGTCGAAATTTTAGCATGCGTTTTCAGATGCATGAAGCCGTAAACGACATGCGCGCCCGACCGTTCCAGCCGCCGCGACTGGCGGATGTTGGCGGCCTCGTCAAAGCGCGCTTTCAATTCGACCAGCGCGGTGACCGATTTGCCGTTTTCCGCCGCCTCGCACAGGGCATCCACAACCGGGCTATCCTTCGATGTGCGGTAAAGCGTTTGTTTGATCGCCAAGACATTGGGATCGTTCGCCGCCTGATTGAGAAAGCGGATCACCATGTCAAAGGTTTCATAGGGATGGTGCAGCAGCATGTCCTTTTGCCGAATGGCCGAGAACATATCGCCATCATGGTCTTGCACGCGCTCGGGCACGCGCGGCACGAAGGGTGTCCACAAAAGATCGGGGCGGCTGTCGATCACCAGTTCCTTGAGATCGGCAATCCCCAAAAGGCCCTTCACCTCGACCACTTCGTCTTGCGCGACGTGCAATTCTTCCATGATCAGGCGGCGCAGCGCATTGGGGGCCCCGGTGGTGATTTTCAGCCGGATCACCTGTCCGCGGCGGCGCCGTTTCAGTGCGGTTTCAAATTCGCGCACAAGGTCTTCGGCCTCGTCTTCGACCTCCAGATCGCTGTCGCGCAGCACCCGAAACGCGCAATGCCCTGTTTCGGTATAGCGCGGGAACAGCATATCGAGATGCAGCAAAAGCAGCTCTTCCAGCGGCAAGAAGCGCGCCTCGCCCGGCAGGCGCACGAACCGATCAATCTGCTGCGGGATCGGCAAGAGCGCCTGCATCCGGCGTTTGTCGGCGGTGCGTTCAAGCTCCAGCGCAAGGCAGAAGCCGGTGTTCGGGATGAAGGGAAACGGGTGCGCCGGGTCAATCGCCAGCGGTGACAGCACCGGGAACACATTGGCCAGAAAATACTCGGCCAAGAACTTGCGATCCGTCGCCGTGATCTTGGAGCGGGTCAGCAGGTGAATGCCTGCCTCTTCCATCTCGCGGCGCAAAGTGTTCCATGTGCTTTGCTGGGTTTCCATCAGCGCGCGGGCATCGGCATTGATCAGCGCAAGCTGTTCGGCAGGGGTCAGCCCGTCATCCGAAGGCACGGCATTGCGTTCGCGCACCAATTCCATCAGGCCCGCGACGCGCACGGTGTAAAATTCATCAAGGTTGGTGGCCGAGATCGACAAGAAGCGCAGCCGCTCCAAAAGCGGCACACGCAGGTTTGCCGCCTCTTCCAGCACACGCCAGTTGAAGGCCAGCCAGCTCAGCTCGCGGTTGAAGAAGCGCTTCGGCCCGGTCAGGTCTTCCTCGGGAAGCTCATGCGGGACGGGGAAGGGGGCGGTGAGAAAATCGGCCTGTGTCATGGGGGGCTTATGCGAGGAAATTGCGACGGTTGAGTGACAGTGTAGGGGGGCTTAACGCAGGCTGTCCAGCACCTCGCCAGCCATGGTGCGGGTAATGGGTTTGCGTTCGGCCAGCGCGCGGGCATCCAGCGCGGCCACCAGCGCGCGCGCCGTGCCCAAAGATCGCTCCATCCGGGGCACCAGCCAACTGACCAAGGTGGGCGGCACGATCAATTGCCGGTCGGCAAAAAGCTTGCCCAGCACCGCGCCCAAAAGCGCATCATCGGGCGGCGCAATATGCACCGCCGTTGTGGCCTCCAACCGGCTTTTCAGATCCGGCAGGCGCATCTGCCAATCGCGCGGCGGGCAATCGGCGGTGAACAGCAACAGCCCGCCCTCTGCCGCGATCAGATTGACCAGATGAAAGGCGGCCTCCTCGGCCTCGGGGGCGCCGCCCAGATGCTGCGCATCTTCAATCACCACCGCGCCGGTGGCGGCCAGACGCTCGGCCGCAGCATCGGTCAGCGCGCGCGCGTCGAACAGTTCCGCATTGCGTTCCTCGGCCCAGATCGCGGCCAGATGGGTTTTGCCAGCCCCTTCGGGCCCGATCAAAAGCATCCGGCCTGCGGCCCATGTGTCGGGCGTATCCAGCGCGGCCAGCGCCAGCGCATTGGCCGGGGCGACGAAGAAATCCTCGCGGCCCCGGGCGTGACGCACCGGCAGATCGAACGCCATCTGCCGTCCCATATCAGCGCTCTTTCTTTTCGCCGTCGGTCGGGCCGGGCGCGTCCGACAGGGAGGGGTCATGCAAGGTCGCGGGCGTTGACGATTGCTGCCATTCCAATCCGCGATAAAGCCGCCCCTCGCGGTAATGGTCGAGCGCGAAGCGCACCAAGACGCCGATCATCGCCGCCACCGGCACCGCCACCAACATGCCGACAAAGCCAAACAGCGTGCCAAAAGCCGACAGTGCAAAAATCAGCCAAAGCGGGTGCAGCCCAACCGAACTGCCCACCAGACGCGGGGTGATGATATTGCCTTCCAGAAACTGGCCCACGGCAAAGATGCCCGCCACGATCCCGATTGCGAACCACTCCCCCCAGAACTGGTAAAGCGCAAGGCCAATCGCCAAAACGCCGCCCACCAGCGCGCCGACATAGGGGATGAAGGTCAGCATCCCCGCCACCGCGCCCGCCAACAGGCCGAAATTCAGCCCCGCCGCCATCAGCGCGACGCCGTAAAAGGTGGCCAAGATCAAACAAACCGAAAGCTGGCCGCGCACGAAGCCCGACAGCACCCGGTCGATTTCGCGGGCCAGATGGCGGATCGTCGGGGCGTGATCGCGCGGCAAAAGCGCGTCGATCTTGGCGACCATGTGATCCCAGTCGAGCAACATGTAAAACGCCACCACCGGCACAACGATGATGAAGACCAGCGCATTGACCACGCCCATGGCCGAAGACAGCAGCGTTTGCGCCAGCTCCGCCCCGCGCGCCTTGATCGCTTCGCCAACGCCCGCCAAAGCCTCGTTTACCGCCGAGCCCGGCTCCATCAACGAGGGGAAGGTCGAGGTTAGGAAGGCTTGCAGCCGTTGCGCAATGGCGGGGGCGGTTTCCACCAGATCGCTAAGCTGGCGCACCAGCGTCGGCACGATGGCAAGCCCAATCACCACAAAGGCCGTGGTGGCGATAAAGGCAATGGTCGCCGTGGCCACCGCGCGGCTTGCGCCCGCCCGTTCAAGCCGGTCGGCCAAAGGGTCAAGGAAATAGGCAATCGCCCCGCCCACCAAGAAAGGCAAGATAACATCGCCGAGCCCCCAAAGGGTCAGCACCAGCACCGCCAAACCGGCGCCCCAATAGGTCATCTGTTGCCGCACCGGCAGTGCCATGAACTTCTCCGCGCAATCCTTTGAGCAAGATTGCGTTTTTACGACTGTGTTTCAAGCGTTCTCGCAGATGCAGCGACGATGTGACGGTTTTGTGACGGACGGCCTGGCGGCCGCCGGGCCGGTTGTCAGACCTCGACCTCGGGGGCGATGGTCATTTCCGCCTGTTTGGGGCCGGGGTAACGGAACACGATCCGGCACAGCGGCGGCGGCGACATGCGTTCCAGCACGCGGAACTTGACCGCGAATCCCTCGGCTTCAAGATGGGCCAGCACTTCGGCGCCCGCCTCGGGCGGCCCGCCAATCTGGCGCAACTCTACCATGCGCACCCCACGCAGGTGGTGGCGCATCAACGCGTGATCGGCCTCGGTCAGAAAAACGCCGGGCATGGGAAGGGCAAAGCTCTCGGTCATGTCCCAAGCATGACGTGCCACACTCCGGGTGCAAGCGCTAAAATGCGCGCAGGGTTTCACAATGCGCGGCGCTTTGCCGAAACCGGGGGCTTAACCGGCGCAGCCTTGCCGATCCGGCGGCCGGGCCGGATCGGGATTGCATGTCGCGCTGTCATTACTCTGCCAGTTCGGGCACACGGACCTGTTTTAGCTGGCCGCGAAAGCGCGCCTCGCCAATGCGGAAGCTGCCATGGCCGTTCCAATTGGCATCGACGGTGAATTCCCCGAAAAAGGGGATCAGCGCGGCGCGTTCTTGCGGGCCATGGGCGGTGATGACGACTTGGCCTTGCAACTCGCCCAAAAGGCCTAAGGCCCCGCGTTCCGGCGATAATTCCATCACGCCCTTGGCATGGCCATTAAGCTCTTGCAGCGCATCGACCCGCGGGCGCATCAGCCCATGCAAGCTGGCATCCAGCATCCGGGTTTCAGGATTGACGGCCAGTTCAAGCGACAGGGTCGCGGCCCCAACTCGGGCGGTTTCGAAATCCAGTCGGACGATATAGAGACCTTGGGGCATGGGGTGACCTTTCTTGGCGCGGTAAGGGCGGGACTCGGGAAAAGCGCGGACCAGACAGCCGGTCCGGCGGGGCTTACGCACGTTGAGCCGATGGATGCGCAGGAAGGCCAGCGCCGCACACCCGGTGGCAGGGCAGCGGCAAGGACGCAGGCAAGCGGCGAAACGCCGCACAACTATAGGGTGAGTCGCGCAAATCACCTAGCGGTTTTGGCGGGGCGGGTTCGCGTGGCCATCTTGCCCCGCGCCCCGGTTTCCGCTAGCCCCATTGGCAAAGAAATTCCCGAAACACTGCCAGAGGCCCGCCCATGCGCCTGTCCCGCTACTTCCTCCCCGTTCTCAAGGAAAACCCCGCCGAGGCGCAGATTGTCAGCCACCGGCTGATGCTGCGTGCTGGCATGATCAAGCAGCAGGCGGCGGGGATTTATTCTTGGCTGCCCTTGGGCTTCAAAGTGCTCAAACGCATTGAGCAGATCGTGCATGAAGAGCAAATTCGCGCCGGTCACATTCCGCTGTTGATGCCGACGCTGCAACCGGCGGATTTGTGGCGCGAGTCGGGCCGCTATGACGATTACGGCCAAGAGATGCTGCGCATCAAAGACCGCCATGATCGCGATATGCTTTATGGGCCCACCAACGAAGAGATGATCACCGACATCTTCCGCGCCCATGTCAGTTCCTACAAAGAGCTGCCGCTGACACTTTACCACATTCAGTGGAAATTCCGCGACGAGGTGCGCCCGCGCTTTGGCGTGATGCGCGGCCGCGAATTCTATATGAAAGACGGCTACAGCTTCGATTTGACCCGCGAAGATGCACTGCATGCCTACAACCGCCATATGGTCAGCTACCTGCGCACCTATGAGCGGATGGGTCTGACCGCGATCCCGATGCGGGCGGCCTCGGGCCCGATTGGCGGCGACAACACCCATGAATTCTTGGTGCTGGCCCAAACCGGCGAAAGCGAAGTTTTCTACGATGCGAAAGTGCCGGAACTGAAACTGGGCGACCGCGAAGTGGATTACGATGACCGCGATGCGGTGGCGGCGATCTGCGACGAGTTCACCACGCTTTACGCCCGCACCGATGAAACCCATGACGAAGCCGTCTTTAACGAGATCCCGGAAGAGCGTCGCTGCGTGGGCCGTGGCATTGAAGTGGGCCAAATCTTCTACTTCGGCACCAAATATTCCGAAGCGATGGGCGCCACCGTCTCCACCCCAGATGGCACCCGCGTGCCGGTGGAAATGGGCTCGCACGGGATTGGCGTGTCGCGTCTGCTTGGCGCGCTGATCGAGGCGAACCACGACGACAAAGGCATCATCTGGCCCGAGGGCGTGACGCCGTTCCATTGCGGGATCGTCAACCTCAAACAAGGCGATGCGGCGACCGACAGCGCCTGTAATGCGCTTTACAAAGCCCTGACCGAAAACGGGCTGGAGCCGCTTTATGATGACCGCGAAGAACGCGCGGGGGCGAAATTCGCGACGATGGACCTGATTGGCCTGCCGTGGCGCATCACCGTCGGCCCGCGCGGGTTGGGCAATGGGGTGGTGGAACTCACCTCGCGCCGCACCGGCGAAAGCGAGGAAATGGCGCCCGAGGCGGCGGTGGCGCGCATCGTCGAGATTTACGCCAACCACTAAGCATACCGCGAAGCGGGCAGGGGGCGCTGCCCCCCCCCCCGCCTTTCAGGCGCCCCCCGGGATATTTGGGCAAAGTCGACACAAGGCGCCGCCTGCCTTTTCGACTTTGTGCAAATATCCCGGGGGTGAATTTTCCGCAGGAAAAGAGGGGGCAGCGCCCCCCCCATGCGCCGCCTGCGCCCCTTCGTCCGCGCGGCAGTTCTTGACAGTTTCTCTCTATCGGCGCATAGCGGCACCACTACATAACCCGCAACCGGGCGTTCCGTGGGCGCCAAACCGACGAGGAGGACTGCATGTCCCAGGTCACTCTTTCCTTTCCCGATGGCAGTAAACGCGATTATCCCGCCGGTGTGACGGCGGCGGACGTGGCCGCCTCGATCTCTAAATCGCTCGCAAAAGCCGCGATTTCGGCGCAACTCGATGATGCGCATTGGGATTTGCAATGGCCGATCACCCGCGATGCGCGCATTTCCATCAATACGATGAAGGACCCGGTGCCGGCGCTTGAGCTTATCCGCCACGATCTGGCGCATATCATGGCGCGCGCGGTGCAAGAGATTTGGCCCGATGTGAAAGTGACCATCGGCCCGGTGCGGGATGCGGGCTGGTTTTACGACTTCGACCGCGAAGAGCCGTTCACCCCCGAAGATCTGGGCGAGATCGAAGCGCGGATGAAGAAAATCATCAATGCGCGCGAGCCGGTGAAAACCGAAGTCTGGTCGCGCGACGCGGCGCTCAAGCATTACGAAGAAACGAACGAGCCCTATAAGGTCGAACTGGTCAACCGCATTCCCGAAGACCAAGACATCCGCATGTATTGGCACGGCGATTGGCAAGACCTGTGCCGCGGCCCGCATCTGCAACATACCGGGCAGGTGCCCGCAGATGCATTTAAGCTGACCCATGTGGCAGGCGCTTACTGGCTGGGCGACAGCACCCGCCCGATGCTGCAACGGATTTATGGCATTGCCTTCCGTTCGCGCGATGACCTCAAAGCCCATATGACGATGCTGGAAGAGGCCGCGAAACGCGACCACCGCAAGCTGGGCAAAGAGATGGACCTCTTCCATATGCAAGAAGAGGCGCCGGGGCAGATTTTCTGGCACCCCAATGGCTGGACGATCTATACCCAGCTGCAAGATTACATGCGCCGCCGCCAGCGGGCGGACGGCTATGTCGAGGTGAACACGCCGCAAGTGGTGAACCGCAAGCTTTGGGAAGCCTCGGGCCACTGGGAAAACTACCGCGAGAATATGTTCATCGTCGAAGTGGACGAAGAAGGCGCGCGCGAAAAAACCATTAACGCGCTCAAACCGATGAACTGCCCCTGCCATGTGCAAATCTTCAACCACGGGCTCAAATCCTACCGCGACTTACCGCTGCGGATGGCGGAATTTGGCTCTTGCGCACGCTATGAACCCTCGGGCGCGCTGCATGGCATCATGCGGGTGCGCGGCTTTACCCAAGATGACGCGCATATTTTCTGCACCGAAGATCAGATCGAGGCGGAAACAAAGAAATTCATCGACTTCTTGGCGGCGGTCTATGCGGATTTGGGCTTTGATCAGTGGCGGATCAAACTGTCCACCCGGCCCGAAAAGCGCATCGGCACCGAAGAAAGCTGGGATCATGCCGAGGCAGCACTGGCCAATGCGGTGACGGCGGCAGGCCATGACTATGAAATCTTCCCCGGTGAGGGGGCGTTCTACGGGCCGAAGCTGGAATTCGTGCTGACCGATGCGATTGGGCGCGATTGGCAATGCGGCACGCTGCAAGTGGACCCGAACCTGCCGGAACGCTTGGATGCGCATTATATCGGTGCCGATGGCGCCAAGCACCGCCCCATCATGTTGCATCGCGCCTGTCTGGGCAGTTTTGAGCGCTTCATCGGCATCTTGATCGAAAGCCATGCCGGGAAACTGCCGCTGTGGCTGGCCCCGCGTCAGGTGGTGGTGGCCTCGATCGTGTCGGAGGCCGATGACTATGTCGAGGAAGTCGCCGCCCAACTGATCGCCGCCGGGATTCGCGCGGAATGCGATACCCGCAATGAAAAGATCAACTATAAGGTGCGCGAGCACAGCCTTGGCAAAGTCCCCTATATCTTCGCCATCGGCATGAAAGAGGTGGAAAACCGCACTGTTTCGGTGCGCCGTCTGGGCGATAACAAGACCCAGACCGTCGCCTTGGATCAGATCGTGGCGGAGCTGACCGCCGAGGCGACGCCGCCCGATTTGAGCTAAAAAAAGGCGGTAAAATTTTTTGCGACGGCGCGGCATCTGTAAGCCGCGCCGTTTTTTTGAACGCTTGATTATTTCAGGGCAGAGCCGAACCTTGCGCTTGCGCAAATGTTGTGCAGTCCGGCCTGATTTCGCGCTGTCCCTCCTGTAAAACAAGACAAACCGGGCAAATTGACGCGGGGTCTTGAACTGCCAGCCTGCGGCGCTTTGACCGTTGCTTTTTGAGGTGCGTGTGGCACGCTTCCCCTTGCGTGGGCAAACTCTTTCTACCGCTCCCTCTTGGGGCAGCCGGGGAATTGAAAGTCAGGGCTGCACGTCTCGCGGCAATGAAGCCGCGGGATTACTACGAGGAGAGAACTATGGCTACCGGAACCGTCAAATGGTTCAACACCACCAAGGGCTACGGCTTTATCGCCCCCGATGATGGTGGCAAGGACGTTTTCGTCCATATCTCGGCAGTTGAACGCGCCGGGCTGAAGTCGCTGAGCGACAACCAGAAGATCAGCTATGAACTGATCTCGGGCCGCGATGGCCGCTCGTCGGCCGGTGAGCTGAAACTGCTCTGAACGGCGGGTAGTGTCGTCGAAGGCCCGCGGCGCCCACGCGGGCTCTTCTTTTAGCTATTCGTTTGTTCCTTTTTGAGGCTGGCCGGTGCCCTGCTGGCCAGCCTCATTCTTTCAATCTTCCAGATCGCCCGGGCTTAGCCCCAGCGCGCGCGCCAAGACGGAGATTTCCTCGGCGCTAAGGGGATGTCTGCGCGCCTCGGCGGCGGTGATCGTCACCGCTGAAACCCCAGAAATTTCGGCCAGATCTTGCACGCTGAACCGCGCCGCACGGCGCCATGCCATCAAGGGAGAGGCCCCTGCATTCAGCCAGGCCACCTGCGTCCAGTAATCCGGTTCTACCGCGGTTCGTTCTACCCGTTCGGGCAGGCGCGCTTGCAAAGCGGTCATCGTGCCTCCTGCACGTCCCCGGCTTGGTGCAGGGATCATGCCTCTGATCATGCCTCTTGCGGACTATGATAGAGTTAAGACAGTCCCGAAATTTGTTGGAATCGCGGCGTTTTCAGGGTTAACGCCCCATTTTAGTCCGTTCGTTTATGCAAAGCGCCTATGCGCTGCGCAATTGCGTGGCCTGTGCGTCCTTCGTCCAGCCCAGCGTCAGCCCATTGCCGCGAATGACCGGGCGTTTCATCAATGTCGGATGGGCGGCAATCAGATCGGCGACGGGCAAGGCGCGCTCTTCTTCGGACAGTTTGCGCCACGTCATCGAGGCACGATTCACAAGCTTGTCGCCAAAGGCCGCCTCGAATTCTGCAATCTCTTCCGCGCTGAGGGGCTCTTTGCGCACATCGCGCAAGACCGGGTCTTTGCCGGCCTCATGCAGCGCGGCCAGCGCCTTTTGCACGGTGCCGCAGGTCTTGATGCCGTAAACGATCATGTCGCCTCCACCAATTGTCCGTCGTCCAGCCGCAAAACACGGTCCATCCGTGCGGCAAGTTCAAGGTTATGCGTCGCAATAAGCGCCGAAAGCCCGGTGGCGCGGACTAGTTCCATCAGCGCATCAAAGACCGTGTCGGATGTCGCTGGGTCAAGGTTGCCCGTCGGCTCGTCCGCCAGCAAAAGGGCAGGGGCATTGGCTAGCGCTCGGCAAAAGGCCACCCGCTGTTGTTCGCCGCCCGACATTTCGGAGGGCCGATGCCCGGCGCGTTCGGCCAGTCCCACGCGGGCCAGCAAGTCGCGCGCCCGCGCCTCGGCCGCCTTGCGGGGGGTAGCATTGGCAAGTTGTGGCAGCACGATGTTTTCCAGCGCGGTGAATTCGGGCAGCAGATGGTGGAATTGATAAACAAAGCCAAGCGCTTGCCGCCGCGCTGCCGTGCGTGCACCGTCTTTTGCCCCGGTCATATCTTTGCCGTTCAACATCACGCGGCCCGCATCGGGCGTGTCCAAAAGCCCGGCAATATGCAAAAGCGTGGATTTCCCGGCACCAGAGGGCGCCACCAGCGCCACCACCTGCCCGCGCGGGATCACCAAAGATGCCCCCCGCAGCACGATGATTTCATTCGGCTTACCGCGATGATAGCCCTTTTCCAGACCGTCGAGCCGCAACACCTCATTCATAGCGCAGCGCCTCCACCGGGTTCATGCGTGCGGCGCGGCGCGCCGGGAAAATGGTCACGATGAAGCTTAGCCCCAGCGCGAGCCCGACCGCACGGGCGACATCATAGGCTTGCAGCTTGGCGGGCAGTTCATAAATGCCCCGGATCGACGGGTCCCACGCGCCGCCACCGCTGATCCAGTTTACCGCTGACATGATGCCGTCGATATTCAGCGCCAAAAGCACCCCTAGCCCGACGCCAAGCGCGGTGCCAATCACGCCCGTAAATGCGCCACACAGGAAAAAGACCCGCATCACCGCGCCCTCGGTCAGCCCCATGGTGCGCAAAATGCCAATGTCGCGGCCCTTGTTTTTGACCAGCATGATCAGGCCCGAGGTGATGTTCATTGTCGCGATCAAGACCAGCACCGACAAAATCACGAACATCACATTGTCTTCCATCGTCAGCGCGCGCAAAAAGCTGCTTGACGCATCGCGCCAACTCCACAGCATTGTGCCTGCGCCCCCCGCTTGAAGCAGCGCCAAGGTGTATTCATCGACCTGTTCAGGGTCTTTCACCATCACCTCGATTTCATCGGCGCCGCCTTCGCGGTTGAAATAGCTTTGCGCCTCGGCAAAGGGCATGTAGATCCGCGTGCGGTCGATGTCCCAGCGCCCGGCGGTGAAAATATAGACCACCTCATAGGCATTGACGCGCGGGCTGGTCCCGAAGGGCGTTTTTACACCATTGGGCGAAATTAGCTTGACCTTGTCTCCCAAGGTCACCCCCAATTCGCGCGCCAGCTCAGAGCCCATGGCGATGCCTTGGCCAAAGCTTTCCAGATCGCCCACCGCCTGCGGCGATTGCGCGACGCGGGGAATGGTTTCAAGATTTTCGCGCGTGATCCCATAGACTTCGGCGACATTCGCCCGCTCGCCCCAGGTTGCCATGACTTGGCCGCGAATAAGCGGCGCGGCGCGGGTGACGCCGGGAATGGCGGCAATCTTTTCGGCACGTTCGGCATAGTCGGCCATCAGGTTGGAATAGATGCCGGTGCCGGGTTCGACCTCCATCTGCGCGGAATACACCGTCACATGGGCATTCGAGCCCAAGATCGTATCGACAAATTCGGCCCGAAAGCCCGCGCGCACGGCCAGCGTGATGATCAGCGCGGCAACGCCCAGCATGATCCCGATGAGGGAAATCCATGTCATCACCGACACGCCGCCCTCGGCGCGGCGCGCGCGCAAATAGCGCCAGGCAATCAGGAATTCAAAGCCGGAAAACGGCGCGGTACTCTTGGCCATGTAGGGCGCTCCCAAAGGTGGGCGCAAGCTGGCCCGGGGGCGGGTAAAGGTCAAGGGCGGTGGTGGTGTGCCCCGATAAAACCGGCGCGAGCGGGGTAAAGCAGGGCAGGGCACGCGGCCCCCCCTCCGCACGCAGAGCATTCAGACGAAGGTGAAGGGGCGAAACGGCTTTGCCTTCGACTTTGTTGAAATATCCCTGGGGGGCTGCAAAGCAGACGGGGGGCAGAGCCCCCCGCGCGGTTGATCTTTGCGCTTGCGCGCCGGGCGCCTATTAGCCCATCCGTTCCGAGGTGTAGCCGCCGGGCGAGGCGGGGAAGACCACGGTCTTATTGCCATTGATGAAGGTGCGGTGCTGCACATGGGCGTGGATCGCGCGGGCCAGCACCAGCGCCTCCACATCGCGGCCAAGGCTTACGTAATCCTCGGGGCTTTGCGCATGGGTGATGCGGACGGTCTCTTGCTCGATGATCGGGCCTTCATCAAGGTCGGCTGTCACATAGTGCGAGGTCGCGCCAATCAGTTTCACGCCGCGCTCATAGGCTTGCTTATAGGGGTTCGCGCCTTTGAACGAGGGCAGGAATGAATGGTGGATATTGATGATCCGCCCCGACATTTTCTGGCACAGCTGATCCGACAGGATCTGCATATAGCGCGCCAGCACCACAAGCTCGGCACCCGATTCCTCGACCACCTCCATCAGCCGGGCTTCGGCTTCGGGTTTGTTGGCCTTGGTCACTTTGATGTGGTGGAAGGGAATGTCATTGTTCACCACGACCTTTTGATAGGTCATGTGGTTCGACACCACGCCCACAATCTCCACCGGCAGCGCGCCAATGCGCCAGCGATAAAGCAGGTCGTTCAGGCAGTGCCCGAAATTCGACACCATCAAAAGCACCTTCATCTTGGCGCTGGCGTCGCGCATCGCCCAGTCCATCTTGAATTCGGTCGCGACCGGCTCAAAGCCTTTTTGCAACGTGGCCAGATCGGACCCGGTTTCCGACGCGAAGCTGACGCGCATGAAAAACTGCCCGGTCGCCAGATCGTCGAACTGGTTCGAATCTGTGATGTTGCAGCCATTGTCGGCAAGATAATTGGCGATTGTGGCCACGATCCCGCGGGTCGTGGGGCAGTTCACCGTCAGCACATAGTCGGTCATTAAGGCTCCCTTTCGTCGCCCCCGGGCTGCGGGGCGTTGCAAGCATATTCACTGCCGATTGCGAAAGCTCCAGCCGGGATGCGACGACGCGCGGGCGAAAAACGTCAGTCACGGTGTCGTAAATGCGGTGCCTGTTTCCGATAGTGGAGCCGCGCCGCCCCGCCCCGGGAACCCGGCGCGGCCTTTTGTCGTTGAGTGGATAGGGCCGCTTTGCTAGCCTGATTTGACCGTGACATCGGAGAACCGCATGGACCGCCGCACTTTTCTTGCCAGCTTTGCCGTTTTGCCGCTGGCAGCCCAAGCGCGTCGCGCGCAGGCCGCCCCCGCCGCCGAGGCAGAGGGCATGATCGCGCCGCAGCCGAAATGGCCGATCGCGCCGCAATTTTACCCCACCCCGGTCGATGTGAAACCCGATATTGCGGTAGGCACGATCATTGTCGTGTCGGAAAAATTCTATCTTTATCATATCACCGCACCGGGCAAGGCGATGCGCTATGGCGTGGCGGTTGGCAAGGCAGAGCTGAAATTCCGTGGCCAAGCGGTTGTCGGGCGCAAGGTCGAATGGCCAAGCTGGAAGCCGACGCCCGAGATGATTGCCCGGTCCCCCAACACCTATGCGAAATATGCCGATGGCATGCCGGGCGGGCCCAAGAACCCCTTGGGCGCGCGGGCGCTTTATCTTTATCAAGACGGGCGCGATACGGCGATCCGCATTCATGGCACGACGGAGCCCTCGTCGATCGGGCATGCGGTCTCCAACGGGTGTTTGCGGATGGTCAATGATCATGTGATCGCGCTTTACGATGCGGTGGCGCTTGGCACGCCGGTGACGGTTTACTGATGCGGCTTTGCGCGGTCCTATAGCCGAACTGGCCGTGTTCGACGCTTTCATCGAAACGCGCGCGTGGCAGGTGGCCGCGATCCTCTGCCGGGACGCTTAACCGGACGATTTAGGCCAAGGCCGGTCGCGCGCGGCGCGGTTTGATATGGCAGGGCAGGGGCCTTTGTCGCGCGGGTCTAAGCCGAATGCCGCATCATGCCCCCCGCCGCAAGCCAAGCCGCGCGCCCAAGGCCTTGGCGGTTTTGGCCTGCCAGATGGCCCCTGCGGCACCGCCCCTTCTGAGTGGTGCAGATTTTGCCGATTTCACCCTTGACGCCCCGCGCGGCATCGCTTAGTCACCCCGCCAGTGGCTAGGTAGCTCAGCAGGTTAGAGCACGTGACTCATAATCACGGGGTCGGGGGTTCGAGTCCCCCCCTCGCCACCAAATAAAACCAATCCCTGATATCGTTAAAAATTACACATCGCTGATGTGTCTGTAGCGCGCGACCAGCTTCCGGACGGAATCGCACCAGCTTCCGGACGAAAATTTTTCCGAGCGGGCGATCCTGACGGCGGGACGGGCGTTGCGCGCCACGAAGTTTTGCAGAGCGTGCCACACTTGTTTGCAGCATAGCGGTTTCGGTGACGCACCCTTTGAACGGGGGTAAAGGCTCTGTTCAATGGCGGTTATAGGTCGAAGACATCTGCATGACCCGCTCCCATTCAACGTGGAAGGCCTCGCAATAGTCAAACGTGATGGACTTGTAAGTTGGCATCAAGGGTGTGATGCCGGAACTCAGGTGTTTGAAGAGTATCATGTGTGATGTCGTACACACGATCAGGGCGCTCGCGGTGGTTAGACGAAGCGGCGAAAGTACGTTTTCAACGGCGCTGACGGACCTACGCATGAAAGCAGTGCCATCTTCCAGTCCATATATGTTCAGCTCTGAGAATGAGGCCGCGCCGCTTCTCCATCGATCCATGTGCGCATTGTCTTCTGGGTATCTAACGCGGGCCTCATCGATGGGCACCCCGCTCAACCTCCCCAGAGAAATCGAATGAAGGCCATCGACGAGCGTGCAGCTGGCTCCCAGCTTTTGGGCCGCGATCTCTGCAGTCTGCTTCGTTTGCGTATGGGCCGTGTGGAAGACGTGAAACGGATCAGCATCGGCGCAAAGCCGTTCGCCCAACATTTCTGCTTGAGAAATGCCCGACGTGGTGAGCTCTGTCCCATCGCCGCCGGGTATTCCGATCAGGTTTTTACGGCATTCAGCGTGCCGCGCAAAATGGACAATCATCGCAAAATCTTCGCTGGTGCCCCGATATAAACGCCGGGCGCGGTGATCGATTTTGTCACCGCAGTAAGGGAACCGATCTTCGTTCCACCCACCACCCTGCATAGGGGATTAACGACTGCCCCCATCCCGATATGGCAGCCTGCTTCAAGCGTACTCTCTGCCCCGATGTTACACCCTGAGCCGAGTGTGACGTAGTCAGCGATGACTGCGCAGGCACCTATCGTGCAGTTGGATCCTATGATGCAATGCGCGCCAATCTGGCATTGCGGTCCGATCACCGCGCCCGGCAGAACAATGCTCCCCACCCCTAAAGTGGAACCTGCCGCAACATGTGCGCCGGGGGAAATGATCGCCGCACATGGGGTTAAACGTCCGTCCAGAACCGTCGATATCCTGAACCGATCCTCGGTCCGGCCAATTGCTACGATACCAGAACTGGTCCGCAGTATTTCTGCGGTGTCAGCGCTTTGCGTCCCAACAAGCAATCGCACGCCCTCGACGGGGCTAGTGGTCTTGCGATCATCCACAAATACCAAGGGAGAGAGGCCAAGGTTCTCAGCGACGGCGTGAACGGTCACTCCGAGCGATGAAGCCCCGATGATGACCAAACCGCAGGGATCAGTCACTGGATTGATCCGCTCGCGATAACCTCATCGGTGGTTCGATCGACACCGCTGAACGAAAACTTCAGCAAGCACCACAACCCATCACCGGGAGCATCGAGAAAGCGCCTCTTGTTATTCCGAACGTATCTGACGGCCTCTTGGGTTCCCATACCGCGTAATCCAAAGGCCAAGAGAACGGGGCCGCTCGTCGCAACGTCTGGATCAATTCGTTTCGTGTATAGGATCAGCGCGTAGTCTGTCTTCACGTAGTTATCTTCAAGTTCGGCGGACAAATCCTGTCCATCATATCGAAGGATCGCTTTAGAGGCGCCATGCAATGGGCTGGTCTTATCGACAAGCTCCAAAGAAACTGGCACCTGCGCACTAAATCTCGCGATCAAAGATCTGGAAAGAGTGTTGGCTATTGGGCCTCCGAGGCAGATCAAGCCAGATTCCGTAAACTGATGAAGGGTTGGATGTTGTTGGGGGGTCACCATGACCGTCTTGATCCGCAGCACATCGAGCTCCGAAATGATATCGGAATACGCCTGAACGTCCGTCAAGCTCACCTTCGCCAAGCTTCCCGCGCTGCCTTCCTTTGCGACAATCGCCGTCCTGACGCATCGTCCTGGTGCGGATGACGCGAATGGTTTCCAAAAACGCCGCTCGAAGCGGAAGTCATATCTATCCTTAAGCCCGCGGGCAAAATAACCCAATACGCCGAAAATTGCGGCAGCGATTACGCCCGTCGCGATGGATGATGCGCATATGTAATCTATGAAACTCTCAATGGACACTGCTCTAAGTCCTACGGGTTGGTGAAAGACCTTTTGTTGCATGCAAGGCGTTCAATTGCGGCGACGGTCGGCGCATGGGTAATGGCACCGCTGTTGATCTTCGCCAGTGCTTCTTCCATGGAAGTCAGCACGACACTGCTCGAGAGATGAGGCGGGATGGTCGCCCGAGCGACAAAGATATGTGTTTTGTGAATGGACACAGATAGATCCATGTCAAGTGTGAACAGATGCTTTGGCTTCGATGCTTCAAGCCCGGTTTCCTCCATGAATTCGCGGGCGGCCGCTTCGGCAGGCGCCTCTCCATCCATGACCTTGCCGCCCGGGAGCTCGATGGTTTCGATCGCATGAACAGAACGAAACTGTCGCACAAGTATGATCTGGCCGATGTCGGTCAGGCACGCGAGGCAAGCCGATTCAGGAAACCGGTAAACTGTATCTGATTTGATCTTGTGCTCGACCACGACTCTCTTTGCCATCATGTTGATCTCCTTGAATGTCGATGAGTTCGTCGCCGCTCGCAAGCGTTTGCTGGTCGGCAGAGGTGGGTAACAGCTGTTAAGGCAGGGGTGACATTCTTCGCGAAGAACCCTGCCAAACGTTCAAGGCAACGTTCGCTTCACAGCGAACGGGATTTGGGTCTCGGCGCTGATTTGCCTCATCAGATGCGCGGATCGCGCAAAAGGGACAAGTTGTGGCGCGCGAAGTCGTCGTTTTTGTCGGAGGGGGTTGCCGCCCCCTCTGGCCTCCCTTGAGGCCGCGATCCGAAGCTCGTGTGTTTCCTAGAGGATGTTCAGATCGCGGAACACGCGGCCAAGCATGTTGCCGATGACCGTCTTGGTGGCGCCTGCGTAGTGCACGCCGTCCACTGTCAATTGGGGAGCAATCTCCCCATCAGCTGTGGCATCCAAGTCTGCCTGCGTGGGGGTGAGCCCGGCGTCATCCAAGCCATAGCTGCTGACGATGGTGGTGCCGTCCGCCGCATAGATGGGGGTTGCGAGATACTCTCGCAGGCTCACAAAATAGCGCCCGAAGGCGGTCCGCATCGCTGCCTCATAGGCCGCGCGCTCCGCCGCAGACCCGGTGGACATCCCGATGATCACGTTATGCGACGCCCCAGCGTGGGCGATCATCATCTTATGCTGCCACACTAGGTCATCGACATCTGCATAGCCCCCATTCGTCCCCATGAAGATGATCTGGATGCCGCCGTTGCGATGCATGTCATAGGCTGTCCGGAGCGCGGTCGGGCGATCAATGACCACCTCAGACCCGGCCGCCGAGCGGGTGAATGTCCAGGTGCCGTTCTCATCGGCGTAATTGGCACCGGTCCACGCCAATGTGCCCTCAACATCCCCAATCCGGCAGGGGTTAACATGCCCGGAGCCGCCTTGGAGCAGGGGCGTCGCTTTCGCGCCAGAGGCCGTTTTGATGCCCCAATCCGCAGCCCGCGAGGCAATCAGGACCGGTGTCGTGGCTGCCGGGATCGTGATGTTATTGACCACCATCGCATCTGCACCTTGGCGGGCCATGATTGTTCGAGATGTTTCTCCGCCCGTGCCCGCATTGTAGACCGCAAGCCCCGTGAGCGTTTCAAGCACGGCCGTCCACCCGCCCTGAGCTGTCAGGCTATCCCCCCAGCACGTGATGTATGTATCTGCGGCAGCACCAGACTTCAGTTCGGCCACGTCGGCCTGCAAGGCGTCCACGTCAGCCTGTAGCGCATCCACCGAGGGCAGCTTCGAGATACTCCCCGCTTCCATGTCGCCTTCGACACCGCTGGTGGAGGGAGATATGTCCAGACAATAGACGCTGAATTGGACAGTGTCCGTTTGCAATTGATCGTCAAAGGCCACGATAAGGTAGCCCACCTGGTTCCGGCCCGCCGCGGCGTAGAAGGCCGCCGCGTCGGCATAGTCGATGTCCACCGTGGCCTGATAGCCATTGCCTTCATGGAGCGTCAAAAGCGTGCTTTTGTATTGGGCAACGGATCCGTCTTCGGAGCCCCAGGCCGGGCCGGAGGTCCAGCGGACATACACGGCAGTTGCCTTGCCGTCGCTCTTGACAAAGGCCCGGTACGTCTTGTCGGCCGCCTGCGTGGCGTAGTCGTCAAACAGCTTGGTGCGGAAGTAGCTGTAGCCAGAGGCGGAGACGTTGGACAGGTCGAAATCATAGCCGATATTCACCGTGCCCGAGCCGTTTTGTCGGCTGTAGGTTTTCACGAGGGCGGCGATCGAGCCGCTGTCGAGCTTGGTGAAGCCTGCCGCCCCAAGGGGAGCCTTCGGTTGCAGAACCGCTGTGGCCACCTCAGCCGTTTGCAGCGCCTCGCCCAGACTCTCTACCAGGTCCGGGGTGATCTTGTTTGCAATGACATCCAGAGCGCTGTCAAACCGAGGCTGCATGGTCCATGTTGCTGTGGCAGCGTTCACCGTCGCGTAAGCCGCAGCCCAGTAGCCTATGGTGACATATAGGTAGGATTGCGCCGCATAAACTGACGTCTTCCCGGCCGCTGTGATCGCATCATAGAGGTTGAGGCCGTCCGCCTTCAGGTTCGCCACGTTCAGCGCCACGGTGTTGGGGCCCGGGTACCAAGACACCTGATCGGTGACGATGTAGGCGGTGTTGGCGCTTACCCCAGCCACCACCGTCAGATTTAGGGATAGCAACTTGTCGAGGTCAGACAAAGCCGCATAGGGGATTTTGAGGTGCACACCAAACCACGGCAGTGACCCCGTGGCTGCGGCGGTCTTGGTGATGGTGATCGGCGATCCCACTGTGCCTTTGGTGATCGTCACGCGGTCGGGTGTGATGGTGGCCAGGTCGTAACCGGGCGCATCCGGGTTGATCGTCTCATATCCTGCGCCGCTCGCGGTCATTGCTGTGCCTGCGGGCGCATTTCCAGAATCGATATAGTCCTTGCTCGGATAGGTCGCTGCAAGCACCGATGTCGAGGCGTCGATCCGGCGATATTCGCGGAACGCGACGTCGCCCGAACCGGCCACTTTGAAATAGGCGCCATCTGCCACTGCGGCGCGGCCGGTCGCCTCGTCGGGATAGGTTGCAGAGTTGATGACCGCAATATCCCGCGCGGCGGCCGCCATCTCCTCGACCGACTGCAAATCTGTCATGGTTGGCAATGCGGCAATCTGTTCGGCCAAAGGCCCGGTGCCTGCCAGCTGGGTCGATAAATCCCCCATCGTTTGACGGCCTGTCGCTCCGTCACGATTTACGAGGACTTCGTCAGCAAGCGCGGCGGCAGGCAGGTCAGTTGTCGTGTAGCCGGTGGGCATCAGAGGATCTCCAAGGTGTAGGGGCCAGAGACGGGACCGGGCGCGCCATTGCTGTTTTGCGGCTCGATCCAGACGTAATGGGTGCCAGCACTCAGGCAGGCAGCGGTTTCGAGATAGGCGGTGACATCATCGACCAGGCCGTCGAAATCGGCGCTTGCACGCAATTCGAGCGTGTCATTGCCGGTCACCGCCTGAATGCGATCAGTGGCCGGGCCATTGGCGTCGATCACGGTTCCGGGCCGGTCAGAGCCGCCCGTCAGATAGGGCTGCAGGCTGCCCGCCGTGCGGCCGGTGACACTCAGGCTGAGGCGATAATACTTCCCGGCCTGCGCAGCGAGCGGTTGCGCCAGCACATCGGCGGTGCCCGCAGTATGGGCCGCTACGCCATCGGCGATCGTCCAGCCCGCATCGGCCGTCCAGGCGCCCGCACTGCTTGCACTGTCCATCGTGCCCCCGATGATCAGGTTCTCGCGCGTGGTATCGCCCAGCGTGGTCGAATAGGTCTGACGTTGTGCCACGGTGATCGGCGTCCCGACGGCATCGGTTTCGCGGTCCAGCGTCGAGATTGTCGAGCGGTAGATCTGCACCGCCGTGGTGGCGGCATCATCGCCTGTGGCGAACTGGATCAGCGCCCCCCCCAATAGCGTGGTGATCGAGATCGCCGCGCTGTCAAGGGCGGCGGGCAGACCGGCATCATCGGCCCCCACCGTGATCCCCACCTTCGCCGAATACGGCCCCGTCACCCCCGTCGCGCTGATCCCCGCCGCGCGCACTTCCACCAGCTCACCCACGGCATAGCTGTCCAGATCGCCCCCACCATTGGCGGCCGGAATGGTCAGCACGGTCCATGAAGCAGCCCCGCTGAGGCGATGCTCAAGCTGATAGGCGGCCGTCGCCACCGCGCCGGACCCGGGCTCAAGGGCATAGGTGATCCGGTTTGCGACGTCCGTGCCTTCCAGACCGGATACCAGACGGGCAAACCGGGGTGCGCTCGGTTGCAGCAGGTTTTCATCGATCTCGGCACCAACCCGGCTCGACCACGTTGGGATCTCGGTCGCGGCCAAAATCGTATCGATCTGCGGCGCCGCATCGACGGTGCGCAGGATCGCGCACATATCCTCGGTCGCCTCTACCCGCGTCACGATCTGGCTGTAGCTTTCGACCGCCGCAGGCCCGAAATGCACCAGCGCGCCGACCGAGGGCATCTCTCCGGTGCCTGGCAGCGTCAGGATCGAGGTGGCCCGCGCGTCCGTCCTGACGGTGCGCACGACCGAGGTGCCGATCGTATCGGGCGCGTCGTAGGCGCGAAACCGGATCGCATAGCTCTCGCCCGCGACCATCTCGACCCGCTCATCGATCTCGACCAGCGCGCCCTCGACGCGGGTCACCCGGGCCGCGACCTGCACGCGGCTGATCACATCATGGCTCAGCGCCACCAGATCGCCGCGCGTCACGGCGCGCAGCGCACCCGGCTGGGTCACCTCATAGCTGTCGGGCCGGTGCATCGTTTCAAGCTGGCGGCGCCGCGCCTCACGCCAGACCTCATCGGCATAGACCTTTCCGGGCAAGCTCAGCTGCTCGGTCAGCGTGATCTCCCCCTCGTAGCCGGGCCAGCGCACTTGGCGCTCGGTTTCCTTGTAATCGTTGCCCGCGTCCTTGAATTTGACCACGAAGGCATGCGGCGGGTCGATGTAATTGCGCGACCAACTGAAGGACCAGCTGTTGCGCGGGTTGATGTGATCAACGACCAGCGTGTTCACCAGTGGCCGGTCGATCACCACGCCCCATGACAGGCCATCGTGGCGGGGTGTGGCTCGCCCGGCGCCTGCGATCTCGGTCAGCACATCGCGCAGCGTGGTGCCCGCTTCTTCAAGCACGGCGTTATAGGTGAGCCCCTCGGCCGCGCACCATGCGGCCCAATCGGCAAGCTGATCCAAATCGATTCCGGCATCGGCCACAGCCTTCGGATTAGAAGCGTGCTGCAGAACCGCGCGGTATAGCGCGGCCGGGTTTTGGGTCGCGCGTGCCACCCAGCTTTCGGTTTCGGCATCCCAGTCGCTGCAAATCCGCGAAACCAAGCAGTTGAAATCGTCCAGGCTGCCATTGAGCTGGTGGGTCGCCTTGATCCGCAGCGCCACCAGCGCCAGTGGGCGCGGATAATCCAGCGGATATTCCGGCCGGATCGTCTGCAGCGCGGCCCAAGAGGTGCGCTGGCTGATCTGGCTCGACTCGGTCTCATCGGTCAGCATGGTCAGCCGCACCTGCCAGCGCCCGCGCGTCGCAAAGCTCCAGCTGTGCTGACGCCAAAACGCCTCGGCTTTCGCGGCGGTAATGTCGAGCACCGTGACCTCTTGCCATTCCTCCGCTTCGGCCAGGCGATGCTCGATCCGCACGGCAACAGAATGGGCGCGCCGCCGCCCGTCATCATTGAACCGCACGAGCCCCGCCGAAAAAGACAAGATCACCGAGGCACCTGCCGCATCGGGGCCGGTGGTGCGCACGACCGGGGTTTCGATGCCCGGTGCATTGACCCATCGGGTCATCGGGATCGGGTCACCGCCATAGAGGCTCGGCTGTAGGTACTCTTCTTCGACCTGGGTGACTTCGCCGTCATCGTCACGCGGCAAGGGGCGCGTCAGCTCTACGCCTATCTGCTCCTCGACCACTTGGCGCGGATAGAGGCTGACGGGCAGCTCCCCTGCGATCCCGTAGCGCAACTCGGTCTCGACCTCATCGTATTCGGCCAAAGAGGTCTCGCCCAACCGCATGTCGTCGATCGAGAGTTCGCCTTCGCCCAAGCAAAAGAGGGCGCGGATATATTGGTCATCGCCCACGATCTCTGTATAGGGCGTGGCGGCAAAAGGCGGGGCAAAGCGCATCGTGCCCAGCACCACCGGCACCGCCGCGCCGGGATCGTAGCGGTTTTTCCAGCCGGTGATCGCATAGCTGTCGCGTTGTTCGTCGGGTTTGGCCGGGGGGATCAACGCATTGACTAAGAGCTGACCAACAATCGAGAACCCCGCGACTGCCAGCCCCCATTGCCAGCTACCAACCGCCAGTTCGGGGAACAGAAGGCCCGTCAGCGCAACGGCTGCAATCGACACCACGATCGACAACACAGAGCGTAAGGCGCCTTCGCCGGGCACGACCCGGATCACCACCCGCACGCCCGGGCGCGGACGGGCCAGCGCCCACAATTCGCGCGGCACGATCTGAGTGCCGTTATCCGTCACCAAGGCCACACGCGTGCGGGCCAAATCCGCGTCACGCGCCATGGGCAGCGCCTTCGCAACGATCTCGGCCACGGTCAACCCCTGCGGCACCTCAAACGCCCGGCGCCCGGTGCCGGGGTCGAATTGCGGTGCGGCCAGCACATGGATCGGCGCCATATTCGTCATCGCGCCGCCTCCGAGATGATTTGCACAGGGCGTTCAATGGGGCTTTGAACATGCCGCCAATGCCCGGTGAACCGATGGGCCCAGGGCCCGCGCCGGTAATCGGCAATCACCGCCTGCGTCTGGCCGATATGGATCATCAGCCCGTGCTGGATCACGATGCCCAGATGGGTGGAAAGCTTGCCACGGCGAAACACGGCCAGATCGAAGGCTAACGCCGGGCCGGTCACCGGCACCCACAGCGGCGAGCATTTAGCCCCTTCGATCAGGGCGGAGATTTCGCCATGCTCTTCAACCGAGCCATAGCCGAGGTAATCAGGCAGCGTGATGCCCAATTCCTCGCGATAGATCACGCAGGCTAGCCCCCAGCAGTCCGCACCTTCGGCGCTGCGGCCATGGTCACGGTGGGGAATGCCGATATAGCGGTTCGACCAGCCCATCCTTACCTCCAAAGCCCGGGAAAGCGCTGCCGGGTCATCCGCCCGGACGGAAAATGCTCCAGCTCGATCTCGTCACGCGACAGCGCCAGGGTGATCTCGGCGGATGTGCCTTCCGCCACGGTGAGCCGCAGCCCGTGCCATTCCGCCTCAATCAGATCGGGGGTGTCCGCCAGCACCACCGCCAGCGCCACCGTGGGCTGGCTGGTAAAGCTTCGCAGCAGCTCGATCATTCGCGCATCGAGGTTTTCCAGCACGAGTTGCGCCTGTGCGGGCGCATCCTCGGCATCGTCGGGCAGCACGGCCGAGGCGACGATCCACAAATAGGGATCAGCGTCAGGATCTGCGCCGCGCCACGTCGAGCGCGTGCCATACATCAGCGGCTCTTCCGAAACCCGGGCCGTATTGTCGGTCGACAGCCGGATCGGGGCCTCAAGATCGGGATGCGTGATCTCGATCAGCACCACCTCGATCTCGGCCGAGACCGGGCTGTCTTGCGCGAGGCGGGCATTGAGAGACAGGCGCTGGCTCATGGCATCACCACGATCTGACACTGCTTGCGCCACTTGATCTGCTCGACCGATGTCTCAATCGGGGGCGTATCGCCCCAGGCGCAAAGCCATCGGGCGGAGGTCAGGAGAGGAGCGCCCCCCGCTCCGAGCAGCGGCGTGCCGTCGGTGGCCAGCAGCGGCCAGCCGTCCCGCGTCGGGTCGGGCATCCAAAAGAGCGAGGCCCCCTGGGCGCAGTCTGTTTCGAAGAAGGTGTCGAACACCGCGCGTTGATGCGCGGTCAGGATCATTGACAGGGTGACCACCTTCGCCACCGCCGAAAACCGCCGCCGATAGCCGGGCGGGCCACTTTCGAACCCGCGCTTGCGCCGCGCATCCTGCGGCTGCAGCTGATAGCTGTCGCGCTCCGGCCGAGGCAGGTCAGTGGGCCATTCGGGATAGCTCATCGATCAATCCCCGCTTCGCGCAGGCCATAGACCTGGCGCAGGGTGCGGCGTCCCTTGCCGCCTTTGGCCGAAAGGCCGGTGGCCAAGGCATCTGACATCGTCAGCGCGTAGCGGCGGCGGCCCCGGCTATCCGTGACCTCCTGCACTTCGGCCTCTACCTGCGCCGACGATTGATTGACGATGGTGATCACCGGACGGGCATCGACGGGTGCGACAGCGCCATTGGCAGGGGCGCCGCCGCTCAGGATTTGGCGGGTCAGATCGGCGGGCACGATGGTGCTTGGCCCGGTATATTCGAGTTCCGGCCCGTTCTCGCCCACGATCCGCAGCCCGCCATCATGCCGCCCACCACCGGCAAAGCCGGGGATGCCAAGCCCCGAGAGGATCGAGCCGAAGAGCGTGCCGAAAATCCCGCCGCCAGAGGCACCGCCCTGCAGCGCACTGCCGAGGGCCTGGCCGAATTGGTCAAACCCGGTCCCCATCGTGCCCAGCTGGCCCGTGGCAGTGATAGTCGTGGTCCCGAACTTGGCCATTGCCGCCTCAGCGGCTGCGAGGCGTTGCTGCCAGCCATCAGCTCCTGCCGGGTTAGCCAGCGTATAGCCCTTCGGGCGCTCAAAGCCCGCAAAAGCGGCCGTCGCATCGCGCACATTCGTCGACGCCAAGAGCCGCTTCATCGGCCCACTCTCTGAGGTCATCAGCTCATGCCAGGCGAATTCGAGTTGGGCATTGACGTTCCCAAGATTGCTCTGGCCACCAATGAAGTCGAAAAGCGCCCCCTTGCGGTCGTTGTGTTGAAAAAGCCCAAAAGCCTGCCCAAAGTCCCCGACATTTGTCGGGTCAAAGGAGCTTTCGCGGCTGACATTGCCCATGATCCCGGCGATTTGGTGAGGCTGCAGCCCCTTGTTCGTAAAGAACTGCCACACCTGCGATTGCACTGCATCGGACCCCGCCAGCCCACCCGTCGGGGCTCCTGAAAGGTTTGCCGCGCCAAAGCCCAACCCGCCGTTGATGATCACCTGCGCCGCCGTGACCGTCATCGCACCCACCGATTGCGAACTGACGCCCGTGACCTCGAGCGGCCCCGCTTTGCCCGTCAGCCGGTCCCAGATCCCGCCCAAGCCCCCCACATCGGACATCGTCGCGTAATCCGCCCCGAAGATCGCATTCTTGAGAGGGTTGGTGACCGCAAGTTCTGTGAACATGCCCTCGATCTCGGTCGCCATGGCTTCAAAGGCCCCACCGACGTCGCCCTGTTTGAGTGCATCGAAAATCCCGTCGATGGCGTCTTCACCCGCAGACCGCACCGTGTCCCAGGCATCTTCGACGCGCTTCAGGTTTGCTTCGGCTTCGGCTGCGGCGATTGCCTGTTCGCGCACCTGAGCGGCGAGCCCGCTTGCCGGGTCCAGATGCATATCGCGGATCTGCATCTCCGCTTCGTAAAGCGCGAGAATACGGCGGCGCGCTTCTTCAGCCTGACCAATCAGGCTCAATTCAAGCTGCGTTCTGGCCAAGGACTCGCTTTGCGTGCGCAGATAGTCCTTGCCAGCAGCGAGCGAGCCAAAGGGATCAACGCTTTGCAGCCCTTTCGCCACATCCCAAAGCTCGAGCAGCTTATTCTTGTGCTCTTCGGTCGTGTCGAGCGTGCGCAGCTGCGCTTCAAAATTCTGACGCTCTGCCTCGATTTGCAGCCGCTTCACTTCAAGGCTATCGGCACCATATTGCAGCGTGGCTTCGCCGATCCGCCGCGTCATTTCGAGATCGTCTTCAAGGTCGAAGGGCGCGCGGGTCTTTTCTAGCGTCTTCATCACGTCATCAAGCAGATCGGCGAGCTTCTGGCCCTTTTCCGCCGCCGTCTCAAAGGGCACGTCGATGCCGGATTCCGCGATTTCCTTGGTTAGAGCGCCGATTTGTTCTGTCGTTCCCTCCAGTATGCGTGCATGGATGGATGCTGTTCCGACAGATGTGCCAAATTTCGTCGCAGCTTCATTTGCACCATCAGAGTTATATTCGGCATTTGCCATCGCTTCGGCGATGCCCTTTGCCGCTTCGATCTTGCTTTCGAACGTGTCGGCCATCTCGAATTTCTGGATCGCGGCACTGACTTCTTGCGCGCCGCGCGCCGTCAGGTTGAACTGCTTTTCGAGCGTTCTGGAATCGACAACACCAAAATTGAAAACTGAATGCATATCGGCGACCGCTTCGCCAACAGACTTGATTGAGGCGCGCACTCGTTGCGCGGCCTCCATTTGAGCCAATTGGAGCAATGCGATATTCAGTTCACGCGCAGCACGGGCGCCGGAGCCGAAATCTGCGGCCAGATCTGCCGTGCCACGTTTCGCTTCTTTCAGCGCAGCCTTCACAGCACTGGTGGAGCTTTCCAGATTTCCGAGAGCCTGATCGAGCGTTTTGGCTTCCTCGCCCGTGTCGAGCAGCCATTGCACAGCGGCGGTGCCAAAGCCGATCACCGCCATCGTGGCCAAGGACATCGGGTTCAGCATGCCCATGAAGGCACTGCGCAGGGCTGTGCCTGTCGCCATGCCAGAGGCCCGCATTTGCGTGAAAACCTGTGTCACCTGCGTGCCTTGCTGCATCATCAGCATCATCGGGTTTTGACCCGCCATCGTCATCATCGCGATGTCGTTAAGCTGGAACGACAGGTTCGCAGCATAGGCCGAAGCCGCCCCTGCAGAGGGCGCCCGTGTGCCCGGCGTGGGTTGGTGCCTCGCTCCTGTGCCTGAAGCAGGTTGCGCCCCCGAGGGGTAGGGCATCTGCGTCGGGGCAAGCCCCCAGCCATATTGTGATTGCTCATAGGCAGCACGCGCAGCTGCTTCTGCCTCGGCCACCTCGTTCGCGGCGCGGGCCGCCGCGCGTTTCGCATCGGTGTTTTTCAGGGTGGCGGCGGTATCGCTGGCAATAGCGCTGGTGGCGGCTTGCGTGTCGGCCTTCAGCTTGCCGGTGGCGGCCTGCACCTCGGCAGCGGCTGCCTTGGCGCTAGAAGCATCCCCCCGAAACAGCATCTCAAAGACCAGCGGTCCGCCCATCTCACCGTCCCTCGAAAGCGTCGATCGCAGCGCGTTCCATCAACTGCAGATCGCCAAAATTCACGTCGTCGTATTGCTTGCGGCGCAGCACCACATCAGCTCCGGCGTAGTCCAGGCTCAGCCAGTGGCGCTCGCCGTCGGACTGCCACCGCCACTGCGATGAGAGGTCGAGAAAGGCACAAAAAGTGCGCCAGTTGTCCTCCCAGACCTCAATCGACGCCTCAGCCACCGGCGCTGTCTTGACATCTGCCCCCATCGCCGCGAATTGCGCGGCAAGACCGGGTGTCAGCTGCGTGGCTTGGCGCGGATCGGTTCTGCCCAGCCGCGCGAGGATCCACGCCCGCGCGGCTGTCGTCAGTTTCCCGCTTTCGCCTCCTGACCAAAGCTCGCTTCTGCGATGGCGCGCATGACGCCCGTGCGAAACCAAGGCAGGCCCACGGCATCATCCAAGCGCGCCTGCGTGAAGGGCACATCCGCGCCTTCTTCGTCGACGATGCCACGCCAGCTACGGCAGACCGCGCGCATCTGCTCCTTGTCAGCTTCGATCCGCTCGCGGTCCGTGGTCAGCGCCGTATAGCGCTCCTGATGGTCAAGCACCGCCTCGCGCGATTGCGCCTCGAACTGCATTTCAAAGCTCTGTTCGACGAATTGGCCTGCGTTTTCCGGGTCGGGCATGCGCACTGTCACCGGCCACCAGTAGAGATGCTTTTTGACCATCACGAATTTCGCCATCTCAGCCTCCTCAGCGCACGGTGATCGTCAGCTCGTCACGGCCCGCGACGGGACACAGCGCGATGGGCAGCGAATAATTCACGATATTGTCGGTCTGGCCTTGCGTCGGTTTGCCGATCTCGACCGCCGGGGCGGAGATTTCCACGATCTTGCCTGCGGTTTTGCCGTGCACCGCAGACAGCGCGCCGCGCGTGCGGGCACGGGCCAGCGCGAACCAGTCGATCGTGGCAATCTTGCTGGCGACCACAACGGCGGTGCCCGACGCCTTGCGATCGGTGATCTTCATCTCTTCCTCGCCGATCAAGAAGCGTGGCGTGACCGTATTGCCCAGATCGATCGACAGGCTCTCCGCCGGACCCGAATAGCCGTGCAAGGCGAGCGTGGTGTTGGCCGCCGAGACCGGATCGGGTGTGGTCCAGCCGGTCATCGCGACCGTTGGCATCGCCACATCTGCAACCGCGCCAAGCATGCCGGTGTAGCTGAAGCGGAATTTCGGGATCTGTTTGGGCACAAGGTTCAGTGAAACATTGGCCCGCCCGCCCACAAAGATGTGCTGCACCCCGTCCGAGTTGAAATAGAGTGTCCCGCTTTCTTGGTCGGCCTCAACGATCGTGTAATCCACGCGGGTTCCTGCGGTGACCACCTCGGCAAAGCCGCAAGCACGCAAGATCGAGCCGTATTTCGGCACGGTCCCTGCAGCGCCCGCCCCTGCAATTTCGATATCGAATTCGATCTTGCCGTATTCAGCCGTCAGGATTTCGCCCTGGTTGCCCATGTAGGGCAGCATCAGATCGCGTGTCGCGGCGGTCGCCTCGTAGGGCGTGAAACTGATATTTGTGGCAATCAGTGCATCGGCCGCAGCCGGGGTGGCATCTGTGCCATAGGTCGCCTCGATCTTGTGGAGCATGGCCAGCGTCGGCCAACGGCGGGAAGTCATGGTCAGCGTCCTTTCGCTTTCGCCGCCTTGGCTTTGGCGGGTATGTTCGTATCGGCGGAGGTGTCAGATGAGAGGGTGCCCAGCGCATCTCCCTCCGCCGAGGGGGGCTTCGCATCGGCCTCAATGGCCTCGGTATTTTCTTCGCGCGCCATCGCGCCGGTTTCGGGATCTCGCAGCCAGCGGCCGCCTTGAAGGGGCTGAGTCATCGTCAGGCTCCTGTTAGGAAACGGGTGGTTGCCCAGGTCTGGACGTAAATGCTGACGCCCGTCGTCACCGGGCTTGCTTCGCCGCCGATCAGTTCGCAGGGGCTGGCCGTACCGGGCAGAATGTGGCCGGCCAGCGCGGCCTCGATGTCTTTCTTCAGGGCATCAAAGACGATGGCGCGATCTGCTCCCATCAGCTGGTCGTATTGGCGCACCACAATGCCCACCGCGAATTGCGCCTCGACCTGCTGGCGAAACCCGCCGCTCATCAAATCTTGCGGTTTGGCTCGCTCACGCCACGGCATGATGATCGCGGTGCCATGCTCGACAAGGCCCGCGCGGGCCGCGAGAACATCGATGTCCTCGGCGATCTCGACACCGGCCCAAGCGGGTTTGGGCAGTTCGGCCTGCAAATGAGCTAGAATTTCGCTCAGCATGAGCGCCACCCCGCCAGTTTGGTGGGGGTAAAGACCGGAGCGGGGTGCACAGCCATCACGGTGGCGTCAGAAACCACAGGCGGCTCCGCCCCGGCATCAACTGGCAAGGTGATCAGGCCGCGCGAAACATCCTTCAACGCTGTGATCGCATCCTTGTAATCTTGCGCCACATGCTCGGGCGCGCCGTTGCGGTGCAGCGTGTAGCGGGCGATGCCCACCGCCCAGCCATTGACAATCGGCGGCACCGAGGCGAGCGGCAGGGCATATTTCTTGCCGATGTAGCCGTTGATCGTGTCGTCAGCATTGGAAAGCGCGGCTGCGATCACGGAGGCATCGACAACCCCGTCGCGGTCACGGTCCGCGATCTGGCGCAGTTCTGCTTCGCCTGCGCGGTCGATCAGATCCTCGAGCGTGGCGTAGGTCATCACTCGGCCTCGAAGATCTGCTGTTTGAGACGATAACCCTCAAGCGCCCAGATCTTTTCGCGCGCGTTGCGAAACGCGATGTCGCGCCCGATCTCGGCGTCAAAGTTCTCAGGAGAGGCCGACGCACTTTCTCCGGTAACGCAGAAGCCATTGCGCAGGGTCAGGCATGCAACGGTCAGAGTGGTGCCGGGGAACCGATGATAGTCTGCTTTGGCAATCGCAGCATCGATGTCGGCGGGCGAAAGCCGAGGAGCGTTGAGGCCCTTGCTCTGAAGTGTTTTCTCAAGCTCTTGGTCGTTCATCTCTTCGATCTTTCAGAAGGTTTTTGGATGCGCGGGCCGGTGACCGCCCCGCGCGCGGGCAAAGGCTCCTCAGACCTTCGCCTTGCCGCTGCCCGCCTTGCGCGTGGTCTTTGCGGCTTGGGGAGGATCGTCGACGACGATTTCGGGATCTGCGGCGGGCGCATCCGGGGCAATCACGCCTGCCGCCAAAAGCTGGGCGCGTTCGGTGGGGGTCACGGTGATCGTTTCGCCCGGTTTTTTGAAAGCGCCGCGCAATTTCGCGGGGCCGGTCAAAACCACTTCGGTTTCGTCTGCCATCTTCAGCTCCTGTCGGTTTAAGCAAGCGGGCGGCGCACCGCCCGCTCCTAAAACCGACCGCCGATTAGGCTGCGGCCGCGCCTGCGTCTTGGAACAGGAACCCGCCCTCGGCCCCCGTCAGGATCACACGCCGCTCAGAGGTCGTCGGGTAAATCCAGCTGTCGCAGTCACGCTCGAAATAGGGCTGCTGGACCTGCGGATAGCCGGTCAACTCGTAGGTGTAGCCATAAGACGGCACCTGATAGCTTTCGCCGGTCATCGGCACATAGGCCAGAACCGCGTCATTGCCCCAAACATCACTAGCGAGCGCGTCATCGGCGGCATTTTCCGGCAACCAGACGGCTTTGCCGACCACAACCCGCGCGACGTCGAAATAAGCCGCCAGCATTTCCGTGGTGATGCTGTCTTTGGAGGTAAATTTGAACTGCTCTTTCACCTTCGGATGGTTTTTCAGCGCAGTGAAGGCTGAGGGGCCAAGAACCAGCGTGTTCGGATAGCGCCCGATCGACCGTCGCACTGCTTCCTTGCCCGCATCCACATCCGCGACGGGGTCCGAGCTATCCGACGTCCAGCGGTCCGTGGTCGTAAGCGCCACTTTGTGGTTCGCGTCATAATTGGCCGCGCTGCGCGCAAGTTGGGCGGCGGCATATTCGTGACCCAGATCGATTACGTTCAAGACCATGTTCACGGCTCCCGCGCCAAGATCGACGCCCGGCACCGAGGTGGCTTCTTGCTGATGTTCGATCGGGACCAGCCCTTCGAGCGCATCTTGCACAAGCGACACCGGATCCGAGGCGTAGCCGTATTGGACGCGCTTTTTCTTGGCACCCGGCGCACGGCGGGTGTTGAGCATGCGGAACGCTTCTTTGCCGAACTTGATCACGCGCATCGCGCGGTTCGGGATCGGAACGCGCGGAAACAGCACTTCGGAGATGTACTCCGCATTGCGATAGCCACGGGCATGGGTGGACAGGATCGGATCGACAACGGCCGCAGTCCGCTGGTTCAAAGGTTGGTTCATGGGATCGCTCCTCAGCGGATCAGGATTTGAACGAATTCCCCATCGGCAGCGGCCGTCAGGGCTTCAGCGAAGATGTTGGTGTCGGTTCCGGGCACAGCCGTGCGCACACCGCCGCCGGTCGCGGTGCAGAGCGGCGCACCCTTGACGATCGCACCGACGGCGGTGACGGTTTCGGTGCCAAGCGCGGTCAGCGCGATGTCGAGCCCCACTTCGGTGGCGGGGTTTTGCGCGACACCTTTGACAGGCTGATCTTCGGTGGTGATTGGCGTGTCGCTGAAATCGACAAGATCACCGGCATTGCAGACGGCCGTCATCGAAGCCGTCAGCGACAAAATGGAGTGATAGGTCCGCAGCATTGGGATCTCCGATCAGGACACGGTGCGCACGGCGGTGAGATAATCCGTGCCGGGGTTGGCGCGCTGATAGGCCAGCGCTTTTTGATGGGTGGCCAGCGCCGCGCTATCGACCGACTTGCCATCGGCCGCAAAGCTTGCGGGCTTCGCGGCGTCAGGATCTGCGCCGAGATCGGTCTCGCCAAACTGGACGATCTTCGGCTGGGCCGAGAGAATGTCACGCAGCGCTTTGGCGAGATCGATCTGTTGGCCGCCTTCGGCAAAAGCCACCGTGGCGCCTTTCGGCAGGGCATCGAGCACGGCCACGGTCTGATCCTTCGAGGCAGGCAGAAGCTTACCATCGGAGACCAGGGCCTCGGCGAAGGCGGCGTTTTCATCGTGGGCGGTTTTGGCTTCGCGCTCGGCAATCGCCTTTTCGCGCGCAGCAAGGTCGGCTTCGCGCGCAGCGAAGGCCGGATCGGGCTGAGACATGGGCGGATCCTTTTCAGGTTTCGGGGTAGGGGGTTTGGGTTCGGCAAAGGTCGACGGCGTCGGCGTCGGGGTGATGTCGATCTCCCCCAGCCATTCGAGGCGGTAAGGCGGCAGCGCTTTGTCGGCATCTTCCATGCCGAATTTCTCGATCAGGAAATCGCGCAGGGTGCGCAGCACAGAGGCGGTTTCTTCAAAGCCCCGCTCTCCGAAAGTCGCGGTAAAAACCGCATCGGCGGACCCGGCGAATTGCGCATTGCGCAGCCCCGAAACGGCGGGCGCAGCGGCGCCCAGAAAGCCGACATGCTTTGGATACCAAGTGCCGGGGACGGGGTTATGCGCCTGCCCGGGCGAAAAGAAGGCCATGGAAACCTTCTTAAAACGCCCGCCTTTGACCAATTCGGCGAACTGCGGCTCGATTTCGTCGAGATCGGCCAGCAACCGCTCGGCCTGGGCATCGTAATGAAAGCCTTTGATCCAGCCATAGGCCGGGGCATCGGTGTCGGGGTGGCCCACCACGATCGGCGCCGGAGCCGTTTCGGGATCGTAGGCGTCTGCGATCGCGCGCAGATCGCCCGCGGAATAGGTGATCGGATCGCCCGCCATCGGCGTGAAGGTGCCGGGGCGAAAAACCTCGATGCGCGCGGTGATGGGTTTGCTCATGTGTCCGTCCTGCTGATGACGGAACACCCTTCGCATGGGCCGAAACGCAAAACCCCCGGACAGGTGTCCGGGGGATGCGCGTGGTGGCTTGGTCTGGGGGGATCATAGGCGGGGGGAGCGCGTGATCGCAACGTCATTCTGCGGGCGGGGATCAAATGCCACGAGAGAGCGATCCTAACGGGGGCTTAACGGGGGATGTCTGTGCTTTGCGGGCATCCAGCCCAGAAACGTGAAAGAGCCGCTCAGCGACGAAAAATCAGCGCCTTCTTTCTCATCGCGAGAGCCAGTCCTCCGCATCTTCCAAAATACCCAACTCATCCTCGCGCGAGATCCCGATATAAGGGCGCGCGGGGATTGTGATCGTGTGCGCCTTGATCGGTACATCGCGTCCGCCTTCCTGCGCACGCTTGGCAAAGCGGCGCCCGACCATATAGCGGCTGCTTTCCGGTTTCTGGATTGTCCCGCCCAGCTGATGGATCGCAGCATAGACCTTCGGCGAGCCGATCCGCACATCTTCGGCCGAGGCAATGTAGTTGATCGAACCCGCAAGCGATGAGCCTGCCATGCCCTTCGAGTTCGAGCGCAGGATCGTCAGTGGCAGTTGGCCGCGCTTTTGGCGCTGCTTGATCGTGCGCGGGGCAAGCGGCGTCCAGGGCGCGCCGTTTGGATCGGTTTCGCTTTCAAACCGATCCCGTGTCGAGGAAAGCAACCGTTCGCCAACCGAGGCATAGAAGGGGTGGCGATTGTCCATCCGCGCCAGCAGGTCACCCAGCGTTTCACGCGCCGCCAGATCCTGAAGCTCTACCTGAATGCTAATCCCTGCCATCGTTGAAAATTCTCCTCGATCGTGCTATTGTTCCAATGTCGTCAGGGGAGGCGGTGTGTGCCCTCAAACCCCTGCCGGTGTGGCGGCTCAAGCACCTGGGCCGCTATTTTCTTTTCCAGATCAGCTTCCCGTTCCTCTGCCGCTGGATATAGGCAAAATCTGGATGCGAGCGGTTCAACGGGCCATAGCCGGTCACCGGAAACCAGATCTTCCGGCCAAGCTCAAAGAGGGCAAACACCGGTCGTTCCGGGTCAACCCGAATGTAACGCCGCACCACTTCATAAAGGAATTCGCCCGGGTGCTCCGGGTCGGGGATGGCGCGCAGGGACAGCCAGATTTCATCCGGGTCCATCAACGTTTCCGCGAGCAAAAGCGCATGATCGCCGTGCCCGCGCTTGACCGCTTTCCACCCCCCGGTCCGATCTTTGAACAAGTCGTCCGCGATCAGGATCCGCGCGCCAGAGACGTCGGTCCACAACTTTGACGCGCCGGGTTCTAGCCCGAACTGCCGAAGAAAGGCGTTTGCATAATCTTCAGGGGCAAGGTCGGGAGCCATCAACTCGGCGTGGAACGGGCGGGCGCGTTGGCGTAGATCTTCGATCGTATCCGGTTCGTCAACCGAGATCACCGCAGCCTTTGGCTGGGACGGTGTTTTCAGCAAACCGGCTATGTTGCTTGCCTGCTCGACCGGTTCAATCAATTCGCGATGGAAGGCGCGCTCCCATGTATCACCGGGCATGTAATCCCAGCCGTAGCCGATCCCTTCGGGCAGATCGGTCACGATGCCCGTCGTTTTATCGAGGTGCTTGCGCAATATGATCTTTGGGGCCTCATCAGGCCCGCTTTTGCCCATGCGCCGCAAATCGCCGCGTGAAAGGGTGCGCACACCGCAACTGCAAGCCCAGTCATTCGGCGGGAAATGCACGTCCCACCAAGGGTCGTCCCACTTTAAAACCAGATTGTGCCATGCCTCATGCTCGGGACGGGGGTTAAGCGGCACACGGGTTTCGCCGTGGCGGTATTGCCAATAGGGGCGGATTTTCACCATATCCGGGTCGCGCATCTGGCGCAGGCGGCCTGCCATATAGCTTGTGCGGATGTTCGTCTCGAAGATTGTGCGGATGCGCCAATTTCGCCCGCCATTGTAGGACCAGCCATATTTCTCGACGAGCCGGTCGAACTCGGATGCGAAGGCCTTGATGTCATAGGTCTGCGCGCCGTCGATGATGGCCTGCTGGAACTCCTCGAGCATCGCCATATCGGTGACACCGGCCACCACGAAGGCGCGATCATGGTCGCTGCGCATCGCATCGGTCCAAGCGTGGGTCGGTTCGCCTCGCTTCTGGGTCAGAAAGTCGATTTGTTCGCGAAACTCCTGACGGGTTAAATCTGGCTCGGAAAAAAGCGTATCGTCGCCGTCAGCAAAGGCAGCCTCGCGCCCCTCGAGCGCGGCGAGCTGCATCGCTTGGGCGAACAGGGCGGCCAGCGCATCCGGCGTCCAAGTCGCTCCAAGCGCAAGCACCGCCTGCGCTGCCGCGTCAAAATCGACGGCTTCTCGGAGCGCCTTGCGAACGGCGACGAGGCGCCGCGTGAAATGCCGCTCGGCGGCCACGATTGCCTGATCGGTGATCCGCGCGACCGCCCCCCCGGGCTCAGCAAAGCAGACGTGCCGATGCGTCAGGCTTTTTTTTTGAGCGGGCGGGCGGCGAAGGTCGGATCGCCGCCCACGAACGGATCCGGCGCAGCCGGGGCCGTGCCAAAGGCGTGGCGCGCCTCGACCAGCGCATCGAGCGTCTTGTCGCTCAGCCGGTTGGCGATATCGAAGCTCAAGATATAGTCGCGCGCGACGTCGTCATCTTCGAACCGCGCCGATTCCGCGACCACGGTGCGGATCGTCTTCGCCGTCACCTCATCGGCTTCGGCTTGGGCTTTTTTCGTCTCTGCGACCGATTTCTGGTTCTCGGGGCGCTCCCGCCAGATTTTCGGCACGGCTGCACCGGGCAGGTTATACTCGACGATCCAGGTGATCAGCTGGTCGGTCAGTGTGCCCGAGAGCAGATCACTGTCGCCATCGGCCAAAAGCTCGAGCATCTCCTGATGCACTTCACCAAGCGCCCTGTTCCCGCCGCTCTCACCGACCTGCGTCGTGAGCGTTTCGCCCGTCGTGGCAATCGAGATCTGCCGGTCCCAATAATTTAGGAACTGTTCATAGGTCACGCTGCCGGACCGACTTGCTTCAAGGAATTCGGCATCGGTGCCGATCGGCACCACCACCGCCGAGGCGGTGCGCGCCTCGGTCAATGTGTTCAGAAGCTTGCGCTGCTCTTCAGGCAAAGACCCGATGGGCGATTTGCCGACGATGGTCGGCCCAGCAAATTTCTCAAGGAAATGCAGCCAGAAGGTGATCCCTTCGCGCTTGAAAAGCACCGGCCAGAACAAGCGGCTGCCCAAGCCCAGACCATAAGGGTTTTCGCCCTTCACGCCGACGCGATGCACAATGAATTTGCGCTCGGGCAGTTCGATCCCTTCCATCATCGCCGTCCAGGTCAAAAGCCGGGGGCGCCACTCGGTATCAAAGGCAAAGCGGCGCTGGTCGATCGACTTGATCTTGACCGGCTTGATCCGATTCCCCTCGCGCCGCCAGATGATTTCGCTCACTGCAAAACCTTTCAGCGTGGCATCGAGCAGATCTTTGCAAATCTGGTCGAAGGGTAGGGCGCTGATCATCTCTTCAACGAGATCAGCCGCATCCTTGTCGATCGGGCGTTCCCCGCCCGGATCGACCTTCCAATCGCGTGAGATCAGCGCGCCTTTGCGCTTTTCGAGCATCGCCCCGGCATGGGTATCGCGCTCGATCTCATCATAGATCTTGAGCCCTTTGCCACCGCCCTGCTGGATCAGCGTGTCGTCAGCATTCTGCAACACCCCGGAAAAGAACGGGATGGTGATATCGTTGCGCGCATTGGCGATCAGCGTTTTCGCCTCGGCAGGCAGGTTTTTGCGCGGTTCAGTCGCGAAGGCGGACGGTTTGGCTTTACGGTTTCGGCGGCTCATCGCGCGTCCCCTTCTTCAATGCTGGCGAGAATCTGACGCTCGACCGCATAGGCATCTGTCCCGTCGAGATACCAAGGCTGATGCCTAACAAGATGTTCCTTGCCGTCATGCATTGTTATGACCAGAACGCTATCGCTAGGGCCGAACGCGTAGTTGCTACGATCCCACTCCAATGAGGCAACGAATGCGGGGTTGATATGGAGATCTTTGTTGATACGGATCATCACCGACCTCCCAACCGATAGCCGCCCAGGCGGTCGCCCCCGGTGGGCGTGCTCGCTGTCAGCATATC
Source organism: Rhodobacter sp. TJ_12 (assembly GCF_020023995.1). Lineage (GTDB taxonomy): Bacteria > Pseudomonadota > Alphaproteobacteria > Rhodobacterales > Rhodobacteraceae > Rhodobacter. The sequence goes on along the minus strand of NZ_NRRD01000006.1, from coordinate 24,711 downwards.
CCCGCCGCCGCCGCCCTTTCCGGCGTAAAACAGGGTGTTTTGCCAAAGCATGTCGAGCGTATCGGGCCCGTCATCATGGTCTCCGTTCGGCCATTGCTGCAGCTGGTCGATCAAGGTGCGTTGCGCCGGGTTAAAGCGGATCAAGCCCGCCAAGACCGGAGGCTGAAGGCGTTCGATGCGCAAATCCTTGTCGGTCGATGGCGTGATCGGCACCGCCGAAATGCCCACACCTTCCTTCGCAGCCCGCGTCATCAGCTCGGTGCGCAGGAACTCCTGAAACTGGACGGTTTCAACAAACCACATCAGCGCGCGATATTCGCGCTGGAGCGCAATCGTGTCGGAGATGATCACATCGGGCAGGCGCTTGCGGATCGAGGCCTCGACCACATCCATCCGGCCTTCCATGCGATCAAATCCGCCGATCAAGATTGCCGAAGGGTCGCGGCCCTTGCTTTTCTTGCCAAGGCTGGGGTCGATTGCCCCAAAGAAGATCCAGTCGCGCAGCGGCTGCACCCAATAGGTCAGATCGCCAAACGGGTTGCCCTCGCTGATTGGTTTGTTCTGATACTCGGTCTGGAAGGCAGCATGATCGGCCGCGCGCTCAAGCATCAGCCAGACGAGCGGCTGGACCGAGGGCCAGTTGATCACGGCGCCCAGATCCATCTCGGCCTTGTTGCTGGTGTAAAAGGCGCGCGCGGCCTCTTCGCCATCGTTGTGATAGGTTTCTTCGAACTGGTCCCAAAGGTCCATTCGGTCGGGGAATTTCACCACCGCTTGGAACTCGGTCACGTTCCACAAGGGCGCTTTGGCCGCGCGCACGATCACGGCGTCGAAATGCAGCACCGTGCCGACCCAGATCACATCCATGCTGCCATCGGGCGGCCCGACCTTGAGCGCGGCACGATAGATCCAGTTCCAGAGCTTCTTGCGCTGTTCGGGGCTGCGCACCTGTTCATCGTTCTCGATGTCGTCAAGAAACAGAAGATCGGGCCGATAGGGGCCGTGGCGGCGCCCCCGGATTTTCTTGGCCGCGCCCAGCCCCTCGACGCGGATATTGTTGCGTGTAACGATCTCCCCCTCGCGCCAAAGCCGCCCCGGGCCGAAAGCGTCAGGAAAATCATTCTGTAAACGGACGTTCGTGGTAAGCTCGGCCTTGATCGCCTCGATCAAAAGCGCGGCTTGCTCGTAAACGTCGCAGACTTCGATGATGTAGCGCTTGAGCCCGCGCGCGATGCAGTAAAGCGCAAAGCCGAGCGACAGGTGGGTCGATTTCGAAGCCCCACGCGGCGCGATGAAAAGATCGCGCACACCCTTTTCGGAGGCGAGGATCTCAGGCACGCGCGCGAAGATATGCTGGTGAAACAGGCTGTGCTCGCCCTTCACATAATGGGGCAGATAGGTCTCCATGAAGAACTGAAACCCATCGGGCTCCGCGACCCTTGCCAAGCGCGCTTTCTTTGCGGCGAGATCGGGCGAGAACGCCTCGACATTCAATTCGATATGGCGCGCAAAATCGCTCGCCATTTCCGCGATCTTGTCGCGGAAGTCCTTCTTGCTGACAGCGGCCTTCAGCTGCGGCCGCCGTGTCATGACGTGTAGATCTCGGCCAGCCGCTCACTGAACGGCTCGATGATCTCAAGGATCGCGGCCGAGTGTTGCGGGAAGTTTTCGCGCACGAACTCGAGCATCTTGCCCATGACATCTTGCGCCACGCCGAGTTCCGAGATCTTGGGTGCGAATTTCTTGGCGGAAGCCGCCATCTTCGTCATCGCATCCGAAAGCGCGACGAGCATCGAAACCTTTTCGCCGGTTGAGTGATCGCCCGATTTGATCTCTTCCAAGATCTCTTGCGCTTGGATCATGAAATCTTCGACGACAGTGGAAACCACCGCCTCGACGCCTTCGCCCGCGATCACATGGGCCGTGCGGGCGCGATCCCAATCGTCGCCCTCTTCTTTGGCGCTTTTCTTCCAGCGCCCGACGGTGCTTTCCGAAACGCCATAAGCGGCCGCAATGGTGGCGGCTGTGAAACGGCGGAAAACATAGTCTGACCGGGCCTTGCGGCGCTTTTCCTCATTACTGCGCGCCATTGAGCCCTCCAGAGACAACGAAAGTGATTGCAGCGGCAACGAGGCCGCCGAGAATGAGCCGGATCAGCCAGGTGATGCTGGACCGAATGGAATCGAGCTTATCTGTGGTGTTGTTGCGCCATTCCGCCATCGTGGCACCGTCGAGTTCGATCTTGCGGATCCGCTCTTCATGCCCATCGAGGCGCTGGTGCGCCCGGTTCAAACTGTCTGCAAAATGGCTGGGCATATGGCTTGGGACGTCGGTCATTTTCCGCTGCCCCGCCATTTCGTGACGGCGTCCTTGATCGTGTGACCGCCCATATAAAGGCCCATGTAGAGCCCGGAAATTTGCACGAGCTGATCGAAGGGCATCTGCGGCAGGTCGATCTTCGCGGCGGCGTTGACGATGTGGACCACGATCACGTTCCACAGCCACAGCAGCCCAAGCAGATACATGCCCGCCGGGCGCCACGCGCGCATCCAGATCGGCTCGCTGGCCTCTGCGGCAAGCTGTGCGCGCTGGAGTTCAATACCTGCGGCGTAGAGCGCGATCAGTTCCGGGCTACGCTCTTCGACATCGCGCAGCGCCTGTGTCACCAGCGCGGGCTTTTCCACCGCCGCTTGGTCGAGTTGCTCAACAGGTACGCCAACCTGCTCTGCCACTGCGCCCAAGACATCACCGGCCAACTGGCCCGCACCGTCGCCGAACTTCTTTGCAATGATCCGTTCAACGACTTTGAGACCGGCCGAACCGGCAAGAGTTGCAAGTGCAGACATCAGAAGCTCCGAAGCAGGGCGGCCAATCGGGGCGCGCGGGTTGTGAGTTTGACCGCGATCACGTCGCGGTATTGCCAAGCACGCCACAGCACCCAGAGCGCAATGACACCAGCGACCGCCCCGATCACCCAAGGTTGGGCAGAGAGCCAATCGGTAAAATCTGAGGTGCCTTCGGGCAGCGTGAGGCTGGCGGCGGTCGAGCCGGTTGCCCCAACCGCAGGCGTTGCTGCTTTGGCCTTGGCAGCCGCGTCGATCCGGCGCTGAAGTGTGGACAGGGTAGCGCGGCCGATCAGGCCGTCCGGGGTGAGCGCGTGGTCAGACTGGAAGCGACGCACCTCGGCCGCATCGATCATCTTGGGATTGCCGCCAACCTTATAGCCGAGCGCCGAGAAAGCCCCCATCGCCTCAAACTTCTCGTCAACGGTCATCTTCAGCATCCACCGGGCAAAGCCGATTGATTTCGAGGTAAACTCCTGCGTGAGGACGGGATATTCGGCATCAAACAGGATCAGCAGCTCGCGCTCGCGCCGCTTGACAAGGCCGGGCAGCACCTTGCCGCCGCCTTTGTTCCAAAGCCGGAATTTGGCTTCCACGGCGGAACGCGCGGCGCCGTGGCGCCACAGCTTCACCCAGCTTGCGCGTTTGATCGCGCCGGTATTCCAATCAAACAAAATGCCTGCATCAAAGGCATGCTGCGCGGCACTTGGCATGGCACCTGCCACGCGCGGCTCATAATTGCGCGCCAAAGCCTGCTTCGTCAGCGCGCGCGATTGTGCCTTGGTGATCACCATGCCCGGCTTAGGATCAATCACCCCCGACGCGGCGGTCAGCCCTGGGCCGATCGTCCATTTGCCTGCCGGGCAGCGATAGGCCTTCAGCACCTCGCCTTCTTCGAGGGTGAGTGCCTCGATCCCTTGCTCGCTTGTTTGCATTTCTTGCTCCTCGCGCGTTTCCCCACCCCTGACACGCGCGCGAAAGCAAAACCCCCGGACACAGGTCCGGGGGTCAATCGTTAGGAAAGAGAGGGAGCTGATCTGGTGGCCGGTTCGCAAGCCGCCGCACATGGCGCTGCGAAATTCCAAGGGCTGCGGCGATTTCGCGCCGCCCGCGTCCGGTCTCGGCCAGCCTCTGCACCTCGAGCCGCTTCTTGCCAGCCCGACCGTGCGGCACGTAAAGCCGCTGGCCCGACAGGAAATGACACAGATCCCGCGCACGCTCTTCGCCAAAGGCTTCCACCAGGGCGGCTGACGGCTTGCGGCGCGGAAATTCGACCTCCTGCCCGCCGAACTGTTGCATGAGAGTAAGCACCACGCCAAGGCCGAAAGTTTCGGCCACATCGACGAGCGATTCGGGCACGTCAAAGTTGCGGGTCATCGTAGTCTCCGAGGCGAGTAAGGGAGGATCGGCAGGGCGGTATCCATTCTAGGCGTGTGTGCGGGGGGACCGTAAGGGGCAATTTCCACACCAGCCAGCTATAGGCTGTGGCTGAGGTGACGCGGCGTTTCAGCTTCGGGCAAACCGCCCCATCGCGCACCAACCGTCCTTTCAGCATCAAGACACGTTCCGAAAATTGCAGCACATGGCTCGGGGGAGTGACCGAAAACAGTGAGGTCCAGCGGCTTTTCCCTTCGATGAAGGTTGAGCGCACAAGCATCGCCACACCGCAGCGGCTCGTCTCAAGCGCCCGGCTGATGAATTGCTCCGCAAGCCGAAATGGTGGGTTGGTGATCGTCCAATCCACGACTGAGGGACGCGGCCCAAAAAGATAATCCTCTACCAAGAAACCCACGCCATAATCGTGCACATCGGATGCTCGAACCGCCCCGAACACTTCGCGCAACGGTCGCACCATATGCCCCCGGTTCGCGGCAGGCTCACGGCAATAGCAAAACGAGAGATCGTCTCCCTGAGCCAGAATCCATTCGCATAGCGCGCGCGTTGCCCAAGGCGGCGTCGGGAAGTCGTCAAGGCTGTCATGCGGCTCGGCGCGTTGGGCCATGACGGCAGCACTGGTGTTCGCAGCCATCACACAACATCCCAGGTGATAAGCGTTCCGCGGAATGTGCGAATCAAGCCATGCTGCATCACCCAGAAGCCAGCCATGTCGAACGAGGCCTCGAAGCCATCCGCCACCGCAAAGGTATCAAGATCATCGATCGCCGCCCCGCAGACTTCGATCGCCGCAATATTGCCTTCGAGATCAAATTCAATGCGGATCGGGTCAGCACCGAGGCAGCGCACATCCGGGATGATTTTCTGGCAATGCACCGTGCGCATCCCCGTGAAAAGCTGGAGCATCTCTCCAGGGCGGGCATGGCGCTTGCGCTGCCCTCGGATCGTCTGGCGTTTTGAGCCATCGACGATCTTCGGCGCGAAGCGCTTCTGAAAGGAATAGGCGACCATCAGAGCAACACCTCCAATTCGCGGGCAATTTCTTCCACATGGATCCCGGTATCCATGTCTTTTTCGCCTGGCCCCCTGACCCAGACGAATTGCCCATCGCCATTTCCAGTGCCTCCGATTTCCATCAGCGGGCTGCGGTTCAGCACCACCTCAAGCGCCTCGACAATCGTGGCGATGCGCTGGTGGATCGGCATGTCGGGGCGCAGGCCGCTCATTTCAGCCCCCAGAACACGGTGGCGGTGATCACGATCATCGTGCCCGGGGCGGCGACGGTCAGCCAGTAATGGGCGCGCAGATAGTCAAGCACGAAGGTCATCATTTCCGATCTCCCTCCCTAGGCAATTCAGTGGGGATGTTGTGGCGTTTGCACCAAGCCTGCAGGGCCTCGATCACGGTGCTGATCTGCTTGGCGTCGGTCATCCGGTCGATGTCGATCGGCACCGCGCCCCAGGCGGCGCCATAGCGGGCGCGGATGAAGGCGTTGAGCCCCTTCGCGCCTGCCACTTTCACCACCCCCGCCTTTTGCAAGAGCCCCCAAAGCACATGGCAATAGCGCACATCTGCCCGTTTCGCAGGCGCGCGCTTGCCGCTTGTTTTGGAAAACCCCAAGCGCTTCATTTCGTCAAGAACGGCGGTTTTCTGACGATCGGACATCACCTTGAGCGAGGCCTTGCCGGTGACGCGGTTCAGCATCGCGCGGTAATCATCCTCGGCCATGCCGAGCTGGCCCTTGGCGATATTGATCACTGCATTGAGGTTGGTCACTGAACACCTCCCGCATGCGCTTTGAGAATGGCGACCTCGATCTGATCGGCCCCGAAATTCGTCGGAGCCGCCTCAATATGAAACACAGCGCCTGTGCACATCGTCACCCGCAGCGCCTTGTAGCCGCTAGGCTTCGGAGTGGGCCCGGTGACCCACTCCATCGCCGCGACGAATTGTGGGTTGATATGAACGCCGAAATCGGTCGAGATCATCATGTCAGGCGGCCCCGGCGCGGGCACGCAGCACCTGCAAAAGCTGCGACTGCTTTTCGATCGTCAAACCGTCGGGCGTCAGCGCGATGAAGCGCGCCTTGGCCTTCCCGAATTCGACGCCAAGAGCATCTGCGATGTCGGCCATCTGCCGGCCACTGGCCAAGGCTTCAACAAGCTCAAGATCGCGCTGCGCGGTCCAGCCGTCGCGATAGCCGAGCTTGCCGAGCATTTCGACGAGTTGACGCCACCAAAACGGGCGCTGCTCATTCTCGGCAGCTGAAGCTGGTGCAGGGGTGTCATTGGCCATTGGCTCGGGAACAACGGCATCTTTCTTTTGCTTTCGGCTCCAAGCCCCGTATTTGCCCCGAAGCTGCGGCATGGACACACCAAGCGTCTCAGCCACATCGCTCATCGTCGCCCCGCCTTGGATCGCAATAAAGGCGCCGTCCCAATCATTCTCGGTCGGTTCGGCCTTTGGGGCTTCCGTTTGCTTAGCGGCGGCTTCCGCTGCCACATCCTTTTTCATTGAATCCACAATGGCATCCAGAAGCTTGTTCGCGTCGATTTGCCGACCGTCAACTTTTTGCGCAGGCATTGTCGCTTCGCCGTGGGTGCCTTCGCATTCGAGCTCAGCCGATGCCGCCGCGCGATCTTTCACCAACGGCACCGGGTCACGCGATGCGCTTTCACTCTCGATCGGCCACGCGCCGTCATCATCACCAAAATCATTGGCCGCGTCTTCTTCCACTGCATCCTTAAAGCCCGGAACGCTCGGTTCGCGCAGGCTTTCAAGGTCGTTGAGGCTTTCGGCCACGGTGGCCGCCAGCGTCTGGTCGTAAAACAGGGCCACGCGGAACGGTTTCAAAACGCAAAGCTCCGTGCTTCCGTCGGCCAGGTGCTTCAAGGTATACATGCCATTCTCCAGCTGCTCATCAGGCCCCGGCCACCACGCCGAGACGACGTCCCCCGGTCGCCCGAGGGGCGTTTCGCGTCAGGATTTTTTCGGTTTCGCGGGCTTGAATGCCAAATGCGTGCTGGCCGGGATCTCGACCTCCGCGCCCGTGGCCGGGTTGCGCCCCATGCGGGCCTTTTTGTGCCGTTGTTCGAAAGATCCGAAGCCGATGAGTGTCACTTTCGACCCAGCGGCGGTCTGGGTGCCGATTTCGCCAAGCGTGGCGTCGAGCATGTCCTTGACGTTGGTCTTTGCAAAACCGGTATGCGCCGCGACGGCGTCGATCAGGTCAGATTTCGAAAAAGTGGTCGTTTTCGCCATAGGTCTCTCCTGTTTGGCTTGGGTGGGTCCGCGAGTGGCGGGGGGACCGGCCGGAGTGGGCGGCCGGGAAATCTCAGGCTTTTGCGAGGTCGATCGTCACCGAAGTCCACGGCGCATCGGGTGCGCTACGCATCTGGATCCGGTAATAGGTTTTCGAGCCGACGACACGGATCGCCTCGCGGATCGCGTCCATCGCGCGGTTCCAGCGTGTGTCTTCCACCTCGAGGCTCAACATTGTGAACAGAAGGGCCCGGTTCACTTGGCCTTCTTTATCGGTGTTGAACGTCTTGGTGATCAGCGCGCGGATTTCCGGGCGGCTGTCGGCTGACCACTCGTTCAAACATTCATCGAGTAGCGCCTTGCCCACTTGCAGCTCGGGGCCGAAATCCATCAAATCGTTGACGCGCACCTCGATTTTCATCAGCCCGTCATGGGTCTGATAGGTGCGATTGCCTTTCGGACCGCCCTTGGTGAGACCATATTGCTGCTCGAGAATGGCGTCGAAAGCGCCAAGATCCTCGAACGTATGCTCTTTGAAGCGCTTGACCTGCTCGCTCAGCGCCAAGGCAAAGCCCATGATCTTGCGAACGGTTTCATCTTCAAGAAGGTGCTGTGGCTTGATCAGTTCCACAGGCATCAACGCGCCCTTGGCATCGGCCATGTAGGGCTTTCCATTGACCTCAACGATGCCCGTGGGCACCGCAGCGGGGGAGAAATCAGACATTTTGGGGTTCCTTGTTGCGGGTGGTGGTTTTGCGTTTGCGGGGAAATAGGTGCTGAACGGCTTTTGTGATCGCAGCCGAGGCGTCATCGAGATTGACATCGTCGACGCCGCGTTCGTTTCTCAGGATCTGGGCAACGAGGATGATGGTTCCCTCGTCGATCGAGATGGTGAGCTCCTTAGCCATGATCCGGCTCCTGAGTGTTTGGGGTGGTAGTGAAGGTGAATTGGGGCATCGGCGCGCCGGGGTAGATCGGCGTCAGTCCACAATCGGCAAGCAGGCAGGCCATCGCCTCGATCTCCTGAAAGCTGACCATGGTGATGCCTCGAGGCCCCCAAAGATCGATCTTGCCAAGGCCGGTTCCGGCACGGGTCACGATCTGTTCCGGGGTCAGACAATCAGACATCGTCGCCTCCTTTCAGCGGGTTGATGGGGCAAGCGCGGCACGCGCCCCAATGACGAAGTTTTTCGGGGTTCGAGGTGGACATCGGTGCCGCGGCGAAGCGACGGCAGTCCTCCGCCGGGATGCCCCGGCGCAGGTGAGGGCACATCATCTGATCGCGATAAAGCCGCATGACCGCCGCGCCATGCTTGCGCGTCACCAGATCAAGGCTTTTGGCCGGATAGGTGCCGTTGATCAGCATCGAGACGGAGGGGCGCGGCATGTCGACCTCGCGTGCGATTTGCGCGATGGATTTGCCCTTTGCCTTCTCTGCGCGGAGCAGTTCGACCCATTCAGGCGGCGGCAGATCGATCAAAGGCATGGCACGGCCTCCCCGATCGCGATCTCTGTGCCGGTATTGAAATCGAACAGCACCTTCTGACGCGGGCGATAGACCGGGGCCAAAGCTCCTGTGTTCTTGATCAACCGGAACCGCTTGAAACCGGGCGAGGTCGGTTTCGTGCCAACGACCTTAGATGGGAGGTCGATCACATAACCCGCCTTGATCAGCACTCGCATATAGTGGCGAAGATTGTAGCCGGGATCGGCCTCGCCGCGCTCGGCTGCCGCGATCACTTCGCCTAGGGTAAAGATGCCAAGCACGCGCATCGCCTTCCAGGCGCGCACCCGGAACGTGTCGTGTTGACGGCGGATCTTGCCATGGGCCCTCGTCGGGCCGGATTTGATCCGAAAGCCAGAGCGCACCTGGATCAAGCCCCGCTCAGACAGTCGGTATTCACCGGGTTCGCTATGGCGATCCATGAGCCCGTGATCTGCCAGCTTCACCGCTGCACGGATGATTTGCTCCTTCGAGTAGATCATCGTGTTGCACAATGTTTCGAGCCGGTGTGTTTCACCGTCCATCAGCACATCGATCAATTCATTTGGAACAGTGCCGGGAGCGAGCCGCATCAGTAGGCCCCCGGAACAGCCACCGCAGAACCGGTGTTGCGGTTATGCATGATCACTTGACCGGCCATGTCCGCAACGGTCACGCCCTCGCCAATGTCATCGAGGCGATGGCCAAAACGTTCAATATAGCCGATCGCCTCGACCACTTCGCGATTGAAACCGCCGCTGGCGCGATGCACGAATTCGACCAGATCCGGAGCGACCGCCACCTCGCAGCGCCCTTCGATCAGCGCTCGCACATCTTCTTGCGTCGCAGGCTCGAACCGGACGCGGCGCGGAGCCCGGCTTTCAATTTGCGGATAGCGTTTGATGATATCGCGCAGCGTGCCCATGCCGACAAGGATCGTCGGGATCTGCAAAGCGTCAGAAATGCCCCGGATCGTTTCCATCACCTCGCGCTTGCCAGCCACAAGGTCGCACTCATCGACGATCCAGCCAAAGGGGCGCCGGGCGATCTGGGCCGCATGCCACTTTTCAAACAGGATCTCGATGACCCGCTCATAACGCTTGGCTTTTGCGCGCGGCGGCTCTTCACCCAGTTCGCGCAGCAGGTTGTGGATGAACATTCCGCCATCCCAGCCAACCTCCGCGCGGATATAAACCGCGTCGTTCTGAGCCTGCCAGCGTGCCATGAGAGAGGTCTTGCCAAGCCCGGGCTTGCCATCGACCACCATCATGCAGGCTTCTTTTGCGCCGCGATGTTCTAAGTCCGCGAGAGACCCAAGGAATTTCCGGACATTCTCTGTCTCGACAAATACGTCTCGCATTTTTTATGCTCTCCTCACTGTCTTGATCGTCAGGCGGCGCCACGTAAAAGCTTTGCAAGGGCATCGAGGTCGACGCCTGACGATCGGAAATATTCAACCGATGCGGGTTGGTTCATGCAGTCGCGCAGGATGCGCATTTGCCCATCTGACGCCTCTGCGGGGTGCTCGACCGCCCATAGGGCCAAATCGAGATCAGTCGCGAACCGGGGCTTTTTCGCCGTTTTCAGCGGCACAGCTTCCTGTACCGTCTCAGGCGCCTTCGGTTCCCGAATGAAACTGGCCACCGGCGCGACCGGCTGCTCCACAATGAGCGGCGCGGCCGCTTCGGCCTCGATGTCGCGCAACTTCGCCTGAACACGCTTCTTGCGGCCCTCAAGACGGGTTTGTTCGACCTTGTCTTGCAACGTGCGCGGGATGAAATCGGTGCGGTTGCCGCCGAAACGAGCCACACAGATCAGTGGCCCTGGTTGGCCGTCATCGGCAATCTCGCGCACCCAGACCCGCTCTGCTTGATTGTCGTCATAACCGACGAGAACCCGCACACCATGATAGGCTTCGAGCCGATCATGGAAGAAGGTGTTGCGGTTCCATTCAACCAGCCCACGGCGTACGACACGCACCTCATAGGGCCGGAACAGATCGTCGATCTCGCCCGGATCGGGCAGGAGTGCCTCAAACCCGTCACGCACATGCGCCGCCCATGCTTCATTCGGGCTCATGTGGCGCAGATTGCCGGTTTCCGGATCTTCAAAGCGGGGCAGGGCGGAGTGCGGGCGGTCGTTATACTCGGCCACGGCGCGTTCACAGGTGGCAAGGAATTCGTCCCAGGGCATCAAAAGCCGTGACTCGCCGAATTCCTTGATATCGCGGCGGGTTTTGCGATGTGCGAACTGCCCCGCCTCTTTGTCCATATCTGCGCCGATATAAGTGGGAAACCGTTTCGAAAGCGGGTTCCAGACTGTCTTGTTGAACCTTTCGATGATCCCTTTGGCTTGGCTGTTATAGGGCAGGGCATGCATCTTCGTGATCGACAGCCGTGCCATCAACCCGCTTGCTTCGGCGTCGAAGGTCTTGTTTTTGTAGCCCGCACCACGGTCGGTATAGAACATCGCGGGAATGCCATTCTGCTCACAGGCCCGGCGCAACGCCTCGGTTACGGCGATCACGTTCTCCTTGCGGCTCACGGCAATGCCGACGCATTTGCGTGTCGCCACATCAAGGATTGAGGTCAGCTCCGGACGCATCGGTAGGCGCGATCGCGGATCAGCGATCTCAGCGTCGAAGGTTTTGCCATCGGCGGTATAAACCGTTGTCGGCAAAAGGTTTTCGGTCGAGCGCTCGATATAGGCCATGCGAGAGCGCAACGTCAGCAATCCTTCGCGCCCCACATTGCGCTCAATGTCATTGAGCTTGTTCTTGAGAACATATCGCACCTGAGAAATCGTCAGCCGCAGGTGTTCCGGCGGATCGGTTTTCAGATATTCGGAAAGGGCTTCGGTCGCGTCTGGTTTTGTTCCGATTGCATAGTGCTTCAAGAACCCGGCGAAACCGGGCGGGATAGGATCAGTCGCTTTCGTGGGGGCAGGCGCCAAAGCGACAACCGCACCAGCGTCACGGGCTTGGAACCAGCGCCAAAGTGACCGTTCGGAAAGCTTAGGCACACCGCCACGTGCCCGCGCATTGGCTGTCAGGATCGTTTCGGCTGTCACGCCAAAGCCTTCGACCATCGGGTCAGGCTTTTGCAAAAGCTTCGCTTCGGCCGGTGTGATGGGCTTGTGATCAGAGACTTTTTCGCTCGCCGCACAACGCGCCAAATGGATTTTCTGCGCCTCTAAGAAGGCTCGGATCGCCCAGGCGCGGCCTTGCCCCTTGGCCACTGCAAAGGTGTCGATCGCACGCGTAATCTCTGCACGGGCCTCGCGTGCACCAACGGCATGCTTGGGCTGATGCGCGGCCCGAAGTGCCGCCAGCTGGCGCTCTTCACGCAGCGCCTGCGCGTTCATGGCTTCCACAACGCAGGTCTTGGCTTCGCGCGCCGCCAGAGCCGCTTGTAGATCGAGGGGTAGGGCCGAGAAATGGTATTCCATCCCACCCCCGCGCCCGGCACGCTTGCGGGCAAGGACACCCGTATTCCAGCCTTGACGCTCGGCGAGGGCACGGAAGTTGCGCTCGCTCTTCGGGTATCCAGCAAGGCCACGGCGACTGACTGCCTCGGCCAGTTCGCGCGCGGTAAACCATTCTTGACGGGTGACCATATCTTTCACCGGTTCACCCTCCGGCGTGCGGCAAGCGCGTTGCGCCGCGCCTGCATTTCTTCGATGTGTTCCTCAAGAAGCCGCTCTTCGATCAGCGCGGCATATTCATCCTCGATCACCGTCAGGCCGAATTCGCCCGGCACAAAACCTAGAAGATCGCGCGCACCGGTGACATGGACCAGCGCGACAAACGCATCGAGCGGGATTCGATGCTCGTCAGACCCCTCAGAGGCCCATTTGTTCAAGATCGCCTCAGAAACAGGGCGGCCAAGATAGTCAGCCATTTCACGAGCGACGCGGGCGCGGTTCAGGCCGCTATCGCGCGCATCGCGGAGTGCATGCGCGATGATCCGCGCGATCTTGCTATCCAGCCGCCCACGCCCGATGACGTCGGCGCTATAGCCGAGAGCCACTTTCGGCGGCTGCCACTCAAAGAGGTCTTTCGTCAAAGGATCACGGTGGCGGGCAGGCATATCAGATCTTCCCCTGCCGCTTAAGCGAGGCGATCACACGCGCTTCATGCGCCAGCAGCACTCGGTCAAGGGTGGCATCGTCGAGTGCCTCGATCACCTTATGCGCGGCGGTATAGCGCTTTTCAAAAACGTCCGGCCGCACCCCGCGCTCAATCAGCACCAGCGCATCCCCTACACCCGCAGCAGCAGGCGGGTTGCTCAGGATCATGTCGCAAATCCGCTCTTGCCGGGCTGGCGATTGCTCCGAAAGCAGCTTGATTTCCGATTGGTTGGTGGCGGTTTTGGTGCCCGCCAAGCGGCGGCGACTGTCGGGCGTCAGGCCCGTCCAGATCTTCACCGCGATTTGGATTGCGCGCTGCGAAATCCCGACCTTCTCGGCCGTATCTTTAGCAAACGAAAAGATTTCGTTTGCTGCGCCTTGCCGGGCTTTGCCACCCGCTACTCCTGCGCGGGTCTCCGGATACAAGCGCTCATAGACCACTTTCAGCTCGTAAAGATGCTGCGCCCGGTCCAGCGCGGTCAATTCATTGCGGCCAAGGTTTTCCAAAACCTCATCCATCCGCGCTTCGTCATTGCTTTGTTCGGCCACCACCCGCGCGGGGATCGCGCTGCGACCCAATTGTTCAAAGGCGCGCAGCCGATGCAGCCCCGCCACCAGCACATAAGCGGGCTGGTCTTCACTATGGGAAAAATGCGGGCGAACGCTGATCGGGTGCATTAGCCCCTGCGCCTCAATAAGGCCCGCTAACGCCGCAGCCCCATCCGGGTCAAAGGCCCTTGCGCGATCTTCGGGCACGCGGATCAAATTGACCGCGATCTCGGTAAAATATTCGGTCGTCATGCCTGTATCCATTTTTTGACCCTTATCGCGCTGGGCTGGATGCCCCGCGCGCCGTGCCAGCCGCCTGTTCAAGCAGCTGGCCGATGATCTTGCTCTCGCGCCCGGCCTGTGCTTGCGCGGCCAACGCATCGACTTGCGCCAGCAACACCAAATGCGCCCGTGCCAACTCCGCGACCTGCGCGGCATTGAGAAGAAGAGGGGCCTGGACAATCCCCACCATCACGTCACCGCCCGATCTGCAGGGCTGGACCGTGTGTTCCAGGCTTCAATCAAGTTGCCTTTGAACCCAAGGCGCTTTGAAAAGACCGAGGGTTTCACCGGGCAGGCATCATTCGGGCAATGCAGGTAGCCATCCGAGGACGTGCCATATAGCTTGGCTTCAACCCCGCAGAACGGACAGGGGGCGAGTTCGGCGCAGGCCATCACGCCACCCTCCCTGCCGCAGCCGGTTCCGCTTCGCTGGTCACTGCAGCTATCCAGTTGCGCACTGCTTGCGCCCGGTTCCGCACCGAAGTGGCGCGAAACCCATAGGCGCGGGCCTCGAAACGATCACCGCGGATCCGGACCTCGCCCAGCGTGGCCGCCAAAAAGGCCGAGACCAGCGCATTTGAAGGCTCATGCGCAAGGCGTTGCGCCAGCGCCAACGCGGCGGCATGGCGTTTGATCCTCGGGCGGGGCGCAGTGTGGAAATGACGGACCATCATTGCAGGCACCTCACGATCCGGTGAACGAACCACACCCAAAAGATGAGCCCGCCAATGAGGGCGCCGGTGATCCACCACCCGCTTGCGAAGCGCGCGGGGGGGATCGCACGCGCCAACTGGCGGCAAAGATTATCCAGCATGGCCCACCTCCGTGATCGGCATCGCCACGCTCACGGGCCGGGCCATCATTGTGGCCACCGCCGCGCGCAGCGCAGCATCTTCACTCACGGCCGTGCGGCCTTCCTGTTCATGTGCCTCGGCGATCAGGAAGCTCTGCAACTTGCGCAGGCTCTGCGCGAGCCGCGAGCGGGTCCAATCATCAGGGCGCACACCGCCCGACAGGATCGCGATCACTTCCCCCAGATCACCCGCCGAGCGCCGAAAACCCTCGGCAGACCCGTCAAGAAATGAGTAGTCTTTGGACGAAATCGGGCTCATGCGGCGGCTCCTTTGTCCGAAAGGCGCGCCGCCTTTTTCCTTGCGATCAGGGCCTCATTCTCGGCAGAAAGGAGCGAGGACTTCCGAATGGGATAACGAGTCGGAAAAAGTTCCGCCGCAGGCACGCTGAGAAACTCGGCAATCGCCTTTTCGGCGGGGCGCGATGGGCGGCTCCAAACGGACCGCATCTGGCTCGGATTGACGCCCTTGAGTTCGGCAAGACCCGTCAGGGTCATGCCAGCTTCTTCGAGGGCGCATTTGATCTGGGCTTTCGTCCAGATTTTACTCATCTGGTTGGCCTCCTGTTGAAAGTCGATGTTGGCGCATCGGCTTTTTTCAGTGTCACGGGTTGCAATCGCAGGCGGCGTTCGTCGTCTGCATATGAAAGGAATAACTCCACAAATGGAGCCGGTCAATCCAAATATGGATGATGCCACGCCTTCGCTCCCAAATGTGGAGGAGGCGCGACTGCGCGCTCGTGTAGCATCGGCAATTACTGCCGGTGGGGGCGTCAAGGAAATGTTTGAAAAGACAGGAATTCCCAAGGGAACAATGGAAAAATATGCGGCGCAGACTTCCACTGCCTCGTTTGTGAATGCCGCGAAGATCGCGGCAGCAGCGGGCGTTACGCTCGATCAGATCGCCTTTTCAGAGGACGATATCTCCAAAAATGGAGCGGGGCGGCGACTGCACGATGTGATTGTCGGCATCTCCGAGAGAGGCCGAAGGGACGAACGGCCTGCAGCACCGATCATTGATTTCAACCAACCGGATTTTGTCAGATTGCCAATTTACAACGATGTGCAGGCCTCGGCCGGGCCGGGAGCTGTCCCGGTCTCAGAGCAGGCCGATGGTGTGGTAGCTTTCACTCGGCGCTTCCTCTCCAATCAGGGCGCGAGGCCGGATCACTGCTCGGTCATCTGGGCGCGCGGAACTTCGATGAAGCCGACGATTCCAGACGGCGCGCTTCTCGTCGTCGATCACAGCCAGCGCGAGGTCGAGCATGGCTGCATCTACGTCTTCAACGTGTCAGACCGTCTATTGGTCAAGCGCGCCCGCTGGCGTCTCGACGGCCGCCTCGAACTCGTCTCAGACAACGCAGAGGAAGGCTATCCGGTCGAAATCTTCGGGGCTGAATCCATCGATCAACTCCGCGTCGTTGGCCGAGTGGTTTATTTTGGGAGGACACCGTGAGCGGACAGAGTAGCTACTTTGCCGATATCATCGGTTTCGGCCAGACGGGTCGAAAAGTAAAAAAAGGGGAAGTCTGGTGATTATCCGAGCAGTTGCCTTCGCTAGCTTAACTTTTATCTGCGCATGTACTTCGCAGGCTCAACTAGACAACACAGCTCCGCAGAAAACTGTTCTGGTCGCCTCAAACTACCAAGCTGTATTCAAACAGCTAAATCGCGGCATGAGGAATTGTGCGGCGAATGCGTTCCGAATAGATGCGCAGTTATATCCTGATCTTGGCCATGCAGAGATCACGCTTTCCGCTGACGGTCTGACCTCTGCTTCACCGTTCCTCTATGCTAAAATCATCCGAGAAGGTGCTCAAAGTTCGGTTCTTGAGCTCAAATCACTGATGGGAATTTCTCCGGAGGGACCGATCGCTTGGATGGAATTCTGGGCCGCTGGCGGAACAGGTTGCCCCGGCTTGAGTTACGCGGAACGTCCTCCTCAATGACCAACCTAAGCTTGGCCTCAGTGTGCTTGGCATAGCGCCAGAAGCACTTTGGCTTCTGCGATGGTTTGGTTCATTTCAACGTTCTGATTCTCTATCATGTTGTCTATGAACGCCTGAAGCTCTTCTCTTCTCGCCAGAGGGACATCAAGCCAAAGCGATGTGATAATTCTTAAAGAGTTGACGGCCATTGCTTGCTCGGCCGTCGCATGGACTGACCTGTTCGCCATCGCAGCGGCGGTATCACATAGGGCACGGGCGTCTTGCGCTGCCACGAATGTAGGGACAAATGTGGATCCGATGATGGCTGCGATTAGTCTCATGATCCTCCCCCCACTTACAATCTTCTCACGCTATCGCTGTATGGTCGGCATCGTAATGCCTCCGCCATGCTGTTAGAAACGGCGGCTAGACATTGATCCTGACACTTTTCCAGCATCCGAGTTTCATCGCGCCGTGATCCTTCCCGTCCGCATAGTATCAGCCTTATTTCATTGGTGATTTGCGAAACTCGGATGCTGATCGCAAAACTCGGACGCACCATCCGAGTTTCTGCCATTGGTCCCGACGAACTCGGATGGTGTTTGCGGCTCTAGGCTTTCCCTGATGGCCTTAAAAGGTTGGTCTCTCAATACGTTATCTCCTGCGCGACTTTGCGCTGCTCTCGCTTCCGTTTCGGCAGAGAATGCGCTCCAATCGCAAGTTTTCTCGGGGCTCTGGTGCCATCACTTGCACTTGCTTTCGTTCGCTTCAGGCCAGTTTTGGCCCTTTATTCCTTATGTTTTCGGGCTGTTACGGGGTGCTCTGTGCCCCGTCGGTCTTTCTGCCAAAGGTAGTCCCCCCCTACAGATTTGGTGGAGATGGCCCATTTTGGGCTTGCGGCTTTTTCGTGCAGCGCAAAACACCGGGGCAGGATCAACCTGACCTGTCTGGGGCATAATTTAAGCGACTGTGACGTTTCCCGCCTTTGCAACGCACCGTCTATTAAACGCAATAAGCTTCAGATGATCTAAACGATGAAATACAAGTATTTTCTTTTACTCGTGCCAGTGCTTCTTATTGCTGTGGTGGAGCTGTCTTTGCGGTTCGTCGGCGTCATCGACTTTCCGCTATATGACGTAGACAACGTGGTCGGCTATGTTCCGCGCGCCAACCAATCCGGGTCTTTCCTCAATCGAAATGATTGGGTGATCAATGATCGCAACATGAGCACCGCGACGCGCTGGGAAGATGGAGAAGACGATCTTCTGCTTGTCGGTGACAGCATTGTGTGGTGCGGCAACAGCTATCGGAGAGAGGATCGTCTCAGCTTCGTGCTGCAGGCGCGCGAGGCTGAAATCGCGCCGCGCAGACAGGTCTGGCCCATCAGTGCGGGCAGTTGGGCCGTGGTCAACGAAGTAAACTGGCTTGAAGCCAACCGCGATGTGCTTGCCGCGGCAGAGCATGTTGTCTTCGTGTTCAACAGTGCGGATTTCGGCGTGCCGTCTTCTTGGCGAAGTTCTCTCACGCATCCGCGTCAGCGCCCGTGGTCTGCACTCGCTTATGTGGTGCAGAAATACCTTCTTTCTCAGGAGGCGCCTCCGACACCGGCAGAGTTGATTGTTCCGCCGCGCGATCCGGTCAAAGCCTTGACGGAGATCACCGAAGGCTGTGATTGCAACTTGCATATCTGGCTGTATCCGACCAAGGCAGAGTTTCTGGACCCACAAGGAAAAGGACAGGCCCTCGAAGGCGGGTTCGCCCCCTTCCTTGCGGCGCTTGGCGACGAGGTGACCGTGCATCGAGTCGCGGATATCCCCGAATGGAGCGTTGACTCCTACAAGGATGGCATTCACGGATCCCCGCAAGGATTGAGAATTTTGGCAGACGCCATCGCAGAAGGCCTGCAAGACTAGAGCGAGGCCGAGATCGTGTGGGGCGGCGCCTCGGTGCCGCGCCTTCTTGATGACAGTTTCAATGACGTGACGCGCGATGTCGTCGATGGGGTCGGGGAGGCGGACGCCCCCTCTGATCGCATTCGGGGCGCACCGAAAGACCGCTACACCTAGCGCAAAGCCCCGGAGTCTCAGGCCGTTACCCAATCGCCGAATTTCATCAACTCGTCACACCAAAGTTAATAGCCCGTTACAGCCCCTGAGCATGGTCCGCCGCGTCTGAACCCCGGAGAGACCCATGTTCAAAACCGTTTCCCTCGCGACACTTGTGGGCGCGCTTGGCGCCACCTCTGCCTTTGCCCAGACTGATATCAGCTGGTGGCATGGCATGGGGGGCCGCAATGGCGAAGTGATCAACGAGATCTCGATGAAATTCAACGAGGCGCAGTCGGCCTGCCATCTGACGCCGCTTTCGAAAGGCACCTATGAAGAGGCGCTGGCCTCGGGCATCGCCGCTTTCCGTTCGGGCGAACAGCCCAATATCTTGCAAGTGTTCGACGCGGGTGCCGCCACGATCATGGCCGCCAAAGGCGCGACCATCGCCGCTGAAGATCTGATCGTGCAAGCGGGCAAACCCTTCAACCGCGAAGACTTCATCGCAGGCGTGCGCAATTTCTACGCCGATGCCGATGGCAAATTCATCGGCATGCCGTTCAACTCTTCGGCGCCGATCATGTATATCAACACCGAGGCGATGGACGCTGCGGGCGTTGAAGCTCCGACCACTTGGGAAGAGTTTGAAGCCGTTGCGCCGAAGCTGAAAGAAGCGGGCTACATTCCGCTGACCGCTTCGCAGTTGACCTGGATGTTCATGGAGAACTTCAAGTCGCGCAACAACCAGCAATTCGCGACCAATAACAACGGCTATGACGGGATCGAAGGCACCGAGATCATCGTCAATGACGACAACACTGTGATGATGTTCGATAAGCTCAAAGAATGGGCCGATGCGGGCCTGTTTGGCTTCTATGGCGCGGGCTGGGTGGATAACCAAAAACCCTTCGAAGAGGGCAAGGTGGCCTTCTGGATCGGCTCTTCGGGCAGCTTTGGCGGGTTGCAAAAAACCGCCACCATGCCGTTCTCGGCGGAATTCCTGCCCTATTGGGATTCGCTTGGCGAAGGCACCCAGTCCTTCATCGGCGGCGCGGCGCTTTTTGCGATGGCAGGCAAACCTGCGGAAGAAAACGCCTGCACGGCGGAATTCTTCAGCTTCCTGACCTCGCCGGAAATCCAAGTCTATTGGCACAAGAACACCGGCTATGTGCCGATCACCACCGCCGCCTATGACATGGCAAAGGCCGAAGGCTGGTATGACGAAACCCCGGTTGCCGAAGTGGGCATCAAACAACTGATGCTGCCGGGCGGCGATTGGAGCAAGGGCTACCGGATGGGCTTCTATCCGCAAATCCGCACCGTGATGGAACGCGAGTTCAACCGCATCTTCTCGGGTGAGGTCAGCCCGAAAGACGCGCTCGACACGATCGAGACCGAGGCGAACGGCCTTTTGGCGAAATTCGCCAAGACCGCAAGCTGAACTGGCCCCCTCCTCCATGGCTCCGGGGGAACCCCCGGGGCCTTCCCATTGAAAGACGCCTATGACTGCTTCGCCGCTTGTCCCCGCGCGCTTGGCTGCCGTGCGCCGCTGGATGGCGCGCCCCGCCGCGCATCCCGCCAAACTTGCCCAATTCGACCGCCCGCTGGCGCCATGGCTTTTTGTGGCGCCGCAGCTTTTGATCGTGGCGATCTTTTTCTACTGGCCCTCGGTGCAGGCGGTGACGTCTTCGTTCTATCTTGAGGACCCGTTCGGCTTTGGCGCGGCCTTTGTCGGGCTGGACAATTACCGGGACGCGCTCGCCTCAAACGAATATCGCCATATCGCCGGATTCACCGCGCTCTTTGCAGCCACGGTCACAGCGCTCTCGCTCGGCCTTGGGCTTTTGCTTGCGGTGAAGGCGGACGCAGTGATGCGGGGATCGGGCGCCTATAAAACCGCGCTCATCTCCGTTTACGCCATCGCGCCGCCTGTTGTGGGGCTGATCGGCATGATGATGTTTGACATGCATATCGGCCCTTTCACCCAAGCCGCCGCGCTGTTTGGATGGGACATGCGGGTGGGCATTGATTACCAAGATACCGCGCTGGCGCTGATCACCGTCGCGGTGTGGAAGCAAATCCCCTACAACTTCATCTTCTTCCTGTCGGGCCTTCAGGCTGTGCCGTCCAGCGTGCGCGAAGCCGCGCTGATTGATGCGCGCTCGGGCTGGCGGCGGTTTCGCGATGTGACCTTGCCGCTTTTGGCCCCCACCGGCTTTTTCTTGCTGGTGATCAACATCACCTATGCGCTGTTTGATACCTTCGGGATCATCGACGTGATGGTGAAAGACAAACCCGCCAACAACCCGATCACGCTGGTCTACAAAGTCTATCTTGATGGTTTCAAAGGCAATGATATCGGCGGTTCCTCGGCGCAATCGGTCATTTTGATGGTGGTCGTGGCCGCGCTGACGGTGGCGCAATTCCGGCTGATTGAGCGCCGGGTGCATTACGGATAAGCCCATGCGACGTTTCAGACCCTTCGATCACCTGATCTTGCTTTTGGGCGCGGCCTTTCTGATGACGCCCGTGGTCATGGCCTTCATGTCCTCGACCCATGCCGCGACCGAAATCCACATGAACGGGCTGTTTCTTACGCCCGGCACCGAGGGACTGGCCACCTATGAAAAGGTCCTCACCCAAAAAGGCGGCTTCACCGGCACGGTGACCGGCACGCGGATGGTGATGAACTCCACCATCCTTGGCCTTGGCTTTGCGCTGGGTAAGGTGGTGGTGTCGATGCTGGCGGCTTACGGGCTGGTTTACTTCCGGTTCCGCTTCGCCACGCCGATCTTTTGGATCATCTTCACCACGCTTTTGCTGCCGCTCGAAGTGCGGATCATGCCCTCTTATCAGGTGATGAGCACGCTGGGCGCGCTGAATACCTATTGGGGGCTGATCATCCCGCTTTTGGCTTCGGCCACTGGCACGTTCTACTTCCGCCAGTTCTTTAAATCGGTCCCTGATGAGCTGTTGGAAGCTGCGCGGATTGATGGCGCGGGGCCGGTGCGGTTCTTCCTTGGGGTTCTGGTGCCGTTGTCGCGCCCGATGATGGCGGCGATCTTCATCATCATGTTCGTCTATGGCTGGAACCAATACCTTTGGCCGATGCTGATGACGACGGATGAGCGGTTCTTCACCCTCATGCGCGGCATCAAGACGATCTTGCAAGTCTGGATCGGCAGTCAAGTGCCCGACTACAACGAAGCCTTTGCCCTTGCGGTGCTGGCGATGCTGCCGCCTTTGGGCGTGGTGCTCGCCTTCCAGCGCCTGTTCATCAAGGGCCTGACGGAAAGCGACAAGTAATGGCCGAAATCCTTCTTGAACACGTGGGCAAAACCTATGCGGGGGGCACGCAAGCGGTCCGCGATGTGTCGCTGTCTGTGGCCGATGGCGAGTTTATCGTGCTGGTCGGTCCTTCGGGCTGCGGGAAATCCACGCTTTTGCGGATGGTGGCAGGTCTAGAAGACATCACCACGGGCACGGTGACCATTGGCGGGCGCGTCGTGAACCGGCTTGAGCCCGCCGAGCGCGACATTGCGATGGTGTTTCAAAACTACGCGCTTTACCCGCATATGACGGTGCGCGAAAATATGTCTTGGGGGCTTAAGAACCGCCGCATCCCCAAAGATGAGATCGCCGCGCGGGTCGAAGAAGCGGCGCGGATGCTGGAATTGCATCCCTACCTTGATCGCAAGCCGCGCGCCTTGTCGGGCGGGCAACGCCAGCGCGTTGCGATGGGCCGCGCGATCGTGCGCCAGCCCGCCGCGTTCTTGTTCGATGAGCCGCTGTCGAACCTTGATGCGAAACTGCGCGTCACCATGCGCGGTGAAATCCGTAAGCTGCAAAAGCGGCTCGGCACCACCGCGCTTTATGTAACGCATGACCAGCTAGAGGCGATGACCTTGGCGGATCGTTTGGTCGTGCTCAATGGCGGGAAAATCGAACAGGTGGGCCGCCCGCTCGACGTCTATCACCGCCCCGCCTCCACCTTTGTGGCCGCCTTCATTGGCGCGCCAGCGATGAACCTGCTTGATGCGCGGATTGAGGCGGGGCATCTGTGGCTCGCGGGCGTTGATTTGGGCCGGGTCGAGGGCGAGGCCCGCGCGGTCACGCTGGGTATTCGGGCTGAGGATTTGCAGCTTTTGCCCACGGGTGGTCTGCCCTTGCGCATTGATGTGATTGAGGAATTGGGCGCGGGCCGCGTGGTGCATGGCTTTGTCGACGACCAACCCCTGTGCGTCAGCCTACCTTCCGGGGCGGAACTGCCGGCGCAGCTGCATCTGGGCGCCGCGCCCGAAGCGTTGCATTTGTTTGATGCGATCACCGGCAAGCGTTTGCCGCAATCGGTGCATAGCAGTGCAAAGGTGCATGCATGATTTTTGAAAAGACCTCGGCGCTTGATGTCCCTACGCAAGCGCTCCGGGCAGATTTTGTCACCTTGGCGCGCGCGGGCGCAGCCCATGAGGACCTGGCCCGCCAGGTGCGCGCTTTCACGCAAGTGGAGTTGGGCGGCACCGCCCCTGACGCGCCGCTCGCGTTGCCGTTGCGGGTGGCAACATGGAACCTTGAACGCTGCCTGTTCCCCGCGCCTTCGGCGCAAGCCTTAGCGGGGGCGGATGTGTTGCTGTTGTCTGAAATGGACTGTGGCATGGCCCGCACCGCGCAATGCCACACGAGTGCCGATATCGGTCAGCGGCTGGGCATGGCCTATGCCTATGGGCTCGAATTTCTGGAGCTAGGCTTGGGCTCTGAGATTGAGCACAGCTTTTGCACGGATGCGTTCAATACGCATGGCTTTCACGGCAACGCGCTGTTGGCGCGTGCGCCGCTCCGCCGTGCATTCATGTTGCGTCTGCCGGGGCAGGGGCATTGGTATGGCGATGCAGGCCAGCCACGTTTGGGGGGTCGTGTCGCGGTGGGGGCAGAAGTTGCCACCACGTCTGGCCCGATCGTGTTTGTCTCCACCCATCTTGAAAGCGCAAGCGATGCCGCCCACCGCACCGCACAGGTCGCGGCCTTGATCGATGCGCTCAACACCCATTTCCCCAACCGCCCGGTTTTGATTGGCGGGGATCTGAACACCGGCAACCACATTGGCGGTGATTGGCGCGCGGAGACGCTGTTTGATCTGGCCCGCGCAGTGGGGTTTGACGTGCATGGCGGCCCAGAGGATCAGACGACCACGCGCCCCAGCCTGATCACCCGGTTCCCCGAGCGGGCGATGAAACTTGATTGGTTCCTGTCGCGTGGGATGCAGCTTGGCGAGACGGTGATTCACACCAGTCTGGATGCCAACGCCCGCCCGCTGTCAGACCACGACCGGTTAGAGACCACGATTGCCGGTTTATTTTAGGTGGCGTTTGGTTTGCTTCGGGTGGGTTTAGTGTTGGTGATTCCGGTGGTTTTGGTGTTTGGCCGGGGTGGTGGTCAAGATTGTGTCGTTTGCTTGGGTGATTTGCGCAACATTCTTTCTTGTCGTGTCTTTCTGTGTGTTGGCGTGGAAAAAGTTTTGAGTGTTGAGGCCAATGAAACAAGGGAGTTTTGGGGGTGTTGGGAAGAAAATTTGGTTTGGGCTGAAAAAAGGGGTTGCGGGTTTTGGCGTGTCTCCGTAAAAGCCCCCTCACCGAAGCGGAACACACCGCAACGGGGCGCCGGACGGGTCGCAAGACACTGAAAGCGAACGAAAATTTGGAGATGCGGTTGGCTAGCGGCGCCAAGGATAACGGGCGCTACTGGTTGATTTTGTTTCCTTGCTCTTTGACATTGATGGATATCTGAAGAGATATGTGGGCGGTTTGGGCGCGAGAGCGACTGCGAACCGAGACATATCGGCGCTCTAGCTTCGGCGATGATGAGCGTAGTCAGCTTCACTGTTTGGCGGCTCCGGTTTCCGGAGACGACAAGCAGATGTGACGATCCCTTCGGGGATCAGATATGTGCAAGG
>NZ_NRRD01000005.1 GCF_020023995.1 Rhodobacter sp. TJ_12 | reverse complement strand
CAGAAGCGCGCCGAGCGCTTGAGCAATCTGAGGGCTCCGCGCTCGGCGCGCTTGCCCAACCTGAACCCGACCACTATCAACCCCAAGGACTCTCGTTATGACTGAGGGACGACCGGGGGGCAGGTCATGGTCTATGAACCGACGATGACCGAAGACAGTTTCTTCGGCTCTCGGGTGATCCGTGATCTCGACCTCTTCAAGCAGGAAGCCGATGTCATCATTGCCAACCGCAAAGCGGCCGATCTGGCCGATGTAGCAGAGAAAATCTTCACCCGTGATCTGTTCGGCTCGGACTGACGGGGCAAACCCCCGATGCGGGGGACGCGGCGATCAGATCCGGTCCGTCAATGGTCCGGTTTGCGCGACGTTGATGTCGTGCCGTGTTAGGGCAGCCGCCGTGGCTGGATCGGCGGCCCACCAAAGCGGCCGGACGCCAAAGCGCGCCTGTAACGCGGCCTCGTCCGGGCAGGGATCGCAGATCGCCTCTGGCGCGGGAACAAATACAATCAACTGCCCTGCCTGCAGCGCGGGCTGATACCGCTGCGGCCATTCCAGCACCCGAGGATCGCAAATCACCAGCCGGTCGCAACGAAGCTCTTCTCCAAAACACAAAACGCGCGCCTGACCGGCATTTACGCGCTGCCGCAATTCCGGCGTCAGGCCACAATCTCCCAGACCCGGGTCATAGCGGAACAACTCAACAATCCCCGGCAAACGCCCGGCCTCACACAGGGCACAAGCGCTTTCCGCCGCTGGGCCCGGAGAACGGAAGTCGCCCGCGAGGATCAGCGGCAGCGTAGCGGCTTTGGGCCGCTCTGGCAGCAGGGCCGCCGGGGCCGGGAACGGGCGTATCTTCTGCTGCACATCATATCTCAGACTGTCCGCACCGGCATGATAGCGGCGCTGCGCATCATGATATTCCCGGCGCGCGCCAAACAGATACCCCTGAATCCCTGTAACCGGGTTTCGCACCGCAGAGCCGGCGGTGTCGCGTTGCAATGCAAGCGGGCCGGTGGGCAGATGCGCCACCGCTTCGGCGCCGAAGACCCGCTGCATGCGCCGGATCATTTCGCTGTCAGCGGAAACCCGAACGGCATCCCAGCCCCCCAAACGGTCAAGAACCGGTTCCCGACGGAACATCAAAGAGGATGTATTGGCGATGATCAGGTTGCCGCATCCGGTCCAGCGCCTGAAATACAAGTCCGGCGTCATCCGCGCCTGCTGCGATGTGCAGGCGATCAAATCCGGCTGCGCCTGCAACTGGCGCAATTGGCTTTCAATACGCAGCGGGTGGGACCAGTCATCGGCATCATGAAGGGTGACAAATTCCCCCGTGGCCACCGCCAAGCCCAGATTGCGCGCGGGATAGGCCCCGGCATTAACCGGGCTGCGCAAAACCTTGATCCGTGGATCGGCTGCCGCGAATACGTCTGCAACAGCCGCGGTGTCATCCGTGCTGGCATCATCAATCACCAGTATCTCAAGATTGCCCCAGCTTTGGGCCTGAAGTGCGCGCAGGCAGGTGGGCAGGGTCGCCGCCGCATTGAACGCGGCGACAAGAACACTGACCAAAGGCCCGGCATCCTGCGGCTTCACGGCAATTCCGGGCACAGACAGCCGATCATAGGCGCTGTCTGCCCCAGGCTGCAGCGCCAGCGGCGCAATGTCAGCGGCTTCCAAAACCGCATTGATGCAAGCCAGCCGTGCCTCGGGTGAGGGTTCGAAATTGGCCATGACCAGCCCGGCATCAGGCCCGGCATGGCCGCGCTGACGCGCATAATCGAAAAAGGCCCGCGCCCGTGTTGCCTGTTGCAGCCGGTCCATGGCCAGCAGCATCACAGATGTGAGCTGGGCCTGATCCGGCAGGTCTTCGCGCACAGCGCTTAATCTGGCCAGCGCGCGCTCTGCCTCGGCCGCGCCGCCGTGGCGCAGATCGTAAAGCGCCAGTTCCAGCACCGCGAGGGCGCGGACATCCGCCGTTGCGGCTGTGTCCGCGAGCCGCGTCAGATCGTCAAGCGGCGCTGCGTCAAAGCCCAGATTGAGCAGGTTATCGCGTAACCGTTCAAGCTGAACGAGCCCTTGGTGCCGCTGATGATCTTCGCGCCGGGGATGGCGGCTTTCGGCGTGCCCCTGTGTCAGATAATGCACAAGAGGATTGACCCCGCTGGCCGCAATATCGGGATAGGTCTCCAGATAAAATTTGGTCTCAAAGGCTGCGGAAGGGTCCCGGCCCAGCATGGCCCCGTATTTGAGGTAATGCAGCGCCGGGTCCAGACCGGTCTGCGCAACATCGGGATAGTGGGCCATGTACCACTGCGCATCGAAATACGGCGATGCGCTCAGAATACTGCACTGCTGTGCGGCGATGCTGCGCCTGTCCTGCACCGGCAATTCCTTTCAGATCATCAAATCATTTAACCCCGGAGCGGCCGGACCTTCTAGGGGGAATACGGGTCCAGAGGCTGGTCCTTTCCCGCCCCGCTTGTATTGTGCAGTTCTCTCAAAGGCCCGATTCATATGATTACGCTTTGCCCAATCGGAAACTATAGCCATCGGCAGCCCTTCGCCTATCCGCAGATCCGGGCGCATTGCATGCGCGGCCTGCGCCTGACAGACAGGCCAGAACAGGCCGATATTCTGTTTATCTCTCATCCCAAAGAGCTGGACCAGATCCCGCAGATCCTGCCGATCACGCTCGCCCCGGGGCAGAAATTGGTGCTGCTGTCCGAAGAGCCGTTCTGGGATACGGTCTGGGGGCGCGATCCGCTGCGGCGCCATCAGCTTCTGCAAACACCGGACGGCCCGGTTCCGGTCACCGTTTTGAACCACTGCACCTCGACGCTTTATGAGTTCGATGAGATCCCCTATTTCCTGCTGACCAATCATCACTTTTCGACCCGCTACGGGCTTTGGTTTCGGCGCAATGCCACGCGCAGCGCGGCGGACTGGGCGGCGCATTTCCACACCGTTCCGCTTCAGGCGGCCTTCCTGATGCGTTACCGATTAGATCCGTTTTATGATGCAACCTTTGCCGAAGATACCGTCTTTTCGCTGAACAATCGCCGGACCGAGATCGCGCGGGCCTGTCATGGACCGGGCATGCTGCGCGAAGGCACAGGATGGGGCGATACCCCGCCACGGCAAAGCTTGCCGGACTGGCACCTCGATAAATTCCTGCATCTGAACCGACGGTGTCGCTTTCTGGGCGCGATTGAGAACACGCATCAGACCCACTACATTTCTGAAAAGATTTTCGACGCCTGGGCGGTTGGCGCGATCCCCCTTTACGAGGCCCGGCCCGGACACCGCGTTCATGATCTGGCCCGGCCCGGAAGTTGGCTGAACACTGATGGCATGGCCCCGGCGGATATACCGCATATCATGACCCAAACTGCCACGACCATGAAGACAGAAGGTTTTGAAGCCTATGCGGCGCAGCAGGCCCGCCTTGCGCGCCTGTTCAGCGATCCCGGCCCGCTGCACCGGGAATTGAACCGGCTGCATGCCGCGCTGCTGCGGGAATTCAACGCCGTTCTGGCAGAGCCCGCCACGCGATAACAGGTTCGAGTGCTACAGAACTTTCAGTATTTTTCGGCAAATTATCTTACGGTCTCGGCACAGGCACACAAATTGGCCCTAAACCGTTGCGCATAAGTGCCCCGCGCCGCGCGCAGACCTTGCCCAATCTTTAGGCTTGGCCCGGAAAGCTGGCGCACATCCACAATTTGCGGAGCGCTTTCATGGCCGATCAAACCCCGCTTTTGGGGCTGCCTCTGTTGCAACCCTCTCAGGCGCAAAAACATGTCACCCATAACGAGGCGCTCGCGCTTTTGGATGCGGTGGTGCAGCTTGCGGTGCTGGACCGGGGGGTGAACACCCCGCCTGTCACGCCTGCGGTGGGCGCACGGTATATCGTCGGGGCTGCTCCCACCTCAGCTTGGGCTGGCCATAGCGCCGAGGTGGCGCTTTATACCGAAAACGGCTGGATCTTTGCCCTCCCGCAACCGGGGTGGAGCGCGCGGGATCTGTCTGATGACAGGGTCGTTGTTTATGATGGCAGTGGCTGGGTTTTGCCCGCGCAAAACTATGACAACCTGGCCAAGCTTGGCATCAATGCCACTGCCGACACCACCAACCGGCTTACCGTCTTTGCCGAAGCCAGCTTGTTCAGCCATGACGGGACCGGGCATCAGGTCAAGGTGAACAAGGCGCTGTCGTCCGACACGGCAAGCCTTTTGTTTCAAACCTCGTGGTCGGGGCGCGCCGAAATGGGCACGACGGGCAGCGATGATTTTGCGATCAAGGTCAGCGCCGATGGCAGCGCTTGGACCACCGCGCTTCGCTTTGCCGCGGCCACCGGGCTGGCGACTGGCGCCGCCGTGCAACAAAGCCCAAGCGACACGACCGCCGGGCGTCTGATGCGGGCGGATTTTGGCTATGGGCCGGGCAATTTGCTGGGCCCGGTGTCGGAACTGGCCGGGGAGCCCACCGGCGCAGTGCTAGAGCAGGGCAGCAACACCGATGGCTACTATTTGCGGCTGGCCGATGGCACGCAATTGTGCTGGCACAGCCTGTCTGTGGGCTCTGTCATCGCCGGCGGCAGCGGCACATGGGCCGATCCTTACAGCAGCGCTGAAACCGGGTGGAGTTTCCCCGCCGCTTTCGTGGCCGCGCCGGTTGTCACAGCCCGCGCTGTGGCACCGACGGGGCTTGCGCCCGGACGCCGCCGCGCCATTGCGGGCTTGGGCGATATCAGCGCCACGGCAGCCGCGGGGGTGCAGGTCACTCGGATCAGTGCCGCGCCGGAAGCTGATAGTTTTGATGTGGACCTGATCGCCTGCGGACGCTGGTTTTGACTAAAGCCGCCCCAAAAGCGCCCCGGCATAAAGCGAAAGCTGCCCGCGCAGCCCCTGTCGGTAAAGCCCCGCGCGCCGGATCGCGGCAAGGCTTTGCAGCGGCGGCAGACTGCGCGCGGCGGCAAAGCTTTCCAGCAAGGCGCGGTTTTGCGGCGTCAGCATTGGCGCGATAGCGCGCAACGCGGCGACATTGCAAGCGCACCATTCGGAAAATCGCCCCGAGGCCAGCGCATGCGCCCGCATCAAAGTGGCGCGCACGCCCCGGTTCGCGCCGATCTCATTGCCGCCGTGCTGACGATACAGCACATGCGGCACCTCATCGAACAGCACCCGCCCGCCAATGCCGGTGATCACCTGATAAATCCACCAATCATGGATCACGATTGCGCCGGTCTGTTGCGCGGCGGCGCGCACCGCTTCTGCCCCGGCGCGGTTCAGCACCATCGTATTGCCGCCCGCAATGTTTTGCACCAGCGCATGGGCAAAGGCAGGGCCACGCGGCGCCCCCCGCGACAGACGCCGCCGATGCAATGCGTCTTTCACCTCCCATGTCCGGCCACAATACAGCGCCGGCACATCACGCGGCAGCGCGGTCAAGGCTGCTGTGGCGGCGGCAAGTTTGCTTTCAAGCCAGATATCGTCTTGGTCGGAGATCGACAGGAAATCCTCATCAACCGGGCGGCGCAGCAAAGACAGGAAATTCTGCCCCGCGCCGCGTTGCGGACCGTCGTGGATGTCGACTTTGATCGTTGGATGCGCCGCCGCCCAATCCGCGATCACCTGCCGCGTCGCATCGCGCGACCCATCATCGCTGACCACCAGCCGCGTGGGCGGCAGGCTTTGCCCGGCAAAGCTTTGCAATTGCACCGGCAGCAGCGCGGCCCCGTTATACGTGGCCATCACGATGCAAACCGACCCCGCAGACACCATGGATTACTCGTCTAGGAGTTTTTTGAGATAGTTCCCATAGTCGTTCTTGCCGAAAAGCTTGGCGCGGGCCGCAAGGGCATCATTGTCGATCCAACCTTTTTGATGGGCAATCTCATCGGGACAGCCGATCTGCGTGCCTTGCCGTTTGTAAAGCGTGCGCACAAAATTCCCGGCATCCAGCAGGCTGCCATGGGTGCCGGTATCAAGCCAAGCATACCCGCGCCCCATGCGGCACACGCGCAGCTTGTCCTCGGCCAGATACATTTCCAAAAGCGTCACGATTTCCAATTCCCCCCGCGCCGAGGGGGTCACCTTGCGTGCGCGTTCGGGCGCCGTGCCATCAAGGAAGTAAAGCCCAGTGACCGCATAATTCGACGGCGGTTCAGGCGGTTTTTCAATGATCGCGCCCACCCGGCCCTCGGCATCGAAATCGACCACGCCATAGCGTTCGGGGTCGGCCACATGGTAGCCAAAGACCGTGCCGCCCTCGGTCTGGGCATCGGCTTCCGCCAAAAGCTCGGGCAGACCGTGACCAAAAAAGATATTGTCGCCCAAGATCATGGCCGAGGGCGCGCCGGCCAGAAACTCCTCTGCCAGCAGATAGGCTTGCGCCAGCCCATCGGGCGACGGCTGCGTGATATAGGTCAGGTGCAGCCCCCATTGACTGCCATCGCCCAAGGTGCGCTTGAACTGGTCTTGATCAATCGGCGTGGTGATGATCGCGATGTCGCGGATGCCCGCCAGCATCAGCACCGACAACGGATAATAGATCATCGGCTTGTCATAGATCGGCAAAAGCTGTTTCGAGACACCGATGGTGATCGGGTAAAGCCGGGTGCCGGAGCCACCGGCCAGAATGATCCCTTTACGCTGCATCTTCATGCCCCCAGCTCTTGCAAGACCTTGCCAAGCCCAGCCCGCCAATCGGGCGCAGGAATACCGAAATCACGGGTGATCGCGCTGCAATCAAGCCGCGAATTCAGCGGACGCGGGGCCGGGGTCGGATATTCCGTGGTCGGAATTCCACTGACGGTCATATTCCGCCCGGCCTGGGCAAAAATCGCGCGCGCAAAATCTGCCCAACTTACACAAGGCGTGCCACCAAAATGATAGGTGCCGCCCGCATGACCCTCGTGCATCGCCTTCGCCATGACCAGCAAGGCCGCCGCAATATCCGCCGCAGGGGTCGGGCCGCCGATTTGATCGTCCACCACATTCAGCGCATCACGGCTTTCGCTTAGGCGCAGCATGGTTTTGACGAAATTCGCCCCATGCGCGGAAAAAACCCAAGAAGTGCGCAAAATCGCATGGGGCCCGCCGGCGGCGCGCACACCTTCCTCGCCCGCCAGTTTAGAGCGCCCATAAGCATTGGGCGGATCGACCGGATCGGTCTCGACCCAAGGGGCCGTGCCATGCCCCGCAAAGACATAATCGGTCGAGATATGCAAAAACGGGATACCGCGCGCCGCCGCCGCCCGCGCCATCGCTGCCGGGGCCAAAGCATTGACCACATGCGCCAGCTCTTCTTCGCCTTCGGCCTTATCGACCGCCGTATAAGCCGCCGCGTTGATCACCACATCGGCATCCATCGCGGTGACCCGCGCGGCGCAAGATTCGGGGTCATTGAGATCGGCCAAATCGCGGCCCAGCGCGGTGACTTCGGCCTGACGGCGCAATTCGGTCGCCACCTGCCCGCTTTCGCCAAAAACCAAAATCCGCATCATCTACCCCTTGCCCAGACGCTGGCCGACACCGGCGCGGTTTTGCAGCGCGCGCCACCATGGCTCATTGTCCAGATACCATTGCACGGTCTTTTCCAGCCCCTCTTCCACCGTAACGCTGGGCCGCCAGCCCAGTTCGGTGCGGATGCGGCTAGGATCAATCGCATAGCGCGCATCATGGCCGGGCCGGTCGGTCACAAAGGTGATCTGATCGGCGTAAGATCCGCTTTCCTTCGGGCGCTTTTGGTCCAAGATCGCGCAAAGCGTTTTGACCAGTTCCAGGTTGGTGCGCTCGTTCTCGCCGCCGATGTTGTAGCTGCGGCCAAGCTGGCCCTTTTCCACCACAAGCAAAAGCGCATCAGCGTGGTCTTCGACATAAAGCCAATCGCGAATGTTCGACCCATCGCCGTAAATCGGCAAAGGCTTGCCCGCCAGCGCATTCAGAATAATCACCGGAATGAGCTTTTCCGGAAAATGGAACGGCCCGTAATTGTTGGAACAATTCGTCAGCACGACCGGTAAGCCATAGGTTTCATGCCACGCGCGAACCAGATGATCCGACCCCGCCTTGGAGGCCGAATAGGGGCTGCGCGGATCATAGGCCGTGTCTTCGGTGAACTTCACCGACGGGTCGGCAGGCAGCGAGCCAAACACTTCATCGGTCGAAATATGATGGAAGCGGAAGTGTTCGGGCCGCCCTTCTTCTTCCCAATAGTGCCGCGCGGCGGAAAGCATTTGATAGGTGCCCATCACATTGGTTTCAATGAACACGCCCGGCCCGTCGATGGAACGATCCACATGGCTTTCGGCAGCCAGATGCATCACCCAATCGGGCTTGTGGCGAGCAAAAACCTGCGCCAAAGCCGCCCCGTCGCGAATATCGGCCTGTTCGAACGCATAGCCCGGCGCCTCGGCCACAGAGGCCAGATTTTCAAGACAGGCCGCATAGGTCAGCGCATCGACATTGACCACCTGATGACCGCGCGCAATCGCCAGCCGCACCACCGCCGATCCAATGAACCCGGCCCCGCCCGTCACCAAGATCTTCATCGCAAAATCCTGTCCCTGTCCCGTGCATTGGCAATAGGTGCCGCAGCCGAAAAGATAAATCCGTCAAAGCGCCGGCAGGTCATCCCGCCCAGTGAAACGCGCTGTCGAGTGATGAAAGCGGCGCGGCCACGGCATCCTTGGCCGACAGCACCGGCTCCAGATCGCCCAAGCCCCAGTCGATGCCAATGTCTGGGTCGTTCCAGATCACCGCGCCCTCGGTTTCGGGGGCGTAGTAATCAGAGCATTTATAGATGATCTCGGTTTCGGGCGCGCGGGTCACGAACCCATGGGCGAACCCTTTGGGCACCAGCAATTGCCGCCCTTTTTCAAAGCTAAGCTCTGCCCCGAACCATTGGCCATAGGTCGGGCTGCCCTTGCGGATATCGACCGCGACATCAAACAGGCAGCCGCGCCCGCAGCGCACCAGCTTGTCTTGCGCATGCGGCGGGTTTTGAAAGTGCAGCCCCCGGATCGTGCCCGGTGTCATGGACAGCGAATGATTGTCTTGCACGAACACGGTATCGATCCCATGTTCAGCCAGCGCTCGTGCGCTGTAGCTTTCGGAAAAGAAACCGCGGTTGTCGCCAAAACGGCGTGGGGTGATCAGTTTCACCCCGGCAAGTGGCGTTTCTTCGACGATCATCGCATTATCCAACATGTTAAGAATTGCCCGCGCTCTAGCAAGGACGCGCCCATTTGTCACGACGTTATGGGGTCTCACAGTGCAAGATCATATTGTTTATGCTCAATCTGAAGCCAGATATGCGTTTGATCCGCAGCGTCGATCAGGGTCCAGACGGGTATCCCAGTCTCGGCGAAAATGATCCGAAGATCTTGTATCCCTGCCTCGCCGCTCAAATTGACACGTTCGACGGTGAAATCCGCGCCTCCTGCGGCAGTGTTCAAAAACAGCAGGCGATCCATCGTGCCGTCAAAATCGGTAATTACATCGGCACCCGCGCCGCGGGTCCCATCGTGGATGAACTCATCTGCACCGGCCCCGCCCGTCAACGTGTCGGCACCGCCCTGCCCCAAGAGCCGGTCCGCTCCGGCACCGCCAAAGATGAAATCATCCCCAAGGCCACCGCCCAGCAAATCATCCCCGGCATCGCCGAAAAGCGTATCATTGCCATAGCCGGACCAGAGGGTGTCATCCCCAGCGCCTGCGACCAGTGAATCCGCAAGATCCCCCGCCGAGGCGGCATCCGTGCCGCCCACGATCAAGTCGTTGCCTGCCCCACAAAACACGGTATCGGCCCCCGCGCCCGCATCGATTACATTCGACCCCAAAAGATCGCGGATCATGTCATTGCCAGTTTGGCCATAGATCGTGTCGGTCCCGGCACCGCCCTCAACGGTATCAGACCCTGCCCCCGCAAAAACCCGGTCGTCGCCCAAGCCAGCCTCGATCGCGTCATCGCCGTCCTCGCCGCCCAGAGTATCGGCGCCCGCACCGCCCAAAACGGTATCGTTCCCAAACCCGGACCAGACCACATCATCGCCAGCGCCCGCGTCGATACTGTCGCCCAGATCACCGCTGCTTTGCGTATTGGCCCCGCCCACAATCAGATCATTTCCCGCGCCGGTGGTGATGGTATCGGCACCCGCGCCACCATGGACCGTGTTCGCGCCCGACACATCGCGGATCACGTCATTTCCGCCTTCGCCCAGAAGGCTGTCGTCACCACTGCCACCGTCAAGCCAATCCTGTGCCGCGCCGCCCTTTAAAAGGTCGTCGCCTACGTCACCGACAAGCGTATCCTGCCCGTCATCCCCCGACAAAGTATCGTGCCCCGCACCGCCTGCAATCCGGTCATCACCGCCCGCCCCGAACAGGCTGTCATCGAAATCAGAGCCGCTGATCTGCTCGGACCGATCCGTTCCGGTCATTTGCAGCCCCGGCATATCCGCCAAAACCATCACCCGATCGGGTTGCGCAAAACTGAGCCCGGGCCAGATATCCGTCAGCGCAAGCGGGCGCCCGTCGCGCGCGATGATCTCGATTTCATAGCCGATATAACGCAGCATCAGCCCCACGGCGGTGGGCGTGGCCTCCAGTTGCGCGGTGGACCGCAGCATCGGCAGGCCGGTCAGGTCGATCCGGTCCCCGGCTTCGTAATCCAAGATGAACTGCCGGTGTTCGGCCGCACGGATCACGAATGTATCCGCACCCGCCCCGCCCAACAGCCGCGTCGCCCCGGGACCGGAAACCAAGACATCCGCCCCAGCCCCCCCGCGCAGCGTATCGGCGCCGCTGCTGTTGGACACCAAAAGATCCGCCGCTCCGCTGCCCTCGATCAACGTATCGCCGCTGGCCTCGCCATCCCGCGTCAGCCCAAGATGCGACAGGTCCATCTCCAGCAGACTCAGCCCCCGATCGGTGCCCGAGGTGACATGCAGCCGCAAACTGTCGCCCACCACAGCACCGGCAATGGCGGTGATATTCTCCAGCCCATCGCCCGCCTGATGAACAAGCGTTTGCAGATGCACCAGCCGCCCATCCGAAAGAAGCGTGAACAGGCTCACCCCGTCATCCGCGCCGCCCGCGATCACCAAAACCCTTTCGCCCACCGTCACCACCTCTAGCGCCGTTACACCACCAAAGCGCGTGTCGCGCGTGTCCAGCAGGTGATCGGTGGGCCAAAGGCGGCCATCTGCGCTTAGCCGCATTACCGAAAGCGTGCCGCTTTCCGCCGCAGCCAAAAGCACGAAACTTTGGCCCCAAGCCGTAACGGTTTCCAGCGCGGTGGGCGTGTTCACCCCCAACCCGTTTCCCGCCCCCAATTGGGACGTGTAGCGCAGCGCACCATCGGCACCGACCGCATAGGCTGCAACGCCCTGCAGGCCCGTATCGGCGCGCAAAAGATAGTCGGTTCCACCACAGCGCAGGCTTTCAAGCAGCACCGGGCCCACCGTTTCTGTATCCGCCGTGCCCTCAGCCCCCGTGACATGGGTCGCGGCCCCCCGCTCGGACAGGGCGTAGCCCTCGAAATCTCCGCTCAGCGCATCGACGACAAAAGCCATTGTGGTGCCGTCCGCGCGTGTTAGCACCTGCAGCCCGCTTTGCAGCCAAGGCGAATGCGTATCGTTCAGATAGATTGTCGTCAGGCTGCCCAGATCGCCCGGCTGCGCCACATTTGCGGCAAGCAGATCGCCCCTTTGCGTAACGCCGAAGATCAGCCGCTCGGTCGTGCCAGTGGGCATCCATTCCAGCCCCAACAGCCCCATAGAGATCATGGAACCGTAGAAATAGACGCTGTCGGTTAAAACCGGCGTGCCCGTGCTAATGTCATAGCAGGCCAGCCCGCCATTCGCCCCGGTTGCCGTATAAAGAAACGTGCCCCTCGCCCCGGCGACCACTTCAAGCTGCCTGATATCGGTATCCAACAGCGCAGAGCCGGAAACCACCCGGCCAGAAAACTCGATAAACATGATTGCCCCCATGACACCTGGGGCAAAGCTGCGCGATACACGGGTCCGAAAGCGGAACAAACCATGGCGAAATTGTGGCGCATCTCCACAATTCGCCACAACCGCATCCAGCGATGGCGCCGCACAGGCCAAGGCCTTGAAAGCACTTGATCCGATGATTGGATTTTCGGGAAATGGTCGGAGCGAGAGGATTCGAACCTCCGACCCCCTGCTCCCGAAGCAGGTGCGCTACCAGGCTGCGCTACGCTCCGACCGTGTGGGGCGAGTTACCGAACCCCGCAGGTATTTGCAAGGGGGATTCTTGCGGTTTTGCGCTGCGACCTTTTCAACGGCCCGCCCGCGCGCCGCGATAAAGCGCGCGCTGCAAGATTGACGCGCGCGGCGCGGTGACAAATTCGGTCCGTCCGCGGGTGCGCAGCACCGGGGTATATTGCGACGTATGCGCCGTGCTTTCGCGCCAGACGATGTAAAGGCCGGAGCCAATCACCACCGCCGCGCCCAGAAGGGTCATCGCGTCGACGCTTTCGCTGAAGAACACCCAGCCAAACAGCACCGCCCAGACGATCTGCGAATATTGCATCGGCGCGACAATCGCCGCCTCGCCAGTGCGATAGGCAAGAATGGACAAAAAGGCTCCGGTCAAACCGAACAGCGCAATCACCCCCATCAGGCCCAGCGCGGGCAGTTCAAGCGGCACCCAGACAAAGGGCAGCGCCAGCCCCATGGCAACAAAATTGCCCAACAGCGGCGACAGCAACAGCACGACAGAGCGTTCCTCTTTGCCAATCTTGCGCACGATCACCGAGGCCGTGGCGCCGCAAATTGCTGCGGCCAGCGCGGCCAGATGCCCCATGCCAAGCTCTGCCTGGCCGGGCCGCACCACGATCAAGACGCCGATCAGACCGATGATGACCGCAGCCCAGCGATGCAGACCGACCTTTTCCCCCAAGATCGGGATCGCGAAAATGGTGATGAGAAGCGGCATGGCAAACAAGATCGGGTAAACCTGCGCAAGCGGCAGATGCGAAAAGGCGTAAAAGGCGCAAACCCCGGTGGCGACCGTGGCCGCCGCGCGTGCCAGCACCCAACCGGGCCGCACGGGTCGCAGGCTGGCCTCGCGCTTGTCGCGCAGCAAAATCACCGTCAGCACCGGAAAGCTGAGCAGCGCGGAAAAGAAGATGATCTGCACTGCCGCGTAATGCCCACCCAGTAGCTTCGCCACCGCATCATGGGTGGCGTAAACCGCCATTGAGGCCAGCCCCAGCAGGGCGCCTTTTGCATTGCTTTTGCTACTATCTTCCATGCGCGCCTCCTTTGCTTGCCATATGCGGCAATCCGCCGCCCCGGCAAGCGCGAAAACAAAAGGCGCGAGGCTTTTGCCCCGCGCCAATACGCTTTGTTCGAAATTTCAGCGCCCTGCTTACAGGCTGGCATCCAGCGCTTCGAGGATTTTGTCGCCCATTTGCGCGGTCGAGACCGGGGTGCCGCCTTCGGGGCCCATCAGATCGGCGGTGCGCACGCCATCGGCCAGCACCTTCTCGATCGCTTTTTCCAGCCGGGTCGCCTCATCGCCTTGGTCGAAGCTGTAACGCAGCGCCATGGCAAAGCTCAGGATACAGGCGATCGGGTTCGCCTTGCCTTGGCCCGCGATATCGGGGGCGGAGCCGTGCACGGGCTCATACATCGCTTTCGGGCGTCCATTTTCCATCGGCGCGCCAAGGCTGGCCGAGGGCAGCATGCCAAGCGAGCCGGTCAGCATCGCGGCACAGTCAGACAAAATATCGCCAAACAGGTTGTCGGTCAGGATCACGTCGAACTGCTTGGGCCAACGCACAAGCTGCATCGCGCCGTTGTCGGCGAACATATGGCTCAGTTCGACTTCGGGGTATTCGTTGTCGTGCACCCATTGCACTTCTTCGCGCCACAGGATGCCCGATTCCATGACGTTGGCCTTTTCCATCGAGCAAACTTTGTTGCCGCGACGTTTCGCCAATTCAAAGGCCGAACGCGCCACGCGGCGGATTTCTTCGGTGGTGTAGTGCTGCGTGTTGATGCCGACGCGCGAACCATCTTCCAGCGTGGTGATGCCGCGCGGTTGCCCGAAATAAACGCCCGAGGTCAGTTCGCGCACGATCATGATGTCGAGCCCCGCGACCACGTCTTTTTTCAAAGACGAGAAATCGGCCAGCGCGTCAAAGCACTGTGCCGGGCGCAGGTTGGCATAAAGGTCCATTTCCTTGCGCAGGCGCAACAGGCCACGCTCGGGTTTCACCGAAAAGTCGAGCACGTCGTATTTCGGCCCGCCCACGGCGCCCAGCAGCACCGCGTCCACCTCTTGTGCCTTGGCCATGGTTTCATCGGCCAGCGGCACGCCATGCACGTCATAGGCCGCCCCGCCCACAAGATCTTCGCTCACGTCAAAGGCCAGATCACGCTTATCGCCATACCAGCTGATGATCCGCTTCACCTCGGCCATAACTTCGGGGCCGATGCCGTCGCCAGCGAGGATGAGAATGGAAGGATTTGCCATGATCGTCTCCAACGGAAAAAGGGTTGCAAGCGGCCTAGCCTTTGGGGGGCGCGCGGTCAAGCGGGCCGCTCAGGGCAAGGCCAGATCAACCCAGACCAGACGATGTTTCCCGGCGTTTTGCGCGCCCTTGGACCAGATCACACCGGCCCCCGAAACCGTCAGTTCCGCCGCAGGCAGAATGTAATCCACACGCAGCGGGCCGATCGTGCCGCCGAAGTCTGCGGTGGCGGTGGGGTGGGCAACCGGCGCGCCCGGCCCGGTGGGGGCGGGGTCTTGCAAGCGCGGGTCCAAAAGCAGCGTCTGGACCGCCGCGCGCTGTCCCTCCCCACGGTCTGGATCAAGGTTCACCAGCCCCATCAGCACAAAAGGCGCTGCGGCGGGTCTTTGCGGCAAATTCCCATCAAGATAGCGCAGCCAAAAGCGCGTCT
Source organism: Rhodobacter sp. TJ_12 (assembly GCF_020023995.1). Lineage (GTDB taxonomy): Bacteria > Pseudomonadota > Alphaproteobacteria > Rhodobacterales > Rhodobacteraceae > Rhodobacter. Next base: position 143,794 of record NZ_NRRD01000005.1, on the reverse strand, counting down.
CGTCGGCATTACGGCGGCCATTGCGATCTTCGGGCCCGTCAAAGACCGGCGGCGTGGCGGCATAGGCCCAGATATGCAGCGGCCCGGCAGGCGTTTGCACCGGCACATCCCAATGCGCGGTGCTGGACAAACGCAGCACCTGATCCGCGCCCGCAGGCAAGTCGGCCTTGGCAGATTGGTTTCCCGGCAGATCGCGCCAGAGCAAAGCCGAGAAATCGCGTGCCGACTGCGCCTTTATCGGAAATTGCGACAGAAGCGCCATGCCATGCTGGCCGGTGAACCAGCCATAGCCTTGGGCGTCGCGCGCCGTGCCCAAACGGCCATTGCCATCGATATCGAACCCGGTCTCGATCCCAGTATTGGGCTGCGGCGCATAAGAAAACGGATAGTCGAGCCCCTGCCCCGCCAAGCGCTTTTGCAAAGCGCCAAGCGTTTCGCCGCGAAAATCCCAATCGATATTTGTCAGCAGCAGAATATCGGCGCGCGCCGAAGCAATGACCTCAAGCGCCGCTTCAATGCGATCTTCTTTGCGCTTGGCAATCGCATCCAGCGCTAGCCCCGGCCCTTTGGCTGAAAAATCCGCCCCATAGACCGCCAGCCGCAGACCCTCGGCCCCGGCGGGCAGCGCGCAAAGCGCCGCGATTAGGCTGGCTGCCAGCCATCCGCGTCCGAGGTGCGACGCTTTTCTTCGATCATATTGGCCACCCGCCCCATGGCGATGCCACGCATGAAGAGGCTGGCAGGAAGGAAGGCCCATGCCGTCACCGTCCAGATCATCGTATGCGTCGATTCCAGCGTGACGGGCACAAACCCGTTCGATACCGCCTTAATCACCGCCGGAATAAGGAACGGCAAAAGGAAGCCCAGCGCAATGTTGAACCACGCATCGCGGCGCAAACGTTCGACCACATCGCCGCCGGCAGTGGGGTCAAAGGTCGGTAGATTGACCCAGACGTTGAAGCCCTTGCCGCGCGAGGGCCAGCCCAAAGCGCGGATCAAAACCACAAAATAGCCCAAGGTCACCAGCGATGTCATATATGCCAGACCGCCAGCGGTGCGGATCAATTCCACCTGCTCGGGCGGGGCATTGGCGGGCAGCATCAGCACCAAAAGCCGCACGGGGCTATAGGGCAGATCGATCGAGCGCGCCATCGCCGCGCCCAAAACATTGATGAATTGCGCGAAAGTCGAAGGCTCGGTGCGCGCCAAAACCACCACCGACAACAACGCCACCGTCACCAACAAGGACACATAGCGGATGCGGTTAAAGGGCGGCGCGTCACGAAATTCGACAAGCCCCGGATAAACCGAGGCATATTCGAAGAAGGTCAGCGCTGCGGCAAAAAACGCGATCAGTGTCACGAACTGGCCGGTGTCTGCACTGACCGACGGGAGGATCATCGAGGGTAATGCGATGACGACGACGACCAAAATCGCCCTTATCAACGCGCCGACGTAACGTCCGACCACGGTGTTGCCCTTTACCTCTGCCAGATCCGATACATTGCCGAACCCGTGCCATATCTTTTCGCCTATTGCGGCGAACTGCCTTATTTCTGCCATGATCCTGCCCAAATTCGCTCTGTCTGGCAACCATTGGTATAGGTTGTGGTTACCTTTAGGGCCATTTGAGGGTGTAACTGGTGCGAGAATGCATCAATTTCGGTGCAAAAATAAGGCCGCCCAGTGGGCGGCCCTTCATCTGGTGTTTCAATGGGTTGGCACCCACTAAATGGGGTTAGACCCAAGGACGGCTTTGCGCAGCTTGGCTTTCAAAGCTGTCAATCGACGTGGCTTTTTCCAGCGTGAGCCCGATATCGTCCAGCCCGTTCAGCAGACAGTGTTTTTTGAACGGATCGACATCGAAGGGGATCACATGCCCATCCGAGGTGGTGATCTCTTGGTTTTCCAGATCGACCGTCATCCGGGCATTTGCGCCGCGCTCGGCATCTTGCATCAAGATATCGACCTGCTCTTGCGGCAGCACGATCGGCAGCATTCCGTTCTTGAACGAGTTGTTGAAGAAGATGTCCGCGAACGAGGTCGAGATGATCACCTTGATGCCGAAATCGGCCAGCGCCCAAGGCGCGTGTTCGCGCGACGAACCGCAGCCGAAGTTATCGCCCGCCACAAGGATTTCCGCCTTGCGATATTGCGGCTTGTTCAGCACGAAATCGGGGATTTCGTTGCCTTGGCGGTCATAGCGCATTTCGTCAAAGGCATGCACGCCCAGCCCGGTGCGCTTGATGGTTTTCAAAAACCCTTTCGGGATGATCATGTCCGTGTCGATGTTGACGAGCGGCATGGGCGCGGCGATGCCGGTGACCTTGGTGAATTTTTCCATTGCTGTCGCTCCTTACATCATCTCGCGGACATCGGTCAGGTGACCGGTCAGGGCCGCCGCAGCCGCCATCGCCGGGCTCACCAAATGGGTGCGGCCCTTATAGCCCTGACGGCCTTCGAAGTTGCGGTTCGAGGTAGAGGCGCAACGCTCATATTCGCCAAGCTGATCGGGGTTCATGGCCAAGCACATCGAGCAGCCGGCCAGACGCCATTCAAAGCCCGCATCGACGAAGATCTGGGCAATCCCCTCTTCTTCCGCCTGCGCGCGCACAAGGCCAGAGCCCGGCACGACCATGGCCCGCATGCCTTCCTTGATCTTCTTGCCTTTCACGATTTCCGCCGCGGCGCGCAAATCTTCGATCCGGCCATTGGTGCACGAGCCGATGAAAACCGTGTCGATGGCAATATCGGTCAGTTTCTGACCGGGCGTCAGACCCATGTAATCAAGCGCGCGTTTCGCCGCTTCGACTTTGCCGCCTTCGAAATCTTCGGGGGCGGGCACCACGGCCGAGATCGGCAGCACGTCTTCGGGGCTGGTGCCCCAAGTCACCACCGGCTCAATATCTTCGCCACGGATGGTGATGACCTTGTCGAAATGCGCGCCTTCATCGGTGAAAAGGGTTTTCCACCATGCCAGCGCGGCTTCCCATTGCGCGCCTTTGGGCGCATGGGGGCGGCCCATCACATAGGCAAAGGTGGTTTCATCGGGCGCAATCAGACCCGCGCGCGCGCCGCCTTCAATCGCCATGTTGCACACGGTCATGCGGCCTTCCATCGACAGCGAGCGGATCGCTTCGCCGCAATATTCGATCACATGGCCGGTGCCGCCGCCGGTGCCGGTTTTGCCAATCACCGCAAGGGTGATGTCTTTGGCGGTCACACCCGGCTTCAATTGGCCGGTGATTTCCACCTTCATGTTCTTCGATTTCTTCTGGATCAGCGTTTGCGTCGCCAGAACGTGCTCCACCTCCGAGGTGCCGATGCCATGCGCCAGAGCCCCAAAGGCGCCATGCGTCGCGGTGTGGCTGTCACCGCACACAACGGTCATGCCCGGCAGGGTCCAGCCTTGCTCGGGGCCGACGATATGCACGATGCCTTGGCGGATGTCGGTCACCGGGTAGTAGTTGATGCCGAAGTCGCGGGCGTTTTTGTCCAGCGCGTCGACTTGGATCCGGCTTTCTTCATTGTCGATATGGGTTTCACGGCCCTCGGTGGTGGGCACGTTGTGATCCGGCACGGCAATGGTCTTTTCCGGGCAGCGCACTTGGCGCCCCGCCATCCGCAGCCCTTCAAAGGCTTGCGGCGAGGTCACCTCGTGCACGAGGTGGCGGTCGATATAAAGCAGGCAGGTGCCATCGGCGTCTTCGGAAACGACGTGGGCATCCCAAATCTTGTCATAGAGGGTCTTCGGAGCGGACATGGCTCTCTCTTTCGATGATAGGAAGATCAATCGGCTACAGCCGTTCAGACAATGGGGCATGGCCCCGCGCCAACGTCACAGTCGGGCGAGGACAGAGCGGCTTTCGCCGTAAAAGCGCTCGCGCAGGCGGGCGCGATCATCCATGTCGAAAATGCGGATCATGGCGCGCGATATAGGGCATCGCCCGATTCCACGCAAGGCAATGTCACGGTGGCTTTGCGCAGCGCATTGGGCCCTTGCGCGCTGCATTGGGCACTGCGGCGCCGAAGCCCATTGCCATCAGTTGAGATTTAACACATCGGATGTTACTCTTTGATCAGCCCGGCGCCGGGGCCTTTGCGGCGCGTGAGCCCTTGGAGGACAATGTCCTGTCTCAACTCTCTGTCGCGCCTGACACTTTGGGCGCATCGGTGGCAGCCATGACCGCAAACGCTGCGGCATCTGCCGAACCCACGAGCGACCAGGTTCTGGCGCGCGTTCTCGAATCCCTCGATGATGATAAGGCCGAGGATATCGTGCAGATCGACCTGCGCGGTCGGTCCTCGATTGCCGATCACATGGTGATCTGCTCGGGCCGGTCGTCGCGGCAAGTGGGCGCCATCGCCGAGAAGCTGGTGGAACGGCTGAAGGAAGAATTCGGTCGCCCCTGCAAGATCGAAGGCAAGGATCAAGGCGATTGGGTGCTGATCGATGCATCCGATGTGATCGTCCATGTGTTCCGCCCCGAGGTGCGCGAATTCTACCAGCTTGAAAAGATGTGGATGCCTGCGGGCAGCCAAGTCTGACGCAAGCGCATGAAAGTGACCATCTGCGCAGTGGGCAAACTGCGCAAAGGGCCCGAGCTTGCGCTGATTTCCGATTACCTTGACAGGTTCGGCAAAGCCGGGCGGGCCATTGGGCTTGGCCCGGCTTCGGTCGTTGAGGTCGAAGACAAGCGCAATCTGGGCATGGAGGCCGAGGCCGCATTGTTGGAGCGCGCGCTTCCCGCCGGCGCGGTGCTGATCACGCTCGATGAGCGCGGCGATCTTGTTTCTTCCCCGGAATTCGCGGCGAAACTGGGCCAGTGGCGCGATAATGCCCGCGATCTCGCCTTTGTGATCGGCGGCGCAGACGGGATCGCGCCTGCCTTGCGTGCGCGGGCCGATTGGTCGCTCAGTTTTGGGAAAATGGTCTGGCCGCATATGATGGTGCGGGTGATGCTGTCTGAACAGCTTTACCGCGCGGGGCAGATTTTGGCGGGCACGCCCTATCATCGGGTCTAGCCTGCGCAGGCTTGTCTGAACCGTTGCCGCTGATATGGTCTGCCAAAAGCATAGGCGGGGGCGGCAGATGAAAACCTTGGAAGAGATGCAGATTTCAGGCGCGTCACTCTCGACGCGCGGGATGATGCTGATGGGCTACCAACGCACCAAGCAGGTCAGCCCCGCCGCGCGCAAAGCCTGGGAGGCCGGTCAGCCCGAGACGCTTGAAGCCGAGGTGATCGCGCGCCGCGATGAGATTTTCACCGGCACCTTGCAAGAGGTCTATGACGATTACGTGCCGCTGCGGGCCGCGCTGGCGGACATGGGGCGCAGCCCGAAAACCGTGATCGATATTGGCTGCGGGCAAGCCCTTAACGATGCGCTTTTGGTAAAAGATTTCGGCTGTGCGGTGACCTTGGTCGATATCGAGGAAACGCCAAGCCAATATCATAACTGGAACGCCTCGGGCTCCGGTTACGCCTCGCTGGCCGAGGCAGAGGCGTTCCTAAAGGCGAACGGGGCGCAACAGGTCACATCGATCAATCCGCTCAAAAGCCCGGAAAAGATGACAGCGCTGGCATCGGCCGATTTGGTCACCAGCCTGATTTCTTGTGGCTTTCACTATCCGATCGGCGATTACGTCGATCTGTTTCTGAATACGGTGAATGCGGGTGGGCTTGTCGTGCTGGATATCCGCCGCCGATACCATCGCAACCCCGATGCCGCACTGCAAAAGCTTCTGTTTGAAAGCAAGCAAAAGATGATCGAAAGCACCGAGCACAAAGCACACCGGCTGATTTTCCACGGCTGAACCGAAAGGTTGCCCACAGACGGTTGCAGGCGTAAACGGGGAACAAATGCTCTGGAGGCGCCCATGACCCGTCCGAAACCCGTTGTTCTGTGCATTCTCGATGGTTGGGGGGAACGTGCCGAGACCGAGGGCAATGCCCCGGCGCAGGCGCAGACACCCAATCTCGACCGGGTTTTTAGCACTTGTCCGAAATCGACGCTGATCACCTTTGGCCCCGATGTGGGCTTGCCGACCGGGCAAATGGGCAATTCCGAGGTGGGGCACACGAATATCGGCGCGGGCCGCGTGGTAGCGATGGATCTGGGCCAAATCGATCTGGCGATCGAAGATGGCAGCTTTTTCCAAAACACTGCGATTTTGGATTTCATCGCCAAGGTGAAAGCCGCCGACGGGCGCGCCCATTTGATGGGCGTGATGTCCGATGGCGGGGTGCATGGCCATATCGAACATGTGCTGGCCGCGTGCAAAATGGTGGCACAGGCCGGCGTGCCGGTGGTGCTGCATGCAATCACCGATGGCCGCGACGTAGCCCCGGATTCCGCCGCGCGCTTTGTCGATGACATGGTCGCCCGCCTGCCCGAAGGGTGCAGCATCGGCACGGTGATTGGCCGCTATTGGGCGATGGACCGTGACAACCGGTGGGAACGTGTGGGCCTAGCCTATGATGCGATGGTTCGTGGCGAGGGGTTCTCGGCCCCGACCCCCGCAGACGCCGTGGCGCAAAGCTATGCCAAATCGGAAATGGATGAATTCATCAAACCGACGGTGATCGGCAATTACCAAGGCGCACAGGATGGCGACGGGTTCTTTTGCCTGAATTTCCGCGCCGACCGCGCGCGCGAAATTTTGCGTGCCTTGGCCGAGCCCGGCTTTGCCGAGATGGACGTGTCCACCCGTCCGCAATGGTCAGCGCTTTTGGGCATGGTGGAATATTCGGTCGATCACAACGCCTATATGACCACCGCCTACCCGAAACGCGACATCGTCAATACATTGGGCGAATGGGTCTCCAAGCAGGGGCTGACGCAGTTTCACCTCGCCGAAACCGAGAAATATCCTCACGTCACCTTCTTCCTCAATGGCGGGAAAGAGGCACCCTGGCCCGGCGAAGACCGGTTCATGCCGAAGTCGCCCAAAGTGGCGACCTATGATTTGCAGCCCGAAATGAGCGCGCCCGAGGTGACCGATCAATTCGTGGCCGCGATTGAAAAGGGTTATGATCTGATCGTCGTGAACTATGCCAACCCCGATATGGTCGGCCATACCGGCAGCCTGCCCGCCGCGATTGCGGCCTGCGAGGAAATCGACCGCGATCTCGGTCGGGTGCTTGCGGCGCTGGAAAAAGCGGGCGGCGCGATGATCGTCACCGCCGACCATGGCAATTGCGAAACCATGATCGACCCCGAAACCGGCGGTCCGCACACGGCGCATACCACCAACCTTGTGCCGGTGGCGCTGGTGGGCGGGCCCGAAGGGGCAAAATTGCGCGCGGGGCGGCTGGCCGATCTGGCCCCGACGCTGTTGCAGCTGATGCAACTGCCTGTGCCCGACGAAATGACCGGCGAAAGCCTGATCACCGCATGATCCGGGCGGCGGCGGTCTTTTGGATGCTCTCGGTCGGGGCGGCATTTGCCAGCCCCGCAGCCGATGTGGCGCAACAGGCCGCCGATGACCTGCGCGGGGCGATTTCCGCGCTGGAGGCCGCGCAATCGCGCAGCGACCGGGTTGCGGCGCTGACCCAAACGATCAGCGCCTATGAAACCGGGCTTGGTGCGTTGCGCGACGGGCTGCGCCGTGCCGCGATCCGCGAAAGCGAAATCCGCGCGACCTTCAACGCCAAGCGCGAAGATATTGGCCGCCTGTTGGGTGTGATGAGCACGATGAGCCAATCCGAAGGTCCGCTGTTGCTACTACATCCCTCTGGCCCCTTGGGCTCGGCGCGGTCGGGGATGGTTTTGGGCGCGGTGACACCTGCGCTGCAAGCTCAAGCCGAGCTTTTGCGCGCCGATCTGGCCGAAATCGATGCCCTGCGCGCGGTGCAGGCCAATGCCGCCAAGGTGCTGCAAACCGGCCTTGGGTCTGTGCAGGCGGCGCGCACCGCGCTGTCAAAGGCCATCTCGGAGCGCAAGGGCCTGCCGACCCTCTACCTGGAAGAACCCGAAGAGCTGCGACAGCTTGTTGAAAGCGTGGATACGCTAGAGGGCTTTGCCTCTGGGATCGTGGATCTGGACAGTGACATCGGCCCCCCAATGGAGGATTTTGAAGGCGCCAAGGGCCGCCTGCCGCTGCCGGTTCTGGGCACCGTGCTGCGCGCCTTTGATGAAGCCGATGCCGCCGGGATCCGCCGCCCCGGTTTGGTCATTGCCGCGGCGCCCGCAGCGCTGGTGACCACGCCTTGGCCCGCGACGGTGCGCTATCGCGGCCCGCTTTTGGACTACGGAAATGTGATGATCCTTGAGCCCTCCGAGGGGTATTTGCTGGTTCTGGCCGGGCTTGGTGCCGTCTATGGTGAAACCGGCGATGTGCTGGCCGCTGGCGCGCCAGTGGGCCTGATGGGCGGGCAAGAACCCGCAGCGCAGGAATTTGGCGAAGATTTCGTGCGCAATGCACAGATGGGGAGTGGCGCTGGGCGCACGGAAACGCTTTATATCGAGTTGAGACAGGGCAAGGAACCGGTCGACCCCGCACCGTGGTTTGCCCAGACGAAAAGCCGGAACAAAGGTTGAGAATGAACAAGTTCGTCATGGCCGCGCTGGGCGGCACCGTCGCGGGAACTCTGTTCTCGGCACAGGTGGCTCCGCTTCTGGCGCAAGAGACGCAAGGGGCCGGTACGGTCTATCAGCAATTGGACCTGTTTGGGGATGTGTTCGAGCGCATTCGCGGCGATTACGTCGAAAAGGTCGATGAAAAGAAACTGATCGAAGCCGCGATCAACGGCATGCTGTCGTCGCTGGACCCGCATTCAAGCTTTATGCCCGCCGATGAATATGCCGACATGAAGGTGCAAACACGCGGCTCTTTCGGCGGCCTTGGCATCGAGGTCACGCAAGAAAACGGCGTGGTCAAAGTGGTCGCGCCGATGGATGGCACCCCCGCCGCCGCCGCAGGCATGCAATCGGGCGATTTCATCACCCAGGTCAATGGCGAAAGCCTGATGGGGCTGACGCTGGATCAAGCCGTCGACAAGATGCGCGGCCCGGTCGGCAGCGAAATCACCATTTCCGTCGTGCGCGAGGGGATCAACGAGCCCTTCGACGTGACGATGACGCGCGACACGATCAAACTGACGGCGGTCAAGGGGCGGCTTGAATCCGATACAGCGATCTTGCGGATCACCACCTTCAACGATCAGACCTTCCCCAACCTTGAAGACAGCCTGACCAAGCTGGTCGAGGAAGCGGGCGGGATCGACAAGATCAATGGCGTGGTTCTGGATTTGCGCAACAACCCCGGCGGCTTGCTGACGCAAGCGATTGCCGTCTCGGATGCCTTCCTCGACAAAGGCGAGATCGTCTCGACCCGGGGCCGCAACCCCGAAGACAGCGAACGGTTCAACGCCACGCCGGGCGATCTGGCCGAAGGGAAGCCGATTGTTGTCTTGATCAACGGCGGCTCCGCCTCGGCCTCGGAAATCGTCACCGGCGCGCTGCAAGATCATCATCGCGCAATTGTCGTGGGCACGAAAAGCTTTGGCAAAGGCTCGGTCCAGACCGTGATCCCGGTGCAAAACGAGGGTGCGATGCGGCTGACCACCTCGCGCTATTACACGCCTTCGGGCCGGTCGATTCAGGCTTTGGGCATTGCCCCCGATATCGTGGTGCCGCAACCGCCCGCCCAGCCCGAGACCGAGGATGAAAAGACCGAGGCACAGCGCATCCGGTCCGAAGCGGATCTGCGCGGCGTGCTCGCCAATGACTCGATGACCGAGGATGAAAAGAAGCAAGCCGAGGAAGAGCGGATCGAGGCCGAAGAGGCTGCGAAACTGCGGCTGGAAGATTTCCAGATGGCCTATGCGATCGACATCATCAAAGGGCTGGCCGTGGCCGGGGCCACGCTGACCCCGGTTGCAGCGGATACCAGTGCCGACGCGCCGCAAGAATAATATCAGGGGGCCGCGCAGGCCCCCTTTTCAGGAGTGTTGGACCCATGTCTGCCAAGGACGCCTCTGCCCTGCCCTATCGCAAAAATGTGGGCATCGTCTTGATGAATGCCCAAGGGCTTGTTTTTGCAGGCCAGCGCATCGACAACCCCGGCCATGCGTGGCAGATGCCGCAAGGGGGCATTGATGCGGGCGAAAGCCCCAAGGAAGCCGCGCTGCGCGAATTGCACGAAGAAACCGGCGTGCGCCCCGATCTGGTGGAAAAGATCGCCAAGACCGAGGATTGGGTCACCTATGACCTGCCCGAGGAACTGATCGGCAATATTTGGGGCGGCAAATATCGCGGCCAAAAACAGAAGTGGTTTCTGTTGCGCTTTCTGGGCACCGATGCGGATGTGAATATCGCGACCGAACACCCGGAATTTTCCGTCTGGCAATGGATGGAACCGGGCGAACTGATTGAGAAAATCGTGCCCTTCAAACGCGCGGTCTACGAGCGGGTGTTTGATCTGTTCACACCGCATATGGGGCGCTAAACTCAAAGGATTAAAGCGATATACTTGTTGCCAGCCGCGCATGCGCCTGCGATGCTTTCGCTATCGCAACGCAGCAAATCGGGCAGCAGATGAAAAGCGGCGACAATCCTTACAAACATATCGACCCGCGCGGGTTTTGGCGCACGGCTGTGGCCGAGCCGGGGCTGTTTGGCTATTCAGATCTTTGGAATTCCGCTTGGGCTTTGCCCAAAGATGCGATTTTCGCCACTTTCGGCTCGTGCTTTGCCCAGCACATTAGCCGCGCTCTTTTGGCACGCAAGATGAACTGGCTTGATGCCGAACCGGCCCCCGGGCGCACCCCGGCCGAGATTGCGCGCAGTTTCAATTACGGGATCTTCTCGGCACGCACCGGCAATATTTACACCGCCGCGCAATTGCTGATCTGGGCGCGGCTTGCCAGCGGCCAAACCGGCCCCGAAAGCGTGGAGCTTTGGACCGACCCAAAAGACCGCGTGCATGACATGCTGCGCCCGAAGATCGAACCCACCGGCTTTGTCAGCGAAACCGAGGCGCGCGCCTCGGTTGGCGCGACCGCACGCGCCTTTAAACGCTGCATCACCGAGGCAGACGTCTTTGTCTTTACCCTTGGCCTGACCGAAGGCTGGATGAATGCCCGCACGGGGCAAAGCTATTCGATCTGTCCGGGCACAGGGGTCGGCAGTTTCGATCCCGAAGTGCATGTGTTCAAGAATTACACCTATCCCGAGATCCTGCGCGATCTGGAATTGGCGCTGGAACTGATGTGGCAATTGAACCCGAATTTGAAGGTTCTGCTGACCGTGTCGCCGGTGCCGCTGGTGGCCACGGCCTCGGGCGATCATGTGCTTGTGGCGACGCAGTATTCCAAATCGGTGCTGCGGGCCGTGGCGGGCGATGTTGCGCGGTCTCATGCGGCGGTGGACTACTTCCCCTCTTATGAAATTATCGCCACGCCGCCGACGCGCGGCGCTTTCTTTGAGCCCAATATGCGCGGCATCGCCCCACAAGGCGTTGACCTGGTGATGGGCCATTTCTTCAAAGGCCTGAACCTCAGCCTGCCCGCGCATGGGCGCACCATATCCGACAGCGCCGCGCGCGAAGCGGCAGACAAGCAATCAGCGCAAGAAGAGCTTGTCTGCGAGGAAATGATCCTGGAGCGGTTCAATGAAGCCTGAGGTTTTGCTGATCGGCGACAGCCACACGATTGCGCTGGAAGACGGGGCGAATGAGCTGGGCATCGCCAACGAGGTGTTCCGCTGTGGCGGTGCGGGCTGGCACGATGGAAAATTCGGCTTCAATGCCGACGGGATCGTGCCGAAAAACTCGCCCATGGGGCGGCGGGCGATCGAAGGCATTCGCGAACGGCAAGGGGTCACCAATATCCTGACGTTGGGGGTGCCGGTGATCACCACGATTGGCTTTCATCTGGGCATGCTGGTGCGCGGGCTGCGCTGGACCGGGCATCAGGTGGTAAGCGACGATGCGCCCCTTCCCGATGAGGGGCTTGTGGCCTCTGAGGCGTTTTTGACGGCCTATGTCCAGCATCACCGGACCCAGCATATTCGCGTGCTGAAACGCATGGCGCGCGAAGCCGCTGTGCTGGTCATCCCCCCGCCGCCGATTGGCATTGATGTCAATGGTCACAAAGCGCGGGAAATCTTGATCCAGCTGATGCGCAAAGGCGGCCTGACGGTGTTTGACCCAATGGTGGAGCTGTTCGCCGATGAGGCTGAGCCCGGTTTCCCGTCGCGCTTCGTGAAAGATGACCCGAACCATGCCACCGCCGATTATGGCAAGGTCGTCATGGCGGCGCTGCGCGCGCGGAAACTCATCTAGCTTAGAAATCGAGCCCCAGATCAAAGGTGCGCGCCGAATGCGTCAGCGCCCCCGAAGAGATGTAATCCACCCCGGTCGCGGCCACTTCAGCAATGCGGTCGAGCCGCATATTGCCCGAGGCTTCGAGCACCACGCGCCCGGCCGCCAGCGCCACCGCTTGGCGCAGCGTCGGGCTGTCCATGTTATCTAGCAAGATCACATCGGCCCCGCCCACGGCCAGCGCCTCTTCCAACTGATCGAGCGTATCGACCTCTAGCTCCACGCGCATCATATGGCTGCGCGCGGCCTTCGCGGCCTCTAGCACCGCCTGAATGCCACCCGCCGCGGCAATGTGGTTATCCTTTATCAAGATCGCATCCGACAGCCCAAAGCGGTGATTGTGGCCCCCGCCATGCGTCACGGCCAGCTTTTCCACCACGCGCAGCCCCGGTGTGGTTTTGCGGGTGCAGGTAATGCGGGTTTGGGTGCCCTGCGTTTGCGCCACAAAGGCCGCCGTCAGGCTTGCAATCCCGGTCATCCGCCCGGCAAAGTTCAGCGCCACCCGCTCCCCCATCAAGATCGAAGCGGCAGAGCCGGTGATGGTCATCAAAGCCTGTCCTTTGCTGCAGGCATGGCCATCGGCACAATGGATTTGCACAGACAGCCCCGCATCCACCAAGCGAAAGGCAAGCGCCGCCACCTGCATTCCCGATACAACCCCCTCTTCGCGGGCATTTAGCCGCGCAACACAGGTTTTATCGGCAGGAACCACCGCGCGGGTGGTCACATCGCCCATCGGCGATAGGTCTTCGGTCAGGGCGGCGCGGACAACGGGTTCCAGCAGGAAATCGGGCAAGGGGGTCATTTTGTCTCCAATGCGCGGGTGCGAATGGTCACGGCCTCGGTCAGCGTCAAAAACCGCCTTTTGGCCTGAATAGGGTCTGTTTTGGGGAAATCGGATCGGAAATGGCCACCCCGGCTTTCGGTCCGTTCCAATGCGGCAGCGGCAATCAACGTGGCGGTCGCGGTCATGTTGCGCAGAGTTTCGCAACCGGCTTGCGCTTCGATGTCGGCGATGATCCGCAACGTTTCGGTCAGACCTTTTGCGCTTCGCACCACGCCGCAGCCATTCGTCATCGCTTGACGGAGGCGCTGCACGGCATCCTCATCCACCTCTTGGCCGCCTTCGGGGAAGGACAGAACCACTTCGGCGGCTGGAACGGGGTCTTTGACCAAATCCGCAATGCCGTCGGCGCAGATGCGCGCGAAAACCAGCGCCTCCAAAAGCCCGTTGGAGGCAAGACGGTTCGCCCCGTGTAACCCGGTGGCAGAGGCCTCGCCACAGACCCAAAGACGCTCCAGCGAGGCACGGCCGGTTTCATCGACCGCCACGCCCCCCATATGATAATGCGCCGCCGCCGCGACCGGGATTGGCTGCAAAACAGGGTCTATTCCAGCCTGAAGGCAAGCTTCGGCCACCGCCGGGAAACGCTCTGTCAGGGCATCGCCCAACACGTCGCGCGTGTCCAAAACCGGCTCCCGGCCCGCTTGGCGTTCTGTGTAAACCGCGCGGGCCACGATATCGCGCGGCGCAAGCTCGGCATCGGGGTGAATGGCCTGCATGAACCGCTCACCCCGGTTGTTCAAAAGCACCGCGCCTTCGCCGCGCAAAGCCTCGGTTGCGAGCGGCGCGGGATCTTCGCCCGTGGCAATCGCGGTCGGGTGGAATTGCACGAATTCCGCATCGGCAATCCGGGCCCCTGCCCGCGCCGCCATGCCAATGACCTGCCCCCGAATGCGCGGCGGGTTCGTGGTCACTGCAAACAGCCCGCCCGAGCCACCGCCCGCCAGCAAGACCGCCGGGGTCCTGATCAGCACCCGCCCCGAAGGCGCGCCCGCACGTTCGATCCAAACGCCCGTCACAGCCCCCGCTTCGACCGCAAGCCCCGAGGCCAAAACCCCTTCGGCCACCTGAACCGAGGGGCAGCGCCGCGCCTCGGCAATCAGGGTTTCCATGATTTCGCGCCCGGCTTGATCACCCTTCACCCGCACCACGCGGGCGACCGAATGCGCCGCCTCGCGCGACATGACGTAACCGCCCTGCCCGTCACGATCAAAGGGCGTGCCCAGCGTTGTCAGGTCATGTATGCGGCTTTTGGCATCTTCGGTCACCAGCCGCGCAATCGCCGCATCCACCGTGCCAGCGCCGGCGATTTCGGTATCTGTCGCATGGGATTGTGGGCTATCGGGCGCGGCCATCGCTGCGGCCACGCCGCCTTGCGCCCAGGCAGAAGAAGCCCCCTCCCCCAAAGTTTCGGGTGAAATCACCAAAACCGGATGCGGCGCCAGTTTCAGCGCCGCATAAAGCGCGCCCAGCCCCGCGCCCACGATGACAACGCGCCGGGTGTCGATGATGGGATGGCTCACTTCGCCGCGACCCGCGACAGCTCGATCATCCGTTCGACAGCGACGCGGGCTTTGTCGGCGATAGCCGGATCGACCACCACCTCTTCTTCGCCCGCATGCAGCGACCACAGGATCTTTTCGAGCGTGATTTTCTTCATATAGGGGCACATGTTGCACGGCCCCATGAACTCCACCTCGGGATAAGCGTCGGAAATGTTCGAGGCCATCGAGCATTCCGTGACCAGCATCGCCTGCTTGGGCTTTTCGCGCGCGACATAATCGATGATGCCGGAGGTGGAGCCGGAATAATCCGCCTCGGCCACGACCGAGGGCGGGCATTCGGGATGCGCGATGATCCGCGTTTCGGGGTGGCCCGCGCGAAAACCGCGCAGATCTTCGGCGGTATATTGTTCATGCACAATGCACGAGCCCGCCCACCAAACCACGTTCTTTTGCGGCACGTCACGCGCGACGTTCTGCGCTAGATATTGATCCGGCGTCATGATGATCGTGTCTTCGGGCAAAGCCGCCACGATCTGCGCCGCATTGGACGAGGTGCAGCAAATGTCCGATGCGGCTTTCACCTCGGCCGTGGTGTTGACATAGCTGACCACCGGCGCGCCGGGATATTTGGCCCGCATCTCTGCAATGCCTTCGGCGGTGATGCTTTCAGCCAAAGAACAGCCCGCCGTTACATCGGGGATCAGAACGCGTTTGGACGGGTTCAGGATTTTTGAGGTTTCAGCCATGAAATGCACGCCGCATTGCACGATGGTTTCGGCCTCGACCTTGGTCGCCTCGATCGCCAATTGCAGGCTGTCGCCCACCACATCGGCAACCCCGTGATAGATTTCCGGCGTCATATAGTTATGCGCCAAGATCACCGCGTTCTTATCGGCCTTCAGGCGATTGATCGCACGGATATAGGGCGCGTAGAGCGCGAAATCGGGCAAAGGCACGACCCGATCCATGCGCGCATGAATATCGGCCATTTCCTGTGCCAGCGTAAGCGATGGCGCAAGGTCATATGCCTCGGCCAAGGTTGCGCGGATCGCCGTGAAGTCCAGCATGGGCCCCTCCCCCAAAACCGAGAACGCAAACGCATGTAAGGTCTGCGCGCCCGGGGTTAAATGGGAAAATTGCCGCAAGCGCGACAATTGTGAAACTTTTGTGTCTGCCGAGACCCCTGTTACCGGGCCCAAATCGCTCCTTCGCCCAGTTTCGCGACAAAGGCTTCATGCGCGGCGGCCTCTTCTTCGGTGATCCGTGACGGCAGCGGCACGGGGCGCGGACGGGGCCGCCAATCGCCCGGATCATCGGCATTATCGGAGCGGTTTTCCGCGATATTGAGGCCAAAACCGGGCTGGCGACCGCCGATCAGCTCCAGATAGACCTCAGCCAGAATTTCGGCGTCAAGCAATGCGCCGTGCAAGGTGCGGGCCGAATTGTCGATGTTGAACCGGCGGCAAAGCGCATCAAGGCTGGCGGGCGAGCCCGGAAACTTGCGCCGCGCCATCGCCACCGTATCAAGCGAGCGTTCCATCGGGATAAGCGGCATCTTCGCCCAGCCCAGCTCCGCATTGAGGAATTTCATGTCAAAGGCGGCATTGTGGATCACAAGGATCGAATCATCGCCTACAAAATCCAGAAAAGCTTGCCCCACCTCAATGAACCTAGGCTTGTCGCGCAGGAAATCATCGCCCAGCCCGTGCACGGCAAAAGCTTCTTGCGGCATCGCGCGTTCGGGATTGATATATTGGTGATAGGTGCGCCCCGTCGGAACGTGGTTGTATAGCTCGACCGCGCCGATCTCGACGATACGATCACCCTCTGCCGGTTCAAAACCGGTGGTTTCGGTGTCTAGAACGATTTCACGCATGAGCTGCCCTGATGGTTTCAATCAGGTCTCGCACAGCCGCACGGGTTTGATCAAGGCTGCGGGTTTCGATGAGATAATCCGCGCGGGCGCGTTTTTCCGCATCGGGCATCTGGCGCGACAAAATCAGATCAAGCTGTGCCTCGGTCATCTGTTCACGGGCCAGAACGCGGGCGCGTTGCACCTGAGGATCGGCCGTGACCACCAGCACGGCATCGCACTCTTTCTGAGCGCCGGTCTCAAACAAAAGCGGGATGTCGAGCAAGACCAGATCGGCGTTTGCATGCTGTGCCAAAAACGCGTGGCGCGCCGCCTGAACCAGCGGGTGAACGATCGTTTCCAGCTCAAACAGAGCCTCTTTTCGGGCCGAAACCGCCTCTTTCAGGGCGTCGCGGCTGACAGCGCCATCGACCACCGCTTGCGGGAAAGCCGCAGCAATCGGCGCAACAGCGGCGCCGCCGCGCGTATAAAGCGCATGCACTGTTGCATCGGCATCCCAAACCGGAATGCCCGCTTCGGCAAAAAGCCGCGCGGTGGTGGATTTCCCCATGCCGATCGAACCCGTCAGGCCGAGGCGAAAGGGGTGGGTCATGCGCAAAGCACCTTTTCGCGCAATTCAGCGGTCACTTCGGGGCGGTGGCCGAACCAGCGTTCGAACCCCGGCACCGCCTGATGCAGCAACATGCCAAACCCATCAACGGTAACGCAGCCATGTTGCGCTGCCTCTTTCAGCAGCCGGGTTTCAAGCGGTGTATAGACGATATCTGTCACCACCGCGCTTTGCGGCAGCGCATCAAGCGGCACCCGAAAGTCCGGCATGCCGGTCATACCCAGCGAAGAGGTGTTCACCAATGTCGCCGCGCCATCCATCATATTGGCCGCCTGCGCCCAATCATAGACCACGATCCGGGCACCAAATTCGGCGCGCAGCTTTTCCGCCCGCAGTCTTGTGCGGTTGGCGATCCGCACTTCGGGACAGCCGGTTTCGACCAACGCGGCCACAATCGCGCGTGCCGCGCCACCTGCGCCGATCACCGCCGCGGGACCTTGATCACCCTGCCAATCTGGCGCGCCATCTTTAAGATTGGCAATGAACCCATAGCCATCGGTATTGTCGGCAAAGATGCGGCCATCGGGGTGGAATACCAGCGTATTGGCCGCGCCGATCAACGCCGCGCGATCCGAAATCACATCGGCCAGCGCCAGAACCTTTTCCTTATGCGGGATCGTGACATTGCAGCCGACAAACCCCGCCTTGGGCAGGGCGCGCAAGGTGGGCTCCAAATCCTCGGGGGCAATATCCATGGGCACGTAATGCCCCTTGATCCCATAGGTTTTCAGCCAATGTCCATGCAATGCGGGCGAACGGGTATGCGCGATCGGATGGCCAATCACGCCGGCCAGAGGAATTTTCGCATGATCGGTCATGTGGTCAGCTCTCCGCGGGCACGCAGCCAATTGAGGAATTCAAGCAGGGGCAGGCCCAGAACGGCAAAGTAATCGCCTTCGACAGAGGAGAAAAGCCGAACGCCTTCCTCTTCAAGCTTGTAGCAGCCCACAGCGTGGCGAATGCTGTGCCAATTGCGCGCAACGTAGTCTTCGATGAAGGGCTCGGTCAGCGGATGCATGCGCAGCCGCACCTCGGCCACATGGCGCCAAAGTGGTTCGGTTCCGCGCATGACCACCAAAGCCGACAGCAATTTATGCGTTTGCCCCGAAAGGCGGCGCAAATGATCGGCCGCCTCTTGCGGCGTTTCGGGTTTGGAGAAGATTTCTCCCTTCAACTCCAACACCTGATCGGCACCCAAAACCAACGCTTCGGGCACGCGACGCGCGATTTTCGCCGCCTTTGCCTCGGCCAAAGCATCCGCAATATCGCGTGGCGTGGCCCCATCCAGCAACAGCGCGGCCTTGATCGTCTCTTCGTCAATGCGCGCGGCGGTGGCAGCCACCTCAAGACCCGCGGCACGCAACAGATTGGCGCGGATCTCGGAAGCGGAGGCAAGAACAAGGGCGGGGGGCATGTGGACAACCGATGGGAAAAGCCCGGGGGCAGGCATGTGGGCAGGGGTGTTGGCGGTATTTCCTCCCCGGTCTGACGGGGGTTTGTCAAGAAAAGTAAATGGTTTCTTAACATGTGGAGACCCCAAACCCGCCGGTGTGGGAAAGCGCCGCAGCCCACAGGCCCGAGATCGATCTTCCCCTGTTTTCCTCCACAGTGTTCAAGAGCACAAATTACTGAAAAAAATTGAAAAAATTAGATTTTCCACAGAATTTCAGCGTGACATACCGGCGACTATACCCAAGACCTGTAAGTTGGGGAAAACGGCATAATCCACACTATCCACAGGGCAATCATAATCATCATCTTTTCTTTTCTTAATATTTTCTCTTAAAGAAGAAGGGCAGACAACAGGAGGCCCATGTGACCGATATTCTTGATTTGGTGCTCGACTACCTTTCCAACATGTATCTTTGGAACAAGTCGTTGCATGTGATGTCGGTTCTGGCGTGGATGGCAGGTCTGTTCTACCTGCCGCGGCTCTACGTCTATCACGTTGAAGGGCTAAAGAAGCAGGGCGTGACCCGCGGCAGCGACATGGATCTGCTGTTTCAGCATCAAGAACGCTTGCTGATGAAGGCGATCATGCATCCGGCGGCGATTTCGACCTGGTTCTTTGGGCTGTGCCTTGTGTTCACGCCGGGCATCGTCTGGTGGGATTCGATCTGGCCCTATGCGAAAGGGTTTGGGATCATCGCGATGACGATTTTCCATCTTTACCTTGCGAAGGCCCGTTTCAAATTCATCGATGGCACCAACAATCTGGCGGGCCGCCAATGGCGGATGATGAACGAAATTCCGACGCTGTTGATGGTGCTGATCGTCCTTGCCGTGATCTTGAAGTTCTGATCTGTCGGCGCGATCTGCGTTGTTTCATTGACTCGTGAGCCTTTTGGGCGTATCCGCGCCACAGCCCCGGCCGTCCGGCCGACCGGTTTTGCCCAGATATGACCCATGCTGCGCCGCGCCCTCGGGGCTGTGGCGCCTTTCGCGGATGGATGCGAGATGACCGAACGTTTGAACCTTTCCGATCTCAAGGCGAAAAGCCCCAAAGACCTTTTGGCGATGGCCGAGGAATGGGAGATTGAGAACGCCTCCACCATGCGCAAGGGCGAGATGATGTTCTCGATCCTGAAAGAGCATGCCGAGGATGGCGTTGAAATCGGCGGCGATGGCGTTCTGGAGGTTTTGCAAGACGGGTTTGGTTTTCTGCGCTCGCCCGAGGCGAACTATCTGCCGGGCCCGGATGATATCTATGTTTCGCCCGATATGATCCGCCAATACAGCCTGCGCACCGGCGATACCGTTTGGGGGATCATCCGTGCGCCCGGCGAGAACGAGCGGTATTTCGCGCTGACCGCCGTTGAAAAAATCAACTTCGAAGAGCCCGAGCGCGCGCGTCACAAGGTCAGCTTTGACAACCTGACCCCGCTTTACCCCGATGAGCGGCTGAAAATGGAGATCGAAGATCCCACCATCAAGGATCGCTCCGCCCGGATCATCGATCTGGTTGCGCCGATCGGGAAGGGGCAGCGGTCGCTGATCGTGGCGCCGCCGCGCACCGGGAAAACCGTTCTGTTGCAAAATATCGCGCATAGCATCGAGACGAACCATCCCGAATGCTATCTGATCGTTCTGCTGATCGACGAACGCCCCGAAGAGGTGACCGATATGCAGCGCTCGGTGAAAGGGGAGGTGATTTCCTCGACCTTCGACGAACCGGCCACCCGCCACGTTGCCGTGGCCGAGATGGTGATCGAAAAGGCCAAGCGTCTGGTTGAACATAAACGAGATGTTGTGATCTTGCTTGACTCGATCACAAGACTTGGACGCGCTTACAACACTGTTGTGCCCAGTTCGGGCAAAGTTCTGACCGGCGGTGTGGATGCCAACG
Organism: Rhodobacter sp. TJ_12; assembly: GCF_020023995.1. Taxonomy (GTDB): domain Bacteria; phylum Pseudomonadota; class Alphaproteobacteria; order Rhodobacterales; family Rhodobacteraceae; genus Rhodobacter. The sequence goes on along the minus strand of NZ_NRRD01000005.1, from coordinate 123,291 downwards.
CTTTGCAACGGCCCAAGCGTTTCTTTGGCGCGGCGCGGAATATCGAAGAGGGCGGCTCGCTCACCATCATCGCCACCGCGCTGATCGACACCGGTTCGCGGATGGACGAGGTGATCTTTGAGGAATTCAAAGGCACCGGCAACAGCGAGATCGTGCTGGACCGCAAAGTGGCCGACAAACGCGTTTTCCCGTCGATGGATATTCTCAAATCCGGCACCCGGAAAGAAGATTTGCTGGTGGCACAAAAAGACCTGCAAAAAACCTATCTGCTGCGCCGCATCCTGAACCCGATGGGCACCACAGATGCGATCGAATTCCTGATTTCCAAGCTCAAGCAGACGAAAACCAACGGCGAATTCTTCGATTCGATGAACGGCTAGGGTATCAAGGGCCGCGTTCTGGCACCCAAAGGGTTTTCGATGGAGACGATCTTCGCACAGGCCAGCGGCCGCGGCAAAGCGGGCGTGGCAGTTATTCGGCTTTCCGGGCCCCAAGCCTGGGAGGCCGTTTCCGCTTTGGCGGGGCGTTTGCCCGCGCCGCGTCAAGCTGGGCTGCGACGGCTAAGTTACGCGGGTGATTTTCTCGACGAGGCTTTGGTATTGTGCTTTGAAAAAGGCGCCAGTTTCACCGGGGAAGATTGCGCCGAATTGCAGGTGCATGGGGCGATGGCCACGGTGCAGGCGGTTTTGCAGGCATTGGCCGCACAACCGGGGCTGCGTTTGGCCGAGCCGGGCGAATTTACCCGCCGCGCGATGGAAAACGGGCGCCTGGATCTGTCACAAGTGGAAGGGCTTTCGGATTTGATCGAGGCCGAGACCGAGGCGCAGCGTAAGCAAGCCTTGGCGGTTCTATCGGGCGGGGTTGGTCAATTGGTCGAAGGCTGGCGGGCTAAGCTGGTCCGGGCTGCCGCGCTTTTGGAAGCGACGATCGATTTTGCCGATGAAGAAGTGCCCGAGGATGTCGGGCCCGAAGTTGGCGCGCTTTTGGCCGAGGTGCAGCGCGATTTGGCGCGCGAAGTGGGGCGGATTTCGGCTTCGGAACGCGTGCGCGAAGGGTTTGAGGTCGCCATTGTCGGCCGCCCGAACGCGGGAAAATCCACGCTTTTGAATGCATTGGCAGGGCGCGATGCGGCCATCACCTCAGAAATTGCCGGCACCACCCGCGATGTGATCGAAGTGCGGATGGATCTTGCCGGTCTGGCGGTGACGCTTTTGGACACCGCTGGTCTGCGCGAAACCGAAGATCGTGTCGAAGCGATTGGCGTGGAACGTGCGCTGCAGCGGGCCGAAGCCGCGGATCTGCGCGTGTTTTTGCTTGATGGCGATGATGTGCCTTTGCTGGTGCCAAAGCCCGAAGACCTGATTGTGCAGGGCAAGGCCGATTTGGCCACGGGGCAGGGGCTTTGCGTCTCCGGCAAAACCGGGGCAGGGCTGGACGAGCTGGTGCGCCTTCTGACCGCACGGCTCGCCGATCACGCGGCAGGCGCGGGGGTGATGACGCGCGAACGGCATCGCCATTGTTTGCTCCGCGCCCAAAATGCGCTAGATGCGGCACAAGCCGAGGTGGCGCTTGGGGCCGACCGGCTGGAATTGGCGGCGGAACATCTGCGCGACGCAGCGCGGGCGCTGGAATCTTTGCTGGGTCGGGTCGATGTCGAGGCGTTGCTCGATGAGATTTTCTCGAGCTTCTGCATCGGCAAGTGAGGAGTGTTTCACGTGAAACATTTTGATGTGATCGTGGTCGGAGGTGGCCATGCGGGCACCGAGGCGGCGCATGCCAGCGCCCGTGTCGGGGCAAAAACGGCGTTGATCACAATGCGCCGCACCGATCTGGGCGTGATGTCATGCAATCCGGCGATTGGCGGTTTGGGCAAAGGCCATCTTGTGCGCGAAATCGATGCGCTGGATGGTGTAATGGGGCAGGCGGCCGATCGCGCGGGGATTCAGTTTCGGCTGCTTAATCGCCGCAAAGGTCCGGCGGTGCAGGGGCCGCGCGCGCAAGCCGACCGCAAGCTTTACCGGGAGGCGATGGCATCGCTGACCGAGGCCCAAGGCAATTTGACCGTGATCGAGGGCGAGGTCACGGATCTGCGCTTGGACAATGGCAAGATCGCTGGGGTCGTTTTAGGAGACGGGGCCGAGGTGATGGCCGGTGCCGTCATCCTGACCACCGGGACATTTCTCAACGGCATTATGCATATTGGTGACCAGCGCTCCGAAGGGGGGCGGGTGGGCGATGCCCCCTCGATCCGGTTGGCGCAGCGGTTGCGCGATCTGGAACCTCGGATCGCGCGTCTGAAAACCGGCACCCCGCCGCGTTTGGATGGCCGCACGATCAACTGGGATATTTTGGAGATGCAGCCGGGGGATGACGATCCGGCTTTGTTCAGTTTCCTCAATCATGCGCCCTTTGTGCGCCAGATCGCCTGTGGCATTACCCATACCAATGAAGCGACGCATGAGGTGATTCGGGCCAACCTGCAACGCTCTGCGATGTATGGCGGCCATATCGAAGGGGTCGGGCCTCGATACTGCCCCTCAATCGAAGATAAGGTGGTGCGTTTCGCAGAGAAGACCGCACATCAGGTGTTTTTGGAACCCGAAGGGCTGGACGATCACACCGTCTATCCAAACGGGATCTCCACCTCCTTGCCGCAAGAGGTGCAGGAAGCCTATGTCCGGTCGATTCGCGGGTTAGAGGCGGTGCAAATCCTGCAGCCCGGCTACGCGATCGAATATGATTTCGTCGATCCGCGCGCGTTGACGCCGCGGTTAGAGGTGCAGGCGCAGCCGGGTCTGTTCCTTGCCGGGCAGATCAATGGCACAACGGGCTATGAGGAGGCAGCAGCACAAGGCTTGGTGGCTGGGCTGAATGCGGCCAACCAAGTTTTGGGGCGTGATCCGGTTATTTTTAGTCGGACCGATAGCTATATCGGCGTGATGATCGACGATCTGGTGACACGCGGTGTTTCGGAACCCTATCGTATGTTCACCTCGCGCGCTGAATTCCGTTTGGCTTTGCGCGCGGATAATGCCGATCAACGGCTGACGCCGCTGGGGATTGCCGCGGGCTGCGTCGGGCAGGCGCGTCGCACGGCCTTTGAGGCGAAGATGGAGGCGCTTTGCGCCGGGCGAGATGTTTTGCAATCTTTGGTGTTGACGCCAAAGCAAGCCAAAGAACGTGGTCTGCGGGTGAACCAAGATGGCACCAAGCGTTCGGCCTTCGAATTGCTGTCTTTCCCCGAGATTGATTTTGCAACCTTGGCGGCGGTGATGCCGGAATTGGCGGCGGTTCCGACAGCGGTGGCCGAACAGCTTTCGCGTGATGCGCTTTACGCGAATTACATCGAACGGCAGCGACAAGATGTCGAAGCGATGCGCCGCGACGAGCATTGGGAGATTCCGACCGATTTCGATTATGATGCGCTTCCGGGGCTGTCAAAAGAACTCCGCGGAAAATTCACCCGGGCGCGGCCGCAAACCTTGGCGCAAGCCGGGCGCGTCGATGGCGCGACGCCGGCGGCCTTGGCGTTGATCTTGGCGCATCTGCGGCAACAAAAGCGGGCAGCGGCGAAATGAGTGGGGCGGAACGCTTCACCGCGCAGATCGATGTTTCACGTGAAACATTGGAGCGGCTTCGCACGCTGGAAACGCTGTTAAAAAAATGGAATCCGGCGATCAACCTTGTGTCGGCGCAAACGCTCTACGATGTCTGGGGACGCCATTTCCTCGATTCGGCGCAGATTTTTCAATGTATCGACGCTCCGCCGGTAAGCTGGGCCGATCTGGGCAGTGGCGGCGGTTTTCCGGGTCTTGTGATCGGTATTCTGGCCAAAGAAAAATGGCCCGAGATGGCGCTGACCTTGGTCGAAAGCGATAAGCGCAAATCGGCATTTTTAATCAATGCGGCGCGTGAACTCGGCTTGGGTCTAAAGGTGAAGGCCGAGCGGATCGAAAAGGTCACGCCCCTCCAGGCCGATGTGGTTTCGGCGCGCGCGCTGGCCGCTTTGCCGAAACTTTTGGAGTTTGCCGCGCAACATCTAGGCCCCGATGGCACAGCGCTGTTTCCAAAAGGGGAGCGCTGGAAAGAGGAGGTTGCTTTGGCGCAGGCTTCATGGTCCTTTAGCTGTGAGCCGCGGACAAGCCTCACCGATCCGCAGGCGGTTGTCTTGAAAATCAGGGGTTTGGAACGTGTCTGATCCGACGCGGCCGCCGGGGCCGAGAATCATCGCAGTCGCAAACCAAAAGGGCGGGGTCGGAAAAACGACGACCACCATCAACCTTGCTGCGGCCTTGGCCGAACAGGGCCAGCGCATCCTGCTGGTCGATCTGGACCCGCAGGGCAATGCCTCCACCGGTTTGGGCGTGGAAACCAATGCACGGCGCTATTCGACTTATGATCTGATCTTCGGCGAGGCGCCGCTGTCGGATGTGATCCGCAAAACCGATTTTGACGGGCTTTGGATTTCACCGGCGACGACCGATCTTTCCTCTGCGGATATGGAGCTGGTGTCGGCGGAAAAGCGCAGCTACCTGCTGTATGACGCGCTGCGGCAGGTCGATATCGATGCTTGGGGCTTCGATTATGTTTTGATCGACTGCCCGCCGTCGCTGAACTTGCTAACGGTAAATGCGATGGTCGCGGCGCAATCGGTGTTGGTGCCCTTGCAGGCAGAGTTTTTCGCGCTGGAAGGTTTGTCGCAATTGATGCTGACGATCCGCGAAGTGCGCCAGAATGCGAACAAGGATCTGCGGATCGAGGGCATCGTGCTGACTATGTATGATGTGCGCAATAACCTGTCGCAGCAGGTGGAATCGGATGCGCGGGCGACGCTGGGCGAATTGGTGTTCCGCACGATGATCCCGCGCAATGTGCGGATTTCCGAGGCGCCTTCCTTTGCGTTGCCGGTGCTAAGCTATGACGGTTCGTCCAAAGGGGCGGTGGCCTATCGTCATCTGGCGCGGGAATTGTTGGCGCGGCATATGGGCACAAAAACAAAGGTGGCAGGATGAGCAAAAAGCCAGAACGGCGTGGGCTGGGGCGTGGACTCTCGGCCCTGATGGCAGATGTGCAATCGGCGGTCGAGGACACCGACGATACGCCAGTGCGGCGCGATATGCTGATCCCGATCGAACATATTGTGCCCAATCCGGACCAGCCGCGGCGCAGCTTTTCCGAAGAGGCACTGGAGGAATTGCGCGCCTCGATCGCGGAAAAGGGCGTGATCCAGCCGCTGATTGTGCGCCGGCACACCCAGAAAGCCGATCATTACGAGATTGTGGCGGGGGAACGCCGCTGGCGCGCCGCGCAATTGGCAAAATTGCACGAACTTCCGGTGATCGTTCGGGAGTTCACCGATACCGAGGTGCTGGAAGTCGCAATCATCGAAAACATCCAGCGGGCCGATCTGAACCCGTTGGAAGAGGCGATGGGCTATCGTCAATTGATGGATCGCTTTGGCCATACGCAAGAAAAGGTGGCCGAGGCGCTGTCGAAAAGCCGTAGCCATATTGCGAACTTGCTGCGTTTGCTGACCCTACCCGAAGAGGTGCAGGGCGCGTTGCGCGAAGGCAAGCTGAGCGCCGGGCATGCCCGCGCGCTGATCACGGCCGATGATCCGGTGCGCTTGGCACGCGAGGTGATCGACCGGGGCCTGTCGGTGCGCGAGGTTGAAAAGCTGGTCAAGGGCACTGGCCCCGTCGGCCAAAAAGGCGGTGCGCGCAGGCCCGGGGCAGGGGGCGCGGAAAAAGATGCCGACACTCGCGCGCTGGAGGCGGATCTTTCCGCGACCCTTGGCATGAAAGTCAGCATTGATCATGACGGGCAAGAAGGCGGACGGGTTAGCATCGCCTATAGCACGCTGGATGATCTGGATCGGCTTTGCCAGGCACTAAGCCAAGCGGGATAAAACACTTTATTTAGTGTATAAATGGCCAATAATAGTCATATTTTGTTATTGGCCTTCTTCACCGCCGCGGCTTTCAGCGTGCTGGCAATCTTGCCAAGGTTGTCATGTCGGCCCACCGCTTTGGCGGTACGAGCCTTTTGCGCATCAATCGGGGCCTGCATTTCCGCGATCAGATCGGTGATCTGTTTCTCGCGTCCGCGGCTCCAGGCGCTAAACTGCTCGGCCGATCGCGCCAGCATCAAGTTTTCCTGACCTTCCAGCCGCGCGGCTTTGGCCTGTTCGCCCAGCCGCGTGCGTTCGGCTTCAAGCCGCTGGCGCGCATGGGTCAGCTTGGCCAATTCTGCCATTTCGCGGTCGCGGACCATCGATGCCAGATCGGTCAGCGCGGTCAGCCGTTTGTGGCTCATCTACGGCCCCCTCTTTCCTTGGCGCGGCGGCGCATGTTTTCGGCAAAGCGGATTGCGGCGGCAACCGGGCGGTAATGCTCGGGCCGGATTTCCTCGCCCACTTCAACGCTGGCATGCAGTGCGCGCGCCGTTGGCGGGTCCGAATGGATCGGCACCGCGTTTTCAGCGGCCACTTCGCGGATACGCGCAGCAATTTCATCGACACCCTTGGCCACGCAGACCGGCGCGCGTTTCGCGCCACGTTCCCATTTCAGCGCGACCGCATAGTGGGTCGGGTTGACGATCACGACATCGGCGTTCGCAGCGTCGGACACCATCTGGCTGGTGGCAATTTCAATGGCCTTTTGCCGACGCTGCGCCTTGATATGAGGGTCCCCTTCGGATTGCTTCATCTCATCGGTGAGTTCTTTGCGGCTCATCCGGTTGCGGCGCATGAATTCGGCGCGTTGCCACAGGTAGTCGATGGCGCCGATCACGCCCGCCAAAAGCAGCATCAGCAGCAGAAATTCGACGATCATCTGCAAGAATTCCCCGGCAACAAGCGGGGCTTCGAATTGCTGCGTCATCAGCATGATCGGTAATTCGCGCAGCATGAAATAGCCCAGAATGACCGAGATGATCAAAAGCTTGACGAAGCTTTTGGCAAATTCGAACAGGCCTGAGCGGCCGAATTTCTGCTTGGCGTTGTGGATCGGGTCGATGCGGTTGAGTTTCGGCATCAGTTTGTCGGGTGCCACAACGATCGCGCGCTGCGCCACCAGCGCAACAATCACCGCTGCAGCCGGCAAAACGACCCAAGGTCCGACCGATAGCAGCAATTGAAAGAAAATCCCGCCCGCGACCGTGGGTCCGCCGCCCAGGATTTGCGCTGAAATCGTGTCTGCCTGATCTAGCAAGACACTGGCCCAAGTGCCGAAGCTCGTGAGCGAATAGACCCCAAAGGCCAGCGCGGTGACCACAAACCCCGCATAGACCGCAGCCACCGTGACCTCGGTCGATTTGACGATGTCACCCTTTCGTCGGGCTTCTTCGATCTTGTGGGGTGTTGGGTCGAATTCCTTTGATTCGTCGCTGTCTTCGCTCATAGGCGCACCTCAAACGGGTTGGACAGGAAGGTGACAAAGGCATCATGCCACACAATCAGCCCGCTGGGCATGGCGATCATCAAAAGCGCAAGCCCGCCAAGCGTCAGCGCGGGGGCACCGACAAAGGCCACCATCAATTGCGGCATGGCTTTGTTGATAGCCCCCAGCGCGATGTTATAGATCAGCCCGCCAATCACCAAAGGCGCGGCAATCGAAAAGCCCAAAGAAAAGGCCCGGGCGACGCCACTAAGCTCCCATTGTCGGATCAGATTGGCATCGGGAAAGACACCGGGTGGAAAAGCTTGATAAGAGCCGATGAAAATCTCGGTCACGCGGATATGCAGACCCATATTCACCGCCACAGCGAGCCCGGCCAGCACCAAAAGCTGACCCACCGCCGGCTGCGGCTCACCGGTTGTGCCGCCGAACAGTTGTGACAAAGAAACAGACTGCGCCGCCATCATGCCAGCGATTTGCAGGCACAAAACGAACAGCCGCATCGACATGCCAATTGCCAAGCCGATCAAGGTTTCGGCAAACAGCCAGACCGGGGTGGGCAGGCCCGGCTCGGGGCGGGTGATATAGGGCATTGCGCCGGGCAGAACGATCAGCGTGAAGGCCAGCGTCAGCACCAGTTTCACCCGCACCGGCACCAGCATTTCACCAAAGGCAGGCAGCACCAGCATCGCCCCGCCAACACGCAGGAAAACGATGAAACCGGTCCAGAGAAGCCCCTGAACCGATTGAAGCAGCTCTGCATAAAGCGGGTTCATGCGGGCACCACCCCCACCATCGAGGGTTTCGCATCCAGCCCGATTTCTTCAAAGCTGAGCACCGGCGCCGCGATCCCCTTGGCCCCCAGCACGGTCTTGAGGAACCGCCGCCGCCGGGTCGAGGTAACGATGGCGGGGAAAATCCCCGATTCCCCGGCGCGGGCCACCCGTTCGGCCACGTTATTGGCCAGCCGGTTGAACTTATCGGGCGGCAGGGCAACATCGGTTTGGCCGCGCTCGCCCGCGATCTGATAGGAAGAGAAAGTATCTTCCCATTCCGGTGCCAGTTGCAAAAGCGGCAAGGTGCCATCTTCGCGGCGGAATTCGGCGACCAGTTGGAAGCCGAGACGTTGGCGCACATGTTCGCAGATCGCTTCGGGCGAGTTCATGCCGCGCACCTCGGCAATCGCCTCGACAATCACCATCAGGTTGCGGATCGACACCCGCTCCTCTAGTAGCAGCCGCAGCACCGCCAGCAACAGATCGGTCGGCACTTTGTCGGGGATCAATTCGTCCAGCAGGCGCCGGTTGGCATCGGCGCGCACCGGATCGGACAGGTTGCACACCTCTTCCAGCAGGCGGCGCAGCGCGCGTAGGGTCATCAAGCGGCCAAAGTTGCGTTTGATCACCTCCAAAAGGTGGGTGGCCAGAACCTCGGTCGGGCTGACCACGGTCGATCCCGCCAGCGCGGCATCTTCTTGTTGCGAAGCGGGAAGCCAGCGCGCGGGCGCGCCATAGACCGGTTCGCGCACATCTTTGCCTTCGGGCAGGAAATCGCGGTTGTCCGAAATCAGCGCCAGCACCTGTTCGGGGAACAGCCGGTCTTTGGCCTGTTCCACACCCTGAATGCGGATGCGGTAGCACCCCGGCTCCAGCGTGGAATCATCGGTCAGGCGGATTTCGGGCAAAATCAGCCCGTAGCTTGCCGCCACATGGTTGCGCATGTTGGAAATGCGCGCATCCAGCCCGGTCGCCGGATCAAGCGCCATCGCCACAAGGTCGGGCGAAAACTCGACATGGATATCGTCGATATCCAGCACATCGCCGATCGATTTCTTTTTCTTTTCCTCGGCCGGGGCGGGCATTTTCATCGCCTCGCGTGCGGCCTTCTTGGCGGTGCTTCGCTGCACCATGATGGATGTGCCAATCAAGACGCTGGCGCCGAACATGAAGGGCAGGAAGGGCAGGCCCGGCACCAGCGCGAAAAGCGCCATCAAGATGCCAACGGTCATCAGCGCCGAGGGATAGCGCGAAAGCTGCTCAAACAGCGCCGCATCGGTGGAGCCTTTCGCCCCACCGCGCGACAGCAAGATCGCCGACCCGATGGAAATGATCACGGCGGGGATCTGGCTTACAAGGCCGTCGCCAACGGTCAGGATCGCATAGGTTTCCAAGGCGCGATCAAGTGGCATTCCATGCACGACAGAACCGATGATCAGCCCGACGATCAGGTTCAGAAGCGTGATCAAAAGTCCGGCAATGGCATCGCCCTTAACAAACTTCGATGCACCATCGAGTGAGCCGAAGAAGGTCGTTTCCGCCTGTTCCTTTTCGCGCCGCGCCCGGGCCTCGGCATGATCGATGGCGCCCGCATTCATATCGCTGTCGATGGCAAGCTGTTTGCCCGGCATCGCGTCCAGGGCAAAGCGCGCGCCCACTTCGGCCATCCGGCCCGCGCCTTTGGTGATCACGATGAAGTTGACGATCAAGATAACCGTAAAGACGACCAGCCCGATCATCACCGAGCCACCCATGATGAAATTGGCAAAGCCTTCGATCACCTCGCCCGCCGCGCCGGTGCCGGTATGACCTTGGCCGACGATCAGCTTGGTCGAGGTGACGTTCAGCGACAGCCGCAGCATCAGCGAGGCCAGAAGCACCGTCGGAAAGGCAGAAAAATCGAGCGGACGCTCGATGAACAGGGTGACGGTAAAGATCAGGATGGCAAGGGCGAAAGACACCGCCAAGCCCACATCCAGCACCCAGCTTGGCACCGGCATGATCATCATCACGATCACCGCCATCAGCGCCAACGCCAACAGGATCGTGGGCTGGAAGATCGTTTGCAACGTCAGTTTCGGCATTAGTTGCCCTCACCTTTGTTCAGCGACATGGCAAAAAGGCTCGCGCCCGGTGCCGCCCCCAAGGGCGGCGACACGGTGCCAGAGCGTTGCAGCAGCGGATAATTGTTCACACGCGGCGGTCTTTGCGGCGCGGCGGGGCCGTTCAAAGCCGCGACGATATCGGGTATTTCCGGAATATCGCCTGTCGCGGGTTGTTGCATTTGCGGCAGCGGCTGTTGAAGGCTGACATCGTTCAGCGCCACCGCCTCCATCGCGCCATCGGCGGCCAAAAAGCGCTGGCGCAATTCGGCAAAACGGGCGGTATAGCGGTCTGCATATTCCTTGGTGCGCGAATGATAGGCCCCCGCCGCGCCATTCCACGAGCCTTTTTCGTTATAAAGCTCGGTCAGGAATTTCGCGGCATAAAGCGCGTTCGAAAGCGGGTCGAACATCTCATCGATCGAGGTAAAATGCTGGTTGTGCCATTTGTAATTGATCTGAAAGCAGCCCACGTCGAAGCTGCGCGCCCCGCGCTTGAATTCCTTGAATACATAGGCGCGCGCTTCATCAAGCGTGTCGAACCAATGCCCGGCGCCTTCCATGTTCACGGTCCAAGGCCAAGGGCGCAGTTTGCCCTCGATCCGTTTGCCGGTTTCGGTCAGCGAAATCGCCTTAAGAACAGAGACCGGCACGCCGCTGCGTCTTGCGGCTTCTTCGGCGACTCGTTCACAGGTGGCCGAAATTGTGGTTGCCGAGTCGGACGCAGCCAAGGGCAGCGCCGTGAACCCCACGCAAAGCATGGAAAATAATGATAAAAGCCAAACTTTTGGCATGGGCTTCACCCTTCGATCAGCAGTTCTTGCTGAGGGTGAACCTAGGCAAAGAAGGTTTATAACCGGTAATCAACGCCCCGAATTCGGGGGTTAAGGCCGCAGCGCTTCAAGGTATTTTTGGTGCAAAACGGGGTTTGCCACCAACAGCCCGTCGGCCCGTGCCGAGGGGGTGTTGAAACACAAGGGCGCGCCCGTCCGGTCGGTGGTGATGGCGCCCGCGCGCTCGGCAATCAGGCTTGCCGCGGCCACATCCCATTCCCACGCTTGGCGCAACGACAGGCTGGCATCGAAACGGCCCTCAGCAACAAGGCAAAGACGCCATGCAAGCGAGGGGCGAAAGCTGCGTTTGTAGCTGGGGCGCGGACCGCGCCAATGAAACGGCTCATCCACCGCGCGCACGGTCAAAAGTGAACTGTTATCAAGGTCTTGGGTTGCTCCGGTCTGGATAGGTTGGCCATCCAGAAGCGCAGGGCCCGTGCGGGTGGCGGCATAGGTTTGGTGCAGCGCGGGCAGATGCACGACCCCCGCCACAACCTTGCCCGCCTCGACCACCGCAATCGCATGGGCAAAGCCCGGCTCATTGGCCAAAAAGGCGCGCGTGCCATCAATCGGGTCAACCACGAACAGCCGTTTGGTCGACAGTCGGGACGGGTCATCTTGGCTTTCTTCGGATAGCCAACCGTAATCTGGGCGCGCGTCGCGCAAAATCTCGGCCAAAAGGTCGTTCACCGCCAGATCGGCCTCGGAGACCGGTCCGGCACCGCAGTCCTTTTCCCATGCCGTGGGGGCGCGCTTCCAATACCGCAGCGCCAGCGCCCCGGCGGCCCGTGCAGCCTCGGTCAAAAGCGCCAGATCGGCGTTGAAATCAGGCCCCGGCAAGGGTCAATCCCTCCAGCAAGAGCGAGGGCACAACATGGCTTAAATGCGTCCGGGCGTCATTCGCGGGGGTGATGGCGCGCAGCATTTCATGCAGGTTGCCCGCCACGGTGCATTCATTCACCGGATAGCGGATTTCCCCGCCCTCTACCCAAAAGCCATTGGCCCCGCGTGAATAATCCCCGGTTGTCGGGTTGATCGTCGCACCGATGAACGAGGTGATCAGCAACCCGGTGCCCATGTCGCGCAGCAAATCCTCGCGCGTGCGTGTGCCTTGCGTCAGCGCCACATTGCCGGTGGTCGGGCTGGGGGCCGATGTTGTTCCACGTGAAGCGCTGGCCGTGCTTTCCATGCCCAGTTTGCGCGCCGTGGCCAGATCCAGTGTCCAACCCGTCAAAATCCCGTTTTCCACAATTGCCCGGCGTCGCGTCGGCAGACCCTCGGCATCAAACGGGCGCGAGCCCGACACGCGTGGGCGGAACGGGTCTTCGATCAGGCTCAGCTCTTTGGGCAAAACCTGCGTGCCCAGCCCATCGCGCAACCACGAGGCGCCACGCGCAATCGCCGTGCCGTTGATCGCGGACAGCAAATGCCCGATCAGGCTGGAGGCGACACGTTCATCGACCAGCACCGGATAGGCGCCGGTTTTCGGACGGCGCGGGTTCGCACGGGCCACGGCACGTTCGCCCGCCAAGCGCCCGATGGTTTCGGCTGCGGGCAAATCGGCTTGAAAAACGCGCGATTCCGCAGCCCAGTCGCGCTCCATCCCGCTGCCTTCGCCCGAGATGGCCACCGCCGAGACAGAGCGCGAAGTACGCTCATACCCGCCGGAAAAACCGTTGGAATTGGCAAAATGCACCCTGCGCCCGGACCAAGAGGCCGAGGCCGATTGCACCTGTGCCACACCAGCGACGGCCAAGGCGGCACTTTCGGCGCCTCGGGCATCGTCTTCCAGTGCGGCGGGGGCAGGCTCTGCGCTGGGATCAGCAATTTCATAGGCCGCAATGTCCCAATCCGTCGCAAATTGCGCGGGATCGGCGAGCCCGGCATAGGGATCATTCGGCGCCTCACGCGCCATCGCCACGGCGCGTTCCGCCATATCCGCCATGGTGCGCGCGGAAATGTCAGACGCGGCAACGCAGGCCTGCCGCCCGCCCATCAGCACCCGCAGGCCAATTTCCACGCCTTCGGAGCGTTCGGCCTGCTCCAGCGCGCCGCCGCGCACATCAATCGCCACCGCGCGGCCGTCGACCGCCAGTGCATCGGCGGCCTCGGCCCCCGCCGTTTTGGCGGCATCGAGCAAAGCTTGGGTCAGGTCGGACAGGATTGGGGGCATGGGATCCTCAAGTGAAAAGCCGCCCGGTGTCGATCGGGCGGCTTGGGAATAGGGGCGCTACGTTACTGGATCGGCTGGCCGTTGGCGAAAATGCGCCCGCCTTCCTTGAACTCGATGGTCGAGGTCATCAGGTCTTCGCCTTTGGGCACCGCGTAAAGGCCCATCATCATCTTGGCGAACATCACCTGATCTTGCGGCATCATCCCCATCGCGACGAGCCCATCCATCAGCTTGTTCGCGCCCGACAATTGCAGGTCGATCGCGCCAATCGGCATTGGCATACCCATCGAATTGTCAAAGGTCAGTGCGCCTTTGCCGCTCAGATCCGCGCCCGCGACGGTCAGTTGCAGCTTGTTCACATCAAGGCTTTCCATTTCGATCGGCGGCACCGGCGATTGCGCCGCTTCGGGCGAATACAGATCCATCAAAGCTTTGGCCTTCCCGCTCAAATCAACCACCAGCGTGGCGGGGCCGTGGCCCAGATGGCCTTGCGGGTCGAACATGGCCCAAAGCTGGTCGGACACGGTCAGCCCGTCGAGCACGATCTTGGCGGTGACGGGTTGGGCGTCGGGCGTGGCCGAAAGCGGCAGGGCAAGGTCGATCTCGCTGCGTTCGATCTGCGCCGAAACCGGCATCGGGAATTGCGCGGTTTGCACCGAAAGCGAGGTGCCTTCGCCCGCAACCATATAGCGGAACGCGTCGCTACCCAGCGCGACGGCTGTCTGCCCGCCTTGTGATGTGCCCGAAATATTAACCGGCCCGTCTTCGGTCACGGCTTCCATCGCATAGGTCGCGCCGCCATAGCTGATGGTCATATCGGTGCGCAGACCCATACCAATGGCCGCGCCCATTTCGGTGGTGTCAGCGCCTTCGGGCATCACATTCTCGCCCCGGATCGCCAGATCGGTGACAGACACATCGGCCTGCACATCGGTGCCTTCTTCCGGGTCGGTTCCGGTCATATGCAGCGTCAGCCCAGTGGCCTTAAGATCGGTTTTCATCGCTTGGCCGGCGGCATCGGCGGTCACTTGCTGAGTGCCGGCAAGGCCGGTCATCTGCATTGCAAGCGCGACCGGCTCGGCATTGGCCGTGCTGGCCTCTGTCATCACTTCAAGCGAAATCGCGGGCGCATCCACAAGGTAGGACATCGCCTCGGGCGTGCCAGACACCACCGCCGTTGCTCCGGTTTTGCGAATGATGATCTGGGCAGTTTCCGGCCCTTGCGGCGTCTGCGCGATATTGGTGCCGGTGATGTCCCCCTCGACCGAGGCTTTGACCGTGCCATCGCCCTGATCGCGCAGCATCAGCGCGGGGACATTAAGAACCGTCGTCGCGCTTTCGGGGCCGTCATCCGCCGCCATCTCAGAGGTAAAGGTCACATCGCGGATTGCGAGCGTGTCGCCTTCACGCGCGACGCTGCCGGGGCTAACCTCAAAACCATAGGATGCATATTGCTTTTGCCAGCTTTCCCAGACCTGCTCGGGCGTGACATCCGCGCGCAGGGCCGTGGTGCTTAGAAGAAGGGTGAAGAATGCCGTGGTGCCAGCGGACCGGAGCCGTGCCATAAGGGACCTCTTGTGGAAAACGGATTGGCGCATCCTCGGTCGCGCGTTGGCAATGGTCAAGGGGATAAGGGCTTGCTAGGAGAGAGCAGGCAATCGAGGAGAGTGCGATGATCCATGTGAAACAGTCCGAGGGCATCTGGACGGTAACGATCGACCGCCCCGAGAAGGCCAATTCGCTAACCCGCGAGATGTTGGTGCAAATCATTGAGGCGGCCGAAGCCGCCGAACGTGCCGATGCGCATGCCTTCATCTTGCGTGGTAACGGCAAAGTGTTTTCCGCAGGCGCCGATCTGGATGAGGCGCGCGCGGGTTTGGCAACCGATTGGGTTTGGGAAAAGCTCTCTGGGGCGATTTCCTCTTTGCATTGCCTGACGATTGCGGCGCTGAATGGCACGCTGGCGGGGGGCGCGATCGGCATGGCGGTGGCCTGCGATCTGCGCATCGCGGTGCCCGAGGCGAAAATCTTCTATCCGGTGATGAAGCTTGGCTTCCTGCCGCAGCCCTCTGATCCGAAGCGTTTGGCCAATCTGGTTGGGCCGTCGCGTGCGAAAATGATCCTGATGGCGGGGCAAAAAATCACCGCGCAAGAAGCCCTGTCTTGGGGGCTGGTGGATCGGATCGTTGCGCCCGAAGGCTTTGATGCGGAGCTGGAAACCTTGGTGGCCGATGTTAAAGTGGCCGATCCGGCGCATATCGCCTCGATCAAAGTTTTGATCTAGGGTCCGCAACACGAAAACGCCCGGGCAGATCCCGGGCGTTGGAATAGGACGCAGGTATCAGCCGTAAACGGCTTCCTTGTGGAAATGCTTGACCAGCATGTAATAGACCACAGCGCGGTATTTATGCGGATTTGACCGGCCATAGGCTTCGATCACCGCGTCAATCGCATCGTCGAGGTCTGGCCCGTCTTTCAGGCCAAGTTTCTTGACGAGGAAATTTTTGCGCACGGTTTCCAGCTCTGATTTTTGCGTGCCTGCGACGGTTTCCGCATCGGCGTCGTAAATGGCCGGGCCGCAGCCGATTGTGACCTTGGTCAGCAAATCCATATCCGGTTCCATGCCGCATTTGCTTTTCAGGTCTTCGGCATATTTCGCGATCAATTCATCCCGTTTGCCCATGTCTCTCTCCCTTCCCGCTGTTGCGAGCCCCTGATGATGGTCGGCAAAGCCTAAGCCGCGCAGGGGCGTGAACAAAGAAAATTCTTGGCAGGGTCAGAAGGGAAAGGCGCAAATTAGGGCGCCAGAATGAAAAACGGGGCCCTTTGGGGCCCCGTTTCGATCTGTGATCCGGTTGGGATCAATAGCGGTAATGTTCCGGCTTATACGGGCCTTCGACCTTAACGCCGATGTACTCGGCTTGATCGGGGCGCAGCTCGGACAGTTTCACGCCGATCTTTTTCAGATGCAGGCGGGCCACTTTTTCATCCAGCGCTTTGGGCAGGATATAGACGCCGGGTTGGTATTCCTCGCCCTTGGTCCACAGCTCGATTTGCGCCAGCACCTGGTTGGTGAACGAGGCCGACATCACAAAGCTCGGGTGGCCCGTGGCGTTGCCAAGGTTCAACAGACGCCCTTCGGACAGAAGGATGATCCGGCTGCCCGAGGGCATTTCGATCATATCCACCTGATCCTTGATGTTGGTCCATTTGTGGTTTTTCAGCGCAGCGACTTGGATTTCGTTGTCGAAGTGGCCAATGTTGCCGACGATCGCCATATCCTTCATCTCGCGCATATGCTCGATGCGGATCACGTCCTTGTTGCCGGTGGTGGTGATGAAGATATCGGCATCCGACACCACATCTTCCAACGTCACGACTTCGAACCCATCCATCGCCGCTTGCAGCGCGCAGATCGGATCCACTTCGGTGACTTTGACGCGCGCGCCAGCACCCGCAAGCGAGGCCGCCGAGCCTTTGCCCACATCGCCATAGCCGCAGACGACGGCCACTTTGCCCGCCATCATCACATCGGTGGCGCGGCGGATGCCATCGACCAGCGATTCCTTACAGCCATATTTGTTGTCGAACTTCGACTTGGTAACGCTGTCGTTTACGTTGATCGCCGGGAAGGGCAGCAGGCCTTTTTTGTGCAGGTCATAAAGACGGTGCACGCCGGTGGTGGTTTCTTCCGAAACGCCCTTGATCGCTTCGCGCTGCTTGGTGAACCAGCCGGGGGTTTCCACCATGCGCTTTTTGATCTGGTTGAACAGGCACACTTCCTCTTCTGAGGTGGGCGTGGCGATCAGATCGGTTTCCCCCGCTTCGACGCGCGCGCCAAGCAAGATGTAAAGCGTCGCATCCCCGCCATCGTCGAGGATCATGTTGCAGGTGCCTTCCTCGAACTGGAAGATCTTGTCGGTGTAGGACCAGTATTCCTCAAGGCTTTCGCCTTTCACCGCAAAGACCGGCGTGCCGCCCGCAGCAATCGCAGCGGCGGCGTGGTCTTGGGTCGAGAAGATGTTGCACGAGGCCCAGCGCACATCCGCGCCCAGCGCCTTGAGGGTTTCAATCAGCACGGCGGTTTGAATCGTCATGTGCAGCGAGCCGGCGATGCGGGCACCTTTGAGCGGCTTGCTGTCGCCGAATTCTTCGCGGCAAGCCATCAGGCCCGGCATTTCGGTTTCGGCAATATCGAGTTCCTTGCGACCGTAGTCGGCCAGCTTGATATCCTTGACGATGTAATCGACCATTACGCCTTCCTTTTAAATTTCGGTTGGCGCTGTCTACCATTCAATCACCCTTACAGCAATGTAGCTGTCGTCGCGCCTTTATCCGGCCTGCAAAAACCCTTCGGATTCCAGAAGTGCGACGGGGTTCGTGCTGCTTTTCCAGTCAATGCCAGAGGAAACGACGCAGGCCACACCATCGGCGCGGGTATAGACTGCCGTCCAGGTTCCCATCAGATCAGAGGCCCAAAGCGTCACCGCGCGCTCCCCGGGCAGCGGGGATTTGACCCGCGGATGTTCGCCAAAATCATGGGACAGCGTGGCCGCGACCGCTGGTTGCCGGTCGCAATAGGGCACATCGGGCGATTGCGCGGCGCCGGTTTCCTCGATCGCGTCAAAGACGCTTAGATCGCCATAAGCGATATCGGGGCCCAGATCGTCCATCGGGCGGCCCATCCCCTCGGGCAGTGCCGTCATCCGTGCCTGCGCGTTGGACCGGCTGATTTCATCGGGATCGATGCTGGAAAAGGCGACCGTCACCGGGGCCAGCACGGTCACCGAGACAAGGCTCGCGGCGGCGATGATCTTTGTGCTGTGGATCGACATGGAAGGCCCCCTTTCGATGGCATGGTCGAAAGAGAAACGTCAGATGCAGCTTTGTGGTTCCCTGTGCCGTTTACAGCCCGGCGCGCTTTGGCTAGCAGAGGGCAGGTTTTGGAGGGTGGCATGAAACGGGCGTGGCAACGGATGCTTTCGGGGCGCAGGTTGGATCTGCTGGACCCGACGCCAATGGATATCGAAATCGAGGATATCGCCCATGGGCTGGCTTTCGTGGCGCGCTGGAATGGGCAAACTGTGGGCGATTATGCCTATTCCGTGGCCGAGCATTCGATCTTGGTCGAAGAGTTGTTCGCGCGCATGAATCCGGGCATAGGCGCGCGTTGGCGGCTGGCGGCGCTTCTGCATGACGCGCCCGAATATGTGTTGGGCGATATGATCAGCCCGGTGAAGGCGGCGATTGGTGACGGCTATGGCGAGTTGGATGCCCGGCTGACGGCGGCGGTGCATCTGCGCTTTGGTCTGCCTGCCGCGCTGCCCGCCCCGATCAAGAAAGCGATCAAGGCTGCCGATACGGTTTCGGCCCGGCTTGAGGCCGAGCAGATCGCCGGTTTTTCAAAAACGGAAGCGGATCGGATCTTTGGCAAGGTTGATCCGGTGCTGGTGCGGGGCATGGCCATTCGCCTGCGCCCGCCCGCCGAGGTGCGCACAGAGTTTACCGCGCGCTACCAACTGCTTTTGGCCACGCTTAGCGGTTGAATTTATATTCGCCCGCCTTGCGCGCACGCGGCGCATAACCGCCGATGGCCAGTTGCATCACTTCGCCAAGCATCCGGAACATGTCGGATCTCCTTGTTCTTCCGGCCTTTGCTTTGCCTTGACGCGCGGGGCAAAGCGAGTCAGGAATTTTGCGCATCTTGTTAGGTGAGCTAACATATGAGCGAGATCGATTGGAAACGGCTGCCGCCGCTGACAGCCCTGCGCGCCTTTACAGCAACGGCGCGCGAGGGGGGCTTTAGCGCTGCTGCGCGCAAACTGAACGTTACCCACGCTGCGATTGCGCAACAGGTGCGCGCGCTGGAATCCGATCTGGGCACGGCGCTTTTGTTTCGCGATGGCAAGCATCTTGCGCTTACCCCCGAAGGTGCGCGCTTTGCCGAAGCCCTGGGCGAGGGGTTCACCGCCTTTCAGTTGGCTGTTGAAAACCTGCGCGCCAATGGGGCGGAAAAGCCGCTCGCCGTTACGGTGCCGCCGGCCTTTGCCTCGGAATGGTTGATGCCGCGCTTGGCGCGGTTTTGGAAAAAGCACCCCGATATTGCGCTGTCATTGTTGCCAGAGGCGCGCGTGGTCGACCTGCGCGAGGCGGGCGCCCATATCGGCTTGCGCTTTGGCACCGGAACATGGCGGGGCGTGGAGGCCGACTTTCTGACCGCCGCGCCGCAGGTCGTGGTGGCCGCACCCGAGCTTTTGGGGGGGCGCACAAAGCTTTCCTTGCGCGAAATGGCGATGCTGCCTTGGATCCGCGAAGGCGATTGGCCCGAACAAATGCAATTGCTTGAAAGTATCGGGCTGCAACCGGCCGCTTTGAAATTCGTTGATTTCCCGAATGAGGAATTGGCGCTTTCCGCCGCGCGCGAGGGGATCGGCCTGCATCTGGAAACCGAAGCGTTGATTTTGGAGGATCTGGATCTGGGGTGGCTCGTGAAAATTCACGAATTAAGCGATGAAAGCTTGGGGTATTACATTGTTCGGCCGCCGGGTCCGGTGAACGCGGCGGCCAGAACATTTATTGATTGGCTCAAGGCCGAAGCCTGATCCGCAAAGCGCGGGTTTACTTGATCAACAGATCCTCAAGAGATTTGCCCGCATTCAACGCGGCTTCAACCCATTTCGGCTTGCGCCCACGCCCAGTCCACGTTTCAGAGGCGTTTTCCGGGTTCGCATATTTCGGTGCCACCGTTTTGCGGGCTTTCTTAACGCCCAAAGCGGTCAGTTCAGACAGCGAATAGCCCATTTTGCGCGCCGCATCTTCCAGTTCAGCAAGCGCTTCTTTCTTTTTGCGCTCTTCATAACTGTCGATTGCTTTTTCGACTTTGGAGCGCAGCGCTTTCAGTTCGCTCAGGGAAAGATGGTCGATATCCATTGAAGCCTCCTTCGGGGTTTCAGCGGATATCTAATACTATATTGAATAATGCAAGCTATGCGAAAGCTATCGCGGGCTGCGTTTGGCCAAAATCCGCTGCAAGGTCCGGCGGTGCATATTCAAACGGCGTGCTGTTTCCGAAACGTTGCGGTCGCACAATTCGTAAACCCGCTGGATATGTTCCCACCGCACACGGTCGGCACTCATCGGGTTTTCCGGCGGCGGTGGCAGCATTTCGCCCTTTGCCAAAAGCGCGTTCGAAATATCGTTCGCATCCGCCGGTTTCGACAAATAATCGGTCGCGCCCATCTTCACGGCGGCAACGGCGGTGGCAATGGCGCCATATCCGGTCAACACCACAATCCGTGCTTCGGGGCGGCGTTCGCGCAAAGCTTCCACGACTTCCAGCCCGTTGCCGTCTTCCAGACGCAGGTCGATCACCGCAAAAGCCGGGGCCCGGTTTTGCACAATGGCTTTGCCAGCGGCCACGGTTTCGGCGATTTCGGTCTGAAAGCCGCGCTTCTCCATCGCGCGGGAAAGCCGGGTGAGGAAGGCATTGTCGTCGTCGACCAAGAGAAGCGTGCGATCGCTGCCCAGTTCGGTGAATTCTTCTTCGGCCATGGTCTTTCCCTATACACCCTTTTGTGAGGTTCTAAGACGATCTGTCGCGTTGGTCAATTTTTCTTGCTCAGATGCGCATTATTTGTCGTTTGTTTTCAGCGTATCGATGAAGCAAGCAACAGAGCGTGCCACTTCTTCAGGCGGCGTATCGCGATCATAGAAATCCAGATAGCCGCGTTCGGGATCCATCAGATAGGTCTGTGTGGAATGATCGATCAAGGTCTGCGGATCGGTGGGGTCGGCGACCTTGTAATAGGCCCGATAGGCCTTTACCGCCGCATCGATCTGCGCTTCGGTTCCGGTCAGCCCGATCATCTTCGGGCTCATCAAATCAGTGTATTCGGTCAGACTTTCGGGCGTGTCCCGCGCCGTATCGACCGAAATGAACACCGGTGTCACATCATAGCCCATCGCATCCAGCATATCGGCGGCGGCCGCATTGCGGGTGTTATCGATAGGGCAGACATCGGGGCACCAGCTATAGCCAAAATAGACAAGGCTTGGCTTGGTGATCACCTCGCGGTCGGTCACGGTTTCGCCGGTTTCCGACAAAAGCGTGAAGGGCCCGCCGATCTGCGCTGCGCCAGCGCGTGCGCCAACCCGGCAGTCCTTGAACGGATCATTGGCCCCGCTTCCCAAGGTGAGCGCCCATGTGCCGCCCAAAACGGCCACGATGGCAAGCGCGGCACCGGCCGCAGCGGTTTTCGCGGAAATCGGCATAACGCCTCCTTTCGAGCGGCCCATTGATTGCCCAGCCCATCGGGAATATCAAGAGCCTGGGGATTTTGGGGAAGGCGAGGGTTTCAGTCATGGCCGATCTGCTGCGGGCGCCCGATCGGGTGGAACTCGATATTTCGGCCACGTTGAGCCATCAGGAATGGGTGCGGGTGCGCACGCTGATCTTGCTGCGCTGGGCGGCGATTTTCGGCCAGCTTGCGGCGCTTGTGATCGCGCAGACCTTCTTTGATATCCACCTTAACCTGCCGCTGTGTCTTGTGACCATTGGCGCGGCGGTGGTGGCCAATATCGCGGCGATCAAGCTTTACCCGGAATCGCGGCGCCTGTCGCAGGCCGAGGTCACGACGACCTTGCTGTTTGACACGGCCCAACTTGCGGTTTTGCTGACGCTGACTGGCGGGCTCAACAACCCGTTTGCGCTGCTGATCCTTGTGCCGGTGACGATTGCCGCAACCGCGCTGAAGCTGCGCCCGACGCTGCTTTTGGGCGGCGCGACGATCTTGATGATCACCCTTGTCGCGCTGGTGGCCGAACCGCTGACCACCAAGGACGGGTCGATCATTTCCGTTCCGATGCAGATCGAATTCGGAACATGGGTCGCGATCGTGATCGGCGTTGTATTCCTTGGGGCCTATGCGCACCGGATCGCGCAGGAAATCCATTCCATGTCGGATGCGCTTTTTGCCACGCAACTTGCGCTGTCGCGCGAACAAAAACTGACCGACCTTGGCGGCGTGGTGGCCGCTGCCGCGCATGAACTGGGCACCCCGCTGGCCACGATCAAGCTGGTGTCGTCTGAATTGGCCGATGAGCTTTCGGATGATCCAGAGCTTTATGACGACGCCGTGCTGATCCGCGATCAGGCCGACCGCTGCCGCGATATTTTGCGGTCGATGGGGCGCGCGGGCAAGGATGACGTGCATCTGCGCACCGCGCCGCTTCTGGCGGTGCTGCGTGAGGCCGCAGAGCCGCATATGGACCGGGGCAAGATGATCTATTTCGACTGTGTTCCGGGCGTGGCAGGCTCTGAACGTCAGCCGACGATTTACCGTTATCCCGAACTGGTGCATGCGCTGCGCAACCTTATTCAGAATGCCGTCGATTTCGCCCAGACCACAGTCTGGGTCGATGCCGAATGGACCGACCGCAGCATCATCGTGCGGGTCTGCGACGATGGCCGGGGCTATGCGCCCAGCGTGATCAACCGCATCGGCGATCCGTTCATCTCCAGCCGCGGCTCCAACAAGATGGAGCGGCCCGAATATGAAGGCATGGGATTGGGTCTGTTCATCGCCAAGACGCTGCTGGAGCGGACAGGGGCAAAACTGCGCTTTACCAACGGAACAGAGCCGTATCAAAAGAACGCGCCGGTGCCGCGTCGCTCGGGGGCGGTGGTGGAATTGCGCTGGCATATCGGCCGTTTGCTGGCCCCCGAGGCTGGGCCGCTGGGCGAAAATATGCAGATCAAAAGCTAATGGTGAATCGCACCGGGGCTATTTAACGGCTCATTAACCTTTCTTGATCAATTATGACTGCGGGACAGGCGAGAGGTGCTGCAGTCATGCAGATGGATTTTTTTCAGGCGATGCTGATCGCTGCGACGTCGGTCGTTTCTGCGGCCTTGGCGCTGTTAGCTGTGGCGGCTTTTACCGCCCGCAAAGCGCGCAAAACCGCCCCGGCCCCGGTGCATCCGGTGCTGGAACAGACTGTGTTTTTGTTTGACGATCACGATCTTATCGATGCCACGGCCCCGGCGCGCACGCTTTTAGATGCCGCGCCGATGGCCGGGAGCGATTGGGCGCGGCTGCAAGCCTTTCTCGCCCCGCGCTTCAAGGGTTTTGACGCAAACATCGCACAACTGGCGGCGCGCGGTCGGATCGAGATGCTGTCAAAATCCGAAAGCGGGCAGTCGCCTCCTTTGCGCCTTGTGGCCGAGGATGTGAACGGTCTGGCGCGCATCACCTTAATCGATCCCGAGGCCGAGGGTCGCGGGATCTTGGTCGATGGGCTGTCACAGCGTGCCATGGAAGATGAGCTGGATCTTTTGCGGGTGACGCTGGATCGCGCGCCGGCTCTGGTTTGGCGCGAAGATGAAACCGGGCAGATCACTTGGGCCAATCGCGCCTATGTGCTGCGTTCGGGGGCGTTTTGCGACAGTGACGAGGCGTTGGTTTGGCCTTTGCCGCGATTGTTCGACCTCGACCCGGTCGCGCGCGCCACCGGCCCGCGTCGGATGCGGCTGGAGGATGCTGGGGATAACGGCTTAGACAAAAACGCATGGTTCGATTGCCATTCCCACCCTCTGGAGCGTGGCACGCTGCATTTTGCGCTGCCCGCCGATGCGACGGTGCGCGCCGAAAAGGCGCTGCGTGATTTCGTGCAGACGCTGACCAAGACTTTTGCCGATTTGCCCATTGGTCTGGCGGTCTTTGACCGGCAGCGGCAATTGCAATTGTTCAATCCCGCGCTGATCGATCTGATGCAGCTTGGCCCGGATTTTCTATCCAAACGGCCCACGCTTTACGCTTTTTGGGATCGGCTGCGCGAAGCGCGGATGATGCCCGAACCCAAGGATTACCGAAGCTGGCGGTTACAAATGACCGAGCTGGAACAGGCGGCGGCGACAGGGTTTCATAGTGAAACCTGGACATTGCCCTCGGGGCAGACCTATCGGGTCACGGGGCGGCCCCATCCCGATGGTGCCGTGGCCTTTTTGTTCGAAGATGTTTCCTCTGAAACCACGCTGACGCGCCGGTTCCGGACGGAATTGGAACAAAGTCAGGATTTGCTGGATCATCTTGTCGAAGCCGTGGCCGTGTTTCAGCCCGGTGGCGAGATGACCGTTTCAAACGCCGCCTATGACCGGCTTTGGGGTGTCGACAGCCGCCATGTGGTGGCGCAAGGCACGATCCAAGAGGCGGTGCGGCTGTGGCAGGCACAATGCGCCCCGACCGAAGTTTGGGCTGCGGCGCGCAGCTTCAACACCACGCTGGGCGAGCGGCGTCTGGTAGAGGGGGAGGTGATCCGTGAACGCGATGGCGAGGTGATTGCCTGCCGCTTCGTGCCGATGGCCGGTGGCGCGATGATGGCCAGCTTCACGCCCCGCAATCCCGCGCTGATCGCCGCGCCCAGCGCGACGCGGGCCGCCGCGCAAGACAGTGCCGAGCTTGTGCTGCGCTGAGGGGGCTTGCCGCGCGGGGCGTTGCCGCTAGAGTGCGGCCATGCCCGATGATGCCGATCTTTTCACCCTCGATCTGCCCGATGCCGATGCCACTGCGCGGCTGGGCGAAACCTTTGCCGCGCTGGTCCTGCCGGGCGATGTCCTGCTGCTTGATGGCCCGATCGGTGCAGGCAAAACGCATTTCGCGCGCGCCCTGATCCGCGCACGGCTGGGATCGGCGGAAGATGTGCCCTCGCCCACCTTCACGCTGGTGCAAACCTATGGGGCGGAGCCCGAAATCTGGCATGCCGATCTTTACCGGCTGACCCATCCCGATGAGGCGATCGAACTGGGTCTGGACGAGGCGTTTGACACCGCGATCTGCCTTGTCGAATGGCCCGAGCGGTTGGGCCAAGATCAGCCCGAAAAGGCTCTATCCTTGCGGTTTTCGCTTGAAAATGGCGGGGCCTCGCGGCGCGTGCGGCTTTGCGGTGGGCCGGACTGGGCTGCCCGGCTGGACTCGCTTGAGGCGGGTTTTCATGGCAACTGAGGCCGAAATCACCGCCTTCGTCGCGGGCGCAGGATGGGGCGCGGCGCAACGGTCTGCGTTGGCGGGGGATGCCTCGGCCCGCCGGTATGAGCGGCTACACCTAGATGCGCAGACGGCGGTCTTGATGGTTGCCGCCCCGGGGGTGGAATTCACCCGCTTTTGCCGCATTGATGCGTGGCTTTTAGAACAGGGCTTTTCCGCCCCGCGTCTTTTGGCCAGTGCGCCCGATCTGGGGTTGATGCTGCTTGAAGATTTTGGCGATGCGCTTTTGGCGCGGCTTTTGCGCGACCAGCCCGCGCAGGAGGCCGCATATTATGCTGCGATCACAGATTTCCTTCTGGCGCTGCATCAAATCCCCGCGCCCAACATCGTGCCGGTGTTGGATGGCCCGGCGCTGGGGGATCTGGTGACGTTACTGCCGGAGTGGTATCCGGTGCACAACAGCGACGCCGCTGCGGAACTGGCGCCGCTGATTGCCCAGCTTTATGGTGAAACAGATCCTGTTTCGTCGGTTTTGGCTTTGCGCGATTTTCACGCCGAAAACGTCATCTGGCTACCGGAGCGCTCTGGCCCAGCCCGGTTGGGGCTGCTGGATTTTCAAGACGCGGTGGTGGCCCATCCAGCCTATGATCTGGTCTCTGCTTTGCAAGATGCACGCCGCGATGTGCCCCCCGTAATCGAGGCGGCCGAACGCGCCCGCTATGCCCGGCTGCGTGGGGTTGACCTTGATACTTTCGAATTTGCCTATGCGCTTTTGGGCGCGCAGCGCGCTTTGCGGATTTTGGGTATTTTTGCGCGGCTCTGCCTTGCGATGGGCAAGCCCGGCTATCTGGCGCTGATGCCCCGGGTCTGGGGGGCGTTGCAGCGCAATCTGGCCCATCCGCGCTTGTCCCCGCTGCGCGACGCCGTCGATGCGGCGCTGCCGCCGCCCGATGCCGATTTGATCGAGAGGATGAAACGCGAATGCGGACACCACCCGATGCGCTGATGCTTTTTGCGGCCGGGCGCGGCACGCGGATGAAGCATTTGACGGAAACCCGGCCCAAACCGTTGATCGCGGTGGCGGGGTGCCCCTTGATCGATCATGCCTTGGCGCTGGTGCAGGGCGCGCAGATCGGCCGCGTCGTAGCCAACACGCATTATCTTGGCGATCAGGTTGCCGCGCATCTGGCGGGGCGCGATGTCGTGGTGTCGGAGGAAAGCGATGCGCTTTTGGAAACCGGGGGCGGTTTGCGCAAGGCGCTGCCGCTTTTGGGGCCGGGGCCGGTCTTCACGCTCAATACCGATGCGGCTTGGACCGGGCCGAATGTGCTGCAAACCCTGCGCGCGGCTTGGGAGCCTGCTCGAATGTCGGCGCTTTTGGCGCTTGTGCCGGTTGCGGCGGCGCGGGGGTATCAAGGGGAGGGGGATTTCACGCTTCTGCCCGATGGGCAAATCCGGCGCGGTCCGGGCTATGTTTACACTGGCGCGCAAATCCTCGATCCCGCTGGATTAGAGACGATTTCAGAACAGGCTTTTTCGCTTAATTTGTTATGGAACCAGATCATCGCGGCCGGGCGTGCCTATGGTGTTGTGCACTCGGGCGGCTGGTGCGATGTGGGCCGGCCCGACTGCATTGCGCTTGCCGAGGAGATGTTGGCCGATGCCGCAAGCTGAGCCAAAGGTTTTCGCGCTGCCCTGCGGGGTGGATTTCGCAACGGAACTGGTTGATGGGCTGATCGATCGGCTGTCCGACGCCCCGCCCGAAGAGATGGCGCGCACGCGGCTTTACCTCAACTCGGGCCGGATGCAGCGCCGTGTGCGCGAAGCGTTTGACCGCCGCGGCACCCGGTTTTTGCCGCGTTTGCAGCTTATTTCGGATCTGGTGCGCTTTCCGGTGCCGGGGCTTCCGCCCGCCATGCCGCCGTTGCGCCGCAAGCTGGAACTGGCGCAATTGGTCGAGGGTTTGGCGCGCGGTCTGCCCGCCTTTGAAACCGGCAGCGGCATTTTCAGCCTGACTGACAGTTTGGCCGCCTTGATGGATGAGATGCACAGCGAAGGCGTGCCGCCCGAGGCGCTCGAACAGCTAGATATCCATGACTCCCACGCCGAGCATTGGCACCAAAGCCTGCGTTTCATTCAGATCGTGGCGCGGTATTTTGCAAATGACACCACGCCCGACCCCGAGGCACGGCAGCGTCATGTCGTTGAATATCTGGTGCAAAACTGGGCGGAAACGCCCGATCCGGGGCGGGTGATTGTGGCGGGCTCTACCGGGTCGCGGGGTGCGACGCGGCTTTTGATGCAGGCGGTGGCGCAATTACCGCAAGGCGCGCTGGTGCTGCCGGGGTTTGATTTCGATATGCCCGATGCGGCGTGGAACAGTCTCTGTTCTGGCCCTTTTCCGATCGAAGATCATCCGCAATATCGCTTTCTTGCGCTTTTGGAAGGGCTTGGCATGGGGCCCGCGCAGGTGCAGCCTTGGACCGCCGCTGCCCCACCCGCGCCGGGGCGCAATGCGCTTGTGTCTTTGGCCCTGCGCCCTTCGCCCGTGACCGATCAATGGATGCGCGAAGGCCAGGCTTTGGACGATCTGCCCGCGCGCTGCGCCGATATCACCTTGCTGGAGGCCGCCGATCCGCGGCAAGAGGCCCTTGCGCTGGCGCTGATCTTGCGGGACGCGGTGGAGCGGGGGCAAACCGCAGCGCTTGTCACCCCCGACCGGATGCTGACGCGCCGGGTCGCGGCGGCGCTGGACCGGTGGGCGATTATTCCCGATGATTCCGCAGGCCAGCCCTTGGCGCAAACCGCGCCGGGGCGGCTGTTGCGCCATCTTGCGCGGCTCTTGGGGCGCCCGCTGACGCTTGAAAGCCTGCTGGTCGTGCTGAAACATCCGCTGGTCGCCACCGGCTCGGCCAGACGCGGCACGCATTTGCGCCTGACGCGCGAATTGGAGTTGAAACTGCGCCGCGATGGCCCGGCCTTCCCCACAGCAGAGGATATCCGCTCTTGGGGTGCGGCTGGCCCGCCCGAACAGGCGCTTTGGGGCGCCTGGCTGGCCGATTTGTTGGCGCAGATCGTGCCACCGGGCCGCGAAACCATCCCGCATTGGCTCGCGGCGCATCAGACTTTGCTCGAAGGATTTTGCGCTGGGCCAGAAGGCAGCGTCGCGGCCAGCGAATTGTGGCTGGGCGCGGCGGGGCAGGCCTGTCAACGGATCGTGGCGGATTTGCAGGCCGAGGCGGGCCCTGATCTGGCGGTTTCGGCGGCGAATTACGCCGATCTGATCGACTCCCTTCTTGACGCGGGGCAGGTGCGCAACCCGCTGGCCGCGCATCCGCAAGTCAGCTTTCTGGGCACGCTGGAGGCGCGCGCCCATGGCGCGGATCTGGTGATCTTGGCCGGGTTGAACGAGAAAAGCTGGCCCGAGGCCCCTGCGCCCGACCCATGGCTGAGCCGAAAAATGCGGCTCGATTCCGGCCTTTTGCTGCCTGAACGGCAGATTGGCTTGGCGGCGCATGACTTTCAGCAAGCCATTGCGGCAGGGCAGGTGGTGCTGAGCCGCGCGCGCCGCGATGCCGAGGCAGAAACGGTGCCCGCGCGCTGGCTCAACCGGCTTTTGAACCTGATGGGCGGTTTGCCCGACCAAGGCGGGCCCAAGGCATTGGATCAGATGCGCGATAGGGGCGCGCGCTGGCTGGCCTTGGCCGAGGCGATAGAGCGGCCCGCTGCGCCGGTGCCTCCGGCGGCGCGGCCAGCCCCGCGTCCGCCCGTTAAGGCCCGACCCCGGAAATTGTCGGTCACAGCGATCAAGCGGCTGATCCGTGATCCCTATTCGGTTTACGCCCGCAGCATTTTGCGGCTCAAACCGCTCGATCCGCTGAGCCCCGTGCCCGATGCGCGGCTGCGCGGCGAGGCTTTGCATGCCGTTGTGGAAAAGTTCGTCGAACAATTCGACCCGCAGCAATCGCCCGAACAGGCGCAAGCAGCCCTGCTGCAGATTGCCGAACAAGTGTTTTCGGCGCGCATTCCTTGGCCCTCGGCACAACGGATGTGGCTGGCCAATATGGTGCGGATCGCGCCGACTTTCGTGGCGCAAGAATTTCTGCGTCGCCAAGAGGGCGCGCCCGCCGTGGTGGAAAGCCGGGCTGGACTGGCGCTGCCCGGGCTCGATTTCACGCTGACCGCCCAGCCCGACAGGATCGATGTGCTGCATGATGGCAGCGCGGTTGTCTACGACTACAAATCCGGCCGATTGCCCACCGATCCAGAGGTTGATCATTTCGACAAGCAATTGCCGCTTGAGGCCGCGATGGTCACGCGCGGCGCCTTTGACGCGATCGGTCCGCGCGCCGTTTCCGCCATGCGCTATATTCGGCTGGGAGGGGCGGGTGAAACGCGCACGCTGAAACAGGGCCCGGACGAGATCGAAGAGACTTGGGTGAAATTGCAGGCGCTGATCGCGCGGTATCACGACCAAGATCAGGGGTTTGTGGCGCGCCGCGCGCCGCAAAGCATCAAAGACCCCAGCGATTACGATCATCTTTCGCGATTTGGGGAATGGGATATCACCGATCCGTCGGTGCCGGAGGATGTGGAATGAGCCGTCGTGACGATGCCACCGAACGGCAGGTGCGGGCCGCCGATCCGGGCCGCTCCACCTGGCTGGCCGCAAATGCGGGTTCGGGTAAGACGCGGGTGTTGACCGACCGCGTCGCGCGGCTGCTTTTTGCCGGAACAGAGCCGCAAAAGGTGCTGTGCCTGACCTATACCAAAGCCGCCGCTGCCGAGATGCAGAACCGGCTTTTGAAACGCTTGGGCGGCTGGGCGATGCTGGAAGACGCCGCGCTGCGCGCCGAATTGGAGGCGCTGGGCGTCGAAGGGGCGCTGGATGGCGAAAGCCTTGCCCGCGCGCGGCGGCTGTTCGCACAGGCGATCGAGGCGCCGGGCGGGCTGAAGATCCAGACGATCCACGCTTTTTGCGGCGCACTTTTGCGGCGGTTCCCGCTGGAGGCGGGCGTGTCGCATGGCTTTGTCGAGCTGGATGAACGCTCCGCTCGGCGGATGCGCGAAGAGGTGCTGGAAAAAATCGCCGATGGACCGGACAGGCCGGTGCTCGATGCGTTCTTGCGCCATTTCACCGGCGCGGAATTGGCCAAAGTCATCGATGAAATCAGCCAAAACAGAGCCGTTTTTGAGCGTGAAGTCGACGAGGCCGCGCTGCGCCGCGCCTTGCAGATACCAGCCGGGCTGACCCTGCAAGACCTGCCCGCACTGGTGTTTGATACGGCCACCCCGGCGCTGATTTCAGCGGTGATTGCCGCTGCCAAGACCGACAAAGGCACAACCATGAAAAAGTTGGTGGCGGGCCTTTCGGCAATCGATTTCAGCGATCCGGGCCTGCCGGAATTTGCCGCTTTGGCCGATCTGGTGATTGTGAAAGAGGGCACGCATGTTCTGAAAAAGCTTTTGAACAAGGGCCCTGCCGATGTCGCGGGCGAAGCGGTTTGCGAGGCGTTTCGGGAACTGGCCGATCAGGTCTTTGCCGCGCGCCAGATGGAAATCGCGCTTCAGGCGCTTGATCGCACTTTGGCGCTGCATCGCTTTGCGCGGGTGCTTTTACCGCGCCTTGCCGCGCAAAAGGCGCAAGGCGGCTGGCTTGATTTCGACGATCTGATCGAACGCGCCGGGGTGCTTTTGTCCAATCCCACAACCGCGCAATGGGTGCTGTTCAAGCTGGATGGCGGGATCGATCACATCTTGGTCGACGAGGCGCAAGATACCTCGCCGGGGCAATGGCAGGTGATCGAGCGGCTGGCCGATGAATTTACGGCTGGGGTCGGCGCGCGCGGGCAGGAACGCACGATCTTTGTGGTGGGCGACCGCAAGCAATCGATCTATTCCTTCCAAGGCGCAGATCTGGAGCATTTTGAGGCGGTCAAGAGCCGCTTTTCGGAAAAGTTTCAAGCTGTGCAGCGCCCGCTGCAAGACGCGGCCTTGCTGCATTCTTTCCGTTCGTCTTTGGCGATCTTGCGCTTGGTGGATCTGACCTTTCAGGGTGCGGCCGCTGCGGGGGTGGGGGGCGCGCCCGAACACCTGGCCTTTCACGAAGATCTGCCCGGCCGGGTCGATCTATGGCCGGTTGTGCCCAAGCCCGAAACCGCCGAAAGCAAAGATTGGGAACAACCCGTCGATCTGCCGGGCGAAGATACGGCGCCGGTGGTTTTGGCGCGCGCGGTGGCGGCAGAGATTGCCGCGATGATCGACGCCGGGGTGCAGATTCCAGATCCAAACGGCCCGCGCCCGGTGCATGCGGGCGATTTTCTGGTGCTGGTGCAACGCCGCAAGGAACTGTTTCATGAGGTGATCCGGGCGTGCAAGGCGCGCGGCATCGCGGTGGCCGGGGCCGACCGTTTGCGATTGGGCGGCGAGTTGGCGGTGAAGGATATCGTCTCTGTTTTGGCCTTTTTGGCGACGCCCGAAGACGATCTGGCCTTGGCCGAAGCCTTGCGCTCGCCGCTTTTTGGTTTGGGGGAGGCGGCGCTTTTTGCGCTTGCGCATGGCCGCAAGGGGTTCTTGTGGCAGGCGTTGCGCGAAAGTGCGCATGAAGACGTGTTGGAGGTCTTGCACGATCTGCGCGATCAAGCCGACTTCCTGCGCCCGCATGACTTGATTGCGCGGCTGCTGATCCGTCATGAGGGGCGGCGCAAGCTGGTCGCGCGGCTTGGCCCCGAGGCGGAAGAGGGGATCGATGCGCTGATCGCGCAGGCTTTGGCCTATGAAAGCACCGAGGTGCCAAGCCTGACCGGGTTCCTTGCGTGGCTTGGCGCCGAAGAGGTGGAGATCAAGCGCCAGCTTGAAGGCGCGGGTCAAGCGCTGCGGGTGATGACGGTGCATGGCTCCAAGGGATTGGAAGCGCCGATTGTGATCATGCCCGATACCGCGCCGCGCAACGCCTCCCAAGGCGGCGAAATCCTGCGCGATGCAGAGGCCGGGGCGCTGTGGAAGGGCAGTTTCAAACCGCAACCCGAGGTCTTGGCCGCCGCACAGGACGCGCGGCTGGAGCGTGAACACCAAGAACGCTTGCGGCTTTTGTATGTGGCGATGACACGGGCCGAGAAATGGCTGATCGTCGCGCAGGCGGGCGATGAAGATACCAAGGGCGAAAGCTGGTATTCGCTGATTGAAGCGGGCATGACTCAGGCTGGAACAGAGACTGTTTTGGGGCTTTCGCCGGAAGTGCAGGCGCTGGGCGAGATCCGCCGCTTTGCGCATGGGGACTGGCCCGCCCCGGGCGCGCGCGCCGTGCCAGAAGCGCCCGACCCCGTCGATCTGCCCGATTGGGCCTTGCGGCGCGTGGCCCCACGCGCGGGCACGGCCAAGGTGCTTTCTGCCTCTGATCTGGGCGGCGCAAAGTCACTGCCCGGCGAAACAGCGGCCTTGTCGCAAGACGAGGCCTTGCGGCGCGGGCGGCAATTGCACCTGCTATTGGAACATTTGCCGCAATGGTCCAAGGAGTCTTGGCCCGAGGTC
Source organism: Rhodobacter sp. TJ_12 (assembly GCF_020023995.1). Lineage (GTDB taxonomy): Bacteria > Pseudomonadota > Alphaproteobacteria > Rhodobacterales > Rhodobacteraceae > Rhodobacter. The sequence goes on along the minus strand of NZ_NRRD01000005.1, from coordinate 90,499 downwards.
GCGCGCGACCTGCTGGCAATCGGCGAAGATCGCGCTGATCCGGGCGAGATAGAGACGATTTTGGCGCAAGCGCAGCAGGTTTTGCACGCGGTCGCCGAGGCGGGCCTGCTGGAAGACGTCTCTTTGGCCGAGGTGGAACTAACCGCCGATTTGCCCGAATTGGGAGGGCAAAAGCTGCACGGGATTGTGGACCGCTTGCAGGTTCTGCCGGACCGAGTGCGGGTGCTGGATTACAAATCGAACGCCGTGGTGCCCGAAACCGCCGATCAGGTGCCTTTGGGCCTTGTGCGGCAGATGGCGGCCTATCGCGCCGCGTTGCGCCAGATTTACCCGGGCCGGGGTGTGGAGTGTTTGCTCTTGTGGACCGTGACGGGCGAGATCATGCCGCTGTCGTCCGCGCAGATGGAGGCGGCGCTGGCCTTACCCCTCGCCTTGCCCGCAGGTTCTTGACGTAACACCGGCGGGACCCTACCTTCCGCGCAACCGCAAATGCAGGAGAATATCATGGCTACCGTCGCCGTTACCGACGCCACCTTTGACGCCGAAGTGCGCCAATCCGACATCCCGGTTGTTGTCGATTTTTGGGCCGAATGGTGCGGCCCCTGCCGCCAAATCGGCCCCGCGCTTGAGGAAATCGCGACCGAGATGAACGGCAAGGTGAAGATCGTCAAGGTCAACGTGGATGAAAACCCCGACAGCCCGGCGCAACTGGGCGTGCGTGGCATTCCGGCGCTGTTCATGTTCAAAGATGGCCAAGTGGTCTCTAACAAAATTGGTGCGGCCCCGAAAGCGGCGCTGCAATCGTGGATCGAATCGGAACTCTGATCCGCTTCACATGCCGTGCAGGGGCGCCTTCGGGCGCCCTTTTGCATTTCTTGCTTCGGGTTTCGGGCAATCGGTCACCTTGCAAGCGCGGGCCATGGCCCACATATGGGCGCAAACGGAGGATCTTATGACCGACGAAAAATTTCCCGGCTGGCATGGCACAACGATCATCGGCGTGCGCAAAGGGGGCCGTGTTGTTGTGGCCGGTGACGGGCAGGTGAGCCTTGGCCAAACCGTGATTAAGGGCAGCGCGCGCAAGGTGCGCCGCCTGTCCCCCGGCGGGCGCGAGGTTGTGGCGGGTTTCGCAGGCTCGACCGCCGATGCCTTTACGCTGCTGGAGCGACTTGAGAAAAAGCTGGAAGCCGCGCCCGGGCAACTGGCGCGGGCTTGCGTGGAACTGGCCAAGGATTGGCGCACCGATAAATATTTGCGCAACTTGGAAGCCATGCTGATCGTGACCGATGGGGCCGATCTTTATGTGCTGACCGGCGCGGGCGATGTGCTGGAACCCGAACATGACATTGCCGCCATTGGTTCTGGCGGGAACTATGCGTTGGCGGCGGCCCGCGCGCTGATCGACACCGAAGATGATGCGGAAACCATTGCCCGCAAGGCGATGGCGATTGCCGCCGAGATTTGTGTTTACACCAACGGCAACCTGACGGTGGAAAGCCTTTCGAAATGACCAATCTGACCCCCCGCGAGATCGTTTCCGAACTCGACCGTTTCATCATCGGCCAATCTGAGGCCAAACGCGCTGTGGCCGTGGCATTGCGCAACCGCTGGCGGCGTCAGCGCCTTACCGAAGAGATGCGCGACGAGGTGTATCCAAAGAATATTTTGATGATCGGGCCGACCGGTGTGGGCAAAACCGAAATCTCGCGCCGTTTGGCGAAGCTGGCGAAAGCGCCGTTTTTGAAGGTAGAGGCCACGAAATTCACCGAGGTGGGCTATGTCGGCCGCGATGTGGAACAGATCATCCGTGATCTGACCGATGTCGCCATGGTCGAAACCCGCGAGCGGATGCGCGAAGAGGTGAAGGCGAAGGCGCATAAAGCCGCCGAAGAACGCGTGATCGAGGCTTTGGCGGGCACCGATGCGCGTGAAGCCACGCGCGAAATGTTCCGCCGCAAGCTGCGCGATGGCGAGTTGGACGATAAGCAGATCGAGCTAGAGGTGGCCGAACCGGCCGGCGGGCCGCAAATGATGCTGGGGGGCGCGCCCGGCATGGAAATGCAGATGCAGGGCTTGCAAGATCTGTTCAAAGCCTTTGGCGGAGGCCGCAAGGTGCGCCGCAAGATGACGGTGGCCGAAAGCTATGAAGTGCTGATCTCGGAAGAGGCCGATAAGCTTTTGGACGATGAAACCGTCAAAAACGCCGCGCTGGAGGCTGTCAGCCAATCGGGCATCGTGTTCTTGGATGAAATCGACAAGGTCGCGGCGCGGGCCGAAACCCGGGGCGCCGATGTCAGCCGCGAAGGCGTGCAGCGCGATTTGCTGCCGCTGATCGAGGGCACGACCGTGTCCACCAAGCATGGGCCGGTGAAAACCGATCATATTCTGTTTATCGCCTCGGGTGCGTTCCATATTGCCAAGCCTTCCGATCTTTTGCCCGAATTGCAGGGCCGCTTGCCGATCCGGGTGGAATTGCGCCCGCTGACCGAGGATGATTTCGTCCGCATCCTGACCGAAACCGATAACGCCCTGACCCGGCAATATACCGCGCTGATGGGCACCGAAGAGGTGACGGTCGAATTCCCCGAAGATGGCATTGCCGCGCTGGCGCGCATCGCCGCCGAGGTGAACAGCTCGGTCGAAAACATCGGTGCGCGGCGGCTTTACACGGTGATGGAGCGGGTCTTTGAAGAACTGTCCTTCACCGCGCCAGACCGGGCGGGTGAAACCGTCACCGTGGATGCCGCCTTTGTGGAAAAACACCTCGGCGCGCTGGCGCAATCGGCCGATTTGAGCCGCTACGTGCTCTGACCCCTCTGGCGTCATTGCCGGTCTTTGCTATCTTGCGCATGGGTTCCGTCAGGGGGCCCCTGCTTGGGGTTTTCATGCGCAAGATATTTTTTGCCCTCGTGCTTTTGGTGGCGAGCTGTGCGCCGCGCGGCGAATTGGCCTTTATCGCGCAAGCGCCGGGCGATTTGCTTCCGGTTTTCGTTGGCTCGACCCGTGGCCTTGATCCCGAGACTGGGGCCGAATTCGGCTATGAACGCAGCGAGACGTTGCAATTGGCGCGGTTTGACGTGTCGGTGCCGCCGCAGCGCGCGGCGGGCGACTTGCGCTATCCGCTCAAGGGGCGGCGCATCGATCCGTTGACGGATTTCGCCATTGCCGGGGTGCAGGATTACCCCACCACGGCGGGGTTCCGCGCCGATCTGCGCCACAGTTTGGCGCAAAGCCACGGTGATGCGGTGGTCTTTGTGCATGGGTTCAACACCAATTTTGCCGAAGGCCTTTATCGGCTGGCGCAACTTGGCGAGGATTTCGATCTTCCTGACACCATGGTGCATTATTCGTGGCCCTCGCGCGGGCATGTTCTGGGCTACGCCTATGATCGTGATTCCGCGCTATTTGCCCGCGATGGGTTGCAAAAGCTTCTGGATCAAATGCGCCGGGCGGGGGCGCGCCGGATTTTGCTTGTGGCCCATTCGATGGGCTCTGCGCTGAGCATGGAAACCCTGCGCCAGATGGCGCTTTCCGGCGATCAAGACACGCTGTCGGCGCTGTCGGGCGTGGTGCTGATCTCGCCTGATATCGATGTGGATGTGTTTCGCGAACAGGCGCGCAGCGTCGGGCGGCTGCCGCAGCCGTTTCTTATCTTCACCTCTGAAAAGGATAAGGCCTTGCTGCTGTCTTCGCGGATCGCTGGCGAAGCGGCGCGGCTTGGCAACCTAGAGGATGTGGCGCGGGTGGCCGATCTGAAGGTGACCTTGATCGATGTTGGGGCCTTCAGCACCCGCGACGGGCATTTTGACGTTGCCAACAATCCGGCGCTGATCAAGCTTTTGACAAACACCGGGCAGGTGGCGCAGATCCTTGAAGGCGAACAGGCCTCGCGCACCGACCTGGCCAGCGGTGTGGTGATGACGGTGGAAAACGCGACCGAGATCATCTTGTCGCCGATCACGGCGCTGGGCGGTGGCATGCGCGGCGGCGGCTAACGGGTGCGGCGCAGATAAACGTAATAGGCGCCAGAGCCGCCATGTTTCAGATGCGCCTCGGTCACTTGCATCACCACGGCGCCCAAGGGCGGCAGGCGCAGCCATTGTGGCACCTGATGGCGCAAGACACCTTGGCGCTGCGGGATCGGGCCGTCATCGGGGCCGCGCTTGCCCTTGCCGGTGATCACCAGCACCAGCCGACAGCCCCGATCGCGCGCGCGCATCACAAAGCGCACCAATTCGGGATGGGCCTGTGCCATGGTCATGCCATGCAGGTCGATCTTGGCCTCGGGCTCCAGCTTGCCGCGCGTCATGTTGCGATGCGTCTTGCGGTCCATTGTGACCGGCTGGCGCTGCAATTGTTCCGACAAAGAGGGCGCCATATCCACCCGCCACCCCAAATCGGGCGCCGATTGGCCGATGTGAAAATCTTTCATCTCGAAGCGGGGCTTCTTGGGCGGATGATGGCCGGGCTTTTCGGCGCGCTCTGGCTCTGTTTCGGCAGAAATCGGCGCACGTTGATGCAGCGCATGGGTCGATGCGGCGACCCGTTCCCAGATCTCGCGATCTTCGGCCGATAGCAGGCGCCGCCGTTTCATTCCCGCCTCCCGGGGCCTATCCCGCGTCGGGCGCGGGGGTTTGCTTAGCCGCCGGTCGCGACAAGCTGCCAGTTCGGATCTGCGCTGCCCATCACCCGGGCGAAGGTCCAGCTATCCCGCTGTTTGCGCGGAGTTTTCGGATCGCCCTCGACCAAGGTTCCCTCGGCATCGCGCGCTGCCGAAATCAGTTCGGCGCCAAAGCGCACGGTGATCTCTGCCTCGTTGCTTGCAGGGTCAAAACTCGCCTCGGTCAGGGTCAGTTCGCGCAGGCCCAGAAACTCGGCCTGAACCGTCAACCCACGGGCCTTGCGCTCCTCGACCGCGCCTTCAAAGGCGGCAAAAACTTCCGGTGCGAGAAATGGCCGCACAGGCTCCAGATCGCCTTTTTCAAAGGCCATCAAGATCATTTCATACGCAGCCCGGGAGCCTTGCAGGAAGTCCGCAACACCAAAACCGGGCTCGACGCGTTTCATTTGTGCCAGCGCCACGGCCGCGTCGGACCCCTCGGGGACATGGTCCACGATGTCGCGGTCGGGCCCGCCCTCAATGACCTCAAAGGGCATGTTGTCACGCGGGCTGGGGCGTTCTACTGGCATGATATCATTCTCGAATCCGTCACGGGTTCCGAGAACGCCCTTGAGCCGAATGATCAGAAACAGCGCAATGGCCGCAAGGATAACGAGTTCGATAAGGGCTGAGCTCATGGGTTTTCCGGTTGGGTGGTGGTATAGCGACCTTCTGCACTTATGTAAGGGACCGGGGCATTCAAGTCCACCGATGCCCGCGATAGACGATCGGAGGAAAACATGTGGGTCTTGCTGGCACTTTTCGGCTTGCCGCTTCTGGAGATCGGCCTGTTCGTCGAGATTGGCGGCTGGCTGGGGCTTTGGGGCACGCTGGGTGAGGTGCTGCTGACAATCATGCTGGGGGCCACGGTGCTGCGTTCGCAAGGTGCGCGCGCGCAAACAAACCTGCGCGCAGCGATGGAGGGGATCGGCAATCCCGCCGTGCCCTTGGCGCATGAAGCGCTGATCTTGCTGGCGGGCGGGCTGTTGATGCTGCCGGGCTTCTTTACCGATACGCTGGGGCTTTTGCTGCTGTTGCCGCCGGTGCGGGCCTTGGCGATTGCGCGGCTGAAAAACAAGGTCGTGGTGCAAGGCTACAACATGCAACAGCCGCGCCGGGCCGATGAAGACGGTTCGGGCACGGTGATCGAGGGGGAATTCCTCGAAGTTGATCCGAAAAACCCCTCGTCGCGCGGGGATTCGGGCTGGACTCGCCATTGAGGCAATCGGGGCGCGATGCTAAACAAGCGCAAACCATAGGGAGAGACCCATGACCGATGCCCCCAACGGCGCCCCGCAACAGCAGCTTAAAATGAGCATCCTCGCGCAATTCGTGCGCGATATGTCGTTTGAAAACGCTGTTGCGCTCAAGGGGCTGCAAAGCTCCGACGTGCAGCCCGAGATGCAGGTGCAGGTGAGCCTTGATGCCCGCAAGCGCCCGACGGAAAACCAATATGAGGTGATCACCAAGTTCAAGATCACCGCCACCAACAAGGCGACCGAAACGCCGCTTTACCTGCTTGAGGTCGATTACGGTGGGATCTTCCACATCGAGGGCGTGCCGGACGACCAGATGCATCCGTTCCTTTTGATCGAATGCCCGCGCCAATTGTTCCCGTTTGTGCGTCGCATCGTGTCGGATGTGACGCGCGATGGCGGCTTCCCGCCCTTCAACCTTGATCCGGTGGATTTCGTGGCGCTTTACCGTGCCGAATTGGCGCGCCGTGCCGAAACCGAAAAGCCCGCCGATGCGCCGGTGTCGTGACCGCTAACAGTGTCAATGACAAAACGGTGACAAACCGCCTCGATCCGACGCGTCAACCTGTCTCAGGGACAAGGTGACCTGCTGACATGGAGCGTCCCCAAGCGCATGCTGGAGGGACGTTTCCATTGGGTCGGAATCGAAAAAATGAGCGAGCATATTCCCGCCTGGGTCGGCGACACGCTGACTCCGGTGGATAAAACAGAAGTGCATCGCAAGGGACTCCGCCACAAAGCGGTGTCGATCTTCGTCATGGACGGGGAGCAGGTTCTCATTCAGCGTCGGGCTGATATGAAGTACCACTCCGGCGGTCTGTGGGCGAATACTTGCTGCACGCATCCCAACTGGGATGAACCGCCAGAGGTCTGCGCGGTGCGCCGACTTCGCGAAGAGTTGGGCATCACCGGGGTCTATCCGGCGCATACCGACAAGCTTGAATATCGTGCCGACGTTGGCGGCGGGATGGTCGAGCATGAGGTGGTCGATATCTACCTTGCCTATGCCAAACCGCGCATGCCGATTGTGCCGGATCCCGAGGAGGTGTCGGACCTCCGCTGGATCGGGCTTTACGATCTGGCCGCCGAGGTGAACCGTCACCCGGAGCGGTTTTCGAAATGGATGATCCTTTACATGTCGAGCCATCTCGACCGGATCTTCGGGTCGATCTTGCGCGCCTAGGCTTTGCGGACAGTCATTGTCCGCCGATTCACAAGGCCCGGGACGGTTTTCCGCCCGGGGGCTCTGGCAATCTTTGCCCAAAGCTGCATCTATCGGGGGGAGGCTGCTTGAGGGTGAGGAAAGAGTGAAGCTCCATTCTATTGCTGTCGCATTGCTGCTCGGGGCCGCGCTGGCCGCCCCGGCAATGGCGCAAACCGACTTTCGGCTGACTGCACCGGGGGCGGAAAAGGATTTGGTGGCGGCGCTTGAAAGCGCCTCTTTGACCCGCGCGGCGGCAACGGGCGAAGACAGCAATGCACAAGATGTCTTTGCTTCGGCGCGGGCCGACTACGCGCGGCTTGTGGGCGCGCTTTACGATGCTGGCCATTATGGTGGTCAGGTTTCGATCCGGCTTGATGGGCGCGAGGCCGCGACCATCGCCCCGATGGATGCACCCGCAACGGTTTCAACGGTGGAAATCACTGTCGATCCCGGCCCGGTATTTCGCTTTTCCAAGGCAGCTATCGGTCCGCTGGCGCGCCAAACCGCGCTGCCTGATGGCTATCGGGTGCCCGAAGTGGCGCGCTCGGGCGTGATCGTTGAGGCCGCGACGGCGGGCGTGGACGGCTGGCGCGAGATCGGCCATGCCAAGGCGCGCGTGGCCGATCAATCCATCACCGCCGATCACCGCGCGCAGCAATTGGCCGCCGGTGTCACGCTGGCCCCCGGACCGCTTAGCTATTTCGGGCAGATGCAGGCACAGGGGCAACAGCGGCTGCGCACGAAGCGGCTGCACGAAATTGCAGGCTTTCCCAGTGGCAAACGCTTTTCGCCCGATGATCTGGACGCCGTGCGCAACCGGCTGCGCCGCACCGGGATCTTTTCCTCGGTCACGCTGACCGAGGCGGACAGCCTGCGTGAGGGCAATCTTTTGGATGCCGATCTGGTTGTGGTGGAGGCGAAGCCGCGCCGCATCGGGCTGGGGGCGGAACTGTCCAGCACTGACGGGGTGACGTTGTCGGGCTATTGGCTGCATCGCAACCTGTTTGGCGGCGGCGAAAGGCTGCGCTTTGATGCCGAAGTGGCCGGGATCGGCGGATCGACCGGCGGGGCCGATTACAGCTTGGCCGCGCGGATTGACCGGCCCGCAACCTTCACCCCCGACACTTCGGCGTTTCTGACCACCGAGCTGAGCAAAAGCGACGAGGAAGATTACACCCAGCGCGGTTTTGGTCTGGGCTTTGGGCTCAACCATATTTTCAACCCGCGTCTGACCGGCGAGGCGGGGATCGGCTATGAATGGTCCGAAATCACCGATACCACCGGGCGCACGATCTATCGCACTGTCACGCTGCCGCTTGCGTTGACATGGGACAACCGCGACAACACCGCCGATGCGACGCGCGGCTATTACGGCAATATCGATCTGATGCCGTTTTACGGGCTGTCGAACACCGGCACGGGCGCGCGACTGGCGGGGGATTTCCGCGCCTATCGCGCGCTGGGCGAGCGTGTTGTTCTGGCCGGGCGCGCGCAGTTTGGCGGTGTTTTCGGCTCTGACTTGGCCGAAACGCCGCGCGATTATCTGTTTTACTCCGGCGGTGGCGGCTCGGTGCGCGGCCAGCCCTATCAATCTTTGGGGGTGACGGTGCTGAATGGCGGCACGCTGAAAACCGGGGGCGATCGTTTCCTTGGGGTTTCGGGCGAGCTGCGCGTGGGTGTCACCAAGTCGATCGGGGTTGTGGCCTTTTACGATGCCGGTTTCGTTGGCGCGGGCAGCTTTTCTGACAGCGATGGGGATTGGCAATCGGGCGCCGGGCTTGGGCTGCGCTACAAGACGCCGATTGGCCCGATCCGGTTGGATGTGGCCGGGCCCGTGGGCGGCTCCACCGGGGATGGAGCGCAGATTTACCTTGGCATAGGGCAGGCGTTCTAATGCGGATTTTCGCGTTTCTTCTTATTCTTCTGTTGCCGCTTCAGGCGCTGGCACAAGAGGATCAAACCGAACGCGACCGGTCGTATTTGACCGGGCTGATCGAAGATAACCTGTCCGGGGCGGGCCGGTCCGTGCGGCTGGAGGGGTTTGCCGGGGCGCTGTCGTCGCGCGCCACCTTCGACAGCCTGACGATTGCCGATGACACCGGGGTTTGGATCACCGTCCAGAACGGCGCGCTACAATGGGATCGGGGCGCCCTGTTGCGCGGTGAGATTTTGATCGACGAACTGTCTGCCGACAGCATTGATCTGCCGCGCCTGCCACAAAGCGAGGGCGCGCCTGCAAGCCCCGAAGCCACGCCCTTTGCGCTGCCTGATCTGCCGGTAGGGGTGAAGATAGGCGCGCTTAAGGTGCAATCGGTCACGCTGGGCGCCCCGGTTTTGGGGCAGGCGGCTGCATTCAATGTGACGGGATCGATGCGCCTTGCGGGGGGCGCGGGGGAAACGCGGCTTAAGCTGACGCGCAGCGATGGCCCGAAAGGGCAGCTTTCGCTTCATGCAAGCTATGCCAACACCACGCGCGAAGCCTTGATCGATCTGTTGCTGAGCGAGGGGCCCGACGGTATCGCCGCCAATTTGATGGGCCTGCCTGGCACGCCTGCGCTGTCGCTGTCGCTCAGCGGGTTGGGTCCGCTTGAAGATTTTGCCGCCGATGTTGCATTGGGCACGGCGGGGCAAAAGCGGCTGTCGGGCAAGGTGTTGCTGACCGGCACGCCCCCGGGCACCGAGGGGCCGGTTGAAAGCGGCTTCAATGTCACGCTGGGGGGCGATGTTTCGCCGCTTTTGCCGCCCGAATACCGCGATTTCTTTGGCGATGACGCGCGGCTTGTGGCCGTGGGCAGCCGCACCGATACCGGCATGATGCAACTGCGCCAGTTTGAGCTGAGCGGTGCCGCCGTGCGGGTGAATGGCGCGATGGATCTGTTGCCCAGCGGTTTGCCGGACCGGTTCGATCTGCAAGCTGACGTTGGGTTGGAGGGAGAGGCTGTCTTGCTGCCTCTTTCCGGCCCCGAAACGCGGTTGCGCAGCGCCACGCTTTCGCTTGGCTATGATCGCGCGCAGGGCGATGGCTGGGCGCTGCAAGGCGACATCACCGGGTTGACCCAAGGGACGGGCGCAGCACAAAACGTGATCGACCGGGTGAGCCTTTCGGGCTCTGGGCGCATTGGTCAGCCGGTTGAGGGCAGCGCCACGGCGGGTGGCAATGTGGATTTTGGCGCAACGGGCATGGCGCTGGCTGACCCCGCGCTGGCCGAGGCTTTGGGCAGTTTTGTCACCGGCACGGCGCAGTTCTTCTGGCAAGACGGCGCGCCGCTCAAGCTGCCGCAACTCACCCTGCGCACGCGCGATTTTGAAACCACGGGCGAGGTGTCTTTGGCCGATGGGGTGGTGACGGCCAAAATCCGCGCCGATCACAACCATCTGCAAAGCCTCTCGCAACTCGCGGGGCGCGCGCTTTCAGGCTCTATTTCGGCGGAATTGAGCGGGGATTATACGGTTCTAAGCGGCGCTTTCGACGCCGATGCCGCGATCACCGCGCCTGATCTGCAGCTGTCGCAGCCGCAGGCCGATGCGCTTTTGGCCGGGGGCGCGACAATCACCGCCTCTGCCCGGCGCGATGAAACCGGGCTACGCCTGCGCAGCCTTGTGGCAAAATCCGATGCGCTGTCGCTGAACGCCGAGGGCCACCTGACGAGCGACGCCAATGATTTGACCGCGACGCTTGAGTTGCGCGACTTGGGCAAGCTTGGCGGCGGCTATAATGGCGCGGCCAATGCCAAGCTGGTGCTGCAAGGTCCGATTGGCGCACGCCAGGTCACGCTGTCTGGTGCGGGGCGGAACCTGTCGCTGGCACAGGCACAATTGAACCATATTCTGGCAGGTCAGAGCCGCTTTTCGGTCAGCTTGGCGGAACGAAATGGCGCGTTTCAACTGGCCGATCTGGATCTGAACACGTCGCAGCTGACCGCCAGCGCAACGGCGCGCACGGGCAAGGAAAGCCTTTTGGATGTGGCGCTGCGGCTTTATAATGCCGCGCTTCTGGCGCCGGGCTTTCCCGGTCCGGTCACGCTTTCGGGCAGTGTGGATCAGCGCGCCAACAGTTTCGGGCTTGATCTGCGCGGCACCGGCCCGGGCGGCACCGAGGCCACGGTAAAGGGCAGCGCGGCGCGCGACTTTTCCACCACCGATCTGGCGATTGCGGGGCGCACGGAATCCGCCTTGCTCAATGGGCTGATCGCGCCGCGATCCGTGCGCGGGCCGCTGACCTTCGATCTGGCCTTGCGCGGCAAGCCGGGGCTGTCGGCGCTGTCTGGTCAGTTGCGCGGCCAAGGGTTGCGGGTGTCCTTGCCGACCTTGGGGCAAGCGCTTGAAAACGTCGATCTTCAAGCGCAGCTTTCGGGCGGTAGTGCCAGCCTGTCGGGGCAGGCGGCGTTCGAGGGTGGCGGCACGCTGCGGCTGTCGGGCCCGGTGCGATTGGCCAGCCCTTTCCCCGCCAACCTGTCGCTGGTGCTGGACCGTGCGCGGCTGCGCGATCCGCAGCTTTACGATACGCGCGTTTCGGGGAACCTGAATGTCGATGGCGGGCTGACCGGCAATTTGCGCATTTCTGGTGCGCTCAGCTTAGCCGAGACAGAATTGCGCATTCCGTCCTCGGGCCTTGGCGGGGCGGCGGCGATTCCGGATATCACCCATCTGCATGAGCCCGCTGCCGTGCGCCAAACCCGTGCGCGCGCCGGCCTGTTGCAAAGTGAAAGCGACAGCAGCGGGCCGGGGCGGGTCATCGCGTTGGATGTCTCGGTCTCGGCGCCAAACCAGATTTTCGTGCGGGGCCGGGGCCTGGATGCCGAACTGGGGGGCCAATTGCGCGTCACCGGGACCACGGCGGATATCGTCCCGATGGGCGAGTTTAACCTGATCCGGGGGCGGCTCGATGTTTTGGGCAAGCGCTTCAATCTGGCCGAGGGGCAGGTAGCGCTGCAAGGTGCACTGACGCCTTGGGTGAAATTTGCAGCCACCACCGATCAAGATGACACGGCCATCACGCTCACGCTGGAGGGGGCGGCCTCGGAACCGGGGCTTTCGATCGCGTCTTCACCCGAATTGCCCGAGGAAGAGGTTCTGGCACGGCTTCTGTTTGACAAGGGGCTGACGAACCTTTCCGCGCTGCAAGCGGCGCAGCTTGCTACGGCGGTGGCAACGCTGGCGGGCAAGGGCGGCGAAGGGATCGTATCCAAATTGCGCAAAGGCTTTGGGCTGGATGATCTGGATATTGGCACCGATGAAAGCGGCAATGCCACGGTGCGTGCGGGAAAATATATCGCGGAAAACGTCTATTCGGACGTGTCTGTTGATAGCAACGGGGAGGCAGAGGTCACGCTGAACCTTGATATCACCAAGCAACTGACCGCACGCGGCTCGGTCGGCTCGGATGGGGCGAGCGCCTTGGGGCTGTTTTTTGAGAAAGATTACTGAGCCGCGGCGCGGGCGATCCACTCGCGAAACGCCACCAGCGCCGGGGCGGGGGTAACCCCCACCGGCCAAACAAGGTGATAGGCCCCCACGCCCGAGACAATTTCGCCGGGGGCGGCGACCAACCGGCGCTCGGCAATTTCGGGCTTGGCAAGGAATTCGGGCAAAAGCGCCAACCCCACCCCATGCGCGGCCGCCTGCATCATTGGTGCGAATTGATCAAACATGATCCCGCGCTGGGCGGGGGCAGAAAGGCCATGATGCGCGCACCATGCGTTCCAGGCATTCGGGCGCGATTCGAGCTGCAATAGAGACTGTTTCAGCAAATCTTCGGGCTGTTTCAGCGCGTTTTCACGCGCGTAATCCGCCGAACAGGTGGCGATCAGCCGTTCTTCAAACAGCAACAGATGGTCCGCATCGGGCCAAGGGCGCGTGCCAAAGTGAATGGCCGCGTCAAAGCTTTCGCTCGCAAAATCAAAGGGCCGCATCCGCGTGCCAAGGTTAAGCGTGACGCCGGGATGCTCGGCCAGAAAATCGGCCAGGCGCGGGGCAAGCCAACGCGTGCCGAAGGTCGGCAAAATGGCTAAGTTCAGCACCCCGCCGCCGGGGTTCGCCCGCAGCCCGAGTGACGCGCGCGCGATCAGTTCCAGCGCCTTGCGCACATCGCGGGCATAAGATTGCGCGGCCTCGGTCGGCACCAGCCGCCGCCCCTCGCGCCGGAACAGTTGCACGCCCAATTGCCCCTCAAGGTTTTGTACCAAGCGGCTGACCGCCCCTTGGGTCAGCGAAAGCTCCCGCGCGGCAGCGGCGGTCGAGCCCGTGCGCACCACCGCTTCAAAGGCGGACAGCAATGAGACCGAGGGGATATAGCGGCGCGGCAGGCTCATCTATGTGTTCCATGCATGATTTGCGGCCAGAATGGCGGTAGTTTTGCGCCGTATCATCGCGCATAAAGCATGAAACGCAAGGAGGAGCCCATGGCGCTGAAACCCAAAGATGCCCCCGACCTCGCCCGGTTCGATTGGGAAGACCCGTTTCGGCTTGAGGCGCAACTGACCGAAGAGGAACGCATGCTGCGCGATGCGGCCCGCGCCTATGCGCAAGAAAAGCTGCAACCGCGGGTGATCCAAGCCTTTGCCGAGGAAAAGACCGATCCGGCGATCTTCCGCGAAATGGGCGCGATGGGGCTGTTGGGGGTCACGATCCCCGAGGAATATGGCGGGCTTGGCGCGTCTTACGTGGCCTATGGGCTGGTTGCGCGCGAGATTGAGCGGGTGGATAGCGGCTATCGCTCGATGATGTCGGTGCAATCAAGCCTCGTGATGTATCCGATCTATGCCTATGGGTCCGAAGAACAGCGGCAGAAATATCTGCCCAAGCTGGCCAGCGGTGAATGGATCGGCTGCTTTGGGCTTACTGAACCCGATGCGGGGTCGGACCCGGCCAGCCTGAAGACCGTGGCGAAGAAAACGGCAAATGGCTACGTGCTTTCGGGCACAAAGATGTGGATCTCCAACGCGCCGATTGCCGATGTCTTTGTGGTTTGGGCTAAGTCCGAGGCGCATGGCGGTAAAATTCGCGGTTTTGTGCTGGAAAAGGGCCTAAAGGGGCTGTCGGCCCCGAAGATCGCGGGCAAGCTTTCGCTCCGCGCCTCGATCACCGGCGAGATTGTGATGAAGGATGTCGCGGTTGGCGAAGACGCGCTTTTGCCCAATGTGGAGGGGCTGAAGGGGCCGTTTGGCTGCCTCAACCGTGCGCGCTATGGCATTGCTTGGGGTGTGCTTGGCGCGGCAGAGTTTTGCATGCAGGCCGCGCGCAATTACGGGCTTGATCGTAAGCAATTCAACAAGCCGCTCGCGCAGACCCAGCTTTACCAGCTTAAGCTTGCCAATATGCTGACCGAGATCAGCCTTGGCCTGCAGGGCTGTTTGCAGGTGGGCCGGTTGATGGATGAAGCCAATGCCGCGCCCGAGATGATATCGGTCATCAAGCGCAACAATTGCGGCAAGGCGCTGGATGTGGCGCGGATGGCGCGCGACATGCATGGCGGCAACGGCATCAGCCAAGAGTTTCAAGTGATCCGCCACATGGTGAACCTAGAAACCGTGAATACCTACGAGGGCACGCATGATGTGCATGCGCTGATTTTGGGGCGCGCGATCACCGGGCTTCAGGCGTTTTTCTAACGGCTGGTGCGCGCGCGTTCGACATTGAGCGCCGCGCCGAACAAAACCGAAAACGCGCCAAGATAGAGCCACATCAAAAGCGCAATCACCGCACCAAGCGAGCCATAGACCTTATTGTAGCTGCCGAAATTCGTCAGGTAATAGGTCAGCCCCAGCGAGGCCGCGCCCCACAACAGCGTGGCCACCACCGCGCCAAGCGAAAAGAACGGGGCGCGGTGCAGCGGGCGGTGTGGGGCGAAGCGATAGATCACCCCCAGCACCGACAGCATCAGCCCGATCATCGCAAGCCACGGGAACCATGTCAGCGCGGCAGTCAGCAGCCCGTGAAACGGCAGAAAGTTGACGATGAAAGGCACTGCAACAATCGTCGCCATCGCGCCCAGCATCACGCCGACAAGCGCCGCCGTCATCGCAAGGCCGAACACAAGGCTGGCCAGTGTCGCGCGCGGATTACTGTCATGGATGACGTTCAGCCCCTTGATCAGCGCATTCACCCCCGCGCGGGCCGACCAAAGGGCAAACAGGATCGAAATCACCGTGCCCCAGCCCACCGCGTCGCGCGGCCCGTTCACCAACCCGCTGACCTGCGCATCCAAGATCGCATAGGCCTCGGGTGGGATAAAATTGTCGGCGACTTCCAGATAATCGCGGATCACGATCGGGTCGGCGACCGTGCTCCAGATCGAAATTGTGGCGGTCAGCCCCGGAAACACCGCCAGCATCGCGTAAAAGGCGACGCCTGCGGAAATCAGGAAAATATTGGTTTCAGTCAGTCTTTTCTGCAATCCGATCAAAAACAGCATGGCGGCTCCTTTCGTTGCGCCCCGCTTTAACCTAGCGCCTCACGCCGCTTGCGCAACATTTGGGGCTGTGGTCTGCTTGCCGCAGTTGGAGGAGACCATGACCTATACCCCCGCGAAAACCCGGTATGACGGGATGCTTTATCGCAAATGTGGCCGCTCTGGGCTAAAGCTTCCGGCCCTGTCCTTGGGCCTGTGGCACAACTTTGGGCATGATACGCCCCATGCCACCAAGCGCGCCATCTGCCGCACGGCCTTTGATCTTGGCATCACCCATTTCGATCTGGCCAACAACTACGGCCCGCCGCCCGGGTCGGCCGAAGAGGCCTTTGGCGAGATTTTGCAGACCGATTTCGCGGGCTATCGTGATGAGCTGATCATCTCATCGAAAGCGGGCTACAACATGTGGCCGGGGCCCTATGGCGAATGGGGTAGCCGGAAGTATTTGATGGCTTCTTGCGATCAATCGCTCAAGCGGATGGGGCTTGATTACGTCGATATCTTCTATTCGCATCGCTTTGACCCGGACACGCCCTTGGATGAAACGATGGGCGCGCTGGAGCAAATCTGGCGCTCTGGCAAGGCGCTTTATGTGGGGATTTCCTCTTACAATTCGGTGCGCACCCGCGAAGCGGTAGAGATTTTGCGCGGCCTGGGCGTGCCTTTGCTCATTCATCAGCCCAGCTACAATATGCTCAACCGCTGGGTGGAACGGGACGGGTTGGTGGAGACTTTGGCCGAGTTTGGCGTGGGCGCGATTGCCTTCACCCCGCTGGCGCAGGGGCTTTTGACCAACAAATACCTCAAAGGCATTCCCGAGGGGGCACGCGCAGCGCAGGGCAAATCGCTGAGCCCCGAGACGCTGACCGATCAGGCGCTGGAAAAGATCCGTGCGTTGAATGCGATTGCCGAGAGGCGCGGGCAAACCTTGGCGCAAATGGCGATTGCTTGGGTTTTGCGCGGCGGGATCACCTC
This sequence comes from Rhodobacter sp. TJ_12, assembly GCF_020023995.1. Taxonomy (GTDB): domain Bacteria; phylum Pseudomonadota; class Alphaproteobacteria; order Rhodobacterales; family Rhodobacteraceae; genus Rhodobacter. The sequence goes on along the minus strand of NZ_NRRD01000005.1, from coordinate 73,994 downwards.
GGCGTTGATTGGGGCCTCAAGGCCCGAACAGGTCACCGATTGCGTCGGCGCATTGGGGAACCTGAGCTTCACCGCCGAAGAACTGGCCGAGGTTGATCTTCACGCACAGGACGAGGCCATCAACCTATGGGCGCGATCGTCGGAAAACCGCTAAAACAGGCTCTATTCTGGCTTCTTTTGGCCTCTGCCGTGCAGGCAGAGGCTTTGCCGCCACCGCTCACCGATGCCGATTATGCCCCGGTTAATATGGACGAGGTGCGGCTGGGGCAGCTGTTGTTTTATGATCCGATCTTGTCGGGCAATCGCAATATTGCCTGCGTGTCTTGCCACCATCCGCGCTTGGGCACCTCTGATGGGCTGAGCCTTGGGCTGGGCGAGGGGGCGACCGGCTTGGGGGTAGACCGGCATGTGAGTGCGGAAAACACGCCCGAACAGCGCATTCCGCGCAACTCGCCCGCGCTTTTTAACCTTGGGGCCAAGGATTTCACGCATCTTTTCCATGATGGCCGAATTGGGGTGGACCCCACGCGCCCCTCGGGCATCCGCACGCCGATGGATGAGGAAATGGTCAGCGGGTTCGCCTCGGTTCTTTCTGCACAGACCATGTTTCCGGTGCTGTCGCCTGATGAAATGGCCGGGCATTACAATGAAAACGAGGTGTCCAAAGCGGTGCGTTCGGGCTTCATTACGGGGGACAATGGCGCCTGGAGCCGAATTTCGGCGCGGGTGGCCGCGATCCCCGAATATCAAACCGCGTTTGAGGCCGCTTATCCCGAAATTGCAGCGGGCCGGGCGCTCAATTTCACCGATATTTCCAACGCGATTGCGCAGTTCATTGCGTTTGAGTGGCGTTCTGACACCAGCCCCTTTGATGCGGTCTTACGCGGGGAAGCGGAATTTTCGCCAAAGGCGGCCAAGGGGTCGGAGCTTTTTTATGGATCGGCGGGCTGTGCCGCCTGCCATTCCGGCCCGTTCCTGACCGATCAGGGCTTTCATGCGATGGGCGCTCCGCAGCTTGGCCCCGGCAAGGCAGAGCGGTTTGAAAGCCATTCGCGCGATGAGGGGCGCTTTCGCGTGACCGGCGCGGCCAAAGATCTGTTTGCCTTCCGCACGCCAAGCCTGCGCAATGTGCTGCAAACCGGGCCTTGGGGCCATGCGGGCAGCCACAGTGATTTGGCCGCGTTCATTGCCGATCATGCGCAACGCGGTGCGGCGCTGGATCATTATGACCGCGCGCAGGCGGTCTTGCCCGATCTGCCCAACACCAAACCCGATTGGGCAGAGATGGATCAACCGGGCGAGGTTGCACGCATCCGCGCCGCCGCCGCACCGGGGCTGAACCTCACAGCCGAAGAGGTGCAGGCGATTTTGGCCTTTTTAGAGACGCTTTCGGACCCGGTCGCGCTTAAGGGGCGGCTTGGGATTCCCGAAACCGTGCCAAGCGGATTGCCAGTGGAGCGGTGATCAACGGGTGATCTTTTTGCGCTTATCCAGCGCGACGGGCTGCCAGTTCCCCACCGCACCATCGGGCCAAATCACGCGCACCTCGGCTTGCGTGGCAGAGCCAAGCCCAAAATGGAGCGGCCCGGCCACGCCCCCCGCATGGCCGCCGCCTACGGTGACTTCTTGCGTCTCGACCCGCTCGCCCACGCGCAGCTCGACCCAAGCGCCCACGGCTTGGGGGTTGGTGCCTGCCTGAATAGGCTCTATTTCGGCCCAATGGCCGGTATTGTCGGTGGCATTGCGCCAAAGCTCCATTGGCGCGCGGCGGTTCATCACCACCAAATCCAACAGCCCATCGGCGTTGAGATCGATCAAGGCCGCGCCGCGTGAACGATGCGTGGTGGCAATGCCGGCGGTATCGGCAACCTCGTGAAAGGTGCCATCTGGCGCCTGCATCAGCAGGTTGTTGGGGTCATGCGTCGCATTTGAGGGCATTTGGTCCACATTGCCCTTGGAGATGAACAGATCCACCAAGCCATCATTGTCCACATCGCCAAAGGCGGGGTGCCAGCCGGTGGAAGGGCGGCCATCGTCGCCCACAAAGGGCCGCTGCGCATATGTGCCCCGCGCGTAAGGCGCGTTTTCAAAATGATCGCCACGGTTAATCTGTAAAAGCTGATCCCCCATCGAGGTCATCATCACCTCGGGCAGGCCATCGCCGGTGATGTCGCGGCTGGCAATCCCCATGCCCCAAAGCGAGATATGCGGCCAATCTTTGCGCTCTTGCAGCGGTTTCAGGCGGAACATCTGTTCATAGCCGCCGCGCACATAGTAATGGCGATCGTTCGAGATGCGCAGTTCCGGCTCGCCGCTGCGCCGCCAATCGGTGATCAGGGCAGAAAGCGCGCAATAGCCCGGGGAAATAGGCTCTAATCCAGCATAATTCGCCCCATTTGGGCGCATCAGGGCGTTGCTGTCACAGGCCTCGAACGGGCCATCGGGGTTGGTGCGGTCGACGTAATTGCCAAAGAAGAGCGTGGGGAAGTTTTGCCCCTTCTCCCATGTGGCGGTGAAAGAGGTTGTCCAATCATCGCGCGTAGGCAGGCCCCAAGCTTCGGTCGCATCCTCAAAGCGGCAATCGCCCAGACCGCGCCAAAGCTGGTTGGGGCCTGCACGGAGCACGGCCAGATCCAACACCCCATCGGAATCTATGTCGAGTGGATAAGCCCCGGTTACACCTAAAACAGGCTCTATTTTGCCTGAAATGAAGTAAAACGACCTGCCCGGCGCGGACTGGTTTACAAACAACGCGGCGGGGTTTTCGCCGCCCGCCGCAAACAAGTCGGGCCGGTCATCGCCGTTGCAATCCAGCACGGCGACCCCGCCGCCCACGAAATGCTCCCACCCGCCCGCATAAATTTGCGAATGCGGGAGGCTCGCCGCTTCATCCACGAAAACCGGATCGGCACAGGCCGGCACAGCGATCAGGCAAAGCGCGAAGCGTTTCATTGCGCCGCCATATCCCGGCTGGGGCCCAGCCATTGTTCGGTCAGCTCATGCAGGGCCAGCGCCGCCGCGCCATGCGCCCAAAGCAGATCGCCCCAAGCATGAGTTTCAATCTGCGGTGCGTCGCGCCCGGTATCGAGCATCATCGCATGCATTTCCGACAGCGTTTCGGAGGCATAAAGGTAATCATACCGCATCCGCTCGCCCGACAATATGATCAGCGCCGGGTCGAACAGGTTGACGATATTGGAAAGCCCCACCGCCAAATAGCGCCCCGCGCGGCGAAAGATTGACCGCGCCGCCGCATTGCCCGCCTTGGCATGATCAAACAGGCTTTCCAGCATCACGCCCACGGATTGCATTTCGCCCAAGGGCAGGTTCAGCGCGGTCTGCGCCTCGCGCACCAGCGCGTAATCGGCAATATAGGCCTCTAGGCAACCGCGCTGGCCACACCGGCACAAGGCGCCATCCAATTGCACCTTGGTATGGCCCAATTCCATCCCCATGCCGCGTGCGCCGCGATAGAGCCGGTGGTTGATCACAAAGCCCATGCCCACGCCATGTTCAATCGTGACCACGGCAAAGTCAGACAATCGCCGTCCGGCGCCGAACCACAGTTCGGCCAGTGTCACAAGATTGGCGTCATTATCGATGAAAACACTTAGCCCCAGACGCGCGTGCAAGGCGGCCTGAAGCGCGACATGGCGGCTGGAAAGAATGGGCGACCAATGCACCACGCCGCTGTCGCCATCGACGAAACCGGGCACGCCGAGGCCCAAGGCCTCAATCCGGTCGCGCGAGACGCCGCCTTTGGCGCAGACCCGATCCAAAAGCCGTTCGGCGGCGTCCAAGATCGAATCCAGCGCCAGTGCGCCCGGGCTGCGCGGGATCGCCTCGCCCGCGATCAGATTGCCTGCGAAATCCACCAGCACGGCGGTATGCTCGCGGTCAGAAAGTTTGATCCCCACGACAAGCCGGCGGTTTGGGGGCACGCGCAGCGCCACGGCGGGGCGTCCGCGCGCGGTTTCACCATCACGGCTGGCCTGCACCTCTTCGAGCAGCCCAGCTTCGATCAATTCCGATGTGATCGTGGTGACCGAGGCGGGGGAAATGCACAATTCCTTGGCCAGTCCGACCCGCGCCATTTGGCCCGCGGCGCGGACACGCTCAAAGATCTGCTGGCGCAGCGGGCGCCCGGTATCAGAGAGCGGCTGGATCAGCGGGCCGCAGCCCACAGAGCCGCGCCCGATGGTGGAAACCTTTCTCATGCCCGCATCTTTCTTTCGCCAAGTAAACAAAACAATGCGCTTGCAGCAAGATGCGCCCTGAAAAGCGCCAGAAATATGCCGCGACGCAGCGTTATTGTCGGGAAATACCGCATTCTGTCATTCTTGGCGCGTATTTTTATTTTGACAACTAAAATTATTGCGCCCATCCTTTTTGTATTCCGGCGAATCCGCCGGTCGGCTCGCAAGGGCCAAAAACGGGAGGAAGACATGTATAAACCCCTTTTGGCTGCCGTCGCGCTGACGGCCGGCCTTGCCACCACAGCCTATGCCGACATGACCGTTGGCGTGTCTTGGTCAAACTTTCAAGAAGAGCGCTGGAAAACCGATGAAGCGGCGATCAAATCGGCATTGGAGGCTGCCGGTGCGACCTATGTTTCCGCCGATGCGCAATCGTCCTCGGCCAAGCAATTGTCGGATATTGAATCTTTGATGGCGCAGGGTGTGGATGCGCTGATCGTGCTGGCACAAGACACGGCCGCCATTGGCCCGGCGGTGCAAGCGGCGGCCGATGAAGGGATTCCGGTCATTGCCTATGACCGTCTGATCGAAGACCCGCGCGCCTTTTACCTGACCTTCGACAATGTCGAAGTGGGCCGGATGCAAGCGCGTGCCGTGTTCGAAAAAGCGCCCACCGGCAATTATGTGATGATCAAGGGCTCGCCCACCGACCCGAACGCGGATTTCCTGCGCGGCGGTCAGCAAGAGGTGCTGCAAGCCGCGATTGACGCGGGCGATATCACCATTGTGGGCGAAGCCTATACCGATGGCTGGCTGCCCGCGAATGCGCAGCGCAACATGGAACAAATCCTGACCGCGAATGACAACAATGTCGATGCGGTTGTGGCCTCGAACGATGGCACCGCCGGTGGCGCGGTGGCCGCGCTTTCGGCGCAAGGTATGGTGGTTCCGGTTTCTGGCCAAGATGGTGACCACGCCGCGCTGAACCGCATTGCGCTGGGCACGCAGACCGTGTCGGTTTGGAAAGACTCGCGCGAGCTGGGCAAAGCGGCGGCCGAAATTGCCGTGTCGATGGCGGGCGGCGCCGCGATGAGCGATGTTGATGGCGCGGTGGAATGGACCTCTCCCTCCGGCACCATGATGACGGCCAAGTTCTTGGCGCCCGTTCCAATCACCCAAGACAATCTGAGCGTGGTCGTGGATGCGGGCTGGATCTCGCAAGAAACGCTGTGCCAGGGCGTTTCCAACGGCCCGGCGCCCTGCAACTGATCTGAATCCTGGGGCGGCCTGTGCAGGGCCGCCCTTGTTCGGCCCCGTAAAGGCGCCGCAGCGCGACCCGTCAGCAATCGGATACCCCCATGAACAACTCGGCCCCGCAAGAGGCGGCCCCGAAGCGGTCGCTGTTGCAATCGCTAGAGGTAGACACGCGGCTTTTGGGCATGATCGGCGCTTTCGTCTTGATCTGCCTTGTCTTCAACGTGTTCACCGATGGGCGCTTTTTGACCCCCCGCAACATCTTCAACCTGTCGATCCAGACCGTTTCGGTGGCGATCATGGCGACGGGGATGGTTTTCGTGATCGTGACGCGCCACATCGATTTGTCGGTGGGCGCGGTTTTGGCCATGTGCTCCGCCGTGATGGGGGTGTTGCAGGTGCAATTGCTGCCGCAATATTTCGGCCTTGGCCATCCGCTGATCATGCCGCTGACCGTGATCGGCGGCATCGTGACCGGGGCGGTGATCGGCGCGTTCAATGGGTGGCTGATCGGCTATCAGCGCATTCCGGCCTTTATCGTCACGCTGGGGGGGCTGCTGATTTGGCGCAACGTCGGCTGGTATCTGACCGATGGGCAAACGCTGGGCCCGCTGGACCCGACCTTCCGCCTGGTCGGTGGGGTCGAGGGCACGATCGGCGCCACCATGTCGTGGGTTTTGGGCGCAATCTTTTCTGTTTTGGCGGTGTTCGTGCTGTGGCGGGCCCGCCAAGCCAAGATCCGGCATGAATTTCCGGTCAAGCCAATGTGGGCCGAAGGCGTGCTGATGGGCATTGCCGTTATGTCGATCATGGGCTTTGTCGCGCTGCTGAACAGCTATGAAATTCCGATCGGGCGGCTCAAACGGCAATTCGCCGAAGCGGGCGAGGTCATGCCCGAAGGGTTCACCGCCTATTATGGTCTGCCGATCTCGGTGCTGCTGCTGATCGTCATTGCCGTGGCGATGACGCTTTTGGCCCAGCGCACGCGGTTGGGGCGCTATATTTTTGCCGCCGGGGGCAACCCCGATGCGGCAGAGCTTTCGGGCATCAATACGCGGATGCTGACGGTGAAGATTTTCACCCTGATGGGGGTGCTATGCGCGATTTCGGCGATGGTGGCGCAAGCGCGTTTGGCCAACCACACCAATGATATCGGCACGCTGGATGAGTTGCGCGTGATCGCGGCGGCGGTCATTGGCGGCACCGCTTTGGCGGGTGGCATCGGCACGATCTATGGCGCGGTTCTGGGCGCAATCATCATGCAATCGCTGCAATCGGGCATGGCGATGGTGGGCGTAGATGCGCCGTTCCAAAACATCGTGGTTGGCGGCGTGCTGGTGCTGGCCGTCTGGATCGACATTCAATACCGCAAGCGCACGGGGGAAAAGGTATGAGCATTCAAGAAACCCCGCTTGTCGAACTGCGCGATGTTTCCATTGCCTTTGGCGGGATCAAGGCAGTCGATCATGTCACGGTTGATCTCTATCCGGGCGAAGTTGTGGGCCTGCTGGGCCACAACGGTGCGGGCAAATCGACCCTGATCAAGTGCCTGTCGGGCGCTTATCAAATGGACAGCGGCGCGATTTATATCAACGGCAACAAGGCCGAGATTCGTAATCCGCGCGATGCGCGCCGCTACAACATCGAGACGATCTACCAGACGCTCGCGCTGGCCGATAACCTCGATGCGGCCTCGAACCTATTCCTCGGGCGTGAGTTGGTAACGCCCATGGGCTTTGTTGACGATGCGCAGATGGAGGCCGAGACGCGCAAGATCATGGGCCGTCTCAACCCCAATTTCCGCAAATTCAAAGAGCCGGTGAAGGCGCTTTCGGGCGGCCAGCGGCAATCGGTGGCGATTGCGCGCGCGGTCTATTTCAACGCCAAGATCCTGATCATGGATGAGCCAACCGCGGCGCTCGGTCCGCATGAAACCCAGATGGTGGCAGAGCTTATTCAGGAACTGAAGGCCCAAGGCTTGGGCATCTTCTTGATTGAGCATGACATTCATAACGTCATGAAGCTGTGCGACCGCGCCTCGGTCATGAAGAATGGCCAGCTTGTCGGCACGGTGAATGTGAATGAGGTCACAGATGAAGACATTCTGGGCATGATCATCTTGGGCAAAAAACCAGATGGGGGGATGGTCTGATGTATCTTGGTCTCGATCTGGGCACGTCTGGGCTGAAGGGCATTTTGATCGACGCGGATCAAAAGGTTCTGGCCGAGGCAACCGCGCCGCTGAGCGTGTCGCGCCCGTATGAGGGCTGGTCCGAACAGGCGCCGGCAGATTGGATCGGGGCCGCAGAAAAAGTGCTGGCGGAGCTGGCTGGGTTTGGTTTGGGCAGTTTGCGCGGCATCGGCCTTTCGGGGCAAATGCACGGGGCAACATTGCTTGATGCTTCGGATGATGTGCTGCGCCCGTGCATTTTGTGGAACGATACCCGCTCGCATGTGGAGGCGGCAGAACTTGATGCGCAGCCGATCTTCCGCGCGCTTTCGGGCAATATCGTCTTTCCCGGATTCACCGCGCCGAAGCTGGTTTGGGTCGCCAAGCATGAACCCGCTATTTTCGCCCGCGTCGCCAAGGTGCTTTTGCCAAAAGACTATCTGCGGCTGTGGCTGACGGGCGAGCATGTGGCGGAGATGTCCGATGCGGCGGGCACCGCTTGGCTGGATGTTGGCAAACGCGATTGGTCGGAAGAGTTGCTTAGTGCCTCGGGCATGCGCCGCGATCAGATGCCGCGACTGGTCGAAGGGGCCGAGGTTTCGGGTCTACTCCGCCCGGAATTGGCGGACCGGTTCGGCATTCCTTCTGGTGCTGTGGTCGCCGGTGGCGGCGGCGACAATGCCGCCTCTGGCATTGGTGTGGGGGTTGTGAAGGCGGGGCAGGCGTTTGTCAGCCTTGGCACCTCGGGCGTGCTGTTCGCGGCCAATGACGGCTATCAGCCCGATGCCGCGACCGCTGTGCACACCTTTTGCCACGCGCTGCCCGGCACATGGCACCAGATGGGGGTGATCTTGTCGGCCACCGATGCGCTGAATTGGTATGCGCGTTTGGTAGGGGCCGAACCGCAGGCGTTGACGGCGGATCTGAACGCGTTGGAAGCCCCGGCAAAGACCCTGTTTCTGCCCTATTTGGGGGGCGAGCGCACACCGCTGAATGATGCCGCCATTCGCGGGGCGTTTATCGGGCTTGAGCATGCGACCGACCGCGAGGGGGCCACCCGCGCGGTTCTGGAAGGCGTGACCTATGCCATTCGCGATTGCCGCGATGCTTTGGCGGCGACGGGCACGCAGATTGAAAGCCTGCTGGCCGTCGGCGGCGGCTCCAAATCGCGCTATTGGTGCGAGGCGATTGCCACCGCGTTGGGCACGCCGGTTTCTCTGCCCGTGGCGGGGGATTTTGGCGGCGCCTTTGGCGCGGCCCGTTTGGCCCTGATGGCCGCCACGGGCGCAGGCACCGAAGTGGCGCACCAACCCACGATTTCAGCCGTAATAGAGCCTGTTTCAGGCTTGCGTGCGGCATTTGACGAAGGCCATGCCCGCTACCGCGCGGCGCAGGCCGCAATCCGAGGACTGACATGACCGATTTCTTCAAGGGTATCCCGCAAATCCGCTACGAGGGGCCGGAGACGACGAACGAATTCGCCTTCCGCCACTACAACCCCGAAGAAGTCGTGGCGGGCAAAACCATGGCAGAGCATCTGCGCTTTGCCGTGGCGTGGTGGCACAGCTTTGCTTGGCCGGGTGGCGACCCGTTTGGCGGGCAAACCTTCCAGCGCCCGTGGTTTGGTGACACGATTGAACTGGCCAAGCTGAAAGCCGATGTGGCCTTTGAGATGTTCGATATCTTGCAAGCGCCGTTCTTCTGCTTCCACGATGCTGATATTCGCCCCGAAGGCGCGGATTTCGCCGAAAATACCCGCAACCTGCAAACCATCGTCGATTACATCGGTGAGAAGATGGACGGGTCGAGCACCAAGCTGCTTTGGGGCACGGCAAACCTGTTTAGCCACCGCCGCTTCATGTCGGGCGCGGCGACCAACCCCGACCCGGATGTGTTTGCCTGGTCGGCGGCGACGGTGAAAACCTGCATGGATGCCACCCACAAGCTGGGTGGGCAGAACTATGTGCTTTGGGGCGGGCGCGAAGGCTATGAGACGCTGCTCAACACAGATTTGACGCGCGAGGCGGAACATGCCGGGCGGTTCTTGCAGATGGTGGTCGAGTATAAGCACAAGATCGGCTTCAAAGGCACGATCTTGATCGAGCCAAAACCGCAAGAACCCTCCAAGCATCAATATGACTATGATGTTGCCACGGTTTACGGCTTCCTCAAGCGCTTTGGCCTAGAGAACGAGGTGAAGCTGAACATCGAGCAGGGCCATGCGATTTTGGCGGGGCATAGCTTTGAGCATGAACTGGCGCTTGCGGCTTCGCTGGGCATTTTGGGCTCGATCGACATGAACCGGAACGATTATCAATCGGGCTGGGATACCGACCAATTCCCGGATTCTGTGCCCGAGATTGCCCGCGCTTACTATGAGATTTTGAAAGCGGGCGGGTTTACCACCGGCGGCACCAACTTTGATGCAAAACTGCGCCGTCAATCGCTTGACGCGGAAGATCTGATCTTGGCCCATGCGGGGGCGATGGATGTCTGCGCCCGCGCGCTCAAGGCCGCAGCGGCGCTTTTGGAAGATGGCAGTCTCGAAGCGAACAGGGCCGCGCGTTATGCGGGCTGGGACACGCCCGAGGCGCAAGCGATGCTTGGTTCAGATCTAGCCAGTATCGAGGCTTTGGTGCGCGAGAAAGGCATCAATCCCGAGCCGCGTTCAGGCCGCCAAGAACGGCTTGAAAACCTCTGGAATCGGTTCGTTTGAGCCACGAAAGGGCCGCCGCAAAGGCGGCCCTTTTCAATCCAGCGTTTGGCGAAACCGGCTGAGCGCCAGAAGCGAAAACACAAAGGCAAAGCCCGTCAGCGTTAGTAGGGGCTGCGCCACCTCGCCAAGGCTCGCCCCTTTCAACATCACCGCCCGGATGAGCCGCAGAAAATGGGTGAGCGGCAGCGTTTCCCCAAGCCATTGCGCCCAAATCGGCATGCCGCGAAACGGGAACATGAAGCCCGACAGCAAGATCGAGGGCAGGAAGTAAAAGAAGGTGAGCTGCATCGCCTGCATTTGCGTGCGCGCCAGCGTGGAAAAGACATAACCCAGCACCACCAGCGCCATCACAAAGATGAAGACACCCAGCAGGAGCAGCCACAAGCTGCCAAAGAACGGCACGCCAAACAGAAGCTGCGCCGCGATCAGCACGACCGAGACTTGTACCGCGCCGACAATAAAATAAGGGAGCACCTTGCCCAGCATTACCTCAATCGGCGTGACGGGCATGGACAGCAGGTTTTCCATCGTGCCGCGCTCCACCTCGCGGGTCAGCGCCATCGCCGTCATCATCACCATCGTCATTTGCAAGATCACGCCCAGAAGGCCGGGCACGATGTTGTATTGGGTGACACCTTCGGGGTTGTAGCGGCGGTGCACCACGACATCGACTTGGTTGGCGGAAGTGGCATTTTCAGCCGTGTTAGAGCCGCTTTCGCGCAAAAGGGCCTGCGCGGCCACGGTGCCCAAAGTGGAAATCGCGCCCGAGGCAACGGAAGGGTCTGTGGCATCGGCCTCGATCAAGATCTGCGGATGCTCGCCGCGCAAAACCTTGGTGCCAAAATCGGATGGCATGGTGACCACAAAGCTGACCTGCCCCGTGGCCATCAATTCTTCCGCTTCTGCGGCAGAGACATAAGGATGGGTGAATCGATAATAGCCCGTCAGTTCCAGCGCGCTGACCATGGACCGGCTAAACCGATCTTGCGCCGTGGCCACGAGTGCGGCGGGCAGGCCCTTTGGGTCATTGTTGATCGCAAAACCAAACAGCAAAAGCTGCATCAAGGGCACGCCCAGCATCATCGCGAAAGTGATCCGGTCGCGGCGCATCTGCACCGCTTCTTTGCGGATGATGGTGATCAAGCGGCGCAAGGACAGAAAGCGTTTCATTCCATATTGTCCTTTGAGGCCCCCATAAGCTGGATGAACACATCTTCCAGACTGGTGTCGGCATCGGTGACGCTGGCTCCGGTGTTTTTTGCCACTGCTTGCGCGGCGTGGCGCAGGGCCGCGCCATCGCGCCCGATCACATGCAGATCGGTGCCATAAGGCGCGATCTGATCGACCCCATCCTGGCCCAAAAGCTGCTTTTGGGCGGCCACAAGGTCCCCCCCGCGCAAGATCACGGTGGTCAGCCCGGCATCGCGCACGACCTGATCGACCGTGCCATGCGAGATCAGCTTGCCGTAAGAGATGTAATTGATCCGCTGACAGCGCTCGGCCTCGTCCATGTAATGGGTCGAGACAAGGACCGTCAGCCCATCAGCGGCCCGGTGGTGAATTTCATCCCAAAATTCGCGCCGCGCCTTTGGGTCCACCCCGGCGGTGGGCTCATCCAGCATCAAAAGCTGCGGTGAATGCATCAAGCAGGCGGCGAGCGCGAGCCGCTGCTTCCAGCCACCCGAAAGTGAGCCCGCCAATTGCCGTTTGCGGCTGCTCAGCCCCAGATCTTCGAGCGTATCTGCCACGGCGCGCCGGGGCAGGCCGTAGACCCCGGCCACGAAGGTCAGGTTTTCTTCAAGCGTCAGGTCTTCGTAAAAGCTGAAGCGCTGGGTCATATAGCCGATCTCGCGCTTGATCTCGCGTTGTTCGCGCAAAATGTCATGGCCCAAAACCGAGCCAGTGCCGCCATCGGGGGTCAAAAGCCCGCACATCATCCGAATGGTGGTGGTTTTGCCCGAACCATTCGGCCCTAAAAAGCCGACGATCTCGCCCCGGTTCGCCTGCATCGAGACATGATCGACCACCGTGCGGTCGCCAAAAATCTTGACCAGATCGGTGACCGTGATGGCGGGCGCTTCGGTCATTGGCCGGGCCCGGCCAGACTGGCATCGACGATTTGGCCGGGTTTGAGACGGGTATCGCCTTCGGGCCGGGCCTCGACCAGATAGACAAGCTTTTGGCGGTTTTGCAGCGAATAGATCACCGGCGGCGTGAATTCTGGCCCGTCGGAAATATAGCTGACCACGGCGGTCAGCCCCGGCGCGCAGCCATCGCAATTGATGCGCAGCCGGCTGTCGGGGTGGATCGCGGCAATCTCGCTCTCGGGCACGTAAAGGCGCAGCTTCACCGCACCGTCGGGCAGCAGGGTCAGCACCGGCGCGCTGGGCCCGGTCATCTCGCCGGGGCGGCGCAACAGATCCGAGACCACGCCATTGGCGGGCGCGGTGATCTGGCGCTTGTCCAACAACCATTGCGCCTTTTCGACGCTGGCTTGGCCAGCGCGCATACGGGCCTTGGCGGCGGCGATTTCCGCGGGGCGGGCGGGCAGTTTGGCCACGGCCAGATTGGCCTCTATTTCAGCCACTTTTGCTTCCGCCACCGTAAGGGCGGTTTGCGCATCTTCGCGCTGGGCTTCGGTCGCGGCGCCGCGCGCGGCCAGCGTTTCATAGCGCGTAGCCGTGCGGCGCGTTTCCATCAATTGCGCACGGGCCGAAGCCAGCGCCGCCGCAATCACCCGAATTTCCTCGGGGCGTTTGCCCTGTTGCAGGTTTTCCAGCTGGCTTTGGGCCTGTGCCAAAGCTGCGCGGGCCTGTTCCAGCGCGATGGTGGCATCGCGGTCTTCTTGCAACGCCAGTCTTTGCCCCGCGCTGACCCGATCCCCGCGGGCCACCTCCAATTGACGCAATTCGGCCTGTGAAACCGGGGCGAGGGCAACATGTTCACCTTCGACATAGCCCGTGGCCAGCACGGCGGGGGGAACGCAAGCGGCAAAGAACGCCGCAATGATCGGCAACGAACAAAGGCTCATGGCGTGGTCCTTCTATGCTGCGCGATCAGCGCGGTGATGTTGGATTTCAAGATGTCGACGATGCGGGCGGTCTCATCGGGGCCCAGCGCGTCCCAGCCCATCCGCCGCGTCACGACCGGGGCGCCGATGCGGAAGTAAAGGATCTGACCCAGCGCGGTGAAGATCATCAGCTTCGTCGTTTCGGCCTCTGCCGGGGCGCCTGTCGCGGTTTCCCACAACCGGCAAAAGCGCGAATGCGCCGGGACGACGAGTTGATCGTAAAAACTGTCCAGCCCAGGGCTACCGCTTGCCACCTCGCGCAGCATGAAGGTCACACTGGTTTGCATGTCATGATCGGCGATCATATGCGCGGCGAAACGCTCGACAATTGCCAAGATCAACGCTTCGGCGGCTTGCGGCGTTGTTGGTTCGGGCAAAGCCTCAAGGTTTAATAGGGCCCCGATATGGCTGGCAAAGGCTTCGGCGCAGGCGCGGCGTAACCCCGCTTTCCCGCCGAAGTGATAAGCGATCGAGGCGACATTGGTTTTTGCGGCGGCGGCAATTTCGCGGGTGGAGGTCCCATCGAACCCCTTTTGCCCAAAAATTGCGATGGCGGCCCGCAGCAGATCGCCGGCTGTGCCGGGGTCTGAGAGGGCTACGGTTTTGGAATCGACTCGTTCTGCCATGACACTAGAATTCAATCAAACGTTTGATTAGTCAATGGTGGCAGAAAAACCCGACCCAGTGAATGACTGGGTCGGGTCTAAAAAGGCTCTATTCTGCCTTGAAGGCTTAGTTCACGACAAATTCGGCATGCAGCGCACCGGCGGCATTGATGCTTTTGAGAATGTCGATCATGTCACGCGGGCTGACACCAAGGGCGTTGAGACCTGCCACCACATCAGAGAGCGAGCTGGTTTCGGCGACCTCGGCCATCTGAACCCCGGGTTCTTCCGCAATCTCGGCTTGGGTGCGCGGCACCACCACGGTTTCACCGCGGGCGAAGGGGTTGGGTTGCACGACAAGCGGGGTTTCCTGCACCCGCAGGGTCAAATTGCCTTGGCTGACCGCGACGCGCGAGATGCGCACATCTTCACCCATGACAATCGTACCCGAGCGTTGATCCACCACGACGCGGGCGCGTTGTTCGGGCTCAACATCAAGATTTTCAAGACGCCCCAGAACATGCGCGGCCGAGCGCATGCCGGCATTGCTGACATTCACGGTCACGGTGCCGGAATCTTCCATCGTGGCGATACGGCGGCCGAATTCACCGTTGATCACCTTTTCAATCCGCAAAGCGGTGGTGAAATCGGGCGTGCGCAGCGCCAGCCGGATGGAGGACAGGCTGTTCAACTCAAAGCCGATCTCGCGTTCGATATGCGCCCCCGAGGGGATCAGGCCAGAGGTCGGCACGCCTTGCGTTACGGCGGCCCCTTGGCCCTGCGCGGCGACACCGCCCGCGATCACCGCGCCTTGGGCGACGGCATAAATCTCGCCATCGGCCGCGTTAAGGGGTGTCATGATGAGTGTGCCACCCAGCAGGCTTTTGGCATCGCCAATTGCCGAAACCGTAACGTCGATCTTGCCGCCCGCACGCGCAAAGGGCGGCAGCGAAGCGGTGACCATGACGGCGGCGACGTTCTTGGGTCGGAACTGCTCGCCAGTAACGTTAACGCCCAGCCGTTCGAGGATATTGGACATGATATCTTCGGTGAAGGGCGCATTGCGCATCCCGTCGCCGGTGCCATTGAGCCCGACGACAAGGCCGTAGCCCACCAGATCGTTGCCGCGCACGCCGTCGAATTCGACCAGATCCTTGATCCGGATCGGCGCGGCTTCGGCGGGCGGGGCGATCATCATCAGCGGCGCAATCAGCGCAAGAACGAGACAAAGAAGTTTCATCGGGGCCTTCATCAGATGTAATCCGTCAGCGACAGTTGCGACACGCGGGAGGTCAGCGTGTAGAGGGTTTCAAGCTGCGACTGCACCGCTTCCAGCGCGGTGGCGCCGTCATAGGGATCGACGCCGATCAATTCGTTTTTGGCGATTTCCAAAGACGATTTCTGGGCGGTGTTGCGGGTTTGGGCGCTTTCCAACTGGCCTTCAACCAGACCGACATTCGCGCGCACCGTGGACAGCGCGGCATCCGCGGTCACCATCCGTTCCCCCGCCGCCTGCATCACAAACGCGCGTGCGGTTTGGTTGTTGGGGACCGCATCTTGCGAAACCAGTGTCGCCAAGGCGAACCCTTTGAGAAGCTCACGAATGTCGCTATCGGCCGCCGTCAGCGTGATCTGCGCATGATCGCTGTCAGAGATTTGCACCGGCGCAAGCGGGTTTTGGCTGCCAAAATACGCAACATCCAAGAAGCCGCCGCCGCCCACGGGTTGGTCGAACCACGCATCGACCGCCGTTACCACATCTGTCCCGCTGAGCGCTGCGCTGGTCGCGGCTTTCAAGGCGGTCATGATGGTGTTTGAATCGGCCACGGGTAGGGTGTCGGTCGTATTGCCCGACATCACATAACGCCCGGCGACATTGGTGTTGAGTGCATCCAGGATCGAGGAAAAGCGGATTTCCGCATCTTGTGCCCCGGTCGCAATCTCTGTCGTATGCGTTGTGGTCGTGATCGACATCAGGGTCGATCCAAGATCATTGGCATGCCCCTGCATCAGTTCAAGCGCAGATTGTTGGCTGCTCGCCAGCAGATTGGTTTCCACCGCGACTTGGTTGAGCACATCTGCCCGCGACAAAGACCGTTCGATCGAGGCGAGGGCGGTAAAATCGCCGCCCACAGCCGCGCCGACATCGCCGGTAACGCCGGTCACCAGCTCTGACGAGAGCCGGTTCATCGTCGTTTTAAGCTGCGCATTGTGATTGCGCATCATGTAGGTCTGGGCCATGTCGCCAACGGACATATACTTCATGTCAGAGCTCCAGAAGTTGCTGGATGAGGGCGTCGATGGTCTGGATCACGCGCGCATTCGCCGAATAGGCTTTTTCAACGACAAGAAGGGTTTGCATCTCGTAATCGGTGTCGACCCCCTCTGCGAGCGCCATCTCGTGCAGCGCCTCTTGCCGTGCATTGGCGTAGCCTTGGGTCAATTCTGACGACTGCCGTGACGACGAGGCGAAGGACATGATATCCGCCGACAGGCCCGCCATCGAGCGTTGCTGCGCGCCGAAATTGCCCGAGGCAGGGACGGTCTGCGCGGTCATCGCTGCGGTCATCGCATTGAGCAGTGTCGCATCGCTGACGACGCCCGGCGTTGCGGCCCCCAAGCCATCGCGCATATGCCAGACCGCGCCGCTTTGCTGCGGGTCCACGATCGCATTAAGCGAGATACGCCCGGCCAGACCGGCCTCGTTGGCAACGACAAGCGGCCCGCCCATATCCGTGAACAGGCCCGGATCACCGGGGTTCAGCGTCGGGTCAACGGCGCTGCTTTCAAAGCGGGAAATCAGATCCCGCGCCACGGCATCCAGCTTGGCTTGCGCCTGCGGGGCAAGATCGTCACGCACCGCAAAAGCTGCGCCCAGCGTGCCGCCGTCAAACTGGCTGCCGGCACCCGTGGTCATCGGTTGGCCATTGACGGTGATGCCCGAAAGCTGCCCACCGGCAAGCGTCATACTGGCGGACATCACGCCCGCCCCGGTGAAGCCGATGTCATAGGCATGGCCATCGAGCAAGATGCCCCCGCCCTTGGTAAATAGCGCAATCTGGTTGTTATCGCGCTGCACGACTTTGATCGGCACGATCTCGGAAATGTTGTCGACCAGCATTTGCCGCTCGTCCATCAGGCCATTGGCATCGCGCCCCATCGCAATTTGCGTGGTGATGGTGCGGTTGAGCAGTTCGATCTCACCCAGCGTTTCGTTCAGGGTGTTCACCTGATTGGCAATCGAGCGATCCGCTTCCAGCCGGGTCTGTTGCAGATCCGCGGAAACCGTATTCAGTTTGTCCGCCACAGTGCGCGCGGCATCGACCGCGCTGGACAGTCGTGCGGTGCTATCGGGCATGCTGGACGCCGACAGAAGTGCGTCTTCAAATTGCGAGACAGTCCAGCTGAGCGACCCTTCGGTGGTCGGGTCGCCCAATTGGTTTTCGAACCGGCTGTAAAAGCTGGTGCGCGCGCTGGCATTGGCCGAGGCTGCATCGGCAAGACGTCTGTCTTGCAACAAGGTTTCATCGACCATGCGATTGACACCATTGATCCGCACGCCGCCGCCATCTCCCCCGAGCGTGTCGGAAGACAGGGACAATTCGCGGCGTGCGTAGCCTTCGGTCATCACATTCGCAACGTTCGAGGAGACGACTTCGGCCGCCCGGCCCGCTGCAGTCAGCCCGGTTACGGCATTGTTGAGTGCACCCGCGATGCCCACCATGTGTCAGCTCCTCTCACTCAGGCGTTTTGCCTTAGCGTTTGATGTTGGTCGTCTCCTGCAGCATCTCGTCGACGGTCTGGATGACCTTCGCATTCGACGAATAGGCGCGCTGCGTTTGGATCAGGCTGGTCAGTTCGTGCGCCACGTCCACGGCCGAGCCTTCGCGGGCATAGCCTTCAATTGCGCCGGTCGGCCCATCGCCCGCATCCCAAAGGTAGAACGAGCCCGAATTCGACGAAACTTGGTAGGTCTGGTTGTCCAGCGCGGTCAGCCCGTTCGGGTTGGCCACATCACTCAGCGGCACCTGATAGACGGTGCGGATGAAGCCGGTGTCATAGGTCGCCTTGATGAAGCCGTTCTCGTCGATCTCCACCGCGGTCAGGTTCCCCACCGGAGAGCCGTCTTTGGTGATCGAGGTCGGCGCGAAATCGGTAGCAAGCTGGGTCAGGCCGTTGGTATCGCCCAGCGTCCCGATCGTTGCGGTGATGTTTTGCAGGCCGTCTTCCACCGAAAGATCAATGGTGCCGGTGGTGCCGTTCCAGACCGGGCTGGCGCCAATCTCGGTGACGCCCGACAGGGTGCCGCCGTTCGCCGTCGTGTTGTCGAAGTCCAGCGTGTATTGGCCCAGAACGCCGACACCAAGGCCCAGCGGGTCGGTGGTGGTGGCGGAATCGGTGATTGTCATCGTCCATTGGTTCGAGGCGCCGGCGGCCGGAACGGTCGGGTCGAAGGTCACCTGAAGCGTGTTCGACGTGCCGAGGTTGCCAAAATATTCGATTGACGAGGTCAGGTTCTGGTCGCTGGCCCCGGCCATGGTTTCGGTGGCGGGCAAGTTGATGCCAAGGTTCATCACCGTGGTCGGGTCGCCCGCGGTCTGGTTGGCATTTATTACCACCGGCTGCAGACCGGCCGTCGTGTCACGCGGTTGCAGCGGGATCGTGCCGTCGGCATTGGCCGCCCAGCCCAAAAGCACCAGACCCGAGTCGGTGCGCAGAACGCCATCTTTATCTGTGTGGAACGAGCCCGTCGTGGTCATCATCAGCGGCTGCGAGCCAAGCCCGTTGATCAGCCCCGACGTGGTGGCCACGGGCAGGAAGCCGCGGCCCGAAATGGCGATATCCATCGCGTTGGAGGTGCCAACAAGCGAGCCGCGCTCGTCGATCAGGCGGCCCGTCGTGGCGCGCACGCCGCCCGCCGAATAGGTGCCCGCGCTGCGCGATTGCGTCAGCACCATGCTTTCGAAATCCGCGGTCGCCCGCTTATAGCCATAGGTGCCGGAGTTGGCGATGTTGTCGGAAATCGTCGCAAGACGCGTCGCGTTGGCCGCAAGACCGGCCACACCGGCGTTGAGCGAGGAAGAAATGGACATGGGGGCGCCTTTCTGCTGCTGGTCCCTTGATCGACCGCCACACTGCCGTAGGCGTCGTTAAGATGGACCTAACACCTAAAATGCGCCGGATTTCTTTGTCTGCTGCCGGGCGAGGCTGGTGCGGCAACGGACGGCTTAACGCCCGTTGCGCAGCAAGATCACCTCAAGGCGGTTGTTGCGCACCGACAGGGGCACCTCGATCGCCTGTTTTCGGTCGGCAAAGCCCGAAACCCGTTGGATTCTCTTGGCTTCGAAGCCGTCGCCTTCCATCAGCATGCGCATCGTTTGCGCCCGTTCGGTCGACAGATCCCAGACCGGATTTTGCCGCAGCATCGAGGGGTAAGACCGGGTATGGCCATTAATCGCCACGCCGTTGGTGGCATAGCTGAACACCCGCGTCAGCATCTGCGCGATTTCTTCAAGAATCGGTTCGGGCTGCGCGGTTTCCCCGGTAAACAGCGGTTCCTCTTCCAAATCGAAGAATTCGACGATCAGACCTTCGTCGGTGACCTTGGTCAGGATATGGCGCGCCATTTGCTCGCTGACCATCGATTCGCCGCCGACGCCTTGCAACGCCTGCTCGATCTTACGGGCCATCTCCTCGAAGGCTTCTTTTTCCGCATCGGCGGTCTTGTCTTCGGATGTGCCACTGTCGCCGCGCGCCTGACGTTCTTCGGTGGGGCGTTGCCCCGCCGCGCCGGTGCCGGTTTGCGCGATCTGGTCTTCGGAAAAGACGGAATCGCCGCCAAAGGCGCCTTCGCCCCCGCCCGAGATCCGGTTGATCGGAATCGTCGGATTGAAGTAATCCGCGATGCCCTTGCGTTGTTTTTCGGTTGTTGCGTTCAACAGCCACATCAACAGAAAGAAGGCCATCATGGCGGTCACGAAGTCAGCATAGGCCACTTTCCACGCCCCACCGTGGTGCCCATCGCCGCCGACGACCTTCTTACGTTTGATGATGACCGGAGCCGCGTTGTCACGCGCCGCCATATCCACCACCTCTATTTCACCCGAGACAAGAGGTAGCAGCTTCGACTTAAGCCACGCTTAACGGATAAAATGCAATGCGTTTCGAGGCTTAGCCCGCAGGGTCGAACCCGCCGAATTTGCCGCCGAAAAAGCACAAAGGGGCGCCTTTGGTGCAAAGCGTGAAGCGGTCCACTTGGCCGATGATGATCGTGTGATCGCCGCCCTCATGCATCGCCTCGGTCGTGCATTCAAACCGTGCCAAGCAGGTGTCAAAAAGCGGCACATCTTGGTCGTTGAGCTGGTAGGCTAGCCCCGCAAATCCCGGCCCGGAGGAAGAGGCGAATCGCTTCGCCAGATCCGCTTGCTCGGCGCCAAGCACATGAATGGCAAAGGCGGGCGCGGCGGTAAAATGGCGATGCCGCATCGAAGACCGCGCCGCCGACCACAGCACCAAGGGCGGATCAAGCGACACCGATGCAAAGGAATTCACGGTGATCGCGATCGGGTCGCCGCCGCCTTCTTCGCGGGCGGTGACCACGGTGACCCCGGTGGCAAAGCGCCCCAAGGCATCGCGCAACAGGCGCGGGTCATCGGGGCTTGGCACATGGCCAAGGCTGGCTGCCTCGGCCGCGCTCAGGCTCGCGTCGATATCGTCGCTTTCGCTCATCTTTCCTCCTGCCGGGGCGCCCGGATCAGAAATCGAGGTTTTCCACGCTTAGCGCATTTTGCTGAATGAACTCACGGCGCGGTTCGACCACATCGCCCATCAGTTTGGAAAAGATATCTTCGGCCTCGGCCAGATCATCCACGCGCACTTGCAACAGCGTGCGGGCGACCGGGTCCAGCGTTGTTTCCCAAAGCTGATCGGGGTTCATTTCGCCCAAACCTTTGTAGCGTTGCAGTGTCAGGCCCTTTTCGCCTTCTTGCAAAATCGCCGCCAGCAAATCGAGCGGGCCGTAGATCAACTGCTCGCGCTCTTTGCGCATCAGTTTGGCAGGCGCGGCATAGGTCTCTTGCAGGTTGGCGGTGAATTGCGCAAGTCGCCGCGCCTCGCCCGAGCGCAGCACCGCGCCATCCAGCGTGCGGACTTCCTCAACCCCGCGCAGCACGCGGGCGAGCCGCAGCCCCTTGTCTTGCGTGGGCCGCCCGGTCCAGCCGCGTTCATATTCCAGCGCCACAAGGTCCAGCCGCGCGGCGACTTGGTTCGCCACGCCCTGCGCATCGGCATCGACCCGGCCCGGCACAAGCGCACCGGCGATGGCGGTTTGTTCCAAGATGCGCTGCGGGTAATGCGTTGGGAAGGCTTGCAGGATGCGGCGGATCTGGCGCGCCTCTTCCACCAGACGCGTCAAATCTGCGCCCACGATATCGGTGCCGTCGCCCAGCCGCAGAATCGCGCCTTCGACGCCTTGGGCCACAAGGTAATCTTCCAGTGCGGGCTGGTCTTTCAGATAGACCTCGGACTTTCCGCGGCTGACTTTGTAAAGCGGCGGCTGCGCGATGTAGAGATAACCTTGTTCGATCAGTTCCGGCATTTGCCTAAAGAAGAAGGTCAAAAGCAGGGTGCGGATGTGCGCGCCATCCACGTCAGCATCGGTCATGATGACGATCTTGTGGTAGCGCAGCTTGGCGATGTTGAACTCATCGCGGCCAATCCCGGTGCCCAGCGCGGTGATCAGCGTGCCGATCTGATCCGACGACAGCATTCGGTCGAACCGCGCACGTTCGACGTTAAGGATTTTACCGCGCAGGGGCAGCACGGCTTGGTTCTTGCGCTCGCGCCCTTGCTTGGCCGAGCCACCGGCCGAATCCCCCTCGACGAGGAACAGCTCTGACAGAGCCGGGTCTTTTTCTTGGCAATCGGCCAGCTTACCGGGCAGCGAGGCGACATCCATTGCGGTTTTGCGCCGGGTCAATTCGCGGGCCTTGCGGGCCGCTTCGCGCGCCAGTGCGGCTTCGATGATCTTGCCGACGATGCCCTTGGCTTCGGCGGGATGTTCCTCGAACCACTCGCTCAGCTTTTCGTTCACAAGGTTTTCGACCGCGGGCCGCACCTCGGATGAAACAAGCTTGTCTTTCGTCTGGCTGGAAAATTTCGGGTCCGGCACTTTCACCGACAGCACGCAGGTCAGCCCTTCACGCGCATCATCGCCGGTGAAATCGACCTTCTCTCTCTTGGCGATGCCGCTGTCTTGGGCGTATTTCGTGATCGTGCGGGTCAGCGCGCCCCGGAAACCCGCCATATGGGTGCCGCCATCGCGCTGCGGAATGTTGTTGGTAAAGGGCAGCACGGTTTCGTGGTAGCTGTCGTTCCACCACATCGCCACCTCGACGCCGATGCCGCGCACTTCGCCGGTCATATAGATCGGTTCGGGCATCACGGCGGTTTTCGACCGGTCGAGATATTTGACGAATTCGCGCACGCCGCCTTCGTAATGCAATTCGGTCTTCAGCGGCTCGGCGGGGCGTTCATCTTCCAAGATGATCCGCACCCCGGAATTGAGGAAGGCCAGTTCCCGCAGGCGCGTTTCCAGCGTTTTGAAGTTATATTCGAGGTTGGAGAAAGTGCCCTCCGGGTCCACCACTTTGGACGAGGCCAGAAACCGCACCTCGGTCCCTTTTTCGCCCGGCGCGTCTGCCACCTCGTGCACATGCACGGTGCATTCGCCCTTTTCGAATTTGGCGTAATACATCTTGTCATTGCGCCAGACGCGCAATTCCAGCCAGTCAGACAGTGCGTTCACAACCGACACGCCAACGCCATGCAACCCGCCCGAGACCTTGTAGGCGTTGCCATCGTCATCGGTGTTGTTGAATTTGCCGCCCGCATGCAGCTGGGTCATGATGACCTCGGCCGCCGAAACCCCCTCTTCGGCGTGCATATCGACCGGGATGCCCCGGCCATTGTCGCGCACCGAAACCGAATTATCGGCGTGGATTTTCACCGCCACATAGTTGGCATGGCCCGCCAAGGCCTCGTCAATACCGTTATCGACGACCTCATAGACCATGTGATGCAGGCCAGAGCCGTCATCGGTGTCGCCGATATACATGCCGGGGCGCTTGCGCACCGCTTCTAGGCCCTTGAGAACCTTGATGGAATCCGCGCCGTATTCGGTCTTTTTCTTGGGGGTGTCGGTCATCCGCGCCTATCCTGCAAGTCGATGCGGATTTATAGTGTTTCGCGCCCGCCTTGTCACGCCTTCGCCACAATATTTAGCGGTTTTGAAAAGCCGTTTCCGTCACTTGCGAGGTGCCCCTTTCCTCGGTCACATGCCAATATTGGCCGCGCGTTCCCAAAGCGTCAAACAACTCCGCCCCGGTGCCGGTCATCATCACTTGCGCGGGCAGGGCGCAAATCTCGTCATAAAGCGCGGCGCGGCGCCCGGCATCCAGATGCGCGGCGACCTCATCCAGCAAAAGCACCGTGCTTTCGCCTGCCAGCGCGCGGGCATTGGCCAGAAGGAGTGAAATCAAAAGCGCCTTTTGCTCGCCGGTGGAGCATTGATCGGCGGGCGTATCTTTTTCGGCGTAACGGGCCGTAAGATCCGCGCGATGCGGGCCTTCGAGCGTGCGGCCTGCCGCCATATCGCGGCGACGGTTGGC
The DNA here is from genome assembly GCF_020023995.1 of Rhodobacter sp. TJ_12. Taxonomy (GTDB): domain Bacteria; phylum Pseudomonadota; class Alphaproteobacteria; order Rhodobacterales; family Rhodobacteraceae; genus Rhodobacter. The sequence continues at coordinate 50,315 of NZ_NRRD01000005.1, read as the reverse complement.
ATCCAACGCGCGAGCCAAGTCATCGGGGCCTTGGTTCACCACGGCCAATGCCGCTGCCGGAAAAGCGGTGGCCGCGCCCGCCTGCGCGGCGGCCAGCTTTTCCAAAGTCTGCAACCGGTGCGCCACGATCTGCGCCCCGGCTTCGGCCATCTGGCTTTCCAGCGCATGATACCACGCCGGGTCGCGCACCTCGTCCTTCAGCAAGCGGTTGCGTTCGCGCATCGCCTTTTCATAGGCGAGGGTGGCATCGGCATGAGTGGGGAAGAAGCTCAGGGTCATTCGGTCCAAAAAACGCCGCCGCCCCTCGGCCCCTTCGATCCAGAGCCGATCCATTGCAGGCACCAGCCACAACACCCGCATCAACCGCCCCAGGGCAAGTTGCGAGGCGGATTTTCCATCAATCACCACATCGCGGCTTTGGCCGGGCCGGGCCGAGGTTTCTAGCTCGTAATCGGGCAGGGTCGCACGCAGCTTCCAGCCCACGGATTCCTGCCGCCGGATCAGTTCTTCGGCCGTCGCGCGCCGCAGCCCACGACCCGGCGAAAACAGCGACACCGCTTCCAAAACAGAGGTTTTGCCCGCGCCATTCGGGCCGTAAAGCGCCACGGGCCGGGTATCAAAGGCAAATTCCGCCCGGCGATGCGAGCGGAATTGCAAAAGCGTCAGGCTGCGCAGGCTCACACGCGCATCGGCATCACGACATAGACCGCCGAAGTGTCATTGCCTTCGCGCATCAAGGTCGGGTCGCCCGAAGAGTTGAACAGGAAAACGGCGTTTTCGCGGTCTACTTGGCTGGCGATTTCCAGCAGGTATTTGGCGTTAAAGCCAATTTCCAGCCGCTCATCACCATAAGCCACGGCCAGTTCCTCTTCGGCCGCGCCCGCATCGGGGGCATTGACCGACAGCACCAACCGATCTTCGTCAAGGCTCAGCTTCACCGCGCGCGAGCGTTCAGATGACACGGTCGCCACACGGTCCACGGCTTTGGCGAATTCTTGCGCATCCACTTCCAGACGCCGGGTGTTCCCCATCGGAATGACGCGGGTGTAATCGGGGAAGGTGCCGTCGATCACCTTTGAGGTAAGGGTGATTTCCGGCGTCGCAAAGCGGACTTTGGTTTCGCTGACCGAAACCGCGATTTGCGCCTCGTCATCATCCAACAGCTTGCGCAGCTCGTTCACCGTTTTGCGCGGCACGATCACGCCGGGCATGCCCGCTGCGCCTTCGGGCAAGGCCGCATCGATGCGCGCCAGCCGGTGACCATCGGTGGCGACGCAGCGCAGGGCAGAGCCGTCTTCGCCCGCCGCGATATGCATATAAACGCCGTTGAGGTAATAGCGCGTCTCTTCGGTCGAAATGGCGAATTTCGATTTGTCGAACAGCCGCTTCAGCACATCCGCCCGGGCCGCGAAATTGGCCGTGTATTCGGACGTGGCCATCACCGGAAAGTCTTCTTTCGGCAGCGTGGCCAGATTGAAGCTTGACCGCCCGGCCATCACCGACAGCCGTCCGGCCGCCGGATCATCGGCCAGTTGCACCAGCGCGCCATCGGGCAGTTTGCGCACGATCTCATGCAGCATCACCGCCGAAACGGTGGTGGCCCCGGCGCGTTCCACCTGCGCGGGGGCTTTATCGACCACCTCGATATCCAGATCGGTGGCGCGGAACGACACGCTATCGCCCTCTGCCTCGATCAGCACGTTTGCAAGGATCGGGATCGTGTTGCGACGCTCGACAACCGACTGGGCCTGAGCCACCGCCTTGAGGAGCGCGGCACGTTCGATGCTGATCTTCATATCCATTCCTCACCGCTTGCCGGGGGCGGCAAGTTAACATGCCAGCGCGCCGGAACAAGATTTTTCCGGACATTCCGTTGCTTTGCGCGGGGCGTCAAGGGTTCAGGATTCCATAAGCCGTTTCAGCAGCCCGATATCTTCGGCCAGTTGCCGATCCGTCGCCATCAGCTCGTCAATCTTGCGAATGCCGTGGATGATGGTCGTGTGATCGCGCCCGCCAAAGCGCCGCCCGATCTCAGGCAAGCTGCGCGTGGTCAGGTGCTTGGCCAGATACATCGCCACCTGACGCGGGCGCGCAATGGTGCGCAGCCGCTTCGGCCCGATCATATCCGACAGCCGCACATTGTAATGTTCGGCCACCTTTCGCTGAATTTCTTCGATCGTGACGCGCCGATCCGAGGCACGCAAAATGTCGGCCAGACATTCCTGCGCCAAATCCAGCGTGACCTCCCGCCCGACCAGCGAGGCAAAAGCGAAAAGCCGCGTCAGCGCGCCTTCGAGCACCCGCACATTGGTGGTGATGCGGTGGGCCAAGAATTCCAACACGCCATCGGCCATCGCAAGGCCGGGATACCGGGCGCGGTAGGCATCGGATTTCGATTGCAAAATGCCCAGCCGCAATTCGTAATCGGTCGGGTGCAGATCGACGACCAGCCCGCATTGCAACCGGCTTTTGATCCGTTCTTCCAGATCCTTGATCTCGCCCGGTGCCCGGTCGGCGGAAATCACGATCTGCTTGCCCTGATCGACCAAGGCATTGAAAGTATGGAAAAACTCTTCTTGCGTGCTGTCTTTTCCGGCGATGAATTGCACGTCATCCACCATCAGCACATCGACCGAGCGGAACAGCTCTTTGAAATCCATAATCTGACGGTCGCGCAGGGCTTGCACGAAGCGATACATGAATTGTTCGGCCGACAGATAAAGCACCCGCAGATCCGGGCGGCCGGTTTGCAATTCATGCGCGATGGCATGCATCAGGTGGGTCTTGCCCAGACCGACGCCGCCATAAAGAAACAACGGGTTAAAGGTCACCGGGCCGCCTTCGGCCACGCGGCGCGCGGCGGCGTGGGCCAACTCGTTCGGCTTGCCAACCACGAAACTGTCGAAGGTGAACCGGGCATCCAGCGGGGCGCCGGGCAGGTCTTGGTCTTCGGTGCTGCGCGCGGCTTTGCGGGTGGGCGTCGCCGTAGCGGCTTGCGCGGGCGCGGGTTTGCGCGCGGCTCCCAGATCAAAGGTCACCCGCTCCACAGGCGCGCCGGTCTTGCGCAGCGCGCTCAGGATCGGCTCGCCGTAATTGCGCGAAACCCAGTCGCACATGAATCTGGTGGGTGCTTGAAAAGAGCCGATCCCGTCTTTCAGCGCGACGAGTTCGAGCGGGGCAATCCAAGTTTCATGGTTGGTCTTCCCGACCGTTTTGCGCAGTTCATCGCTCACTTGCCCCCAGAGCTCTTTTGTCATTTTCTTTTCCTAAGTCGTCCAACAAGACACCTTGAAACACGGCCCAGAGAGCCCTTTCGCCGCAGCTGGCGAAAAGAACAAGACATGACGATACCGCCGGCCAGAAACCGGGTACGGCATCACCTGCCGATTGGGGTTTGCACCCCGTTTTCGTCGGATCGCATCCTGGTGCCGAAGCGGTAGGCTTCTTATCACGGCAGCTTATGAGGCCTGCCTCGACACCGGGGAATGCGTCATGTCCCCCAAGGCGACGTGAATCGCCCGTTGACGCTAGCAAGCACGGCAGGACCTGCGCAACCGAACTTCGCGCTTGACGGCTACTTTGGTGAAACGAATCTGTGACACCTAGGCAAACTGGCCACATCACGCATTAAGGTATTGAAAACATTCAAAAAAGAAGAAGGCGCCCCATTTGGGGCGCCTATCCTAAAGGCGTAATCTGTCCTGACCGAAGGATCAGTTCGACAGTGCTTTCACGCGCGCCGAAAGACGCGAAACTTTGCGCGAAACGGTGTTCTTGTGCATCACACCTTTGGTCACGCCACGCGCCATTTCGGGCTGGGCAGCTTGCAGCGCGGCTTTCGCGGCATCGGCATCGCCCGAGGCAATCGCCTCTTCGACTTTGCGGATGAAAGTGCGGATACGCGAACGACGGGCTTTGTTGATGTCGCTGCGACGCTCAGCCTGACGAGCGCGTTTTTTGGACTGGGGCGTGTTGGCCATGTTACGGTGTTCCCGGACTAAAACGAATATATTGCGCAAAGCCCGGTCGTCCCAGCGAACCGGATGATTCTAGCCTGAGCGGGCTCCACGCGCATGTGAGGGGTGCCAATAGGGGAAAAGCACCGGAAAGGAAAGCCCCTTTCGGGGCATTCGCCTTATTTGCTTACTTGTCGCGGAATTGCGGCTCGCGCTTTTCCAAAAAGGCTGACATGCCCTCTTTCTGGTCTTCGGTCGCAAACAGCGCGTGAAACACCCGGCGCTCGAACAAAACGCCTTCGCGCAGGGTGGTTTCATAGGCGCGGTTGACGCATTCCTTCACCACCATCGTCGCCACAGCGGATTTCGACGCGATCTTGCGCGCGGCGCCCAGCGCCTCGGGCACAAGCTGGGCCACCGGTACGACGCGGCTGACAAGCCCTGAGCGTTCCGCCTCGGCCGAATCCATGAAGCGGCCGGTCAGGTGCATATCCATCGATTTCGATTTGCCCACGAACCGAGTCAGCCGTTGCGTGCCGCCGATGCCCGCGACCACGCCCAGGTTGATTTCGGGCTGGCCGAATTTGGCGTTGTCGGCGCAGATGATGAAATCGCACATCATGGCAAGTTCGCAGCCGCCGCCCAGGGCATAGCCCGCCACCGCCGCGATGATCGGTTTGCGTGTGCGCAGCAGGCTGTCCGCCTCGGACCCAAAGAAATCGCTGGTATACATTTCGACGAAGCTTTTCTCCGACATCTCTTTGATGTCGGCGCCCGCCGCAAAGGCCTTTTCCGAGCCGGTCAGCACGATGCAGCGCACTTTGTCGTTGGCATCAAGCTGTTTCAGCGCATCGGCCAATTCTCCCAAAAGGGCGGAATTGAGCGCGTTCAGGGCTTCGGGCCTATTGAGGCGGATCAGGGCGACGCTGTCTTCAATTTCGACGATCAGGGTCTGGTAGGCCATTGCGGGTGCCTTTCCTTGTTTTCGGGCAAGTCCTAGCAGGTGGGGCGCGAAACTCAAGAGTTGTTGCGGCACTGTAGCGCAGCGTTACCCGCGGGCAAGCCTGCGTGCCAAAAACGCGGTCTTTAGCGCTGACAGCTTGGGCAGAAATAGCTTGAGCGCCCGCCTTGGACAATGCGCCGGATCGGTGTCGCGCAGGCGGTGCAGGGCGCGTCTTCGCGGTCATAGACGCGAAAGGCATGCTGGAAATAGCCCAGCTCGCCATCGGCCTGACGGTGATCGCGCAAGCTTGATCCGCCAGCCTCGATGGCCTCGGCCAGCACGTCACGGATGATCGGCACCAGCCCAGCCAACCGCGCGCTTGCGATTCGATTGGCAGCGCGGCGCGGGTCGATGCCTGCGCGGTGCAGCACCTCGCAGACATAGATATTGCCAAGCCCTGCGATCAGCCGTTGATCCAGTAGCGCGGTCTTGATCGGGCTTTTGCGGGATTTGAGTGCCATCACAAGATAGCTTTCGTGGAAGTCATTGCCGAAGGGTTCGGGCCCGAGCCCCGCCAGCAACCAATGCGCGGCCTCGCGGTCGGTGCGCACAAGGTCCATCGCGCCGAAACGCCTTGCATCGTTGAAGGTGACGCGGGCCCCGCCCTCCATATGCAGCACCACATGGTCATGCTTTTGAGGCGCGGGGTGATCCAGATGGAAGTCGCCCAGCATGACGCCCGAGACCAGCATTCGCCCCGACATGCCAAGATGAATCAGCAGGCTTTCCCCGGTATCGAGATCGGCCAGAATGTATTTAGAGCGCCGCCGCAAAAGCCCGACCCGCGCGCCGGTCAGCCGGTCCGCCAGGCCCGCGGGCAGCGGCCAGCGCAGATCGGGCCGGTTCACCTCGGCCCGTTCGATCACACGCCCCTCCATCGCCGGGGCAAGGCCGCGGCGCACCGTTTCTACCTCGGGCAGTTCGGGCATTTTCGCTCCTGTCGCATTGTCACGGCCGCTGCCGCCCCTATAAGAGGGGGAACGTTTCCAGGATCGGCAAGGGCAGATGAGCACGGATCAGACCAGAACGACGCATTTCGGCTACCAAACCGTGGACGAAGAGGCGAAGGCCGGCATGGTGCACGGCGTCTTTTCGCGGGTGGCCTCGAAATACGACATCATGAACGACCTCATGAGCATGGGCATCCACCGCATCTGGAAAGATGCGATGATGGATTGGCTCGCGCCGCGCCCCGAGCAAAAGCTGCTCGATGTGGCCGGTGGCACCGGGGATATTGCGTTCCGTTTCCTCAAACGCGCGCCGGGGGCAACCGCCACCGTTTGCGATATGACGGAATCGATGCTGATCGAGGGGCAAAAACGCGCCGAGGCCGCGAATATGGCCGACCGCCTGAACTGGGTGGTGGGCGATGCGATGAACCTGCCGTTCGAAAGCAACACCTTCGACGTTTATACCATTTCTTTCGGCATTCGGAACGTGACGCGCATCCAAGACGCGCTGAACGAGGCGTATCGCGTGCTGCGCCCCGGCGGGCGTCTGATGGTGCTCGAATTCAGCCAGATCCCGAACGATATGATGCAGGCGGTCTATGACGCCTATTCGTTCAACGTGATCCCGGTGATGGGGCAGATCGTGGCGAATGACCGCGCCAGCTATCAGTATCTGGTGGAATCGATCCGCAAATTCCCCAATCAGGAACTCTTTGCCTCGATGATCCGTGAAGCTGGGTTTGAGCAGGTGAAATACCGCAACCTTTCCATGGGCATTGCAGCGCTGCACTCCGGCTGGAAGGTCTAATATGCGCGGCCCGCATAATATCTGGCGCCTGATCCGCACCGGGGCGACTTTCGAACGGACCGGGGCCATGCGGGTGGCGCTGGAAGCAATGGAGGCGCCGCCCCGGCTGCGCCTTGTCGCCCGGATCATGGGCTGGCCGTTTAAATGGCTGGGCTATAAGGGCGATCCGAACCTGCCGCCGGTGACGCGGGCCATCACCGCGCTGGGCCCGTCTTACATCAAATTCGGGCAGATCATGTCGACCCGCCCGGATGTGGTGGGCCAAGAGCTGGCGAACCAGTTGCGGATGCTGCAAGACCGGCTGCCGCCCTTTGACCAAGCGGTGGCCAAGTCGGTCCTTGCCGAAGAGCTGGGTCATCCGGTCGATGAGATTTTCTCGGAATTTTCCGAACCGGTTGCGGCGGCCTCGATCGCGCAGGTGCACGCCGCGCGGCTGGCCGAAACCGGCGAGAAGGTCGCGGTGAAAATCTTGCGTCCCGGGATCGAGAAAGCCTTCCAGCGCGACATCGATGCGTTCCATTTTGCGGCCGAGATGATCGAGCGGCTGTCGCCCGCTTCGCGGCGGCTGCGCCCCACCGATGTGATCAAGCATTTCGAAGGCATCGTCGTTGGCGAGTTGGATCTGCGGCTGGAAGCGGCCTCGGCCTCTCAATTCGGGGCCAATACCGAAAAGGATGAAAAATTCCGCGTGCCGCTGCCGGTCTGGTCGCTGTCCAGCCGTCGGGTGTTGGTGATGGATTGGGCCGAAGGCCTGCCGATGGGCGATGCCGAGGCGCTGAAGGCGGCCGGCTATGATGTCACCGAAATTGGCACGCGCGTGCTGCAGCTGTTCCTCAGCCATGCGTTGCGTGACGGCTATTTCCACGGCGATATGCATCAGGGCAACCTGAAGGTGGCCCCGAATGGCGATGTGATTGCCTTTGATTTCGGCATCATGGGCCAGATCGACGAATACACCCGCCACGTCTATGCCGAGATTTTGATGGGCTTCATCCAACGCGATTATCGCCGCGTGGCCGAAGTGCACTTTGAGGCGGGCTATGTGCCCAAAGACCAAGATGTGACGCAATTCGCGCTGGCTTTGCGCGCCGTGGGCGAGCCGATCTTTGGCATGAATGCCAAGCAAATTTCGATGGCGCGGCTTTTGGCCTATCTCTTTGAGGTGACCGAGCGGTTCGGTATGGCCACGCGCACGGAGCTGATTTTGCTGCAACGCACCATGGTGGTGGTCGAGGGGGTGGCGCGCTCGCTCAATCCGGCGATCAACATGTGGGAAACGGCGAAACCCGTGGTCGAAAGCTACATCCGCGAAAACGTTGGGCCCAAGGCGGCTTTGCGCAACCTTGGGCGCACCGCGCGGGTGCTGGGCCGGTTCGGTCCGCAATTGCCCGATATGTTGACCACGGTTTTGGAAAACGCCACCCAACCGCCAGAGCCTGCGCCCGAACCGCAATTGGTGCGGGGCGTGCATGTGGCGGGCGGTGTGGCGCTCGTGCTGGGCGGGATGGTGCTTGGCCTGTTGATCTAGGCCAAGCCTCAACCCCCATCGCGCAGCGCAGAGATTGAACCGGTTTCGATGGTTGCGCCGCCTTGCAGCACCAGAACGGCACCATTCGCGGTTCCTTGCGCCTCTACGATCCTGTTGTACGTCTCAACTGGGTCGGTCGATAGCAACGTGCCGTTATTGTAGCTTTCAAGGTTGAAGCTGTAATTGCCCGCTGGCAACGGATTGCCCGAGGCATCCGTGCCATCCCATTCAAGCGAATCTGCGGAAACCGGAATCGTTTCGCGGGCGACTTCGTTGCCTGCGGCATCATTGACGACCAGAACCGTTTCGGTCGCGCCCACGACGGGATTGGGCGAAATCGTTACCGAATTGGCGCCATCGAAATAGGCGGGCGATTCGCTGCGCGCATCCATGCCCACCCAACCGGCATATTCGCTCATCCCCATCAGGCCGAGTTGCAGCGCAAGGTTTTCGATCAACTCGTTCGTCTTGGTTTGCTGTTCCACCTGCGAAAAGGTGGCCAGTTGCACCGCATAATCGGCGCTGTCCATCGGGTCGGTCGGGTCTTGGTTCGTCATCTGCGTGGTGAGCAGCTTCAGAAAGGTTTCATAATCCGAACTTAGCCCATTCGACGCGGTGCTGGTCGCGGTGCTGGTCGTGGTCGCATTGGTGGCAGAGGTGACGGTGGTCATAGCATATCCTCAAAAGCGCAGGTCGAGCCCGCCAGAGGCGGTGGCACGGCGTTGGATGGCAAGCGCGGCGTCGTCGAAGCGAACCGGGCGCTCGGGCTCTGTGCCGGTTTCCGGCATGGCCAGCCGCGCCTCTTCTGCGCGGTCTTGCGCCGATTGGCGCTGATCTGTCTGTTGGCCAAAATCGAAGCTGATATCGGAATAGCCCATCTCGCGGAAATCGCGCGCAAGGCTGTCGATATTGCGTCGCATCAGATCCAGCGTTTCGGGTCGCTCCGCCTGCACATTGACGGTGATCGCTCCATCATGGCTGTGCAAAGTCAGCCGCACCTTGCCAAGCTCTTCGGGCGAGAGAGAGACCTCGACCGGCTGATCGGGGCTGGTGGGCATGGCTTGCGCAAGCTGTTGGGCAATATGCTGCGGCGAGGCCGCGGCGGTGCGGCTGGCGTTTTGCACCTGTCCGCTGGTCGTCAGCGCATCGGCCCGCTCGCCGCCGCTGACTGCGGCAAAGGCCTCTGTTGCATCGATAGGCAGCGGCGTGGCCGCGTCCGTTGCCACGGCCGTGGCACGCGCGGGTTGCGCGGTGTCTGCGCTCGGCGTTTTCTGTGCGATATCCGCGGTAGGCTCTGCCTTTTGTCGCTTCGAATCGGTTTCGCGGGCCTTGGTTTCGCGCGGTGTTTCGAGCGGCGCGGCGTCGGCTCGCTGGGCCGCAGCTTGTTGCGCGGCGGGTTGACCGGGGGTTTGCGGGGCGGTGATGGGCCCGCTGGCCGAAGGGCCGGTTTGGGCGACGGATTGGGTTGTCACGGTGCTGCGCGGCGGAGCCTCGACCGAATCGGCGCCGGGGTCGCTGGCTGCCGTTTCGGTCAGGGCCGCTTCAAACCGGCGTTCAGCCATCGTCGTGGCGCGCGGCGCCGTTTGAGCCTGTGCCTGTGCCGGAGCTGGCTGGCGCAAGGTCACCTCAATCGCAGTATCGCTGGTTACCAAAGGCGGCATTTGGGCGGCGGCATCGCCGCGCGGGGTCTGCCCGCCAAAGGATGTGGCCGCACCGCTGGCCGAGCTGGCTTGCGCCGCCGCAGTCCCGGCGGTTTGCGCCGTTTGGGAGAGGGCCCCGTCTTGCGGGCGATCAGCCTTGTTGGCGATGTCTTGCGCCTTGGTGCGCAGCGGCGGCACCGGGGTATCCGGCGTGTCGATCTTTGCCGCTTGCGACGCGGCGGGATTTACCGTGCCCGCAAGATTGGAGGGCGAGGCACCAACGGTCCCCGGTTTCGACGCATGCGGCGCAGGGGCGTCAGCCACACCCTGCGCGGGTTTGCGCGTCTCGATGCCGGGGACCGAATGCGTGAAGCCATCGCCGCTGGAGGTCGCGGCAGCGCCTTTGGCTGGGATTTCGGTAATCACACGATTCGTCGCGCTTGGGTTGCGTGGTGATTTCTGCGCAGGGGCCACCTGCGTTTCATCGGCCGTCGGGGTCTTTGGCCCCGCCACGCGATTCGCGTTGGTCTCGGCCAAGGGTTGCCCCGTCCCGGTCTGGGGTGTCGTCGCATTTGCCGTCACATTGGGCACCGCAGCGGAAAGGGCGCGGCCGGTATCCGCCGCATCGCTGCCCTGATCGCCACTTGTATCGCTGGCCTTATCAACGGCTTTGGGCTTCGGCACGCCAAGGTCCGCCCCCGTATCGGCAAGCGCGGCGGTGCCTGTGTCAGTGGCCGCGGGCTGTGCCGTGCCAACCTCGCCGCCTGCGGCGGTCAGTGCGGCAGAGGCTGGCGCGCGCGGCAGGTCGGTGGTTACCTCTGGCGCCGAGGCGGCCGGGGTGTGCGTGGCCGCCGTCATACGGGCGGGTGCGTTCCAGAACCCCGGACCGGATTTATCTTGCATGAAGACATCCAGCGCAGTTGCGCTGGTTGCACCGCTTGGGCGGACGGTCTCGGCTTTGGGGGCGCTGTGCGCGCCGAAGGCATTGGCTTGCGCGCTGGCAGGCGTGGGCGTGGCGGGCGCGACTGGCACGCCTTGCATCGCGCCATCTTGCGCGGTGCTGTCGCCGGTATTGGTGCCGGTCTCGGCATTCGCTGGCGCTTCTTGCGCCATCAAAGCCGAAAAGGCCGATGCGGGGCTCTTGCCCGTCGCGGCGGTGCTTTCGGCAGCAAGGGCCGTTGCACGGCCCGCTGTGCCGGTCGGCGCGGCGGTGAAGAGTTGGGTCAGTTCCGGAGCGGTTGTTTGCATGGCCTCACGACTTCTGCCTGTGATCTTGCCCCACCATGGCAGCAGGAGGTTACCGCTTCTTTACCTCGTTCTGCGCAGACTGGGCGAAATCGGATCAATTGGAGCGATTCTCATGCAGGTCTCCCCGATCGCCCCGCGCGATCTTCCCACCGCGTCCACGACGACGCCCAAAACCGAAGACGCGATGCGCGCGAAGGCGCGCGAGCTTGAGGCCAGCTTCTTGGCCGAGATGTTAAAACTGTCGGGTGTGGGAAAGGCGCAAGAAAGCTTTAGCGGCGGCGTAGGCGAAGAGCAGTTCTCTTCGTTCCTGACCGACGAATATGCCCGAATCATGGTCGAAGGCGGCGGCATCGGGCTGGCCGAATCGATCTTCCAGTCGCTGCAGAAAGGAGCGCAGAATGCAAAATGAGACCGAGGAAAGGATCGCGAAGCTGATCGACATTCTTAGGCTAGAGAAAGATGTGATCCGCAACGCCGAGTTTGGCGCATTGCCCGATCTTGTCGCGCGCAAAGAAGCGGTGCTGGTCGAGCTGCAAGGCACGCCCGCACGTCTTTTGATGGAAGCGCAAAATATGGCGCTCGAAAATCAGCGCCTTTTGGATGCCGCGCTGAAAGGTGTGCAGGCGGTGCGCAAACGGCTGGCCGAAATCCGCGAAGCGGCCAAAAGCTATAAAAGCTATGATCAGAATGGCAAAGGCCGGTCCATCGGCGCGGCCAAGGGCTCGATCGAGCGGCGTGCGTAAACCATTCTTCTAAATTCCGATGCATTCAGGGCCGTCCGAAAGGGCGGCCTTAGTATTTCGTTAGCCTCTCACATGCCAATGTTCCCCTGCATCCCGAGGGGTGGCGCGGCAGGGCAAACCCAAGCCGCAAGGGTCAGAAAGCCATTGGCGCCGTTTAATGGACGGCATGTGAAACCCGGCGCAAAGCGCCAAACTAAAGGGACCAACCATGTCCAGCATTCTCACGAACTCCAGCGCGATGGTCGCGCTTCAGACCCTCAAAGGCATCAACTCGAACCTGGCGAAAACCCAGTCCGAAATCTCGACCGGTAAATCGGTGGGTTCGGCCAAAGACAACTCGGCGATCTGGGCTATCTCGAAAGTGATGGAATCGGACGTTTCGGGTTTTGAGACTGTCTCGACCAACCTCGCGACCGGCCAATCGATGGTGTCGGTGGCGCGGACCGCGGCTGAGTCGATCACCGACGACCTCAAGTCGATCAAAGAAAAGGTCGTTGCGGCGCAAGACCCGTCTGCCGACTCCGCGAAACTGAACGCCGAAGTCACGCAAATCGTCGACATGATCCGTTCGAAAGTCAGCGGCGCGCAATTCAACGGCGTCAACCTGGTCGATGGCTCGACCGCGTCGACCACCGTTGTTGGCTCGATCGACCGTAGCGGCGGGACCGTGACGGCGAACACGATCAACGTGGCGGGCGTCGACCTTGGGAGCACCCCCGGTGCCGGTACCGCGACTTTGACCAGCACTGCCGGTCTGACGATCGCGACCGACACGCATTCGGCGGGTGGTTCGGTTGCGACGGGCTCCAGCGCGGACTTCACGCTTGCTGCTGCTGTGGCTGGCGATGAGATCAAGCTCACGCTTGGTGATCGCGAGTTCAGCTACACCGTGACTGCGGCCGATGCCGCTGCGGGCAACTCCCCGAACGACATCGCGGTCAACGCTCTGCGTGATCAGATCAACAACTCGGGGATCTCTGGTCTGACGGCTTCGTATGACCAAACCTCGGCTGGTGAGCTGACCATCAACAACGCGACTGGTGCGAACCTCAACATCGCGATTGACGTGACCGCCAGCTCGGGCGGTAGCCTGGGCGCGCTGAACGGCTTCGACGTTACCGCGGGTACGGCCCTTGCCGACATCGAAACGATGATCACGACCACCGTCAACGCGGCTGCGGCCTTCGGTGCGGTTGAATCGCGTCTCGAAAGCCAGTCCTCCTTCGTGAGCGACCTGACCTCGGCCATGAAATCGGGGATCGGCTCGCTGGTCGACGCCGATATGGAAGAGGCCTCGGCCCGTCTGCAAGCGCTGCAAACCCAGCAGCAGCTTGGCATTCAGGCGCTGTCGATTGCCAACCAGCAACCGCAGTCGATCCTGTCGCTGTTCCGCTAATAAATTCCGGGGGCGCCGCACAGGCGCCCCCCTCCCCCCTCCGCGGCAAAGCCGCGGTCTGACCCCAATCGCCACTGGAAGGTATTCCCGTGAACGCTACGACTCTGGCCAAAACGGCCTATGCAAACCCCGGTCAGCCCACCCGCACCCTGCGCGGCACCGAATACGAAATCTTTGCGCGCGTGACCCACCGCCTCAAGGTGACGGCGGGCATGGCGAAGTCCAACTTCCCCGCGATGGTTTCTGCGCTTTACGACAACCGCAAGCTTTGGACGACGCTGGCCGTCGATGTCGCGCAGCCCGACAACGAACTGCCGGAAATGCTGCGGGCGCGGATCTTCTATCTCAACGAATTCACGCAACTCCACAGCGCCAAGGTGCTGAAAGGGGATGCCACGGTCGATGTGCTGATTGATATCAACACGGCGATCATGCGCGGCTTGCGCCGCGAAGGCGGTGCCGAATGACCGGCCTTGTCCTTAAGCTCGCGCCCAAAGAGCGGGTGCTGATCAATGGCGCTGTGATCGAAAACGGTGATCGTCGGTCGCGGCTCGCGATTATGACGCCCAATGCCAATATCTTGCGGCTGCGCGATGCGATCCACCCCGAAGAGGTCAATACGCCGGTGCGGCGCGTGTGCTACATCGCGCAACTGGTGTTGTCGGGCGATGCAGACCCGACCGAGGCCCGGCGCCAGCTTCTGCGCGGGATCGAGCAACTGAGCCAAGTTTTGACCGACCCCGACAGCCGCGCCTATCTCAACCAAGCCTCAAGCGCGGTGCTGGAAGACCAGCATTATCAAGCGCTGAAATGCTTGCGCGCCCTCTTGCCACGGGAGGAGCGGCTTCTCGCCGCGCAAAGCGCATGAGTTACACGCCGATCGTTCCCGCCAGCGGCTATGCCGGCTGGAAGATGCTCAACCGCACGATGGATATGCAGAAGACGGCTTTCGTCAATTCTGCAGATATCCAGCGCGACGAAGAGTATTTTCGGGAAAAGATCGGCTCGATCACGACCGCCGAAGATTTGGTTGCCGACCGCCGCCTGTTGAAGGTGGCGCTTGGCGCCTTCGGGCTCGATAGTGATATCGACAACAAATACTTCATCCGCAAAGTGCTGGAAGAGGGCACGCTTGATAGCGACTCCCTGTCCAATAAGATGGCCGACAAGACCTATCTGAAGCTGTCGGAGGCCTTCGGCTTTGGCGATTACGAGGTGCCGCGCACCAGCCTAAGCAGCTTTGCCGATGAAATCTTGTCCAAATACGAGACCCGTCAGTTCGAGATTGCCGTGGGCGATTCCGACAACAATCTGCGTCTGGCGATGGCCGCACAGCGTGAACTGCCGGAACTGGCCGCCAAAAGCACCAGCAATAATGGCAAATGGTATACGGTGATTGGCTCGACGTCGCTGAGCGAAGTGATGCGCACCGCGCTGGGCCTGCCCACAAGCGTCGGGTCTTTGGATGTCGATCAGCAGTTGAAGATCTACAAGGACAAAGCCGAATACGTTTTTGGCACCTCTGATTTTTCGACTTTTTCTGACAGTGAAACGCTCGACAAAGTGGTGCGCAACTATCTTGTGCGCGCGCAAATGAACCAAGGCAGCACCATGACCTCGCAAAACGTGGCGCTGCAATTGCTGCAAGGCAGCGGGTCGAGCTTTTCGATCCTCCTTTGATCGCTGTCCCGCGCTGCGGCGGGGTGTGCGATGGACCTCTCTTCCATGCGTGCTAAACAAGGTCGTCCGGCTTGGCCGGGCAGACCAAGCATGACTGGAAGGCCCCGATGACCCAGATGACCGCCGAACAGATCCGCGCCGCGCGTGCCAAGAAGCCGCGCATCTACGCCCGCGATTTTGCCCAAGAGATCGGCATCACCGAGGCAGAGCTTTGCGCCGCCTTCCTTGGGTCGCATGCCACCCGGATCAGTGCCGACCCGGCCCGTCTCTTGCCGGCGGTCACGACGCTGGGCGAGGTGATGGCGCTGACGCGGAATGAAAGCTGCGTGCTCGAAAAGGTCGGCCAATATGACAATTTCAGCGCGGCAGATGGGGTGGCGACGGTGTGCCATGGCACCATCGATCTGCGGATCGACCCTGCACAATGGGTTCATGCTTTCGCTTGGGATGAACCGACGAACAAGGGGCCGAAACGCTCGATCCAGATTTATGATGCCCATGGCGAGGCGGTGCATAAGGTGCACCTGCGCGAGGCGTCAGACGCGGCGGCCTGGGCGGTTTTGGTGGCCGATCTCGCGGCAGAGGATCAAGGGCCTGAATTGGCGCTATTGCCGCCCGCCCCGGTGCCGCCGGTCGCCGCCCAAGGCGTGCAACTTGCCTCAGGTACGGTGGAAAAGCTGATGTATCGCGCGGGGGAATTGGGAGTGTCGGTGCGCTTTACGGTGGAAAGCAACGGTTGCGTGGAAACCCATCGCGGCCCGATCCACCGCGTTCTGCCCGCCGGGCCGTGGATCAATGTGCTGGATCCGGGGTTGGAGTTGCATCTGCGCATGGATCACATGGCCGCCGTTTGGCGCGATGGCACTGTGGTCGAGGCGTTCGATGCGGCGGGTCAGCGGATCGTGCAGATGGCGACAGGCGATGACGCCGCCGACGGTATGTGGCGCGGTATGCTTGACGAGCTGCCCACCGCCTAAGGCATCAATTCCCTTATCACGGCATTGAGCACCGCACGGCCTTCCCCGGTGGCGCGGATGCGGCCCGGGTCGCGCGCAATCATGCCCCAGCTTTCAAGGTTATTTAGAGCCTGTTCTGGCAGGCTTTGCCCCGAAAGCTGTTCATAACGGGTGGGGTCGATCCCTTCGGCCAGCCGCAGACCAAACAGCAAAAATTCGGTCGCCTCTTCCTCGCGCGACAGCGCTTCGCGCGGGGTTTCGCCGTTCCCCGCGCGTTCCACGCGTGCCAGCCATTCGCCGGGGGCTTTGGGGGCTTCGGTCGCGTAGCGGGTGCCATTGAAACTAAGCCGTCCATGCGCGCCGGGGCCGATGCCTGCATAATCGCCATAGCGCCAGTACACGAGGTTATGGCGGCATTCCGCGCCGGGGCGGGCGTGGTTCGACACCTCATAAGCCGGAAGCCCTGCCGCCTCGCAGATTTCCTGCGTGCGCAGATACATATCGCCGGCCAGTTCCTCTTCGGGCAATGCGCGCAGCTTGCCAGCGGCGAACAAACGGCCAAAGGCGGTGCCCTCTTCGATGGTGAGTTGGTAAAGCGAAAAATGATCCACCGCCATCGCAAGCGCTTCGGTCAACTCGCGCGCCCAAGCCTCAAGACTTTGGCCCTGGCGGGCATAGATCAGATCAAAGCTGACCCGGTCAAAATGCGCCCGCGCAATGTCAAAGGCCGCGCGCCCCTCGGCAGCGCTGTGCATGCGGCCAAGGCGCTTCAGGCTTTCGTCATCCATCGCCTGCATGCCCATCGAAAGCCGGGTCACGCCTGCTTCTGAAAAGGCTCTAAACCGGCCGGATTCGACACTTGTGGGGTTGGCCTCAAGCGTGATTTCCAGATCATTCGCCGTGGGCCAAGTGGCGCGGATGCTCTCAATCACCTGCGCGACGGTCTCTGGGTCCATCAGCGAAGGTGTGCCGCCGCCAAAGAAAACGGTGTTCAGTACCCGTCCTTTGGTTTCCGCCCCGATCCGGTCGATTTCGGCCAAATAGGCATGGCGCCAGCGCGCATGGTCGATCGTGCTGGCGACATGGCTGTTGAAGTCACAATAGGGGCATTTGGCGGCGCAAAAGGGCCAGTGGACGTAAAGGCCAAAGCCCCCCTGCCGCCAATCGCTCATCCCTTATAGGCCGTCACTTCGATCTCGACCTTCATCGCGGGGTTCACGAGGCCAGCCACAATCATCGTGGCGGCGGGACGAATCTCGCCAAAGGTTTCCGACAGCGCCGGGATGATGTCGTCCATATAGGCCGCATCGGTGATGATGTAATTGGCCCGCACCACATCGCTCAAACTAAAACCCGCCTCTTCCAGCACGGCTTTGATCGTGGCAAGCGCATTGCGTGCCTGATCCAGCACTGCATCGGGGAAGGTTTTGGTTGCCGGGTCCACGCCCGTCGTGCCCGCGACAAAGCACCAATCGCCCTGCACCACGGCGCGCGAATAGCCGAGTTTGGGCTCATAGGGCGAGCCGCCCGAAATGTTACGGCGCATCATTCGGCCTCCATGACCTTGACGAACTTGCGGAACGCATCGGCGCGATGCGAAATTTCGTTCTTCTTCGCCGGGTCCATCTCGGCAAAGGTAATGTCATAGCCCTCGGGTTGGAACATCGGGTCGTAGCCGTGGCCTTGGGCGCCGCGCATCGGCCAAACAAGCTGACCTTCGGCCTTGCCCTCAAACACTTCATCATGTCCGTCAGGCCATGCCAGCACGAGGGTGGAGCGGAAGCGGGCCGTGCGCGGGAAGGGAGCGCCCCGCTTTTCGCATTCTGCCCAGGTGCGCTCCATCGCCATCCCGAAATCGCGGCCATTCGGCGTTTCGGCCCAATCAGCGGTGTAAACCCCCGGCGCGCCGTCCAAGGCATCGACTTCGATCCCGCTGTCGTCCGAAAGCGCGGGCAGCCCGGTCGCCTTGGCGGCGGCATGGGCCTTGATCCGGGCATTGCCGACAAAGGTGGTTTCGGTCTCTGCTGGTTCGGGCAGGTTCATTTCTGCCGCGCCCACGACCTCCACCCCATAAGGGGCCATCAGATCGCGCATTTCCGCGAGCTTGCCCTTGTTATGGGTGGCGACCAAAAGCCGCTTTTCGGTGAACCGTCTCATGCCACCGCGGCCTTTTGCGCGGCCACAAGCTGCGCCACGCCCGCTTCGGCCAGATCAAGGAGTTGGTTCATTTGTTCGCGCGAGAAGGTGGCACCCTCGGCGGACATTTGCACCTCAACCAAGCGGCCCGCGCCGGTCATGATGAAGTTGCCATCCACGCCCGCTTCGCTGTCTTCAGCGTAATCAAGATCCGCGACCGGCTGACCCGCGTAAATGCCGCAAGAAATGGCCGCGACGTGATCCAGAATCGGGTCCGAGACGATCAGGCCAGATTTCAGAAGTTTGTTCACGGCGAGCCGCAGCGCAACCCAGCCACCGGTGATCGAGGCGCAGCGGGTGCCGCCATCGGCTTGCAGCACGTCACAATCGACCACGATCTGCCGCTCGCCCAAAGCCGAGCGGTCCACGCCCGCGCGCAAAGACCGCCCGATCAGGCGTTGAATTTCCTGCGTGCGGCCCGATTGCTTGCCCGCCGCCGCCTCGCGCCGGTTGCGCGAATTGGTGGCGCGCGGCAGCATGCCATATTCCGCCGTGACCCAGCCCAGACCCGAGCCTTTGAGGAACGAGGGCGCGCGATCCTCGATTGTCGCAGTGCACAGCACATGCGTATCGCCCATCTTGATCAGGCAAGAGCCCTCGGCATGTTTGGTCACAGCGGTTTCAATTGAAATCGAGCGAATATCACCAAGATTACGGCCAGAGGGGCGCATGATTGATCCTTTCCGTGCGTTTGGGCCCCATTTGAGGCCCCGTGCGAAGTGATGCAACCCCGAAGGCAAGATTGACGAGACGCCAAACCCCGCTTTAATGCCGCATAAGAGCCATGACGAACAACAGCGAACTCATTTCCGAACTGAACGACCGCTCGCGCGAGGTGTTTCGCCGGGTGGTCGAAGGCTATCTGGAAACCGGCGATCCGGTGGGCTCGCGCACGCTGACGCGCCAGATGAGCGAGAAATTATCCGCCGCGACGATTCGCAACGTGATGCAGGATCTCGAATATCTGGGACTTTTGGGCAGCCCGCATGTGTCGGCGGGCCGGGTGCCCACGCAATTGGGGCTGCGGATGTTTGTTGATGGCTTCATGGAAGTCAGCGAGGTGCAGGCCACCGATCGCGCCGCGCTAGAGGCCACGATGGGCGGCGAATCCGATATGGGCACAGCGCTTGATCGGGTGGGGGCGGCGCTGTCGGGCCTGACGCATGGGGCCAGCCTTGTGATGGCACCGAAGGTCGAGGCCCCGATCCGGCATATTGAATTTGTGTCTTTGGCCCCCGACCGCGCGCTGGTGGTACTGGTGACCGCCGATGGGCAGGTGGAAAACCGCGTTTTCACGCCGCCGGCCGGGCAAACGCCTTCGTCTATGCGGGAGGCGGCGAATTTCCTCAACGCCTTGGCCGAGGGGCATACGCTGAGCGAACTGAGCCGCGAAATGGCCGATGATATCGCCGCGCGGCGTCAGGAACTGGATGCGCTGGCCGCTGAAATGGTGGAAAGCGGGCTGGCGCAATGGGACGATCAGGGCGAACCGTGGGAGCGGCTGATTGTGCGCGGCAGCTCCAACCTACTGGATGGCGAAGACGATCTAGACCGGGTGCGGTCCCTGTTTGACGATCTGGAGCGCAAGCGCGACATCGCCCAATTCCTCGATCTGGCCGAAACGGGGGAGGGCGTGCGCATTTTTATTGGCTCAGAGAACAAACTCTTTTCACTTTCGGGTTCCTCTTTGGTGGTCTCTCCCTATATGAACGCGGATCGGAAGATCATCGGTGCGGTGGGCGTCATCGGCCCCACGCGGCTCAACTATGGGCGGATCGTGCCGATCGTGGATTATACGGCGCAACTGGTCGGGCGAATGCTGTCGGGCCGGGGCAAAGGGTGAGACGAATGACCGAGAAGAAGGACGAGATGGCAGAAGATCAGGCGCAACTCGACGAGGCGCTGTCGGCTGCGCTGGAAGAAGATTTCGACGAGCTCGAGATGCTGCGCGCCGAGCGCGACGAGTTGAAAGACCGCTTCATGCGCGCGCTGGCCGATGCCGAGAACGCGCGCAAGCGGGCCGATCGCGACCGCCGCGAAGCCGAGAATTACGGCGGTTCGAAATTGGCGCGCGACATGTTGCCGGTGTTCGATGCGCTTAAACGCGCGCTGGATGCGGCGGGCGAGGATGTCCGCGCGGCGGCGCCGGCCTTGATAGAAGGGGTGGAGCTGACGCAGCGCGAGCTGCTCAATGTTTTCGCGCGCCATGGCGTGAAAGCGGTCGCCCCGCAAGTGGGCGACAAATTCGACCCGCAAGAGCATGAGGCGATGTTCGAAGCCCCGGTGCCGAACACCGTCGCGGGCGATATCATTCAGGTGATGGAACCCGGCTTCATGCTGCATGATCGGCTGTTGCGCCCGGCGAAAGTCGGCGTCAGCTCGACGCCGAAGGGCTGAGCCGTCCAAGGCCGGGGGCTCTGCCCCCGGACCCCCGGGATATTTGCGCAAAGTCGAAAGAAGGCCTTTTCGAGAGGCCTTGAGGCGCGGCCTGATGGGCCGCGCTTTTTTACCCCTTCAACAGGGCGCGCAATTCATAAAGCGCGTCCATCGCTTGTTTCGGGGTCATGTCATCGGGGTGCAGGGCGCGCAAACGCTCTTCCACATCCGATGTGGCGGCAGCTTGTGGTGCGGGCGGCGGCGGGGCTGCCGCAGCAGAGAAAAGCGGTAGATCATCAATCACCGCCTGTTTTTTACCGCCCTCGCGTTCGCCTTTTTCCAAAGCATCCAGCACCACCCGCGCGCGGCTCACCACGCTTTCGGGCAGCCCCGCGAGCCGCGCCACTTGCACCCCGTAAGACCGATCTGCCGCGCCTTTCTTGACCTCGTGCAGGAAGATCACCTCGCCGTGCCATTCCTTGACCGAGACGGTGGCGTTTTCGACGCCGTCAAGCTTGGCCGACAGCGCGGTCATTTCGTGGTAATGGGTGGCAAACAGCGCCCGGCAGCGGTTGGTTTCATGCAGATGTTCCATCACCGCCCAAGCAATAGACAGCCCGTCATAAGTGGCCGTGCCGCGCCCGATTTCATCCAAGATCACCAGCGCGCGGGCATCGGCTTGGTTCAAGATCGCGGCGGTTTCGACCATTTCCACCATGAAAGTGGAGCGCCCCCGCGCCAAATCATCCGCCGCCCCAACGCGGCTGAAAATCTGGCTCACCAGCCCCACATGGGCGCGCTTTGCGGGCACATAGCTGCCGGTTTGTGCCAAAAGCGCGATCAAGGCGTTTTGGCGCAAAAAGGTCGATTTCCCGGCCATGTTCGGGCCGGTGAGCAGCCAAATCGCGGGGGTCGGCCCCGAGGTGAGCGCGCAGTCATTCGCGACAAATGGCTCGCCTTGGCGTTTTAGCGCCGCTTCCACCACCGGGTGGCGCCCGCCCGCGATCTCAAACGCGTGGCTGTCATCAACGATGGGTTCGACCCAATCTTCGGCCGCCGCAAGGTCCGCAAAAGCGGCGGCAAGGTCGACCTCGGCCAAGGCGCGCGACGCTTCTGAAATTGGCCCGGCGGCGGCCAAAATCGCGCCTTTCAGGCTTTCATAGAGCCGTTTTTCGATGTCGAGCGCATGGTTGCCCGCGTTCAAAATCCGGGTTTCCAACTCGCTTAATTCCACCGTGGTGAAGCGCACTTGGTTGGCCGTGGTCTGGCGGTGGATGAAGCGGGCCGAAAGCGGCGGGGCCAGCATCTTTTCGGCATGCACCGCCGTGGTCTCGATGAAATAGCCCAGCACGTTGTTGTGCTTGATCTTCAGCGAGGCGATGCCGGTTTCTTCGATGAACTCGGCCTGCATTTTGGCGATGATCCCGCGCCCCTCGTCACGCAATTGGCGGGTCTTGTCGAGTTCTTCATCATAGCCCGTGGCGATGAACCCGCCATCGCGGGCCAAAAGCGGGGGGTCGGCAATCAGTGCCGCCTCCAGCAGGGCCACCAGATCCTCATGCCCCTGTAACCGCGCGGCGGCTTCGGCCAAAATCGCGGGGGCCTCGGTTTCGGCCAGCCGTTCGGCAATACGCCCAGCTTGGTCGAGCCCGTTGCGAATAGCGGCCAGATCGCGTGGGCCACCCCGGTCCAGCGCAAGGCGGCTCAGCGCGCGGTCAATATCGGGGCAGCGCTTCAGATCGGCGCGCAGATCTTCGGCAAATCGACCCTGTTCCAGCAGAAAACGTACCGCATCATGGCGGGCATGGATCTGAGACAGATCACGCGAGGGGGCAGAAAGGCGGCGTTCCAAAAGCCGCGCCCCCCCCGCCGTTACCGTCCGGTCGATGGTGGCGAGAAGCGAGCCCTCACGCCCCCCCGACAGCGCCTGCGTCAGTTCAAGGTTGCGGCGCGTGGCGGCATCGATTTGCACCAAGCTGCCCGCTTCCTCGCGCAATGGGCGGCGCAGTAGGGGCAATTTCCCGCGCTGGGTCAGGTCAAGATAGTCGACCAAGGCGCCCATGGCCGAAATCTCGGCGCGCGAAAAAGACCCAAACGCATCCAAAGAGCCCACGGAGAACAGGTCGCACAGACGCTTTTCTGCGCCTTGGCTGTCAAAGCTCGACCGCGCCAAGGGGGTCAGTGCGGCGCGCAAATCAGAGACGATTTCAGCGCAATCTTGCTCTTTCGCTTCGCTCACCAGCACTTCGCGCGGCGCAAGACGGGCCAGTTCCGGGCCAAGGCGGGAAAGCGGGCAGGGCATCACCCGAAATTCGCCGGTCGAAATATCGACCCAAGCCAGCGCGCCTTCTTCGCGCACCTCGCCCCAAGCGGCCAAGAAGTTGTGGCGCCGCGCCTCCAGCAGGCTTTCTTCGGTCAGCGTGCCCGGCGTGACCAGCCGCACCACATCGCGTTTGACCACCGATTTCGCGCCGCGTTTCTTGGCCTCGGCCGGGTCTTCCAGCTGTTCGGCAATCGCGACGCGAAAGCCTTTGCGGATCAGTGTCAGCAGATAGCCTTCGGCGGCGTGGACGGGCACGCCGCACATCGGGATTTCCTGCCCCATATGCATGCCGCGTTTCGTCAGTGCGATGTCGAGCGCGGCGGCTGCGGCCACCGCATCGTCAAAAAACATCTCGTAGAAATCGCCCATCCGATAGAACAGGAGCGCGCCAGCATTCGCTTCCTTGATGGACAGATATTGCGCCATCATCGGCGTGACGGTTTCATTTGCCATGATTTCCCCCTGCGCCGCGCACATTATAAAAGGCCGCACCCCCGTGCAAACCGATTGAGGCAGTCGGACAAGGGCGTTAAGAGGAACCGCCTATTGGAGGAGTTTGGCCCATGTCCACCAAGAACCGCGTCACGCCTGAAGAAGCGCTGGCCTACCACCTCGACCCGACCCCGGGGAAGTTTGAGGTTGTCGCCTCGAAGCCGATGACCACGCAGCGGGACTTGAGCCTTGCCTATTCGCCCGGCGTTGCGGTGCCGGTGGAAGCGATCGCGGATCGGCCCGAAACCGCCTATGACTACACGGTCAAGGGCAATATGGTGGCGGTGATTTCGAACGGCACGGCGATCTTGGGCCTGGGCAACCTAGGGGCGCTGGCGTCGAAACCGGTGATGGAGGGCAAGGCGGTGCTGTTCAAGCGCTTTGCCGATGTCAACGCCATCGATATCGAACTGGACACCGAAGACCCCGATGAGATCATCAAGGCCGTAAGCCTGATGGGGCCGACCTTCGGCGGGATCAACCTTGAAGATATCAAGGCGCCCGAATGTTTCATCATCGAGCAGCGTCTGAAAGAGATCATGGACATTCCGGTGTTCCATGACGATCAGCACGGCACGGCGGTGATTTGCGCGGCGGGTCTGATCAACGCGCTCGAACTGTCTGGCAAGAAGATCGAAGATTGCAAGATCGTGCTGAACGGCGCCGGGGCTGCCGGAATTGCCTGTCTGGAACTCATCAAAGCGATGGGCGCCAAGCATGACAATTGCATCATGTGCGATACCAAGGGCGTGATCTACCAAGGCCGCACCGAGGGGATGAACCAGTGGAAATCGGCCCATGCGGCGCAGACCGATGCGCGCACGTTGGAAGATGCGATGAAGGGCTGCGATGTGTTTCTGGGCGTGTCGGCCAAAGGCGCGCTGACGCCCGATATGGTGTCGACCATGGCCGACAATCCGGTGATCTTCGCCATGGCGAACCCGGACCCGGAAATCACCCCCGAAGATGCGCAATCGGTGCGCCCAGATGCCATCGTGGCCACGGGCCGGTCCGACTATCCGAACCAAGTGAACAACGTGCTGGGCTTTCCATATCTGTTCCGTGGTGCGCTGGATATTCACGCCCGTGCGATCAATGACGAGATGAAGATCGCCTGTGCCCGGGCGCTCGCCGATCTGGCGCGCGAAGACGTGCCCGATGAGGTGGCGATGGCCTATGGCCGCAAGCTGACCTTTGGCCGCGATTACATCATCCCGACGCCGTTTGACCCGCGCCTGATCCATGTGATCCCGCCTGCGGTGGCCAAAGCCGGGATGGATACCGGGGTCGCGCGCCGCCCGATCATCGATATGGAAGGCTATGCGCAAAGCCTGAAGGCGCGGATGGACCCGACCGCCGCCATTTTGCAAGGCATTAATGCGCGCGCCCGTCAGGCGCAGGCGCGGATGATCTTTGCCGAGGGCGACGATCCGCGTGTTTTGCGCGCGGCGGTGGCCTATCAACGCGGCGGCATGGGCACGGCGCTGGTCGTGGGCCGCGAACAGCATGTGAAGGAACAATTGGAAGCGGCGGGCATCGGCGATGCCTATCGCGAGCTGCAAATTGTCAACTCGGCCAATTGCAAGCATATCGAGACTTACAAGGATTACCTGTATCGCCGCCTGCAACGGCAGGGGATGGACCGCGAAGACGCGCATAAGCTTGCCACGCGCGACCGGCATGTGTTTGCCGCGCTGATGCTGGTGCATGGCCATGGCGACGGGATGATCACCGGGGCCACGCGCAAATCGGCGCATGTGCTGGAACTGATCAACAAGGTGATCGATGCGAAACCCTCTGATGGGGCCGTGGGGATCACCGCGCTGTTGCACAAGGGCAAGGTGGTGCTGATCGGCGATACCTTGGTGCATGAATGGCCCGATGAAAACGATCTGGCCGATATCGCCGTGGCGGGCGCACGGGTGGCGCGCGGGCTCGGGA
This sequence comes from Rhodobacter sp. TJ_12, assembly GCF_020023995.1. Lineage (GTDB taxonomy): Bacteria > Pseudomonadota > Alphaproteobacteria > Rhodobacterales > Rhodobacteraceae > Rhodobacter. The sequence goes on along the minus strand of NZ_NRRD01000005.1, from coordinate 25,079 downwards.
TCGAGCCGCGGGTGGCCTTTGCCTCGTTCTCGACCTTTGGCTATCCGGTCTCGGAACGCGCGATGAAAATGCATGTCGCGCCGCAGGTGCTGGATGAGCGCGGGGTCGATTTCGAATATGACGGCGAGATGGCCGTCGATGTGGCGCTGAACCCCGAGATGATGAAGCACTACCCGTTCTGCCGCCTGACCGGGCCGGCGAATATTCTGGTGGTGCCGGCGCGGCACTCGGCCTCGATCTCTGTCAAGCTGATGCAGGAAATGGCGGGGGCAACGGTGATCGGCCCGATCCTGACGGGCATCCCGCATTCGGTGCAGATCTGTTCGAACCGGGCCACGGTGAACGATATTCTGCATATGGCGGCGCTGTCGGCCAGCCGTCTGGGCCAAACGCGTTGAATCTCTTAGCGGAACGGGGCAGTCTTCGGCCACGTTCCGCAAGAGGGTGCCATGACGATCTTCAACCTCGGCTCGATCAATGCCGATCATTTCTACCGGCTGCCGCATTTGCCGCTGCCCGGTGAAACGCTGGCCGCCAGCACCTATGACCGGGGCTTGGGCGGCAAGGGGGCGAACCAGTCGGTCGCCGCGGCGCGGGCCGGGGCCGATGTGCGCCATATCGGGGCGATTGGCGCCGATGGCCGCTGGATGCGCGAGGAATTGCGCGCCGACGGTGTCGATTGCACCCATGTTGCCGAAGGAGAGACCGCCTCGGGCCATGCGATCATCAATGTCGATGCCGATGGCGAAAATTCCATCGTGATCTTTGGCGGGGCGAACCGGGCGATCCCGCTGACCGCGCTGGAGGCGGCGCTGTCGGATGCTGAGCCGGGCGATTACCTCTTGATGCAAAATGAAACCGCGCTTCAGGTCGAGGCGGTGGCACTGGCCCGGCGCAAGGGCGTGTTCGTGGCCTATTCCGCTGCGCCGTTTGAGGCCGAAGCCGTGGGCGCGGTGCTTGATAAGCTTGATCTGCTTTTGCTCAATGCGGTCGAAGCGGCGCAATTGTGCGCGGCGCTGAATGTGGAGTTGCAGGCGCTGCCGGTGCGCGCGATTTGCGTGACCCATGGTGCCAAGGGTGCGGTCTGGCACGATCTTGTGGCGGGCACAGAGTATGAACAGCCTGCGTTTAAGGTGGAGGCGGTCGATACCACGGCGGCGGGCGATACTTTTACGGGCTATCTGGTCGCCGGGCTGGCCGATGGGTTGAAACCCGCGCAGGCGATGCGGCTCGCGGCGGCCGCCTCGGCGGTGAAGGTCACGCGGGCCGGCACGGCAGCAGCGATCCCGCAGCGTTCAGAGGTGGATGCATTTCTGACGGCGCGGGCCTAGGCGCGCGCCGCCAACAGGCTGCCTAATATATCAGCCCAGCGAATAGCCGGTGCCGCGCACGGTGCGCACCGGGTCAGACCCGCCGTTGACCATCAGCGCCTTGCGCAACCGACCCACATGCACATCGATGGTGCGGGTATCGACGTAAATATCGCGCCCCCAAACCCGATCCAGAAGTTGATCGCGGGTCCAGACCCGGCCGGGTTTTTCCATCAGCGTCGACAAGAGGCGAAATTCCGTCGGGCCCAGTTTCAGCGGCGCGCCATCGCGGAACACGCGATGTTCGGCGGCATCAAGGATAATGTCGTCATAGGTCAGCCGTTCGCCCATTGTGGCGGGGCGCGTGCGGCGCAATTGCGTGCGCAACCGCGCCATCAGTTCAACGACCGAATAAGGTTTAACGACGTAATCATCCGCCCCGGTTTCAAGCCCGCGCACGCGGTCCGCCTCTTCGGAGCGGGCCGACAGCATGATGATCGGGATCGCGCGGGTATCGGGGTTCGCCTTCACGCGGCGGCAAATTTCAATGCCCGAGACATTGGGCAGCATCCAGTCGAGAACGATCAGATCGGGCTTTTCTTCGCGGACAAGCAAAAGCGCCTCGTCCCCGTTCACGGCCATGGCCACCCGGAACCCTTCGGCCTCGAGGTTATATTGCAAAACCTCGCGCTGGGCCGATTCGTCTTCTACCACCAAAACACAGGGCTGTTGCGCCGGACTCATAAATCAACTCTCCCCGGGGATGAAATCGGTCACACTATCGGCCTTGGGCCGCGAGTCATCAGGCATTTCACCGGTGACCAGATAGGTCACCTGCTCGGCGATCGACGTGCACAGATCGCCCATCCGTTCGATGTTCTTGGCGATGAAATGCAGATGCATGCAGGGCGTGATGTTGCGCGGGTCTTCCATCATATAGGTCAGGAATTCGCGAAACAGCGCGTTATACATCTGGTCGATCTGCACATCGCGGGCGCGCACATCGGCGGCCAGATTGGCGTCGCGCTGGATGAAGCTGTCGATCGAATCTTTCAGCATGCCTTCGACGGCCACGGCCATGCGCTTGATCGCACCCGACGATCCGTTGATCGAGGGCATATCGGCAATCACCTTGGTGCGCTTGCCCATGTTCTTGGCATAATCGCCCACCCGCTCCAGACTGCCGGCGATCTTGATCACGCTTAGCGCGACGCGCAGATCAGAGGCATGCGGCGCGCGCAGCGCGATCAACCGCGCGGCCTCGGTGTTGATCATCTCTTCAAGCTGATCAACCTGCTTGTCGCGCTGGCGGACTTGCTCGGCCAGTTCCTCGTCGCGGTTTTCAAGCGCCTGCGCGGCGTCGAGCACCTGGCTTTCGACAAGGCCCCCCATCTTGACGACCATGGCCTGCGCGGCCTCCAGGTCACGGTCGAAGGATGAAACGATATGCTGGCTCATGTCAGACTTTCCTCAACCGATGCGGCCGGTGATGTAGCTTTCCGTGCGGGGATCGCGCGGATTGGTGAAGATTTGCCCGGTTTCGCCGAATTCGACGAGATTGCCGAGGTGAAAGAAGGCCGTGCGCTGCGAAACCCGCGCGGCCTGCTGCATCGAGTGGGTGACGATGACGACCGAGAAGTTCTCGCGCAGCTCATCGATCAGTTCTTCGACCTGTGCGGTCGCAATCGGGTCAAGCGCCGAGCAAGGCTCGTCCATCAGCAGCACTTCGGGGCTGGTCGCCACCGCGCGCGCAATGCACAGGCGCTGTTGCTGGCCGCCCGAAAGGCCGGTGCCCGGCGCATCAAGCCGGTCCTTGACCTCGTTCCAAAGCGCCGCCTTGCGCAAAGACGCTTCGACGATCTCATCCAGTTCGGCCTTGTTTTTCACTTGGCCGTGGATTTTCGGGCCGTAAGCCACGTTGTCATAAATCGATTTCGGGAACGGGTTCGGTTTTTGGAACACCATGCCGACACGGGCGCGCAACTGCACCGGGTCGACCTTCTTGTCGTAGATGTCTTCGCCATCCAGAAGGATGTCGCCCTCGACCCGGCAGATGTCGATCGTGTCGTTCATCCGGTTGATGCAGCGCAAGAAGGTCGATTTCCCACAGCCCGACGGGCCGATGAAGGCGGTGACCGTCTTATCCAGAATGTCGACATCGACATCCTTGATGGCGTGGGTCGTGCCGTAGAACACCTGCACTTTGCGCGCGGCGATCTTGATATCGGTGGCGTCCACGGTTCTCTCCGTCAATCTCATGTCGTTCATCGTCATATCCTTACCAGCGCCGTTCGAAGCGGCGACGCAGAAGCACCGCGAGGATGTTCATCGTCAGCAAGAAGACCAGCAGCACGATGATAGCCCCCGACGCGCGCTCGATGAAAGCGGGGTCGGAGCGTTGCGTGAAGTTATAGACCTGCACCGGCAGCGCGGCGGCGGGATCAAGGAAGCCTTCAGGAGGCGCAGCAGGGTAGTCTTTGACAAAGGCGACCATGCCGATCAGCAAAAGCGGCGCGGTTTCGCCCAAAGCTTGGGCCAGGCCGATGATCGTGCCGGTCAGGATGCCGGGCAGCGCAAGCGGCAGCACATGGTGAAAGATCGTTTGCATCTTCGAGGCGCCAACCCCCAGTGCCGCATCCTTGATCGAGGGCGGCACGGCCTTCAGCGCGGCGCGGGTGGCAATGATGATCGTCGGAAGCGTCATCAGCGTCAGCACCAGACCGCCCACCAAGGGCGACGATTGCGGCAGTTCGGCATAGTTGATGAAAACCGCCAGACCCAGAATACCGAAGACGATCGAGGGCACTGCGGCAAGGTTGGCGATGTTCACCTCGATCAGGTCGGTGAAACGGTTTTGCGGCGCGAATTCCTCAAGATAGATCGAGGCGGCCACACCAATCGGCAGCGCAAGCGCGAGAACGATCACCATCATATAGGCAGAGCCAAGGATCGCGACGCCCAGACCCGCCGATTCGGGCCGCAGTTCAGAGGCATCGGGGTTGGTGATGAAGGCGGGGTTGAAGGCAAGGCGCAGCATGCCCGCCTCTTTCATCGCTTGGGCCAATTGCAACTGCGCGGGGCTTACATTGCTGTCCAGCTCGGCGCTTTCCATTGTCACCCGACCCTTGAAGAAGCCGTCGATGCGGCCGTTGGCCAGCACTTCAAAGTCGATTGTGGTGCCCAGAAGGTCGGGGTTCGCCAAAACCATGTTGCGCAGGCTGGCGGGGGCTTCTTTGGAAATCAGCGCGCCGATTTCTTTGGTTTTCATCCCCTCGGGGGCAAGGCCGCGTTCGGTCACCACGGCGGCCAGCGCCTGTGTCAGCACCTTGCCATAGGTGATGGTGGTAGCCTTCGCCATTTCTTCGGGGTTGCGATTGCCCTTTTTGTCCAGCACGGCGGCATCCAGCGTCACCGGCAGGGTGAACATGGTTTGCCGAAACGCGCCAAGGCCCGATCCCAGAACCGAGGTCAACAGCACCACCAGCGCCAGCACGCCAAGGCTGACGGCGGTGATCCCATACAGGCGAAAGCGTTTTTCCGCCGCGTTGCGCGCCTTGGTGCGGGCATCGAGCGTGTAAAGCGAGGGGCGGTGAGACATGTCGGCCAGCGTCATTCGTATTGCTCGCGATATTTGCGCACGATCACCAGTGCGACGATGTTCAGGATCAGCGTGAAACCAAAGAGCGTCAGGCCAAGGGCAAAGGCGACCAGCGTTTCGGGTGAGGCGAATTCGGTATCGCCGGTCAGCTGCGACACGATTTTCACCGTCACGGTGGTCATCGCCTCGAACGGGTTCAGCGACAGTTTCGCCGCCGCGCCCGCGCCCAGCACCACGATCATCGTTTCGCCAATGGCGCGCGACGCGGCCAGCAAGATCGCGCCCACGATGCCGGGCAGTGCGGCGGGCAAGATCACCTGTTTGACGGTTTCCGATTGCGTGGCACCCAGCCCATAAGAGCCATCACGCAGCGATTGCGGCACCGCGTTGATGATGTCATCCGACAGCGAAGAGACGAAGGGGATGATCATGATCCCCATCACCAGACCCGCCGTCATCACCGAAGAAGAAGAGGTGCCAAGGCCCATCGGCTCGGCGAAATAATCGCGCAGCATCGGGCCGACGGTGATCAGTGCGAACAGACCATAGACGATGGTCGGGATACCGGCGAGAATTTCCAGCAGCGGCTTGGCGATGGCGCGCAGCTTTTTGGAGGCATATTCAGCCAGATAGATTGCCGCGAACAACCCGATCGGCACGGCGACAGCCAGCGCGATCAGCGAGACATAAAGCGTGCCCCAGATCAGCGGCCAGATGCCCAGTTCGGACCCGCCGCCAAATTTCGGGTTCCAGGTCAGTGACAAGAAGAAATCTGCCGCCGGATAAATCTTGAAGAAGTTGATGGTCTCGAAGACCAGCGACAGCACGATCCCGACCGTGGTTGCAATCGCCACCAAGGACGCCGCGATCAACAGCACTTTGACAAAGGATTCCGAGACGTTGCGGGCGCGGAATTCGGGGCGGATGCGCATAAAGGCAAAGCCAAAGCCCAAAAGCGCCGCAGCCAGAACCGCCACCGTCATGCCGGTGTGGCCCATGTTGTTCAATGCACGATAGCGCTTGGCCGCCTGAAACACGGCGGGTTTGACGTTTGAGCCAAGCGCGATGCCCACATCGCCCATGCGCGAGCGCACATCGCTGAGATCGGCACGCATGTCAGAGACGGTGGCATTGCTGAGCATCCCGCGCGCGACAAGCAGATCCAGCCCTTCGGCGATCTTGCGCACGTCACTCATAACAAGGTCGAGATGTTCTTCACCGGGCAGCAGCTTGGCCACGCGGGTTTCGATCAATGCAGGTTGGGCAAAAAGCCAAAACACCATAAAGGCAAAAGCGGGCACAGCGGTGAAAAGCGCCACCGTTTGGCCGTAATATCCGGGCAGAGAATGCAGCTTGCGCAGATCGCCCTTGGCCGTGCTCAGCGCGCGCTGGCGCCCGAGGAAAAAGCCGCCGATGGCGAGGACAAGCACAAGCGCCGCAAGAAGGCCGAGGGTCATGGGAAGATCCGGTCAAGAGAAAGGTGGCGCCCGAGAGCGCCACCTAGCAGGATTGAGCTTAGTTCAGCGGGCCCATCGGGGTGCCGGCGGCAACCATTTCCTGGGTCGCGGCCAGTTCCGGGTCCGACACGAGGCCATAGGCGGCCAGCGGGCCATCCGGGCCAGCCATTTCGTCCGACACGAAGAAGTCGATGTATTCTTGCAGGCCCGGGATCACGCCAAGATGCGCTTTCTTCACGTAGAAGAACAGCGGACGCGACACCGGATATTCGCCGGTGGCGATCGATTCGGTCGAGGGAACCACACCCGACATGGTCGCAACGCGCAGCTTGTCGGTGTTGTTTTGGTAGAACGACAGACCGAAGACGCCGATCGCATTCGGGTTGGCGTCGAGACGCGACAGGGTTTCGGTGTAATCGCCGTCGATGTCGACCGAGGTGCCGTCGGTGCGCAGCGCGAGGCAGGCATCTTCGCCGTCGTCTTCGCCTTTGGCGGCAACCAGCGCTTCCAGCGCGCCGGTGGCTTCACAGCCCGCTTCCAGCACTTTCACGTCGAACACTTCGCGGGTGCCGTGTTTGGTGCCCGGGATGAAGGCGAGGATGTCTTGCTCGGGCAGGTCCGGGTTTACATCATGCCAGGTTTTGTTCGGGTTGGCGACGAGTTCACCGTCCACCACCACTTCGGCGGCCAGCGCATTATACCAATCGGACGGCGTGAAGGCGAAGTCCGGGCCGTTGATGTCCGAGGCAAAGACGATCCCGTCATAGCCGATGCGGACTTCCATGATTTCGGCCACGCCGTTGGCGGCGCAGGTGTCGATATCCGATTGCTTGATACGGCTCGACGAGTTGGCGATGTCGATGGTGTTTTCGCCCACGCCTTCGCAAAGTTTTTTACGGCCAGCACCGGAGCCGCCGCCTTCGACAACCGGGGTCGGGAAGTCAAAGTTTTCGCCGAAGGCTTCGGCAACGATGGTGGCATAGGGCAGAACGGTCGAGGAACCGGCCGACTGGATCTGGTCGCGCGCCAGCGCGCCCGAGGTAGAAGCCGCCAGAATGGCAAGCGCCGAAACGCCGAATTTCGCGGTTTTCATGGATCACTCCTGAATGTCATTGCGGGCCTGTCTGGCCTCGGTGCCCGTCCTAGGCTTGCGCCATGACGCTTATGCAAAAGTTGTGTGACAGTTGCATGACGGTCCCGTGTGCAATGCGCTCAGGCGTTTTGCAGGGCATTCGCTATAAGTGTGGGCGCCTGTGGCAGTTCGCCCAATGCGGGTAAAAGGGTGCCGCTAAAGCCCACTTCTTCAAGGGCTTGCGGAATATCTTGTGCCACATGCCCGCCACGCAGGGCGAACAAGGGCAGGCAGGTGGCGCCGCGATAATGTGCGGCCACATCGCGCAGATGCGGGGGTTCTTCCAAGAAGGCAAGGCGCAGATGGCTATGTGGCAGGTGCGGCGTCAGGGTGCGTGCCAAGGCCAGCGTCATGTCATGCGAACTGCGCGAGACTTGCGAGCCATGCGCGATCAAGATCACCTCAGGCCCTGCGTCGTGCAGCTTTTGCAAGATCAGATCGGGCAAGGCCGGATCGCTTCCGAAAGGCGGCAGAATGCGCGCGCTATGGCCCAATTCCGCCAAGCGCCGCGGCAGTTGCACCTTGGTGAACCAGCCCTCGGCCATGAAAAACGGATAGATCATCGCATTTGGCTGCGCGGCGACCGCGCTGCGCAGCGCCCCGGGGCTGGCAAGGGTTGCCCCCCGCACCCGCATTTGGGGCAGTTGCGCATCGACCTGCGCGGCCAAAGCCTCCAGCGCCGCTTGCGCGGGCTGTGGCTCAGAGGGGTATCCATGGGCGACAATCAGAACATCTTGCATCCGCGCAAGCTTAGTGCGGCGCGTCGCAACGGCAAGAGCAGCTGAATTGGTTAACGAAATATGACGCCAAGCCTTTGTAATTGCGTCATATTGTTTGCACTGTGCGGTTGCGGCGAATCACGGTTTCGCCTAGAACCGACTTACCGGCCAGGAAGGCCAGAACCCAATAGACAGTTTCACGTGTGGTGCGTAGGGGAGCACGTGGGGTGAGGAGGGTCCTGGTAGGGGTGCCGGGGCCCTCCTATTTTTTGGCGGGGCAAGCACGTCCCCTTTGCCACTTGATCTGGGCCGTGCGATTAGGGATCAACGCCCCCCAATTCGCAAATGATCTTCCATTCTTCTTCCGTGACCGGCTGCACCGACAACCTCATTGAGGTGACAAGCGCCATTTCCGACAAGCGCGGATCGGCTTTCACCTCGGCCAAGGTCACCGGGCGGGCCAACGGGCGGATCGCACGAATGTCCACGCAATCCCAGCGCGTGTCCTCGGTGGTGGAATCTTGGTGGCTAAGCGCGCAAACCTCGACGATGCCGACCACTTCTTTGCCAATATTGGAATGGTAGAAAAAGCCCTGATCCCCGATCTGCATGGCGCGCATGTTGTTGCGGGCCTGGTAATTGCGCACGCCATTCCATTCCTCGCCCACATCGCCCTTGGCGACCTGCATGTCCCAAGACCAGACATTGGGTTCGGATTTGAAAAGCCATTTCGCCATCAGCCGATCACCTTTTTCCATTCCTGCACAGTGACGCTGTCAAACAGACCGGCGGCGGCATAAGGGTCGCCTGCGGCCCAGTTTTGCGCGGTTTCAAGGCTGTCACAGTCCAAAATCACCAGTGAGCCGCACATTTCCCCACCTTCAAGAAACGGTCCGGCCATCGCCACGATCCCGGTTTCCTCGATATAGGCCAGATGGGCGGCGCGGGTATCGAGCCGGGTTTGCAGGGCGCCGGGTTTGTCACGGCAGATCACGGCGTACAGCATGTCATTCCTCCTTGAGCGGACGCGAAAGCAACGCCGCAGCGGCGTCGGAAACAGAAAGATCGCGCGCCACCAGCGCGGCGACCATGGCGGTAACGGGCAGATCGATCCCGTGGCGCTGCCCCAGTTGCACGGCGGCGCGGGCGGTGGCCGCGCCTTCGACGGTGGTCCCGGCGTCGAACTCTTCGCCTTGTCCCAAAGCCAGACCAAAGCGGAAATTGCGCGATTGGGATGAGGTGCAGGTCAGCACCAGATCGCCAAAACCCGACAGGCCATCCAGCGTTTCAGGCCGCGCGCCCAGTTTCAGCGCCAAGCGGCTCATTTCCGCAAAGCCTCGGGTCATCAGCGCGGCGCGGGCCGAATCGCCCAGCTTGGCGCCAATCACCACGCCCGCGGCAATCGCCATGACGTTCTTCAATGCCCCGCCCAATTCGGCCCCCACGGTATCGGTCGTGCGGTAAAGCCGCAGGGTGGGGGTAGAAAGCCGCGTTTGCAGGGCGCTTGCATCTTCGCGTGCCGCCAGCGTCAGTGCTGTGGGCAGGCCGCGTGCAATATCTGCGGCAAAGCTTGGCCCTGTCAGCACGGCGGCGGTGGCGCGCGGGCAGGCGGATTCGATTAAGGCGATCGGGCCGCGCCCGGTGGCAAGGTCGATCCCCTTGGAACAAGAAACGAGCGTTTTGCCCTCTAGCAGGTCAGCATGGGTGGCCAGAAAGCTGCCCATCTGCTGCATCGGCATCGCCAAAAGCACCACCTCTGCTGTCGAAACACAACCAATGTCCGCCGTGACGGACAATGTGTCGGGAAAGGGCGCCCCGGGCAGGCGGCGGTCATTGACGCGCGCGGTATGCATCTGCTCGGCATGGGCCGGATCGCGTGCCCAAAGCGTGACCTTGCCCGCCTGCGCCAGCGTGATCGCCAGCGCTGTGCCAAAGGCGCCGGCCCCTAAAACCGCAATAGTCATGCCTTTGCCCCCTTTTTGCCCGATCCGAGCATTGTGGGCGCGGTTGCGTCAAGCGGCCAACGCGGCCGCGGCACCAGATCGGCTTCAGTCGCAAGGCCAGCACGAAACCGCTCGATTCCGGCATAGGCGATCATCGCGGCATTATCGGTGCAAAGTTTGAGCGGCGGCGCCGTAAAACGCACGCCCATTTCAGCGCAGACGTTTTCAAGTTTCGCGCGGATCGTTTGGTTCGCCGCAACGCCCCCCGCCACGGCCAAGGCCGGGGTTTTGGGGGCCTCTGCCAAATAGGTCATCAGCGCGCGGCGGGTCTTTTCGGCCAGAACATCGGCAACGGCTTGCTGGAAACTGGCGCACAGATCGGCACGGGTCTGGCGGTAAAGCCCGCCATGCGCGGCCACCTCGGCATCGCGGGCGCGCAAAAGCGCGGTTTTCAGACCCGAGAAAGACATATCGCAGCCGGGGCGATCCAAAAGCGGGCGCGGGAAGGCAAAGGCTTTCGCGTTGCCCTTTTTTGCCTCTGCCTCAACCACCGGGCCGCCGGGTTGCGGCAGACCCAAAAGCTTGGCGGTCTTGTCAAAAGCTTCGCCTGGGGCATCGTCGATCGTACCGCCAAGGCGGCGGAAATCGTCCGCCCCGCGCGCGATCAAAAACTGGCAATGCCCGCCCGACACCAGCAGCATCAAATAGGGAAACGCCAACGCATCGGTCAGCCGTGGTGTCAGCGCATGGCCCGCCAGATGGTTTACCCCCACCAATGGCAGACCCGAACCTGCGGCAAGGCCCCGCGCGCACATCACGCCCGACATCACCCCGCCAATCAGCCCCGGCCCGGCGGTGACCGCGATCCCATCAAGGTCGCGCAGGTCAAGACCCGCTTGCGTCAGGGCCTCTTCCACGCAGCTATCCAGCTTTTCAGCATGTGCGCGGGCCGCAATCTCCGGCACGACGCCACCGTAGGGGGCATGCAGCGCGACCTGCCCCGCCACGACCGAGGCCAGCACCGTGGCGCCTTGCGCATCGGCACGCACCACGGCCGCTGCGGTATCATCGCAGCTCGATTCAATACCAAGAAAGGAAAGCACTTTGGTCATGGGGCTTTGTTGCGCAGGCGTTTCATCGCAGGTAACACCGGGGAAGGCATCGCACAACCCGAGGCCCCTATGACCGATAGATCTGCTTTTCGCCCGCGGCTTTTGCTGACCCGTCCCCGTGCCGGGTCTGACCGCTTTGCCCGGCAATTTCGCGCCCGTTTCGGTGCGGATTGGCCGGTGACCATTGCGCCGCTGATCGAGATCGAACCAACCGGGGCCGACTTGCCGCTGGCCGATACGCTAATTGTGACCTCGGAACAGGCGCTTGGTCCGGTTGAGGCGGCGCCTGACTGGGCGGGCAAGCCGGTCTATTGCGTGGGCGAGCGCACCGCTGGGGTGCTGCAGGCCAAAGGGTTCCAAGTGCTGGGTTTCGCGCCAAATGCGCAGACGCTTTGCACGCTTATCCTTAATCACGACGATTGTGGGTCGATGTTGCATGCACGCGGCAATGAAAGTGCTTTTCCGCTGGTGCAGACCCTGACGGCGGCCGGGCGAAACGTGGCCGAGGCGGTGGTCTATGCGCAGGTGCCCCAGCCGCCCAGCACGGAAATGCAAGATCTGTTGGATCGCGCGGTGCCGCTTTTGGTGCCGGTGTTTTCGCCCAATAGCGGGCGCTTGCTGACCGCCGCCGCGCAAGAGGCGCGGGCGCGGTTGCGAATCGCGGCCATTTCCCCCGCCGCGGCGCAGACCTGTGCGGGGCTTGCCCATGTTGAGATGCGGGTGGCGGCCAAGCCCTCGGCAGAGGGGCTAATGGACGCACTTGTCGCACTGATGCGAGACAGTTCCGGTTGAGCCCCGCGACGCCCGCCAATAGACTGCGCGCAATCGAAGAATAAGCGCGCGTCGGCGCGGACTGGAGGATTGGCCATGGCGAAACCGGAATCGGACGAGACTGAACCCAACGCAGCCACCTCCGCACAAGACCTTGATATGCCAGAGAAAGAAACGGATCCGGCAGGCGAGGCGCTTGAGGCGGCGGATCACGATGGCATCGAAGATGCGGAGGTTGTCGACGGCTCCGACCCCGTGACCGAATCACGCACCGAGGCGGAAGCGGAGGCCGAATCGCCTGCGCCGATGCCGGATGATGAAAAAGTGGAAGAAAAACCGGCACCTGCGCCTGCTGCGGCGGCACCGCCGCCGCGCCGCGGTTTGTCGGTTCTGGTCGGTGGTGTGCTGGCGGCGGCGATCGGGGCCGGGGCCACGGTCTTTGCGTTGCCCAATATGCCTGCCGATCTGCGCGACAAAATTCTGCCCGCCGGTGGGGGCGCGTCCGAATTGCAAGCGGCACTTGATGCGCAGGCCGCCAAAATCGCCGCGCTTGAGGCAGCGACCGCTGAACCCACCGCGGGTGCCGATGAGGTGACAGCGCTTAAAGCAGCGCTGGCCGAGATGACCGCAAAGGTCGATGCGCTGGAAAGCGGCGCGGCGGCGGCTGCCGCTGATGAGGTGGCCGGGCTCAAGGAAGAGCTCGCCGCAATGAAAGAAGAAATGAAGAAGTCGCCCATGTATGCGACGCAACAGCAGTTGGATGCCGCGACCGCCGAGGCGAAGGCGCGCATTGCCGAGGCCGAGGCTCAGGCGGCGAAGATGCGCGCCGAAACCGAGGCTGCGACCCAACGCGCGGTGCGTCAAGCCGCGGTCGCGCGTGTGGCGGCGGCTTTCGATGCCGGCGCGTCGCTGGTTGGTCCGGTGGCCGAGGTCGAAGCCGCAGGGCTTGATGCCCCCGAGGCGCTTAAGGCCGAGGTGCCGACGGTTGGTGCGTTGCAAGACGCGTTCCCCGATGCCGCGCGCAAGGCCTTGGCGGTCGCGCGCACGACCGATTCGGGTGACAGCCTGACCGATAAGCTGGGCACCTTCTTGCTGGCGCAAACCGGGGCGCGTTCGTTGACGGCGCGCGAGGGCAATTCGCCCGATGCGATCTTGTCGCGTGCGCAAGCGGCGGTGGATGCCGCACAATTCGAAACGGCAGTGGCCGAACTTGCCGCGCTGCCCGAGGCGGCGCAGGCGCAAATGCAATCTTGGAAAGACATGGTCGCGCGCCGCACGGCGGCCGAGGCCGCGCTTTCCACTCTGGCCCAATCCGTTCAGTGAGGTGATGCGATGCTCTGGTCTTTGGTGAAAATCGCGCTGTTCCTGGCCGCTGTGGCCGGGCTCACCTTTGGCGCGGCGATGCTGTCTGACTCGGGCGAGGCGATCCGCATCGTCGCGTTGGGGCAGGAATTCAACCTTGGCGCGCTGCAAGCCGCCATCTTGATCACGATTATCGTCGTGGTGCTGTGGGTCGTGTTCAAGATCGTCAGCTTCATCGTGGCCTTTTTGCGTTTTGTGACCGGTGATGAAACGGCGATCAGCCGCTATTTCGACCGCAACCGCGAACGTAAGGGCTATCAGGCTTTGGCCGAAGGGATGCTGGCGATTGCCTCGGGCGAATCGCGGCTGGCAATGTCGCGCGCGGCGAAGGCCGAACGCTATCTGCGTCGTCCCGATCTGACCAATCTTTTGACCGCGCAGGCGGCCGAGATGAATGGTGACACGCGGCGCTCGGAACAGGTTTACCGCCGCATGCTCAATGATCCGCGCACCCGCTTTGTGGGGATTCGCGGCCTGTTGTCGCAAAAGCTGGGCGATGGCGACACCGATACCGCGCTGAAACTGGCGCAAAAGGCGTTTGCTCTGAATCCGAAACACCCCGAAGTGCAAAACACGCTGTTCAAGCTGCAAACAGAATCGGGCGACTGGAAAGGCGCGCGTGATGTGTTGCTGGCGAAGATGCGTCAGGGCGAGATCCCGAAAGACGTGCACAAGCGCCGCGATGCGGTTCTGGCGTTGCAAGAAGCCAAGGTGGTGCTGGATCAGAATTCCTCGATCGAGGCCCGCGAGGCGGCGATTGCGGCCAATAAATCCTCGCCCGATCTGATCCCGGCGGCGGCGATGGCGGCCAAGGCCTATGCCGATCAGGGCAATACCAAGGCGGCGACGCGGGTGCTGCTCAAGGCGTGGGAAGCGCAACCGCATCCCGATCTGGCGGGTGTCTTCGCGTCGCTGGAGCCCTCGGAATCCGCGGCAGAGCGTCTGGCGCGGTTTGAAAAGCTGTTGTCGCTGCGCCCCGATCACGAGGAAACCAAGCTTCTGCGCGCCGAGTTGAGCATTGCCGCCGAAGATTTCCCGGCGGCGCGCCGGGCGCTGGGCAATCTGGCCGAAACCAACCCGACCACCCGCACGCTGACCTTGATGGCCGCGATCGAGCGGGGCGAGGGCGAAAGCGAAGATGTCGTGCGCGGCTGGCTGGCCCGTGCGGTCACCGCGCCGCGTGGTAAGCAATGGTGCTGCGACAAGTGCCAGAACATCCAAGCCGAATGGGGCCCGGTCTGCGACAATTGCGGCGGTTTCGACACGCTGAGCTGGCGCGAGCCGACCTCGGGCGGGGTGCCGCTGCCCAATGGCGCGGAAATGCTGCCTTTGATCGTCGGGGCTGGCAAAGCCAAGGCCGATGCGTTCGACATCACGCCTGATAATGCCGCACCGATGGGTGAAAAATAGGGCTACACATCCCTGCGATGGCGTGCTAGTTGCCCGCCATCACGCCGGTGTAGCTCAGCTGGTAGAGCACGTCATTCGTAATGATGGGGTCGGGGGTTCGAGTCCCTTCACCGGCACCAGATACCAAAAACGGCTGGAATCCTTTGTGGTTCCAGCCGTTTTCAATTTGGGCGCCCGTGATGTGGTTTAGCTGTCTTGACGCACGATGTCGGAGACAAGCACCGACAGCGCCGCGCTGCCCAGCACTTGCCGCACCGCTTCCAGCATGGTGCGGCGCAGATCGGCCATGGTCGCGGTATTGGTGAAAGCGCCTTTGAAGCCGCCCGCATTGGCGTGGTCGAACAGGACCTGAAGCAGCAGATCGCGGATCTTCGGCTCGGCGGCATAGACCTTTTCGGTGCTGCCCAGCGTCACCTCAAGGCTAAGCGACAAAACGACAAGCGAGGTGACCTGCCCCTCTTCTATCACCGGCACGACAAATTGGTTGTTGAGCTTGACGAATTCGGTGGTCGGCGCCTCTTCCGCGCCGTCTTCGCCATGCCCGTCAGCGCCGTGATCGGCGGCGGCCTGCGTGTCAGCGGGGGCGGCATGGCCCGCATCGGCTGCGGCCCCGTCTTCGCCATGCGCCCCGGCGGTTTCTTCGGGCGGCGGCGGCGGTGGGCGCAGGAAATAGCCCGCAGCCCCCCCGCCGGCCAGGCCGATCAGGGCAAGAAGGATGGGAAGGATCTTCATCAACATGGAAAAGCGTCCTTAGAATGGCAGAAGGATATCGGCGACCTGCTGGCCATAGCGGGGCTGTTGCACATCGGTGATCTGGCCCCGACCGCCATAGGAAATGCGGGCGCCTGCAATCTTATCATAGGTGATTTCGTTTTGGCGGCTCACATCCTCGGGCCGCACGAAGCCGGTCACGATCAATTCGCGCACTTCGAAATTGACGCGCACTTCCTGCACGCCCTGAATGCGCATCACCCCATTGGGCAGCCGGTCCAGCACCGTGGCCGCGACCCGCAAGGTCAGCTTTTCATTGCGCGCCACCGAGCCATCGCCCTGATAGGAGGAATTGGAGCCGGTTTCATAAGCATCGGCCATGCTTGCGCCTTCGGGCAGTTCGGCATTCAGCCGCTGCGGAATGCCGAACATTGAGGGCATGCCCATCGTGTCGGAGCTAGAGCGCGAACGCCCTGTGGAGTTCGAAATCTCGGCCTTGTCATCAATTTCGATCACCACGGTCAGGATGTCACCCCGTGCCGCGGCACGCCGGTCGCCCAGCAATGAGCGACGGCTGCCCGACCAGAGCGAGGCCTCTTGCGCGCGGGGGCGCGCAGCGATTTCGGTGGGCATCGGGGTCGAGGTCATGGCGAAGAATTCATTGCTATTCTCGACCGGGTTGAATTCAGGGGCCTTGCCGACCTGTTCGAGGCGCCCGCAATTCGCAAGCGAAAGGGCGAGAAGGGCAATCAGGACAGGACGCATTTGGGGGCTCTCATCAGTGTTGGACATAGGCGACGCCATCGGCGCCGATGGTGGCAAAGACGGTGGTTTTTGAGGCCATGTTCATCACACGGATCGCCTCGCCGATGGCGCCGCGATCCAGCGCCCGGCCTTCGGTCTGAATGCTGAGCCCGCCGCGTTGATAGGCAATCGGGATCATCTGATTGCGCTCCACCAAGGCGGGCGGGGCAAGATCGCCCGCGCGAATCGGGCGGCCCGGATAGATCGTGACGCGGGTTTCCAGCCCGATTGCCTGATCGACGTTTTCAAGCGCGCCGGGCACTTCTTCCTCGATCAATGCCAGATCGTCGGGGCTCAGTACGCTTTGTGCGCGCAAGGTGCGCACCGAAACAACCGAGCCTGCCTCGGCAAGCGTGGCGCCCGCCAGAAGGGCGCAGATGGCAAGCGCGAAGGGTTTCATCAGCGCACCTGCGTGGTGGCCGCGAGCATTTCATCGGCGGCGGTAATCACCTTGGCATTCATTTCATAGCCGCGCTGGGCCTTGATCAGTTCGGTGATCTCGCGCACCGCATCGACCGAGCTTTCCTCAAGGTAGCCTTGCCGCACCGTGCCCAGCCCATCGAGCCCGGGGGTCGAAACGGCGGGCGGGCCCGAGGCCTCGGTTTCCAAGAACAGGTTCGAGCCAATCGCTTCGAGCCCTTTTTCATTGGTGAAACCGGCCAAGGTGATCTGGCCCAGAAGCTGCGGTTGCACCTGATCGGCGAAATAGGCGTAAACCTCGCCATCGGCACTGATCGCAATCGTGCGGGCGTCATCGGGAATGGTGATGTTAGGAACCAGCGGATAGCCATCCGAGGTGACGACCTGCCCATCGGCAGAGCGTTTCAGCCCGCCATCGCGGGTATAAGCCGAGATGCCAGAAGGCATCGTGACTTCAAGATAGCCATAGCCATCGATCGCCAGATCCAGATCGCCCCCGGTCGAGGTCAGCGAGCCTTGCGACAGGTTTACGCTGACCGCCGTGGGCCGCACGCCAAGGCCAAGCTGCACCCCGGCGGGGATGATTGTGCCATCATTGGCGGTGACCGTGCCGGGGCGAGTGGCTTGCTGATACATCAGATCGGCAAATTCCGCGCGCCGGGCGTTGTAGCCGGTGGTGGACATGTTGGCGAGGTTGTTCGAGATGACCTCGACCCGCGTTTGCTGGGCGCTCATCCCGGTGGCGGCGATCTGCAGGGCACGCATGGCTCTCTCCTATTACTTGAGCGTCGAGATGACGCTGCGGATCCGTTCGTCTTCGCGGTCGAGGAATTTCTGGCCCATCTCGTAGGCGCGCTGCACCTCGATCATGCGCGAGATTTCCTTGATCGGATCAACGTTCGACTGTTCCACGAAGCCCTGCATCACGCGGGCGTTTTCGGCGGGCAAAGTGCCATCGGGCACGGCAAAGCGGGTGCCCGCCTGCAAGCTGATCGTGGTGGAATTTTCGGGCAGGTAGAGGCCGATCTGTGCCAGCGGCGCCCCGCCAACCGACAGCGTGCCGTCTTCGGCCATCGCAACCCGGCCCTGATCGGCGGGCAGGAAAATCGGTGTGCCACCATTGTCGAGCACGCGAAAACCTTCCGGCGTCACCAGTTCCCCTGCGGGCGAACGCAGAAAGCTGCCAGCACGGGTGAGCTGGTTGCCCTCGGGCGTTTCGACCATGAAGAAGCCTTCGCCTTGGATCGCGAAATCCAGCGCGCCGCCGGTTTCGGCCAGCGGACCTTGTTCGAAATCGACCAGCCGCCCATGCGCATAGGCCATCGACAGCGAGGGTTCCTGCCCATCGAGCGAATCGACATATTCGGCAAAGACGACCCCTTCACGGCGAAAGCCGGTGGTGGTGATGTTGGCCATGTTATTGGCCACCACCTGCATTTCGCGCATCAGGCCCGACTGGCGCGACAGGGCCGCGTAGATCGAATTATCCATGGCTCAGCTTCCGATGATGAGGGGGATGATCCGGGCGGTGTAGAACTCGACCAGCGACTTCGACATGAAAGACATCGAGACCCAGAACACGACCAGCATGGCGCCGACCTTTGGCACGAAGGTCAGCGTCATTTCCTGCACCGAGGTCAGCGCCTGAAACAGGCCGATGGCGACCCCGGCGATGAGCGCGACGATCAGCATCGGCGCCGAGATCATAACGGCGATCCAAAGCCCTTCGCGCATCGTGTCAAAGAAGACGACGTCTTCCATCTTACACCGGCATCCGCAGGATTTCCTGATAGGCCTCGACGACCTTGTTGCGCACCGTCACGGCTGTTTCCACCGCCAGTTCGGTCTGTGCGAGCGCCTGCACAAGTGCATGCGGATCGGCGCTGCCAAGCATGGCGGCCTTTGCCGTTTGCTCGCTTTCTTGCATGGTTTCCATAAAGCTCGTGGCAAGGCTGCCAAGCGTGCTTTGTTGGGAATTGCCGCTGCCGGCCTGCGGCGCGGCGGCGGAGCGGGCCAAGGTATAGCCTTGGGTCGCAACAGAAGATTTGATGTCCATTCTGGACCTCCTTCAGGTTTCAACGACGCAGCAGATCCATCAGCGCCGACGACATTTGCCGGGTCTGTTCGAACATTTTGAGGTTCGCCTCGTAACTGCGTTGCGCTTCGCGCGCGTCTGCGATCTCGACTACCAGATCGACATTCGAGCCGTCGTAGTAGCCGTTTTCATCGGCCATCGGGTTGCCCGGATCATAGATTCGGGCCAGTTCCTTCGGGTCGAGTTGCACGGGGCCGAGTTGCACCTCGGCGGCACCGTTGTCTTGCGACACCACTTCCTCAAAGCTGGTCACCTTGCGGTGGTAGCCGGGGGTGTCGACGTTCGCGATGTTTTCCGAAACATAGCGCAGGCGCATGGATTGCGCCTTCAGGCCAGAAGCGGAAACCGAAAGGGTATTGCTGAAATCCGCCATCTGCCTCAGCTCCGGCCAAGGCTGGCACGCAAGATGCCCAGCGAGGATTTGTAGATCGCAATGGCGCGGTCGTGCTGACTTTTCGCGCGCACCGCAGCAACCATTTCGTCTTCGATGGATACGCTGTTGCCATCGGGGGATGCGCCATTGGTGTCGCGGCTTTCACGCACTTCGACGTGATATCGGCCTTCGCCGCCAAGGTGGCCTGCACGGGTCGCGCGCATGTTCGCGCCGCTATCGCTTCGATAGGTTTCGGCGAAAGAGGCGACCTCGCGTGCCTGATACCCGGGGGTATCGGCATTGGCGATATTGGTCGCAATCGCACTTTGGCTCAGGGCGGCCGTTTGGGCCATGGACTGCGCCATCTGAAAAACTGTGAGTTTACCGAACATCGGGGTTTCTCCTCCGAGCTATCAACCAAGGATTAAGGGAGATTCGTTTAAAAACAGTTTCGAGAGGACGGGCTTGATACGAGCTCGGTAACCATGGAGGCCAGAATGGCACTGGGTGGATTGGAAATGTTGCAGGCGGAAATCGCCGAAGTGGGCGCGGTGCATCCGGTCGGCCGTGTTTTTGAGGTTGGCCAAGGCACGATTGAGGTCAGCGGGCTGACCGCGCGCGCGACCTTGGGCGACCGCGCACAGATCCATGCGCGCTCTGGCGCGCGATTCGATGCCGAGGTGATCGCCTTACGCCGAGGGGCGGTGACGCTTCTGGCCGATGGGGCCGTCGAAGGCGTCGCGATTGGCGACCGGGTTGAGGTGCTGGGGCAAGCGGGCATCGCGCCCGATAATTCCTGGGTCGGGCGGATCGTCGATCCGTTTGGCCGCCCGCTTGATGGTCGCCCGTTGTTGCGCGGCCCCGAAGATCGCAACGTTCGCGCCGCCCCGCCCGCCGCCGCCACACGCGGCCGCCTTGGGGACCGGGTCGAAACCGGATTGGATGTGTTCAACACGCTTTTGCCTTTGGTGCGTGGGCAGCGGATCGGCCTTTTTGCGGGATCTGGCGTGGGCAAATCGTCGCTTTTGGCGAAATTCGCCAAGGGGGTTGAAGCCGATGTCGTGGTGATTGCGCTGATTGGCGAACGCGGGCGCGAGCTGCGCGAATTCGTAGAAAAGACCATGGGGCCCGAGGGTATGGCGCGCGCGGTGATCGTGGCCGCCACCTCGGATCAGTCGCCGCTGGTGCGCCGCCGTTGCGGTTGGGCGGCGATGACCGTGGCGGAACATTTCCGTGATCAGGGCAAGCATGTGCTGTTCTTGGCCGATAGCGTCACCCGCTTTGCCGAGGCGCATCGCGAAGTGGCCTTGGCGGGGGGCGAACCGGCCAGCCTGCGCGGCTATCCGCCTTCGACCGCGCATCAGATCATGTCGCTTGCAGAACGCTCTGGCCCGGGGCCTGAAGGCACGGGTGATATCACCGCTGTCTTTTCGGTACTGGTGGCGGGCTCTGATATGGAAGAGCCGGTGGCCGACATTCTGCGCGGCACGCTGGATGGCCACGTTGTTTTGGATCGTGCCATCGCGGAGCGAGGGCGCTTCCCGGCCATTGATCTGTTGCGCTCGGTCTCGCGGTCTTTGCCCGATGCGGCGACCCCGCCCGAGAATGCGCTGATCGGCAAAGCGCGCAAACTGCTTGGCGCTTACGACCGGGCCGAGATGATGATTCAGGCGGGGCTATATACCGCTGGCAGCGATCCGATGATCGATGCGGCGATCCGGGTTTGGCCCGCGTTGGATGGGTTCATCGCGCAAGATGCGCCCGATCATACTTCGGCAAGCTTCGCGCGTTTGGCCAAGGCGTTGGCCCCGGCGGGCTGAGCCCGCATCAAGCAGAAAAGAAGACGGTTGAACGGGGCGGGCGCAAGCACCGCCCCTATTTCAAATCTTCCATCAGTTTTTCGAAGGCTTCGCGTTCGGCGGCGCTTTGCGCGATCAATTGCTGCGCGGCGGCCAACGGCCCGGCGGGGATGGCCGCACCCGTGTCAGACGGGGCGGTTTCGCCGAAAATTTCGACAAAGCGCTTTTGCGTTTCCGTTCCCGAATCTGTGACACGGTCCCAATTGCCGGCACGCCAGGCAGCCTCGGTCTGGGCCTCGGTTGCGCCCGCTTCGGCATAGGCCGTTTCGGCATTTTGGTGCTGGCCCAAAAGGGTCAGCGCGCGGCCCCGCAAAAGCGCCGCTTCTTCGCCGGTCAATCCGGTCAGGTGCGAATAAGCCGCGGCTGCGTCATTGCCGGCCAAAGCCGCGCGCGCCAAGGCGAATCGTCCGGCCTCGCTGCGCCGGGTCCGGGGGGACAGCACCGCCCGTGCCGAAATCGAAAAGCCGCTTTCCGAAAGCCGGTCGGCCAGTGCAATTTGTACGTCTGCGGTCAGTTCTTCGGGGCCCCATTCCGGCCGATAGCGGAAAAAGGTTTCGATGAACATTTCCGCGTCGGGCACCTTGGCCAGCACCGCCAAAAGGTCATTTTGCGTGTCGCGCCGCAGGCTCGGGTCTACCGGCGCGCTCCACCGTTCCAACTGTTCGAAAGCCGGATCGAACTGCCCGGTCGAGGCATTGCCAAGGATTTCCACGCGGATCAGTTTGTCGCCGATCTCGGTGCCGCGCAATTGCCGCGCCAGTGCGCCAGCGTTTTCCACCTCATGGGCGGGAATCGCTTCGCCCCGGGACAATTTTGTTTCGATCGAAAGCGCCAGCGCCTCTGCCGCTGCATCCGAATTTTGCTCGGCGACCTTGTCGAGCCGCTCTGTCGCTTCGGTATCGCGGCCTTCCGACAGGTCGATTTGCGCATCGATGTAATCGAGCGAATCGTTATGGTCACCGGGCGCGCGCGCCAGCATGGAGCGCACGGTTTGCGCCACATCGGTCGCGCCCAGCTCGATCAGCCGTGCGCTGAGATCGGGGCCAACGATACTGCGAATATCGGGCGGCAGCGCGGAATAGGCCCGCAGAACCGCGCCGAAATTAACGGTTTCACGCAGCGGCGGCTCGGGCTGGGCCAGCAGCGCCCAAAGCGCCACTTTGCTGTCACAAGATGTCAGTGCCGCGAAAGCCGGGTAGGGCGTCGGGGCGTTGCCATCGACGATATCGGCCATGATCGGCAGAATCGGATCGACCTCGTCTTCGACCTCGAAAGAGCGGAAAAGCGCCTTCGCCTCGGTGCCGAAACCAAGTGCGATATAGACTTGTGCCAGGTGTTCGATCCCACGCAAATGCGGTCGGTCGAATTCTTCCACCAGATCGCGGCGCGCATCGGCAATCTGTTGCGTCGGCGTTTTGTCGTTCAGCCAAGCTTGCAGGTCATAGGCAGAATCGCGCGGGCAGCTATGGCCCGAATTTGCCAATCTGCCTTGCAGTAAATGCTCTGCCACGTCGCGATCGATCACGGTTTCTGCCTGCAGCGCCAGATGCGCCTCGGGGCTGTCCGGATGGTGCGCCTTTGCTATTTTCGGCGCGTCTTGAGATTCTTGCAAGGTGTCGGCTTCGGTTGCGGCTGTGCCCCTAGGCGCAGTGGCCGGGGGGCGGGGCGGCATTTGCATGGTGATCAACCCCTGCGTTGCCGCGCGGCTCAATTCATCGATCAGCGCGATTTCGGCGCCGCTGATACGGTCATCGGGGAAATCAAGATTGGCCACCTCGTCGCCGGGCGGAGTGGTATGGTCGGGCTTGTCGGTTGGCGCGGGCTGCGCCTCGGGGCGCAATTGCGTCGGCTTGTCGGACCAGTAAAGGTCAAGATAGCCAAGCTTCGGTTCGGGCCGATAGGAATGGCGCGGCGCATTGACCGTCGGCAAAGATGGGGACGCAGACGCTGCGATTTTCGTTTCATCCGCGCCATCGGCAATATCGATCACCACGGCGCCAATCGGCAATTGAAACGCTTCAAGATGCACCTCTGGCCCGGTCTCGATAAAGACCGAGCGCGCATCAAGATCGGCGGACACCGACTGAATCCGGGTTCTGGGAATCAACCGAAAGACATTTGTCAGATTGTAGCGTGTCTGGGTCTGGGTGGTCAGCTTGTAGCCGCCGTCGACCCGCTCGGTGCTCCATTCGGTGCCGGGTGGAAACATGAACACGAGCCGCGAGAAATCCGCATGCTCGCCCGACCGCACGTCGATCTGTTGCGCAGCCGCCGGGCTTGCCAGCAAAACAAACCCGGCCAGAAGGAGGGCAAAAAACCTCATGCCGCCTCCGATTTCACCGCCTTGAGCGCCTCTTCGAGTTCCGAGAAACTGGGCCGGATGTGATGCGGCGTGTTCTGACGGCCGACTTCGATACAGATATTGGTCGCGTGGTTGTGCAGGTTGGCCACCAGCACCTCGCGGATCAGCTTGTAGAAATGGGCGTCTTCATCGACCACGGCCTTGATGCGGGTCGCGAAGGGACCAATGAAGCCATAGGCCAAAAACACACCCAAGAAGGTGCCGACAAGCGCGCCGCCGATCATCTTGCCCAGAATCTCGGGCGGCTGGTCGATTGAGCCCATGGTTTTGATCACGCCCAACACGGCGGCCACGATCCCCAGCGCGGGCATGGCGTCGGCCACGGATTGCATGGCGTGGCTGGAGTGCATGGCGTGGTGGTAATTCGCCTCAAGCTGCTTTTCGAGCACCTCTTCGACCTGATGGGGATCGTCATAGTTCATCGAGGCGGACCGCATCGTGTCGCAGATCAGCTCGACCGCTTCGTGGTCATGCACGATTTTCGGATATTTCCCGAAGATCGACGAATTTTCGGCATCTTCGATATGCTCTTCGATCGCCACCGGGTTTTGTCGCGCCAGTCGAATCAGTTCGAACAGAAGGCAGAGAAGATCACGGTAATCCGCTGGCTTCCATTTCGGGCCCTTGAACACTTTGCCGATGTCTTTGAGCGTGTGTTTGGCCGACGCGCCATCATTGGAAAGCAAGAATGCTCCCACGGCGGCGCCGCCGATCATGATCATCTCAAAGGGCAGAGATTTCAGGATAATCCCCATCTTGCCCCCGGCCGCCACGTAGCCGCCGAAGACCATGCCAAAGATGACGACGATCCCGATAATGCCGATCATGTCCGTTCTCCATTCATCCGGAGCGACTGTGCCAGACTTGGCTTAACAAATGCTCTGCAAGGTTATTCTTGCGGCGCGCCCGCATTGCGCCCGGCCATGATCACCGAGATCGAATAGGCCACCTGCGGTTCCAGCGCGGCCATCACCGCGGCCGAAGCATCGGGGCGCATCCGCGCAAGGAAACCTGCCGCGAAATCGGGTGCCATGGCCGCAAAGAGCGGCGCGGCTTCCTTCGGTTTCATGTTTTCATAAACCGTCACCAGCCGGGCCACGTCTTCATCGGCGGCTTGATCGGCCATGGTGACCGTTTGCGACAGGTTCCGTTCCGCCTCGACCAACAGGGCAAGCCGATCCTCGATTCGCTTTTCCGCCAGCGCGATGGCCTGGGACCGATCGGACAGCAATTGTTCGCCTTCGCGCAGTTTCTTTTCGCGCGCTTGCACTTCTTTCAGCATCAGCATCACGCCCGGCTCGGAAATGCATTCCTCGGCGGTTTGCACGGGTTGCGCATCTTGCGCGCCGGTATCGGTGGCAAAGGCCTGCGCAATGCCGGAGCCAAACCGAATCGCCCCCGAAGCGGCGAACAGCGTGGCGATCAGCAGCAAGCTCCCCCGACCAAACCGCCTGCGCGCCTTTTTGGCGGGCGGTTTTGCAGGGGCTTTTTTCGTTTTTGCAGCCGGTCCAGCCTTGGCGGGTTTCATTCCGCAGCCTCCAGATCCGACGTCCGCACCCGGCGGCGCAGCACACGTTGCTGGCGGCGGTGTTGCTCCACCACAGGCTCCGGCGCGGGGGCGGCGGCGGCGGGTTTGGGGGC